>JAHDXO010000004.1:98839-206436 GCA_023382975.1 Pirellulaceae bacterium
AATTGGAAGCGATGCTGAAGAACCTCGACAAGAACTCGGATGGCAACATCACGAAGGAGGAGGCGGGCGGCGCCGCGTGGTTCGACCGCCTGGATCAGAACCAGGACGGTGTGATCGATGCCGCCGAGTTGGAGAGACTTCGAAAGGCCCAGGGCGCCGACGGCAACCGAGGCGCCAACGATTAGCTCGAATGGACTGGCTCACCAACCATGAAAGCAATCGTCACGATTGGCTGCTTGGCAGTTGTCATCCTCAGTCCCGCGCTTGCGGCGCGGGATTCGCGTGGACCTGCTGCAGCCCGCAGTTTCGACGTCGAGGATGTGCCGCTCACGTCGCCGGGCTGCGCGTTCAGCGATCCTGAATTCAACGACCGCGTGCACCGCGTCACGTACTGGGATTTCAGCCAACCGGGCAACATCAAGGTCCTTGTTGGCCAACTCGATCCCACGACGGGGCTCTTCCAGAAACCGCCCGGACGCGATTACCTCGTAGCCGAGGGCGTCTCCCCGTTCTTCAAGAACGGCCAGTGGTGGGCGCACAACGGTCCGGAGTGGGGCTGCGACCGAAACGGCTGGGCCGTCTTCTTCACCAAGGAAGACGCCAACGGCGCCCGGCAGCTCTGGCGAGCCACGCAAACCGGCGCAGGCTACGATGCGCGCCAACTCACCACGCTGTCCAGCGGAGCCTGTGGCGGCCTATTCACGCAAGACGCCATGGCCGCCGACACGGGCCTGATGTTCTACTCGCCCGATCAGGACACCGTGGTGTGGGCGTCGGCTTCCGCACCGAATACGATTCACGAGTTGCCCGGCTTCCGTGCGTTCAGATCCATTTCGCACTGGGTACCCGGAACGAATTGGATCACCTTCGTGCGGGCCGCTAGCAGCCCGGCGTCGCCGCAGCTTGTCTATCTCGACACGAAAACCGGTATCGTCCACCAAGTCAGCGACGAACCGGGCGACAAGTTCGATGCGTGGGGTTTCCGCGCTCCGGAGTTCGGCGGCGAACTGCTGATGATGTGCGTTATCGACCGGCGGCAAATCGCCATCTACCGCGACTTCGCCAAGGACGGCAGCCCCTGGAAACGCATCGCCACTCTCACCATGCCGGCGGATGCGCCCCACACGCACATCTACTCGGTCGAGCCAATCGCCCCCGAGACCGGCGTGAACGGAATCTCCTGGTTTTCTTTGAATGCGATGGCCGGAACGACCGGCCGTAATCTCGGTGCCACCGGACGTTCATCCAAGGACGGTTCCATCTGGGTGCTCAGCCTCGGTAACGATCCAGCCAAGCGCATCCCCCGCCGAGGCTGTGAAGAAACTGGGACAGGCACCTTCGCGAATGCTGGTTTTCCAGGGTCTTCACCGTTTCCGCTCGGAGCCAGTCCGATTTTTTCACAGCCTCGCCGCGTGGATGAGGGCGCGATCAGCGGCATTGAGACGGCGCGCTACGAGGCGGAGTCCCTGCTCGGCAAGAACGAGGTGTTCATCTACTACGAGCGCCGATCGCCGGAGACCGGCCGCGGCGAGATTCGCCGCTGCCGGACGGGAATCCGTGTGGAGTACGAGGCAAAACACGGGACAAGGAGAATGGGGAAATGAAAACGGTGTCCTTGGTCGTCGTCATCGCAGCCGCAGTGTGGGCCGCGGAGCAGGCAGGCGGCCTTGCCGAGCGGTTCAAGCAACTCGACCGCAACGGCGATGGCAAACTGAGCGCGGAGGAAGTCGCGGCAATGCCGAGTCTGGCGCGGTTGCTCCCAGTGGCGGACACGGACACGGATGGGGCGCTGTCGCGGGACGAAATTCGCGCGGCTTCGAAAAAGTGGCCGGCACTCGCCGGTTTGCTTGGCGGCGCGGCGGGCGAGGCGAAGAAGCCTGCGTCCACACAGCCACGCGCGCCCGGCGCCACACCGCAGCGGATTCCTCCGAATACACGGCCCATTGATCCGAAATGGGGACCGGACATTGAGCCGAAGGAAACCACGCTCAAGTTCACATTCCAGCCCGACTACCTGCCGGGCACGAAGGACGCCAATGGTGAAGTGCTCGGCGGCACGGAACTGTTGCGGCTCGCGGCCCACGACGGGAAACTCTTTGGCGCTGTCGGTTATTTCGCTCAAGACCCCGCGCAACGTCGCGCGCCGGGCGCCCAGGTCGTGCGCAAAGACTCCGCCGCGAGCGGCTGGATGGTGGACGCGACGTTTCCCGATTACGTCCGCGTGGACACACTGGTCGCCGCGACGTTCAGCGTGGATGCAAGTGGGCGAAAACTCGATCAGCCCGTCACGATGCTCGTCGCCGGTTTGTGGTGGCGAAAAGTGAAGCCGTGGGGCGTGAACGAGGACGAACCCACATCCGTTGCGGTGCGCGACGATGCCACGGGCAAGTGGACCATCAGCACCATGGCCACCGCCACCGGCGGTTCACCAGGCGATGTGCGCGCGTTGGCGATGCACACCGACGCCGAGACCGGCCGCCAATGCCTTTTCGCCGGCGCGGGCGATGGTCGCGTCTATCGTGGTGCCTACGATCCCGCTGCGCCCGGGCGTCTCGGATGGGAAGTTGACCCCGGCCTCCCCAAGACGGCTCGACTCGTCACGTTTACCGAATGCGACAGCGCGCTCTACGTCGCCGGCGGCTTGGTCGAAAACAACGGCATCAACCCGATGCGCGGCAATGTCTCGGCCGATGACATCCGTCGTGACGGCGGCCTATTCCGCCGCGTGGATGGGGCCGATTCGCGGTGGGAACTGGTCTATCGCTGGCCGTTCGACGGACCGCGGTTCAACGAGCATCTGATGCGCGGCCTCAGCGTCGTCCCCGACCCGCAGAATCCGAGCAGACACGTCATCGTCGGCGGACTCGAAGACCCGCCGTTGATCCAGCGCATCGATCCCGCCACCGGCAAGGCCACCGACGAATTAAACTACATGAAATACTTCCAGCGCCTTTTCGGCGGTCGTCCGAATGCCGGTTTGTGGGTCAGCGGCGCGATCATGAACCAACTGGAACCCTTCACCGATCCCCGCACCGGCGAGCGGATGCACTTGGTCACCAGCTACATCATGCACCCGAAAGACCCGGAAGCGCCGCACAACGGCGCTTGGTTCCTCGTGCGCAAGCTCGATGGCACCTACGCGCACGGCACCATCTATCCCGAAGGCGACCTGCCATCGGGACAAAGCCTGCATGGTGTCCGCACGATCATCGAGTCCCCGTTCCCCGAGGAGCGCGGCAAGGTCTGGTATTTCGCCGGCCACTGCGTCGAACGCCGGCACTTCCACAACACCGCGTGGATTTACAAAGGCACGCTGAAGGAGAAACCGTGAGACTGATCATCACGACTGTCAGCCTGTCAGCCGTTCTCGCCTGCCTCACTCTCTCAGCGCAGGA
This sequence comes from Pirellulaceae bacterium, assembly GCA_023382975.1. Lineage (GTDB taxonomy): Bacteria > Planctomycetota > Planctomycetia > Pirellulales > Pirellulaceae > SKKK01. The sequence goes on from JAHDXO010000004.1 coordinate 102,235, forward strand.
AAGGCAGTCCGCCCGCACTGGCAGCCCTGCCGAACGGTTCAAGCAACCCGACCGCAACGTGGCGGCGATGGAGGCGGCGCGGCACTATAGCGAATCCAATGGCGGCCAGGGGATGCTGGTGAGACTCGACGGCCAGATCATCTTTGAGGGCTATGGGAACGGTGGCGGCAAGGACCGCGCCCAAATGCTGGCCAGCGGCACAAAGAGTTTTGTGGGTGTGGCCGCGATGGCGGCAGTCGAGGACGGCCTGATTCGGCTCGACGACCGGGCGTGCGAGTCGCTGACGGAATGGCAGAATGACCCTGTCAAGTCGCAGATTACCTACCGGCAACTGCTCACGCTGACCAGCGGCCTGACCGCCGGCGCGCTCTTCGAACACCTCGATACCGACCGTGACGGCAAGGTGAGCAAGGAGGAGTTCCGCAAGCTCGCGTCCTTGGGCCAGGGACGCCTGCGCGGCCGTCCCGAACTCGTCGAAAGCCTCTACGAGCAGCTCGACACCGACCGTAGCGGCACCCTCTCCGAGGAGGAATTTCGAGGACTGGCCCGTCTGCGCCCAGGACCGCCGCCCCCTGCCCCGTCCGGGGAAATGTCCGCTTTCGAACCGCTCTGGCGCGACGCCATTGATCCCGAGCTTCTGCAGCACGAGGCGCTGATGACCTACCAGAATTCCCGCGGCGCCATCCTGCTGGAACACCTCGATCCCGCGACCGGATCGGCCGACCCGAAAACGCCGCGCCTTGTCCTCGACAGCGGTGCGGCCAACCTTCGCCAGACCTTCAACGGCCCTGAGTTCGGCTGCGACAGGGACGGCTGGTCCGTCTTCTACACCAAGGCCGATAGCGAAGTCCTTAAGCTCTGGCGGGCGCGCCTCGTGGACGGCGTTCCCCAGGCTGCGCCGGTCTTCGCCGACGGCCTGCACCGCCAGTCGGTCCTCGCCAGCAGGGGCACCGAAGCCGCCAGCACCCGCCTGATCTACCTCAAGGGCGATCTCTCGGACGGAGCGTTTCACTGGACCGACCTTGCCGAGCCGCAGCGCGAGACTCGCATCGTGCGCACCATGGGAGTGGACTCGCCGCGGTGGATCGACAACACCCCGTTCTTCGTCTTCGCCGAGGCCGAGGGATCGGACCGCGGGCAGGTCAAGTTGCACGACACGGCCACGGGCCACACCACCGTGGTCTCCCGCGACGCCGGTGTGAAATCCTTCGCCTACGGCTGGCATGCGCCCGAGTTCGGCGATGAGATTCTCATCCTCGCGCTGGTGGACGCTGCCGCCATCGGCGTCTGGCGGCAGAACTCGCCGAGCCATTGGGAGCGAGTCCAGACCATCGCGCCGCCGGCGGAGTCGCGTCACAAGGTCATCGGCTCACCGGAGCCGCTCGTATGTGCGGGGCGCTCCTACATCAGCGCCGTGCTCAAGAGCGAGGGCGGCACGTTGACCTTCCGCGATTCGGAGGTGTGGCTCTTTGGCGTGCAGGCTCCCGACGCTCCGCCCTACGCCGAGCGAGTGAACGCCGCCGACGGCGATCGCACCCGGAGCGATCCCGAGACGCTCGTCTCCGGCAACCGAGTCCACGTCTACTACAACATCTACGACCCGGAAGACGGCTACCTCATCGGCCACCGCCAGGTCCTTCCCCGAGGCCCGGAAGCGCGGCCCCCGAAGCTAGCCGCCAACCCGGCATCCTCAGCGAAAGACTATGCCTGGGAAACCGAACGCGGACCGCTGGAGATCGCCACCGTGCCCGAACTCATTCTGCGCGACGCGGCGCGGAGCAAGGAGCTGCGCGTGCGCATCAACCATCCGCTCGAGGGCGGCCCCTATCCCATCGTCCTGTTTTCCCACGGCGCGTGGGGCAGCAAGGACGGCCACCTGACGCTGACCGAGTTCTGGGCCAGCCACGGTTATATCACAATCCAGCCCGACCATACCGACTCGCGCGCGCTCGGTGTGAAGGTCGGTGACCAGAAGGTCTTCCGCGACTGGCAGAGCCGCCCGGCGGACGTGTCCTTCATCCTCGATTCGCTCGCGGAGATCCAGACGAAGGCGCCCGCCCTCAACGGAAAAATGGACGTACAGCGTATCGGCATGAGCGGCCACTCGTATGGGGCGAACACCGCGCAGCTCATCGGCGGCGCAAAGACATTCATAGCCGGCCGCGAAACGAGTTTTGCGGAGCCGCGCGTGACGGCAGTCGCGCTGCTCTCTGGCCAGGGGCCCGGCGAGATGCTCACCGAGAAATCGTGGGAGCACTTCACCAAGCCCTTTCTCGTGATGACCGGCTCGCGCGATGGTCCCACCCGCACCGGCCAGCCGGCCGTGTGGCGCAAGAAGCCCTACGAACTCAGCCCGCCCGGCGACAAGTATCTTATGTGGGTCGAGGGTATGGACCACGGCTTCGGCGGTATCTCAGGTTTGAAGGACGGGTTGGTGAAGTTTCAGTCCAACCAAGACCACATCCGTTACACGAAGATAATCACGCTCGCGTTTTGGGATGCATTTTTGAAGGGCGACCTGGAGGCGAAAGCGTATCTCGCCTCGGACGCGCTGCCCTCGTTCAGCAAGGGCATCGTGAAAGTGGAGCACAAGTAGCCGCAGGAGCGCAGATGTTGACATGAAAACGGCCATCACACTCATCACTCTTTCACCGCTTCTCGTCTATGTCGCCGCCTCGGCGCAGACGCAACAACGCGCTGCCGCTGGCGGCTTCGCGGATCGGTTTGAACAACTTGATCGCAACGGCGACGGCAAGCTCACGCGGGATGAAATGCAGCAATCGCCTCTGTTCGAGCAGTGGGATGCAAACAAGGATGACGCGGTGACGATGGAGGAGGTACAGTCTTTTTATTCGAAGCGGCAGCCACGGCAGTCTGCTACGAAGCGACCCACCACAGCGCCCTCGCGTCGAGCGACTGAACCACTGAACGCGGTGTCTTCGCTCGCCAAGCCCTCGTTGGAGGTTTGCCTGAGCGCCAGCGATGCGGAGCAGGCGACCAAGTTCTTTGCTGAGGGCCTCGGGTTGGCCGCGCGCGGCGAGCCGCGGGGCGGTGCTGCAGGAGTGGCGATGCGGATGCTGCTATTCACGGCGGGCCACTCGACCGTCAAGGTACGCGTGTATCTGCAGCCGCCCGCAAAACTGCCGGCCGACATCGCCGCGCGCAACGGACTGCGCGTGCTGACGATTCCGGTGGAGAGACTCGATGACGTGGTGGCAAGGTTGAAACGGCTCGGCTTCGAGGTCACGGACGCGAAGCAGGCCGGCACGACACGTTGGGCGCTCGCGCGCAACGCGGACGGCACCGCGTTTGAACTCGTCGAGACACAACCCGGCGCGGCGCGAGATTTGGAGATCGGCCTCGTGGTGCCGGACCTCGCCAAGGCGCGCGAGTTTTTCACCGGCGTCTATGGCGCGCTGGAATTGCCGGAGGCGACGAGCCGCGTGTTGCCGGGCGAAAAAGAGTTGCGGTTCACCACCGGCGCGACGCTCTTCAAGTGCTGGGCACCGAAGGGCCAACGCGAATCGGACACGGGCAAGATTCCCGACGTGCTTGGTTTCCGCTACGTCACGCACAACGTCCGCGATACGCGGGCGTTGCATGACGCACTCACCGCCAGCGGTGTCGATGTGGCGGCGCCGCTGGCCAGTTACCAAGGCGTCGCGAGCTTGTTCATGTTGCGCGGGCCGGGCGGAGCGCTGTTGGAATTCGTCGGCCCGGCGGCGGCGGGCGTGGGCGGCGCGGGCGTGGCGGACCGGGCAGGGGCGGCCCGGATTCCGCAGCAGATGCAGGATTTGTTCAAACGCCTGGACCGCAACGGCGACGGCAAGCTCAGCCCACAAGAACTGCCGAACGCGGAGCGGTTCAAACAGATGGACGCCAATGGCGACGGCTTTGTCACGCTGGAGGAAGCAGCGAAGGCTTTCGTCCCAGGCGGCGGCGCGGGCGCTCAGCGCGGGTCTCCCGACCCCGCCGAAACGCCCGACCGTCAGGTCTCCAGCGAATCAGGGAGACCTGCGGTCGGCCCGGTGGCTCGGTCGGGAGACCGGCCACAGCGCGCGTGGGGAGACTGGCCACAGCGCCCCGTGACCGGCAAGGAACCGGAACTGCATCCGCCGGCGGACCGCGCGTTCCTCGATTTCAAGTTCACGACCGATTACTTCGCGGCTCGGCAGCCGGGGGACAGCGAGCTGGCCAAGGCCACCGAGGCCAACGCACTCGTGCCGCACAACGGCATGCTCTACTGCTGCGTGAGCTACATGCCAGAGTCGAAGCGTCTAACGGACCTGAACCCGGAAGTGCTCGTCAAGAAGTCGGCCACCTCGCCCTGGGAAGTCGATCTGGAAGTCGGGCCGGAGTTCATGCGGCTGAGCATCATCAAATCGGTTTCCTTTACCACCGATGGAAAAGGCAACAAGCTGCCAGAACCCGTCTCCGTGCTGGTCTGCGGCACAGGCGCGTGGCGCTCGCAGCCGACCGGCGTGTATGTCTTCTCTCGCAACGACGCCACCGGCCAATGGACAAAGTCGCTGCTGACCGCAAACCGCTGGAACCGCGAGAAGACCAACCACACCACCGACGTACGGACGATCTGGGACCATGTCGATGCCGTGACCGGCGTGCATTATATTTTCGCCGGATCGGCAAGCGGACGTATTTTCCGCGGTGTCTATGATCCCGCTCAGCCGGGCCTCATCGCGTGGGATCTCAAGCCCGAACTCGACGACATGGTGGGCCATTTCCTCTGCGCCGCCGAGGCGAACGGGGTGCAATACGTCGGCGTGGCCTACGGCCCGACCAAGGAGGACGTGCGGCAGATCAAAGAGCGTCCGGTGAAAGACCACGGCCTCTTCCGCCGCGTGGACGGGCCGGACGCGCATTGGGAGTGGATTCCGATCAAGGAATGGGAAGACCCGAACGAGCCCGGCCGCTCGCTTCGCACCGCGCAACTCCGCGGCATGACCGCCGTGCCCGCGCCCGACGGAAAAGGCGAGGTCTTGCTCGTCGCCTGGGACACGCGCGACGCGGCAATCGAGCGGATTGACCCGCGCAATAACTTCAAGATGACCGTGGAGTTAGATGTGCGCGACTATTTCGCGAAACAGTGGGGCCGCCCGGTTGGCATCAGCACGTTTGCCTACAACGATATGCTGCCCGTCACGCATCCCGACACCGGCGAGCGCGCCCATCTCATCGGCCTGTGGCTGGTGGACCCGCACGGCGAAGGGAACGAGATCGGCAAGAGTTCGTGGTACCTCGTCCGCTACGCCGACGGCACCTATCATTATCAGCGCATCTGGGATGAACAGAACCCACTGACGGACGCCAAATACGGCCTGCGAGGTTGCCGCAGCATCCGTCCCTCGCCGTTCCCCGAGGAAGCCGGCCGCGTCTGGTATTTCTGCGGCTTCGACCAGACCGGTGCCCGCGGCGCCGGCGCCACCGGCCCGGCGGCGTGGATCTACAAAGGCACTTTACCTCAATTCACCAAGGACGCACCATGAAATCGCGGAGAATCCTGATCGCGGCTCTCGTGCTCGGCGCCACGTGTCTTCTGGTTCCCGCCGCCCGCCGCGCGGGGGCACAGAACGCGGTGGAAAAACGCTTCGATCAGCTCGACCGGAACAAGGACGGAAAGGTCACGCCGGACGAATTCCCGGCGTCGGAGTTTTTCAAGCGGCTGGATCTCGACGGCAACGGCGAGATCACCAAGCCCGAAGCGGCCAAGGCGCTGATGCGCGGAGTCTTGAATGACGTGAGGACGCCCGCGACGGAGACTCCCGCGCCGACGGGACCGACTCCGTCTGAGGCTCCGGTGCGACAGGGGCCGCGGCCCGTGCGCCCCGGGGATCATGGCGTTGGCCGACTGGTTTCGGACTTGGCATTCACCGACCTGGCGCGTAAGTCGCATAAGCTCAGCGAACTCGCGGAACAGCGAGTCACGGTCCTGGCGATGACGAGCACAAGCTGTCCCTTGAGCAAGAAGTACCTACCGACACTGGTGGATCTGGTCAAGACTTCCGGCCCCGGCATCGCTTGGGTGCTGGTCAACCCCGTGGCGACAGACAACCCGGACGAGATGCGCGTGGCAGCCGGTCAGTTCAACGGACGAGCGGTCTATGTTCACGACAAGGAAGGCCAACTAGCCGGCGGCGTCGGTGCGCTTACCACCACGGACGTGATCGTGCTGGATCGGTCGCGGACGATCGCCTATCACGGGGCCATCGACGACCAATACGGTTTCGGCTACTCGATCGATGCGCCTCGCTATCACTACTTAGCCGATGCGCTGGCCGCGCTCCAATCCGACAGGCCGCCGCGGGTGGCCGCTACCGAGGCTCCCGGCTGCACGTTGGAGAAACCTGCCAGAACGGTATTGCCGACTGAGTTGACCTATCACAACCGGATCTCGCGAATCGTCCAGCAGCACTGTATCGAATGCCATCGCGACGGAGGCGTGGCTCCGTTCGCGCTGGACACCTACGACGATCTCGTGGGTCACGCGGGCATGGTCGAGCAGGTCGTGGAACGCGGGATCATGCCTCCCTGGTTCGCCGCCCAAGCGAAGACCGACGGCGAAGCCGGCGAGGTTTACACACCGTGGGCGAATGATCGCTCGCTGGCCGAAGCCGAGAAGCAGGACCTGCTGGCCTGGATCGCGGGTGGCAAACCAGAAGGCGACCGCCGCGACGCACCTCAGCCGCGCCAATTCGCGGAAGGCTGGCTGATTGGGAAACCGGACGCGGTGTTTGAATTCTCGGAGCCGGTTCCGATCAAGGCCACGGGAGTGATGCCGTATCAATACGTGGTGGTGGAAACCAACCTTCCTGAAGACAAATGGGTTCAGGCGATCGAAGTCCAGCCCGGAGACCGGGGCGTCGTCCATCATGTGCTCGTCTTCGTGTCGGGGACGGACGGCGATGTCCCGGACGAGGAGGCGGAAGGACGAGCTGGATTCTGGGGGATTTACGTCCCGGGCAACAGCACGCTGGTCTATCCCGACGGCTTCGCCAAGCGTCTTCCCAAGGGGGCCAGACTCCGTTTCCAGATGCATTACACGCCGAACGGAACCGCCACGACCGACCGCTCGCGCATCGGGCTGATCTGGGCCAAGCAGCCGCCGCAGCACGAGGTCCGCGTCGCCGGCATCGTGAATACCCGCATCCGCATTCCGCCCGGAGCCGACAACCATCGCGAGGAAGCCGTCCTGCGCCTGCCGGTGGATGCGGCCATCATGGGGTTCCTCCCGCACATGCACTTGCGCGGCAAAGCCTGCAAGTACGAGGTCACCCGCGCGAACGGGCAAACCACGACGCTTCTGGACATCCCGCGCTACGACTTCAACTGGCAACTGCTGTACCGCTACTTGGAGCCGTTGTCGCTCAAGGCCGGCGACACGCTCCGCTTCACCGCCTGGTACGACAACAGCGACAAAAACCCCGCCAATCCGGATCCGACCCGGACAGTTCGTTGGGGCGCTCAGACATTCGACGAGATGCACCTCGGCTATATCGAGTACTACGTCCCCCAAAGTGAAGCTCGGCAATCCATTAGTCGCAAGGAGTGATACCATGAAACCACACAAAGAACCGATTTCCCGCCGCGTGTTCCTGCAAGGAACTCTGGCTTACGGTGGCATCGCTGCCCTCTTCGCGCCGCGCATCGTCCGAGCCGCCGAGGAGCCGGTTCCGCGTCGTTCGCGGATTTCGTATTACTACAATGGCGAAATCCATGTCAATGAGATCGGCCAGCCAGAGGGGAAGCCGCTGACCAGCGGCCATTGGGACTTCAAGCCGTCCTGGTCCAAAACCGGTGACATGCTCGTGTTCTTTCGCCGTCTGAAAAACGACCCCGACGTCGGCAAGTGGATCACGGCCGTCCACATCATCAACGTGGACGGCACGGGTCTTCATCCGCTCTCCGACGGCACCTACACCGATTTCAATCCCACCTGGACACGCGACGGGAAAAACACGCCCTTATGGAACCGCAAAAACGCGGCGACCGGCGGTTACTGCATCATGGCCAGCAAGGTGGGAGGCAAACCGGGCGAGGAAGTGGCGCTCACCGACCGGCGGTACAGTTCCTGGGTCCACTCGGCCCTCACCGACGGCAGGCTGTTCGTGGCGTCCGCGCCCCCGAACCTCGGTCGCGGTTACTACTTGATGACGCCGAATCCCGACGGCGAGCCGAAGTTCGAGCGGATCGAGTGCGAACTCGCGAGAAGGGGCTTTTTGGACCGCGTGAGCGTCTCGCCCAGCGAACAGAAGATTTGCTTTGAGTACCAAGCGGGATTCAGGACCAAGGGCATGGCGGGACGCACGCTGTACATCGCCGATTTCGACGTGCAGCAGCGGACGATCACGAACCCGAAGCCGATTGCCAACGAAGCGGGCAAGCCGTTTTGGATTGCCTACCCGCGCTGGATCGACGGCGAGGCGGCGGTGATTTACCACTCCGGCGAAACCGGGAAGAACCAATTGTACGTGTACCGGCTGGACGACGGCTCGACCAATCGCGTGTCCACCAACCCACAAGCCAACTACCAATATCCGCATGGCGAAGCGGCTCCGTGCTGAAGATGCGGACGGGAGGATTTCAACACAGAGGCACAGAGTACACAGAGGAGAAGAGATGGGTGCTGCTCGTTGACTCCAGGCGAGTCTGTTCTCTGTGCCCTCTGTGGTCTCGGCGGTTAGAACTTTGGAGCGAAGCCTCATGATTACAGAAAGAAGTCTCGGACGGCGGGAATTCGTCAAGCAGGCGGCACAGGCGGTTGCCACGGCAGCAGTCTGCGACAGCATGACGCCCGCCGCGGCTCAAGCAGGCTCGGCTGCCGAACCAGCCGATACCATCCCGGTGCGCACTCTCGGCCGAACCGGACTCAAACTTCCGATCCTCGGCTACGGCGGCGCGGCCCTGCCCAAAGCCTGGCGCAATCCGCTGCCGTACGAAGATCGCGTGGAGTTGATCCGGTGTGCCTTCGACCGCGGCCTGCGCTACTTCGACACGGCCGGCAACTACATGGAGAGCCAGGCGATCCTCGGCGAGGCGCTCAAAGACCGGCGTCGAGACGTGTGTCTGGTGACGAAAGTCGAGACCACCCAGCCGGAACTGGTACGCAAAGCGGTGGAGAAATCACTCAAGGAGCTGCAGACCGATTACCTGGACATCCTCCTGATCCACGGCTCGCCGGGACTGGAGCAGATGAGCGTCGAACAGGCGATGAAGATCCACGCCGAGTTGGTCAGACTCCGCGACGAGAAGATCACGCGATTTGTCGGTTTCTCCGCGCACGGCTATTTCGACAAGGCGCTGGCCCTGATCAACTCCGGCGGATTCGAGGTGTGCATGTTGTCCTACGGCTACATGCCACGAGGCAGCAGTTCGGTCTGGAGCGCCCGGATGACCCAACTGCGCGATGACTGTTTAACCAAAGCTCACGAGCTGGGCATGGGCATCGTGGCGATGAAAGTCATCGGCGGCGGCTGGCTGGGCCGGTGGTCGGGGTACCTTGTGCCGAGCTTCGACAAGCAGCGGCTCTCGCAACTGCCCGGCGCCGCCATTCGCCACGTGCTGCACGATCAGCGTGTTCACCTCCTGGCTATCGGAATGCACCTGAAGAGCCAGATCGACGCCAACATCACGACTTTCACCGGCGAAGCCAACTACACGCCGCAAGACCGCGTGCTGCTGGCGGAGTTCTCGGCCCAGCTTTACCAGACCGAGACGCTCAAGAAGCTGCGGATCGAGCAATAGTCTGGGCAGTCTTGAGGCTGCGGCCAGACTGGTGCCCGCGGCGCCGCCCCAGAAGCGAGATCCTGCAAAGGTAAGTCACCTGATTTCAGCGAAGGACACACCATGAAACGTCTCCTGATCGTCACCTGCTTTCTCGTCAACTCGTTCGCGGGCGCGGGGGAGGTGCCGCGGAAGCCGAATATCCTGCTCTTCCTTGCCGACGACCTCGGCTATGCCGACATCGGTGCGAACAGCTGCCAGGACATCCCGACGCCGCACATCGACGCCATCGCCTCCAACGGCGTGCGTTTCACTGACGGCTACGCGACGCACCCGGTCTGCTCGCCGTCGCGCGCCGGACTGATGAGCGGCATGTATCAGCACCGGTTCGGGTTCGAGCACAACTCGGGGCCGGAACGTTATGCGTCGCCGGAGTTCGGCATGCCCCGCGACGTGCCGTCGCTGGCGGAGAAGCTCAAGGCGGCTGGGTACGCAACCGGCATGGTCGGCAAGTGGCACATCGGATTCCAGGAAGGGCTGCGGCCGCACGAACGCGGGTTCGACTACTATTTCGGGTTCCTCAGCGGCGCACGTAGCTTTTATCCCGACAGCCCGCGTGAGTTCGATCCGATCATTCGCAACGGAGTGCGAGTCACGGACGAGACCGAGTACCTGACCGACGCCTTTGCACGCGAGTCGGTGGATTTCATCGAGCGAAGCAAAGACCGGCCGTGGCTGCTGTATCTCGCGTTCAATGCCGTCCATTCGCCGCTGGAGGCGACACCGAAGTACGAAGCCCGCTTCCCGCACATCTCGGATCCGAAACGCAAGACGTATGCGGGCATGTTGAGCGCCCTCGACGACGCCGTCGGGCGGGTCATGGCCAAAGTGCGCGAACTCGGTCAAGAAGAGAACACGCTGGTCATGTTCTACAGCGACAACGGCGGGCCGACTCCCGAAACGACGTCGCGCAACGATCCGCTGCGTGGCTACAAAGGGCAGATGTTCGAAGGGGGCATCCGCGTGCCGTTCGCGATGCAGTGGAAAGGCAAGATTCCCGCCGGTCAAACCTATCGCGAGCCGGTGATGGGCTTTGATTGCCATGCGACGGCGCTGGCTGCAGCTGGCGTGGACGTCTCGCGGAGCGAGAGGCCTACACTGGACGGCGAGAACCTGCTTCCGTTCCTGACTGGCGAGAAGCCGGGCCGACCGCACGAGCAACTCTTCTGGCGAGCCGGCGCTCGGCAACACGCCGCGCGGGCCGGCGACTGGAAGCTGGTCAGCATTCCGCGCTTGGGTGAACCGATGCTGTTCAACCTCCAGGACGACATCGGCGAACAGCACGATCTGGCGGCGAGTCACCCCGACAAGCTCAAGGAACTGCAAGCCGCGTTTGCCGAGTGGGAGCGAGGCACTCAGCCCGCGAAGTGGATTCGTCAGGACCAGCGGAATGCCGAGATCGGGGGCCAACTGAAGGCAGAGGGCGAACCACCAACTCCGCGCCGACGCACCCCCGCCGCCGGTCGCATCGACGAGCCGTTCAAGGCCGCCGACAAGAACAACGACGGCAAGCTCTCGCGCGACGAATACCCACAGCCAGGAGTCTTCGACGCCGTCGACGCGAACAAAGACGGCCTTGCCACGCTGGAAGAAGTGCGTGCCTACTTCCGAAATCGGAACAGGAACTGAGCGATGAAGACCATGACTCAACTCGTCATCGGATATTCGCTGGCGATCGTGCTGAGTTGCTCGTCGAGTGTCCCCGCAGTTGGTCAGGAACCGCCAGGCGCTGCGGCATTCAAACGGCTCGACCAGAACGGCGACGGCAAGATCACGCGCGACGAGGCGCCCAGCGCGGAGAGCTTTCGGGCCGCCGATGCGGATCAGAACGGCTCGGTCAGCCTCGACGAGTTTCGCCGGTATCTGGCCAACCGGAATCGACCTGAGCTAGAACGGACGTTACCAGACTCAGCCACTCCCGCGACGGCACCTGCAACGCCGCAGCCGGTGAACGGCGCTCCCGCCCTCAAACAGCTCCCCGATTCCGACGCCGTGCGTGATGCGGCGGGTGTGGGACAGCTCTTCGAGTGCGTGCATGTGCCCGGATTGACCGACATCCGCAAGGGCGTGAACGGTTTCGCCATCGCTGATCTCAACCGCGATGGACGGCCGGACTTCATCGCCACGGTGTCGCCGCCGGTTTCGCTGCCGGGAGTCGCGGGCACAACCACGGGCAATGTGCAGCGCAGTCGCCGCCTGACGGCCATCGATCAACTCGTGGTCTTCCTTAATGAGGGCGGGTTCCGCTTTCGCGAGCATCGCATCGAGATTCGCGGCTCGACCTTGACCTCGGAGCGGTTCGAGGGCCGCGCCCAGGTGCCGAATCTGGCGGACTTCAACGGCGACGGCTTCCTCGACCTCTTCATCACGCGGCACTCGCCAATGCAGGCCAACGAGAATCGCGGCAACGTGCCGCTGCTGGGCAACACCTTCCTGCTCAGCGATGGCGCGTGGGATCGCTTCGAGGATGTGTCGGCCAAGATGGGCACCCGCAACGAACGCGCCTACAACCGCCAGAGCAGCATCGGCGACGTGAACGGCGACGGCTGGCTCGACATCGCCATCGGCTGCGACAACATCGGCAACGCCATGGGCGGCCTCCCGCACAGCCGGCTGTATGTGTATCGTAGTCATCACGCTCCGCGTGATGAAAAAGGGAAGAAGCATCACGCGGAGCGTGATGGCCACTTCGAGGACATCGGCGGAACCGGCCTCGTCCCCGACTTCGGCGGCTTCTACCACGATTCGGCGAAGGACAAGGCCGGGCCAAACCTCGCCCTGCGCGACCTCGACGGTGATGGCGACCTTGACCTCGTTCAGTCCTGCCACATCGACCTGCGCGAGCCGCTGCTGCCCTACTCGCCGGGCGAATACCGGCAGGGCGTCTTTTGCTGGAAGAACCTCTTCCGTGAGACCGGCGAAACTCGTTTCGAGAAGATCACCGGCAACGGCCTCGCCGTCGAAGCGAGCCTGCGATACAACCGCGAGAAACAAGTCTACGAAAGCGCCACCGACGCCAAAGCACCCGGCCTGCCCTATCTCTTCTTTGCCGACGTGGACAATGACGGCCGGCAGGATGCCCTCGCCATCGGCCCCAGCGATCCGAACTGGTCACCGCGCACCGAGGATGTGGGCGGACGATTCTGGAAGAACCTCGGCGGCTTCCGGTTCGAGGAACGCACCGAGGCGGCAGGACTCGCCGCGCTGAACTGGAGCTATCGCCAATGGCATGAGTTCTTCTCGCAGCCGATGTCCGAGGCGCATCGCCGTTGGCGTCCGCTTAGCGGCACACGCAGCCAGCCCGGAATGCCTTCGCGTCATCCGCTGGGGAACCGACCCTACTACGCCGACGCCGTCTTTGGCGACTTCGACAACGACGGCTGGCTCGACCTCGTCGTACTCGACCGACGGGAAAGCCCCAATCTGCCCACCCGCTCGATGCTGTGGATGAATCGCGGCGACGGCACCTTCGAGCCGAAGCCGAGCACTTTCAGCGGCCTCGACAGCAGTGGCATCTCCGGCGAGGCCGCCGACCTCAATGGCGACGGCCTGCTCGATCTCTTCATCGCCGCGGACCCGGACAACACCGGCGTCGCCCTCGACATCGCCCGCTACGAAAGCAAGGTCTATTGGAACACCGGCGAGCACGGCGGCAAACAACACCATTGGCTCCACCTGACTTTCACCGGCATCGAGGACGCCGAACTCATCGGCGCCCGCGTCGAACTCACCGCCGACGGTCGCAAGCAATATCGCTGGATTCACAGCAATCACAGCTACAAGAGCGGCGGAGCGCTGGATGCCCACTTTGGACTCGGACAGGCAACGAGCGCCGATGTGAAGGTCACGCTGCTTAGCGGAACGTCGAGGACCGTCACCGCAATCCGCGCCGACCGGTCGCACGTAATTGACTGGAGAGGATCTGAGCGATGAAGACCAAGACGAGGACTCGGATTTACAGAATCGCCGCGTTACTCGGCGTTGCCGTCGTCGCGATGGCGCTGACTCGTCTGGCCCTCAGCCAGGCGGAGGGCGGCAACCGCTTCCAGCAGTTCGACAAGAACGGCGACGGCAAGGTCACCCGTGAAGAAGCCGACAACGCCGACTGGTTCGACACGCTCGACAGCAATCAAGACGGAGCGATCACACGGCTGGAAGCGGCCGGCGCCGCGTTGTCGGCCGCCAAGTCGAAATTGGCCGCGCGGCTTGGCACGGATTCGGTCCAAGCGTACCGCAAGGAGAGCACAGGCCCGGTGCCGTTGTCGGACAGCAAGGCGTTCTCGGACCTGCGCTTCACCCGCGATTGGCTGCCGGGAACCGAGGACCGGCACGGCAAGCTCATGACTGGTACGGAGTGCAACTATCTCGTCGCGCACCAAGGCAAGCTGTACGCCGCCATCGGCGTCTGGAACATCGATACGGCGAAGGGTCCGAATCCGGGACCGGGCATTCTCAGCAAATCCGCGGCCGACGCACCGTGGGAGGTCGATGTGCAGTTCCATCCGCGCAACGTCCGAGTGCCGGTGCTGGCGTCGCTCACCTTTGGCACGGATGTGGAGGGCAAACGGCTCGAGCCGCCGGTGACGCTGCTCATGTCCGGTTCGGGCAGCTTTGAGCATCCGGGTCAAATCACGGTTCAGGTGCGGGACGATGCCCAGGGAATTTGGGTGCCGAGCTTCGTGGGTTCGTCTCAGGGTGTGCGGTCGTTCGAGGTGCGGCATCTGGCCGTTCATCGGGATCGCGTCATGGGAGTGGACCGCGTGATTGCTGCCTTGACCAGCGGCTCGGTGTTCAGCGGCGGCTATGACGCCGGCGCACCCGGCCGCATCCGCTGGAACCCGGAGCCGGAGCTTTCCGGGCGTCTCGCCCGCATCATGTCCTGCGGTAGCGCGAACGGCGATGCGTACGTCGCCGTGGACATTACGCCCGACTCGCCGAAAAACGGTGGCCTCTTCCGTCGCGTGGACGGAACGCAGCCACGCTGGGAGTGGATTGGTGAATGGGGACATCGTCATCACCACCAAGGCGTGGCATGGGTTCGCGGGCTTACCTCCATCCCCGATCCCGTTCAAACCGACAAGGACCTGTTGCTTGCCTGCCGCGAGGTCGATGGCGTGATCGAAGCGATTGATCCGCAACGAAACTACGAGGCGCGTGTCGAGTTCGACTTGCGAAAACACTTCGGCGGTCTGGTCGGCGCTCGCGAAGGCCAGCGGGTGACCACGATTTTTGCCTACAACGAGATGACCCCCGCCGTCCATCCCGACACGGGCGAGCGAGTGCACCTGATCGGCGGCGGCGTGATGCCGGGGCTGAGCGGCGACGGAGCCGATGCGAAGGGAGCCTGGTATCTCGTCCGCCACGCAGACGGCCGTTACAGCACCGGCCGCGTGTTTGATCCGGATGTCATTCCCACCGCCCACGGCGGCCTCCGCTGTGTGCGCACGATCTGCGTCTCGCCGTTTCCCGAGGACCAAGGCCGCGTGTTTTACTTCGGCGGCTACGACGGCGGCGACCTCGGGACCGGCATGAAGCACCGCGACACGGCGTGGATTTACAGAGGAGCGCTGAATGGCAACTGAATGTGACAACGCCATGCGATCCGTGTCGCAATCGCAAAGCATGTTGGCCATTATCACAAAGTGGTTGCGCCGTCTCCTAATCTGGGCAGGCGTGATCGTGGGACTGCTCGTGATTGCCGGGGGGGCGAAACGAGTTTGGCTGCAGATGACCGTTGGAAAGCAGTTTACCCAACTGGATTCCAATGGTGATGGGAAGCTGACTCACGAGGAAGTTCCCGCGACGTCCCCTTTCAATGCCTGGGATCGCGAACAGTATGGCGTGGTAACGTCCGAGCAGTTTATCGCCTACCACGCTAGGCGTCCTGCTGAAATAGGCGCAACGGAACCAACAGGGCCAGCAGCGACGGACACATTGTTTCGTCGTACCCACATTCCTGGGTTATGTGACATCGCCGAGGGCACCAATGGTATCGCTCTGGCTGACCTCAACCAGGACGGCTTGGTGGACATTATCGCGACCTACACGGAGAAGAACCGCGGCTTATCCAACACCGGTCACCACCTGCGAACATTCATCAATCAAGGCGGCTTACGCTTCCGGTCGCATCCGATCACCGTTCGCGATTCGAAGCTCACTGGTGAACGGTTCGGGGCATTTCCGCAGATCCCCAATCTCGTCGATTTCAACGGCGACGGGCTGCTCGACATATTCATTTCGCGTCACTCACCCTACTGGGCGAGCAAGCCACGGCGCGGAATTGAGCCGCTGGGCAATACATTGCTATTGAGCGATGGAGCGTGGGACACCTTTCGCGACGTTTCCGAAAGACTCAACGTTCAAAACCACGAGGCCTACAACCGGCAGTCGTCGATTGCCGACGTGAACAGCGACGGCTGGCTCGACATCGCGATCGGATGCGACAACGTCGGCGATGCCATCGGTGGCGTGTCGCACAGTCGGATGTATGTCTTTCAACCCAACGGAGAAAAGATCGAAGCCGGCAAGTTCGACGATATCGGTGGCACGGATCGCGTCCCTGATTTCGGTGGCTTTTATCACGACAGCGCCAAGGACAAGGCGGGCCCCGGTATCTCGCTGCGAGACCTCGACAATGACGGCGATGTCGACTTGGTACAGTCGTTTCACTGCGACGTGCGACAACCGCTGCTGCCTTACTCGCCGGGCGAATACCGGCAGGGAGTCTTCTGTTGGAAGAATCTGCTTTCCGAGACCGGTCAGCTTCGCTTCGAGAAGATCAGCGGCAACGGTCTCGCTTGCGAAGCAAGCCTTCAATACAAGCGCGACAAGCAAATCTATGAACCGGTCGGCAAAGCGCCTGGCTTGCCGTACATGTTCTTCGCCGATGTGGACAACGATGGCCTTCAGGATGTATTGGCCATCGGTCCCAGCGATATCGGCTTTGCGCCGCGCGCGGAAGACATCGGCGGGCGGTTCTGGAGAAATAAGGGGAGTTTCCAGTTCGAAGAAGCCACAAATGCGACTGGCCTCGAAGCGTTGAACTGGGACTACCGCGAGTGGTATCGCTTCTTCGAGATCCCCATCCCTCCGGCACTTGAGAAGTTTAGACCAAAGAGTCTCGTTACCCAGCCTGGTCGAAAGCAGAACCATCCGCTCGACGAACGGTTCTATTTCGCCAACGCCAATTTTGGAGACTTCAACAACGATGGCTGGATTGATCTGCTCGTGCTCGACCGTCACGAATCGCCGAGTCGACCGGCCTATAGCGCCGCGCTGTTCTTGAATCGCGGGGACGGCACGTTTGAGTTGAAGCCAACCACGATCAGTGGACTCGACAGCACCGGCATCAGCAGCGAAATCGCCGATCTTAACAACGATGGATTGCTGGACATTGTCATCGCTTGCGACCCGGACAACAGCGGAGGCGGGATCGCCGGCGTCGCTGCCGAGAAGTACCAGGACAAGGTCTATGTGAATACCGGTGCTCACGGCGCTCGTGAAAACCATTGGCTACATCTCACCTTCACCGGCCTCAAGGACGCCGAACTCATCGGCGCCCGCGTCGAACTCACTGCTGGCGGCCGGAAACAGTACCGCTGGATTCACAGCAACCACAGCTACAAGAGCGGCGGCGCGCTGGACGCCCATTTCGGGCTCGGCAAACACGATCGCGCAGACCTTACGGTCGCGTTGTTGAACGGCAAGAGCGTCAAGTTCGCCGACGTCAGAACCGACCGGTTCCTCGACCTGAATCTCAAAACACAGACCGTATCCATCTTGGAATTCTAAGAATGAAAACGACCGTCACGATCATCAGCCTGTCAGCCATTCTCGCATGCCTCACTGTTCTGGCACAGGAATCACCAAGGCTCGCTGCTGGGGGCAGCCTCGACGAGCTTTTCAAACGACTCGACCACAACGCTGACGGGAAGCTGACGCGCGACGAGGTTTCCGATGCCGCTGCTTTCGCAGCCGCGGATGCCGATCAGGATGGCTCGGTCACGTCCGATGAGTTCCGCCGTTATGTGGCCAGTCGGCAACGACCGCAACCCACGCCTGCGCCGGCCACAGCGAAACCCGCTCCCGCGCCGCCTCCGGTGAATGGCCGGCCCGTGCTCAAACAACTCCCCGAATCTGACGCCGTGCGTGACGCGGCGGGTGTGGGACAGCTCTTCGAGTGCGTGCATGTGCCGGGCATCACCGATGTGCGCGAGGGCATGAACGGCTTTGCCCTCGCGGATCTGAATCGGGATGGACGGCCGGATTTGATCGCCACGTTTTCTCCACCGTCCAGCTATCGCGGGACGAAGCTCGTGGTGCTGATCAATGAAGGCAGCTTCCGCTTCACGCCGCACGCCATCACCATCGGCAACGCGAGTTCGATGGATGATTTCGGAGGCGCGGCGCAGATTCCCAACCTCGCGGACTTCAACGGCGATGGCTTTCTTGACATCCTCGTCACGCGCAGTGCGCCGATGCTCGGTGGCAAGGTCCGCGGGGGCTTGAAACCGCTCGGCGTGGCCTTCCTGCTCAGCGACGGCGCTTGGGACCGCTTTGTCGATGTCTCGGAGCGAATGGGCGCCCGCAACGAACTCGGTTACAACCGCCAGACGAGCATCGGCGATGTGAACGGCGACGGCTGGCTGGATATCGCCATCGGCTGCGACAACATCAAGAACGCCCTCGGTGGCTTTCCGCACAGCCGGCTGTATGTGTATCGTAGTCATCACGCTCCGCGTGATGAAAAAGGGAAGAAGCATCACGCGGAGCGTGATGGCCACTTCGAGGACATCGGCGGCAGCGACCTGGTGCCGGACTTCGGCGGCTTCTATCACGACAGCGCGAAGGACAAGGCTGGTCCCGGGATCAGCCTGCGCGATCTCGACAACGACGGCGACCTCGACCTGCTCCAGAGCTACCATGTGGACGTCCGCGAGCCGTTGCTGCCTTACTGGCCCGGCGAGTACCGGCAGGGCGTGTTCTGCTGGAAAAACCTGCTCCGCGAAACCGGCGTGCTGCGCTTCGAGAAAATTACCGGCAACGGCCTGCATTGCGAAGCGCGCCTGAAATACAACCGCGAGAAACAGCTCTACGAGCCTGCCAGCGACACCCTCGCGCCCGGCCTGCCCTACATCTCGCTGGCCGATGTGGACGCGGACGGCCTGCAGGACGTGTTGGCCGTCGGCCCGGACTCGGATTTCTGGGCGCCCCGCGTCGAGCACGTCACGGGCCGATTTTGGAAGAACCTTGGCGGTTTCCGGTTCGCGGATCGCACCACGCCCGCCGGATTCGCGCCGCTGAACTTCGGCTACGGCCAATGGATGGACTTCTTCGAGGAACCCGAACCCGCGCGCTGGAAGAACTGGCGGCCGCGTGTCACCTTTGAAAGCCAGCCCGGTTTGACACCAAAACATCCTGCGAAAAACACTCCCTATTTTGCCGATTCCGTCTTCGCCGACTTCGACAACGACGGCTGGCTCGACGTGGTGGTGATGAACCGCAGCGAAAGCACCATGACGCGCTCGATGCTGTTCATGGGAAAGGGTGGCGGCACGTTCGAGGTGAAGCCGACGACGTTCAGCGGCCTCGACAGCAGCGGCATCTCCGCCGAGGCGTCCGACCTGGACGGCGACGGCTTGCTCGACCTCGTCTTCGCCGCCGACCCCGACAACAGCCTCGGCCCCGGCCAGACCGTCGCTCCGGAGCGCTACGAGAGCAAGGTCTATTGGAACACCGGTGCGCATGGAGCAAAGCAGAACCACTGGCTCCATCTCACCTTCACCGGCCTCAAGGACGCCGAACTCATCGGCGCACGAGTGGAACTCACAGCCGACGGCCGGAAACAGTACCGCTGGATCCACAGCAACCACAGTTACAAGAGCGGCGGCGCGCTCGACGCCCATTTCGGTCTCGGCAAAGCAACGAGCGCCGAGGTGGAGGTCACGCTGCTCGATGGGCGGACAGAAACGTTCCCCGGCTTGGCCAGCGGCAAAACCTATGAACTTGACTGGGCGCGCCGGGACCAGAACCCCTAATCTTTCACTTAATCTTTCACCTGATCCTCTGCAGCCGGAGAGATTAAGTGAAAGATTAGGTGAAAGATCAAGGTGCTCGTCATCCCGATTGTCCCGGAGTCGCCACTACTGCAAATTCCCATAGGCTTGAAGTTGGACTGGCACAACCATGACATTCAGATTCTACTGCTTCGTTTCCATCCTCAGCGTCTTCATCCCGTCGCTCACGGAAGAGTCCCGATCCCAGGATGAGGAGTCTGGCGAACTGCCCCCGGTGCTCAAGGCTTGCGATGAAAAGGGCAACCACGACGGGAAGATCCAGCGCGAGGAATTACCGGACCGCCTGCTCCGCTTCTTCGACAATACCGACCTCGACGGCGACGGCGTGCTGACTTGGCAGGAAGTGGACGAAGCGAAAGCCAGCCGCTTCGCGGAGTTACCGAAACTCGACGACGTCATCGGCGAACTTGACGCCCAAACGCTCGATTTGCTTGGCGGCTCGCAATACGAGGTCGGCTGGTCGGAGGGCAAACTGACCGACGCCTCGCGCAAACGCGAAATCGCCTTCCTCATCCGCTACCCGATGAACCGAGAGGAGCTCGTCCCCATCGTGCTCCTGTCACACGGTGGCTACGGCAGTTCGTTCGGCCAATACGCCTACACTGATCTGGCGACGACGTATGCCCGGCTCGGCTTCCTGGCGGTGAGCATCGGCCACCGGCAATCCGCCAACGAAATCCAGCATCGCTACGACCGTCCGCTCGATGTCAGCTTCGTCATCGACGCGCTGGTCCGCACCCGTGCCGCCGCGCTCCGCATTCCGGGAGGCGGTGGCGAGGGCGCCTTGCCCATGCCGCCCGACTTCAAAGGCATTCCCGACGTCGATCATATTGGACACATCGGCCACTCGTTCGGCGCTTTCACCGGGCACGCGGTTGGCGGCGCCAACTGGAGTCCCACCATGGGCATCCGCAACTTCCGCGATCCGCGCGTCGACGCCATCGTGCCGATTTCTCCGCAGGGCTACCACCGGTTCGGCGGCTACGACGAGGGGCCGGACAACAATAGTTGGAGCGAGATCCGCATCCCGGTCTACCTCAT
The DNA here is from genome assembly GCA_023382975.1 of Pirellulaceae bacterium. GTDB lineage: Bacteria > Planctomycetota > Planctomycetia > Pirellulales > Pirellulaceae > SKKK01. The sequence continues at coordinate 123,150 of JAHDXO010000004.1, forward strand.
CTGCGGCGAACTCGAAGGCCCCGAGTGGCGCCGCCAGCCCTTCGACCGCTATCCGGCCATCGGCGACAAATTCTTCACCGTCGCCAAGGGCTGGGGCCACAACATTATCAATGGCGACGCGACCACAAAACGCCTGTTGTCACTGAACACCGCGATCTTCTTCCACACCTACCTGAGGCAGGGCGACGGCCGCGACCGAATCGGCACCCTGGCGTGGATCGACGGCTGGACGCTGGAGCGAAAGCTGGAAGGCCCAAAATCCAACCCCGTTGCCGGTACGCAAACACCCGCCCGGGAATAACAGATGAAAGCATATCTCGTAAGTTTCTGCATGCTCGCGGCGGCCCTCCCAGCGAACGCACAAATGGTGTGTCGCGGCGGCTACGATCCTTCGGCGCCCGGCGGCTTGCGCTGGGAGGTGGACCATGGTTTGCCCAAGACGGCGCGACGGGTCACCTTCACCGCTCTCCACGTCATCAGGCCGCGTGGACCCGGCGTGCGATTTCACGGTCAACGGCCTCGAATGGCACGGCAACCTGCCGTCGATCGATATTGCCGCGCGCATGATTCGCGACGAACGTTTCCAATATATCGTCAACTACAGCAGCACGCCGCGGGGAGCGACGAACGAAGTCGCCCGCCAGTCAGACGACCGCTACGCCGCCAACGCGGAGAAGCTCGACGTGCTGCCCTTGCTCGCCGCGCATCCCGAACGGCCCGAACTTCAACGCTTTATCCAACTCATCAACGCCCCGCGCCCCCGCGAGGAACTCTACGACTGTGTCGCCGATCCCGACCAACTCCAAGACCTCGCCGACAAGCCCGAATTCGCCGAGGTCAAGGCGACACTTCGTGCCCGCCTCGAAGCCTACCAGCGTCAGACGCTCGACCCGCGCCTCACCGGCGACATGGCGATCATTGCGGAGACCCTGAAATTCGTCGAGGGACGCAAAGCCTCCGGTTACGCCGACACCGCAGCGCTCAAGCTCAAGGCACCTAAGAAACGAGCGAAGCCCAAATGAGATCGCCCCTACCCCGCCTCACCGCCCTGCTGCTCACGCCGCTGGCGGCGTTGATTGCGCGGCGCCGGCACGGAGTTGACCCAACTGGTCCAGGCGGACACGGAGAAGTTGCCCGACGCGGTCTTCACCAGCCGTGCGAGCTGACCTGATGGATCGTGCCCGCACGCTCAATTCGCGAAGTTCTGGTCATGCCCCTGCGGTCTACTTGAAGAGCGAGTAGATTGCTGGTACCGTTGTGCATCATCTCGGCCGCTTCCTACCAAGACGAACGAAAGGAAGACGAATATCATGCGCTCAACCACATTCACCTTGTTGTTGTTCCTGGCGTTTGCCCGCTTGGTCACCGCGGTGGCGGCCGGAGAGTCGGCTCCCAACATCCTTTACATTTTCACGGACGACCAGAGCTACCGGACGGTTAGCTGTTATCCCAGGGCCTATCCCTTTGCCAATACGCCCAACATCGACCAACTCGCCAAGCGGGGCGTCCGCTTCGACCAGGCCTACATGGGCGCCAAGTGCGTACCGTCACGGGCCACGGCACTGACGGGCCGGCTCCAGTTTGCCATTGAATCGAACTACGACGGAACCGATATTGAAGGCAACACCTACTGGTTTCCGACGATCCGGGACAAGGGCTACTACACGGGCATGATCGGGAAATGGCACTATGGCAAGGGAGCAGAAGCCCATCAGCACGGCATCTCCTGGGACTGGTCCGTCGTCTGGGACCACGGGCAATACGATGCCGCCGGCGGATACTACCATGACCAGAAAGTCATGATCAACGGTGCTCCGCAGGTTCCGTTGGGGGGCTACAGCACCGATCGCTATACCGACTATACCGAGGAATTCATCAAGGAACGAGCGAAGCAGCCGGATAAGCCCTGGTTCTACTGGCTCTGCTATGGCGCCGTCCACGGTCCCTACACCCCGGCCGAGCGACACCAGGGCATGCTGAAAGACAAGCCCGAGACCGAGATTCCGGTGGATGTCTGGGGTCCGCGCCCCGGCAAACCAGCTCACTTCCAGGACAGTCGATGGCAAAAGGGCGAGGACGGGAAGCCCTACATCAGCAGGAAACCCCTGGATTTCTGGGTCAAGCAGCAGACGGAGGCCGTCGCTGCCATCGACGAAAGCGTCGGCAGGATCGTCAAGGCGCTCGAGGAGACGGGGCAACTGGACAATACGATCATCGTCTTCACTTCGGACCAGGGCTATGTTTGGGGACATCACGGACTGAAGGGCAAGATCGACCCCTATGAAACCGCCATCCGGTCTCCCTTCATCGTCTCCTGCCCCAAGCGTTTCCCGACGGGCAAGGTTTGCACGGCCCCGATCAACGGCCCGGACGTCATTCGCACCTTCCATGCCTGGGCCGAAGCCGAACCAAGGTTATTCATGCCCGGCAGGGACATCACGCCCCTGGTCATGAATCCGGACTCGGAGCCGGTGCTCGACCAGTGGAGCAGGGTCCCGACCATGATGACGTACGTCCACAACCGCTACGAACCCATGGTAATGGCCGAGCGTCTGAAGAACAGGGACTGGAACGCGTGCATGTACGGCAAGGATACCCCTTGGTATTTCATGATTCTCGTCGACAACTACAAGTACACGCGCTACGCCCACCCCGATCGGATCGAAGAGCTTTACGATCTGGAGGAGGACCCCGAAGAGCTGGTCAACCTGGCGGTGAAGGGGGAGTTCGAGGACAGACTTCTCGAAATGCGAGCGGCCTGCATCCAATCCATCAAGGATCATGGCGGTTCCGTCTTCGCCGACTGCCTGCCGCCGCCCAAGACCAGAGACGAGTCGGTCGCAGCGAAGCTCTCGGCCGACATTGTGGTTTACCATGAAGAAGGGAAGAACCGCGTTCACAGAGTGGGCTGCAGGCGTCTCACGACGGACCCAAAGATCCTGGCGACCATGACGAGGATGACGTTGGCCGAGGCCGAAGAGAAGGGTCTCCCGCTTTGCTCCAGATGCCCCGGCAGTACGACTCCCGGTAAGGGCAATCCCTGAGGGGGTCAGACCTCGTTTTTCGTTTCTTTCGGACGCCGCTTGACGACTTTCGTCACACGGCGCTGCGGGCGGCGTCTTGGAGAACCGGCTTCAGCAGGCGGAACTCCTGTTCCAGCTCGGCCAGCAATCCGGGAAGTGCGCCCAGGTTCCCGGCCCGGGCTTGCTGCTCCATCCTCTCGGCGACCGCTTGCAGGGATGCTCCCCGCAGGTTTCCCACGGAGCCTTTCAGGCGATGCGCCCGCCGCGCGGCGTCCTCGGCGTCCTGGTTGGTCACGGCGGCGCGGAGTTGCGGAAGTTCCTGTTGGTAGACATGGAAGAACGCTTGGACCAGTTGGGCCACAAATTCGAGGTTGTGGTCGTAGGCGGCCAGCAGTTCCGGCACGTCGCAGACCGGCGGACGCGCGGCCCCATCCGAGGCAGCGGAGGCGGACGCCGCCGCGCCCCGCCCGGATTCCTCGATGCTTCGCAGAAACTCATCGCGGCGGATCGGCTTGGCGACGTAGCCGTCCATGCCTTCGGCCAAGCAGCGTTCCGCATCGCCTTTCATCGCATTGGCCGTCATGGCGATGATCGGCAGGCGTCGCTGCCCGCCGGATTCGTGCTGGCGGATCGCTCGCGTGAGTTCCAAGCCTCCCATCTCCGGCATCGAGATATCCGTGACCAGGACGTCAAGACCGTCCGGATCGGATTCCCAGATCGCCCAGGCCTGACGGCCGCTCGCCGCCGCCGTAACGATGTGTCCCCGACGGTTCAGAATCCGCACCGCGACTTCGCGGCTGACATCCTCATCTTCGACTACCAGCACCCGCAGCGCTCGATCCGGCGGTACCGTGTTCGGCGATTGTCCCGGCGTCCCATCCGCCGGGGCCCAGGCCGGCAGTCGCGGCGTCGTTGGCGTCGGGTCGGCTTCGAGTTGCACGGTGAAATGGAACGTACTGCCCACGCCGAGCTGGCTATCCACCCAGATGTCGCCGTCCATCATCCGCACCAGGCGCGAGCAGATGGCCAGCCCCAGGCCGGCGCCGCCGAAGCGGCGAGTGACGGAATGATCGGCCTGTTCGAAGGCTTGGAAGATCAGCTTTCGTTTCCCTTCGGGAATGCCCGCACCGGTGTCCGCGACAAAGAAGTGCATCGTGACCTGATCGCCAGCGCGGCAGACCACGTCGGCGCCGATCCGAATCGCGCCTTGATCAGTGAACTTGACGGCGTTGCTGACCAGGTTCAGCAGCACCTGGCTGACGCGCCCGGCGTCGCCGAGCAGAGAGTCCGGGAGCAGGGTGAGATCCTCGACCAGCACCTGCAGGCCTTTCTGGCGGGCTCTCAGGAAGATGGTCTGAACCGCTTGGGAGACGGTGTTGCGGAGGGAAAACGGCGCGCGTTCCAATTCCAGCTTGCCGGCTTCGATCTTGGAGAAGTCCAGGATATCGTCCAGGATCGCCCGCAGGGCATCCGCCGCCGAACGGGCCATCGCCAGTTGGTCGCGCTGGTCCTGGCGGAGGGTGGTGTCGAGCGTCAGGTCGAGCATGCCCATGATTCCGTTGATGGGAGTGCGGATCTCATGGCTCATGATCGCCAGGAACTCGGACTTGGCCCGGTTCGCGGATTCTGCCGCCTCCTTGGCCTGGGCCAAGGCGTCGCGATCGCGTCTCAAGTCCTCCTCCGCCCGCCTGCGGACGATGAACTGGCCGATCTGGTTGCCGATGCCCTCCAGCATGTGCAGCAGTTCTTCCTCCGGCTCTTCCTCGTCGGAGACGAACATCTCGACAACGCCCCAGCAGCGGCCGTCGACCAGAATGGGGAAGGCGAGCCCGCATCGCAAACCCGCCTGGGCGGCCGCTGGTGCCCGGGGAAAATTCGCGTCGCGGGTGACGTTGTTGACCCAAAGCGGCGAGGCGGAGGACCAGACGCGTCCCGGCAGGCCCTGGCCGGGCCCGAATTGCATGTCCCTGCTCTGCCGGCAGAACGGGCCGGTGCGGGCAGGGTCCGCGGCCCAGAGATAGCCGCACCGTAACAGGTTCGCCTGCGGATCGACGCACCAAAGAGCCCCGACGTCACGTTCCAGGTGTTCGCAAACGGTCTGCAGGAGCTTCGGTGCGGCCTGGTCCAAGTCCCGCGATTCGGCCAGGATCCGGGACGCCAGGTACTGGGCTGCCAAGCGGTGTTGAGCTTGCCGGCGGCTGGTGATATCGGCCTCGATGGCCATGAAATTGGTCAACTGGCCGTGCTGGTCGTGGATCGGCTGGACTTCGATCGCCAGCCAGTACTTGCGCCCGTCCCGATGGTAATTGAGCACCTCGGCACTGAAACCCTCGCCTCGCGCCAGGCACCGGCGCATGACGTCCACGGTGCCGGGATCTGTCCCGGGGCCCTGCAGGACATGTCCCGGCTTGCGGCCTTCGACTTCCGCCAGCGTGTACCCCGTCAGACGCGTGAAACCGTCGTTGACCCACTGGATGCATCCGTCGGCGTCGGTCAGGATCACAGCGTTGTCGGTGCGGGCGGCGATCATCGCCAGCTTCCGCGATTCCGCCTCCTGCTGCCGCAACCGTTCCTCGGCATCCCGCAACGCGGCGTTCTGGTCGCTCAGTTGCTGGTTGACCGTGCGCAATTGGCTGCGCTGCTGGGCCAGATTCTCCGCCAGACGCTTCGCATCATTCAGAGAAACGTTGGTGTAATGCAGTACCTGCAGCAGGTCCACGATCGGATCGTGAACGGCAAAATCCGCGAAGCTCAAGCGGCTGGCGTATAGGGCATCGATGTCCGTGAACCACGGCGAGCCGAGGAAGACCGCGGCCTGCTGATCGGCGATCGCCAGGATCTGGCCCCGCAGCAGGACGCCGGTCGCCAGATCCTCCAGCACGACCAGCAGGTTCGGATGTTGAATCAGCCGTTCATACTGCAGCAGGTCGTTGGGCTGCTTTAGGCGAAACAGATCGGGAAGCCGAGCGCCCGGTTGGGCGGCCGGAACCAACCGCGGCAGCGATCGGCCGGTCTGCAGGATCCGCAGCTCGAGATCGACGGCCAGATGAAAGGGAAACGCCTCGGCAAACAGCTCGGGCGACAGGGAGATCGCGGTCGGGCTGGTCATGACGTCGCGCCTGTTTCGCTGGAGTCCCATTGCAGCAGAAAGACGTCGTGATCCGCGCCGTCTTGCTTCGCTGCGAGCTGGGTGATCTCGACCGGATTCCCGAACATCTGGCCCAGTCCGCGAATGATGCCGATGACGAATGCCGCCAGTCCGTCCCGATGCGTCAGATAGTGCAATTGCAGCGAATGGTCCGTCGCTTCGCAAACCCGGAAGCGAGGCGGCTGCAGATTGGGGAAGATCAGCGAAATACGGGCGTGGAAGTTGGGCAGGTTAATCAGGAACTCCCGCAGTGTTCTGCCGCCGGCTTCGAGCAGTCCCGCGTATTCCGTCCGGGCGATCTTCAACACCCAGTGTTCACCGAACGCCAGCAGGATGTCGTGGGGCGGGAGGCCCGTCACTTCGCTGGCCGCCGCCACCAGTCGATAGGTCACGTCGTCCGGATAAGCGTCGTTGCTGATGAAAGCGTCGACTTCGACCCCGGCACGCTCCTTGGTTTCTTCCCAGACTTCGCGGCCGAATCGGCTGCAGATCAGATCCTCGATGGCTTTGTTCACCATGCCGTACATACATCATTTCTCCACGACCGGTTGAAGGACGCCCGCGGTGGTTGCCTCACGGGCCGCATTGTAGAGGCCGCGCCGAGCCGCCGCAAGATTCGTCCGATCGCATTGGGCACCCAGGGCACGCCAAAACGGCTCCGTGCCGCCGGGAGGCGCCGACGACAGTTCGTGCCGGAATCGCAGCAACCGCGTTTGGCTTTCCGACGGCAAGCGGGCGGTCAAGCAATGCGACAGATCGTCGTCGGTGGCTCGGGGGGCGCATCAGCGGAGATCGCCGCATCGTTCGGCAAGGCGTGATGGTTGACAAAGGGATGCTCCTTGTTTGCGCGATCGTTTCCTGTCGAGTCCGCACGTTACGCAGGGGTTGCATGGCGGCAGCCGAACCGCTCGTCGCTCGCCGGGGGCCGGCAAGCCGGCGCGGCGCGGGGCGTCCGCTCCAGTACACTCCGGGGATCCACCACGCCCTGCTCGGCCGCGTGGACCAAGTCGGCCATTTCCCGCGCCGTGACGTAGTAATAGCGAAAATCCTGGTCCGCTCGAGCTCGCCGCGCCAGTTCCTGGTGCAGATCCCGCATCGGCGGTCCCAGCAGCACGTCGGCGTTGGCCGGCTTGGCCCCGTGCGTGTGCAGCTTGATGAACGTCCATTCCGGCCGGCCTTGCACGTGGACGGCCGCGCGCCGCCACAAATCCAAACGCCTTGCGGATGGCGGCCGACGGGCGTGCAGGTCGGCGTTCTCCAGACGCGGCAGCAGGCCAGCCTTGCGATCCTGCCAGTCCAGGGCCAACGGGCCTTGGATCATCAACAATCCTCGCGCCGGCGGACGGCTGCCCACGCGGGCCGGGAGCCCCACGTCGTGCGACTTGGGACGATCCGGATCGTCCTCAGCGTAGTAGATGCTGTTGATCGTGCGCGTCTGCGCCGGGTCCGGTGCGGCAGGCATCGTAAAGTCGGCGTAACAGCCCGTCTCGCGGAGGATGGTCAGTTCGTCGTTGACCCCGCACCAGCGGCCGTGGGGATGTGAGTTGTCCAGCGCCCAGTTTCCGTGGATGAATCCGTAACGCACTTCCCAACGCCCGTCGCGATGCAACAGGCCGTGCTGCCGATGCAGCGTCTGCTTGAACCACTCCAGCTTCTCCCGCAACTGCTCCGAGGTATCGTGATCGTGATGCAGATGCACTTCGACTTCCCCAAAACCCCGGTGGCAGAGTCCGGCCAGCCGATCCAGCAGGCGCGGGCGGTATTCCTCCAGCGGAAAGAAGAACGTGTGCTGCGGGGGCCGGCCCAGGCTGTCGGCCAGACCCGCGACGGAGCGCGGATAATCCCGAACCCAACGCTCGACGCGCTGTTGGCGGAGGTCCTCCGCGGCGTTTCCCCAGTCCGGCTCGTAGTGGTCCGCGACGCACAGGAACAGGTGCTGCGGCAAACGAGTGGCGGAACGTTGGCTGTCCCGGATCAACCGGGCCCATGATTGAAGTTGCAGTCCACGTACTAACACGATCAGGCTCCTGGTTTCGATAGCGGCCTTGCGAACCGCCGCGAAGTCTTCCATCGAATGTGCCAAAAACTTCAAGCGAACTTAGGTCCGTTACTCGATCGCCCTCAAGTGGACGCCATGCGAGGCGTGCGTATCCACACACCACTTTGCGGGCCAAGCGTCCACCGTACGAAGCCGACAAGCAGGGCCGCGTTCACCGTGGTGAACAGAGCCGGTAGCCGCAGCAGTCGTCCCACCCAGCCCTGCAGTGCGATCTTGCTGCCAACGATGGCCAGTGCATAGAACGCGAGTTGCCCCAGCAGCAGCGTGCGATACGATGGGTCTCCGGCCAACAACAGGTTGCTCAGCAGCATGCCCACCAGGAAGAAAGGCGACGCCCATCGCAGGATCTTGTGCGAAAGAAAGGCGAACGCGGTCCAACCGAATCTCGGGTGCAACAGAGGCCACAGCCGAGCGATCGCCTGGAATCCACCGGCCCCGATCCTCGCCCGCCGCCGGAACTCGGATTGAATATCCGGTGCAGTCTCCTCGCGGGCGACGGCCTGCTTGTCGTAGACGATCCGGCAGCCGGTACGCAGCTTGGCCAACAGCGGGATGGTCAAGTCGTCGATGAGCGTATCGCTCGGGATCGGCTGATACAACGCACGCCGCATCGCGTAGATCGCACCGTTGGCGCCCAGCACCGCATGCAAACGGCCCTCACAACGTTTGAGGAAATTCTCGTAGCGCCAGTAGACTCCGTCGGCGTTGCGACCGGTTCGGCTATCGTACAAGTCCAGCCAGCCGCAGACGGCGCCGACCATCGGATCGGAGAACCAGCGAGCCAGTCGCCTGGCGGCCTGGCGGTCCATCATGGTATTCGCGTCGGACAAGATCATCACCTCGCCCCGCAAGCGGCCGATCGCATCATTCAGCACCACCGACTTGCCGCGGCGCTGCGGGAACGGCAGCAACACGACGCCCCGGTCTGCGTAGCACCGTACGATTTCGTTGGTGCCGTCGGTACTGCCGTCCGAGGCGACGACGATCTCCAGCTTGTCGCTCGGATAATCCATGTTCAGAGCGTTCTCGATCCGTTCCGCGATCACGCTGCGTTCGTTGTATGCGGCGATCAGTAGACTCAGGGACGGTGTCTGTTCGTCGCGAATCTCCGCGGGCTGACTGCGGCGCCCGAACAAACGCGACAGGACGTAGATGGTCAACGGATAGCCGACATAGGTGTAGGCCACCAACAAAGCCGAGATCCAGAAGACGGTTTGTAACGCTGTGTGCATCGTTTCTTCCTTTTTCAGAATTCAGTAGGGGTTTTCGGTAATCGAGTTCAGATTCAGTTACGCAGTCAACTCGGGAACTACCGCCGGCGTCGGAGCATGAGCGGCAGCAGCGTCGAGTTGGTTCAAGAGAGCGGCCAATTGGCCCGCTTGGTAGCGGCGTTCGAAATGCGCTGTGGCCCGCTGATAGGACGTCCGGAAGGACTGATCAGCCAACCGCCTTGCCAAGTGTTCGGAAATGCCATCCAAATCCGACGGCGAGAACGCCGACACGCCCGCGAAGCCTCGCAGCACGTCCTGCATTTCGCCCGGGGGCGCAATGGCCAGGATTTCGCGCCCCGCGGCGAGGTATTCGAAGGTCTTTCCAGGCAGGACTCGCTCGGCGCCCGGCACGTCGGCCAGCAACAGGCACAACTCGCTGGCTTGGTGCATTGCCTCCACAGCCGCCTTGTGGTCGACATAGTCCCGTCTCACCAGCCGGCAAGGCAGTCGCTGCAGGCGTTGCAAGAGAGCCTCTTCGGCTTGCGTACACCGGCCCACGACCTCGACATCCAGCCGGCCAATCAACTCGGGCCGCCGGTCTGCCAGACGCTCGATCGCACTCACCAGCGGCAGCGCCGTCGTCAAGTTCCACAGCGTACCGACGTGCGCCAGCCGGAAACGCCCTTCGTCGTCCTGAGACGTTCCCTCCGGAGCCTCCGGCAAGTCCGCCGGATCGAAGCCGTTGTACACGCAATGTACGGGAAGGGGACGGCCTGCGTCGCTGGCTTCCTGGTCCAGGGCCCGGGCGCTGCGTCGCGTTGTGGCGATCGCCATGTCGGCATGGCGAAGCACTACCTTCTGCAGGCGACGAAGGAAGCGAGCGACAAGCGGATGTCTCGACTTGTTCTCCCAATACTGGTTGCTGATCGTCCACTCGTCGCGATAGTCCAACACCAACGGCACGCCGCTGAGCCGCCGCAGTGCCGCGCCGACCAGGAAAGACGAGAACGGTGGGGCAGTGACTAAAATCGCATCGTGAGGCAGTTCCCGCAACAGTCGCAGTCCTTGCCGGATGGCCTGGGGAGCCCACAGGATTTGTGGGTCCGGCTGCAACAGGTTCGTAGCGGCGTTGCGCAGGGCTCGTTTGAACTTTGCCGTCCACCGCACGCTGCTTGTGCCTGCCGGCGCCTGCGGAGCCAGTTTCTGCTTCAGGCGGTAATCCGGCTCCCAGGACTTGGCGCGCCGGATCAACGTCTGCGGCGGAATGTCTTCGATCAGGCTGCGGTCGACGACGGGCACGGAAGGATTGCTGACCGTCAGCACAGACACGTCCCATCCGTGTTCCGGCAGGTACTTGGTGAATTTCGCCGCGCGTTGGACGCCTGCACCTCCTACGGGAGGAAACTGGTAGGCGATCAATAGGACTCGTCGTGTTTTCCCGGCCATCGCCTTGATTCTCTTGCAGTTAAGGGGTGTGTTCGAACGTCTGATCGCTCGCGGGCGCCGAGCCGAAGCAGGCATGGAAGCATGGAGAATGCAACGCGTGTGCCAAAGCCTCGGTCGCTCGCAAGAGCAGCGAGTTTGCGCCGCGGGAACAAGGAAAACGTGCAGAAGATCCGTACCGTGACGGGAATCTGACCATGACGCTGCCGTTCGCTCGGCGGCGAATCCGGAAAGCTTTACGGTTCGGGAGTCAGGACACCGTAGGATGTTCAGGCCAGCGGGGCGAACGTCAGACCCGAGCGCAAGGTCTGCAGAATGAGTTCCTCGAGGCAGGCGACGGTGACGGCCGATGTGTCGTGGAGCAGGACAACGTCCCCGCCCGCCAACGAGTGCTCGCGAAAACTGGCGGCCAACTCATCGGGCGACGCGGCGGCGAAGTCCCGCGGATCCTTGTTCCACAGCACGATCGACCGCGAGTCGGCCCATAACCGCCAGAGCTTTCCCAGAGTCAGCTTGCCGAACGGAGGCCGGAACAGCCGACTGCCACGGCCCAGAATCTGTTGCAGCAATGCATCGGTCCGACGCACTTCGTCGAGCAGTTGTCGGCTGTTCACTTGCCCGGGAAGGTGGTGCGAGTACGTGTGGCCGCCGATCGCATGTCCCTCGTCGGCCATGCGCCGGATCAGCTCGGGATGCGCGGCGGCCTGGCGGCCGACGACGAAGAAGGTCGCCCGCACGCCCTGCCGGCGAAGCACATCCAGAATTCGCGGTGTCGTCTCCGGACTCGGACCATCGTCGAACGTCAGATGCACGACACGGGAATTCTTGTCGCCATGCACGAGCAACAAAGAACGCGGCACCACCAGCCGCAGCGCCAGCAGGACGGCCTGACGCAGACGGTCTTTCCGGAATACTCTCTTCTTGCTCACCGCTTGGCAAGGAGACTGGTCCGACATGCGGTCTTCCCCCTACTTGTCTGCCTGCAACGCAAGCTTCGATGGCTCGTGACGCGACTCCGGACACGATGTCCGCGAGCATTCCAACGTGCGCACCAGATCTGCCACACGGCCGGCGAATTGCTGCAGCGTGTGCGGCCGGTCGGCTTCGGCAACGCCGGTCGGGCTGTCCAACGCTGCTTCCAACGCCGCCGCCAACTGCTGCGGATCATTCGGGGGTACGAGCCGTGCCGCCGTATGGTCGGCGATCTCGGGAATGCCGCCCACGCTGCTGGCCACAAAAGGCGTGCCGCAGGCCAGCGACTCGAGGAGCACGTTGGGGATGCCTTCCGAACGGCTTGGCAATACGGTCACGTCCGCAGCCTGAAACCACGGTCCCAGTTGATCGTGGGCTATCGGGCCGATGAACTTGACGTGGTCCGACAGGCCTCGCTGACGAACCTCGGCTTCCAGCGAGGCCAGCAACGGCCCATCGCCGATCAGGCAGAGCTGGAAATCCTGGCCGCGTTGACGGAGCAACTCGCAAGCCGCCAGCAATGTGTCCAGTCCTTTCACCGGCACCATGCGGCCGACCCACAGCAGCAGCCGGCGATCGACCGGAAGTGCCAACCGCAGCCGAGCGGCTTTGCGGTCGCCGGGCGAAAACAGTGTCTCGTCCACGCCGCGCCGTAAAACATGGACTCGCCGTCGGGCAACACCCAACGCCGCGACCCTGTCGGCCAAGTCACCGCTGACAGCGACCACGGCGTCAGCCTGCTGCAGGACACGGCGAATGCATTCCTGACGCCGCGAGTCCCGGGCCAACAGCAGTACGTCGGACCCGCCGACCATGACCACGCTGGGAATCCCGAGAAGCCGCGCCAGCCGCACCGCCACCTCGCCGTCGGGATGCGCCCAGTAGCTGAGTATGCAATCCGGTCGGGGGCCGCGAAGGATTCGAGAAATCGTTCGCCGCAGGGACCACCACAGGAACGTCCCGTAACGATGCCGAAGCCTGCCAGGCGTATAGTAGAACCGGGGATGATGCACCACCAGACGACCGACCTGACGCACAGACGGCCACGGCCGGAACGGATGACGGCAGCGGGCCCGCAATTCGTCCCACCAGGAGATCGGCGAGATCACGGTGATCTCGTGCTCGCAAGCCAAGGCGGACAGCAAGTCGTAGTTGAACGTCGCCTTGGTCGGCTCGCACAAGTTCGGAAACTCATTACTCAGGAACAGGAGCCTCACGTCTACCTCCGATAGCATCTTCTAATCCAGCCGTCCAGACCGCTGAACCGCAAGCCGGCACGGGCCATTCGTCCCAGCCTGGCACTCAGCAAGCTCAGCCCCATCGCCAGCGTCGGAACGAGTCGGCGGCTGACCACCAGTAACGTCCCACTGTGCGTCGATTCGTTGCCGAACAGTTGTTTGTAGGCGCCGTCCCCGAATCCAAAATCGAGCAACTCCGGGGTGTCATGCTGGAACATGTCGTCCAGCATGTCCAGCAACAACACGGTGCCGGGTGAATGCCCGGCGTAGCGGGTGTCGTACCCGATCTCCTCCAGCACGAAGTGGCCGTTCCACTGCGTACCGACGGCGAAGGCAACCGGCTCGCCCTGACTCCGCAGCAGGTAGCAGCGCAACGCCTGCAGGTCGGCCAGCGTGCGGAACTGCCGCAACTGGGCCTCGTCGTTGCGGACCCGCAACCCCAACCGCCTGCCCTGCCAACTGCTGGCGGAAACCACGGCTGCGTCGGCCAGGAATGCTGCGACCTGCGATGGTTCGGTGACCGCTTCCCACTGATGATCAAACAGGCGGCGCTGGCGGCGAAAGTTGTAGCGGGTCTTGGACGAGAATCGGCTCCAATATGCATCTGCCGTCTCGGGAAAACGCAGGAACCACCGCATCTGGGGCTCGACCAGCATCGTCACTCGCAGTCCCGGGCTTGTCGCAAAGGCTCCCCACCATGGCGAATCAATCGGTAGATCCTCCAGCAGCAGGCAGTCATATCGAGCCGCGTTGCTGATGAGCAGCGTTTCGATCGCTGCCGAGAACATCGGGACCGCGGCATCCGCATCGCGACCTTGCAGCCGTCCGCCCGCCAAGCGTATGCCGCGCAGCGACACGCGCCCGGACGTGCCTCCTAGCAGCGGAAGGAAGACTGTCTTTTCCAGCAGTACCGCCAGATTCGCGATCTGCCCGTCATCGCCGAGCGTATGAAGCACATATCCCGGCGTCGGCAGCCCATCGGTGGCCGTTTGGCCGAGCAGCATTTCCGGATGCGATTCGATCGAGCTGCCCGGAGCGGCTTCGATCAGCTCTCGCCAGCCTTCCACCAGATCTGGATCCCGCTGGGCGATTCCCGCCAGCATCGTCGGCGCGGCTGGCGCGGCGCAGAAGCGGATGGGAGGTTCGAGGGTCATCAGGTTCATTGTTCAACTCTCTGTCTAGGATCTGCTCGCCACGAACCAAGTTTCGCGACGGCCGGGGTTGATGATTCGAGGCCGCGAAAACCCGGCCTGTGTCAGCCGTGCTGCGATCGTCTCGGGTGGATGCACCTTGCGGACGAAATGCGGCGAGGTTGGCCAACCTCGCCAGGACTGTCGGCCGCAGGCATGCAGGATGCGGCGGACCAACACACTGCAACGCGTGTGCCAACTCAGCGGCTCGGTGTTCAGTTCGAACACGAACTGACCGCCGGGCCGCAGCAGGCGGTGGACCGCGTCGAAGTACGCTTGGAGCAAGCTCGGTGCCAAGTAGTGAAAAACTTCGTAGGAGAAAGCCACATCGTAGTGGCGGTCGGCTGCAGCCTGCAGATCATCGCCCTCGATCAATCGAAAACTCACGTTCGGCGACGGGCAATGCAGCCGCGCCCAGTGGAGGTAGGATTCAGAGACATCCAAGGCCACGACGTCACGGTAATCCGAGGCCAGTGCGCCGGTCATGCGGCCGGCGCCACAACCGATCTCCAGGAGGCTCAACTGCCGGCCGACCATCACTCCCGTCGATTGCTGTGCCCGTTGCCAGTCGGCGGCTCCCGTCTGAGCGGCAAGTTGCCAATCCGCCTTCGGACCAACGTGCTGATCCAAGAGAGTCAGGCCATCGTCCGCATTGATTTCGCTCCACCAACGACTGGAAGGGCAGGCGATTGAAGTCATGGGGTTTCGTCTCGGGGTAAGGGTTACGGGGGCGTGGATCTTCGCTCGGTGCGGCTGGTGATTCCGGGATTCACGGTCTCACGTTGCTGACGACCACGCGGTGCTTTCCCGCTTTCGTCAACTCGATGGTGGGAACCGCTCGCCACCGCACGGCGACGCGGGGGCCCATCGTACGCTTGACCTGCTGCAGCACTCGCTGTTCGTCGGCGTTGTTCCAGTTCGGAGCCAGCACGATTTGCAATTCGAGCTGATCCAGGGCGGGCTGGACGACCTGGAATTGGCGGATACCCGCGAAGTCCTTCATCAGATGCGGGAAGAACTCGCCCGGCACCTTGCGGCCGTCGGGCGTAGAAAGCGAGTCGAGACGCCGGCCTCGGACTTCCTGCAACAGAGGCAGTCCTCGACCGCATGAACACTGCCCGAATCCCGCCACGGCTTGATCGCCGATCGCATAACGTACAAACGGCATGCCGTAGTTGTACAAGTCGGTCACCACCACGTTGCCCGTCTGGCCATCGGCAGTCGGTTGCCCGTCGTCGTCCAGAATCTCGACGTACAAGTGTTCTGTCGTCAGGTGCAGCCCGCGGTGTTCGGGACATTCGGCGCCGATCAGCATGAATTCGCGAGATCCGTAGGTCTCAAACACCGGTGCCTGGAACACCGACTCGATCAAGTCGCGTTGAAAGCCATGCAGTTTCTCCGCGCCGACGATCAGCGCCCGTGGCGAATACGGCCGCAAGCCTCGTTCGGCCAAGCTGCGGGCGAATTGGTACAGGGCGCCGGTGTAGGCCACAACAGCATCCGGCCGATAACCGTTCAGCGAGTCGAAAATCTGCGGCACCGTTTCCTCGCTCAACTCGAACGAGTTCACGACCCTCCGCCGTTGCAGCAGGTTGTACAGACGATCTTTCCAGGCCTTCCATGCCGGCCGCGACTCCAACGGTACGCCCCACAAGTAGAACTGTTTGGTGCCCGGTCTTGCGCCGGCCCAGCCGTATCCCCGCCACATGGCCGCGTGGCGACGGTCGTGACTGTCCAGGTCCAAATCGAAGTGTACGGGAACGCCGGTGGAACCCCCCGTTCCCTTGCAGATCAACCGGCCGTTGGAACGCTCGGAACGCATCGCCAACCGATGTTCCCGAATGTGTTGCTTGTCCAACACCGGCCAACGCCGGAAATCGTCCACACTTTGGACGTCGGCCACGCGCAAGCCGGCGAGTTCCCATTGTTGGCGATAATAGGGACAGTTCTCGGCCGCGTGCCGCAACAACCGCTGCAGGGCGGCAAATTGCTCGCCCTCCAGCTCCTCGCGGCTGGACCACTGGCTACGTTCCAGTTGCCGCCAATAACGCAGCGTCTTGCGCCGCTGGTAGCCCGACTCGTAAGCCGGCAGCACGGCATGACGGAAAAGTGTTTCGGTGAGCATTGTCAAATCCCAGAATGTCTCGATACATGTCTTCGTACTGACCGACCATGCGGTCTACATCAAAGTGGCGCTCGACGCGCTCGCGGCCCGACCGACCGAACCGACGCGACTCGTCGGGGGCTCGCCAGCAACGGTGGATGGCATCGGCTAACTGCACCGCGTCACCGGCCGGGACCAACCAACCCGTCCGGCCATGCTGGACGACCTCTGCGTTTCCGCCGACCCGCGTCGCGACGACAGGCAGACCGCTCGCCATGGCCTCCAGGAGCGTCAAGGAAATCCCCTCGGTGCGTGAGGGCAACACGAACAACGATGCTTCCCGCAAGTTATCCGGTACATCGCGACGCTCGCCCAACAACCGGACTTGCTCGCTGATCCCCAGTTGCTCGATCGTCTGTCGCGCCTCTGGCATGCAGGGGCCGTCGCCGACCACCTGGAGCCGGAAAGCGGGCTCCTGCCGAACCAGCCGAGCCACCGCCTGCAACAGCGTGGGAAGATCCTTCTCCGGAACCAACCTCGCAACCAACACCGCGGGACCTCCCGCTTTGCTGCCGTGAAAGGCGAAACGCGTCAGATCGATCCCGTTCCAGATCGTCCGTACTCGGCTGGCCGGGACGCCTTCCCGGATGCACTGCTGGGCGCTGTCCTCGGATACACCGACGACGCGATCAATCAGTCGCGAAACCGCGGCGAACGTCCAATGCTGACGCCTGCTCGCGCCAAATCGCTGACCGTGCCGCGTGTGGATCACCGCGGGTACGCCGGCCAACCTGGCCGCTACCGCGCCGTAGATCATCGCGCCCGAGTTGTGCGTGTGAACGATGCGGATGCCGTCGCGACGGAACGCCGCGGCTAACCGCCGTACGACGTTCCAACGAAAGCCTGATGCTTTGCCCAGACAGTGGACGGGCCACCCCAGCGCCTGGATGTCGTCGCCCGGAGCGCCGCGGCCAGTCAAGCTGAAAAAGTTCAACTGGAACCGATGGCGGTCGGCACGGCGAGCAAATTCCACCAACAGTCTTTCCATCCCTCCGGTCTGGAGGCTAAAAGCGATGTGAGCTACGCCGAGCGGTTCGGTGAGAGCAGATGATTGCTTGACAAAACCCGGCATGATGTTCGTCCTCGGCTTCCTGAGAATCCGTGATCAATCCCGCGATTCACATGGCAAGAGCGGGAAGCAAGTCCCGTGCCATTCAGGCTCGCACCTGCCAACGGCGCAAGATTGCCGCCAGGGCTCGCAGCCGGGCGAATCTGCTTCGAGTCCGGTTGCGCGAGTACGGCAGCGGCCATAGACATACGCAGCGCAGCCAGCGGCCGAGTGCCCGTGAACCGCCCGGCAAGCCTGACGCCCACTTGAAATGCACGTAGGATCGCTCGCGGCGAGCATTCAACGGCCCCAACAAGTGGCGGTAGCGATCGATCACTCGCAGCATGCAAGTGCTATCGACGTCGATGTTTCCGTGAGAGAGCGAATCGCCGCGAAGATGGACGATGCATAGCGGCTCCGAGACAAAATAGGCGTCTCCCGCGGCCAGGAGCCGCAGCCACAGATCGCGATCCTCGGCGGTGGTCAGCGTGACATCGAACCGATGCTGTTGGAGCAACTCCCGGCGGGCCACGACGGTCGGCGTCGACGTCGCCTTGGCGAATTCCAGCAAGGTCGGCCCCGAGGCGCGAATCGGCCGATCGCACCAATCGAGCTCCGGTCCCGCAGTTCTTACCGTCTGTTCGTCAGTGTCCCGTAAAACATACCGGCTGGCCACAATCCCCACCTTCGGATAGTCGAGAAAGGTTTGGACGCAACGCTGCAACTTGTTGGGCGTCCATTGATCGTCCGCATCCAGAAAGGCGACCAAGTCGCCGCTGGCAATCTCCATCCCGCGGTTCCGCGCCGCGGACGCACCACCACGTGTCTGACGGATCAGTTTCACCCGGTCTCCATACGGTTCCAGCACAGACGCCAAGTCATCAGGGCTCTCATCGTCGACCACCAGAATCTCGGCCGGAGGAGCGGTCTGGGCCAGCACGCTGTCGATGGCGCGGCAGATCGTCGCCGCTGCCCGATAGGCCGGAATCACAACACTGACGCTCAGAGTCTGCTGGGAAGGAGGCGTGGAACCGTTGGGCGAGACGCAGGCAACCGGCGGCGACAGCAGACCAGTCACCGCGTTGCGAACGCGCTGTTCCGCCTGGCGGGATGCGGTCATCAGGTGGGTAGATAGCTCGCTCCGCTGCTGGACAATGCCCTCCAGGCTGCTTTGCAACGCGTCGGCGTTCAAGCCGGTAACGGGCAAGCACAATTCCGGTACCCCGAAAGCCTCATAAAGGCGGGTAATCTTGAGATCGTAAGCCAGTCCCAAGGTGGGTACACCACTCGCAAAACCGAAAACGGAAGCATGCAGGGGTACGGCCACCAGACAATCTAACGCCGCCAACCGTTCCCGCAGCGCTTCGATCCGTGGCGGCGTCGGATCCGCGACCGAAACACCTCGCCCGCGCAGTTTTTCGCGCAGGTCTTCGCCGACGCTCGCGTCCGTGTCGGCAAAGGGCAGTACACTTACCGTGCATGGCTGCTGCTCAGCGAAGCGCGACAACGCCTCGACGAACACACCGGGCAGTTGCTGATTGACGGACTGCGCACAGCAGTGACCAGCCGGCAGCGTCTTGACCGCCACGCCGATCTGCAGCACCGAGTCGGCCTGGCGAGATCGATTCGGGACGCTGCGAAAGCGATCCCAGTCCAGTGAGAACACCAGGTCCGGCAGCCACTGGGCGTCGGGAAGGCGGTGAGCCAACTTCCTTGCCACCTGTAGGGATTCTGGGTCGCGAAACACGAGCGCGTCGGCATCCTGCAATGCACCACGAAGCACTCGGCGGCCCCACCATGTCGTGGCCGGCTGGACGCCAACGCCCAGAGCCAGCACGCGTTTCCCAAACAGGCGGGCCAGACGCATCCGATAGAACATGCCCAAAGTGGCCGAGGGACCAACGTGGTCGCGAAACAGTTCGCCGCCTCCCAGAACGAACACGTCACAGCGTCGGATCTGCTCGATCGTGCGCCACAGAAGCCCCTTGCATACCGAACCGTAGAGGTTTCGGCTGAAGGGATTGCACTGAGCGACCGCCGGCAGGCCCGTTTCCGCCTCGGTCAATGCCGGATCCGACGAGAAGGCGGCGATGCGAGCTTCCGGGTCTGCCGAGCGGATCAGCCGTGAGACGGCCTGCAACAGACATTCGTCGCCCACATTCCCGTCGCCGTAACAGCCGTCGATCAAGTAGCGTGCCGGACGTCGTTCGGGGCGCTCATCGCGCGACGCGTCCCGGCGATTACGGCAGTTGCCAATCACGGTGTGCATAGGACTTCCTCCGCTCTGCGGCGATTCAGCCGCAAGAGGCTAGACAGGCGGGGATGTTCGTTGTACCAGACGACCGCGGCGATGCTCAGCACCGAGAACGTGGCCCCGTAGACGATCAAGTCCAGCCAACTGGAAACCGGCCGCCAATAGACGGCAGTTGCCAACAGGCCGCAAGGCGCCGCCAGAGTGACGACTGTCGCGCCGGCGATACGGACCGCGTACCGCGTGGCGGACATTCCCAACAAGCGGCATCCGTAGACCAGACTGAACAAGCCCTCGCATACGGCGTCTCCCAGGGCGATGGCCACGGCCATGCCGAGCACGCCCCAAGTGCGAATCAACACCAACCCGAGACCGAGCGTGACGAGGGCCTGCACCAGACTGGACAGCGCCAGTGCCCGGTGTTTGGCCTGCGCCGTGATGACGCCCCGCGTGACGACCTGGGACATGCTGACCCAGCGCCCCAACGCCATCCACGCCAGCAGTGGGTAGGCCGAGGCCATCTCGGAGCCGACCCACAGTTGGATAAGAGGTCTTCCCAGGAGCAGGAACAAGGCCAGCGCCACCGTGGCCGCTGCCAGGCTGTACTTGCCCCCTTCCAACAGCAGTTGCTGCTGGCGCCCGTGCTGCTCGCGGGCATGCAGGGCGGTGGCGATCGGCGTGATCACCCCGGTGGCGGCGACCAGGATCGCGCTGGCCGTGGCGATCAGCCGAGCGGCGATCGACAACGGCGCCACCAGCGAGACGCCCAAAAGGGCCCCGACAAGCAATGGTGTGAGCCGCGTGGGAATCATCGTTGTGATCGAACGGACCGTGCTCCAGATCCCGAACGAGAACACCTCTCGCATCCGCTCGCGGCTTACGCGGCCCCGCCGACGCGACAGCGCCGGCTCGCAACGGAATGCCAGTGCGGTCTTCACGACGCCGCTCAGAATCGTCAGGGCCAACGCCAGGGCGGACAAGGCGACCAGCCCGCCGTCGAAGAATACGACAACAGCCGACAGGACGCCTCGCGCGATGTCGAACGGGATGCGGACAGCATTCAACTGGTCGAAACGCTGGCAGCCCCACAGCACACCCTCCGAGACGTTCAACGGCAGTTGCAGCCCCAGATTCAAACCTGCCAATAACAGCGCCAGCCGCAGTGACGGCAGATCGGCCGCAGCGAACTCCGAGCCGAACAAGGGCCCCGCCCATAAAGTGGCCACGCTGGTACCGACCAACCCCAGCAGACCAGCCACCGACAACAGGGCGAAAGCGGTGGTTACGATCTCGCCGGTCGCTTGCGGATCGTGCCGAGCGCGGTAGAACGCGACGTAACGGCCCACCGATCCGCGGATGCCCAGGTCCAACAGCCCGAAGTAGCCCGTCAACGAACCGATCATCACCCATGCCCCGTAGTGCGTCGCACCCAGGTGCGTCAACAAGTAGGGACACAGCAGAAAGGCCACGACGGAATCAGCCAGCGTACCGGCCCAATTCCAATTCAAGCTGCGCAACACCTGACGTTTCTCGTCCATCTACCCCTCCCAGCGAACCAGCAATCGTGAACCGACCTCGAGGGCCACCAAGGTCGCCACGGCAACGCTGGCCAGTCGCAATGACAACGAAAGATCGAAACGCGGCAGCAGCGACGGAGTTTCCCGCGGAACCTGTACCTGGTTCAGAAACGCGGCGGCCAAGCCAAAAACCATGTACGTAGGCACGATGTAGACGCGCGACAGGGACATGATGCCGGCGGCGAAACCGCACACGATACCCAACAGATACGGCCTGAACCGCCGCATCTCGGGATCTGCGATCGCCTGGTCGTTGTCCTTGAGCCGCACGAGTTGCCAGATCGCCAAATACACTAAACCGACGAAGAAACCACCGCCCAACAGGCCCAATTCGGCAAAAGCGTGGACGTAGGAATTGTGGGCCACCAATCGCGTGTACTCGGGCAACATGCCTTGCCCCACGCCCAGCAACGGGTACTCCCGAAATAAACCCAAAGCCTCGCGCCACAACTGAATCCGATGCTGACTGGTGCCACCCTCCACCTCGATCTGCGTCATGCGGCCGCCGAACAGTACCAGAATCAACGGTGCGCCGAGCAGCCAGAACGGCACACTCTTGCGGATGCCCACCCGCGAGACCAGCAGGATGTTCAGCGACACCATCAGCGCGATGAACCCGCCCCGCGACTTCGTCTCGATGAACGCCACGAAGAACGGTACCAGCGGGATCAGCCACAGGAATCGCTTGGGACCGGCCTTGGGCTTCATCAGCCGGTAGAGGCAAATCATCATGGCCAGCATCAAAATCAAGCATACGTCGTTGGGATCGTTGAAGAACCCCGAACCGCACAGCCGCGAGAACACAATCACCTCGCCCGTCTCCTCGTCGATCTCCCGCTGTTCGTACGCCGCCAGGGCGGGGATGTCGACGATTCCGTGGAACTGCAACAGGGCCAACGTCGCGGCCACCAGCGTGTACAGAACCAGACCAGTTAAGAAGCGTTGGAACTTGTCCGGACGATCCAGGACGGCCTGCAGAAGCAGGAAATACAGTACGACCTTGCCAAACTCGCTGCCTGTGGTCCGCGCGTCGTAAAGCGAGCCGAATTGCAGGTGCGACAGCACGACCGCCGCCAACAGCCCGACCACGCATAACGTCATCGGACGCTCGCGGAGCGATCGACCGTTCAACTGCGAGATCACGCTCGGATAGCTGACCGCCAAGCACCCGATGATCGCCAACTGGTACAGACGCATTGGCTCCAGACTCTCGATCAGCTCGGCGGGCCGAATAAAGAGGATCGCGTTCAAGAGTTGGAAGAAGGCGTACTGCATGGTGACGAAGATCCTTCAGCGGCGGGTAGTGTCGGGATCACGCGAACGCTTGCCAGACTCTCACGTCGATCCGGCGTTGCAGACCGAACAACAGCATGACGGTACAGAACAGAATGTGAATATCCAGAGCCAGACTTGCGTCTTGGATATACCGGATGTCCATGACGGTCTTCCGCCGCACGCTGTCCAGGTCAGAATCCGGGGGCAGGCTGACTTGCGCCAATCCCGTGACGCCGGGCAGCACCTGCAAGCGAGTTCGGTATTCGGGGATCTTGCGTTCGAGGACTTCGACCAGCTCGGGCCGCTCGGGCCGCGGGCCGATCAGTGCCATCTCACCGCGGAGGATGTTGACCAACTGGGGCAGTTCGTCCAGGTGACTCCAGCGGAGCAATCGGCCCACCGGCGTCACTCGCGGATCGCCCGGCTGGGACCAAACCGCGCCTGTCCCCTTTTCGGCGTCGATTTGCATCGAGCGGAACTTGTAGACGGTGAAGACCCGACCGTGCAACCCCACGCGCTCTTGCGTGTAGATCGCGCGTCCTTTCGAAGTCAGACGTACGAGCAGGATCAAGGCCAGCAAGAGGGGCGAGCAGACGATCAACAACAGCAGAGCCACCACTTGGTCGAATGACCGGCGCATTCGCAGGTAAGGCGGCAATTCCGGCGCCGCGATCGTCGCATCCGACACAGATTCCTGTACGGGCAGCGGTTCGGCCAGCACCTCGGGCTTGCACGCCTGTCGGCTGGAATCTGTGCGGCGGTGAGCCCCTTCCGCGTCGTGACGGCGGAGCGCTCTTCGAGGAAGGGTGACAGCTCGGTTCATCTCCAAAATCCTTTCATCAACAGACAAATTGTGTTTGTGAACAACAAGCAATACGCCGACAGCGATCCGACCTAGGACCGCGGCGTCTTTGCCAAAATCACGCCAACAGGAATGCAACTGCCGTACCATTCGGATCGAGTAACCGTTCACGGCTGCGCATCGGAGGTCGGTGGGAATTCTCGCATTCAGTGGGAACTTCGGGCGATGAGGCGAAGCGCTTTCGCGGCTCAGTTTCCGCGAGCCGCTCTGCCACCGGACCAGAGCGGATTCTGAAGCGCGCCTGGAAGAGGCGGAAGTAAAGGATATCGGGGTGGCCGGGGAAGAATGCTTCGTTCTTCTTGCTGCGTCGCAGCACGGTCTCTCTGCTGGTGTCTTGATCTCAATGTTTGAGGACCACACAACTTGCTGGCCGTTGGCCGGCGTCCGGCGGCGACTGCGGCCTTGCCCACGGAAAGACGCTTACGGCAATGTTCCGTGGGCCGACGCCCCGCCATGATCAAGCAAGGACGCGGAACAAACGACCGGTGGCGAACCCCTCGCCTCGCCAGCAGTGCTAGCACGCGAAGACGGGTTTTTTTGTGGTCGAGTTTGCGCAGGCCACTATCATGCAGATGTGATGTCCAAGTCCAAGACCGTCCACTGCTCCGAGTGCGGACGTTTGCAGAAGGAAGTCGAGCGTCTGAAAGGGAAGGTGGCGTCGCTCGAGGCCGAACTGGCCAAGGCGCGCAAACACTCGGGGAATTCTTCGAAACCTCCTTCCGGTGACATCGTCAAGCCGCCGCGGCCCAAGCCCGGTAGCGGCCCGGGGGAGAAACGCAAACGCGGAGGGCAGCCCGGACACGAGCGTCACCAACGGGTGCCGTTTTCCGCCGACGAAATCGTCGACTTCCTGGAGTACCGGGATGGCCAGTGTCCCTGCTGCGGCGGCGTCTTGCACGACGTGGAAGTGGCGGCCCGGACGCTTCAGCAGGTGGACCTCGAGGAAATCCTGGTTCGGGTGCGCGAACATCGCAGCATCGCCCAGCAATGCCAGGAGTGCCGCAAACTGCACTTCGCCAGCTTCCCGCCGGAATTGGTGCGGGCAGGATTGGCGGGACCGCGGCTGACGGCGTTGGTCGGCTTTCTCAAAGGCGCCTGCCACATGTCGTTCAGCGCGCTCCGCAAGTTCTTCCGCGACGTGGTGGGATTCCGCATCAGCCGGGGGCAGTTGGCGAAACTCGTCGGCAAGGTGACCCACAGCCTGCGGGATCCGTTCGAGGAACTCTTGAGGCTCCTGCCCCAAGAGGACCGCTTGAACGTGGACGAGACGGGACACAAGGACAACGGCCGGCGTTTGTGGACGTGGTGCTTCCGGGCGACGATGTTCACCCTGTTCAAGATTTCGCCCTCGCGCGGCTCGAAGGTGTTGCTGGAGGTGCTCGGCGAAGAGTTCGACGGGGTGCTGGGCTGCGACTATTTCAGCGCCTACCGGAAGTACATGCGGCTGAACGAGAACGTGGCTTTGCAGTTCTGTCTGGCTCATTTGATTCGCGACGTCAAGTTCCTGGCCCAGCACCCGGACCCGCGGAACCGCGCCTACGGGGAGCGGCTGCTGGAACACTTCCGCAAGTTGTTTCACCTCATCCACCGCCGCGAAGAGTACTCGTCGGAGCAAACCTTCCGCCGGGCGTTGCAACGGGTGCGGAACGAACTGGTCTGCGATGCCACGATCGAGTCCCCGTTGACCCGGGAATCCGAAAATCTGGCGGATCGCTTCTACCTGCACATCGACAGTTACTTCCGCTTCATCACGACTCCCGGCATCGAGCCGACCAACAACTTCGCCGAACAGGCGATCCGCTTCGTCGCCATCCATCGTCGGCTGACGCAAGGAACTCGCGGCGAAGCCGGACAAACTTGGTGCGAACGGATCTGGACGGCGATCGCCACCTGCGAGCAACAAGGCCGGAGTGTCTTTCACTTCCTGGCGGAAGCCGTCACCGCCTATTTTGCCTCTTCCCCCGCGCCGTCCTTAGTTCCCGACACGTGACGCCCCTTCCGGCCGCTTCTGCCGTTGCTGTCTCTTGGTCAGCCGAGCGCCGGCGCAACCACCGCGACCGCGCCGGGAAGCCATTGCGCCCGCCCCGCCGCCGGGCTCTTGGAACCGGCGGCGGGCGAAGCCGAAAGCCGTGTCGCTCTTGCTCGCGGCAGGACCGAGTGACCTAACGCCAACAGGCGGAAATCCCCCACGCCGTTGGCTTCCGCCGATCGCTCGCCGTTGTTTCGCTCCTTCGAAAAGACCGGCGGTCGAGCTGCTAACAGCGAGGTAGAAGATTCGACTGGCAGGGACGGCCTGTCATCGCGACACGGTGATCGAGGTTTCTAACGTCCTTGACTCTGTCCGTGGTTCCACGGCGATCGAACAGAAATCGCCCGCGCGCGGCAAGATTCTCGACGGCCGCGTCTGGGGCGGAAGACTTCAAGCAGCAGAACGTCGCCTTCCTTCACCGAAGAGACGCGATTGCGCCGCTTTCCTGCCTCCTGTCACTGCAAGCGGCCGACCCGTCGCCGCGAATCCGTGTTGCCGCTCGCCGTCGGCTCTCCCGAAACTTTTTCATCTGCCGCCTGCGTCTCGCGCAATGCTCTGCTGAACCCGTGAACGGTTACCGGATCGAGACTGTGCAAAGAAGACGGACTTGCGTGAATGTCGCTTTGCGGTGTCCGCACCGCGGCCAGAACCATGCCCAACGCCTCACCACGATACGGCACTTCTTTCCGTCAGGCCGTCAGCACGCCTGTAATCCTTACCGGCGGCCGGTAACCTACACCGGACCGTCCGCTCCGGAACGATCCTAGCCAATCATCGTTCCAAACACGGGACGGCCGTGCTGTACCAGAGCCTCTTGGGCCTTGACGATGCACTTGGCGACTGACAGATTTCGCCGGAGAGACAACAGCGAGACGTCGGCCAAGCGGCCGAGATGCATGGCGTCGGGATACTCGAGCACCCCCGGCACTTCGATCACGACGTAGGTGTAACGCTGCTTCAATGCGTCGACAAGCTCAGGCAGTTGAGGATGGGCGAGGATCGGAAGTGGTTCCTCCCCGTCCCGAAGAGGCTGCAGCAGATCCAAATTCCTCACGCCGGTACCGATCAAGGGCATCTCCGCAGGCAGTTCGTGCCGCGCCGCACCGGAATTGCGATCGTCCGATTCGTTTCTCAGCGAGTCTCGGGCAGGGACTCTTCGTGAGAAGCCGCGAGAACCGTCGTTATCCGGAATGGCCCCATTCCACCTCGCTTCCGCGACGAGTACCGGATGGCCGGCGGCCACGGACTCGGAACAGCGCGATTCGCTCGAAAACGCGGCGACTGCTTCGCGGAACTCCAATTCGGGTTGCGGGTCGCGGAGGTCGAAATTGGCAAGTACCGTTCGATGGCCGGTGCGAGCCAGGGCAGCAGCGAGATGAGCCGCTACGCACTCGCGCTCTTGCGGCCATCGTGCACTGGTCACCAGGATCGTTCGCGGCGATTCGTCTTGGCCATGATGCGTCAGACGGGCCACGAGCATATCCAACCGCGCGGCGACGGGATCCCGATGCGTCGCATGCCTGCCGATCTGTTTCGTAATCTTCTTCGACAGTCGTGGCAGCGTCGTCAGGATTTCCAAGCCCGTTCGCTGCATCACCTCATGCACCGAGTGCAGGCGACCGGTGAAGAACTCGCCCAACGCCACCAGGAAAATCGCAAATCCAAAACCGCCGACGGCCAACATCAGCGTCAGCTTGTTCCGCTTGGAAGCATCCCGCTGGGTCGGCAAGGTGGCGTAAGAGACCAGTTGGACACGCTGGTCGGCATGCCGCTCGACCTGCAGATTCTCGTGGGTCTGCCACAGTCGGTCGCTCAGCCGCTCCATTCTTGCGATATCGTTGCGGAGGATCTCCAACTTGGCCGAGTTGTCACCGCCCAAGAGCTTCATCCGGTCATCGATTTCGTGGATCATCGCCTCCAGAGCCTGCTCCTCGTTTGACAACCGGGCGATCGTGGCCAACGGTTCGGCCAGCAGCTCCTCTTGGCGGCTCTCCGGTTTGGAAACCTCCTCGGATGACGTCTTCTGGTAGTACTCGCGCAGCAGGTTTTCTTCCTGCGCAGCCGTCAGCGCGTCGGGATGATTCGGACCCCACCTGGTCAGCGCCTGTTCCCGCCTCAGCTTGGCCTGAAACATCGCGTACCGGACGCTGTTCATGGATGCTTCTTCCGGCATCTCCTGGGTCAGCATTTCCGGTGCTTCCTGGATCGATTTGACCAGTCGTTCGGCCTCTCGTTTCTGGGACCGCAAATCGCGCAGGCGGCGAGTGTAGTCGCGGTAGTTTTCGATTTCCGCCTGGGCTTGCAGAGAAAGCGCCGCTGGGTCACCCGAGCCCAGATGACGCGCAAGCGACTGCAAGTCGGCCCAAGCCTTGGACAACCGCTCCTCGGTCGTGTTCTGCAACCGTTCGAGGGTCGTCAACCGTTTTTGGAGGCTTTCCTCACCGGCACGACGGACTTCCTGCAAATAGGCGTCAGTGACCGCATTCGCGAGCAAGAAAGCGACATCGGCCCGGTCGTGGTGGACGGCGATCCGCAGGATCTCGGAGCTGCGCGGCAACTCCAATTGCACCCAGTCCTTCAACTCATCGATGGAATCCGGGTCAGTGCCCAGTTCGCCCAACTCTTTGACGTTCGGCGACTCGAGCGCCCGCTGCAGAACGTGCGGCATGAGGACCAATTCCTGCTGCGTGCTGCGGAACTCGCGCTGTTCATTGGACGTCTCGTTGGGCCGCTCGACCACGCCTCGGGGGCTGCTCAATCGGACCAAAGCCGAAGCCTTGTACTGGGCTCGGATCCCGATCTGCCCCGCGATCGCTCCCAGAGCGGCCAGGATGCAGCTTCCGAGCAGGGCCAGCCACTTGTGCCGCCACGCGCATGCCGCGAGCGTGCCAAGGTCGGGAGGCTGCGAATGAGCAGTCGGACGTGACGGAGTTGCAATCATGGCCGTGGGGTAAGTACTCGCTATCGCGGGTCGAAGGATTCTGACTCGACTCGCCATTTGCACGTCTCGTGCCAAGCGGACGAAACCCAAGGGCGCGAGACCAGGATCGTCAGCGGTCGGAGGGCGTCGCTCGGAGCCGCGACGCCGACAAGTCCGCGGCGAAACAGCCGAATCGGCTTTCCGCGGAAAGCCTGGCCTTGGTCACCTGTATCCGGTAAATTCTTCTGTCTTGGCGGCTGGCCCGGTAATTCTTTCCGTGTCTTGAGCCGCAACGCGAGCTCGGCCACAACAGGACGGCGATCGCCGCCGCGGTCATGTCCAAACTATGCCGACGTCAGAATCTTCTCGCATTCGCTTCATTCTCTTCAACGTTGTTGATCCGCGCTGGACCAACCGCCATATCGTTCCACGGCGCAACGACCAACCGTTCTCCTGTGGCATGTGGTTTGCTTTCCAACTCTCCAGAAGCGGTTGTTTCGCCCACGCTGGCAGGCAGCGTAGTGGCTGAATTCCGCAAGCGTCACAGCAAGAACAGAGGAGTTTGTGCATGTTCCGGCGTTGCCTGCGTCATCCCAAGATCCTACTGGCCGTCGCGGCGGCAACAGTGCTCCTGTTGGTAGCAGGCGGTACGTTCGGCTGGATGTACCGGCAGGCGAAGAAGATGCGAGTCCTGCTAGAGACGGCGGCAGCAGCGGAAGTCGCCGGCGATTGGGCGACCGTCGAGTCGGCGCTGCGACGTTACGCCAGTCTGCACGGGGACGACGCAGAAACCTGCCACAGGATCGGGTATGCGATCGAAACGGGGGCCAGCGACGAACAGGATCGGATGCGAGCGATGCCGTTCTACGCCAAAGCCGTCAGCCTGTCCCCTGCCAACGATTTGGCACGGCTGCGATTTGCCGAGTTGCTGATAAACGACAACCCCGTCGAAGCCGTCACGTCTGCCGAGATCGTCTTGCAGCGGCAGGCAGGCGATGCGGACGCATTGCGGGTCAAGGCGCTGGGGCTTGCACGCATGTCACCCCGCGATGGCGGAGCGGCGCGGGATCGACTGATCGAGACGCACCAGGCTTTGAATATGGCGATTCGCTGCCAGCCGGGGCACTTGCGGCTGGCGAGCCAAGTGGCCGAGTTTAACCGTCGAAACGCTGCTGGCTTGGCTTCGGCACTGGGAAAATCTCCGGCTGACTTCGAAGCCCTTGCCTTGGCGACGCTGGACCGGTTGGTCGAACATTGCGACGACGAGGCCGAAGCTCGACTGACGCGGTTGCTGTTTCGACGCCGGCTGGGCACGGTGACTCACGACGACCAGATGATCCGGGAGGATTTGCAGCGACTGGTGACGCTGCGACCGTCGAGCAACGTGGTCCGCTTGCTGGCTGCCGGCTGGTACTCCAGGCAAGCGTTCCCCGTCGGTCCGCAGAACAGCGGTACAGCGGCGTCGGATCCCGGGGCGGTAGCCGAAGCCACCGCGCAACTGGAGGCTGCTGTCCAAAACCGTGCGGACGACCCGTTGCCCTATTGGTCGCTGGCACAACTGCATTGGTGGTGCGGGGAACGCGAAGCCGCGTTGAAGACGCTCGAGCAGGGGCGTCAGATGGCGGGCGCCGAGAACCTGGTCCTGAACCTGCGGCTCGCCGAACTCCAGTTGGCGGAAGGCCGGTGGACCGACGCGGAAACAACGCTGCGGGCGTTGGATACGATTGTCGCCGATTTGAAACCGCAGGCTGAAGTCGCAACGGAAAACACTCCCGCGACGGCGACGATGACGAAGGCCGACCATGCCGGGCCGAACGCGGACTTGCGTCCGATTATCGATCTGCTGTGGGTTCAATGGTGGCTGGCCGCCGAGAATCCAGCCGCCGACCCCGCGCGCGCTCTGGCGTTGTTGGACCGCCAAGCCGAAGACGGTCTGCGGCCCGGAGTTCGCGGTCTGGCGGTCTATCTCCGTGGTTTCGCCTTCGCTTCCCTGGGCCGTTGGGATGCCGCCGCCACGGCATTTCTCCGCGCCACGCAAATCACCGATAGCACCGTCTTGCCGCGGTTGGGCGTCGCCCATTCCTATTATCGGCTGGGCCGATACCGGGACGCGTCGTCCCAGTACCGCTATGCTCTGACTTGGCTTCAGCAGCGCCCGACTCGAGTGCTGAACGATACGCAGATCTGGATCCAAGCTGCCCATTGCGCCATTGCGGAACAATCCCAACGGCCGGCTTGGAAGCGAGAGTGGAGGTCCTTTCACGAGGCGGTGGCGCAAGTTCGCCAGCGTCTGCCGGAATCGCCCATCCCCTTGTTCCTGGAACTCGAAGCCGGACGATGGAATCCGGACGGCAACGTGAGGGCCGATGCCGAGGCCCAGTTGTCGGCCGCCGAGCAATCATTTGGCGGAGAGGCCGATTTCTGGGCCCTGCTGGGGGCGTATCGCTTGCGGGACGGCGACTTCCACGGAGCGGAGCAAGCGATTCGGTCTTGGGAACAGAAGACCGGACAGACGGGACACGCTTTCCGCGCCGAACTGGCCCAAGCCCAAGGCGACGCGGATGCCGCCGACCGGTGTTGGCAGGCGGCGTCGACGGGACGGGCCGTGCATCGGCAGCGCCAGATTCTGACGCGGCGTGTCCAGATTGCCCTGCAATTCGGTCGCCTGGAGCCGGCTCGCGAACTGCTCACCACATGGCTTTCCGCCCATCCCGACGACACCCTGACACTGTTTGAACTTGCCCAAGTTGCTTGGGCTGCCGGCGACGTGCCGTCGTTGCAGCGAGCGGCCGACGATTTGCGGCGGCTCGAAGGCGACGCGGGTCACCGCTGGCGGATCGCTCGGACTCAAGCCCTGTTGCTCGCCGCTTCCGGCGGCGCTGACGCGGGGGCGAACCGTGAATTAGAGCGATCCTGTTCCGACCTGGTTCTGCGATTCCCGGAGGATCGGCAAGTTCGCGTGTTGCAGGCGTTGGTAGCCGAAGCCACAGATCGGCCGCGTGACGCCGTTCAGGCTTGGCGGCAAGCCATCGCCTTGGGCGAGCAAAGCCCCGGCGTGCTGTTGCGGCTCGCCTCGCTGTTGCACGGACAAGGCCAGTCGCAGGAAGCGTTGGAAATCTGCCTGACCTTGTCGAGCACCGCGACGGATTACCGCGCCGCGTCGCTGGCGGCTCGCATCCTGACCACGGCCGTCGTCAGCCCGCAGGATCAGGGGCGTGCCGAGGAGATGTTCCGCACGGCGCTGACCGGAGCGCCGCGTCCGGACCTGCCCCTGCTGCTGTTGAACCTGGCCGTCCTGCGGGAATACCAGGGGCGGCCCGAGCAGGCCGTCGCGCTGACGCGGCAGGGTTTGCAGTTGCAGCCGCAGGCTGTGGAATTGCAGAACAACTTGGCGTGGTTCCTGGCCGCGTACCTGAACGATCATGTCGCCGCCCAAGATTTGATTGACCGGGCGATTCAAGCGGCGGGACCGCTGCCGGCCTTGCTGGACACCCAAGGCGTGGCACTGCTGGCCGCAGGCCGGACGGCTGACGCGGTCCGGGTGCTGGAATCCAGCACACAAGGCGAATTGGTTTCGGCAGCACGCTGGTTGCACTTGGCCGAGGCTTACCACCAGTCGGGAAACAAGGACGATGCGATGCGGCGGCTGGAGCTTGCGGAAAAATGCGGAGTCAACGCACTGACACCCCGTGATCGGCGGGCCTACCTCCGGCTCAAGGCCCAGTTGTCGCCTCGGCCGGAAATCGCGTCGAACGGCGCTGCCATCTCGGGGAGCGCAAACGCTCGAACCGATTCGACGGCAGTGGCGAGCGTATCGGCGGAGGCACCATGAGACGCAACCAGCTCCTGGCGACCGATCTCCTGGCCGCAACGGTCTTGGCCGGAATAGCACTGCTCGTGTTCGGCGAGTCCTACCGCCGCGGTGTCGACCTGGGCACGCTGGGGCTGGGAGCCGGCGCGTTGGGACTGTTCGTGATGCTGGGCAGTCCGTGGCGGTTGTTGCCGATGCGCAGACCGGACAGCTTTCGGTTCCTGGCGTTGGGTGCTGTCGGCTTGGTGGTGGGTTTGGTCTCCGATCTCTTGCTGCCGGTCGCGTTCGCCTGGACGACCCTCCTGTGGGCGTGGCTGCGTGGTCGTTTGGCCGACGAGACGCGGACGCAGGTCCGCCGCCTGCTGTGGTTGACGCTGTTTGTCTTTCCCTGGGCGGATCTGGATATCAAGCCCATTCACTGGGCGATGCGGATCAGTGCGGCGAGTGTCTCGCAACGCGTGTTGACTTGGGGCGGCCTGCCCACGACTCGCGAGGGCACGGTGCTGTGTGTCGCGGGACAAACCGTGGAAATCAGCGAAGACTGTGCCGGCGGCGAGACCTTGCACGCCATGCTGGTCGTGGGCCTCGCTGCCGCCTGTGTCTATCTGGACCGTCGCCGGCCGATCGCGCCGTGGCTGCCGGTGCTGGGCGGGTTCGCCTGGCTGGCCAACACGGTCCGCGTCCTGCTGATCTGTGCGGCGGCCGGCCGCTTTCCGGGCTCGCCGTACGTCGCCTGGGTACATGATGCCGGCGGGTGGCTGGTTGTGGCATTGATGACAGGTCTGTGCGTCGGCTGTTTCGCCGCTTGGAACCGCTTCTGCGGAACGGATCGCTGCAGCCCTCGCCGCCAAACGTCCGAGTTCAGCGGGGCAAGCCGTGGGCTCACGGACCCGATCGCGACGCTCGAGGGCTCACCCCTGTACCAGCTCAGAATCCGGGACGGGCTACGGCCGGAAGGAAGGTTGGTCCGGATCGTTCTGTGGAGCCTGCTGGCGGTTTGCGTGACGATGGGTGGCCTCTGGCCCATGGTTCCGCTGCCCGATGCCCGGGGACGATTTCAGCGGATGCCCACCGTCGTCGATGGCGAGCCCAGTCGGGAAATCACGCCGACGGAATCCGAGATTCGCTGGCTGGGCGAGGCGCAGGCCGTCAAGCGTGTGTACCGCCTTGGTGGCCGTGAGTTCCTGGTGACCGCGATCGATGGCACCCGCAACCGTCGAGCTGTACACGACCCGATGTACTGCTGGACTGTAACCGAGGCGACCGAACAGCCCTTGCCAGGGGGCAGCGGAACGGTGCTTAGAGTGGTCGCGGACGGGATCGAGAAGGAGGTCCTGTTTTGGTTCAGCGACGGCGTCCACAAACATGCTTCCCCGGCACGCTACTTGCTTCAGGCGAGTTGCCGTCGAGCGACGCTGGGCTGGTGGGCAGACGAACCGTTGTTGGTGCTCGTCGAGCCCCTGGAGCCGGCTCCTGTGAATTGGTTTCGTGTCACCGATGAACTTCCTTGGTTGATGAATTTGTGAGTCTTGATATCGTGAGGATCACTTCGATGTCCGTGTTTCGCTGGTTCGTTCTGGCCTATTGCGTTTGGCAGGCAAACGATCTGTGGGGAACGTGGCAGGGAAACTCGCCGGAATCGTGGGGCTGGCTGATGTTCGGCCTGTGGCTCGTCCCCGCACTGCGGGCGGCGATCCGCGACGCAAGCCACAACCGGCCGCAGGAGCAATTGCTGGGTGCGGCCATGGTCCTGGCACTGGTCGGCCAGATGACGTGGCTGAACTGCCTGCAGCATTTCGCGTTGGCCTTGGCCATCGCAGGCTGGCGGCAGCCGTGGCCGGGTCAGCGCGTCTGGCTGGCGGCGAGCGTGCTGTGGATGCCTGCCTGTGGTTGGCTTGTCGACGGGACGGCGGCGGGCTGGGAAACGGCGCTGCGTTTGGGCGGCCTCGCGGCGATTGCGGTCGGATTGCCGGGCTTTCGGCAGCGGCCGTATCGAGTGGCATGGACGTTCGCACTGCTGCTGTTGACCTCGACGGTGACTCGGGCGGACACGTTCACGTACTCGCCCATCCAGTCGGCGGCGCGGCCGTTCAATCTGAAAATCGTGGATCAAGTGGCCTTGGCCGGCAGCGATGCCGCATCCGCCGATTTTTCCAAGAACACACTGCCGACCATGCAGCGGCTGATCGACCAGAACCTGAGCGAGCGTGTGGCGATTACGGATCGGGGTCAGATGGGAAGCCTGATCGCCCTGGATCCCAATGCGTTGCGGTTGTCGGTGGCAGCCGATGTGCGCGTGTATTTCGTAGGCGAAGGCGCGGCCTATCACAACTCGCTGGGCTTCAACACCGGAGGCGGTGGCATCGATACCGGTGATCCGCTGTTGATCTTCCCCGACGCTTCCAGTCCCGTTACGTACCTCTCTTCGGGAGCCGAGCCGCGGACTAGGTCCACCCCCCTATTTCCCGGCGATTTTGTGGAACTAGGCAGCTTCGATGCCGGCACGCAACTGGACTTCTTCTTGATCGCCAACGGAGCCAACGGTGGTCGGAATATCTTCTCGACGGATAGCCGCGTGAACTCGGACGGAATCGACCACGTGGTCGCTTTCGCCCAGGTGCAGAGCCCCTACGTGCTGATCGGTTTCGAAGACATGGTGGGCGGCGGCGACCGCGACTACAACGACTTGCTGTTCGCCGTGTATTTCGGCGAGCAGAACGTCAACACGCTGATCCGCACGGCCGCGCTGCACGGCGTGCCCGCCCCCGAGCCGGGCTTCCTCTGGTTGATCGTCGCCGCCTTCAGCGGCTGGCTGATTCGAACTCGCCGTCGACTCGCTCTGTCTCGCCAGGGACGGTAACTCTTCCCGTCCTTTCTTACCGAGGACGGTCGTTTCCGGGGTCCGCACCGCAATCGTGGTCGCGGTTCCGTTCCGGCTTCTCGGATTGCCCACGTCTGTCGGCAACATCGCGTCCGCACACGCGACGTCGGAATGCCGCAAGATTCAAGCAGTTCGCCCCGTTTGCGCGTACTGCGGCGTGGGCCGAGTCAATTCAGTTCGGCAAAGATCCTTATGATCCGCGTCACGGCACGGAGTTTGCTTTTTCGTCTTGCGACTCGAACATTTTCTTTACCGAAGGAGACCTCGCCTTGCTGACCACAACCGCTACCGCTTTCACTTCATCCATCTCGGTCGACAGTTCCGCTTTGCCGGTCGCGGTGTCCCGCATCGAGCGATCACCGGCGACGCATCGCGTGCTGCGTCCGGCGGAGATCGCTCAACTGACACGCCAGGGCTGCGAGGCCGAGGACTGGAATCGCGTCCGCATCGCCCCCGGTTGCCAACTGTCCCGGATTCGATTCGTGACGTTCGTGGGCGACGTCCGGCTGGGAAGCTGTCGCGGACAGCGGGAACTGCCGGGCGGATTGCGTCAACCGACCGGCGTGTGGCAGGCCACGTTGCAGGATTGCACGTTGGGCGACGAAGTCCTGATCCGCAACGTCCGTCAGGGCATCGCGGGTTACGACATCGAGGACCGTGCGGTGATCTGCGACGTGGGCAGCCTGACCGTGGACGGCCCGACGGCGTTCGGCAACGGGCAGGAAGTCCACGTGCTCCGCGAGGACGGCCTGCTGCCCGTGACGATCTACGATCATCTGACCAGCAACATCGCCGCCCTGCTGACCGCTACGGGACAGGGCGGTCCGGCGCGAACTCGCATTCAGCAGTTGATCGAGAGCTATGTCGCGGGAGTCCAAGCCGAGCGTGGCCGCGTCGGCCGGGATGCGGTGATCCAGGGCTGTGGCAGTTTGCAGAACGTCTTGATCGGACCAGCCGCCCGCGTGTTGGGGGCCGCCCGCCTGAGCAACGTCTCGCTGAACAGCACCGCCGACAGCCCGGTCGAGATCGGCTCGGACGTGATCTTGACGGACAGCATCGTCTCGTCCGGCACGACGGTCGACAGCGGGGCCATCGTCTCGCGCTGCTTCCTGGGTCAGGGCGTGCGGATGGGCAAGCACTATTCGGCCACCGACTCGCTGTTCTTCGCCAATGCCGAGGCGTTTCACGGCGAGGCATGTTCGCTGCTGGCCGGTCCGTACACCGTCACTCATCACAAGTCGACGCTGTTGATCGCCGTGCAGACGTCGTTCTTCAACGCCGGCGCGGGGACAAACCAGTGCAATCATGCCTACAAGACGGGCCCCGCGCACTACGGCGTGTTCGAACGCGGTTGCAAGACGGGCGGCTCGAGTTGTGTGTCCTGGCCCGCCAACGTCGGGGCCTTCAGCACGTTGCTCGGCAAGCACCGCAGCGGCTTCGACACTCGCGACTTTCCGTTTTCGTTCGTGGTCGAAAGCCAAGGGGAAACCCGCCTGATCCCCGGGCATAACCTGCTCGGTGTCGGTCTGTGGCGTGACGTACGGAAGTGGCAGGCGCGCGACCGGCGGGCCCAGTCGGGCCGCTTGGACCTGCTGCACCAACAGGCGTTATCGCCGTGGACAGTCCAGCGGATGTTGCGAGGCCGCAACCTACTGGAGCACCTGGGGCAAGACTCCGCAGCGAACACCGGCTGGATCGAGTTCGCCGGAGCACGAATCAAACGTAAGGACGTCCAACGGGGTTGCGAACTGTACCGCCGCGCCATCCGCCGCTACTTGACCGAACAGATCGTACAGTGGCTCGAATCACAGCTCGCCTCCGGCCAGCCGCTACACGCCATTGCTGCCAGCGACATATCCAACGAGGATTCGGCCCCGTGGAGCGACGTCGGCGGCTGCTTTGTCGCTGCCCCGCGGCTGTCGCAGTTTCTCGCTGACCTGTCGGCAGGTCGAGTGGGGAGCACCGACGATCTGCAAGCCTCACTGGTCGACATGTGGCAGGCGTTCGAGCGCGACGAATGGCAGTGGGCCCTTCAGACGTGGCTGGACGAAACCGGCAAGGCCGGCTCCCAGATCACCGTCGCCGATCTGATCGATGCGGTCCGGCAGTGGCGCGCCGAGGCGACTTGGCTGACCCAATCGGCATTGGACGACGGCCAGGACGACTTGGGCGCGGCCGGGATGTGGGACGTGGACCGCCGCTCGTTCAGCAAGATCGGCGAGGAGCCATCCCCTGCGCCGGCCGATCCGTCGCCGGTCGTGACGGCACTGCAGAAGGAACTCGCTGCCATCGAAAGCCGCGCGTCGGCCCTGCTGGCGGCCCTGGAGCAGCAACCGCTGGCCGCGGCCGCTTGAAACATCGCAGCCAACAAGCCAGGTCAGTGGAAACGATGAGTGGAATCCATGTGCCGAATCATCGGTTAGCATCGTTCGAGAAATAACTGTCCAGTGCTTATTGCTGATCATCCCACGGAGTGTGATGGCTACATTGACGAGGCGACAGTTGTTTCTCGAACGATGCTTACCTCGGCGATCAGGACGCCACGCCCATGCTCGTGCGAGAAATGGGGAGTCACCGCGACCTGAGACAGTAAAACCTTCCGTCGTTTCTTACCGGGCACCCTCTTTCCGTCGCATCGAGGCCTTAGCGTTTCCAAAGGGCAAGGTCGTCCAAGGCTTCCCTGCCCGCCAATCCTTTGACTTTCATCCTTTTCGTCCCCTTGGCACGAGGTTTGCCTTTCCTGGCAGGCAAAGTCGGTGAGTCTGGTTCGCCAGGTGGGCGACGACCACAGAAAACGAAACGCCAGAAGGAGAGATCATGACAACGTGCTTGGTAACAGGCGGGGCAGGCTTCATCGGTTCGCACTTGGTCACGGCCCTGGTCCGGCGGGGAGATCAGGTGCGCGTGCTGGACGATCTGAGCACCGGCTCGCTGCAAAACTTGGTTGCTGTCCAGCATGCCGTGGAATTCATCGAAGGCGATGCCAGCGATCCGGCGGTGGCGTTGGAGGCGGTCCGCGGCGTGGACACCGTATTCCATCAGGCCGCACTGCCGTCGGTCACGCGCAGTGTCGAGGAGCCGCTGGAAACCCATCGGAACTGTGTCACCAGCACGGTCGCGCTGTTGGACGCCGCACGGCGCCGCGGCGTACGGCGTTTTGTCTATGCCGCCTCGAGCAGCGCTTATGGCAACGCCCCGGAGAGCGTCAAGTCGGAAGCACTGCCCGCGCGGCCCCTCTCGCCTTACGCCGCCGCGAAACTGGCCGGCGAATACTACTGCCGTTCGTTCGCCGCGTCGTTTGGCCTGGAGACGGTCTGCCTGCGGTACTTCAACGTATTTGGGCCGCGGCAAGATCCCGGCAGCCCGTACTCGGCGGTGATTCCCTTGTTCATCACGGCCCTGTTGCGCGGGGAGCGGCCCACGATCTACGGCGATGGCACGCAATCGCGCGACTTCACCTTCGTTGACAACGTCGTCCATGGAAACCTCCTCGCCGCCGCGGCTCCGGCCGAGCAAGCCAGCGGCCAGGTCTTCAACGTCGCCACGGGCCGCTCGATTTCCCTCCTGGACTTGATCCAGGTGCTCAACGATCAACTGGGCACCCGCATCCGGCCCCGTTTCGCACCGGCGCGCACCGGCGACGTGCTGCACAGCCTGGCCGACACGCGGGCCGTCCAGCGGCAGTTGGGCTACGAATTGCAGGTCGATCTGGCCGAAGGGCTGCGCCGCACCGTGGCCTACTATCGGACGTGGCTGGAACAGGAATCCCCCGCGCCCCTCGCCTCCGCGGCGGCCCGCCGCCACGGCCCCGACCGGAAGCGGAGCCCGGGACTCCAGCCCGCCCCCGTCGCCGCGTCGGCCTCGAAAATCTGATCTTCTTTTTCGCCAAACATAACAAGGAACCAAGACATGATGCTTCAACGGACCCGTCCCCAAACACCAGCCCCGGCAGCAATCGCGCAATTGGAAGAGAAGATCCAGACCCGGCAAGCGGTTGTCGGCGTCGTCGGCCTGGGCTATGTCGGTATGCCCCTGATCCGGGCTTTCATCAACGCCGGCTTTTCCACGCTCGGATTCGACATCGACGCGAGGAAGATCGAGCGGCTACAGGCCGGCGAGAGCTACATCGCCCATATCCCCTCGGAGAACGTACAGCAATGGTTGGACCGCACGGTCTTCGAGCCGACCGCCGACCTGACGCGGCTATCCGAGGCCGACGCCATTTTGATCTGCGTGCCCACGCCGCTGAATCAGAGTCGCGACCCGGACTTGACCTGCATCGAGGAAACCACCCGCCAGATCGCCGCGGTCCTCCGCCCGGGTCAATTGATCGTGCTGGAGAGCACCACCTACCCTGGAACGACCCGCCAAGTCGTGCAGCCGATCCTGGAATCCAGCGGCCTGGAGTGCGGCTCGGATTTCCTGCTGGCCTACAGTCCCGAGCGGGAGGATCCCGGGAACCCCGACTTCACCGCTTCGCAAATCCCCAAGATCGTCGGGGGCCTCGACGAGGCCAGTTCCCGCGCCGCCAATCGTTTGTACAGCGCCGCGGTGGTGCGGACGGTCCAAGTCTCCAGCGCCGAAGCGGCGGAAGCCGCCAAGATCCTGGAGAACACCTACCGCGCAGTGAACATCGCCCTGGTCAACGAGCTGAAAGTGCTGTTCGATCGCCTGAGCATCGACGTTTGGGAAGTCATCGAAGCGGCAAAAACCAAGCCGTTCGGATTTCAAGCCTTCCACCCCGGTCCCGGCCTTGGCGGGCATTGTATCCCCATCGATCCCTTCTACTTGACTTGGCTCGCTCGTTGCCACGGGATGAACACGCGTTTCATCGAGTTGGCGGGCGAGATCAACACCAACATGCCGCAGTACGTGGTCCAGAAGCTCACGGCGGCCTTGAACGACCACGGCCGCCCGGTGCGGGGCAGCAAGATCTGCGTGCTGGGCGTGGCATACAAACGTGACGTGGATGATCCGCGGGAGAGCCCGTCCTTCGAATTGATGAAGCTGCTGACGGCCCTGGGAGCCGAGATCAGTTACAGCGACCCGCACATCCCGAAACTGCCGCGGATGCGGCACTACGCGCACCTCGACATGGCCAGCCAGGAGCTGTCGGCCGAGTTCTTGAGATCGCAAGATTGCGTGCTGATCGCCACGGACCACAGCGCGTTCGATTACGATTTCATCGTCCAGCACGCCCGGTTGGTCGTGGACACCCGGAATGCGACCCGTGACGTGGCGGACGGACGCGAGAGAATCGTCAAGGCGTAGAGCCGAGCGGCCGGCCCAGCCGCGATCGGAGCGTTGTGCGTCGTAACCTGAAGCGTCAACGAGGAAGCGACGCGGATTCTCGGTTACGCTTCGAGTGACGACGATTTGCTGCCGGCGGTACTATCCCGGCAGTTGCTAGCATGGGCCGAACTGATCTTCCCGCCGCCTGGGGAATCTGTTATCTAACGCGCCCCGGTCATCGTCTTTTCTGAGCAGATCCCGTCGCGCTCGCAGGCCGGGCGAGCAATGGGCCGCGATGTGCGCGGCGAATATCCCTTCCAATCAGGTTGATCGGCAAATGACGCAGCGGACTTCCCTGAACCGAACCCGGCAGGCACGCGATTCGGTCGCGTGGCACTGCTGTCGGCGCGGGGCGGCTTCCGCCTTTTTTCGGCAGGTGGCGCATTCAGCGTTGTTGAGCGTCGTCTTCGCGGGTGGCTGTGCACAACTGCAAGGTTTGCACGATGAGCTGAGCTACCACGATGGAGCGTACGAAATGACAACCCGGCTGGAGAATTGCCGCCGCGCCTACTGGTCCTGGCATCGGCGCGCTGCGCAATTCCGCGGCGAGCCCCATCCGCGGGACTTTGCCGCCGGGTTCCGTCAGGGATATTGCGACGTGGCAAATGGCGAGGATGGTTGCCCGCCGCCGCTGCCGCCACGCGTCTATTGGGCGAGTCGTTTCGAGAATCCAAATGGCCGCGCCCGGATCGCCGCCTGGTTCGCCGGATATCCCTGCGGCGCGCAAGCGGCCGAGGAAGAGGCGGCCGGCATCTTCCGGCCGATTCCCGCTTCCGCCGAGATCCGCCACCACTACGAAATGCGGCACGCTCCGCCGCAGCCAACGGCCGCAGAATTCTTGGAGGCCGTTCCGGCGAGAGCCGCGGAACCGGATTCGCCGCCTGGCTCCGAACCGTTGCTGCCCACGCCGGTAAGGGCGGCCGACGAAACGGCGAGCCGAGAGCACGTTACCGCCGACATCGAACGTCGCGTGGCCGCCCGGGAAGACGGCCCCGCTGCTTCTGCCCCGTTGCCCGGCCAAATCTGGACGCCGGCCACGCTTCACCGACGTTAAGGATGAAGGCGATGAAGGAATCCGGCCGCACGCAACGTTGGGAAGGAAACACGGGTCGAAGCCCCACTCGTCGCCCGTCATGCTCGTTGCGCCCGTCATGCTCGTTCCGCCCGTCGTGGCCGGTCGCCGCGATGCTGTGCGGCTGGCTGTGCATGTCGTGCGGCTGTACCACCGTGCTGTCGCCGATCAGCAGTGTCCCGGCCAGCCGGCTGCCCGTCGAACTGTTGGCCGAGCCGCGTTCCAATCTGGTGCCCGTCGATCTCGCTCGGCTGCGTCAAGATGCGCCTCGGGACTATCCCTTGGACACGGGCGACGTACTGGCCGTCTATGTCGAAGGCGTGTTGGGAAACGTTGATGCCGTTCCGCCGGTCCACTTTCCGGAACGCGGCAGCGACGTCCTGCCGGGCATGGGGTATCCGGTTCCGGTGCGTGAGGACGGCTGCATCTCGCTGCCGCTGGTTGAACCAATCGACGTCCGCGGGCTGACCGTGGGTCAGGCCGAGGCCCGAATTCGCGACGTGTACCTCCAACAGCGTCAGATCCTACGGCCCGGCCAGGACCGGATCGTGGTCAGCATGATCCGCAAACGCACGTACCGTGTGATTGTGGTCCGCGAAGACGGCTTGCAGGAAGCCGCCGTGCCAGGCGGGACTGGCGGCCGTGTGGTCAGCGGTTCGGCCGAGACGGGGCGCGGTTTCGTGCTGAATCTGCCGGCCTACGAGAACGATGTGCTGCACGCCCTGGCTCAGAGCGGCGGGCTGCCGGGACTGAATGCCAGGAACGAAGTGCAGATCCTCCGGGGCACCGCCGAGAACTGGGAGGGACGTGAAGCCCTGATCCGCGAATTCCATGAGTTGCATTCCCACGACCGATGTGTTTGTCCGCCGCCCCTGCCGGATGACCCCGCGGTGACGCGCATCGCGCTCCGGCTGCCGCCCGGCGAATTTCCCCGTTTCCAACCCCGCGATGTGATCCTCAATGATGGCGATATCGTGGTCGTCCAGTCGCGGGAGACCGAAGTGTTCTACACCGGCGGACTGTTGCCCGCAGGCCAGTTCCCTCTGCCGCGCGACTACGACCTGGACGTGCTCGGGGCCATTGCCGTGGCCGGCAGGGGTTTGGGCGGCAATCCGACCGGCGGCTTGCTCGGCGGCCTGGGAGGCGCTAGTCCCTCCCATCTGTACGTCATCCGCCACACCCCTAACGGCCAGCAGGTGACGATCGGCGTCGACCTGAACCGCGCCATCACGCATCCCCGCGAGCGGTTGCTCGTGCAGGCTGGCGACACACTGATCCTGCGGCACACGCCGCTGGAAGAAGGTGCGAATTTCGGCCTGGCGACGTTCTTTACCTTTGGCATCAGCCAGTTGTTCTCCAACTGACCCGTCCATGCCCAAGCCGCCTCGTCGTCTGGCGATCCAGCCACCCGACAAGGAGTTGGGGCTGTCCGCGCGTGCTTTTTTGTCACAGAATTCAGCTTGAACAAGATCCGGTACGTCGTCTGGCCCCAGACGCCTTGGCGACGCACTGCGGGCAACGGCGCCGTCCCCAACCGTTGCGGATGACGTGTCGAACCGAGGTCTGGGCCTTTCTGCGCCGGCGGATTCAACGTATAAGATGAGTCGCAAGACCTGAGCATCCCAGGGAGAGTTGTCCAAATGAGTACCGCGCCAGCTCGAACCGGCCGTTCGGCCGCCGAGAAACACCGCGTCCTGATTGCCGATGATGACCCGGTAACACGGCGTGTCCTCTCTCAGTACCTGGCCGAGGCTGGTTACGAGACCGTGGCAGCCGAAGATGGACGCGAGGCGCTTCAGCGGATGGACAACGAGATTAGCGTCGGCCTGCTCGACCTGGAGATGCCGCACGTCTCCGGATTGAACTGCCTGCGCCAACTGAGGAAGCAACATCCGCACATCAGCGTGATCATGATCTCCGGCAAGGGGTCGCTTCAGGACGCAGTAGCCGCCATGAAGGAAGGGGCGTTCGACTACATCACCAAGCCGTTCGACCGAGACGAGTTGATGGCTCGCGTCCATCAGGGATGCCGCGCAAGCCAGTTAGGCCGCGACAACGAAGCCTTGCGCGAAGCCGTAACGCCCGCCGCGCCCAGTTTCGAATTCGTCGCCTGCTCGGCCATCGCCCAGCAACTGGTGCGGCATATCGCCAAGGTGGCACCCTTGGATTCCACCGTGATGCTGACCGGCGAAAGCGGTACTGGCAAAACGACCGTAGCACGGATGATCCATCAGTCGGGACCGCGAGCCGACAAACCCTTCGTCGCCGTCAATTGCGCCTCGTTGCCCCGAGACTTGGTCGAGGCCGAATTGTTTGGCCACACCAAAGGGGCGTTCACCGGAGCGGTTCACGATCGGCCAGGCCGTGCGGAAATCGCCGATGGCGGAACGTTGTTCCTGGACGAGATCGGCGACCTGCCGCTGGAACTGCAACCCAAGCTGCTGACTTTTCTGCAAGACCGCACGTTTCAGCGCATCGGCAGCAACAAGATCTACACCGCCGATGTGCGGATGATCGCGGCGACGCATCAGGATCTGGCCGGCATGTGCCGCGAGAAACGGTTCCGCGAGGATCTGTACTTCCGTCTGAACGTCATCACGATCCACGTGCCCGCCCTCCGCGACCGCTTGGACGACATCCCGGAACTAGCGAGGCAGATCCTGCAACGGATCGGTCGGCGGCGCGGACAGCCTGCCCTGGCGTGCGATGCAATCGCGGCAGCCATGCTGCAGCGGCATGCCTGGCACGGCAATGTGCGTGAACTGGAGAATGTCCTGGAACGTGCCTCAGCTTTCTGCGAAGGCCCCACCATCGGCGCGGGCGATCTGGCCTTCCCGGCTGCAACCGCGGACCCGGCCGACCGACCGCTGGCATCGCGTCCGCCCGCACTGGCCGGCTTTACTTTGGACGAATTGGAAAAGCAAGCCATTCGGGATACGTTGCAGGCCACCAGCGGTAACAAGGCCGCAGCCGCACGAGAGCTGGGGATCAGCGAGAAGAGCATCTACAACAAAATGAAACGTCTTGGACTTAGCGAGTAAGCATCGTTCGAGAAACAACTGTCGTCTCGTCAATGTAGCCACCACACTCCGTGGGATGATCAGCAATAAACACTGGACCGTTTTTTCTCGAACGATGCTAACCCGGACATGGAGCATCGCAGCTTCCCGACCCTTGATCCAAGAGAAACCGAAGGACGGTATTTTTTACAGGACACTGCCGTTGGTCCGGCAAGAATTACAGC
This sequence comes from Pirellulaceae bacterium, assembly GCA_023382975.1. Lineage (GTDB taxonomy): Bacteria > Planctomycetota > Planctomycetia > Pirellulales > Pirellulaceae > SKKK01. The sequence goes on from JAHDXO010000004.1 coordinate 167,860, forward strand.
CTGGAGCCGGGGCTGACGACATCGACGCCCGGCTCCGGCATTTCGAGACGGCTGGATTTGTCAGGAAACCGTTTCTGGCACGCTAACTGCGTTAGTAGTTTGACGTGTCGAGAATTCGCTTTCCTCAACTCCCGGCTTACGGAACGACTGATGAATCCGAAAACGACTACACTGTTGCTGATCGGTTACCAGAACGATTACTTTTCACCCGACGGCGCGCTGTACCAAGTGATCGAGGAACCAGCACGGGTCACTAGTACACTGCAGAACACCGTCGAGTTGATCTCCCAGCTTCAGCCGCATCCGCTCTTGATGATCACGACGCCGATCGTGTTCACCCCGGACTACAGCGAGGTGCAGCAGCCGGTGGGTATTCTCAAGGCCATTCGAGAGTTGGGAGCTTTTCGAGCCGGCAGTTCCGGTGCGGCGACGGTGGCGCAGTTGACGCAATTCGGCGACCGGTTGATCGAGGTGCCGGGCAAACGAGGCCTGAATGCGTTCTCCAATACGCAACTGGACGATGTCTTGCGGACGCACTCGGTGCAGGACGTGGTGCTGTGTGGCGTCGTGGTTTCGCTGTGCATCGACTCGACCGCTCGCGCTGCTCACGAGCGGGGCTACCGAGTAACGATCGTCTCGGACTGCGTCTTGGGACGAACTCTGGTCGAACAGAAGTTCTACCTCTCCGAGATCTTCCCCATGTATGCCCAAGTACTGACCCGCCAGCAGTTGACTTCGGAGTTAGGACTTTAGCGAGAGAAACACGAACACAACACCGCCGCCCCCCTCGACAAGCCATGACGGACGAACTCGCAATCCAGACTCAGTATCGGTTGATCGAGGCGCTGGCCGAGACCGAGCGTGTCGCTTCGACGCGGTTGAACACGCTCCGCGAAATCGTATTCGAAACGGATGCGGCTGGCACGCTCCTGTATGTGAACCAGGCATGGCAACGAACGTTGGGACGCGATCCTGCGGACGCGTTGGGAAAACCCCTGGCAGAGTTTTTTATCGCCGAGGATCGGACGGCCTGGGAACAACGGCGGCAGGCGTCCGTGGTAGGTTGCGAGAATGCCTTGCCATGTGAACTGCGGATCATCCGCGGGGATGACACGTTGACTTGGGTCGAGCTGGAGACTGTACCCTGCAAGGGCGGTGGCCATGTCGGCTCAATGCGCGACATCGCTGACAGAAAAGAAGCCGATGTGGTGATGCGCCGACTAGCCATGATCGCCGCGCGGACCGACAACGCTGTCATTCTGACCACATCCGACGGCCGCATCCAATGGGTCAACGAAGGGTTTACACGCCAGAGCGGATATACGTTGGAAGAAGCATTGGGCCAAACACCGGGTAGTTTGCTGCAGGGCCCTCAGACGAATCCGCAGACCGTGGCACACATGCGGGACTGCTTGGCGCGGGGCGAGGGCTTCAACGTCGAGGTGCTGAACTATCGGCGGGACGGCCAGAAGTACTGGCTGGCGATCGAGGTCCAACCGATCCACGACGAAAACGGCGGCCTGGTCGGTTTCATGGCCATCGAAACCGACATCACACGCCGTCGTCAAACGCAGCGCCGCCTGGCAACTCAGTACCTTGCCACAAGAGTTCTGGCCGAATCGCCGAGCTTGATAAAGGCGGCACCGCGGCTGCTGCAGACCGTTTGCGAGAATCTGGAGTGGGATGTGGGGATGCTGTGGTGCATCGATCCGCAGGTCGGTGTGCTGCATTGTGTCGATGTCTGGGGAGCCCACCCTGAACGGACCGGCGCCTTCTGCCAACTGTGTAGCAAACTCGAATTCACGGCAGGTGAAGGCTGTCCGGGCAGCGTGTGGTCCTCCGCCACGGCGAGTTGGAGCACGGATGCCACGTGGGAGACGACCTGCGTTCGCGTCTCCGAAGCGGCTGCGGCGGGGTTGCGGATCAACCTGGCTTTTCCCATCGTTGCCGAGGGCGAGGTCTGGGGGGTGATGGAACTGTTTGGCTCGGAGGTCATGGAACCCGACGACGAATTGCTGCACCTGCTGGAAGGACTCGGCAATCAACTGGGGCAATTTATCGTCCGCAAGCAGGCCGAAGAGTCTCTACGCTTGGATCGTGACGCGCTGGCACTGGCCAAGGAGGCGGCTGAATCGGCCAATCGAGCCAAGTCGGAATTCTTGGCGATCATGAGCCACGAGATCCGTACACCGATCAACGGAATCCTGGGCATGCTCGATCTGACGCTCGATACGCCGCTTCCGGCCGACCAGCAGAGTCAACTGATCATGGCCCGTTCGGCCGCCGACGCGTTGCGGGCCATCCTGGACGACATCCTGGACTTCTCCAAGATCGAGGCCGGCAAGTTGGAATTGGCGCAGATGCCCTTCTCGCTCCGCAGCACCATCTCTCAAACCGTCCAGACGATGACCGTGCGATCTCAGCAGAAACAACTGCCGATCCTGGTCGAAGATCTCAGCCAACTCCCCGACTCGCTGCTCGGCGATGCCGGGCGAGTCAGTCAAGTCTTGTTGAATCTGGTGAGCAATGCCATCAAGTTCACCGATCAGGGCCAAATCCGCCTAGCCGCCAAAGTCGCACGGCAGGAAGAGGACCATGTCGAACTGCATTTTTCTGTTGCGGACACCGGTCCCGGTATCCCGGAAGACAGACGGGTCGCTATCTTCCATGCCTTCGAACAGAACGAACGCTCGGATACGCGCCGTTTCGGCGGTTCCGGCTTGGGATTGGCCATCTGCGCCCGTTTGGTGGAAATGATGGGTGGCAAGATCTGGTTGGACAGCCAGATGGGCCTGGGCAGCACGTTCCATTTCACCGCCCGATTCGGGGTCGACCGCACGAGGCCCCCGACAGCTCACACGACCCCGCATTCCGGCCCCAAGACGTTGGAAGAACCCTCCATAGCCGCGGCGCCGAAACGCGCCCTGCGAGTACTGGTCGTGGATGACGAGGAGGTAAGCCGCAAGGTCGCGGCATTGATCTTGATTCGGCGCGGACACGTAGTCACGACAGCCGCGGGCGGGCAGCAAGCGCTGGCGATCTGGAAAGCGGAGACGCTCGGATTTGACGTGTTGGTGACGGACATCTCCATGCCGGAGATGGGCGGCCTGGAACTGACGCGCGCTATCCGCCAACTGGAACAGCCCACTTCCCGCCGATTGCCGATCATCGCATTGAGTGCCAATGCCATGCGGGGTGACGCCGAGCGCTGCTTGGCAGCCGGCATGGACAGCTACCTCACCAAACCGATTCGCCGCGAGGACTTCCTGCGGACGATCGAAGACTTCGGACAGGTCCCGGCGGGCACCGATTCGCCACCCCCCACCGCAGAACCTGCCTCGCGCCCGCCTACGTGCGATGTGTCCGGGTTGTTGGCAGCCTACAACGGCGACAACTCTTTTGTGGCCACATTGACCGACCTGTTCTTGCAAGTCTACCGCGAAGAACTGCCTCGGCTTCGTTCCGCCATCGCCCAGCAGGATGACGAGGACGTCGCGCGAAGGGCGCATCGTCTCAAAGGGTCGGTTGCTAATCTCTACGGCCATGGTCTACGCACGATCGCCGAGACCATCGAGACCCAGGCTCGAAATGGAAACCGGGCCGCGCTACCGGCCCTGTTGGATGAACTCGAAGCAGAGTTTCCGCGGCTGCAACGCGTCCTGCAGTCCGTCGCCTCCGGAGCTGCTCCCGACTGACGACCGTCCTTCGAACTTGAAACTGCTCCATCGATCGCCCTCACTCGATACCCGCCCTGCGGTCCTCTTCTTTCACGGCGGCGGCGGGCGGAGAGTACATGGCAGCCATCGGCTTCCGCGAGATGGTGGCCCGCGAGAACTTTCTCGCTGTCGATCCCACCGGCTGGGACTGTCCCTGAAACGCAACGGCATCAACGGCGTGCCCACCGAGGGACGGCTGCCCGACACCGATCCGGACGAGGGCTGTCGCACGCTCGTCCGCCACTACCCAAGCGGCAAGGATGGCGTGATAGTCGAATACCGGCTCGTCGGCAAGACCAGCCGCGACTTCGATAGACTGGAAGTCACCTGGAACTTCTTCAAGTCCTGCCCACCTCGGCAGAGCAAAACCCCCAAGAATGCTCGCCCCGTTTGAATTGGCCGCGTCTGCGGGTGGCGGCGCATTCGTCGCCACGCTACAACCAGAATCTGAGGATCCGGGACGATGAGACCTTTGGCACAACAGGAGCACTCATGAACCGTGTCTGCATTCTTGCCGGGTTGATCTTGTCAGCGAACACACTGGTGCAATTGCTTGGCGCTGAACCGCAGACAGCGCCTTACAAAGTGGCTGCAGGCCCCTATGTGGTTGAGACGGTCGACGAGGTCGTCCTGCACGACGCGCAGCGAGAGAAAGACCTGCCGGTGTTTGTCAGTTATCCCAGGGGAGACGGCAAGTTCCCGGTCATTGTGTTCTCTCACGGCGCGATGGGATCGGGCGACATGGGTTTCCCGATTGTGCAGCACTGGACCAGCCACGGGTACGTCGTGCTCTGCCCGACGCACGCCGATTCCATCAAGCTGCAACGCGGGGCCGGCCGAGACGCCGCGGCGGGAGCGCGCGGCAGTCTTCTCAGCCGCGCGCTAGGCGAAGACAACTCGACGAGCCGTCCGCAAGACGTGACTTTCCTGCTCGATTCGCTCGATGTGCTCGAGGAAAAAGTTCCCGCACTCCACGGCAAGCTTGACCGTGATCGAGTCGGCGTGGGCGGCCACTCGCTGGGCGCGTTCACCGCGCAAGTCGTCGGCGGCGCCACCCTGAAACTCGGTGGCCAAGACGGACCGCGGAGTCTCGCTAACCCGCGGGTGAAGGCCATCCTTCAGCTTTCCGGCCAGGGCAAGGACCAGCAGGGTCTTCATGAGCATTCATGGGACAGCATCAAGCTGCCCATGATGTGCGTCACCGGCTCGCTGGATCGCGGGGCGCAAGGCCAAGGTCCGGAGTGGAGGCGCGATCCATTCCGGTGTTCACCGCCCGGCGACAAGTACTTCCTGTTCATCGAAGGCGCGCACCACGGTTCCTTCACTGGAAAGATGGTCGCGGGCGGCCTGCCCGGCGCGGGACGTTTGCAGCAACTCACGCCCGAGCAACGCGAGCGGTTGCGCGAGCGTTTCCAAGCAAGAACATCCAACCTCGCCGCTCCGCAATCTACCGAGAGTCCCGACGAGGAAAGCACCGGCACACGCGCCGATGGACGGCTGGGCAGCGGGCGCACCGGCCTGGCGGGCCCGTCAGGCGACCAGAAAGCGATCTTCGAGTGGGTCGAGCAAGCCACGACCGCGTTCTGGGACGCCGCGCTCAGAACCGACGCCACCGCCCAAGCCTGGCTCGCATCCGACACCTTAGTGAACCAATCCGGCGGCAAAGCAAGACTCGAGTGCCGATGAAACCACCACGTTCTGCCGATGACGCACGACATCTCCGCACCGGCAGAATTCTGGACGTTCTTTCGATCAGCTTCCCAACCCGCTTCTGCTCAACCAACCGAGAAACCATGAAGACAAACGCTGTTGGCATTGCACTGCTGTTTGCCAGTTGTGCCGTCTACGCTCAACACGGTGGCGGACTCTTGGGAAAGGAGGTACGCGCCGACGCCGGGCCGCCGAACGCAGCGAACGATCAGCCCTGGGTGACACCGGCCGTGCGTGCGCCAGGCGTGGACTTTCGCACGTTCGAAAGCCGGGCGGCGCAGGCGCGCGTGAGCTTTCACATCTACGCGCCGGCAGCTTACGGCAGGGAGCAGGAGCGTCGATTCCCTGTCCTCTACTGGCTGCACGGCTCCGGCGGCGGGCTGCGCGGGATCCCGCAACTCGCGCGGCACTTCGACTCCGCCATCGCGGCCGGCAAGGCACCGCCTTTTTTGGTAGTGTTCGTCAACGGGCTCGTCGAGGGCATGTACGTGGACTGGAAGGACGCCTCCATTCCCCTGGAGACAGTGATCGTCAAGGACCTCGTGCCGCACGTCGACGCGACCTGGCGCACCATCGCCGCACGCGAGGGGCGGATGCTCGACGGGTTCAGCATGGGCGGCTACGGGGCCGCGCGGCTGGGCTTCAAATATCCCGATCTGTTCCGCGCGGTGTCGATCGTCGGCGCCGGGCCGATGCAGCCCGAACTGGTCCAAGCGCCGCGGGCTGGGCGACAGCGGGCGGCGGAAGTTTTGCAGAAGGTCTACGGCGGCGACCAGACGTACTTCCGTAGCGTTAGCCCCCGGACGCTCGCTGAGCAGAACGCCGCGGCAATCGCCAAGGGCTCGCTGGTGCGCATCGTCATCGGCGACCAGGACGAGACCTTCGAGAACAACCGCGCGTTCCACGAGCACCTCGAACGCCTGAGGATTCCGCATGGTTGGACCGTGCTGAGCGGCGTCGCGCACGACCCGCAGGGTGTGCTGAGCGCGCTGGGCGACGACAACTGGGCGTTCTACCGCGCAGCTTTCGGCGCCGCGGACGCCCCCGTTGGCGATGCTCCGCCGGATCGCCGCGGCCCTCAACAGACGCGCCGAAATCCGCTTCGTCCCGGCGCGGAAAAGGGCGTAGCGCAATTGGGCAGCACCGTTTCTCCGACGCGCCGGCCAAGATCGTAGGGCACGTCTCCCAACCTGCCATGAAAGCCCCCGAGACAAGCGGCAAGGCATTCGACGTGTTGTCACTCCTCTTCCGGAAATTAAGCAGCTACAGGTGCCCCATGCATCATACGTCGATGACGGATCGAGCGCATCAAAGTAGGCTATGTCGGCGCGAATCTCCGAAGTAGACTGCAAGTGCGTTGGGGCACAATGGGTGGGCGTGTCCTGAGCGTCCTACCCGTACGCCGCAACCTGCCTGGGTCCGACACACCGACGCAGTCTGCAACGTGCCTGTCCCGAAAAGACAGTCCTCTCTTTGGCACACGATCTCAGGAGATGGAAGCGGCTCGCCACGGTGGGCAGGGTAGGGCGAAGGGCGAACGTCGAGCAGGTTGGCGCCGGTGGCGCGATGCTGACAGGATTGGCCCGTCTTGCTGGCAGGATACCTCGTGGTCGCGGGGGGTGCCGGGGATGTTTGCGTCTACGGCGCAGACGACGCTTCGGACAGCCCTGGACACCGAGAGGGTGCGAGTTGCAGGCTTGCATCGGGATTTCTCCGATCACTTGTCGGTCGGCGGTCTTCGAAAATGCGTCTTCGCGAATTCCTGAGAAGTCGGGTGTTTCGCGGAACCCGACGGCCGCCGCCCCCTCCGAATTCTCACGAATTCGGCTGCTCCCGGTCGAAAGACTCGCCTTCGCAGACGGAAGGCGGCCAGATCGTCTGTACCAGGACACAGATCGTGACGATGTTCGGCGCTCTTCCGCCTGGTCCGGGATTCCCTCTCGTCGGATGCCTGCCGGGCTGGGCTCCTCGCAACGCAACTTGCCTTGCGTCAGGGAGTTACATCCATTTTCGGGCTGGACGCTGATTGGGCTGTAAAAATGCGGGGACCTGGGTGTTGTACAGGTAGACAGACGGACCGGAATCTCGGGCTTTCAGCCGGAAGGACGAGCCAGACCAGCCGCAACCGAAGGCGCAAGCATGACTCCCAAACTCCACCACGCCATGACCGCTCTTGTGCTCCTTGCGCTCATTCGTGACCAAACTCTCGCGCAAGCCGCCGCTGACGCCCGGTTCCAACGCTGCGATAAGAACGCGGACGGCAGGCTGACCGCTGACGAGTTCCCGTTTCCGGTCGTGTTCCAGCAACTCCACCTGGATGGCGACGGGGCACTGTCACCGAAGGAAGCGAAAGGCCTTCCGGCGCGCCGCCAGACTCGGCTGCCGTCTCCCGCTCCTGCGCCGAAGCCGGATGCGACATCCGAATCGCCGCCCGCCGCGATTCCGCCTGGTGAAGTGCCCCGCAATGTCACGGCCAGCACGGGGCTGGCACGGTTGGTCTTCACGCAGAATTACTTCCCCGGCAGCCGTGACGCGCGAGGGAACTTCATGGGCGGCACGGAAGCGATGTGGCTCGCGGGCCACGACGGGAAGCTGTTCGCCGCCATCGGCTACGGCCAGGATCAGCCCGGCAACGACACGAAGCCGGGCGCGCAGGTCCTGCGCAAGGATGCACCCGACGCGCCGTGGGTGGTAGATCACGGTTTCGAGCCGAACTGCATGCGAGTCGAGGGATTGATCTCGTTTGCGTTCACCACCGACGTTCACGGCAAACCGCTGTCAAGACCCGTGAGGCTGCTCATCGCCAGCCCCTCTGAGGTGACGCGAGCCGGCGGCACGAGCACGGTGTTCATCCGCAACGATGCCACTGGCCAATGGCAGCGCAGCGACATCACCGGCGGCAATCTCGGCGTGCGCTCGTTCGGCTCGCACGTGGACAAGGCGACCGGCGTGCATCATCTCTTCGCTGGGTTGAATCGCGGCGGGATTCATCGCGGCAGTTATGATCCCTCCGTTCCGGGCGGCATCCGCTGGGAGCCGCAACCGGAACGTATCGCGACCGCGCAGCCGGGCAAGGGCCGACGGATCTACGACTACAGTCGTGTGCTCTGCTTCGCGGCGTGTAGCGGCGACCTCTACATGGCGTCGCGTATCACGACCGGAGAGGACGGAAAAGCCGTGGACGGCGGGCTGTATCGCCGCGTGGATGGTCCCAGGCCAGCGTGGGAACTGGTGCATCGCTGGGCGATTGACAAAGACGTGCTTCAGTCGCGGTTCCTGCGCGGGCTGACGGCAGTGCCCGATCCCCAGGGCGGCAAGCATCAGGTGTTGATTGCCAACTTCGAGTATCCGGGCCTCATCGCGCGCTTTGATCCGACCAAAGCCGTTGTCGCCGCCGAGCAGGAACTCGACATCAAGGCGTTCTTCAATCAGGCATGGAACACGCCCACGGCGCACCGGCGCGGAGCGATTGCCGCCTACAATCGTTTCCTGCCCATCACCGATCCCATGTCCGGCGAAACCGTCTGGCTCTGCGGTGCGTGGGTCGAACGTCCCGGCTCGCCGGACCCGCCCGAGAATGGCTCCTGCTACCTCATCCGCCATCGCGACGGTCGTTACGACTGGGGCTACATCTACGATGGCGAGCGTCCCGTTCCCGCCGGCCAGAAACTCACCGGCTGCCGCGACATCGAACCCTCGCCGTTCCCCGGCGAACAAGGCCGCGTGTTCTACTTCTGCGGCTACGACGGTGGCGCCGGCCCAGGGCACAACACGGCGTGGATTTATCGAGGCCTGCTGCTCGAATCAAATGCTAAACCCCAAACCAATAAACCATGAATATGAACCAACCAATCTTCATCGCCTGTTGTCTCGCCTGGGCGGTGGCGTCCGCTCCTGCTCAAGACGCGTCGACACCCGCCCGTCCGCAATACTCCCCCGAACAAATCTTCAAGGTCTGGGACAAGAGCGGCGAAGGGAAGTTGACGCCTGACGAGGTGCCGAACTCGAATCTGTTCAAGATGCTCGACAAGAATGACGATGGCGTCGTGACGAAAGAAGAAGCGTCCGCCATCAGCAAAGGTGGTGGCGGCCAAGCTCCCACCGTTCCCGCTGCGCCGGGCATGGGCCAGGCGGCGAAGTGGAAAGGCATGGGCGTTTCCACCGGCGCGTCATTGCCGCCAGCGGAGAACTTCGGGCCGCATCCGCATTCCGACGAGGCTGCGAAGGCTGGCTTGAATCCGGAGGTATTGGCGAAGATTGATATCGAGATGCAGCGCCACGTGGCGGCAAAGAATGTCGCGGGCATCAGCGCCATCATCCACAAGGACGGCATGCGCGGCTATTTCGAAACGTTCGGCATGGCGGATATTGAGGCCGGGAAGCCGATGGCGCAGGACGCGATCTTCCGGTGGATGAGCATGACCAAGCCGGTCATCGCGCTGGCCGCGCTCACGATCTACGACGAGGGCAAGTTCACGCTCGACGAGCCGATCTCGAAGCACTGCCCCGAATGGGCGCGACCGAACGTGAAGGAAAACGGCGCGGTCGTCCCGGCGAAGTCTGCCATCACGCCGCGGATGTTGATGAGCCACAGCAGCGGTCTGGGTTACGGCGGCGGCCAGGCTGCGGCGGCGATGGCCTACCAAGCCATGACGAAGCCTGGCGCGACGCTGAAGGAATTCTCCGAGGCGGTGGCGAAGGAACGGCTGCTGTTTCAACCCGGCACCGACTACAACTACGGCATGGGCCTCGACATTCTCGGTCGTTACCTCGAAGCCCTGACGGGCCAGCCGCTCGATGTCATCCTGAAGGAACGTCTCTTCGGCCCGCTGAAGATGCCCGACACCGATTTCCACGTCCCCGCGGCGAAAGTCGGCCGCCTCTGCCAAATCTACGGCCAGCCCAGCCCCGGCGTGCTCGTGCCCGGTAGCGATCTCGCCAACGTGACGAACAAACCCACGCTGTTCCTCGGCGGACACGGCCTCTTTGGAACCATCGGTGACTACGAACGCTTCTGCCGGATGATCCTGAATCGCGGCGAACTCGACGGCGTGCGTGTGCTGAAGCCGGAGACCGTGGACCTGATCTTCGAGAACCACTTGAAGCATCCCACGATGAAATACGGCCTCGGCGGCATCGTGAACGGCACGGGCAGCTACGGCTGGGGCGGTGCCGACGGCACGCAGTTCGTGATCGACCGCAAGAACGACTTCTTCACTCTCTTCATGGTGCAGACCCAGCACTACAAAGCCCCGACTTATCCCGCCTTCCTGACCCTCGCGAATGAAGCCGCCGGCGTTGCACCCGCCGGAGCCGGGACGGCCGGCGGCGGCACACGTGGGACGTCCGGCGCCCTGGGCCCGATCAAGAAATACGACAAGAACGGCGACGGCAAGCTCGACCGCAGCGAGTTGCCCGCAGCCCTGTTCGATCGCCTCGATGCCGACCAAGACGGTTACGTGACGCCGGACGAACTCACATCGCTTTGGAAAGCCAGATAACGGTAATCCCTCGGAGAAAGCCATGAACACGCACAACCATCTCGGCCCCCCCAGTGCCCCCAGTGCCCCCCTCAACCGTCGTCGGTTTCTGAGAGAGGCCACGCAGTTGACCACAGCGTTGGCGGCCTCTGCCGGCCTGGGATCCGCGGCCGCGCCGCTCTTGACCAATGCCGGCGAGGCGACCCCTCCGCCGGCCTCGCGGATTTCCTATTACCGCAACGGCGAGATTCACGTCAATGTGCCGGGCCAGCCGGAAGGAAAACCGCTCACAACCGGCTACACGGATTTCAAACCGTCCTGGTCCAAGACCGGCGACATGCTGGTCTGTTTCCGCAGGCTCAAGAATGATCCCGTAACCGTCAACTGGTTGACTGCGATCTTCATTATCAACGTGGACGGCACGGGCTTTCATCAGCTCTCCGATGGCACTTGCACCGACTTCAATCCAACTTGGACACGGGACGGCAAGAACACGCCCATGTGGAACCGCAAAACCTCGGCGGCCGGCGGTTTCTGCATCATGGCGGGCAAGGTGGGCGGCAAACCGGGCGAGGAGGTGGCGCTCACCGACCAGCGGTACAGCTCCTGGGTCCACTCGGCCCTCACCGACGGCAGGCTGTTTGTGGCGTCCGAGCCCCCGAAACTCGGTCGCGGCTACTACCTGATGACGCCGAATGTGGGCGGCGAGCCAAAGTTCGAACGCATTGAGTGCGAACTCGCGAGAAAGGGCTTTTTGGACCGAGTCAGCGTGTCGCCCAGCGAGAAGAAGATCTGCTTCGAGTACCAGACAGGATTCAAAAGCAAAGGCATGGCGGGACGCACGCTCTTCATTGCGGACTTCGATGTTCAGAACCGCGCGATCACCAGCGCGAAGGCGATTGCCAACGAGGCGGGCAAGCCGTTTTGGATTGCCTATCCGCGCTGGATCGACGGCGAGGCGGCGGTGGTCTACCACTCCGGCGAGAGCGGAAAGAACCAGCTTTACGTTTACCGATTGGAGGACGGCTCCACCACGCGGGCCTCGACAAACCCTCGGACCGACTACCGCTATCCCCATGGCGAAGCCGCCCCATGCTGAAGAAAGGCGAGGAAACATGAAGACCGAAAAGACTCTCGGGCGGCGCGACTTCGTGAAACAGGCGGCGCAGGCCCTGGCCACGGCGGCCGCCTGCGAAGGCCTGCCCGCTGCCGCCGCGCAAAGGGAAACGCCGGGAACGACTGCCGACGCCATCCCGGTGCGCACACTTGGCAAGACCGGATTCAAGCTCCCGATCCTCGGCTACGGCGGCGCGGCGCTGCCCGCGCGCTGGCGCAATCCGCTGTCCTACGAAGAGCGTGTCGCACTGGTCCGCTATGCATACGACCGCGGGCTGCGCTATTTCGACACAGCCGGCAATTACATGGAAAGCCAGGCGATCCTCGGCGAGGGGCTCAAGGACCGGCGTGGCGACGTGTGTTTGGTGACCAAGGTCGAGACCACCGAGCCGGAAGAAGTACGCAAGGCGGTGGAGAAATCGCTGAAGGAACTCCAGACGGATTACCTGGACATCCTCCTGATTCACGGCAGTCCGGGACTGGAGCAGATGAGCGTCGGGCAGGCGCTGAAAATCCACTCCGAGTTGGCCAAACTGCGCGACGAGAAGGTCACTCGGCACATCGGCTTCTCCGCGCACGGCTACTTCGACAAGGCGTTGGCCCTGATCGACTCCGGCGGATTCGACGTGTGCATGTTGTCCTACGGCTACATGCCGCGAGGCAGCAGTTCGGTCTGGAGCGACCGAATGACCAGACTGCGCGATGAGTGCCTGGCCAAGGCGCACGAGAAGGGCATGGGCATCGTGGCGATGAAAGTCATCGGCGGCGGCTGGCTGGGCAGATGGTCGGGATACCTCGTGCCGGGATTCGACAGGCAAAGGCTCAAACAACTGCCCGCGGCGGCCATTCGGCACGTGCGGCAAGACCAGCGAGTGCACCTCCTGGCCATCGGCATGCACCTGAAAAGCCAGATTGACGCCAACCTCACGACGTTCACCGCCGAAGGCACCTACACGCCCCAGGACCGCACCCTACTCACGGAATTCGCCGCCAAGCTTTATGAAACCGACACGATCAAGAAAATGCGGATTGAGTGAACGTCGCCGTCACCTTCCACAGCTCGCGTTGACTGCTGCCGTCGTTGCGGCGTCGTTCGCGGCCGCGCAGTCGCCGCCCGCCGCCGCCCAGGCGGGCGAGGAGGAACGGTTCAAGCAGTTCGATAAGAACGGCGACGGGAAGCTGACACGGGAAGAATTCCCGGCGGCGAAGATTTTCGACGGCGCGGATGCGGACAAGGACGGGCTGCTCACGCCCGAGGAAATCGCGGCTTACTTCCGCAAGCAGCAGACCGGCGCACCCACGACTCCACCAAAGCCCGCGCCGCAACCTGTGCCCGGCCCGGAACCGGCACCGGCGGCGAAGGTGGACATCGTGGAGACGCTCGACGTGCGCTACGCGACCATCGTCGGCGTGGACCCGAAGTTCCTCAGCCTCGACCTCCACGCGCCGAGGGGCGCGAAGGCCGCGCCTGTGGTAATCTTTGTGCATGGCGGTTACTGGAAAGCGGGCGACAAAGCCAACAAAGGACATCTGCCGCAGTTCTTCTGCGGACGCGGGGTTGTCTTCGTGACGATCAACTACCGCCTCGCGCCCGCCGCGAAACATCCGGCGCTCATTCAGGACGTGGCGCGGGCGGTGGCGTGGGTGCATGACCACATCGCGGAGCATGGCGGCGATCCGTCCCAGATTTTCCTCACCGGCCATTCGGCGGGCGCCCATCTCGTCGCCTTGCTCGGCACCGATGCGAAGCGCCTTGGAGAACAGGGCAAGCCGCTCGCCATCCTGCGCGGCGTCATCCCGCTCGACTCGGCAGCGATGGACATCCGTGACGTTGCAGACAAGGACCGCCGCCCCGACAGCCCCTATCGGGCCGCCTTCGGGGAAAACCCGGCGGCGTGGGCCGATGCCTCGCCCATCGTTCACGCGGCTAGCGCCAAGTCCCTGCCGCCCTTCCAAATCGTCGTCGCCTACGGTCCGGCCATCGCGAACAAGAAAGCAGGCATGGACGAGTTCGCCGCCACGTTGCGGCAGAACGGCACGCGGGCCGAGGTGCTGGACGCCTCCTCCTTCCGCGAGCACCAATCGCTTATGACCGAATTCGGCGAGCCGGACGATCCGGTGAGCAAGGCGGTATTGGAGTTCATCGAGAGCGTGCGCGCCGGCACGCCCGTAGCCGGACTCGGCTCCGAGCGCGTGCTCACCGCCGAGGGCACGTCTGCCGCCGAATCAGCCCGCACACTCCAGCGCTACCGCACACGCATCCTGATGAAACAGTTCGACAAGAACGGTGACGGGCGCATCACCCGCGATGAGATGCAAGCGCAGCCTTTTCTCTTCGACCGCCTGGACGTAAACCAAGACGGCGTCGTCACGGCCGACGAACTTCGTGCCTTCGACCTGCGCGAAGAGCCCTCTGCCAAACCGGCGCCAGCTCCGCCCGCCAAGCCTTCCGCCGACACATGGCGGCCGCGGGACGATGCGATCGGCTCCGCGAGTGTCTCCTATCGCGACCCCGAGCTGCTCCAGCAGGGAGGACTCATGGTCTTCGTCGATGCGAAAGTCGACGTGTGGGTGAGCGAGATGGATTTGCAGACAGGCTGCTTCAAAACCAGCCGCGACGGCCGCCAGCACCGCGTGGACGGCCCGATTTCGAAATGGTCGCGGTACTGCAACGGTCCCGAGTGGGGACTCGACGCGAAAGGCCCGGCCATCGTCTACATCAAGGACAACGCGCAACACACCGTTCGTCGCCTTGATGACGGATCCGCGACGAGAACCACTGCCCGCCATCTCGACCCCGAAACGCTCGTCAGTGAGCGCGAGTTGTTCGTCTACTACACCTGCCTGGCAAACGGTGTCTCCGAGCTGCGCCTGTGCCGGACCGGGGTGTCCGCCGGTCAAACAACGACAGGAAATGACGCTGGACCATCAAGGCGCTCCACACACTACTCGCCCTGGTCCTTCCAACGATCATCGCCGCAGTGCGTCGTGTGGATCTACCGAGGTCACTTCGCAACCAGGTTTGAGAAGGAGTCAAGAACATGAGAACGACGCTCCCGTGCCTTGTCGCATGCACCATCGCATCGGCGCTTCTGGCGCAAACCGCGCCGAGTCCGGAGGCACGCTTCAAGCGGTTCGACACAAACGGCGACGGCAAGCTGACTGCGGACGAAGTGCCGTCGCCGCAACTGATGAAGATGCTCGACAAGAACAACGACGGAGTCGTGACTCAGGACGAGGCCTTCGCGTTCGGGCGTGGACGAGCGGGCCAGCCCCAAGCCCGGCCCGCCGCCGGTTCAGCCGCGGTGTTGCATCCAGCGGAGGGCTTCCAACCACGTTCACACAGCGAGGAAGCCACCAAGGCCGGCCTCAAGCCCGATGTGCTCGCCGAGCTCGACATCGCCCTGCAGCAGGCGGTGGCCAACAAGGAAGTTTCCGGCGTCATCGGCATGGTTCATCGCAACGGCCAGCGCGGTTACTTCGAGGCGTTCGGCTGGCAGGACATCGAAGCGGAGAAACCCATGCCGAAGGACGCCATTTTTCGCCTCCAGAGCATGAGCAAGCCCGTCGTCGCCGCCTGCGCCATGGCGCTCGTTGACGCCGGCAAGTTCACGCTCGACGAGCCTATCTCGAAGCATCTGCCCGAGTGGGCCGAGCCGAAGGTGCTGGAAAGCGGTCAGCTCGTTGCGGCCAAGTCCGCCATTACCCCGCGCATGTTGATGAGCCACAGCAGCGGCCTCTACTACGGCACCATCGAGGGTGGTCCCTTCACCGACGGAGCGACGGGCCGCGGAGCCAGGACGACGCTGGAGGAGCACTCGAAGTCCCTCGCCGCCAAGCCGCTCAAGTTCCACCCTGGCGAAGGCTACTCGTATGGCACCAGCATCGACGTGCTGGGCCGCTACATCGAAGCCGTGGCCGGCAAATCGCTCGATAAAGTGCTCAAGGAACGCATCCTCGGCCCGCTGAAGATGGTGGACACTGACTTCTGGGTGCATCCGGAGAACGCTGGCCGCATCTGCCAGATTTACAAGCAACCTCGCCCCGGCGTGCTGGAACGCGGACGCGAGGCCGGCAAGCTCACCGAAAAACCAACGCTCTTCCTCGGCGGCCAGGGACTGTGCAGCAGCACCGAGGACTATGAGCGATTCTGTCTCATGCTGATGAACCGCGGCGAACTCGACGGCGTGCGCGTGCTCAAGCCCGAGACCGTGGCCCTGATGTTTCAAAACCAACTCAAGCCGGAACTCGGCCAGAAGTACGGCCTGGGCGGCGCGGTCGACGGTGAGGGCGGTTACTCCTGGGGCGGCGCGAACGGCACGCAATTCTGGCTCGACCAAAAGAACGGCCTGTTCGCGATCTTCATGGTGCAGACCCAGCTCTACCGCGCCCCCACATACCGAACCTTCAAGAGCCTGGTGAACGAGGCCGCCGGGGTCGTCAGCGGACGTACGCCCGAAATGTTCGACGACGGCGTCGCTGCCGCCGGCGGGCGCGGCATGACAAGCCTCTTCCAGCAACGCGACAGGGACGGCGACGGCAAGCTCAGCCGCGACGAAATCCCAACGGCGCTGTTTGACCGCCTCGACGCCGACAAGGACGGTTTCGTGACCGAGGAGGAATTGCGATCGCTTTGGAAGACCAGATAGCAGGAACGGCGCCCACTGGTGATGGGTCACCAACACGACACGGGACCGGCCGGCCCTCGGCGTCATGCATGATGCCCGTACCGCACTCGGTGCGGATGCAGTTGAAGCCGCGCTGGACCGTCTGGGCCATAAGCACGTCAAGGGCGTGGAAGATGCTGTTGGGCCCCGTGCTCAACAGCCCGAAGTTCCAGAATGAAATGGCCAAGCGTTCTTGCTAGGTCGTTTCCGCCGCCGCTTTGCCGTCCTCCGCCCGCGTGCCGGTCGCCGCAATCGCCGAGCCGAGGAGTGTTCCGAGTCCGATGTGCAGTGCCTCGCGGCGAGTTAGACCGATGGCCACTGGCTTGTTACCTTTCATGTCGATGTTCCTTCGTGGCTGGGTGATGCAGCCCCGGTTGTAGTTGGGAGAGGCTGGCCGAAAAACGATGCGAGTGGGTTGCCACTTTGACACCTTTTCTCAGTTGCCGGCGTCCAGTTCTGCGCCCTCGGTCAGGCAGTACAGCTTGGATGCCGTCCGAATGAGAAGCTTGTCGCCGACGATGGCGGGACTGGAGAGGCAGAGTTCGTCGAGGGGATTGGTCTGGTGGATTTCGAACTCCGGCCCCGGTTTGATGACGTATGTCAGGCCGTCTTCGCTGAGACAAAACAGGCGCCCGTTGAACGCGAAGGGCGACGCGGTGAACGAACCGCCGGGCGAGAACCGCTCTCTGCCATAGACCTCTTCGCCGGTCTTCGCATGGTGACAGGTCAGAAATCCCTGGTCGTAGAGCGTGTAGAGATAGTCGCCGTACACGATCTGAGACGGGTTGTAGGAGCCCGAGCGGTCCTGGTACCAGGCGATGAACTGGCTGTTTGCGAAGTCACCGTCCGGGGCGATATTGCCGCTGGCGCCCGGCCGCAAAGCGAAGGTCGGGCGATGGGTTTCCGCCACGAAACCCGCGCTGATGTAGCACAATCCGTGCGCGGCAAACGGGGAAGGAATCACCAGCTTGCCCATCCGGCCATCGAACTCCCAGAGCAGTTTGCCGTCGAGCGAGTAACCGCGGTTGCGATTCTCGCCGGGCACCACGATTTCGGTGCGGAGGGGATTCGTCCAGACAAGCGGCGTCGCCCAGGAACGTGTCTCGTCGCGGGGTGTTCGCCACCGCTCGTTTCCGGTCTGCGCATCAAAGGCCGCGATCCAGGATGCTTCCAGGTTGTCGTAGACGACGATGACTTGGCCGTCATGGACCACGGGCGAGGATGCGGCGCCGTAGTCGAATTCGGTCTTTTTCGGTTCGATTTTCCGCTGCCAAAGCAGCTTGCCTTCGAGATCGTAGCACCACAGGCCCAGGTCGCCGAACAGGACATACAGCCGGCTGCCGTCAGTCGTCGGCGTCTCGGATGCATAGGTGCTCTTAGGATGTCGCGGAACCTGAGGCTGGCCTGTGTGAGCTTCGTGCTTCCACAGCACCTGGCCCGTGTTCAGATCGAAGCAATAGACCATCCAACGATGAATGCCTTGCTCAGGCTCGCGAACGCCTTCGCCCAGGTACATTCCCTTACTGGGGACGCGCGTCGGCTGATCGGCGATCACGGATGTCAGAAAGACGCGATCGTTCCAGACGACGGGGCACGACCAGCCCCAGCCCGGCACGTCGGCCACCCACTTGACGTTCTGGGTGGTCGTCCAGGTGATCGGCAGCCCGCGATGATCCGGCGCCACACCGTTCGCGCTGGGCCCGCGGAAGCGAGGCCAATGGTTCTCGGCTGCGGTTGCCCAGGAACAGCAAACGAAAGTGAGGAGCCAGAAGAAAGAGAGCGTTCGTATCATGGGAAGTTTCTCCGATTTGGATTTCCAGCAGATTCAAGGAGGCCAGCAGATGGATTTGAAGGGGTTGTGTTCATGGTTTGGATTTCCAACAGATTCAGGGAGGCCAGCAGATGGGGATTCCGAACATCCATCTTGGGTGAAGGAAGCTGGTTGGTGATCGGTGTGGTTGTTGGGTTCTCCGGAAGATTGGGATTGCCATGTCATTCTCAATGAATTCAATCTGTTGGCCTCCCTGAATCTGCTGGAGAAAACGTCTTTGTATTCAGCGGTCGACGAACGAAGCAGAGATCGGCGGTGGTTTTGCCGAAGTGGAAGACGATGCCCCAATCGAGATTGAGCCAGCGAAGGTGGGTTTGCAGGATGGCACGGTCGGCGGCGTTGATGCCATCGTTGAGGGCGGTGACCAGCACGGCGCAGGTGTCTTCGATGACGAAACTGGACATCGCGACGCCTGTATGACTGAGCACAGTGGCGGTTGGATTGATCTGGACTTTGTGGTCTGCGGATTGAATCGCTGCATTGACCAAACCTCTCCATGTGGTCTGCCGATAGCCGAGACCGATTTCGTTCAGACAGTCACCGACGGCTTGGATGATGCTGGCGGCTAGCGAGGGGTTGCCGACGAAGTCCGGCGGCTTGCTCTCGGGAAGGATAGCAGCGTGAGAACGATATAGCAGACGTTTCCAGATCAGGCTTTGCTTGCCAAAATCCACCAACAAACTTGTGCGAAGCCGCCAGAACTTGCAGTAGCAGAAGACCTGAACCAGATGCTCCGCGGAGAATTTCCCTCGCAGACTTTTCAGCTCGGGGATGAAATGATTCTCGATAACAAAATCCGGCTCGAATGTGTCCGCGACGATCCCTCGATACACGAGGTCGCGCCGTGGCTTGGAAAGGTACGGAATGCCATCCACCGTGAGTTTCGCGACAAGCTCTTGATGATAAATCTCCTCATTCAGCCCCGGGCCCACCAGTGAATGCACCTTCATCGCATGTCCGATGAATCTGCCGGTGATCGGATCTCCCACTGATTCGGCAAAGCCAGCAGATGGATTTGAAGGGGTTGTGTTCATGGTTTGGATTTCCAGCAGATTCAGGGAGGCCAGCAGATGGGGATTCCGAACATCCATCTTGGGTGAAGGAAGCTGGTTGGTGATCAGTGTGGTTGTTGAGTTCTCCGGAAGATTGGCATTGCCATGTCATTCTCAATGAATTGAATCTGTTGGCCTCCCTGAATCTGCTGGAGAAAGTATGGTTTGCAGCATGAACATCATTCCTCTGGCTGCGGAGCAAACGCTTTGGACTGGCTGAATTCCGCCAGCCAGTACGTGGTGTGCTGTCGAGCCAAAGCTTCAGCTTCCTCGGCCGATCCCGAGCGTATGGCCTGGAACAACTCGGTGTGCGCTCCGATCGTCAGGTCGCGAACGCTGGACGTCTGCACGCGTTGTTCGAGAGACTCGTGAAATCGCCGCATCACCAGCGAAAACTGCGACAACAGGTTCTCCCAAGCGCGCCTGAGTCGCTTGTTGCCTGCTGCGGCAAATATCAGACGGTGGAAATCCAGGTCGAGCCGGGTGACGTCATCGAGCCGGCTGACCCCCTTCAAGGCATGCAGGTTTTCCTCGATCGCGTCCAGACCGGCCTCCGGCCGACACTGGGCGGCAAGGCGACTCGCGGCAGGTTCCAGAACCATGCGCATCAGCCCCAATTCCCGAACGTCTTCCAGGTCAAACTCGCAAACCCGTGCCGTCCCTCGCCGGTCGAACTCGACCAACCCCTCCCGTTCCAGCAAGGTGAGTGCTTCCCGGATCGGGGCACGGCTGACGCCCAGCATCTCGCCCACCTGCGATTCAGGAAGCGTCTCGCCGGGCTGCATTTTCGCGCCGACAATCTGCTCGCGAAGATGCTCCGTCGCTGCAGCGGTCACCGTGGTCCGAGCCAAGGCAATCGACTTTGGAACACGCATGTTGGGATCCTCAGGGTTGGGAATTTCGCCATCGTAGCCGGTCGACGGTATACCGTCAACCAGCTTGGAAAACGACCAAGCCCCGGGATCTGGGAGCTGAAGTACGGAAGGCCTCTCGATCAGCCCTGGCACGTCGCCGGCGTGTACCTCGCGCCCCTGCTCCGGCCGACGGTGCTAGCCGAACGGGCGGCACCACCGTGCAGGGCCTCGCACAACGGAACTTGCCCGGTGTCAGGCAGTTGCATCTACTGTGTCACGTGGACAGCGATTCGGCTGTAAGAAAGCGTGGGCTTCTGTGTTATTCCAGCAGGCGACAGGCCGAGCCGGAATCAAGATCATGAGGCCGAAAAAGGAGGGAAGTCCGCGACCATGAAACACCAAGTAATCATCGTTGCCGTTCTGGTTTCTGGCTCGATGTCGGCGCTTTCCGGGGCTCAAGAACCAGCGCAACAGCCACGAGGTGGCGACCTTGGCGATCGGTTTCGGCAACTCGACCGCAACGGCGACGGGAAGGTCAGCGCGGAGGAGTTCCCCGGCCCGTTGGTCCAGCAGATGGACCAGAACAGCGACGGGTTTGTCACGTTGGACGAGGCCCGGTCGTTCTTCGCGAGGCCGCGGGCAGGGCGGCCGGCTGCGAACGAATCGTCGTCCACTCTAGCCGCGCGGCCGAATGGAGGCGAACTGCAAGTCGTCGACGCGGTGTTCGAACTGTGCGTCCGCGATGTCGAGGCGAGTGTGAAGTTCTACCGCGACGGCATCGGGATGCGCGAAATCGAGCCGGCCACCGCCAGCGGCGCCTTGCTGACGTGGGCGGGCAGTTATCTGCGGTTGCGCAAGGCTGCCGGCGACAAGCCCGCGCCGGCAACCGGCAATCCGATGAAACAGATGCTCTCGCAAAACGGCTTCCGGTGGTTCTCCCTCTGGTTCAACGACCCCGCAGCGGTTGGCCAGCGGCTGATGAAGGCGGGTTACCCAACGCCGATGAAGGGCGCCAACGTGAGCATGACTCGCGATCCCGACGGCAACGTTGTCGAGATCATGGGCGTCCCGCGCAGCGCGTCGGAGGAGACCTTCACGTGGGGCATGGCGGTCAGCGACGACGCGGCGGCCCGGAAGTTCTACGGCGAGACGCTGGGCTTGGCGGAATTCGATCCGTGGAATCTGCCACCGCCGTTCAGCATGAAAATGTACCTGTTCGCCACCGGCGCGGGCCGCCTGAAGTTCTCTGCGCCGCCGGGGCAGCGCCCGCGCGAGGCCGACGCCGGGCTGGACGCGCCGGGGTTGCGGAGCGTGACGTTGCGCGTGGCTGACCTCGCCGCCGCGCGGAAAGGGTTGACGAAACGTGGCGCGGAATTCGAGGGCGACAAACGATTGCTCGTGTCCGATCCAGATGGCAATCGGATTTACATCGAGCAAGCGCCGCCGGAGGCGATCAAAGCGAATGCGTCGCGGAGGCCCACAATCGCCACGCGTTCAACGCAACGGCCAAGCACCCTCGAACGGATCCGGCAGCAATACGGCGACATCAAGCCGAATCCACACCAAGAGGAAATCGCCGAACAGCGGCCGGGCGAGCCCCCATTGAAAAAGATGCCCGACGGCGACGCGGCGCGCGATGCCGCGGGACGCGGGCAGTTGTTCGAGAGTATCTGCGTCCCGGGCATCACGGATTTGCAGGAGGGCATGAACGGCGTGGCCGTCGTGGACCTGAACGAGGACGGGTTGCTCGACATCGTGGCGACGTATTCCGCACCGCGTGGAACCGGGGGGCGTTGGGGTGCTGGAGAGAAACTGCGAGTGTTCATCAACGACGGCGGGTTCAAGTTCCACCAGCACAGCATCAAGTTGCTCGACTCGAAGGTGTCGCCGGAAAGCTTCGGGCGCGGCCAAGTGCCGGTGTGGGCGGACTTCAACGGCGATGGCTTCCTCGATCTGTTTGTCACACGCCATGCCCAGATGTCGGGTGGCCAGTCCAATCCCAACGACCAGAAACTCGGCAACGGCCTGTACCTCAGCGACGGCGCGTGGGATGTCTTCCGCGACGTGTCCGCGAAGATGGGCATCCAGAACGAGCAAGCCTACAACCGCCAGCCGAGCATCGCCGACGTGAACCAGGACGGCTGGCTCGACATCGCCATCGGCTGCGACAACATCAAGGATGCTCTGGGCGGCTTCCCGCACAGCCGGTTGTATGTGTATCGCAGCCATCACGCGGAGCGTGATGACAACTATGAGGACATCGGCGGCACGGATCTCGTGCCTGACTTCGGCGGGTTTTATCACGACAGCGCGAAGGACAAGGCCGGTCCGGACATCAACCTGCGCGACATGGACAACGACGGCGACCTCGATCTGATCCAGTCGTACCATTGCGACGTACTCGATTTGGCAGCGCCGTATTCGCCCATCGAGTATCGGCAGGGTGTGTTCTGCTGGAAGAACCTGTTCGCCGAGACCGGCAAGTTGCAGTTCGAGAAAATCACTGGCAACGGCCTCGCCTGCGAAGCTCACCTGAAACTCAGCGCCGACAAGCGGAGCACGGAGCCCGTTGGCAAAGCGCCGGGGCTGCCCTATATTTCGCTGGCCGACGTGGACAACGACGGCCTGCTCGACGTGCTCGCGGTCGGTCCGGCGAGTCCTGGCTGGGCGCCGCGTGCCGAATACGTCAGCGGCCGGTTCTGGCGGAACAGGGGAGGATTCGGGTTTGAGGAGGCGACCGACGCTGCCGGGCTTTCGGCGCTGAACTGGGTCTATCGCGACTGGTGCAGGTTCTTCGAGATGCCCGAACCGACTGGCCGCCCGGGTGCGCCGATGCAACCGGGCGACCGACGCCCCTATTTCGCCGACGCCGTGTTTGGCGACTACGACAACGACGGCTGGCAGGATCTTGTCGTCTTGGACCGGCATGAATCGCCGAACCTTCAATCTCGCGCCATCCTGTTTATGAATCGCGGCGACGGCACGTTTGAGGTGAAACCGACGACGTTCAGCGGTCTGGATGGCGCCGGCATTTCCGGCGAGGCGGCCGACCTGGATAATGACGGGCTGCTCGACTTGGTCTTCGCTGCCGACCCCGACAACTCCGGCGTCGTGCTCAGCATGGCAGGCTACGAGAGCAAGGTCTATTGGAACACAGGGCTGCACGGCGCCAAGGAGAATCACTGGCTGCGTGTGCGTTTCAGCGGCGTGACGCACGCGAAGCTGATTGGCGCGAGGGTCGAAGTCGCCGCCGCTGGACGGAGACAGTATCGCTGGATTCATCCCAACCACAGCTACAAGAGCAGCGGAGCACTCGAAGCCCATTTCGGCCTCGGCAAGCAGACCACAGTCGACCTGAAAGTCACGCTTCCCAGCGGCAAGACCGTATCGCTGGCCGGCGTAAAGGCAGATCAGTTCCTCGAATTGAATCTGATGAACTCGCAATCCACCCCAGTTAGAGCGGAGACCAAGCCATGAAAAACACCCTCGTCATTCTCTCGTCATTCTGTCTGCTCGCATCGTCATTCGCGGCGGAGCGCAAACCGAACATCATCATCTTCCTGGCCGACGACCTCGGCTACGCCGGCCTCGGCGTGAACGGATGCCAGGATATCCCGACGCCCCAGATCGACTCGATTGCCTCGAACGGCGTGCGGTTCACGGACGGCTACGCGACGCACTCGGTCTGCTCGCCGTCGCGCGCGGGGTTGATGAGCGGGCGCTATCAGCATCGGTTCGGCTTCGAGCACAACTCCGGGCCAGAGCGGTTTGCGGCGGGGAATTTCGGGTTGCCGCGCACCGAGCCGACGTTGGCGGAACGCCTCAAAGCGGCCGGTTATGCCACCGGCATGGTCGGCAAGTGGCACATCGGGTTCAAGGAGGGGCTTCGACCGCACGAGCGGGGATTTGTTTTCCACTACGGGTTCCTCAGCGGCGCACGGACCTACCTGCCCGGCAAGGCCGACGTCGCCCCGATCATCCGCAACGGCCAGCCGGTCACCGACGAGAAAGAATATCTCACCGACGCCTTCGCCCGCGAGGCCGTGGCGTTCCTCGACCGCAGCCAGGACCAACCGTTCTTCCTCTATCTCGCGTTCAACGCCGTGCATGGGCCGTTGGAAGCGACCGAGCCGTATCTGGCTCGTTTCCCCAACCTGACCGGCACACGGCGGATTCATGCTGGCATGGTCGCCGCGATGGACGACGCCGTCGGCCGCGTACTTACCAAGGTGCGTGCGCTGGGGCAGGAGGAGAACACGTTGATCTTCTTCTACAGCGACAACGGCGGCCCGACGCGGCAGACCACGGCCAGCAATGAACCGCTGCGCGGCTACAAAGGCCAATTCTACGAAGGCGGCATCCGCGTGCCGTTCTTGGTGCAGTGGAAGGGCACACTGCCCGCCGGTGTGGTGTATCGCGAGATGGTCATGGGCTTCGACTGCCACGCCACGGCGCTGGCCGCGGCCAACGTGGACGTCTCGCTCCGCGCGCCGGATGACCTCTCGCGGAGCGAGAGGCCTACACTGGACGGCGTGAATTTGCTTCCGTTCCTGACTGGCGAGAAGCTGGGCCGACCGCACGAGCAGCTCTTCTGGCGTGCGGGCGCGAAACATGCCGCGCGGGTGGGCGAGTGGAAATTGGTGCAAGAACGCGGCGGCGAACCAGAGTTGTTTAACTTGAAGGACGACATCGGCGAACAATCGGACCTCGCCGCGAAAGAGCCGGCGAAGCTCGAAGAACTCCAAGCCGTGTTTGCGGATTGGGAAAAGGGAACTCAACCCGCGAAGTGGATTCGTCAGGACGGGCGGAATGCCGAGGTCGGGGGCAAGCTGAAGACAGAGAGCGAGTCATCGATACCCCGCCGGCGCACTCCGATCGCTGGCCGCATCGCCGAAGTGTTCAGAAACGCAGACACGAACAACGATGGCAAGCTCTCGCGCGACGAGTACTTACAACCCGGCGACTTCGACGCAGTAGATACGGACAAGGATGGCTTTGCAACGCTGGAAGAGGTGCGTGGATACTATCAGCAGCGCCGTGGCACGCGCTGATGAAGATGACGCCTTGGCACGCAGACCTGAGTGTCTCTCCAGGCGGGCAGATTGACGGGCAAATCGCACAGGTGAAGCAGCTTGAAACTCAAGGCAAGCGGGTGGTCGTTCCCAAGGCCGAGCCACCGCTGAACCTCAAGGCATCCGCGGCAGAATCCCGCGGGGAGTTGCGTATGAGAAAGCAAGATGCCGCCTCACCATCGACGACGAATCCACCCGGGCTTCCCCAACCATGACATCCCAACCACTATCCAGGAGTTCAAGCGTGAAAGCCGCCCACTTACTCAGCGGAATCGTTGCTCTGCTCTTCACCGCCTCGCTTGCCTCGGAGACTGCGGCACAGGCAAAGCCCAACATCGTCGTCATTGTGGCCGATGACCTCGGCTACGCAGATGTGCTGTTCAACCCGCGGCATGCCAAGGAAGTCACCACGCCGAACCTCGACGCGTTGGCGAAAGCAAGCGTCATCTGCCGGCAGGGCTACGTCACGGGCAACGTCTGCTCGCCCACGCGGGTGGGGTTGATGACAGGACGCTATCAGCAACGTCTGGGGCTTTACACCGGCGGCGAGGCGGGTAGCGGCCTGCCGATGAGCGAGACGATCTTCCCGCAGTTCCTCAAGCCCTCCGGCTATGCCACCGCGCAATTCGGCAAATGGCATCTCGGCCCCGATCCCGCGTGGAGTCCGGCGCTGCGTGGTTTTGATGACGTATTCGGGTTCCTCGGTCGCGGCGCTCACGATTACTTCAAGCTCGATGACCCGAACGATCCGATCTATCGAGGCACGACAGTCGTGCAGGAAACCGGCTACCTCACCGACCGCCTCGGCGAGGAAACGGCGGCCTTCATCACCCGCAACAAGAGCAGACCGTTCTTCGCCTACCTCGCTTTCAATGCCGTCCACTCGCCCTTGCAGGCGCCCTCTGACGAAATCGCGAAGTTCAATACCGGCGACATCAACCGCAACACGCTCCTTGCAATGGGCAAACGCATGGACGACGCAGTCGGTCGCGTCGTGGCCACGCTCAAGCTGGAGGGTGTTTGGGAGAACACGCTGCTCTTCTTCCTCAGCGACAACGGCGGGCCGCTGGCGCAAACGGCGAACAACACGCCACTGCGCGGCGGCAAACACTCCGACTACGAGGGCGGCGTGCGCGTGCCGTTCCTTGTCTGCTGGCCCGCAATGCTCGAGGCCGGCGAATCGCAGGCGGTCGTCAGCTCGCTCGATATCTTGCCCACCGCGCTCGCCGCCGCCGGTGTTTCCGCGCCTGCCGACAAGCCTTTTGACGGGATCAACCTCCTGCCCATCCTGCGTGGGGAAACGCCCTCGCCCGCGCGCGACCTGTTCTGGTGCTCCGGAAGCGAGGCAGGCTGGTGGGCGGTGCGTTCGGGCGATTGGAAACTCGTCGCGCAGCGGTCCAGGGTGGAGTTATTCGACCTTGCGCGAGACGTATCAGAAGCGAACGATCTCGCGCAAGCGAGGCCCGACAAACTCGCCGAGCTTACGACACGCCACGACGCTTGGCTCGCGCAGATGGCCAGCCCCGTGAAGGCCGGCGAGAAGAAATGGGCTCCCGGCATGTCCACCGCCAAGGAAGGTAAACGTACGCCCGAGGAAAAGCAGAGAGCCCGCGACGAGGCGCGAGCGAGGAAGAAGGCGGAGAAAGACGGACCATGAAACTCCACCTGACGACTATCGCCCTGCTGCCTTGGTGCCGGACTCTCATCTCGGCGAACGCGACAGGTGGAACAAGAACTCGCACCTCAGTGGTTCATTCCGACGCCTGAACCGTTCTGCCGGTGCGGTTCAAGCAGCTCGACAAAATCGGCGACGGCAAGCCCATTTGGAAGGCGGGCATGGAGCCGCGGGTAAGGTGCTTCTTCCGAGAACCGGCGTGCGCCCAAAGTACATGGCCGCTACTGGACTTCCACCATTCCATCGGTCAGAAACCGCAGCTCGCTGCGTGCCGCGTTGTATTCGGTGATGGCTTGCTGGACTTCCGCAGGCAGGCGGTCGGCAACGCGTTCGATCGCCGGGGGCTGCTGGGCGAAGACCAGTTGCTGGGTCCAGTTGGCGGGGATCAGGGGGCGGGCCGAGCTGAAGAGCGAATCGAGCCGCTGGCGAAGCGAGGGTCGATTGAGCCGATCCAGTTCCGCGCGGCGCGACGACGCGACACGGTACAGATCCGTTTCGGCACGCACCAGTCGCTGCGCAGCGGCCTTGGCTTCGACGTCGCCTTCCAGGTACAGCGCCACCACGAAACGCCGGTCGCCGCTCAAGATCCGCTCGTCCAGCGGACGCACCAATCCCCGGTCGATTCCCGCCGCGGTACAGGCCAGATAGGCGTATCCGCCGCGCCATCCGTTCGGAACGCGCAGGACGACGGTAAACTGGCGTGCCCCCTCCAGCGTTTGGCTTCGCGACGGTTTCAGCTTGAAATACACCCCGCGGCCTTGCTGGACCGTTCCGCTGGCCGTGACGGCAATCATCTGTGGCACCAGTTCGACCCGGGTCGAGTCCGCCGCCTTTTGCCCCAGATCGGTCGATGCAGTCAGCTTGCTCGGCCAATCAACCGGACTGGTCAGCGTGACGCCCGCATGATTGCTCTTTTCGGATCTTCTTTCCATCATCACGTTGCTCGCCTGGTCGCTTGCCAACGTCGTTTTCGGCAGATAGTCGGCAACCGAGACCGAATCCTCCTGAGTTTCGAGTCGATAGAAGAACTGCAAGAGATTGTCTTCGTTGCCCTGCCGGATCAGCGCCGAGATCTCGAAGCGAGCCTCGACCAAGCGTTCGTCGGGATTGGCCTCTGCAAACTCGGGGGGCGTCATGTCCCGGCAGGCCACAGCGGGATTCATGTCGAAATGCACCAGCGGCGACTGGGCATATACGCCGCCGGGCATCAGTGCGGCGAAAACCACAACAGCGGCCGGACGCAGCACGAAAAACAAGCGGACAACACGTGGGACAAGCGTGGCTGGTAGCATTGGCGAGAGTCTCCCGGTGCGGATGGCACGGGCGTCCGGCCCCTGCGCGTCATGCTCCGGCATCCCGCGGGAGTGAAACGGTTCAACTCTTGAATCCTAACGAACCGCCTGCGACCGTCAAGCGTCCGAGTCTGCTAGCAGCGACACGATTTCTTCGACCGCCGCTGTCAGGGACTGGGCAGCCATTTGGAAGTTGGTGTGCGACGACACCTCGGGTTGAATTCTCACGAACAACTCCGTCGCTCGCTGCAGTCGGGCAAGCTTCTTGCGTGCCTGCTTCAGATAGGCGACCGCGTCGCCCGCCTGCAACGGACCGCCGAGGGCCAACATGCAGTCGTACAGCCCGCGATGGACTTCGCACAACTCGTCATCGTGCTCCGCTTCCTCGCTGTGTTTCAGGAAGGTGCGCACCATCCACACATGGCTCAGCAACGTGTCCACTCGCCGCATCCGCTCTTCGGGAGACATTCGGCTTCCCCTTCGCTTTCCACCGTTCGGTCAGGATTCTCGTGAATTCTGCGTGGAATGGCCCGATGAAGCAAGGACGACACGCAGATCGCAGACATTGGTATGAGTCGGGCCGGTGCGGATCAGGGCGCCGAGCGGTTCGAAAAAGTGGTAGGCGTCGTTGCGGCGAAGGAACGATCCTGGGGCCAGATCAGCGTCCCGCATCCGTTCGGCGACCAACTGGTCGAACCAAGCGCCGGCGGCGTCGGTCGGCCCATCTTCCCCGTCGGTGCCGCCGGACAGCAGGACCATTCCTTCACACGCCTGAACCGATTGGGATGCCTGTTGGCTCAAGTCGCCTCGCACCGGTTGCTGCTCGCGTAGCACAGGCTGCCAGCCTGTGGCAGCGGAGACCAGATGCTCCAAGGCGGCCAGCACCAACTGTTGATTCCGCCCGCCGAGCCCGCGTCGATCACTGGGAACCAATCGCACCGTGGGTTCGCCGCCGCTGACCAAGCAAGCCTCGCCGCCCGCCTTGCGCATCGCGACCGCGGCTTCCGCCAGTTGCAGCCCCAGCGTCTCGGCGTCGCCCTCCAACTGCGCCGCCGCGTCACAGCGAGTCTCGTAACCCAAGCGTGCCGCCTCGCAGGCGGCCGCATGAACGGCGGTGGCATTGTTACCGATGATGCAGTTGGTCACTCGGGCCGCAACGGGATCGGAGCCGGACCGCACGGATTGTCCGGCGGCTTCGTGCAAATGCCGGAACACAGCGTCCGAAATCCCGGCTCGCCGGGCGTCGAATTGCTCCAGCACAGCCAACGCGTCCGCGGGTGTCGAAGAGTCGGGGACCGTCGGCCCCGACGCGATCACGTCCAGCGGGTCGCCCAGGACGTCGGAAATAATCAGGACGATCAACTGACCGGCGCGGCAGTGACGTGCCAGCCCGCCGCCTTTGATTCGGCTCAGGTGCTTGCGGACCGTATTCAATTGCTGGATGTTGGCCCCGGCGCCGCTCAAGTGCCGCGTGACCGCCAGTTTGTCTTCCAGGCGGATCGTCTCGACGGGCGCTGGCAGTAACGCGGATCCGCCGCCGGAGATCAGGCAGATGCAAAGGTCCTCGGCAGACAGGCCGCCGACCAGTTCCAGAATGTGCCGCGCGCCTTCGACGCCCGCTTCCGTCGGCTCGTTGACTCCCGGCGGCCGCGCCCCGTGCAGATGAATCCGCCGCAAGCTGCGAACGCAGTCGTCCGGCACGTTGACCCACCCGGTCACCCGTTTCTCGTCCAGCACCCGCTCGCCCAGCGCGGCCTCGACGCCCGCAGCCATCCCCGCCCCAGCCTTGCCACAGCCCACGACGGCAATGCGGCCGATGCGGTCGAGGGCCAATGTCTGATCGGCAACCGTCAACCGGTCGTCGTCGATTCGGAGGTGATTCTGGACCAACACATCGCTGCGCACGGCAGCCACACCGGCCTGCCAAATGGCCAAAGCATCCGCTCGCAATTGTTCAGTAGATCGTGTCATGCAGGCATTTTCCACTTGGGATTTCGCGAACGCAACCGCTCCTGTAGACTCGGCATTGCGGAATTCAGAGTGCGGGTCGGTTTGCGGCCCGGCGGCAAAAGGAGACTAGCTTTGGCGACGGTAACGGTATGCGAGGACGTGGTCGGATTGGCCGTGGCGTTGGTCGAGGCCCACGAAGTGCGGATCGGACCAGCCGACCAGATGCTGCAACAGATCTGTCTGGATGCCGCTGCACAGGTGGCCGCCGCGGATTCGCAAGGTGGCGACGCACGGCGGACGGCGGTGCGAAACTTGCTGCGGCATGGCGGATACAAACCGTCAGGACGGAGCAAGCCGGCGCAGGAGTATTTGCTGCGCACCGTGCGCGAGGAAGGCCGACTGCCAGCGATCTCCAACACGGTGGATCTGATCAATCTGATCTCCCTGCGGTCGGGCCTGCCGATTTCGCTGGTGTCGCTGGACCGCGTGGGCGACGAGATCCTGCTGCGCTACGGCCAAGCGGGCGAGTCCTATGTGTTCAACCGAACTGGGCAGGAGCTGGACGTCAAGGGCTTGCTGTGTCTATGCACGACCGGTCCGCAGGGCAGCCAACCCGTCGGCAGCCCCGTCAAGGACTCGATGCTGGCCAAGGTAGACGACACCGACCGCCGCGTGCTGGCCTGTATCTTCGCGCCACGGGACCAGATCGCGCCGGACGAATTGCTCGATTGGGCCCGGCAACTGGCCGAAGGCTTCACACGTTTCTGCGGCGCGGCGCAAACGGCCGTCACGATGAAACCGGAATCGTGGTAATCGCGACATCGCCCGTGTCTTCCAGTTAAGCACTCGAACTCGCGGGACTGTGCAACGATCACCGGGGGTTGGGGCCGCCAATGGCCGTTGGCATCGCGATCCAGAGCTTGCGATCTCCGATAGAAGGTCAAGGCAGGCACCGACATGGGATAATTCAGCCGAATCGCTTGTGCGGACACGTCCCGGGTCCAGCCCAAGCGGCCGGTGCCAAGCAGGTTGCCGCCGGCAGCGTGTCACCTGGGTTAGAGGTGGCCGACGACCGACTCGATCCCGTCGCCCAGTACCTGCCGCTCGAAAACCGGCTGGAGTTGCGGCTTGGTCCAGGTCTCGCCCAAATCGTCGGTCCACAGATTGTGCAGTGCGTAGAACACATCGGATCCGGTCAGCAGCAGCTTCTGCATGGTCATCACCACCAGGGGCGTCTGCCGCGCATTGCCCGGCGTCCCTGGCGGGATCGCCCCGGCCCGCGCGTGGACCCAACACGTTTCGCCATCAAAGCCGCTGGAAGCAGTGGTCAGTTCGATGCGGTAGTCGAGCGGCGGGTTGTCGGCAGCCTTTGCCGCCGTGAGGCCAACTGCCAGCACGGCCAGCAGGGCAGAGACTGCCGAAAGAGCAGATTTCGTCATACTGGCTCTCCTTGTTAGATGGGTGGACCCAACGGTTCGCCGAACAGGTCTACGATAGCTGCGTCGATCGGTTCGAGATCGGAAAACGAATGACGCGAAAGGGGAACGTCCGAGGTGGCTGCGTGCCGAGGGCCTGCGGCTTGCTCGTCCATCCTCGGAGGCTGTGAAAAAATTGGGACAGCTCGGACTGCGCTCGCTACGGCCGGCGGAGGGCTCTGCAACGGGTCGGGGGGGAAGGCATCGTGTGGTCCCGTCGCGTCAAATTCCCGCCAAACCGCTGACACAAGCCGCTCCCAGCCTGCCGTGTCCTCGCCCTCGGCTGTACCATTTCCGGCGGCCCGTCGATTCACCTCGTTGATGACCATCAGTACATCGATGGGGGAAACTTGGTTGTCGCCGGAAACGTCCAGATAGGGCGGCGGGGCGAACTGGGGATCAGGCGCGGGAAGCGGCCCAGGCCCAGTCAGATTCAAATGGTTGATCACCAGAAGCGCATCAAGGGCCGAAACAATCCCATCGTTGTTGACGTCCTCGGGGCTTGTTGGGTTCCGCCAGGGGAAGGGCAGGGCATCGTCACCCAGCAGAGTCTGCACGGCAATCGCTTGGCCGCTGACCGCTTCGTCCGACTCGGCCTGAGCATAGATCGTTCGGGCGCCGCCGGGAAAGGAACGCGTGTCCCAGTCATAGGTCCAGCCGTCGCTACCATCAAGGTCGCGGCTCAGCAATCGGTCGCCCTGGACGCCCGTTTGCAGCCCCGGCATCCCGTTGGTTTCCATGTAGAACGCGACACTGCGGGCAATGCCTTGCGGGTCGAACAGTCCGCTGGCGACAATCTGCACGACCGGATTGTCCGGCGCAGGCGACGGTGGGGCGAGGGTCACCGCATCCAAGGATAGCGGCATCACCACACGCAGATCGTCCAGTTCTACGCGGGCCGGCGCTGACAGCGATCCGGTCAAGGCGAAAAACAGTTCGCCCGCTCGCCCGCGGAACGCCTGTAGAGGAACCAGATGAATCCTCGCAGCGTCAGGGGAGTCCAGCAGCACGCTGTACACTTCTTCATCGTCCAACAGCACGGACAAGCGGTCGTCGGGGCCGGCGGCCAAGACGTTCAGATCGAAGAACAGCGACTCGGCTGCGTCGCCGAATACCAAATACTGCCCGATGGCCGTGTCTTCTCCTTGCGTCAATTCCACCCACGCGTCGTCGGCGTCCATTCGCAAGGCGACGTCACCCGACGTCGTCCATACCGATGACAGCAGTTGTTGCGGCTGATTGGCCATCTGCCACCAGCTCATCAAGAACGGATCGTCGAATTCCAACTCGGATCCCAGCGTTTCGGTTTGACGCCACAATTCGCCGAGTTGCTCAAACGTGCCGTCCACGAAGGTTCCGAACGTACCGAGCGCCCAGTCCAATTGGAATCCGACACTTGGCTCGGGCTCCGGAAAGCTGCCTCCAGGGTCTGCGGAGGTCGAAGGCGAAGCCGGCGTAGCGCGTCCCAGCGGGCTGTTCCTCAGGTGCGACACGGGTGAGAAGGGATGGGCATCGCTGAAAAAATACAATTCGCTGATGTTCATGTGGTTGGAATGCGGGTGCTCGCCGTACCCCCAGACCATCTGGTCGTCGAACCCGGCCTCGGCGCGTGGCGGTGCCCGCCAAGCCGCCATCGCTCCCAACGACTGCGCCAAACTCGGTCTCGGCAGCCATGGCAGGCGGCGCCACATGATATCGTCGATCCAGGCTCCGAGAGCTTCAAAGTCTAACAACCCGCCCTCGACCCGGTAGTTCGTCTTCTGCGCCGCAGTCGCCCAGCCTACGATACTGATGTCGCCCAGAATGCCCGACACATTTGGCCAATCGGTCGAGTAGCCGTCGAGTGCCGAGTATTGGGCGACTGGGTACTGCAGCCGTTCCAGCAGGTGGGAAGCGTACGCGTTGACCGCCGCTCCGCGGCTGTGGCCAATCAAATGGATCTCTTGACCGTCTTCCGGTCGGGCAAGATGATCGGGCAGGTTAAGTAGATCTTCCACGATTCTTTCGGCGGCTTGGTAAGCAAATCGCTCTGCGCGTTGCATCGCCGGTCCGATGCGGCCGAACGCTAGCGGGCCGAGCCATGACGTGTTCGGATTGGCTGTCAACGCAACATATGCGATCGCGCTGACGATGGCGTCGGTCCAGCCTTCCGAGGAATCCCAATGCGTCACGTAGTTGACGGAGTCGCCTGCGTAGCCCTGCTGGGCTGCCAATTGTTTGACGGCATTGTCAAAAGGCCCGTCCCAGGTCGACCAGAACCCGCCTGGACCGGAGAAACTCGAGAAGGGGGGTTTGAACCCGTGTGTCAACACCGTCACAAACCGTGGCGGGCCACCGACTTGCAGAACGGCGACATCGGTTCCCTCGCCCCTGCCCTGATTGTTGGTTTCGTCTCCTTCCGCGATCGCATCGGGCAAGTCCTGGATCAGCGCCAGGTAGACCGGCCCCTTGGTTGGAAAACCCGCGGGTGGGGTTGGCGGCAGCGTGACGGTGACCGTGCCTTCGGCCCGTGCGCCCGGAGCCAGCGCAGCGATCTGCACGCTGGTCAGAAGCATCTCGTCCTCGCGTATCGCAGCATCAGGCGAGAGCACGATCCCCATCTGCGATGCCCCGGCTTCGCCGCCGTCTCGACCCTGGTTGGCCACCGCATAACGCAAGGTGACGGAATCGCCCCAGCGGACGTCCGATACTCCATCGCGCACGACGGCCAAGCCGTCCCCGACCAAATCGGGCAAGCCCGCTTCGTTTTCGGCATATCCAAAGTCGTTGCCGCAGTACATGGCCCAACCGATCTGCAGCGAGTCGCCGGGACGCCCTCCCAAGTCGGAGAGGAAAAACGAGCCAACGATCTCGTATCGCCACGGGGAACCCGGTGTCTCGATCACGCGCACCGCCGAGCGTCCCGTCACCTCCGCGGCGAAATCGGAAATAAAGGTCGGGTGTTGGGCCAGTAGGAGTCCGCGTTGAAAACGGGCGCCGGTGTACAACGACCCGGCCGTCAACGGAGCGCCGTTCAACGCGGTTCGCGTATTCACCGCGATCCCGGCCAAACGCCCGTTGCCGCGGTCGAACGAGCCGCCGAGGTTCAGGTAGACATCCCCGCCTCGGCTGCGAGGGTCGTAGTTGGTGCGGACGCGGAATTGCACCTCGTCGCCGATCCGTCCCGCCTCGACGCCGAATACCTCATAGGCGGAACCGCCGACAGCGTCCCCCAACGGTTCGTCCCCGGCCAACGCCTCGTCCACGACCCTCACCATCAACGGCGGGCTGTAGTAAGTCCCCTGTGTGTTGTCCAGACACGCCCAAAGGTAGTGTGTACCCGGAGGCAGATCGGGGATCGCAACGATCAAGCGGTCCTGGTCGTCGTCCTCCGAAATGCCTGTTGCCAAAATCTGTGCGCCCGCGTTGTTGGTTGGATCGGAGTCCGTATCGATGGCAAAGGTCAGCGTCCCCGCATGCTCGGGGTCGAAGTCGCGCCACTGCAATTCCAACGTTCCTCCCCGCTGCACGATCTGCCCGGTCACGGGGCTCGTCAATTGAACGCCAGGCTGGAATACCAGGCGTTGTGCCAGAACATTGTTTGCGGGGTTGGCATCGGTCTGCTGACGCCGAGCGTCCACTTTGACGATCAGATAGTTTGCATCACCCCCATGGATATTGGGATCGATCACCAACGGCGCGTCGGGTGCTACCAGGCGAGTCTGCCCGGCGGCCACCGATCCGGCATCGACAGGCCACTGAAGCAGGCGAACGTCGCGACTGTCCAGAATGTCGTCCGCGGACAGATAGACTTCGTCGATCCAATCGCGTCCCGAGAAATCGATCGTCCCCCCCGGGCCGAGATTGGACACGCTCCAAGCCACATGGAAGGGAATTCCGGGCGTCACGCCGATCCCATTACCCGCTTCTGCACCGTGCAGCACGATGGCGAGCGGGGTCAAATCCGACGGCGAGCGGGCCACGCGAAATTGGTAGACGGCTTCTGCGGCGGCACCGCGGGCGTCGGTGACTCGAAATCGGAATTGATCGCTGCCCGTGTAGTCCGAATCGGCCGTGTACGTCCAGTGGCCCGACGTGTCTTCGGCATTCAATGCGCCGTGCGCGGGGCCGCTGACCAAGGCGAAGGTCAAGGCATCGCCGTCGGGGTCGTTGGCTTCGAGAAGCAGGGGCAACGGCACGCCCTGCAAGGCCGCCTCGCGCTGGTCACCTGCTTCCGGCGGCGAGTTCGAGACGTAGAAGGAGAACAGACCGTCTCCGCCCGGCCTGAGATCACCGGTGGGAAAGGCGCCGAGCCATTCGCCATCGATCCGCGTTCCCAGGGAATCGATCATCAGGTCGCGGACCCGCAGTTGGTAGTGGTCGCGGGGCAGGTTGCCATGGATCTGCAACGTGGCGCGATGCAACGCCGCGTCCCAGTCGACGCGCTGAATCGAAATGGTTCGCTCGTTGTTCTCGTGGAAGCTCCCGTCACCTCCGCTGGCTCGCAGGACGAAGCTGCCGGGCCACAGCGTGGCCGGGTCCATCGGCTGGTTGAAGTCGATCTGAATCGCTCCGACTGCGGCTTCGACCGCGCGATCGGGATACGGCCACAGGCCCACGATCCGCGGCGGGTCGGCTCGGTCGGCGCCAATCGCGACCGGCACCGTCGCCGCATCGCCGGTTACGGCCACCTCGACGTAGGAATCCGCCGACGATGTCAGGCCCCAACCCTCGGGCGTAATAATCTGCAAGCGATGGGTTCCAGGAGCGATTCCGGGAAAAGAGAATTTGCCGGATGCCGAAGAGTTTTGCCGCGGTTCGTGGGATTGCCAGATCCCGTCGCGGTTGCGGTCCAGAAAGACATACCAACCTTCCAACAATGCTTCGCTCGGTTCTCGAACGACGTTCCGGTTGGCATCGTGATACAGGGTGCCTTCGATGTGGCTGGTCGGTGCCGCGCCGAAGTCCACGCCGACCGTCGCCTCGCCCCCCACGGTTCTGGTCCAGCGGCGATTCGCGGGCGTGCCCATCGACTCGTTCCATACCGCCGCGCCGTAAGCGGCCGTTAGACCTCGGCCCGGAAACCAAGTCGCTGGCTCCGTGGCGCCGCTCGCGGGATCGATGTGCAACACAACGTTCTCCGTCAGTCCGTACAACAGACCGTCGTCGCCGGTGACCATGCCCAGCACGTTGGCGCGTCCCAGCGGACCGATGACCCGCGTTTCGACCGGGCTGCCCAACACAATCTCCACAAGCTGATGGTTCGTTGTCGTTACGTACAACCGGCCATTGTGAAATGCCAGATCTCCGCCGGCTTGAATTCCACTGAGTTGAGCCACTTCCACGGTTTGGGCCGTTCGCGGATCGATCCGATAGAGCCGCGATCCGCTTTGGGCGTACAGTCGTCCGTCGGGCGCGAAAACAAGCGAATTGGCGCCGGACGCCGCATGGCTGCCCACGAGCTGAACGGCCGCATCGCGGGGATCGATCCGATAAAGCTGCGAACTCGTGACGCCGAACAACCGGCCCCAGGGGTCGAAGGCGATGTCGAGAAACGTGCGCCCCGTCGCACCGATCACCCGCGTGGCCCCACTGCCTGGATCAACGTTTCCCAACACGCCGCGGCTGTCGATGACGAAGATGCCGGGTTCGGGCGGCAGAGCGGGAAAGGTGATCGTCTGCCGACTGTCTGTTGCCACCTGGACCGTCCACCAACCGGGCGGAAGTTGTGCGAACTCGTACCTGCCATCGGCGTCGGTCGTCGCCGTCAACTCGCCCGCGTCCTGGCGCCCGTTGCCGTTCTGGTCGACATACACCGTCACACCCGCCAATCCTGCTTCGCCTGGGTCTACAAGCCGATTCGCGTTCCGGTCGGCGTAGACGGTC
This sequence comes from Pirellulaceae bacterium, assembly GCA_023382975.1. Taxonomy (GTDB): domain Bacteria; phylum Planctomycetota; class Planctomycetia; order Pirellulales; family Pirellulaceae; genus SKKK01. The sequence continues at coordinate 205,615 of JAHDXO010000004.1, forward strand.
CCGTGCAGTGCGGACAACGGCGCCGGCATGGCGCTGACCGTGATCCGAGCAGTCAACCGGTTGTTCGTCTCGCTCCGCTCGTTGACCTGTGCCTGGGAATCCGCCCAAAGAACCAGATAGTATTCGCCAGGAACGGTATCGGCAGGAATCCGCACGGGTTCCTCCAACGTTGTCACAACGTCACCCGCAGACAACGACACGGTCCGGTTGTCGAGCCGCCGGTCACTCGGATCGACTTGATCATCCGCCGACAAATACCAAGACAACTCGAAGTCTCCCGACGGAATGTCGCCTTGATTCACCAATCCCCAGTTGCTGTTCAAAGTGGTCCCGGGCGCCACCCAGGTCTGAAGCACCAAAGGCGTCGGGGCCGACAGAAAGAGATCCGCACGAGGTTCGCGGGGCGCCGGCGGTTGGACGGTCAAGTGATAATGAGCGTTCGCGTACCCCGAGCGGCCAACGACGGCCAAGACGTAGCGGCCGGGGGGCAAACCATCGAGCGACACTTGCTCGTTGTCACTGTAGGAATTGGAAGAACGCAAAGGAGCCGTCGCTCCCTCGGAATAGAGTCGCAGGTCCAAGTCTCCGGCGCCGTGAGAGAACTCCAGTCGGACAAAGTCTGTCGCCCCGCCGTAATTGGCCATTTCGAACGCATAGTAGTCCGCTTGGTCGACGAGCGATAGATTGGCCAACGTCACACGGCTTCCGATGCGTCCCAGATTCGGAGAGTGGTATCCGCCCGGTGTGCGTTGAAGAACCGTGTCCACCGTGTCGTTGGGTTCGTAAGGATCGTCGGGCGAGTTCCCCGGCGGGTCGATCACC
>JAHDXO010000004.1:206536-265153 GCA_023382975.1 Pirellulaceae bacterium
CCAAACTGTAGGACGAATTGGCGTCGCCGGAACGCCCCGTCACCCGCGCGTAGAACACGCCGGGCAGTTCCCCCGCCAAACTGACCGTTTCGTTGTCGCCGTACGACGTCCCGCTCCCGACCAGCGACGTGCCGTCGGCCCGATACACGTACAGATTCAAGTCGCCCTGCGCGTGGCTGAACAGAATCCTCACAAAGTCGAGGCTGGTTCCATAGTCCGACGTCTCGAAGCGGTAGTAGTCCGCCTGGTCCTCCAACTTCAGATCGGCGATTTGAAGTGTACCAGTCAGCATGCCGAGGTTCGGGGAATGCACGCCGCCGGACACCCGCGAATCGACCGCGGCGGGCGTGTCGTTGGGTTCGTAAGGATCGTCGGGCGAGTTCCCCGGCGGGTCGATCACCAAACTGTAGGACGAATTGGCGTCGCCGGAACGCCCCGTCACCCGCGCGTAGAACACGCCGGGCAGTTCCCCCGCCAAACTGACCGTTTCGTTGTCGCCGTACGACGTCCCGCTGCCGACCAGCGTCGTGCCGTCGGCGCGGTACACGTACAGATTCAAGTCGCCTTGCGCGTGGCTGAACAGGATCCTCACAAAGTCGTGGCTGGTTCCGTGGTCCGAGGTCTCGAAGCGGTAGTAGTCCGCCTGGTCCTCCAGCTTCAAATCCGCGATTTGGAGCATGTCGGTCAGCATGCCGAGGTTTGGGGAATGCACGCCGCCGGATACCCGCGAATCGACCGCGGCGGGCGTGTCGTTGGGTTCGTACGCATCGTCGGGCGAGTTCCCCGGCGGGTCGATCACCAAACTGTAGGACGAATTGGCGTCGCCGGAACGCCCCGTCACCCGCGCGTAGAATAGGCCAGGCAGTTCGCCCGCCAAGCTGACCGTTTCGTTGTCGCCGTACGATGTCCCGCTCCCGACCAGCGACGTGCCGTCGGCCCGATACACGTACAGATTCAAGTCGCCCTGCGCGTGGCTGAACAGAATCCTCACAAAGTCGTGGCTGGTTCCATAGTCCGAGGTCTCGAAGCGGTAGTAGTCCGCTTGGTCCTCCAGCTTCAAATCCGCGATTTGGAGCGTGTCGGTCAGCATGACGAGGTTCGGGGAGTGCATGCCGCCGGGTATCCGTGAATCGACCGCGATGGTCGTGTCGTTGGGTTCGTAGGGATCGTCGGGCGAGTTCCCCGGCGGGTTGATCAGCAGGCTGTAGGACGAATTGGCGTCGCCGGAACGCCCCGTCACCCGCGCGTAGAATAGGCCAGGCAGTTCGCCCGCCAAGCTGACCGTCTCGTGGTCGCTGTACGACGTCCCGCTGCCGACCAGCGTCGTGCCGTCGGCGCGGTACACGTGCAGATTCAAGTCGCCCTGGGCGTGGCTGAACAGGATTTGCACAAAGTCGTGATTGGTTCCGTGGTCCAATGTCTCGAAACGGTAGTAGTCCGCCTGGTCCTCCAACTTCAGATCCGCGATCTGAAGCGTGGCGGCCAGCGGACCGAGGTTCGGGGAATGCACGCCGCCGGGAATCCGCAAATTGACCGCGGCGGGCGTGTCGTTGGGTTCGTAGGGATCGTCGGGCGAGTTCCCCGGCGGGTTGATCAGCAGGCTGTAGGACGAATTAGCGTCGCTGGAACGCCCCGTCACCCGCGCGTAGAACACGCCGGGCAGTTCGCCCGCCAAGCTGACCGTTTCGTTGTCGCCGTACGACGTCCCGCTTCCGACCAGCGTTGTGCCGTTGGCACGGTACACGTGCAGATTCAAGTCGCCCTGCGCGTGGCTGAACAGGATCGTCACCAAGTCGTGGCTGGTCCCATGGTCCGAGGTCTCAAAGCGGTAGTAGTCCGCCTGGTCCTCCAACTTCAGATCCGCGATTTGGAGCGTGTCGGTCAGCATGCCGAGGTTCGGGGAGTGCATGCCGCCGGATATCCGCGAATCGACCGCGACGGGCGTGTCGTTGGGTTCGTAGGGATCGTCACGCGAGTTCCCCGGCGGGTCGATCAGCAGGCTGTAGGACGAATTCGTTACCCCCGAACGCCCCGTCACCCGCGCGTAGAACACGCCCGGTAGTTCGCCCGCCAAGCTCACCGTTTCGTTGTCGCTGTACGTCGTGCCGCTGCCGACCAACGTTGTGCCGTCGCCTCGGTACACGTGCAGATTCAAGTCGCCCTGCGCGTGGCTGAACAGGATCGTCACAGAGTCATGGTTGGTCCCATGGTCGGTGGTGGTGAACAGAAACCAGTCTGCAGCATCATCAAACGTCAAGTGGTCGATTTGACGAGTCGCCGCGATCGTTCCCAAGTTGGGCGAGTTCGGTGCTCCGGCCGGGCGGGCGGAAACCTCGGCGATCGAGTTGTTCGGCTCGAATGCGTCTGCTGCCAGCATGAGCCGCGGTTCGAACGACTCGAATTCCAGGCGTCTCCAGCTCGCCGAACGATGCGGCTTCGAACGGTAGCGTCGAGCGCTTCGCTTCATGTCAGAATCCCTCACCTTGAAGTTCGATTGTACGCCAGAGTGGCCTTGGGATGGTGCGTATCTAAATCTAGTTGATAGACATCCAGAATCAACAGCATGGCCAGGACTGGACGAAATAAAAAGGTGCGGATGGCAAATGCCGAACAGACCTTTCGGTCTGCCCATTCAGATACCCCCTGAACGCACCATGTGCTCTCACTTGATTTGCAGAACACCTCAAATTCTCGGACCGAACGTTCGACAACGTGAAGCGGCCCGGCGCACCGTTGCCATAGCACGGATGGCAAGGCCGGAGCACGGATGGTATGCGTTTGGAAGGCGCGGCCTGGTCGAGGTCTGGCCCTAGCGCGGTGGAAAAAGCGTTCGTTCCGCGTTACGATCTGGGCAAAGGCCGTGAGAACTGGGTTCGAAGGGAGGCACGATCATGCGTTGTTGGGCGTTGGTGGTGTGCTGTGGATGGCTGCTGCTGGGCGAATGGGCCGTCTGCGGTGCGGCGGACTCGCAGCGCGGCGAGGGGGCTGCATTGCCCGTCTATCGCGTCGAGAAGGATGGGTTCCAGGCCAGTGAGGCTGATATCCGGGCGGTGCTGGATGCGGTCGTTGGCGAGCTCTGGCCGTTCTTTCCGGGCTACGAGATCGAGCCGGTCGTGGTGACCCGCGGCCGGAACGGGCCGATCACGCTGTTTCAACGCAACGACCGCGGCGAGATCGTCATCCGCTTGGACACCGAGCAGACCTGCTGGTCCCAGTACAGCTACCAGTTTGCCCACGAATTCTGCCACGCCCTGTGCGGCTTCCGGGATGTCGGCCGCAAGCACAAATGGTTCGAAGAGACGCTGTGCGGGACCGCGTCGCTGTTTGCCATGCGAGCGATGGCCCGGACGTGGAAGGAGTCCGCGCCGCATGCTCACTGGCGGGACTACCGCGACGCGTTGCGGAACTACGCGGACGATGTGACCGGCGAACGAAGTCTGATCCACGAGATCCATGCCCGGGGCTTGCCCGAGTTCTACCGCACCTACCAGGCGGAACTGGAGGGCAATCCCACGTCGCGTGAATTGAACGGGGCGATGTCGATCGTCCTGTTGCACCTGCTGGAGAAGCAGCCGGAGCGTTGGGAGGCGGTCCGCTGGCTGAACACGATCCCGCCTCGCGACGACGACACCTTCGCGATGTACCTGCAGAATTGGCATGACGCTGTGCCGGAGAAACACAAGCCCTTCGTCCAGAAGCTAGCCAGCTTGTACGGCGTCCCGCCAGTTTCCCCACCGTAGCACAGGCTGCCAGCCTGTGGATTCCCTTTCCGTCTTCCCAACCTCGGCCCCCGAATCACCCGAGAAAGAAGACCTGTTTCACGGGCACCGGCATGTGGTTCCCCGCGGACGCTTCGCTATAATCGACGTCGCTGGAAACCGGGGACGCCGTGGCGTCGTGGCGCAGATCCGGCGTTTGATCGCCGGATGCAGATGGCAGACACACCACCATCGGTCCGAGGTTGCCGGGGCAGCCTCGACCAAGCAAGGAGCAATTATGGACCAGAAGAAAGTGAATGTGGCGATTATCGGTCTGGGCTTCGGAGCGGAGTTTATCCCGATTTACCAGAAGCATCCTCAGGCCAACATGTACGCCGTCTGCCAGCGGAATGTCGAATCGTTGAACAAAATCGGCGATATGTTCGGCATCGCAAAGCGTTTCAGCCGATTCGAGGATGTCCTGGCCGACCCCGACGTGGATTTCGTCCACATCAACAGTCCGATTCCGGATCACGCCTGGATGTCGATCGCGGCCTTGAAGGCGGGCAAGCACGTGATGTGTACGGTGCCGATGGCCACCACCATCGACGAATGCCGCCAGATCGTGGAATTGGTGCAACAGACCGGGCTGAAGTACATGATGGCCGAGACGGTGGTGTATTCGCGCGAATTCCTGTTCATCAAGGAGATGTACGAAAAAGGCGAATTGGGCAAGATCCAATACATGGCGGCTTCGCATCCCCAGGACATGGACGGCTGGCCTGCCTACTGGGAACGCATGATCCCGATGCACTACGCGACGCATGTGGTCAGTCCCTGCCTGGGCCTGCTGAACGGCCGGGCCGAGTACGTTTCGTGTTTCGGCTCGGGGACCGTTCGCGACGATATCCGCGAAAAATCCGGCAACCAGTACGCGGTCGAATCCTGTCACATCAAGATCAAGGACTCGGACGTTTCCGCGCATATCTGGCGGTTCCTCTACGACACCGCTCGCCAATACCGCGAAAGCTTCGACGTCTACGGCACGAAGAAGAGCTTCGAATGGACCCTGGTCGAGGGCCAGCCGCACGTACTGCACACGGCGAAGAAGCCTGAACCGGAGATCCCCGCGCCGGTCGAGGTTCCCGACTACGCCCATCTGCTGCCGGAGCCGATCCGCCCGTTCACCAGAACGATCCAGGACGCCGACCATCTGTCGTTCATCCAGGGCGGCGGGCACGGCGGCTCGCATCCGCATCTGGTCAACGAGTTCGTGACGGCGCTGGTCGAAAACCGCGATCCCTGGCCCAATGCCGTCCAGTCGGCCAACTGGACCTGCGTCGGTATCTGCGCGCACCAATCGACACAGTTGGGCGGACAGATCGTGCCGCTGCCGGATTTCACGCTGACATAGGCCAGAATCGGTCAGCGGTACTTCGTCAGGCGTCGACCAGTGAAAACGCGAAACTGGCGGCGCCTAGCAATGCGGTCTTGTCATTCAGAATGACCCGCACCGGGATCTTTTCCATCAAGTTCCGCAACCGGCCCTTGGCGGTGAATCCGTTCATGAAATGGGGCGTGGATTTCAGCCGCGACAGAATCTTGACGACGATGCCGCCGCCGAGCCAGACGCCGCCGCGCGCCATGAACATCAGCGCCACATTGCCGGCCTCCGCTCCGAACAGCTCCAGAAAAATATCCAAGGTCAATTCGCTCACCGGACACGTTCCGGACAGAGCGGCCTTGGAAATCGCCGCGGCCGGGTCGCCGGTCTTCAACTCGGCGGCCAACCACTCGGGCTGTTCGCCGCGGCCGGTGTCGAGCAGAAACTGGTAGATGTTGATCAGTCCCATGCCGGAGACGATGCGTTCGTAGCTCAAGTGGTCAAACTTCGGGGACAGATACTGGCCGAGTTCGTATTCGAGCGGCGTTCGGGGTCCAAAATCGGTGTGCCCGCCCTCGGTCGGGATCGGAATGTAACGCTGGCCGTCCCAGAACATCCCGGCTTCCCCCAATCCGGTTCCAGGCGATACCACGGCGCCATGTCCCGATGCGTTGGGATCGCCGGGATTGATCACGTCGAAGTCGCGGCTGTCCAGGCACGAAATGCCGTAGCCGTTCGCCTCCAGATCATTGATCACCGCCACGTGGGGGATCTGCGAATCGGCAGCCAATTCGGCACCGTCGACGATCCAGCTCAGATTCATGGTCTTGCAGCGATTGGCGTGAACGGGGCCGGCGACGCCGAAGCAAGCAGCTTCCGGTCTGGTCTCTTGCTGATCGAGGAATTCTCTCACGATCAGGTTCAGACTCTCGTACCGAGTACTTCGAAAGGTGCCCTCGACAACAATTCGCAGTCGTCCGCTGTCATTTCGTTCGACGATTGCCAGTCGTGTATTCGTTCCCCCGATATCGCCCGCCAAGATCATGATCGCTCCTTTTCACATAGGAGTCGCTAGTGTAGCGAGGCATCGGCGTTTTGTGCAGAGCACTTTCGGACTCTGAAGTCGCCGAATTCGTGAGAATTCGGACTGATCTCGCTTTCATCCGAATTCTCACGAATTCGGCTACCGCTGGATGGAAGGCAGGCGTCCGGCGTCCAGTAGCGGGCGCAGGTATTGGCCGGTGAAGTTGTCGGGCAGGGCGGCGATTTCTTCCGGCGGGCCGGTGGCGGTCACTCGTCCGCCCGCGGATCCGCCGCCGGGACCGAGGTCGATAATCCAATCGGCGGTCTTGATCACGTCCAAGTTGTGCTCGATCACGATGACCGTGTTGCCGCGGTCGACCAACTGGCCGAGAACGTCGAGCAAGCGGCGAACGTCGTCGAAGTGCAGACCCGTCGTCGGCTCGTCTAACACATACAGCGTCTTTCCCGTGTCGACGCGAGCCAGTTCGGCGGCCAGCTTGATCCGCTGCGCCTCGCCGCCCGACAGCGTGGTGGACGGTTGCCCGAGACTCAGGTAGCCCAGCCCCACATCGCGAAAGCACTGCAGCGGACGATGGATGGCCGGGAAGTTCTCGAAGAACTCGGCGGCGTCGTCCACCGGCAATTGAAGGACGTCGGCAATCGATTTGTCGCGGTAGCGGATCTGCAGTGTCTGGCGATCAAAGCGAGTCCCGTTGCACTCGCTGCACGTGACATACAGATCGGGCAGGAAGTTCATCTCGATCTTCTGCAGTCCGTGACCGAGGCATTTTTCGCACCGGCCCCCCTTGACGTTGAAGCTGAAGCGGCTGGCGCGGAAGCCCCGCTGCTTGGCCTCGCGGGTGCCCGCAAACACCTTGCGGATCTCGTCGAACGCCCCGATGTACGTCGCCGGCGTGCTGCGCGGCGTGCGGCCGATGGGCGATTGGTCGATCTGAATGAGCTTGTCGATCTGACTGGTCCCGCGCAAGCTGCGGAACGGCCCGGGTTTGGGTGCGACGTTGCCCAAGCGTCGGCAGACCGCCCGAGCCAGCGTCTCGTTGACCAGCGAACTCTTGCCCGATCCGCTGACTCCCGTCACGCAGACCAGTGCGCCGAGCGGAAATTGGACATCGACCGATTGGAGGTTGTTCGTCGCGGCGCCTTCGATCGTCAACGAGCGGGTCTTCGACACTCGCCGCCGGGCCGCGGGACGCGGGATCTGCTGCTCGCCGCTCAGGTAGCGGCCGGTGATCGAGTTGCTGTCGCGGCAGACTTCCTCGGGCGTGCCCTGCGAAACGATCTGTCCGCCGCCAGCGCCGGCGTTGGGTCCCATGTCGATCAACCGGTCGGCGCAACGCATCATGGCCTCGTCGTGCTCGACGACCAGCACCGTATTGCCCAGGCGCTGCAAGTCCCGCAACGCCTCGATCAGTCGCTGGTTGTCGCGCGGATGCAGACCGATCGACGGTTCGTCGAGCACGTAGCAGACGCCGACCAGCGCCGAGCCGATGCTGGTCGCCAGACGGACTCGCTGCAATTCGCCGCCGCTGAGCGTGTCGGCGGAACGTTCCAAGGTCAGATAGTCCGCACCGACTTTGGTCAGGAACTCGAGCCGCTTGCGAATCTCGGCCATCAAGGGTCCGGCCACAGGCTGCAGTTTCTCCGGCACCGGCAGATTCGCAAAAAACGCTTCCGCCTCGCGCACCGACAAGCAGCAGATCTCGTAGATTGTCTTTCCCCCGACGCGGACGAAATTGGCTTCGGGGCGGAGTCTGGATCCACGGCAGTGCGGGCATGGGACCATCCCCCGGTAACCGGCCAGGGCGCCGAGTCGCTCTTCGTGCGTCTCCGTGGCGAATTGCTTCTCCAGCATCGTCAGCACGCCGGGAAGCTTCTTTCCCGTTCCGTTCAGCACGGCATCGAGCGCCTCCTCGGACAGTTCGCTCAGCGGTGTGTCCGCACTGGCGCCGCACGATTCGAGCACGGCGGTCGCCTGTTTCAGATGCTTGCGGACCACGGCCGCCGTCAAGCCTTTCCACGGCGCGATGGCGCCGCCTTCGACGCTCAGCGATTTGTCGGGCACCACCAATTCCGGATCGAACCGCTCCAGGCACCCCAAGCCATCGCAATGCGGGCAAGCGCCGTAGGGACTGTTGAAGCTGAAGGTTCGCGGTTCGAGTTCGCTGAGACTGATGCCGCAGCGCGGACAGGCGTACAGCGTGCTGAACAATCGGTCACGCCAGATCCCCTGCGGATGCTGCGGATCGGCGGCGCCGGCGTCCAGATAGCACACCGTCGCAACGCCTTCGCCGTGACGGATCGCCAGCCGCAGCGATTCGCCGATTCGCGGCCCGACGCCTTCGCGGACGATCACCCGATCGACCACCGCGTCGATGTCGTGCAATTGCCGGACGGACAATTCGGGGGCGCTGTCCAAATCGTAGACCTGGCCGTCGATGCGGACCCGCACGAATCCGGCTTTGCGGATCTTGCCGTAGACCTCTTCGTGCTTGCCTCGCCGCCCGCGGACCAACGGCGCCAGGATCATCATCTTGGTGCCTTCCGGCAACGCCATCAACGCCTCGTGGATCTGTTCGGGCGTCTGCTGCCGAATCGGCTCGCCGCACTGATAGCACGCCGCCTCGCCGACGCGCGCCATCAGCAGCCGCAGATAATCGTAGATCTCCGTCACGGTCGCGACCGTGCTGCGGGGATTCGCGTTGCCCGGCCGCTGGTCGATGCAGATCGTCGGCTGCAAGCCCTCGATCAAATCGACGTCCGGCCGCTGCATCTGGTGCAGAAACTGACGGGCATAGACGGACAAGCTCTCGATGTACTGCCGCTGCCCCTCGGCGTACAGCGTATCGAACGCCAGGCTGCTCTTGCCCGAGCCACTGGGACCGGTGATCACCACCATCTGGTCGCGTGGAATATCGACATCCACGTTTTTCAGATTGTGCATCCGCGCCCCGCGAATGCGGATCGACGATGCGCCGTTGGCAACGGGCGGAGCGGGCGGAAATTGCACGTGTGCGGTAGCTGACATCGGTAGCCAAACCGTCGCGACGGGATAGGGCGAAAACGCAACAGGCTAACCCGTCGGGTGGAAGTCGGCAAGACGCCAACCAGCCAGCCCCCGTCGCCGAACTTGCGAATGTCCGCGTCTGTCCACCGCTCCGATATTCGAATTCTCCTGAATTCGGGCAGGCGAGGATCTCAACTCGTCAGGGCGCGGCGAGCGGCCTTCAGCAGCGAGTTGATCCCGTCGCGGTAGTGTTCGAGCGTCGAAATCCATTGCCGCAAACACTCTTCGCCGGTCGGAGTCAGTGCGTACGAGCGTTTCGCGGGCCCGGTGTCGGACAGAACCCAAGACGAAGCAACCATGCCCCGGGTTTCCAGACCTCGGAGCGCCCGGTAGACGCCGGACGGATCGGGTTTCTGCCCGTCGGACATCGCGAGTTCGCCGAGTCGTTCGGTCAGCCCATACCCATGCAGCGGACCTTCAGCCAGCACCACCAGGATCGCGGGCTGAATCAATTTGTCCAACGTCCGGCCGGCACAGGGACAGTCGTCCCAGGCCACTTGCGTTTCCACGTCCATTCCGCCGCACTCACTTTCTACTTACCACCGCCACATGTTAGAAGCGTTGCCGAATTGCTGCTGGTTGTCAAGTGGCACCGGACCATCCCCACGCTCCGGCGAACACAGCGGCTGACGGGCCTGACGTTCGATTCACGACCGGTGCTCAGAAGGTCCAACCGGCCATCGCCCGGACGTCAAACGGGGATCCGGGGTAAACCCGCAATTCGTTGCTGGAACTGGCGGCGTAGTCGAGGTTGAAAAGGTTTTCGACGTAGACCAAGGCGTTCAGCCGTCCGCGCTGATAGTAGACGCCGCCATCCCAGCGCGTGTAAGAGGGCAAGAAAGCGTTGGCGGCCAGATTCGCCGTCCGCTCGTCGACGTAGACCAACCCCAGCCCCAATCCGAGCGTTTGACAGCCGTCGTCGATCACGTTGTACCGCGACCAGAGGCTTCCCGAATTCAGAGGCACGTTCCTCTGCCGCTGCCCGAAGATCAGCGGCGTGCTGGGGTCGGTCAAACGGGTATCCGTGTAGGCGTAATTCGCCAGCAGGCTGAGCCTCTCGGTGACTTGGCCGGACAACTCGACCTCGGCGCCCTGCGATCGCTCCTCGCCAACCTGGAGAAACACGGGCAGTGGAAACGCGCCGGTATCCAGGAACGGCGCGTTCTCGCGAGTCACGTGGAATCCGGCAACATGCAGCACCAACTCATCGAGCAGGCGGGCTTTGATGCCTGCCTCGTAGCTTTCACCCAACTCGGCCCGAAGTGGATCGCCAGCAAACAGCAGCCCCTGACCGGTCGGCGGATTGAACGACCGGCTGTAACTGAAATACGTCGACATCACATCCGGCACCGGCTGATACACGACGCCCACGCGCGGAGTCACCCGCTCGAACCGCTGGTTGATTTCGGGAAGCGGAAACGGCAAGCCAGCGATCGAACGTTCCGCCTGGAAGTCCATCGCGTCGAACCGCACCCCGGCCAGCAGTTGCCATTGACTGGTGATCTCGATCAGATCCTGCAGGTAGTAGCCGTGTCGCACCTGGCGAAAGACGGGAACCTCCGATGCGAACAGGGGAGGGAGAGTCGGCGGATTGAGGTACACCGGATTGCTCACATCGAATCCCGGCTCGGCCATGACCGACTGGCTGAAGGCCGAATCCGAGTTGAAATAGACCTGTTCGGTCCCGGCCAACAACCGGTGCATCATTCCCCCGAGGCAGACCTCGCCCGCCACGTTCACGATCAGCGATGTGCTGCTTTCCTGAGTGTCCAGCGATTCGCGGTCGCGAACGAAAAAGTTCGGAGCCAGCGTGGGAAGAAAGGCGCCGGTTTGAGACTGGGAGAAGTCATAGAACCCCGTGAACGCCCCCAGATAGACCGTCCAATCGTCCGCAAAGCGATGCTCCAGCACCAGCGACGTGCGGTAGTCCATGCCGTCGTTGAAGTCACTGGCGGGTTCACCCACGTAGCGGCTGCTAGGCAACGCCAGCGGATTCCCGCCGACGGACGGCATCCCCAAGTCGCCCTGACGCCGGTTCCTGAGCACTTCGGCTTCCCAGGTCACCATCGTGTTCTCGCCCGCCAGCCAACGCATGGACGGTGCCAGCAGATACCGCTCGGTGTAGCCGAAGTCACGGAACGAATCGGCGTTCTCGTAGGCTCCGTTAAACCGGTACAACAGCGAACCACCGTTGTTGACATAGCCGTTACTGTCCAACGTGTAGCGGTCCAATCCAAAGCTGCCAAACTGGAAATCGAACCGTGAGAACTGATCGTCGATCGGCTTCTTGGTAATGAAGTTCACCGTCCCCGACGGCGCCGCCGATCCGTACAGCACCGACGCCGGCCCCTTGAGGAACTCGACCCGCTCGATGTTCGCGAAATCCCGCGGGTTGTAGGTGGGGTCCAGAAAGCCGTTCCTGCGGAAATCGCGATTGCGCACCTCCAGCCCGCGCAGGAAGAACCGATCGCCAAATTGATCATCGCCGACGGCAATGGCCGACGGCACGTTCCGCAACGCCTCGGTGACGTTCAGAATCTGCTGTTCCCGGATCGTGGCGGGCGTGAGCGCATCGACCGTCAACGGCAATTGAAACTCGGGTACGTCGATCAACGTGCCCGTGGTCGTCGATTCGGCGCGATAGCCAATAGCCGCCGGGCTGCTGAACATCGATCGCTCCAGCAGCGACGAGATCCCCGGCTCCGCGAACGCCGGTTCGAAACCTAAGTCCGTATCGCTCGGCGGCAAGGCATCCGCCTCGACCACCGTCTCGGGAACCGAGGGCGGAGTCGCCGGGGCTTCCGCCGCCCAGGCTAATCCGCAAGCAAAGATTGCCCAGACACTCAAGATCCCCAGTGGTCTCGCGACAATCCGCCTGTCCGGCACCATGGCATACCTCCAAATCGACGTCTGTTACGCATATCTACCCGACAACCGGGAAAACGAGCGCCAGCGGCGCAACCGCTACCACTGTTCTTCGGCATCGAATCGGAGGTTACTATAGGACAACTGCATATATCAGGACCGCAACGAGAAGCAGGTCGGAACCAGCACCTGTGGATCGCTGACATTGGGCGGAACGGGAATGAACGGATCGACGGTCGGCGCTACGTTGTGTGCCGCCGGAAATCCGCGGGCCGGCGATGCCGGAAGTGGTCCATCGATACGCTCTGCGATCGACGCGCTGAATTGACCCGCTCGGTGCGGAGGAAGGCAGACTTCGGCGAACGTGACCGGTGGTTGGGGGTCGGCGGACCGGCAAGTTTCCAGATCATTGCCTTCGACTTTTCGCCCCACAAACCTCTTTGTCCGCCGCCGATGACATAGCGAAACTGGAACGGGATACATAGACCCCAAACGCGACTTCCGACTCGCACCCACATCACAAAAAACAAAATGATTGCGACTTGTTTGACAGTCCCTTCGCAATTATAAAATCTCGACACTTCCGTTCGACTGTCCTGTGCGAGAATCTCGCCGGTCGAGATGTTCGTACTGCCCACGTTTCGGCTGGGCGACTATTTGTGAAGCACGAACGCCAAGGTTCATCCAACCAACTCCGGAAATTTTCCGATAGATGGTCACGTTAATGTAAATAGCTGGTGCATGATGTCTGAAGGCATCGTTTCGACTTCGGATGGGCTACTTGAACGAGCCAAGGCGCAAGATCCAGCCGCTTGGCAACGGCTGCGGGATTTGTACGCGCCGCTGGTCTACCGCTGGTGTCGCAGAGCGAACGTACCGGTCGAAGATTCGGGGGATATCGGGCAAGAGGTGTTTCTGGCTGTCGCGAGAGGCCTAAACACATTCCGCCGCAATCAACCAGGGCACTCGTTTCGGGCTTGGTTGCGAAGTATCACGCGCAGCAAGATTGTGGATTGGTTGAGGCGGACGCGGACATGGAACATCAATGGGACGGGTGGCGACCTGGCAACGAATGAAGCCGCACCGGACTGGTTGGACGCACCGAGTGCGGACGAGAACATCGAAGAGGAAGGGCTGTTGTACCGACAAGCGGTTCAAATCATCTCGCGGGACTTTCCTGCCTGGTACGCCGAGGCGTTCTTCCGTCTGGTGCTCGACGAGGCAACGCCTCGGGATGTGGCAGCAGATTTGGGCCTCCGCACGAGTGCGGTGTACAACGCCAAAGCACGCGTCTTGCGTCGTCTGCGGGAAGAATTCGCTGATTTGGTGCAATGAGAGCAGCGCGTCATGTCCATCGATCCACAACTCGACGAACCAGGAGGTTGTCCCAGCCAGGCCGAGTTGGCGGCCTATCTGGACGGTGCGTTACCCGGGGAGTCGTCGGAGCGGATCGCGACTCACATCGAAACCTGCCAGTCTTGTGAAACGGCCTTGTCGGCCCTGCATCCTGGCGCCGACGACTTCGCTGTAACGCTGCGACAGCGGATGACCCGATCCCCAGAGCAATTCGACGACGGGTTCGGCAAGTTCGAACAACAGGTGCGGCACGTCGGCGCGGTGGTGCAGGAGCAACCCTCAGTAGCCGCGCCCGCCGCGCTGCCGAAACAGTCGGCGAGATTGGGAGCGTACCGTCTGTTAGGACATCTCGGCAAAGGCGGTATGGGGCAGGTGTTCCTGGCCGAGCATGTCCACTTGAAACGCACTGTCGCCTTGAAGATTCTACCCCCGGAGCGGGCGAACGATCCGGTCGTGCTGCGCCGGTTCTACCGCGAAATGGAAGCGATCGGCCGACTGGAGCATCCCAACGTGGTGCGGGCGCGGGACGCTGGCGAAGCGGAGGGATACCATTTTCTGGTCATGGATTACGTGCCGGGAATCGATCTGCGCGGGCTGTTGGCCGCCTCGGGGCCCTGGACGGTGGCGGATGCTTGCGAGGCCATGCGGCAGACCGCATTAGGACTGGAGTACATTCGCCAAAACGAGCTGGTGCATCGAGACATCAAACCGGCGAATCTGATCGTGACACGTGCTGGCCGCGTGAAGATTCTGGATCTGGGACTGGCCCGACTGCGTCGGCCCGATGGGGATGGGTCGCAGTTGACCGGCTCGGACGCGGGATTGGGCACGTACGACTTCATCGCACCGGAGCAGATCCGGCGCGCGTCCGCTGTTGACATCCGCGCGGACCTGTACAGTGTCGGTTGCACGCTGTACGCGCTGCTGGCGGGACGCCCACCGTTTCACGATCGCGCCGTGTACGAAAAGCTGTTCGCTCACTGTAATGATCCCGTCCCGCCCTTGTCGGAGAAAAGGTCGGGCGTTCCCGAATCGCTGCTGGCCATCCTGAATTCGCTGCTGGCGAAATTGCCCGCGGATCGCTTCGAGAATCCGGCACTGCTGGGCCAAGCGTTAACGCCCCTGTGCGAAGGCCACCGCTTGAGCGAACTGGCCGCTCAGCACGTCGCGGCCGACGCCCCCGCGGATATCGACGAGACGGACGAGTGGCTCAGTACCAGCGTCCACGACGATACGGATCGGAGGATCGCAGGCAATAAGGCCGGAATCGGCGCGAGGCCGGAGCCAACTCGATCACGCCGCACCGTTTGGCTGACTTGGGGGCTCGCAATCGCGAGTTGCATCTTATTGACGGTGGCGGGTGGGGTTTACGGCCCTGAGCTGGCGTTGCGCTGGCTGCCCGGTCGAGGCCCTTCTTCTCCTTCGGTGCCCTCGCCCACTCCCGAACAACTTCAACTGCAACGCCCCAATCTGGATGCCGTCCCGTTGAACCGCTGGGTGCGTCTGCTGGAATTCGAACCTCGCGAAGTCTTCTGGCCGCAAGACGGTCTGTCGAATTGGTTCTACAGCCCGCAGCAAGAGCAGATCACTCTGCAATCCAACCATATTGGACTGTTGGAACTGGGGGAAGTTCATCGAGCCAACTATCGAATTCAAATCGGGCTCCAACAACCACGCTGGGACGGAGGAATCGGAGTCTTTTTTGGCTTGCACCCAACAACGGTCGACGACCGTCCCGGGCTGACGTATCAGTTCTTGATGCTGACTTGCCCTCGACGCGATGGGGCCAACCGTGAGTATCGGTTGACCCGCGGGATCGAGCGTGTGTTCGTTTCCGACGCTCAAGAACGGCAGTTTCAGTCGCAACAGTTGATGAGTGAAAACGTCGACGTGACGCAGGGCGAGCAGATTTTTGAACTGTGCGTGGAGAACCACGATTTGAAGGCAATCTTGTGGAATGGCAAAGTGCTGAGCCGGATTCACACCGTGCTGGCTGGCCATTCATTCACCGAGGAGGACTTTGTGGGTGGGTTCGGGGTGGTTGCCCAGACGACCAGCGGGACGGTGCGCGAAGCCCGATTCATGGCGACCGCTACGTTGCGTTCCGCGCATGCGGACGAGACTTCGAAGCAATCGCCATGACGTCACACGCTGGTTACTCCCGACGACTCCCCGTGATCGACGTACTTTGGTTGCGGCGAAAAGCCGCATTGTGCAATCGTGTTTCTTGGCAACTTTTTTCACATGCAGGAGCAAGACATGGCTGAAAAGGATCCTATTCGAATTCTGGCCGAAGTGGAGATCGATGAACCCGCACCCGGCGCTACGGTGATGCTGACGGACGGTAGGACGATCTCGGTAGAGGGTCGCGTTCCAAGCGGAGACATCCCGAGAGTCCGGCTCTTCGTGCATCCGCCGAGCGAGGAACCCGACTTAAGCGGCAATGACCCGAATGTACCCTACGTCGAGGGTGAGGTCGTCGACAACCACTTCGCGGCCTCCTCGGTAGGAAATGCACGCGGCAGTCTTGCCGGCAACGTAGTTAACCGATTGACCATCTGGAAGTATCAGGATAACCAGTGGCAGCTAGATACGACGGTGGATTTTCTGGGCCAGCACGCTGCCGAGCAAACCGTGACCGTCTCCGCCAAGAACTGTGTGATGTTCGCCTGGGCACCGGAAGGGTACATCGGACCGGAGATTAGGCCGGAACTTGAGCGGGAAGCTGGGGACTTGTACCGACCAATTCGAGTTCAAGTGCCCGCCGGTGCGACGGGAGTCACGATCAGCGCCCAAGGTTCGTGGACGCACCATCCACCGCTCGGCGGCCCCGAGACATCGGGACCAGATGGAAGAGATCCCATTGAGGAAACACGGAGTGCGTATCAAGACGCGGCTTACGGGTCGCAGAACATTCCTCTGCCCAATACGAATCTGAACCGTCTGATCGCTCTCCGCCAGCCAGGTCCCGACACGCCTGGAAGTATAGATCTGCTGGGTGAGGCCGAGACGTTCCTGGACGTGGATGGCGACACGAAATTGTTCCTCGGATTCCACGACGGTTATCATTGGGCGAACAACGCGGGCGAGGCCACCGTGACGCTCGGCTGGTCGTAGGGCTCCGCTTGATTCTTCACCGCGCGGACGGCCTCGTTAGGCCAGGATCTCCCGCACCACGCGGCCGTGGACGTCGGTCAGGCGGAAGTCGCGGCCGGCGTGGTGGTGGGTCAGACGCTCGTGGTCCAGACCCAGGCAGTGCAGGATGGTGGCTTGGATGTCGTGGATGTGGACGGGGTTTTCGGTGACGTGGAATCCCAGGTCGTCGGTGGCTCCGAACGTAAAGCCGTGACGGACGCCGCCGCCGGCCATCCACATCGAGAACGCTTGCGGGTGGTGGTCGCGTCCGAGCGAGCGGCCGAGCGCCGGATTGGTCTCGACCATCGGCGTCCGGCCGAATTCGCCACCCCAGATCACCAGCGTGTCGTCCAACATGCCGCGTTGCTTCAGATCGGCAACCAGCGCGGCGCTGGCTTGGTCCGTGGCGGCGCAGTTGCGTTTCACGTTGCCCGACACGTCGCTGTGCGCGTCCCAGCCTTCGTGGTAGATGTTGACGAACCGCACGCCGCGCTCGAGCATCCGCCGGGCCAGCAGACACGCGCGGGCAAACGACGGCTGGCCGGGATCGCAGCCGTACAGATCAAGCGTCGCTTGCGTCTCGCTGCTCAGATCCATCAGCTCGGGCGCGGACGTCTGCAGCCGGAACGCCATCTCGTAGGATGCGATCCGCGTGGCGATCTCCGGATCGCCTTCGGCCGCCAACCGACGCTGGTTCAATTGGCGGATCAGTTCCAGGGAATCCTGCTGCAAGCGCGCGTCGAAGCCCGGCGGACTGGCGACGTTCAGGATCGGATCGCCCTGGTTGCGGAATCGCACGCCGGTGTAGAGCGTCGGCAGAAAGCCGCTGGACCACAGCGCCGCGCCGCCGCTGATCCCGGCCCCGGTGGACATGACGACGAAGGCGGGCAACTCTTGTGTCTCGGCGCCCAGCCCGTACAGCACCCACGAGCCCAGACTGGGGCGGCCGGGTTGCGCGAACCCGCTGTTGAAGAAGATCTGCGCCGGCGCGTGGTTGAACTGGTCGGTGTGAACCGAACGGAGGATGCACACGTCATCGACCACATTGGCCAGATGCGGCAGCATCTCCGACAGTTCCGCGTCCGACTGGCCGTGGCGGGCGAAGGCGTACTGCGGCCCCAACACCGCGGCGTCCGGACGGATGAAGGCGTAACGCTGGCCGCCGATGACCGACGGCGGCAGCGGCCTGCCCTCCAGTCGCTTCAATTCGGGCTTGTGATCGAATAATTCGAGTTGACTGGGCGCGCCGGCCATAAACAGATGGATCACCCGCTTGGCCCGCCCGGCGAAATGCGGCTGCTTCGGCGCCAGCGGATGGTCGGCCGCCGGCGCCGCGGCGGCGCTCGTGCGAAAGGCGTCGGTCAGCAGCCCGGCCAGCGCCAGTTTGCCCAAGCCGACTCCGCAATCGCGGAAGAAATGGCGGCGAGTCACGTCGCGGCAGAGTCTCGATGGTGCGTTCATGTCTTGGTAATCGCTTCGTCCAGATTGAAAAGTATCCGAGCCACCACCGTCCAGACGGCTCGTTCGCCGACATCCTTGTCGTCCCCGCCCGCCACGGTCTTGGCATCCAGTTCGCCCGCTTCGAAGCGCATCCGCTGGTTCCGGAAGAACACGGCGAGATTCTCGATTTCGCCGGGCTCGGCCGAGCGGCCCACCACGCGGCGGAACAGCAGGGCGAGACGGTCCTCGAGCGATCCGTCGCGACCGGCGAATTCCGCGCCCAAGGCTTGCGCCGCCTCGAGGAACACCACATCGTTCAGCAGCGTCAGGGCCTGGAGCGGCGTGTTGGAAACATCGCGGCGCGCCACGCACGCCTCGCCCGTCGGCCCATCGAACGTCGTATACATGGCGAAGGGCGCGGTTCGCTTGCTGAAGGTGTACAGGCTGCGGCGATACCGATCTTCCCCGGTGCTGGCCGTCCAATTCAACGGCCCGTACGTGCCCTCGGTGGTCACGCCCGGCGGTTGCGGAGGATAGACGCTGGGACCGCCAATCTTGGCGGACAACAAACCGGCCGCCCGCAGCGCGGCGTCGCGGATCAACTCGGCCTCCAGCCTGACACGCGAGCCGCGAGCCAACCAAGCATTGTCCGGATCCGATGAGGAAACAGGCTCCGACATTTGCGACGATTGCTGATACGTCGCGCTCATCACAATCTGCTTGTGTAACCACTTCAGCGACCAACCGGATCGCATGAATTCCACGGCCAGCCAGTCCAGCAACTCGGGATGCGTCGGCGGCTGGCCCTGGTATCCAAAATCGTCGATCGTCGCCACCAAACCGCGTCCGAAGAAAGCCGACCAATCACGGTTGACCGTCACGCGGGCGGTCAGCGGATTGTCGTTCGAAACCAGCCAGCGGGCGAAACTCAAACGATCCGGCGCCGCGCCCGGCGGCAGCGGCGGAAGAAAGGCCGGCACCGACGGATCGACCTGCTCGCGTGGCTGCAGGAACTCGCCGCGGTGGTGCCGAAAGGTCGGACGCGGATTCTCCGGAGGACGCTCGCGCATCACCAGCGTTGTCGGGCCCGCGGGCGGCGTCAGCAGTTGACGGATTTCTTTGGACTGCTCGGCGAATTCGGGCAGGTTGAGCAGGAATTCGCGGTACAATTGCCGGCGTCCCTGGTCGTCCGCAGCCCGATCTTCGTAGCCGAATTCGTGAGAATTCGGATCCCGGTCTACGTTGTCCGAATTCTCACGAATTCGGCTATGGACGGGAGGGGGCGAATCTTCCGAATTCTCACGAATTCGGCTACCGGGGAGAATTGGCGAATCTTCCGAATTCTCACGAATTCGGCTACCGGGGAGAATTGGCGAAGCGTCCGAATTCTCACGAATTCGGCTACGGGCTAGCAGCCATCGCTCGGCGGCCTCGGGCAGATCCAGGGCTTGGCCGCCGCGCGGATCGGTCGTCACCGAGATCCGGAACCGGCCCAACGAGCTGGCGAAATGACGGCCGAATCGCATCGTCAAATGCAAATCGCCTTCGCCGGTCCACGGGGATTCCAACGTGTACACGGCCGTGTGACGTTCGCCGGTCCGCCCGTCGACCGACCAGCCGGTCTGCGGGTCGCCGTCCAGCGTCAATTCGGCCGAGACCGGGTTGCTGCCAAAGCGGTTCTTCGCATAGCTGGCCGATGCCCGAGCGAAACGCAGCGGATGGACTCCGTCGGACATTTGAAACTCGCCCAGGAAGAAATCGCCTTTGGTGCCCTCGTAGTACGTCATGCCCGGGCCGCCAGCGGGCAAGCGGTCGTCGGGCAATGCTTCCAATCGCACGGCGGTGATACCGCGCAGCTCGGTGCGGAACCGCAACCGGTACGTGTCGTCCTTGGTGAAATCACCCGATGCGTACACGGAATCGTCGGCCTGGACGGTCAGCAGCGGAAGATTCGACGTGGCCTCGACCGGTTGCAGCGGAACCCAGGCCACGGCGACGTCGCGCTGCTGCTGGAGCCATTCGTTCCAACGGCGTTCGAGTGCCGCACGGCGCAGCTCGTCTTGAGGCCCGTCGCCTTCCGCCGCGACCGGAAACCGGCCTGGCAATTCGGCCAACAGCCGCTCGGCCCGCTCGACGTTGCGGCGATGCTGCTCGGCGTGTTCCGGTTGCATCAATTCCAATTCCGGTTCGTCCGCGTTGTTCAGCAGCGCCAGCAGGCCGTAGTATTCGTGGTGCGAGATGGGATCGAACTTGTGGGAATGGCACTGGGCGCAGCCGATCGTCAACCCGAGCCAGACGGTGCCGGTGGTCGCCACGCGGTCGGTCATCGCGTGAAAGCGGAATTCGAGCGGGTCGATGCCGCCCTCTTCGTTCAGCATCGTATTGCGGTGGAAGCCCGTCGCAACGCGTTGGGCCACCGTCGCGTCGGGAAGCAGATCGCCCGCGATCTGTTCGATCGTGAACTGATCGAACGGCATCCCGTCGTTCAAGGCGTTGATGACCCAGTCGCGGTACGGCCAGATGCTGCGCGGCCGATCCTTTTCGTAGCCGTTGGTGTCCGCGTAGCGAGCCAGATCCAACCAGCGCCGCGCCCAACGCTCGCCGTAGTGCGGCGAGGCCAGCAACCGGTCGACCAGCCGCTCGTAGGCGTCGCCCGCGGTGTCGGCAACGAACCGGTCGACTTCGTCCGGCGTTGGCGGCAGACCGATCAGATCCAGCGAGACGCGGCGGATCAACGTCGTCCGGTCGGCCTGCGGCGACGGCGACAGCCCTTCGGCTTCGAGCCGCGCCAGCACAAACCGATCGATCACGTTCCGCGGCCAGTCGTCTCGCCGGACCGCCGGCAGCGGGGGCGACTGCGGCGGAACGAAGGCCCAGTGCGGTCGATAATCCGCACCCGCCGCGATCCAGCGGCGCAAGATGTCGCGCTGGTCGTCGGTCAGCGGATTCTTCGATTCCGGCGGCGGCATGATCTCCGCTTCGTCGCGGGAGAAGATCCGCCGCAGCAACTCGTTTTGCGCCGCATCCCCCGGCACGATCGCCGCTTGTCCCGAATCCGCGGGAGCCCGTGCCGAGGCGTGCTGGTCCAGCCTCAGTCCGCTCTGTCGCGTCGCCTCGTCGGGTCCGTGACACTTGAAGCAGTGCCGCGACAAGATCGGACGCACCTGCCGGTTGAAATCCGGTCCCTCGTCCGCCGCCGATAGCGCGGAACAACAGAGAGCGAGCGTGAGAACCAGCCCCAAACCGAGCACCGCTCGCGCGTAGGAAATGCGTTGTCGCATGAATCGTGACTCCCCCCTCGTCAACCCCGAATCCGGTATCCGGTCTCGTGCAGGATTTGGCGCACTCGATCGAGATGACTGCCTTGGATCTCCAACTCGCCGTCCTTCACCGTGCCACCGGCGCCGCAGGCGGACTGCAAGCGGCTCAGCAAATCCGGCAAGTGACTCCCCTCGTCCGCCAAACCGCGGACCACGGTGACAAGTTTTCCCTTCTTTCGCTTCTCGATCGCAAGTCGCGCCGTCTGGCGATCCGGCGGCGTTTGCTCGGGCGCCGGGGGCGGGCACTGGCAATCCGTTTCCAGTTCTCCGCACCGCTCGCACCGCGGCGGCCGATCGAACGGCGTGCCCTCGAATAATCGCATCGGTCTGTTCCTGTCCACGCAGCGGCTGCGCTTGCGGCGGCTTTGATCTCGGCTCTTCAGATCGCGTAAGGATACCGCTCGGGACGCTGCATCAGGCGACGGGCTTGTTCGTCGCCGACGATCTCGCGCGTGTTCTGGTCCCATTCCAGCTTTCGCCCGAGCAGCAGCGACAGGTTGCCCAGAATGGTCAGGATCGCCACGTCCACCCCCAGCTCGATATTCGCGACCGTCCGCCGCCCGGTCTTGATCCCTTCGAACCAATCCTCTTTGTGGCCGGGGCTGCGGTAGACTTCCTTGGCGCCGGGACCGGGCTGCCACTCGCGGGCCTTGCGTTCGGTCCACAAACCGTGTCCCCAGTTGTGGAACGTGCCGTCCTCGCCGGTGAAGACGCAGCCGAAGCCCGGCAGCGTGATCTGGCCGCCGGGTTCGTTGCCCGTCCGTTCCTCGGGCGGCACCGGCGTTCCCGGCTGGTTCCACTTCAATACCCAGTCGGGATTCTTGAACGTGTAGGTGACGTTCATCGTCACGGCCGAATCCCACAGGCCCTTCGTAGGCCACTGGCCCGTGGCTTCGACCGACACCGGGCCCGTGCCCGCGGCGTCCAGCCAATACATCGGCAAGCTCATCATGTGGGCGCCGCGGTCGCGGATCTGTCCGCCGCCCGATTCCAGCATCCAGCGGAACGTGCCGTGCAGATAGCCGCGGTTGAACGGCCGCCACCGAAGCGGACCTAGCCACAGGTCCCAGTCGATTTCCTCGGGAGGATCGCTGTCCGGCTGGGTTGCGCCCGTCGGGGTCGGATAGTGCCAGATATCGACCTGGCGAACCTTGCCGATGTTGCCGTTGGCCAGGTAGCGGTGCGCCAGATACGACTCGGGATGGCTCAAGCCATGCGTGCCGATCTGGACGGCGATCTTCGCTCGCTGGCAGGCTTCGATCATCGCCTTGCCCTCGGCGATCGTACAGCAAGCGGGCTTCTCGACGTACACGTGCTTGCCGCATTCGGCCGCATGGACCGTCTGCTGCGCGTGCCAGTGGTCGGGCGTGGCGATGATCACGGCGTCGATGTCGTCCCGCTGGAGCACGAAGCGGTAGTCGCGGTACACATCGGCTTGCGGACCCGCGACGCGCGACGCGTTTTCCAGCCGCCGCTCGTCGATATCGCAAACCGCCGCGATGTTCACCACCCCGCGATCCATCAGCGATTTCGTGTCGCGCAGATGCGAGCCGCCCATGCCGCCCACACCGATATGGCCGATGGTCAGCCGTTCGTTGGCCCCCCGCGCCCGTGACGGAAGAACATACGGCGCCGCCATCGCTACCGCCGTCGCTGCGCCCGCCGACTTCAGGAAACCTCGCCGCGGAACTCTGACGCTCTTCTGATTCATGGTTCGCCCTTCCAGGTTGGAGAAATCGCGACGCCGCAGCCAACCGCGCACCGCACGGCCGGAATCCGGCATGCGAACACTCGGGCATTGAAACACAGCGGGTTGTGCGCCGCAAGATGGCCGCATCGCGGCGGGAGGATCGAGGTGCGGGATTTCAAGGACCGGTCACCACGGGGTGACGCCGGTCTTCAGGCCCGTGGGACGCTTGTCCAGGGCGCCCCGCACGCCCAGTTGACTGGGGTCGCGCGCGATCTTGTCCGTGAAGATCCGCACGTCTTCGACGATCGGCTTCAGCCGTCGCGAGAGTTCTTCGGCGTTGGTCACCAGGTTGGAGATGCTGACGTACAGTTCATCATCCTGGACCAATTTGCCGAGCGTTCCCTGGCCCTCGCGCAGCGATTCGCTGAACTCGGCGACGTTGGTCACGGTGCGGCGCAACTCGATGGCGCTGCGCCGCACTTCCTCGTACAGTTCGTCCGCACGCTCGCCCAAGGGCCCCGTGAACTGTTCGAGGTTGTCCAAGTTGACCTGCGCTTTCTCACTGACCTGCTGAAAGTCCTCGAACGTCTTGCGGGCGATGGCCAGCGTCTCCCGGGATTCCTGGATGAACTGGGGCATTTCGCGCAGCGACTTCTGCAACTGGGCGCTCAACTGCTCGTCCCCCAGCAGATTCTGCACGGTCCGCATCGTTTCGCTCAGTCCGTCGAGCGCCAACTCTGTTTTCTGCAGGAGTCGCGGCACCGAACCTTCGGTGCTGTCCAGCGCCGTATTGACGGTTCGCGCCACCTGCGCGACCTCGTCGCCGGCATTTTGGATCGAGCTGAAAGCCGAGCTGATGCTCTGTTCGAGATTCACCAGCACGCGGAGCGGATTGGCGGCCACGACGCCGTCGGAGAGAAAATCCCCGTCGGCCAGCATGTCGAATGCCAGTTTCTCCTCTTCCGGATCCAGGCGGCCGTTGCGGTTGATGTCGAACCGGGCCAGCAATTCGTCCTGGCCACTGGGCACGAACTCGAGCACCGCGTCGCCCAGCAGCGACCCCGAACCGATCCGGCAGGTTTCGTTGCGGCGGAGCGGAAACGACCGGTTGATGTTCGTGCTGACCAGCACGCCGCCCTCGTCCAGCAGTTCGACGCGGGACACCCGCCCGACCAACACGCCGCTCTTCCGCACGGGAGTGTCCACGGTGATTCCCGGCGCCTCCGGGAAGCGGATGTTCAGCGTGTACTGCGGCGCCAGCATGCTCGGCCACGCGCCGAACAGCATCACCAGCACGACGGTGACCATCGCCGAAGCGACCACCACCACGCCGACCCGGAACTGCAATACTCGTTCGTCCATCGATCCCTGCCCTTCGCTTTGTCCCCGCAGCGCCGATCTGGCGGCGCGCGTCAAACCGATACGCCCAAGCTGGTCCGCAACTCCATCAACCGTTCGCCCGCTTCGCCCCGCACGAACTGGGCGACCCGACGGTCGGAGCACCGCTCCAACTCGCTGGGCGGACCATCGAAGATGGCCTGCGGTTCGTCCGGACGCAAGCGGCTTACGGGCGAGACCATCACCACGCGGTCCGCCACGCGGCGCACGGTCCGCATGTCGTGGCTGACGATGATGCTGGTCACCGAGTAGTTTCGCCGGGTGCGCATCATCAGTTCGTTGATCACATCGCTCATGATCGGATCCAAGCCGGTCGTCGGTTCGTCGTACAGAACCAGCTCCGGTTCCATGATCAAGGCGCGGGCCAGTCCCACTCGTTTTCTCATGCCGCCCGACAACTCGGCCGGCTTCTTCGCAAGAACGTTGTCCGGCAATCCGACCTCGGCCAGTCTTGCCCGCACTCGTTCCAGGATCTCGCGGTCGCCCATATTCGTGTGCTGCCGCAACGGGAACGAGACGTTCTGGCCGATGGTCATGCTGTCGAACAGGGCCGCGTTCTGAAAAACGTACCCGCAGCGGATCCGCTGGCTGGTCAGTTCCTTGTCGCTGAGCGAAGCCAAGTCCTGGCCGTCGAAATGAACACTGCCGCGAGTGGGGGCGATCAAGCGGATCAGCGACTTCAGCAGCACCGTCTTGCCGCAACCGCTCTCGCCGATCACCACCAGACTCTGCCCGCGCGGAATCGCCAGATCGATGTTCCGCAGCACGTCCTGGCGGCCGAAACGCACCGACAGGTTGCGGACTTCGATCAACGGGCGATCGAGTTCCTCCTGCGTTCTCGGCAAGGCGGTCATCATCACGGCGACGTTCCTCGAATCAAAAAATGCTGGAACCCTCGGGCCAGAGCATGAAATACAAGGAATCGAGGCTGATGCCCAACAACAGGTCAAGACCCAGGATCAAGACAAAGGAATGAACGAACGCGGCCGTCGCGGCCTTGCCCACCCCCTCGGCGCCCGCCGAACAATTGAATCCCTGGTAGCAACTGACCAAGGCCGTGGCGGTTCCGAAAAAGACGCTCTTGAGAATCCCGTAGAACAAGTCCCAACTGCCGACGAACTCCCGCGTATTGTACAAGTAATGATGCTTGTCGATACCCAGAATCACCACGCTGTAGAAGTACCCGCCGACGACGCCCATGAAGACGGCCATCACCGTCAGCGCCGGGATCAACATCACGAACGCCAGGAACCGCGGCACGACCAGGTAGTGGACCGGATTGGCTCCCATGCTCGACAGCGCATCGATCTGTTCGGTCACCCGCATCGTCCCCAATTCGGCCGCCATCGCGCTGCCAACGCGGCCGGCCAGCATGGTGGCCGCCAGCACGGGCCCGAGTTCCCGGGCCAGCGTCATGTTGATCACCGCTCCCAATCGCGTTTCCATCCGCAGTTGCTGGAATTGGAAGAAACTCTGCACCGCCAACACCATGCCGATGAACGTTCCGGTCAGCGCCACCACCGGCAGACTGAGCACGCCGACTTGGTACAGAATCGGCAGCAGCGTTCCGCGGCGAGGCCGCCGAGCCAGCAGCCAGTAGAAGGTCCTCCAGGCGAAAAAGGCCATCTCGCCGACGGCCATCACCGCATCGACCGTCACCTCGCCCCAATCGCTGATCCAGCCGTACAGCGCATCCCCGATGCGGCCGGAACGACGGGTCGGGACGGTGGCAGTGTTGGAGCTGCTCGACATATCGAACGATCTTCAAAAGGTGTTTCGAGGGCGGCACGGCGGTCGCGAATTCGGGGCGCAGTCTGGACCTGCATTGCTCCCCGTCTTCTATCGGACTTGCGGCTTTGACGCTTGAGTAAACTCTAACGAACGATTCGATTTTGCGGAACGAGAAGGATAGGCAATTCCCGTTCCTGCTAGCATCGCAGCCGACTTCGGAGGAAGTGCGCGGAGACCGAGTTCCTCATGGATCCGTAACAACCCGGTCGGTCACGAACTCGCCTGCCGCCGTCGAACCGCCAAGGCACGGTACTCGACGATGCCCCGGTCGTCGGCAACAATACTGCGACCTTGGCAGATTGAAACCACATTCCGGACGACTGACAGACAAGAGGGAGACATTCCTTGGCCTTTTCCGCGATCATCTTCGATTTGGACGGCACCCTGTTGGACACGTTGACCGACATTGCGGTTTCTGCCAATCGGGTGCTTCAATCGTTGGGATACCCGCAGCACGAACTGGAACTGTACCGCGAGTTCGTCGGCGCGGGGGTCCGCGTGTTGTTCGGACGAGCGTTGCCGGAGAGTGCGGTGGATGAGGCGACGGTCACGCGCTGCGTCGGACGGTTCGAAGTCGAATACGGACGGAATTGGAACGTGGCCACCCGACTGTACGATGGCATCGCGGAATTGCTGGACGCTGTCGCGGAACAAGGCGTCAAGATATCGGTCCTGTCGAACAAGCCGGATGCCTTTACGCGGCAGTGCGTCGAGCACTATCTGAATGCGTGGCCAATCGATCCAGTGCTCGGCCAGCGCGAGGGCGTTCCACGCAAGCCGGATCCAGCCGGCGTGCGCGAGATCCTTGAGCGTCTGGACCTTCCCGCCGAGCGCTGCCTTTACCTTGGCGATTCGGATATCGACATGCAGACCGCCAGCGCCGCGGGTGTTTACCCGGTGGGCGCGCCGTGGGGATTTCGCTCGGCCGAAGAGTTGATGCGCAGTGGTGCCCGCGTGTTGATCGATCACCCGCTGGAATTGCTCGAACTGCTCGATTCTCGCTGAGCTACACGCCGAGCGGCTCTCGTGGAAATGGGGCTCAAGTGGCCCGCGTCCGCGGGTCGCGGGTCCAAACCGCGACCCACAGCGAGTCGCGTTCGGCGCCCGCGACCCACACCCAGGTCGCGTTTGGCTTCGGCGACCCACACCGAGTTGCGTTGGCACCGGGGCTTGCATCGGGGCTTCCGATCGCTTGTACTAGACCGCAGTCCGACCTGCCGGTCCTGTTGTCCAGCCACAACTTTCAAGGAGTCCTGCCATGACTGCTCCCGCATCTTCGAACCGACGTAGTTTCCTCAAGGCCGGTGTCGCCGCCGGGATTGCGGTGCCGCACGTGATTTCCGCCGCTGCGATCGGCCGCGACGGCCGAACCGCCGCCAACGATCGTATCCAGCTTGGCATCATCGGCGTGAACGGCATGGGGCGCGGCAATCTGGCCAACTGCGCCCGTTACGAGGACGTGGTGGTCACAGCCGTGTGCGACGTCTGGAATGCTCGCATGGATCCGGTGGTCGAGCAGTTCAAGGCCACGGCGACAGGGCATCGGGACTATCGCGAATTGCTCGCACGCAAGGACGTCGACGCGGTGATCATCGCCTCGCCGCCGCACTGGCACGCGCTGATGGCGATCGAGGCGGTCGAAGCGGGCAAGGACATCTACCTGCAAAAACCGATGACGCTGTACCCCGACGAAACGCTGGCGGTTCGCAACGCGGTGAACCAGCACCAGCGGATCAGCCAGATCGGGACCCAGATCCATGCGGGCGAGAATTACCGCCGGGTGGTCGAGTGGATTCAATCCGGCAAGTTGGGGCCGGTGAGCGTCGTGCGGACATTCAACGTGATGAACCAAGGCCCGGACGGCATCGGCAGCGCTCCGCAGCAGGACGCGCCTTCCGACATGGACTGGGATCGGTGGCTCGGGCCCGGCCCGGCGATTCCGTACAACTCGCTGTTGGCATCGAACAGCTACAACCATTGCTCGTTCATGCCGTATTCCGGCGGCTGGACGCCCGGGATGGCCCCGCACATCGTCGACCTGCCCGTTTGGGCGCTGAATCTGGAGGTTCCCACGACGACCTCCTGTTCGGGCGGTCGGTACATGGTTGGCGGCGACGGCGATGCGCCGGATGTTCAGGAGGTGATCTGGCAGTACCCGAACATGACGATGACCTGGATGATGAGCACTTGCAACAGTTTCGCGTTCGATTTCGGCCGCGGCTCGCCGGCCCGCCGGCTGGGGATCTACTTCCACGCGCTCCGCGGCACGTTGTACGCGAACTACAGCATGCACGAGGTTGTGCCGGAGGGCAATCTGCTGGAGGACGCCGAACGGCCCGAGGCATCGATCGCTCCGTCGCCGGGCCACGAGCGCGAATGGCTGGACTGCATCAAGACACGCGAGCAGCCCAGTTGCAACGTGAACTACCACTACAAGGTCGATCTGGCCCTGACGCTGGCCAATCTGTCGTATCGTTTGGGAAGGTCGGTGCGGTTTGACCCGGCGACCGAACAGATCCTGGACGACCCGCAGGCTCGGCGTCTGGCGCGTCCCGAGTATCGCGATCCGTGGAAATTCCCCGAGAAGTATCTTCAGAAATCGGTGTGACGTTTCATCGGTTCTTCGCGGAATCCGAGCGAAACCAGGATGCAGGGACCGCCGGCGATCACGTGGATACCGTGACGCCGGGCGGATTGGATGGCGCGATCGCTTTCCGCCCCCGGCTGCATCCACAGGTATCGAATTCCAAGGCGAGCAGCTTGTTCGACGATCTGTTCGGTCACCTCGGGCGGCGTGACGATCGAGACCCCGTGCAGCGGTAGCGGGGCGCGGCTTAGGTCCGCGTACGCTTGCAGACCCTCGATGTCCGTCGCGGCGGGGTTGATCGGATAAACCAAGCGTTGCCGCTGTTGATAGGCCCGAAGCACTTTATTGCCATACTTATCGCGATCTCGGGAAGCGCCCGCCACGGCATGAGGCGATCCGGCCAGAAACTGCTCGATCAAATCCTGTGGCATCGATTGTTCTCCATCGTCGAATGAAGGGTCGGCGGTCCGTTTTACCCTCTGGCAACCGTTCTGCCAAACGACCGGCAGCTCGGATTGGCAGGAAATTCCAAATTCCGAAAATCTTGCTCCGAGGTTCTTCCAGTTCCAGCTAAGTACCACACCGCTTGCTCCGGCCCGAACGGCTTGGGGACCGTTCGGCGAGAGGCAGCCACCTTGCCCCCCAGGGATTCCGGTGCGACGATATCGCTATGGAAAAGGATCGAGTTGAAGCCGATTTGCGTGGCCTTCTGGATGGCGAAGTACGTTGCGACGACGCCTTCGTGCAGATGTATGCTAGCGACGCCAGCATCTACGAGATCGTTCCGTTAGGGGTTGTCCGGCCCCGGGGACTGGGCGACGTGGTGGCTTGCGTCCAGTACGCCGCCGAGAACGGGATTGCCATTCACGCTCGCGGCGCGGGCTCGGGGATGGCTGGCGATTCACTGGGACCGGGACTGGTGCTGGACTTCTCGCACAGCATGAGGCGGATCATCGCCATCGACCACGAGACCGTCCATCTGCAACCCGGGGTGATCCTGGCGCACCTGAATCGGCAACTGGCCAAGACGGGACGCATGTTCGGACCCGACCCGGCAACTCGCAGCGTGACGACGATGGGCAGCGTGCTGGCGCTGGACGCCTCGGGTTCGCATTGGCTGCGGTACGGGTCGGCTCGGCAGCACGTCGTCAGCCTGCAAATGGTGCTGGCCGACGGGCAGGTCATCGAGGCGGGGCAGCACGAGGTGGACGATCCCGCGGCGGAATCCCTCGCTCCGCAGCGGCAGCAACTGGTTCGCCGCGTCGCCGAACTGGTGCGGCGCGAGGAACCGTTGATCGCTCAGAACCAAACGCGTTCGGCCTTGAATCGCTGCGGTTATCAATTGCACGACGTATTGCAGGACGGTCGGCTGGATCTGGCCAAGTTGATGGTGGGCTCCGAAGGCACGCTGGGGTTGATCACCGAAGCGCGGCTGCGCACCGTTCCCGTCCCCCGGTACCGCGGTTTGGCCCTGCTGTTCTTCGACCGCTTGGATGCGGCGGCCCGGGCGGCGTTGGACATCGTTCGCCGCGGGGTGGCGAGTTGCGACCTGATGGATCGCCGCTTGCTGACGATCGCCCGCGAGCTGGATGTGCGCTACGAGCTGTTGATCCCGATGGACGCCGAGGCGATGCTGCTGGTCGAATACGGTGCCGACGACGCCGGCCAGGTGGGTGACCTGCTCCGGAAGATCGTGGTCGACATGACGCGCCACCAGCGGCTGGCATTCGATGCCCGCGTAACGCTCGAAAAGGACGAACGCGATTTCTATTGGCGTCTCTCGCGGCGAGTGGTGACAACCTTGTACCGGCTGAAAGGCAACTCGCGCGCGTTGCCATTCATCGAGGACATCGCGGTGCCGCCGGACGTGGTTCCCGAGTTCCTGGTGCGGGCGCAGAACGTCTTCAAGGCGCACGCCGTCACCGCGTCGATGTTTGGACATGTCGGCCACGGTCAACTGCAATTCCGGCCGTTTCTGGATCTGGCGGACCCGCAGCATCTGCGGACCATGCAGGAACTGGCGACGGACCTGTACGAGGAAGTGTTGCGGGTCGGGGGCACGATCAGCGCCCAGCACGCTTCGGGGCTCAGCCGCACCTGGTTCGTCCGCCGCCAGTGCGGGCCGCTGTACGACGTCTTTCGCGAGGTCAAGCGGATCTTTGATCCGCAGAACATCTTCAATCCGGGCAAAGTCGTCGCCGAAGCGCCTCAGCCCTTGATCAAGAACCTGCGTCCCCCCACGCTCGTGCCGCCGGAGATCGCTCCGCCCGTGGCGGCGACCGACGAAACTCCGCCGCTGCTGGTGGACTTGAAACTGATCTGGGACGATGGGCGATTGGCCTACGAATCCCAGGCGTGCAACGGTTGCGGGCGTTGCCGGACGCTCAGCCCCGAGGAGCGGATGTGTCCCATCTTCCGCTTCGCGCCGCGCGAGGAGGCGTCGCCGCGGGCCAAAGCAAATCTGCTGCGGGCCGTCATGACCGGGCGGATGGAACCGGCCTCGCTGACCCGCGAGGACGTCAAGGCCATCATGGACCTGTGCGTCAACTGCCACCAATGCCGCTTCGAGTGTCCGGCCCGGGTGGACATTCCCAAGTTGGTCCAGGAGGCCAAGGCCCAGTACGTGGCGGCCAACGGCTTGCGGTTCGTCGACTGGTGCTTGGTCCGCATGGATTTGTTCGCCGCTTGGGGATCGTCGCTCGCGCCGCTGGGCAACTGGGCGATCCGCAACCGCCGGATGCGGTGGCTGCTGGAGAAGATCATGGGCATCGCGCAGGGGCGCAAGCTGCCCCGCTTTGACAGTCGGCCGTTCCTGCAGTGGGCCCATCGCCGCCGCTTGACGCGTCCGCCGCGGCGCGGGGGCCAGAAGGTGCTGTACTTCGTGGACATCTACGCGAACTGGCACGATACGCAGTTGGCCCGGGCCCTGGTCGCGGTTCTCGAACACAACGGCGTCGCGGTCTACGTCGCTCCCGGCCAGGTGCAGTGTGGCGCGGCGGCGATCGCCCTGGGCGCCGCCGACCGGGCGCGGCACTTCGCCAAGCGAAATGTGCGGCTATTGGCCGACGCCGTCCGCCAAGGGTACCACGTCGTTTGCACCGAACCGACCGCCGCGCTGTGCTTGCAGCACGAATACCTGAGCCTGTTGGACGAAGACGACGCGAGGCTGGTTGCCAAGAACTCGAGCGAGGCCTGCTCGTACCTGTGGCGAATGCACCAGTCGGGCAAGCTGGAACTGGATTTCAAGCCAGTCAATGCAACCCTGGCCTACCACCTGCCATGCCACATGAAAGCCCTCGGCTTCGGCAGCCCCGGCGAAAACCTCCTGGGACTGATCCCCGGCCTGGTTGTCCAACGGATCGACCGAGGCTGCTCGGGCATGGCCGGAACGTTCGGGTTGAAACGCGACAACTATCGCAGCAGCCTGCGGGCCGGGTGGGGTGTGATCGCTTCGCTGCGCGAGCCCGGGATTCAGGCCGGAGTGACGGAATGCAGCGCGTGCAAAATCCAGATGGAGCAAGGCACGAGCAAGCCGACCATCCATCCGCTCAAGATCCTGGCCCTGTCTTACGACTTGATGCCCGAACTCGGCTCGCTGCTGACCACCCGAGGCGAAGAACTGGTGGTGACATGAAGATTCAATTGAAACTGTTCGCCGCGGCGCGCCAGGCGGTGGATCGCGAGACAGTACAGATCGAGTTGCCCGACACGGCCACGGTGGCCGACTTGCGGGCGGCGATCGCTCGGCAATTCCCGGCACTCGACGCGACCGCGCGGCACTCGCTGTTCGCCGTCAACAACCAGTACGCAGACGACGCGACCGCCCTGCCGCCGGATGCCGAAGTCGCCTGCATCCCGCCCGTCAGCGGCGGCTAGACCCGTTCCGTCCCGCCGTCCTGCAACACCTCCGAGCCGGATCGACGATAGGTGGCTGTCCAGCGGGCCGAGGGACGCGGATAATTGATCGGGCGCAAACAAGCCCCGCGTCCAGTTCGCGGGCATCGTCGAGTATCGCATCCGTGGCACGAAGGGAGAGCAGCGATGGCAACGGCAGACGAACAGGGGATTTCGCGGCGGGGGATGATCCGGGCGATGGGCGTGTGCGCCGCGGCAGCGCTGGGTGCGGGGGCGGCGGAGCCGGGCGGCCAGCGCGATCCGGCGCGCCGACCAGGACAATCGAGCGTGCTGGGGCTCGCACATCCGCCGATGGACAGGGTCCGCATCGGAATGATCGGAATGGGCGGACGGGGTATGAGCCTGCTGCGAAATCTGCTGGATCTCGACGGCGTGGCGATAACGGCTGTCTGCGACATCGTCGCGCAACGAACGGCGGCGGCTCAGGCGCGAGTGGCGGAGAAGGGCCAGCCCGCACCCGCCGGGTACTCGGCCGGCGAAACCGACTTCGAACGCCTCTGCCAGCGCGACGACGTCGATTTGGTCTATGTGGCCACGCCGTGGGAGTGTCACGCGGCGATGGCGGTCGAGGCGATGAACGCCGGTCGCCATGTCGCGATCGAAGTGCCCGCCGCGATCACCCTGCAGGAGTGCTGGGATTTGGTCGATACGGCCGAACGGACACAGCGGCACTGTATCATGCTGGAGAACTGCTGCTACGGCGAGATCGAGATGCTGGTGCTGAACATGGTCCGCCAGGGCATGTTCGGCGAAGTGACCCACGGCGAAGCCGGATACCTGCACCCGTTCGCCGAAGGCTTGATCGGCACGGCTGACAGTGCGGTCTGGCGCCGTCGGCATCTGCAAGAGTCCGACGGCAATCTCTACCCAACTCACGGGCTCGGACCGGTGGCAATGTACATGGACGTCCACGGCGGCGACCGATTCTCGACGTTGGTGTCGATGAGTTCCTGCGAACGGTCGCTGAGCCTAGTTCGCGACCAACTGCCCGCGGGCGATCCGCGCCACCAGGAAGCGTACGCCTGCGGCGATGTGAACACCACGCTGATCAAGACCGCGCTCGGGCGTTCGATCATGGTCCAGTTCGATATCGTGACACCTCGGCCCTACGACCGCATCAACATGGTCTGCGGCACCCAAGGCACCTTTCGCGACTATCCGCCGCGGATCTTTCTGAAAGGCAAGACCCCGGGTCACGCCTGGGATACCGATCTGGAGCCGTACTTCCAGGAGCACGGACATCCGCTTTGGAAGAAGCTCAAGTCGCAGGCGATCGAGTCGGGCGGGCACGGCGGGATGGACTTTCTGATGAACTGGCGGCTGATCCAATGCCTGCGGGCGGGCCGTCCGTTGGACATGACCGTGTACGATGCCGCGGCGTGGTCAAGCGTCTTTCCGCTGAGCATCGCCTCGGTCGCCGGCGGCAGCATGCCGGTGCCCGTGCCCGACTTTACCCGCGGCCAGTGGAACGAGCCGCGTCCGCTGCTGGCCCAGGATGCCTGAGCGTCGCTACCCGCTAGGGCGACCGCTCGTCGCGCGGCTGGTTGGTCGGTTGGCTGTCTGCGGGTTTGAACGCTATAATCTCCGTCGATGTTCGTCCCCGCGGTTTTGGTCGCAGCAGGATCGTGCCCATGACGTCTACTCCCACTTCCATGCCCGACGTGACCTTGGAACCAGCATGGCAGATTGCCCGGTTGTTTCCGCCTCAGGGCCATTGGAGCGCAGGCGCTTACCTGTCCTTCACGGAATCGCTGAACCAACTGGTGGAATTGGTCGATGGACGCATCGAGGTACCGGAAATGCCGACGAAATCGCATCAGAAGATCGTCCACTATCTCTTGAACTTGGTGTTGACCTTCCTAGCGGATCATCGCCTGGGAGACGCGGTTGCGGCACCTTACCGAATGCGACTGCGGAGCGAAACATACCGCGAGCCGGATATCGCCGTCTATCTGGCGAACCATCTTGATCGTTTCGGCGAACGTTCCGGCGGGCCCGCCGACATGGTCGTCGAGGTCGTCAGCGGCGACGAGGCCAGGCGTGTGCGCGATTACGAAGACAAACGTCGCGACTATGCGATTGCGGGAATCACCGAGTACTGGATTGTCGATCCTGCCGAACAGCGGATTCTGGTGTTGACGCTCGACGGCGATGGCTATGCCATTCACGGCCAGTACCCGCCCGGCGACGAGGCAGAATCGAAGGTACTGCTCGGTTTCCGCGTTCCGGTGACGGAAACATTCCAAGCGGGCCTCGATCAAAGGGCGGCAAACCCCTAGCAGCGAAAACTTGGGGCGTCTGCGCAAAGCGGGGAAACTATTTTTCCGCGACTTGCCGTGTGCTGCACTACAAAAAGATGATCAAGGCCCAAGAATAGGGCAATAGTATCGATGGCTCGCTCGGTCCAGGTCCTTGAACTTGGTAGCGGAGGTCGTGAGACTTCCTCGATCACTGAAGTCGCACGAGTTCGGCTACCCGCTACCTCTCGCCTTGAAACCGCACGAGATCACCAACCGAGAACCGAAAGTCGTTAACAAGGAGAATGCACCGATGGATCAGACCGTGCCGGAGGCGCGGCCTGGAAAGCCGCGTGAGTGGGGGCCTTCGTTTCATGTGGTCGGCGTGGGTGCGTCGGCCGGCGGATTGGAAGCGTTGGAGAAATTCTTCGACAACATGCGGCCGGACAGCGGCTTGGCGTTCGTCGTCATCCAGCATTTGTCGCCCGATTTCAAGAGCCTGATGGATGAGCTGCTGCGTCGGCACACGGACATCGCCATCCATCGCGTCGAGGACGGAATGCAGGTCGAGCCGAATTCGATCTATCTGATTCCTCCCAAGAAAGAGATGATCATCTCGGGCGGGCGGCTGTTGCTGACCGACAAGGATCCCACGCAGGGGCTGTCCTTGCCGATCGACACGTTCTTTCGTTCGCTGGCCCAGGACGCGGGCGACTTGGCGATCGGCATCGTTCTGTCCGGAACGGGCAGCGACGGTTCGCGAGGCATCCGCGAGATCCACGAAGCGGGCGGATTGGTTCTGGTCCAGAGTGTCGAAACGGCCAAGTTCGACGGGATGCCGCGCAGCGCGATCGACACAGGAATGGTCGACGCGGTCATGGCGCCGGAGCAGATCCCGGCGGCGTTGCTGAATTACGTCGGCCAGCCGCGGGGCGTCCGCTGGTCGCACGCCGACGGGGCGGACCTGACGAACCAGGACGCGATGCAGACGGTGATCAAGCTGTTGCGCGAGCAGTACGGCATCGATTTCTCGTACTACAAGCCCAACACGGTGACGCGGCGAATCGAGCGCCGCTTGCTGCTGAACCAGACCCTGGATCTGGATGCGTACGCGGAACGCTTGAGCCATGATCCGGCCGAATTGAGTGCCCTCTACAAGGATCTGCTGATCGGGGTCACCAAGTTTTTCCGCGACCGGGAAGCATTCGAGCGGCTGGAGAAGGAAGTCGTCGCCAACATCCTGAATCGCAGAAATCCGCAGGACGAGATCCGCGTCTGGGTGGCCGGCTGCGCCACGGGCGAGGAAGCGTACTCGGTGGCGATGGCCTTGCACTCGCACTTCGAGGAAGTGGGACGCCAACAGAACATCAAGATCTTCGCCACCGATGTGCATCGCGCCTCGTTGGAATTGGCCAGTGCCGGCATCTACGACGAATCGGCGTTGTCGGAAGTGACACCGACGCGGCTAGAGCGATACTTCGCCCGGCACGGCAATTCGTTCCAGGTGGTGCCCGAGTTGCGGCGGCTGATCGTTTTCGCGCCGCACAACGTGATCAAGGACGCTCCGTTCACCAAGATGGATCTCATCACCTGCCGCAATCTGCTGATCTATTTCAGCGCGCCGGCTCAGAAAAAGGTGCTGTCGCTGTTCCTGTTCGGGCTCAAGACCCGAGGCCTCCTGTTCCTGGGGCCGAGCGAGAGTCCCGGGGATCTGGCCTCCGAGTTCGATACGCTGGACAACCAGTGGAAACTGTACCGCAAGCGGCGGGACGTCGGATTGCCGGCCGACATGCGATTCCCCTTGTCGTCCGGCTTCATCGCACCCGGCGCTGTCGGGGCGCGGTCTTCGCTCGAACTGCCGCGGCCCAAAGACAGCACGCTGAACCGCGTCTACGACGTGCTGTTGAAAAAGCACATGCCGCCCAGTCTGCTGGTCAACGAGCGACTGGAACTGGTCCACAGTTTCGGCCAGGCCGGGCGCTACCTGATCATCCGCGACGGCCGCCACACCGTGGACGTGCTGGACCTGCTGCACGAAGACCTGCGAACCCCGCTGGCCGGGGCGTTGCAGCGGGCGGCGACGCACAAACAGGCCGTCGTCTACAAAGGCGTCCGCGTCCGCCTGGCGGAGATGGACGAGCAATTGAACATCACCGTCGAACCGCTGCTGGACGACACCACGGGGGTCCACTACAGCCTGGTCACGCTCGAGTCGACCAGCGCCAAGGCGGCGACTGCGCCGAGAATCGACGAACTCGACTTGGGCCAAGCATCGCGCGAGCATCTGGAATCGCTCGAAGTCGAGTTGCGGTACACGAAGGAGAACTTGCAGGCCACGATCGAAGAATTGGAGACCAGCAATGAAGAGCTGCAGGCCACGAACGAAGAACTGGTCGCGTCGAACGAAGAATTGCAGAGCACGAACGAGGAACTGCATTCGGTCAACGAGGAACTGTACACCGTCAACGCCGAGTACCAGCGAAAGATCGCCGAACTCGAACAAATGACCGCCGACATGGATTCGCTGCTGCACAGCACCGAGATCGGCGTCATGTTCCTGGACCGGGATCTGTGCATTCGCAAATTCACCTCGATGATCGGCCGGTTTTTCGATCTGCTGCCCCACGACGTAGGCCGCCGGATTTCGACGTTTACCCACAGCATCGTCCACGAGGGGCTGGTGCACGAGATCCGAACGGTGCTGGAGACGCAGAACGTCTACCAGTGCGAGGTCCAGGACGTCCGCGGTGTCTGGTACCTGTTGCGGGTGCTGCCCTACCTGGGAAATCGACAGGCCAGCGGCGTGGTCGTCACGATCGTCGACGTGTCGGTTCTGAAACAGACCGAGGGGCAACTTCTGCGGATGTCCAAGGTGTTCATGGACGGCGCCGATCCGATCATCATCGAAGACCTGAACGGCCGCATCGTGGACGTCAACAACGAAGCGGAACGGATCTACGGCTGGAAGCGGGAAGAACTGCTCGGTCAGAGTGTGGACCTGCTGGTGCCAGCCTCCCGGCGCGAAGCGTCCCGCCAGTTGCGGGCGCGCTGCCGAAAGCAGGAACACGTGCGCAACATCGAAACCGTTCGCCAAAGCAAATCGGGCGACAAGCTGCCGGTGCTGCTGACTCTGTCCCTGCTGACAGCCAAAGACGGCAACCCGGTAGCGATCGCGTCGATCGCCAAGGACATCAAGCGACTGAAGGACGCCGAGCGTGAGGCGCGCGACGCGGTGCGGCGCCGCGACCATTTTCTGGCGATGCTCTCGCACGAGCTGCGCAATCCCTTGGCGGCCGTCATGAACGCCAGCCGCCTGCTCGACCGGGCGGGGGAAGGCGATCCCGAGTTGCTGCAACAGGCTTGCCGCGTGATTCAGCGACAGGGCGGCCAAATGGCTCGCCTGCTGGACGACTTGCTGGATGTGTCCCGCGTCACCCAGGGCAAGATCCGTCTGCGGACCAGCGTCTGCGACCTCACGCGAATGGTCGACGACGCCGCGGAAAGTGTCCGCCCGCAGATCGAGCAGCGACGGCACGAACTCGAGGTGGAACTGCGGGACCGCCCCCTGTACGTGCGCGGCGATTGCTCCCGGCTGCTGCAGATCCAGGCCAACCTGCTGTCCAACGCCGTGAAATACACGCCGCCCGGCGGCAAGATCCGCCTGGTCCTCGAGCGAGAGGGCTCGCAGGCCGTCCTGCGAGTCCGCGACAACGGCCGCGGAATTCCCGCTGAAATGCTGACCAGTATCTTCGATTTGTTTATCCAGACCGACGACCCCGTGCATCGCGACGAGGGCGGAATGGGCGTCGGTCTGACGCTGGTCCAGCAACTGGTCGAGTTGCATGGGGGCACCGTCCAAGCGTTTAGCGACGGTCCGGAGCAAGGCAGCGAGTTCGTCGTGCGGCTGCCGCTGACCGACGAACGTCCGGCGGCTAGTAAGTCCCGCGGCGTGACAAACGCCGTCGGGCCGCGGCGCGTGCTGATCGTCGAGGACGAGCGCGACAACCGCGAGATGCTGCGGCAACTGTTGGAACTGGACGGCCATCAAGTGATGACGGCGAACGACGGCCCGGGCGGCCTGCAAGCAATCGCCGAGCTTCGGCCCGACGTGGCGCTGATCGATCTGCGACTGCCAGGGTTGAATGGCCACGAAGTCGCGCGGCTCGCCCGAGCCGATGACCGTTGCCGAGGCGTCCGACTGATCGCACTGACCGGTTACGGGCGCGCCGAGGACCGTCAGGCCGTGCTCGAGGCGGGCTTCGACGAGCATCTGGTCAAGCCCGTCAATCCCGACGACCTGTCGCGGGCCATCACCCATCAGGTCGTTTGATCCACCCGGGAACTTGCAGCGGCCGGTTTGCCCGCGCCGCGGCCGGTCTCTCGACCGAGTGAATCGCGCTCGGCGCTCGCGGCTCACTTGCGTTCGCTTGCGTTACAGATGCGCTCTCAACATGCCCGGCAGTTCGTCGTAGCAGTACAACCGGTTGTACTCCAGCAGACCGGACAGCGCTCGCGAGTAGACGCGATGGCCAAGTTCCTCCAAAATGGCGATCGGATTCAGGCCGCCGATGACGACCGAGCCGATGCGGCCCTGACTGACGGGCAAACCCAGCACGGGCTGGCCGGGCATCCCGACCTCCATAAAGGCCCCCAGCCCGACTTCAGACAGCCGTTCGCTCAGGCTCAACACCAGTTCCAGACTGTCTTCCGGCAGCTCGCGAAAACTGGCGCCGATCAAGCCGTTGCCGTCCCGGATCGCGCCTCGGTAGTTTGTCATCCCGCTGCGGATGAAGACTTCCAGCGGATCGATGCTCGTTCCGTCGTAGTGGATCATTTCGACAAAACGCGTTGCGCGTCCGTCGCGAAGCTCCACCAGACCGCCGAAACGCGAGGCGGTAGGGACACCATGTTTCAACAACACACCGTTCAGGGTGATCGAACAGACGGTGCAGAAGCCCACCTTGCCCGGCGGTACCGTGACGTCGCCCACCGCCTCGCCCGCCCCCAATACCGCACAGCGGTTCCCCATCGCGTAGCCCCGCGCGAACACCTCGCAGACTTCCTTGACGCTGTCGGCCAGTTGGTGCGGATCGACGATTGAAGTGTTCACGACCACTCGACCGGTTCGAGTCGCCAAGTCGAAGGTCATGTTATAGGTCATCTGATCGATCTTGGCCGACAGATAGCCTACTCGCTGCATCACGTCCGAGACATGCAGTTCGGCAATCCCCTTGTCGGTGATCGTGGAGCCACGACGTCCGTTCCGATGGGTGAGCCCCTCGGCGTCCATTTGCTGCAAGTACAAACGGACGGTGCGTTCATTCAGCGGATACCCGGCCTTGCTCAGAAGACGGGAAATTTCGGCGGAATTGGCCGGACCTGCAGCTCGGCTCAAAATGTGCAGGATTTCCGTTCGGTGTCGTTCAGTCTTGTCCAAGATGATCCCCTGTACCCGAATTCGCGTGAACTCGGACGCTATGGAAAAAATCCGAATTCTCACGAATCCGGCTACGCAGATTCCGTGGCCGAATTCGTGAGAATTCGGAGGCATGGAAAAATCCGAATTCTCACGAATCCGGCTACGCCAACGCGATGCGGTTTTGTGGTATCTTACTGCAAACATCTCGAAGGGAGGAGACGCATGAACGAGGCGGGAAACTGGATGGTCCGGATTTTGATCGTCGGATGCTTGTGCTCGAGTTTGGCCCGTGGAGCGGAATTCCACGTGTCGCCCGCGGGAGACGACCGTGCCGCCGGCGCGAGCCAACAGCCCTTTGCGTCGATCGGTCGGGCTCAACAAGCAGTTCGGCAATTGACGGCCCAGGGACTGAAGTCGGACATCACCGTCATCGTGCATGGCGGAACCTATCGCATCGACCGTCCGCTGCAGTTCGGCCCGGACGATGGCGGCAACGCCCAATTCCGTGTGGTCTATCGAGCCGCCGACGGCCAATGGCCGGTCGTCAGTGGGGGACAGGTGATCGATGGCTGGAAAGTTACCCCGGAAGGCATCTGGGAGACGACGGTCCCGGACGCCAAATCGGGAAAATGGCGGTTTCGGCAACTGTACGTCGGCGACCGCCGAGCGGTGCGGGCACGCCATCCGAACCAGGGTTTTCTCCGCGCGGAAAAAGTCGGCGCAGATCGCCGAACGAACTTCCAGTACGCCGCGGGCGATCTGCGACAGGTACACGATTTGGACCGAACCGAACTGGTCTTTCTTCACGACTGGTCGATTTCGCGAGTCC
Organism: Pirellulaceae bacterium; assembly: GCA_023382975.1. Lineage (GTDB taxonomy): Bacteria > Planctomycetota > Planctomycetia > Pirellulales > Pirellulaceae > SKKK01. The sequence continues at coordinate 247,709 of JAHDXO010000004.1, forward strand.
CCGTCCAATCGATCGATGAAACGTCCCGGACTCTGACGGTCCGCGGACAGATCGGCGGGCCGGCGAGTTGGGCCGTGATGGATTGGTTCGAAAAACAGCCGCGCTACTTCATGGAGAACTCCCGCGAGTTTCTGGACGCGGCGGGTGAGTGGCATCTGGACGAAGCGACTGGCGTCCTGCGCTACTGGCCGATGGTCGGCGAAACGCCCGACGGCGTCACGATCATCGCCCCTCGCGCGGATCGGTTGCTCGTCATGCGCGGCGATGTCGATTCGCAGCGACCCGTCAAGAATTTGCATTTCATCGGCATCGGCTTCGAACACAGCGGCTGGAGTCCGCCGGGTGGCATCTACTGGGGGCGTCAGGCTTGTACCTATTGGACCGCCGGGATGGCTGAGGGAGTCGGACATCTGGAGGCGGATCCGGCGGCGGTCCAGCTCGACTTGGCCGAGAATTGCAGCTTCCAAGACGGTTCGATCCAGCATGTCGGCGCGTCCGGGCTGTGGTTCGCGCGCGGTTGCCGCGAATGCCGGGCCGTTGGGACCGTCGTCGACGACGTCGGCGGCAACGGCATCATGGTCGGTGAAGGTCAGACGCGACAGGTCGGCCAAGAACCGTGGTGGCGGGTGGCAGCGGAACAGGCGGCGGCGCGCAACCAGATTACCGATTGCCTGGTTCAGCATTGCGGTCAGGAACTGTTCGGTGCGGTAGGCATCTGGGTCGGATTGGCCGGCCCAACGACGATCGCCAACAACGAAGTGCGTCAGGTCCCCTACACGGGTGTCTCGGTCGGTTGGATGTGGTGGAATCCGGCCAATCGGCCCGAACCGGAGATGACCCCCAACGAAGAAACCCAGGTGCTCGACAACCATCTGCATCACGTCATGCAGGTACTGTCCGACGGTGGCGGAATCTATGCGCTTGGTTCGCAACCGGGCTCGGCGCTGCGAGGCAACTTGATCCACGACGCTCCGGCCAACGTGGGCCGCGCTGAGAGCAACGGCATGTTTTTGGATCAAGGAACGGGACATTTCCTGGTCGAACAGAACGTGATCTACCGGATCGACCGCTCGCCGTTGCGTTTTCACAACGGCTGGGTGAACACGGTGCAACACAACTTGTTGGAGGTCGCCGACGGCGTGCCGGCTGTGCGTTACAACGACACCAAACAGGAACGGATCACCTTGGAAGACAACCAGGTCGTACAGCCGGGAAAGATCCCGGCCGACGTGCTAGAAGAAGCGCGACGCCGAACCGGGCCGCGAACGCCACATACCGAACGTATTGCCAAGTGGCTGGAACGTTGATATGACGCAGTCACTTGAAGAACTTCGGAGCTGGGATCGCGAGATTGTCTGGCACGCCTTTACCCAAATGGCCGAATACGAGCCGTTGCTGATCGAGCGCGCTCACGGCTGTGTCTTGGTGGATATCGACGGACGAGAGTACCTAGACGGCGTCAGCAGTCTGTGGTGCAACGTCCACGGGCACGCTCATCCGCGATTGAACGAGGCGATCCGCCAGCAATTGGACCGGGTAGCGCACGTGACTTCGTTGGGCATGTCCAATCCGACCACCGTCCGGTTGGCCAAGCGTTTGGTGGATATGGCTCCCGACGGCCTGCGGCACGTGTTCTTCTCCAGCGACGGCGCATCGGCAGTCGAAGTCGCGCTGAAGATGGCTTTTCAGTACTGGCGACAGTGCGGCGTCCCGAATCCGCGAAAGACGAAGTACGTGGCGTTCGGCGATGCGTACCACGGCGACACGCTGGGCGCTGTGAGCGTCGGGGGCGTCGATCGATTCAACGAGATCTTTCGGCCGCTGTTGTTCGACGCGATCCGTCTGCCGATGCCGGACTGTTACCGGCTGCCCCCCGGCGTGACGCGCGAGGCGGCGCGAGAGTACTATCTGGACCAACTGGAATCGTGTCTCCGCGACCGTCACGACGAGATCGCCGCGGTGATCATCGAGCCACTGGTTCAAGGCGCGGCCGGGATGGTTGTCCATCCCGACGGTCTGCTGGCCGGAATCCGTCGGTTGACTCGCCAGTACGGCGTCTTGCTGATCGCCGATGAAGTCGCCGTCGGCTTCGGCCGCACCGGCCGCATGTTCGCCTGCCAGCACGAGCACGTCACACCGGATTTGATGTGCTTGGGCAAGGGCTTGACCGGAGGCTATCTGCCGATGGCGGCCACGTTGACGACCGACGAGCTCTGGCAGGCATTTCTCGGCCAATACGCCGAAGCAAAGACATTTTTTCACGGCCACACGTACGGCGGCAACCCGCTGTCGGCCGCCGTCGCCCTGGCGTCGCTCGACGTGTTCGACGAGGAACGCACGCTCGACAAGATGCCTGCCAAGATCGAGCGACTGGCCGAGCACCTTGCCCGCATCGCTCGTTTGGACCATGTCGGCGACGTCCGGCAGCACGGCCTGATGGCAGGCGTCGAACTTGTCCAGGACCGCACGACCGCAGAGCCCTATCCGTGGCACGAGAAGCGTGGGATCTCGGTCTGCAACGAAGCGATGCGGCATGGCGTATGGCTGCGGCCCTTGGGCAACGTCGTCGTGATCATGCCGCCCTTGTCCATCTCGTTGGATGAACTGGATCGGATCTGCCTGGCGGTCGAGGCGGGAATCGTGGCCGCGACCGCTTGATCGATGGGCGGAATATTTACAAACTGATCGTTTTGGGAGCCCATGAAGATGAAGACACCTGACATATCACGACGTGGATTCCTGGCCGGCAGCTTGGCGACGGCTGCACTGGCGACTTGGCCGAAACCGACGAGTGCCGCAGAAGTCGAGCCGGCGAAGAACCCGATCTGCGCGTTCACGAAATTCCTCGGGCCGCTTTCCTACCCGCAATTGGCCGAGACGATCGCTCGCCTGGGGTTCGACGGTGTCGAAGCCACCGTGCGGGCCAAGGGGCAGGTGCTGCCGGAACGTGCCGAAGAGGACCTGCCCAAGCTGGTCGAGGCTCTGGCGAAGCACGGCTTGGAACTGACGATCATGACCACTTCGGTCACGCGAGCCGATCAGCCGACCGACGAGAAACTGCTGCGTCTGGCCGCAGGTTTGGGCGTGAAACGCTACCGCATGGGGTACTACACCTACGACCTGGACCGTCCCGTCAAACCGCAATTGGATGCGGTTCGGCCCGTCGTCCGTGAACTCGCGGCGATGAACCGGGAGATCGGCATCCAGGGCCTATACCAAAACCATGCCGGAGCGAGGTATGTCGGGGCCACCGTCTGGGACTTCCAATCCTTGATCGACGAAATCCCCGTCGCCGAGATTGGATTCGCCTTTGACATCCGCCATGCGGTGGCCGAGGCCGGTTTGGCTTGGCCCGTATTGCAGAACGTCGCGGAACCGCACCTGGGCGCCGTTTGCGTCAAGGATTTCCGCTGGGAAGGCAACCAACCGGAAAACGTGCCGCTGGGCCAAGGCCGCGTCGACCGGAACTTCCTTCGCCGCTGCCAACAAGCCGCGTTTCAAGGACCGTTCTCGCTGCATATCGAGTATTTGGAACAAGCGGACGTCGAGCCCAACATCGAAGCTCTGGGCCAGGATCTGGCCACGCTGAAGCAGTGGATCGCAGAAGTTCACTCTCCGTAAACCATCGTAGCTCAGGCTGCCCGCCTGTGCGGACTCCGTGGCACACGCTGCCAGCCTGTGCGGACCCGATCGATTCTTTCCCTTTCCCAAGGAGCCAACACCATGCATCCGAACCCACACCTTCTCCGCTTTGCGACCGCCTTGAGTCTGCTGCTGGCGCTGGCCGCCTGCGCTCCCCAGGCCCCACCCCAGCGTCCCGCCGGCGGCGCAGCGCCGCCGTCCCACGTAACGGACGTCGAAGCCGCTCCCGAGCCGCAAGTCACCGTGGAACCCGCTCCTGAGCCTCAGACGACCGAGGAATCGGCTCCCGAGCCGCAGCCTACCGAGCAACCCGCTCCCGAGCCGCAGGCCACTGAGGAGCCAGCTCCGGAACAGGAGGCTACTATGGAACCTGCCCCCGAACCGCAGCCCACCGCCGAACCCGCTCCCGAACCCCAGACTACCGAGGAATCCGCGTCCATGAAGATCGAAAAGACATCGTTCGGGAAAACCGCCGAAGGCGTCGAGATCGACCTCTACACCTGTACCAACGCCAAGGGTTCGGTACTGAAGATGACGAACTTCGGCGCGACCACGGTCGCCCTGGAGGTTCCCGACCGAGACGGAAACCGAGCCAACGTCACGATGGGCTTCGATAAGCTCGATGGCTATTTCGGCAAGCATCCGTACTTCGGCGCCACGGTTGGCCGGTACTGCAACCGGATCGGCAAGGGTAAGTTCACGTTGGACGGCCAAGAGTACACGCTGGCGACCAACAACGGCGAAAACCATCTGCACGGCGGCGACGTCGGCTTCAACAAAGTCGTCTGGGATGCCGTGCCGTTGGAGACCGAGTCGGCGGTCGGCGTGAAATTCACCTACCAGAGCAAAGACGGCGAAGAAGGCTACCCCGGCAACTTGACGGCAACAGCCGTCTATCTGCTGACCAACGACGACGAGTTGGTGGTGGAATTCACCGCGACGACCGACAAGGCGACGCCGGTCAATCTGACGAATCATAACTACTGGAACCTGGCTGGTGCGTCGTCCGGCACGATCCGCAATCACGTGCTGGAGATCGCCGCCGACAAGTATCTGCCGGTCGACGAGGGATTGATCCCCACCGGCCAGTTGGCTGACGTCGCCGGAACACCGCTGGACTTCACGAAGCCTGAGAAGATCGGCGCCCGACTAGAGCAGATCGAGGCCGATCCGGTCGGCTACGATCACTGTTACGCACTCCGGGGCTCGATCAGCGAGATGAAATTGGCCGCACGGGTCAAAGACCCCGCTTCAGGCCGCGTGATGGAGATTCACACCACGCAGCCAGGTTTGCAGTTCTACAGCGGCAACTTCCTAGACGGCTCGGCGGACAGCGGAGGCTACCAGCAGTACGACGGGCTCTGCCTGGAAACCCAGCACTACCCCGACTCCCCGAACAAGCCCGAATTCCCCACCACCATCCTTCGCCCCGGCGAGACTTACCAGCACAAGACCGTGCATAAGTTCTCGGCCGAGTGAGCGGTGGTCTCCGTCGCTGAATTCGTGAGAATTCAGACGGCGACTAGCACGGATGGCAGAGCCGGAGCACGGATGCGAGACGAGGCAGCAGTCATCTGTGCCTCGGCTTTGCCATCCGTGCTCGGTTCAAGACTCGGTCGAATTCGCTTCGTGTGTCTGAATTCTCCCGAATTCAGCTACGGGGGCAGGAATTCCGCTGCGGTCACTTCCCGTACACCTTGACGTCGTCGAAGTCGTTCATGTCGTCGAACGAGCCGATTCCGATCCGGCCTTTGCCGAAGGTCTTGTCGGTGGCGGTCATCAGCGGCTTTTCCATGTCGTCGAAGTAGACTTCGATCGTGCCCGCCTCGACGCGGCGGACGAGTTTCACCGCGTGCCAGTCGTCGCCCCAGGGCGTCGGATTCTTGTTGTCGGTCAGCGGCGTGCGCGGCGCTTCGTTGACGATCATGATCTGTCCGCTGTTCGGATCGGGACGCGCGCCCAGGTGGACGTAGTAAAACTGAGTCGGGTTCTGGTAGCCGAAGAACACACAGCAGTCGCGGTGGCCACCGGTGTCTTGCGTGCTCTTCACGCGGAACTGGATCACGGCGTCGCCGATCTCCAGATCCTTGATCAGCGCGATGTTGTGCGGGCTGCGAACCTTGGGCTGGTAGTTGCTGATGCGGCGGTTCAGGCCGAACGCCTTGCCGCCTTCGTATTCGCGCAGTTCCCAAGCCTTGTCGTCGGTCAAATCCCAGCGGCCGGCGCCCTGTTCGAAATCCTCCGAGAATACCAGCGGCAGCCCCTGGCACATTTCGGCAGCGTCGGCGGACGGAGCGTCCAAAGCGGTCAGCCGGATGTTGCGGAACAGGAATTGACCGCCGCCGGGCACTTCCGCCTGCAACGCGATGTGGCTGTCGCCTTCCTCCAATCCGTCGACCTGCCAAGCGGGTTGGCCGTTGACCTTCAGCGAGGCCGTGGCGCCGCGCACAGTCAGCTCAAACCGGTTCCAGTCGCCCGCTTTCGTGGCGACGGCGTTCTTGCCTTCGTTGAACCCGTCCAGGTTGCCCTCCATGCCTTTTCGGAGGTTCACCTGGTAGCGTCTCGGCCAAGGCCGTCCTTCGGGGACTTCGGCGTAGCGGAAGTAGACGCCGGAATCCCAGTTGTCTTCCTTCAATGCTTTCCACTCGTAGTCCAGTACGAAATCTCGGTATTTCTTCGCCGTCTGCACGAGTCCGTTCCCGCCCTTCAGCAGGATCACTCCGTCCTGCACCTCGGCTTCGCACCCTATCACGTCCCAACCGTCCAGCGTACGGCCATCGAACAGCGACACCGGCTCGGCAGCCGCCGACCAGCCCGCGACCAGAACGGCCAGAGTCAAGGAACGGACCATCATCCAAGTAGCACATCGAAGTTTCATACCGATCTCCTCGGGGAAGGGGGAACAGATGCCGCCGCCGCGAAACGGGTGGCCGTATTCGCGAGCTTTCGGCCCCGAAGTCTCGCGAATTCTGCGACCGAATCGTCTCACGCGACCGCCAACCGTAGCGTCACGAACCGGGTAAAGCCTAGTCCGTGCCTGCGCCGTTGTCCAGAGGCGGAAGGATCGTTAGCATACTGGGTATGAACCAATCGACAACAACTTTTTCGGGCTTGCGCGTCGGGGCGTTCGAGAGCCGCCGAGCGGCAGAGATGGCTAGGTTGATCGAACGGCACGGCGGCGTGGCGTCGGTCAGTCCTTCCATGCGCGAAGTGCCGCTGGAAGACCAGCGAGGTACGATCGATTTCGCGCACCGTCTGCTGATCGGCGAAGTCGGAATCGTCGTCTTTCTGACTGGAGTCGGCTTTCGGCAATTGCTGGACGTGGTCGTGCGCCATGTGGACCGGCAACGTTTTTTGAACACGCTGTCGGACGTGGTGACGATCGCCCGCGGGCCGAAGCCGGTTGCGGCGATGAAGGAGGTCGGGCTGACGCCGACCTATCGCGTGCCCGAGCCCAACACGTGGCGCGAATTGCTGCAGACGATCGATGCTCACGTCCCGGTGGCCAACCAGACCGTGGCCCTGCAGGAGTACGGGATCACCAATCCCAGCCTGATCGCCGGCTTGGAGGCTCGCGGCGCCGACGTGCTGCGCGTCCAAGTCTATCGCTGGGAACTGCCCGAGGACGAGACGCCGCTGCGGGCCAACGTCCAGGCCTTGGCCGACGGGCGACTGGATGTTGTCCTGTTCACCGCGGCGGTCCAAATCGCACATACGGTCCAGATGGCCGAGCAGATGGGACTGGCCGAAGCCGTCAGCCGTCGCTTGGCCGAGACGGTGATCGGTTCGGTCGGTCCCACGACCAGCGAAGTCCTGCGCGAGTACGGCTGGCCGGTCGACCTGGAGCCCGAGCATCCCAAGATGGGGCCGCTGGTCGCTCTAGCAGCTCAGCGCAGCCGCGAAATCCTGGACCGGAAGCGGCGGTTTCGAATCGAGGCGATGCCGCACGCCGCGTCGGCTCTCGACCGCCAGGCCCCGTGGTACAACAGCCCCTTCATGAAAGCCTGCCGCCGCGAGCCGTGCGACGTGGTGCCGGTGTGGCTGATGCGTCAGGCCGGACGCTACATGGCCGAGTACCGCGAGGTGCGGGCCAAGACGACTTTTCTGGAATTGTGCAAGGATCCAGCCCTGTGCAGCGAAGTGATGTGTACCGCCGTCCGACGTCTGGGCGTCGACGCGGCGATTATCTTCTCCGATTTGCTGCCGATCCTGGAACCGATGGGAATGGATCTGGAGTTCGCTCAAGGCGAAGGCCCCGTCATCCACAACCCGGTGCGCGAGGCGACGGATGTCGACCGCGTGTTCGAACTGGAGAGCGTCGATTCGCTCGACTTCGTCACGGAAACCGTGCGGCAAACTCGGCGCGATTTGCCGCCGCATCTGCCGCTGATCGGATTCGCCGGAGCGCCCTTCACCTTGGCGAGCTACGTGATCGAGGGCGGGTCGAGCCGCAACTACCACCACACCAAGACGCTGATGTACCGCGACGCGGGCGCTTGGCGGACACTGATGGAGCGATTTGCCCGCGCGATCACCCGGTACTTGAACGCGCAAGTGGCGGCGGGAGCGCAGTGTGTCCAGTTGTTCGACTCGTGGGTCGGCTGCCTGGGACCGGACGACTACCGCACCTATGTCCTGCCCTACGTCCGCGAGATCGTCGCGGGGATCGCGCCCGGAGTCCCCGTGATCAATTTCGCGACAGGCAACCCTGCTCTGCTGCCGTTGTTGGCCGAGGCCGGAAGCGCCGTGGTCGGGGTCGATTGGCGAGTTCCGTTGGACGAAGCTTGGAAGACCGTCGGACACGATCGGGCCGTTCAGGGAAACCTGGACCCGTGCGTGCTGTTGGCCGACCGCACGCAACTCCGCCAGCGTGTGAAACAGGTGCTGGACCAAGCGGCCGGACGACCGGGACACATCTTCAACCTGGGCCACGGCGTGCTCCAACAGACGCCTGTCGAGAACGCGATCGCCCTGGTCGACGCCGTCCACGAATTCGGTCCATCGCGGGGTTAGCGTCTAACGGTGTCTCATGCTCGCACGGTGCGTGTATCTTGGTTCAGCGAGGTAACACGATGCTCAGCAACGTCAGGCAGTTTTCGGACGATGGCCGCCAGTTGGTGCTGTGGGAAGAGCTGGGTGCCGGGGCTCCGACCTTGATCGCGTTTGCCCAACTGTGCAGCCAAGCCTTGGCGGCCAATCGGACCGAACCGTTTGAGCCGTTGACCGACGAGGCGCGAGCGATCCTCTACGCGGCGCGGAACCGCGGTGCGATCGAGATCAAGGGCGTGAACCATGCGTTTGAATCGTCCGAGCGTTTTCTGACCGTGTGCGTGGAATTGGATCTCGAACGGCAACTATTCCTCAAACGCCGCAACGATCCGGAATTGACGGTGCGTTTCCTGGACGGATTCCGCCAGTTGTGTGCGTCCGGACTGGTCATGCATCACATCTTTCGGGACTTCTCGCTGACTCGACCCGGGTTCGAACTCGCGCGGCGCATTCCGCGCGCAGACGTTCCGCTGCTGGATCTACTGGCCGAAGAACAAGTGCTCGGCGAATTCTGAGTCCCCCGGAATCAACGCACTTGGTGCGTTAGGCTGAGCGTCGCGGCGGCGGCGGTCGGAGCGACATCGATGTCGCCGGTCCACGCTACGTTTTCAATCATGCACACGGCTTCAGCGCCCTCGCGGCAGTAGTAGAACACCAAGTGCAGCTTCATGGGAATGACTCCCTCGGCTACTCGCAAAGGCAACCGAATCTGGAGCCGCTCCCCGGGCTGCTCGATACGGATCGGCCGGCCGATCACCGAATCATCGACGAGTCCCGGACGACCGGCCTGTACAGCGTAGCTGACCGGCGCGTCGGCGTTGATCTTGTGTCCCGGCGGCAAATTCAGCGAAATGTCGATAGCCAAGTTGCCGTCGACGGGCCGAACCGCCGTGCGAGGCAGTTTCACCTCGACCGCACCCGGCACGGGCCCAAATGGATTGACCGCGGCTTTGGCAGGCGGCTCCAGCCCCCGAATCTCCAGCGTCCGGGCGGCCGTCTGGCCATGCATGTCCCACGCGACGATGCGATGATTGTTCGTGTCGGCCACGTACAACACGCCATCGCCGACGGAGACTCCGCACGGCTCGTGCAATGGCGGATCGATCGTGATCGGAACCGTCGAGACCGTGACCTGCGGTTGCAGATCGATGCGTTTGATCTTGTGATTGTACGTGTCCGCGACGTAGATCGCTTTGGCCTGATCGTCATAGGCGATGCCGACCGGATGCTGCAGCAGGGCCTGTGCCGCCGGGCCATCCCGATCGCCGAACGTGAACAAGCGGGCGTTCGCTAATCCGGCGGTGCCGACGATCGTGGTCACCGGTCCGCCGGCCAATGGCACGGCTCGGATCGAGCTGCCCTCGGAGTCGGCGACGAACATCAAACGCCCGTCGGATGCCAGGCCGCTGGGCTGCGCGAACGACGCGAAGCCGGTCTGGAATGGGGAAGGCGGCAGCGGCGGGCCGTCGACAATGTCCTCGATCGCGTTTCCTGCGAAGGGACCGAGCACTCGGTCGCCGAGTGACAGACGCCAGATCTGGTGCGTTCCGGCCATCGCAATGAACAGATCATCGCGATGAACCCAAAGATCCCACGGGCTGGCCAACGGTTGGATCCGCGGCGAGGTGCGAGCCCGCTTGGGTATCGATCGGGCCTGTTTGCCCGTGCCGGCAACCGTCGATACACGTTGCGTTCTCAGGTCGATCCGTCGGACGAGATGGTTCTCGGTATCGGCCACGTACAGATTGCCGTCGTGCAATGCCGTTCCTTGAGGATGATCGAATCCAGCTTCGTCGTACCCGCCGTCCCGCTGAGCGGCTACGCCGTTGCCGATCACTGCCTGCAACTGACCATCGAAGCCGGCGACAACGATCCGGTTGTGGCCGCTGTCGGAGATGAACAACCGTTTCCCTGCGACGTCGGCCAGCACTTTTCCCGGAAACCGCAGCGGCGTATCGGGACGCCGGTACAACTCCAAGTCGAAACGAACGGGTCGCTCGTCCAGCGTTCCCGCCCGCCGATACTTGCCGATCGTGCGTTTCAAGTAGTCGTCCAACTCCTCGAAGGTGATTTCGCCGCGGTGTTCGGCAATTACGTTCCCTTCGGGATCGATCACCCGCAACGACGGCCAGACGTCCACGAAATACTTCCGCCACAAGACCATGCTGGCATCGTTGATGACGGGATGCTCGATTTCGTATCGAAGCACCGCCTGTCGAATGTTCTCCGAATCCCGCTCCGTGGCAAACTTGGCCGAGTGGACTCCGATCACCACCAATTCGTTCGGGTAGGCTTTTTCGAGTTTCTTCAATTCCGGCAGGATGTGCATGCAGTTGATGCAGCAGTAGGTCCAGAAATCCAAGATGACGAATTTCCCGCGCAAGTCCTTCAGGTCCAACGGGCCCGAGACGTTCAGCCAATCGCCTGCTCCAGACAGCGACGGAGCCGGTACGGGACGAGGCAGAGGTTTGATCTGGGCCGAAGCGACAGCCGTAGTGGCAATAACCACGAGAATCAGCATCAGGTTCGCGAATGAAAACCGGACTGGGGTTTGAATCAACGGCATGGGCCAAGGTTCCAAGCTGAGTCACATGATTTGCCGCCCGCCGGCGGTCTATGTCAATGTTTGAAACATCAAAGCTTTTGTCAAGGATCGCGCGAATTCGCGGGCGATGCAGGCAGCGAAGCCGCTCGCCCGCCTGCGATCCTCGCCAACACCACCATTCCCAACGACCCGCCAAAATGAGTAGATAGCATCAACCGGCGTTGACCGCACTGCATCAATCGCTATAAACTGCGTTATTCTAAGACGTTGCGCATCTTGCCAGACGGGCAGCCCAAGAGCGCCGCTGCGGAATGCGCCGCGAACGGGACAGCGAGAGAAACGGTTTGCGGAGTCCATCAAGTCAGGGCTCGACAAAGTTGCCAGAACGTCCGTTTCTGCCAGACGAGAAAATTTGCCACATAGGATCGGATAAACCAATGGAAGCCTTGGAACGCACTTGGGAACTGACCAGCCTGTTCTTCGGAGGGATATTGCGCGGCTTCGAGCGCACCATCACCTCGGTGTTCGGGTCGTCCAATGCTCGTTATGTCAAGAAGCTTCAACCGCGCGTCGAGGCGATCAACGTCCTGGAGCCAAAGTTCCAAGCGATGAGCGACACCGAGCTGCGCGAGCAAACCGCGAGGTTCCGCGAGCGGTTGCGGGCTGGCGAAACGCTGGACGATCTGCTGGTCGAAGCGTTCGCGCTTTGCCGCGAGGGCGGACGCCGATTCCTCGGGATGCGGCACTACGACGTTCAATTGGTCGGCGGGATGGTCCTGCACCGGGGCGCGATCGCCGAGATGGTGACGGGCGAGGGCAAGACGCTGGTGGCGACGCTGGCTGCCTATCTGAACGCGATCGAGGGCAAAGGCGTCCACGTCGTCACGGTGAACGATTACTTGGCTCGCCGCGACATGGAGTGGATGGGTCCGCTGTACATGGGGCTGGGGTTGACGGTGGGAACGATTCAGAGCGACATGCCGACTCTGGAGCGTCAGCGGGCCTACGCCTGCGACATCACCTACGGAACCAACAACGAGTTCGGTTTCGATTATCTCCGCGACAACATGCGACCAGCGGCCCGCGGGGACAATCGCTATCCGAAGGAGTACCAGCAGTCGCAGGGCCGCTTGCACTACGCGATCGTGGACGAAGTGGACAACATCCTGATCGACGAAGCCCGGACGCCGCTGATCATCTCGGGCCCGGCCCACGACGACGTGCGGAAATACTCCGAAGCGGATCGCATCGCGCGCATGTTGAAACGCGACACGCATTTCGTCGTCAACGAAAAGGACCACACCGCGCATTTGACGGACGAGGGAGTCCGCGAGGCGGAACGGTTGGCCGGCGTCGAGAGCTTTTACACGGCCGGGAACATGGAGTGGCCTCACCTGATCGACAATTCCTTGAAGGCCCACCATCTGTACCAGCGCGATGTGCGGTACGTGGTCAAAGAAGGCCGCGTCGTCATCGTCGACGAATTCACCGGCCGGTTGATGGAAGGCCGACAATGGAGCGACGGGCTGCACCAGGCGGTCGAGGCGAAGGAGGGCGTCCGGGTCAAAGAGGAGACGCAGACCCTGGCGACGATCACGCTGCAGAATTTTTTCAAGCTGTACACCAAGATCTCCGGCATGACCGGCACGGCGATGACCGAGGCCAACGAATTCTGGAAGATCTACAAGCTGGAGGTCGTCGCGATTCCCACCAACCGAGCAATGCGACGCTTGGAGCATCCCGACGTCATCTATCGCAGCGAGCGCGAGAAGTTCATCGCCGTCGCCGAAGAGATCGAGCACTTGAACCGCTGGGATGTTCTGGAAATGGCGGACGGCAGCCAGGTTGCCGGAACGCTGCTGAAGGAGAGCGACGACGCCGTCGAGTTCCAACGCCAGGAGACGCGGCGCAAGGAGTCCATTTCCCGCACGCAGATCAAGAATTTGCAACGCAAGGGTCGGCCGATCCTGATCGGCACGGTGTCGATCGAAAAGAGCGAACGCCTGTCGGGAATGCTGGACAAGCGGGGCATCAAGCACCAGGTGCTGAACGCCAAGCATCACAAGCGCGAGGCCGAAATCATCGCCCAGGCCGGGCGTCTGAGCGCGGTGACGATCGCCACGAACATGGCCGGACGCGGCACGGACATCGTGCTGGGCGGCAATCCGGAAACCATGGCCTGGGCCCGATTGCAAGACACGTATCCGACCCGACTGGACGTGCCGCGCGAGGAATGGGACTCGCTGGTGCTGGAGATCCAGCGGGAACAGAACATGAAGGCCGAAGGCGATCTGGTCAAGAGCATCGGCGGGCTGCATGTGATCGGCACTGAACGGCACGACGCGCGACGCATCGACCTGCAGTTGCGCGGTCGCTGCGGACGCCAGGGCGATCCGGGAAGCAGCCGATTCTACCTGTCGCTGGAAGACGACCTGATGCGGATCTTTGCCGGCGAATGGGTCCGCCGCATCCTCGAATCGCTGGGCATGAAGGAAGGCGAGGCGATCGAGAGCCGCATGGTGACCCGCCGCATCGAAGCGGCTCAGAAGAAAGTCGAAGAGCGCCACTTCGAAGGCCGCAAGCACCTGCTGGAATACGACGAAGTGATGGACGAACAGCGCAAGCGGGTCTACGGTTACCGCCAGCGCATCCTGGACGGGGCCAATTGCCGCGACCTGATTCTGGACGCCCTGCGCAGCCAGATCGATCATCACCTGGGGGAATATCTGCAACGGAACTTTGGCGTCGAATCCTTCTGCAAGTGGGCGGGGAAACGGTTGGCGACCAACCTGGAGCCACGCGACTTCCGCGGCATGGATTTCCAGCAAGCCGAGTCGTTCGCCCGCGAAGAAGCCGAACGGTTCGCGGAAACCCAAGTGCTGGACGCCATCGAGGAGAACCTGCCGAGCACCGATGACGAAGTCTCGCCCGACGAGTGGAACTGGCTGGCGCTGACCAAGTTCGTCAATACGCGGTGGGGCCTGAATCTGCGCGACCGCGACTTGAAGAAGGAGGGCCGCGAACAGGTGGCCGAGATGCTGATCGAACGGGCGCGCGAAGCCATCTCACGGATCGATCTGTCGGAAGGCGAACCATTTCTCCACGAGGACTTTGGACTCCGCAGCGCGGTGCTTTGGGTACACAACAAATTCGGGATCGAACTGGACTTCGACGAGGTCCGGGATCTGGAGCCCGACGAATTCCGGCGGTTGGTCAAGGAACGAGCCGAGCGGGCTTACGACGAGAAAGAAGCCCAGTATCCGGTGATGGCCGCTCTGTACCGCTACTCCTCCGGTCCCGGCCACTCCCGGTTGGATCGCGAAGGCATGGCCGCCTGGGCCGGCGAGCGATTTCAAACCGAGGTCCACATCGAGGACTTCAAGCACAAGCAACGCGATGAGATTCGCGAGTTCCTGGTGGCGCAAAGTCGCTTCTGCCAACAGCGAGCCTCGGACTATCACGAACAGGTGGCCGCGAGGATCGATCGCTTGTTCGGCCCGGACTCGGAGGGCCAAACGGCCATCATCGCGGCGGGCGGCACCCAACCGCTGGAAGAACTGGTGGCCTGGGTGGCCGAAAACCTGCGAAGCCAACTGCAAGTCGAGGACATCGAACGGATGCAGCGCGAAGACCTGCTGCGGAAGCTGACCGAAGCCGTCGAAGAGCGGTTCCGGCCCGAGATGCGGCGGATGGAACGTTCGATCCTGCTGCAAATCGTGGACATGGGCTGGAAAGACCATCTGCTGGCAATGGACCATCTGCGCAGCTCGGTCGGCCTGGTCGGCTACGCCCAGGTGGATCCCAAGGTCGAGTACAAGCGCGAGGGGATGAAGATCTTCGAGCAGATGTGGGAATCGGTCGGCGAACGGGTTACCGATCTGATCTTTCGCATGGAACAACTGGACGAGGGCTTTGTGGGCAGCACCTGGGTCGAAACCTCGGCGACCCACGCCCAGGCCGAGACGGCCGGCGACATTGCCCGGCAGCAACGCGAAGCGATCGATGCCAGCGGCGGCGAGGTGGTGATCGAGACCATCCGCAACCGGGGCCAACGCGTCGGACGCAACGACCCCTGCCCCTGCGGCAGCGGCAAGAAGTACAAGAACTGCTGCTTGCGCAAGTCGGGCGTCGCCTGACCCTTGCAGCGTCCACGACCGCGAAGAGAGGCCTGATGCGCTATCTGCTGAACGTCGTCTACCTGCTCGTGTTGATCGTCCTGTCGCCGTGGTTGATCTATACGGCGATTCGCAAAGGGGAATACCGCAGCGGCTGGTCGGCCAAGTTTTTCGGCCGTGTCCCTCTCCGCACCGGGCAGGCGCCTTGCGTTTGGCTCCACGCCGTCAGCGTTGGCGAAGTCAATATGCTCGCTCCCCTGCTGATCCAATTAGAGCGAGAGCATCCCGGTCTGGATTGCGTGATCTCCACGACTCGCCGAAGCGGTTACCTCTTGGCCCGTCAGAAATATGCACCGCGTCCTGTGTTCTACTGCCCCCTGGATT
The DNA here is from genome assembly GCA_023382975.1 of Pirellulaceae bacterium. GTDB lineage: Bacteria > Planctomycetota > Planctomycetia > Pirellulales > Pirellulaceae > SKKK01. The sequence continues at coordinate 263,444 of JAHDXO010000004.1, forward strand.
TCTCCTGGGCCGTGCGGCGGGCCATGCGCCGCATGCGGCCGAATCTGCTGGTGCTGACCGAATCCGAACTCTGGCCCAATCTGATCCTTGCCGCGCAGCAACACGGTGCCCGGGTTGCCGTCATCAACGGCCGCCTCAGCCAGCGCAGCGCGCGGAACTATGCGTGCATCCGCGGATTGCTGCGTGCCATGCTGCGCCGGTTGAACTTGATCGCGGTGCAGAACGAGGAATACGCGCAGCGATTCCTGGAACTGGGAGCCTGCCCCACGACCGTCGAGATCACCGGGTCGATCAAATTCGACCATGCGCAGTCGGACCGTGAGAATCCGCGCACGCGACAGTTGGCGGCGCTGGCCGGGATTCAACAGGACGACGTGGTGTTACTGGCCGGCAGTACGCAGAGCCCCGAAGAAGCGATGGTGTTGGAGACCTACCGGGAATTGTCCACCGAATTCCCACGCCTGCGTCTGATTATCACACCGCGCCATCCGGAGCGATTCGAGGCGGTCGCGAAGTTGCTGGACCGTGCGCAGGCCCCGTGGCAGCGCCGCAGCGAATTGCTGGCCGACCGCGGGCCCTCACCGGCGCGCATCCTGTTGGTGGATTCCGTCGGCGAACTCGGAGCGTGGTGGGGAACCGCGCACATCGCTTTCGTCGGCGGAAGCATGGGCCGGCGGGGCGGCCAGAACATGATCGAGCCGGCTGCTTACGGCGCCGCGGTTTGCTTCGGGCCGCACACGCGGAATTTTCGCGACGTGGTAGCGATGATGCTGCAGCACGACGCCGCCACGGTCGTCCACGATCAGCGAGAGCTGACCGACTTCGTGCGGCGTTGTCTGGTCGAACCGCCCTTCGCCGCCGGCTTGGGAGCGAGGGCGAGCGATTTGGTAGCGCAGCAGCGCGGTGCCTGCGACCGGACATGCCGATTGCTTGGCCGACTGCTCGAACCGTCTGGCCAGCACGGGGACGAAACGTGAGAAGCTCCAACAGAGCAGGCTAATTGGCCAAGCGGCAATGCGGCCTGGGAGGCAAGACAACTCGCCCTGCTCGCCGAGGGTCTCCGACCTCGCCGAAACCGCCGACCGAAGGTCTCCCGCGCGAGCAACGGCCGTTGCGGGGCGAACACCGGATCGACTTGTGAGTGGGGCGCGAACTGAAGAACACCAAGATGCAGAAAGGCTTCGAGTTGACCATCGCGGACGAGTCGTTCCGTTACCGGCGGATCGACTCAAGGAACAGCAACGCCGCACCATGGACGGCTTTCCCCTCCAGCACTTCCAGTGCCTGCTGAAGGACCTGGCGACGATCTGCAAGACCCGAGTGCGTTCGACGTCGGCGCCGGAACTGGAGTTCGACAGGGTCACGCTGCCGACCCATCTCCAGCGCCGCGTCAATCGACTCCAGGGCCTCGCGACCGGCCCGTAGGACACGGTAGCCGCAACGCCGCGCGCAGAAGGCGTAGTCGTCTGGCAGGTATCGGCTGACGCAAATGGGAGTCCCGAACGAAGGAGAGAATCAACAAATCCCGGCCCGCGTTCGGCGCCCGCGGGCCACTGTCAGGCGTCCGCCACCCAACCGGATATTCGCTTGCCCCCGCCGTTTCTGACTTTCGGGGCTTGCAGCAGCCAGCTGCGGGGCACCGAGAATCGTGTCACGGAGGGTTGCGTTCTCTTCGATCGCGCGTGAGAATCCCAATCCGTTCTTCGAAAC
>JAHDXO010000005.1:0-108875 GCA_023382975.1 Pirellulaceae bacterium
CGATCTAGTCCTCGTTCAAGTAGCCCGGCGCGCTCGGCGGGAGAGAACGGCAGCGCGGGAGAAGGGGCTCGCTGTAGGGTTTTGCTTTTCTACTGGCCGGTTCCGGCCAGCGTTCCCGAGCCTCGAGGGGGCGGCGATCTGCGGGGCCACGAGTTCGAAACGCATTGGGGGCGGGTATCGGGAGGGCAGTTTTCGCTCCGCTGAAGTCGTGCAGTGATCGCGTTCTCGGAGGCCGAAAGAGCACGGATGGCAAAGCCGGAGCACCGATCATGAGCAGCCCGTCTCGTGTTGGGAACCAGCCTGGGGCTGGTTCGCCTCGAGATGCGGCGATGGCAATTCGCATTTCCATCCGTGCCCCGGCTCTGCCATCCGTGCTGTCCTGGACGCGGCCGAGTTGCTGCTGTGCGAAGGGTTGCAAGTTCGACTCGCGCTGGGCGCCCGCGAGCCACTCTTGGCTTCCTGGACTCTGCGTGGCACGTCGTGTTTCGTGCCATTTCGCCCCCGCCCAAGACGTCGGACGCGGCGCCGACCCAGATTCCGCTTCTGCCGTTCGTGGGCTCGAAGGTGATTGTTCCTTGGCTCGAGTTTTCGTAAAATGCCACCATCCCAGGGCGATCATCCGCAGGAGCCAACGCTATGACGACGATTGAGTTGATCCAGGCCGAGATCGGCAGGATTCCCGAGGAACACCTGAGCGAGCTGTACGGCGTCATCCGGGATTTCACGGCATCGAAGTCCGCCTCCCCTCGGCCTGGCATCATGGCGAGACTTCGGGAGGTCCAGATTGAAGCCCCGGCTGATTTTGCGGCCAACCTAGACCTCTACCTGAGCGGAGAAAAGAGTGTCGGCGACAACATTCATTGACACGCTGTTCGTCGTCGCCTTGATTAACCAACGCGACCAGTACCACGGGCGGGCTGCCGAGCTGGCGGCATCCCACGACGGGCAGCGGGGTGGTGGGCAGGGGATGTCCGCCGACGTAGCGACGAACGTGAAACTCCCACGGACAAGCCGTGGGCATCCCATGGTCAAGTCCGCGACAAACTCTCGACAGTTACTTCTCGAACGGCGCGTTACCTGACAGAACCTGTGTCAAATAACGCGTGAGCCGCAGGTGGGGAAAGCCATTCTAAGCCCTGATCGCAAAACGCCTTGCGACATCGACGACCTGCGCGTTATCCGGCACCGAACCGGCAAATAACTCCGCCCGCTGGCCGACTGTCAAATATCCCCGCAAAGCCCCATCGCGTTGTTTGACACCCGGTTGCCCGAATATCCCGCCCGCACCGTTCTGGCCACGATCACCGGGAAATCGCGGGAAATCCCGCACTCTGGTACTTGACTTCCGCACCCAAGGCTGGTTACCGTGCTGTGGTGCGGACGGTGCCGTGGTAAACAAAGTCCATCGCCGCATCAGCGCCGCGGCTGGAGTCCAACTACTTTCTATCCCGCAGGCTCCCGGAAAACGTGCCTCCCGACGCAGAGGCAATTCTCCGGGAGCCAGCGGGAATGAAACCTCCACGTTGTTTTATGTCACAGCGTACACCCAGCACCGTTGCCAGGAACAACACCACCAACTTGGACCGAATCACAGGCTGTCACCGCATTTGTCGCCATCATGACACGCTTCTTGGAAGGAGAAAGGCCATGTCACGCGTCTTCATTTCGCATTCTGCACTCGACAAGACGTTTGCTCGCCTGCTGGCGAGCGACTTGAAATCCAACGGCCACGAACCTTGGCTCGATGAATGGGAAATAAGAGTTGGCGAGTGCATCCTCACGAAAATAGACCGTGGCATCGAAGACTCTGAATTCGTCATCGTTGTTCTATCAAAGCACTCCGTCGAATCAGGCTGGGTAGAGAAGGAATGGAAAACCAAGTACTGGTCGGAAATCAGGTCGGGCAAGACGCTAGTGCTACCGGTCCTAATCGAGGACTGCAAGTTGCCGACCATCCTCAGCACCAAGAAGTACGCAGATTTCAGACAAGGATATCCAGTTGCCTTCGCTGACCTTGTGGCTGCAATGGACGCCGCGAGCATCACCGATGAGGGAACATCCCACGCCCCGACCAAATCGAATGACTTCGACTACTACTGGCACCGTGGCGTACAAGAGTACTTCGGGCACACGTTACATCTGACTTTTGTTAAGTACACCAATGCGAGCATTGTGTTCAAGGATAGCATTCTTGGCAATATGCGTGACTGCGGCGTCCAGAACTACATGATCTTCGAACTCTTTTCTGAGTGGGACATTCTGATTCGTCACTGGTCCACGGAGCAGCAGGCCGCCAACCTAGTCGCATGCCTTGAAAAGAACATCGACGTGCAACGTACCGATCCGCTGTCCGTTACTCGTATGCACCACATTTACGAAGTTGGCGAACACTATCCGAGTGCTGAGGAAATGAAGGGCACGGTTGACGAAATTGGCCTTGCGCCGTTGAAGGACATACAGGCCAAGAAAGAACGTAGCGAATACTTCCAAGTCGCTCGCCAGAAAGGCATTCTGCTTAGGGACAAGATATCCTTTGATCCTCACAAGCTTCAGTTCTACATTGTGGTCAGATCGCTGAAACGTCCTAGCGCTCAGTTGGTGACGATCCTGCTCAAGCAACTGGAACGGTGCAAGCCGATCGTTAGCAAGACCCTCTACCTGACCTTCGGTACATCAATTCGCATGGTGTTAAAGGGGCAGACGGACAAGTTCTACTGCGTGTCCGAGCTTCTAACGGAACTTGCGTCGAGCTTTCAAGGAGCGGCGATTGATGCTTCTACCGAAACGGTGCTCGTGGCAAACGGCAACGTGCGTGTCAACAACACATTCGACTTCGACCGCGCTGAGGAGGCCTTGACGGAAAAGGGATTTGAGAAACTGGCGGCCTCAGTAGGAATAGACCCCACTATCAGTCTCAGCGTTAAGTATGAGCTAAAGGCAAAGTATCATCGCGTGCTCGGGCTCTTACTCATGGACGGCGACGGCGTGTTGACAAACTTGCTGAGCGCGCGGTTGGCAAATGATCCGTCTTACATCAAGAGAATAAAGGACTACTTTCCACAGTTCGAGGAACTGATGCAAAGGAATCTGCAACGAATGATCCGTAAAGAGTATGGCAATAACTGGCAGGAAATGTTGGATGCGGTCAAGGACGCGGTTGGCATCAAGAAAGACATTAAAGCGGACAAATTAACGCTGGGGGATTTGTGCCAGGTCTTTAGGCACGTGGCACTGGAGAAGCATATCGTCGAGCTTGGCGACACCAGCGAGGCGCAGTTCAAGGAAATCATGGACCAATTGCCTGAGTTCCGGAACAGGCTTGCACACACAGGCGCCTCGTTGAAGGGCTGGGAGGAGCTGTTTGACTTCTGCTGTAGGTTTGTTCCGATACGCCGGAGGTTTCAAACGTACTTCGAATCGTTGTCGTAATCTAAGATAGCTTCCCAGGAACTCTCCTGACTCGCCGCGATAGCGGAGCCGCAAACGTGCGGCCATCGCATCAAGAACTAATGAATGATTTGATCGTGCGGTGATCAGGGAGGGGACGTTTCGGGGGAGAGAGACGTTGTCGCGAGAAAGAGGTTGCGGGGCGGTAGACTCCGCCACGATCTAGTCCTCGTTCAAGTAGCCCGGCGCGCTCGGCGGGAAAGAACGGCAGCGCGGGAGAAGGGGCTCGCTGTAGGGTTTTGCATTTCTACTGGCCGGTTCCGGCCAGCGTTCCCGAGCCTCGAAAGGGCGGCAGGCAGCGGGGCACCGAGTTCGAAGCGTAATGGGCTCGCGTATCGGGAGGGCAGTTCCGTGTTGCGCTGAAGTCGTGCAGTGATCGCATTCTCGAAGGCTAGAACCGCACGGACGGCAAGGCCGGAGCACCGATCATGAGCAGCCCGTCTCGTGTTGGGAACGAGCCTGGGGCTGGTCCGCCGCGCGATGCGGCGATGGCGATCCGCATTTCCATCCGTGCCTCGGCTCTGCCATCCGTGCTGTCCTAAGAGCGGCCGGGTTGCTGCTGTGCGAACGGTCGCGGATTTGACTCGCGTTCGGCGGGGCTGCGTCATTCGCGGTTCAACGACAAGGAAAAGTTGTCCAGGTAGAAGGCCGTCGTATCGGTGGCCAGGCTGGTGAAGCCCGCCCAGGTCAACTGGTTGAAGGCCGGGCTGGCACTGGGCAGATCGGTGAACACTTGCGGCGATTGTCCGGTTGGCGTGACGCGCAGCGCCCAGCGAGTCTCGGATTCGCTGCTCAGCGTGGCAGCGATCTCGAAGCGAATCCAGTGGCCGGTCGGCACGTCCATTCGCGGCTGGCCTGCCAGCAGCAGGCGGCCGTCGCGGATCTGGAATTGGGGGCCGGTCCGGTAGGGCGTGCTGCTCCAGTCTCGCCATTCGAACTGGACGATGGCGCCTGGTTCCACTCGCAGATCAAAGCTGTTGCGGACTTGGCCCGCCTGATACTTCAGGCTGCTGAACATCAGATGCGGGTTGTAGCTGTGCTCCAATCCCGGGGCGTCGGCGACCTTCAAGCTGTGACGGCCTGAGGCCGCGGTTTCGTCCGTCACGGTGATCGAATCGCCCTTGTTCTCGACGCGGATTTCGATACCGGTCGGAGCTTGCCCGACTGTATCGGTTTCGAAATCGGTGCGGATCGACAACGGAGGCGGATCGGGCGCGATCTCCAGCGGCGGGTAGGTCACCGCGTCGGCCTTGGCTCGCCAGGCATCGCCGCGAACACCGGCCTGCGCGGGATCGAAGGGGCGGAAGCCCAATCCGATGGCCGGCGAATCGGGGGCCAAACGGAAATCGCCGCTGGACGGATTGGCGAGTTTCGGATCGGCGACGATCGAACCGGTTTCGTGGCCGGCTTGCTGCCAATCCTCGAGCGACTTGCCCAGGAACTCGACCTTGCCGCCGGCCGCATTCCAGTAGCAGTTGTTGCGGCTTTCGTGCTTCAGACGGTCCCACGGCCCGCTGAGCAGCACGCCCGTGTCGTAGTACACGATGTTGTTCTCGAAGGTGAACGACAGATGCTCTTCGACCCGCGTCGCCTGGACCTGATACAGTTTGCTGAACGCGAGGATGTTGTTGCGGATCACGTTCTCGCGGCCGTAGTGCTGGTGGAAGCCGCCGGTTTTGACTCGGTACACCAAGTTGTTTTCGAACAGGATCCCCGAACTGCCTTCGTCGGTGTACAATCCCCAGCCGCCGTACGAGTAGGCATAGATGTCGTGGAACACGTTGTTGCGCACCACGGTGCCTTGGGACGGGCCGAGCGTATAGATGCCTCCCATGTCGCTCAGCACGCCCCAGCCGATGTGATGAACGCGGTTGAATTCGATCGTGTTCCGCTTGGCCAGACTCTCCCCGTAGCCCCATCGCCAGCCCGCCGAGATGCCGGTGTAGAACAGATCGGCGATATCGTTGTGCGTGACCCGGTTGTCGCTGCTCTGCCCGATCCAGACGCCGACGGCGCAGGGGAAGATGTAGCCGCCGTGGCGGATGATGTTGTTGTCCACGGTGATCCGTGCCGTTCGTTCGGCTTCGTTGGCCGCAATTCCAGCCTCGCCGATCCGCACGCCGCCGGCGCCGAAATCGTGCAGGTACGAATTCTGAAGCGTGCAGTCGAAACAACCCTTGCGGAACCAGACGACGTACGTTCCCACATGGCCGATTTCGCAATCGCGGATCGTCACATGCCGCGCGCCGTCGACCATGACGACGGCTTCGATCGGCGATGCGGCTTGCGCCGGCTCGAATCCGCCGGGGGGCGTCTGCCACTGCGAGTGCTGAAACGCCAGCCCTTCGAACGTGACATGTTCGACGAACTTGCCCGCCGCCGCGTCGCCTTGCAGCACCAAGAAACGGTCGATGACCGGGGCCACGACGCGAACCGCGGTCATATCCTGACCCGGCAGCGGCTTGTAGTAGAGCGTTCCGTCGCGTTGGAGGAACCACTCGCCGGGTGAGTCCAGCGCGGCGAGGAAGTTTTCCAGGTGATAGTGTGAGTTGCGTCGCCACGGATTCCAGGGCTTCATGCCCTCGCCGCTGGTGACGATCGCTTGCTGCTGGTGGTCGAGCCGGTCGGGAAAGCGGCGAGTGTTGTCCCAATTGTGATAGACCACCAGATTCATGTCTCGCAACGCTGCTTCGTCCAGTTCCGCGATCACCGCGAAATCGTCCGGCCGCATGGTCAACGTCTGCTGGGCGCGCCGCGGCCGACGCCCTGCCTGATCGTCCAGGTTCTGCTCGCGGACGTCCTGGATATAGAAGTAGAACTTGTTCGGCTCGCGTGCCCGCGTCGCCCGCTTGCTGTCGACAAACAGTTGCTCGAAATACCAGCGGCCCTCGGCCACTTCGGGAACATGCGTTTTCCACAATCCGTTTTCGCCCGGCTGCCAGCCGCGGATTTCGCGTCCGCCGGAGAACACGGGCCGAGCCCCCTCGGCCGCCTGGTAGACGACCGGGGAATCCGCCGAGCCGCTGTCCTGCGGCTCCAGCACCAACGGCTCGATCAGTTGATACCGTCCGTCGCTCACGATGACTCGCACCGGGCCGTCGAGCGGTCCCGCCGCCTTACGCTCGCGCACCGCGTCGCGAGCCCGCGTCAACGTGGCGAACGGCGCCTCGCGCGTGCCAGCCGCTTGGTCATCTCCTGCGGGGGAGACAAAGAAATCGGTTGCCGCGGCGGACGAGGCGAGCAGCAGCGAACTCAGGAGCGCAGTCAAGCATTTCATGAGATTCTCCTAGCAGGCGAATGTGGCGGGACTCGGTGACGCGAGGCACCCTGGCAGGCGCAATACCCCGGATTATTCACGGGATCGCGTTGTAGCACAGGCAGCTTGCCTGTGTTCCCCAAATACAGGCTGGCAGCCTGTACTACGGCCCCGCGGAGCAATTCGCGAATAATCCACAATACCGGACGCCATGATGGCCGGCCTGCGTGGGGCTGTCAAGGCGAGCAACCGCTCACCGTTTCGCAGGCCGGATGGTGCGCCGAACTGGAAACTCGCTTCGGTTTGCTGGCAGAACGGCGTGCAAGCCAACGGCGGCTGATGTACGATGGGGCGGCAATCGGTCCTGTTTTGGGAATCGTCACTGGACTCGGGAGAACTCGATGGCGGAAAGCTTGCCCACGATCGTTTTGGCCAGCCGCAACCGGAAGAAGTTGCGGGAGATGGCCGACCAATTGACATGCTACCGGCTGCAACTGATTTCGGCGGCCGATCTGCCGCACGTGCCGGACGTCGAAGAGGGGGCGCACAGCTTTGCCGAAAACGCGGCGCTGAAAGCCGCATCGGTGGCACGTGCGACGGGCCACTGGTCGCTGGGCGATGACAGCGGCCTGGAAGTCGACGCGTTGAACGGCGCGCCGGGAGTGCTTTCGTCGCGCTACGCAGGTTCGAATGCGGCCGATGGCGACAACAATCGGAAACTGCTCGAACAGTTGGCCGACGTTCCCGACCAGCAGCGCACGGCGCGGTTCGTTTGCTACTTGGCCGTCGCCGACCCGGACGGAACGATCCGGTTGCAAGTGGACGGCGTCTGCCGAGGCCGGATCATCCAGGCGGACCGGGGTGGCGGCGGCTTCGGTTATGATCCGCTGTTTCTGATCCCCGAATACCACCGGACGTTTGGCGAATTGTCGCCGGTGGTCAAGAGCGTGCTGAGCCACCGTGCCCGGGCGTTCCAGCGGTTGCTTCCCCAGTTGGTCGCGCTGCTTCGTTCCTCTTGAATCCAGGAGCCCCCTGCGCATGGATTTCGCGAAGTTTGCCGACCTGTTGGCTCGGTACGTCGATCAGGCATCCACGGTTGTCTGGGGACCGTTTCTGCTGATCCCGTTGCTACTGGCCACCGGCTTGTTCCTGACGATCCGGCTCCGAGGACTGCAATTCCGCCAGCTTGGCGCGGCCTTGCATCTGGCATTCGTCGTCCGATGCGAAAAGGAAGGCAGCGGCGACATCTCGCACTTCCAGGCTTTGATGACAGCGATGTCGGCCACTGTCGGCACGGGCAACATTGTCGGAGTGGCGACCGCCATCGCCGCGGGCGGTCCCGGGGCGCTGTTCTGGATGTGGATGACGGGTTTGGTCGGCATGGCCACGAAGTACTCCGAGGCGCTGCTGTCCGTCAAATACCGCCGCACGAATTCCGACGGCACTCAGGCTGGCGGACCCATGTACTATCTGTGCGATGGCATCCGCTGGCGTCCGTTGGGCCGGGTGCTGGGCGGGGCGTTCGCAGTGTTCACGGCGGCAGCGGCCTTCGGCATCGGCAACATGGCTCAATCCAATTCCGTGGCCGCCGCCATGCAGAATGCTGCCGGTGTGCCCGTGTGGGTCAGCGGACTGATCATCGCCGGATCGCTGGCGGCCGTGACACTGGGCGGTATCCGCTGGATCGGCCGTTTCACCGGATTGTTCGTGCCCGTGATGATCCTGCTGTACATGGCCGGGTCCGCGTGGATTCTGGTGCGCTACATGGACCGGATTCCCGCCACCTTCGCCCTGATCTTCGAGTCGGCGTTTACTGGCAGTGCGGCAGTCGGCGGGTTCCTGGGCGCCGGCGTGATCCAGGCGATGCGGTTCGGCGTGGCTCGCGGCATCTTCTCGAACGAATCGGGACTCGGCTCGGCCGGCATCGCCGCCGCGGCGGCGCACACGGCTCATCCGGTTCGCCAGGCACTGGTGTCGATGACGCAGACATTCATCGACACGCTGGTCGTCTGCACGATGACGGGGTTATGCATCCTGGCGACCGGGGTATGGCAGACCGGCTTGGCGGGCACGGCACTGACGCAACAGGCGTTCGAAACCGGACTGCCGGGCCAATGGGGCTCGTGGATCGTCTCGATCAGCCTGGTGATGTTCGCCTTCTCGACGATCATCGGCTGGAGCTATTACGGCGACCGCAGTGTCGAGTACCTGTTGGGACCGCGAGCCGTGATCGGCTACCGGCTGCTATTTCTGGTCGCGGCATACGGCGGCGCCGTGTACAGCCTGGAGTTCGTGTGGACGCTGAGCGATCTGTTGAACGGTCTGATGGCCTTGCCGAACCTGGTCGGGCTGATCTTGCTAAGCGGCGTGGTCGTCCGAGAGACGAGCGGGTACTTCAAAAAGCTTGCACCTGCGGATATCCACAGGTAGACTGAAGCGAAATGCTCCGCTTAACCAACGCGCAGGAGGATCCGATGGCGGCGATTTTTCGAGTGAATATGAGCGATCTGTCGGTGTCCCGCGAGGAGACCGGCGAGATTTACCGCCATCTGGGTGGCCGAGCGTTGACGTCGGCCATCGTGGCCGATGAAGTGCCGCCCAACTGCCACCCGCTGTCGGCGGAGAACCGGTTGGTGCTAGCGCCCGGGCTGTTGACCGGAACCGGCGCACCTTGCTCGGGCCGACTGTCCGCGGGTGCCAAGAGCCCGTTGACGCACACCATCAAGGAAGCGAATTCGGGAGGGATGGCGGCGATTCATCTGAGTCTGTGCGGCGTCCAAGCCATCGTTGTCACAGGCCAGCCCGCGCCGGGAAAACTATACCGGCTGATCGTCACCCCGAAAGGCATTGCCATCGAGCCCGCGGACGATCTGGCCCGCATGGGTAATTACGACACGGTCGCGCGGCAGTACGAGCGGTTTGGCAACAAAGTGTCGTGTATGAGCATCGGGCCGGCGGGCGAAATGCGGTTGTCGGCGGCCACGATCGCGGTGACCGATATCGAAGGCCGGCCGACTCGCCACTGCGGACGCGGCGGGTTGGGCGCGGTCATGGGCTCCAAGGGGATCAAGGTGATCGTCGTCGATCCGACGGACGGCCAGCGGCCTCGTCCCGTCGACGGCGTACAATTCAAGCAGGGCGTCGAGCGATTCAACACGGCGTTGATGGGGCATCCGCTGAGCGGCGAAGCGCTGCCCAAGTTCGGCACCAACGCGTTGGCCAACGTCTTGAACGCCGCGGGCGGCTATCCGACCCGCAATTTTCGCCAAGGTACGTTCGAGGGTGTCGAGCCGATCAGCGGCGAACACCAGCACGATGTGATCGTCGAGCGGGGCGGCAAGATCGCCCACGCTTGCCACCGAGGTTGCACCATCCGTTGCTCGCGGATCTACGTCGATGAAAACGGGCAGTACGTCACGAAAGGCCCCGAATACGAGACCGTGTGGGCGCACGGTGCAAATTGCGGAATCGACGATTTGGACGCCATCGCCCGCATGGACCGCATCGACGACGACTTGGGGTTGGACACCATCGAGACCGGCGCGACGATCGCTGTGGCGATGGAAGCCGGGGTCATCCCGTTCGGCGATGCCGAGGGAGCGATTCGTCTGCTGGAGGAAGTGCGGCAGGGCACCGCGCTGGGCCGACTGATCGGCAGCGGCGCGGAAGTCGTGGGCAAGGCATACGGCCAAGTCCGGGTGCCTGTGGTCAAGGGCCAGGCGATTCCCGCCTACGACCCCCGAGCCGTTCAGGGGATCGGAGTGACATACGCGACATCCACGCAAGGCGCCGACCACACCGCTGGCTACGCCGTGTGCCAGAACGTGCTGGGCGTGGGCGGAACGGTCGATCCGCTCAGTCCGCAGAGCCAAGCCGAATTGAGCCGCAATCTGCAGATCGCGACCACAGCGATCGATGCCACCGGGTTGTGTCTGTTTGTGGCCTTCGCGGTGCTGGACGATCCGACCACGATGCAGGGCATCTGCGAAATGTTGGGCGGGTATCTGGGACGCGAGATGACCGCCGACGAGTTTCTGGCGTTTGGCCGCAAGACGCTGGCCCGCGAACGTGCCTTCAACGCCGCGGCAGGCTTCACTCCCGCCGATGATCGTTTGCCGGGGTTCTTTCAGACCGAGAAGCTTCCACCACACAATATCACGTTCCAAGTTACCGACGAACAGTTGGACACCGTGCTGGCCGATTTGGATTGAACCAGACGGTCCAAAGGCCATTGCAGGCTCCGAACAATGATATATTCAACAAAGTTCACATGTTTCTCAGGAGTCGTGGTTCTGTGATGCGGCACGAAATTCGCCGATTGCTGCTTGCGATGGAGGTTTCCGATTGTTAGTTTGATCGTCAGTTTGAATCAGCTCGGCAAGCCCAATCCGAGATCTATCTGGCGGAACTTTCCTGGCCGCCGGGGGTTGGGTCAAGGTCAAAACGCTATTTGCAGAGCGTAATCAAGAGGGTGTTCTTGGTCTTTTCTTAAAGGAACCGTCTTATGGTGACACGTCGTCGTTTCGGCTTTACCCTGGTGGAGTTGTTGGTGGTGATCGCCATCATCGGGATTCTGGTCGCCCTGCTGCTGCCGGCGATTCAGGCAGCTCGCGAGGCGGCCCGTCGTTCGCAGTGCGGCAACAATCTCAAGCAGATCGGTGTCTCGCTCCAGAACTACCACGACACGTACAAGCGTTTCCCGATCGGGGCTCGCAACGGCATCGGCAACAACTGGGGCGCGTCGTTCTATGTCGGGCTCTTGCCCTTTATGGAACAGCAGTCGTTGTTCGAGCGGTGGCCGTGGGCCACGAATACCTATCCCCAAGACGGCTATCCCGGCGGCAACGCCGCGTTGCGGGATGATACGATCGGCGTGAACATCCTCCGCGTGACGCTGCCCACACTCCGTTGTCCTTCGTCCGCGCTTCCTGAATTCAACACGGGCAACAACGAAGTCTACATGCCGTCGTACGCCGGCATCATGGGAGCGACCGACAACCAAGGTCGATTCACTGAGGCCCGGGTGCGGCCCTGCTGTACTTGCTGCAATTCGGATGGCAGCACGCAGTTCGGCAACGGCTCGATCTCTGGCGGCGGAATGCTGCTGTTGAACGAATCGACGAAGATGTCGGGATGTACGGACGGGACCACCAACGTCTTCATTATCGGCGAGTTTTCAGGTTGGGCATTTTCCGGCACCGCTCAACGCCACATCGACCGAGGTTGGCCTCACGGCTGGGCGATGGGAACCGGCCGCAGCGCCAAGGTTACCGGTGGTGGCGCCAGCGACGACATGCGGCCTTTCAACCTGGCCACCATCCGCTATCCAATCGGGACGCGGAATTGGGATTTGCCCGGCATTGCCTCGAACGGAGGTCCGAACAATCCCATGGTATCCGAGCATCCAGGCGGCGTTCAGGTTGCGTTCGTGGATGGCAGCGTGCGGTTCTTGGGCGACTCCACGAATCTGGAGTTACTCAAATTGCTGGCCACTCGTGACGACGGGAACGTGATCGAGTCGTATTGAACGACCGCAGCGGAGCCAGTCCTATTTTTCGTCGCCTCGTGTCAAGCCTCTGACCGGGGCGGTGTTCCTCGAGCATGAAAGAAGTCACGATGAATCGCAGGGTCAGGTTGTACGGAAGTTTGGGGCGCTGGGGCGTCCTGTTATTTCTTGTGACCGTTGTCACAGGTTGTTCCGGGGGCGGCTACTCGGGACCGACGGGCACCGTCAACGGAACGGTGAATCGGGCAGAAAAACCGGTGCCGGCGGGATGCCGGGTCTCCTTCGTGTCGGATGGGGGATTCACGGCGACGGGGCAAGTCGACGGCAGCGGCAAGTACACGCTGGCCAGCGTCGGCACGTCAGCCATCCCCGCGGCGACGTACAAGGTGACCGTTACTCCGCCACCCGAACGCGAGCTTTCCGAAGCCGAGTACGAGGAAGCGATGGCCAACGGCACGATCGGCACTCCGGGGCCGGCCGCCGAGTTAATTCCCGCGAAATACCAGAATCTGGCGACAAGCGGACTTTCCTTCGAAGTGAAGGCGGGTTCCAACACGATCGACATCCAATTGGAATGATCCAACAGGCTGGCTAGTCATGTTACGAGCCGCAGGTCGGCGTGCGAGCCCTTGGTGGATCGGCGCGGCGTTCTTCGCGAGCCTGGCGGCTTTCGCCGTTTGGTACTTCGTCACGAAATGCGGGACTGGCTGGCCGACCGCGACCGAGTCGGCGGTGAGCGGCGACGACACCGCCGCCGGGTCGCCGGACCGTTCGCCGATTGCACCGCTACTGGACGACACGCGACAAACGGCGGCTTCGCTGTTGGAACGCTTTCCGGACGATCCACGCGTTTGGGATGTGGCAGGGCGTTTGCGGTATCTGCAAGGCGACACGATCGCTGCCGTCGAAATGTGGGAGAAGTGCTTGCAGATCGAGCCGCAGTATCTGGAGGCTCGGATTGCGATCGGCACACTGCAGTTTGAGTCGGGCCGTTTCGCCGACGCCGAGCAGACGCTGCTGGCCGCCTTTCTGCAAGCGCCGGCGAACGGGCGAGCCGCCTATGTGCTGGCCAGCACGCTATTGAATCAGGGGAAGCTGGAAGAAACGGTCGAGGTGCTGCAAGGCCACCTGTCGATTGATCCGCAGTCGCTTCCCAGCCAAGTGCTGCTGGGGCAAACGCTGCTGCAGCAGAAGCGGCCCGCGGCCGCCAAGGAATGCTACCTCGCCGCGACTCGACTTGCACCCACCTACGCCAATGCCTGGTTTGGCTTGGCCACGGCTTGCAGCCGGCTGGGCCAGACGGAGGAAGCGGCCGAGTATCGTCGGAAATTCCAGCAGTTGCAGCGGAACGAGTTGCAGCAGGGCATGGACCAGACGCGAGGCTACAGCGACCTGCGGACGACGGGGGAAACGGTCGCCGAAGTCTACGTGACGGCGGGCCGGATCTACCAAGAGCGCGGCGATGACGCCGACGCCGAGCGGCACTGGCAACGCGCGTTGACGCTGGACGACGCGAATCTCGAAGCCCGGATGGAATTGGCGCAACTGTACCAGCGGCAGAACCGTCCTCGCGAAACGCTCGCTGTCTTGTCGCCGCTACGGGAATCCCGACCCGACGATCCGCGACTGTGGCTGGAAACAGGCCGATTGCACGCCCGACTGGACCAATTCGAACTTGCCGACCAGGCGTTTGCGCGCGTTGTCGAGTTGACTCCCGAGTCGGCTCAGGGGTACGCGGCTCGGGCCGAATTGCGAGTACAATGCCAACGCGACGCTGCGGAAGCGGTGCAGTTTGCCCGACAGGCGGTCGAACGCCAGCCGAGCGGTCCGCACTATTACCTGCTGAGTGTTGCCGCGGAACAGCAGGGCGACCGGTCGTTGGCGATCGACTCGCTCCAACAAGCCATATCCGCCGACCCGGGCAATCCGCAGTACCAGCGGCGATACCACTTGCTCCGCACGCCGAGGTGAAATGGCCGCTGTATTCTCCCGATCAGCAACGCGCAAGATCGTCCTGGCCGCTCTGGCAACTGCCCTTGCGTTGGCCGCGTTCTGGCGTGCACGTCCCGCCCCGGCGCCGATTACGCTGATCGACGTAACCCAGCGTGTTGGCATCGAATTTCGTCACACCGACGGCGGATTTGGCCAGCGGTACATCATGGAGACCGTCACCGCCGGTCTGGCTTTGTTCGACTACGATGGAGACGGGCTGATTGACATCTATCTGCTGAACGGTGCGCCGCTGTCGAACGACGCGTCCGCCGCAACGTTCCGAAACGCCCTGTATCGCAATCTGGGCAATTGGCAGTTCGCCGACGTGACCGATCGAGCCGGTGTGGGCGATCGCGGATACGGATTGGGCGTAACCGTGGGCGACTACAACAACGATGGCTACCCCGATCTGTTCCTGAACAATTACGGCCCCAACGTTCTGTACCGCAACAACGGCGACGGTACGTTCACCGATGTCACGGAACTGGCCGGATTGGCCGGCGGAGACGAAGTGGGGGCCGGAGCGGCTTTCTTCGACGCCGACGGCGATGGCGACCTGGACTTGTACGTGGCGAACTACTTGGAGTTCTCCCGCGAGCAGCACGTCGCCAAGACCGTCCGCGGAGTGCCGGTCTATGAAAGTCCCAAGGTCCATCCGCCGGCGCAGGACCGTTTCTACCGCAACCAGGGTGACGGCACGTTTGTGGACGCGACGGACGAGGCTGGGATCGGCGGCCATGTTGGCTGGGGGATGGGGATCGTGGCCGCGGACTTCGACAACGACGGCGACACCGACGTATTCGTCGCCAACGACGTGGCCGAGAACTTTCTGTTTGTCAACGACGGAACGGGATGCTTCGAAGAAGCCGGTTTGCTGGCCGGCGTCGCCTACGACTTGTACGGCAGTCCGCAAGGCAGCATGGGAGTGGAGTGCGGCGACTACGACAACGACGGATGGTTGGATTTCTACCAGACTTCCTATCAACTGCAGCATGCCGTCTTGTACCGCAACCGTGGCGACGGCCAATTCGAGGATGTGACGTTGACCAGCGGCGCCGGTGCGGGGACCTATGCTCATGTTACGTGGGGCATCGGACTGGTGGACTTCGACAACGACGGGCATCGGGATTTGTTCGTGGCTCGCGGACATTTGCAGGACCGCGTGGAAGAGTTCGACCCCACGACTCGGTACGCCGCTCCGAATGTCCTGCTCCGCAACACGGGCGACGGGCGGTTCGAGGACATTTCGACGCTCGCCGGGGACGGACTGCGGGCCAGCCACAGCAGTCGCGGCGCCGCGTTCGACGATCTGGACGGCGATGGCCGAGTCGATGCAGTCATTGCTAATTCCCGAACGGCGCCCACGGTTCTGCGGAACGACTCGCGCACGCGGAACCACTTCCTGCAAATCGAACTGGTCGGCACCCGTTCGCCCCGCGATGGAACAGGGGCACAAGTTCGCGTGACCGCCGGCCAGCAGATGTGGGTGGCCGAGGTCCACAGCGGACGCAGCTATCAGAGCCACTTCGGCTCGCGCCTGCAATTCGGGCTGGGCACGCACGGCCGATCCGATTCCATCAACGTGCGCTGGCCGTCCGGCGAAGTCACGGTCGTCGAGAGCATCGACGCGGATCGGCGCGTGAAGATCGTCGAAGGCCGCGAGGGCTTCGTCCAGCGATGACGTTGTCAGGCCGCGACGCACCCGCAAACTGCAAGTCCGCAAGTTTCTCGCTCGAAGCGGTTGGCCTTGAGCCGTTCGCCGAATTCGGCTATGTAACGGCGCCTCGTTTTCCCAACGCGACATCGCGAGTCGGCGCCATGCGTGATGCTGGTTTAGTCTGGTTCATCGTAGTGATTTCAGGTGGAATCCCCTGCTTCGGCCAGGAAACGTTCCCGTATCAAGTGACCTTGGGCCAAGGCCGGATCGATGTGCGCAGTGGACCTGGTACGTCCTTCTATGTAACGGGCCACCTTTCCGAGGGCGATTCGATCGAAGTGTACCGGCACCACGAAGACGGATGGCTCGGAATTCGTCCGCCGGCGGGAAGTTTCAGTTGGGTGCCTGCCGACCGCCTATCGGCCGCGGATCAAGCTAGCATCGCTCGAGTGATACGCGAGGACACCATCTGTCGTGTCGGCTCGCAAGTGGCCGAAGTCGATCAGCATGTCGGGCAGATCTACTTGGACAAGGATGAACGCGTCCAGTTGCTGGACCAGCCAGCGGTGGAAACCCGGACGGCAGGCCAGTTGGAACGCGAAGGCTGGCGCCGGATCTCGCCTCCAGCGGGCGAATTTCGATGGGTGCGGGCCAGCGACGTCAAGGCGTCCACAAAACCTCGGATCGACCGACCGGCGCAGATATCCGCGTCCGAGCCGGCCGATCCGAACCCGTCGGCACCAACCGTTCGACAAGCGGCCCATTGGCAGCAGCCGCCCGTGGAGCCCGGTGGGCTCACAACCGCTCAAGTCATCCAGGCGGTCGCCGTCCAAACGCCGGACGAGCCGGTGCAGGAATCAAGCGAAACGGAGCCGACCGAATCGGACTCGCGAGGCGAGGAAGGCGATTCGCCAGCGGCGGAAACCGAATCCAACTGGGCTGCCCGAGGAACCGACAGCAAGTCGTCGGCGTTCGTGGAGAAACCGCTGGAAGGAAATGAACCGGGCGATTCGGCGGCTGGGTGGTCAGCCCAGCGAGGCGCGTCGCTGGACGATCTGCTGGACGTCGAGATGCGTCTGGCCATGACGGCGGCGCGGGAGATCCACCACTGGCGTCTCCAGCCGTTGCGCGACCGGATCGAATCGCTTCAGCCCCAATTGAAGACCGACGCCCAGCGCGAACATGCGAAAGTTCTGCTGGACCGAATCGCCGAATACGAAACTCTGCAGAACCGCTTCGCCGTCGCGGGCGAGAGTGGTCCGCTGCCTGGGATCGCGGTTTCCGGACAGCGGACCGGGGCCGTCGGTCCGCCCGGATGGGAAGACAGTCTGCTCAGCCGCTTCGACGGCAGTGGCTGGCTGGTTCCCGTCCATTCGGCTCGCCGCGTCGCGCCGCCGTATGCGTTGCTGGATGCAGAAGGCGAAGTGCTGTTCTACGTGGCGCCGTCGCCGGGGCTGAATCTGCACCGCTCGTTGCGCAAGCGAGTGGGGATCTACGGCCAACGAACCGTGCATGAATCGCTGAACAAGCCATTGATCGCCGCGGAACGCGTCGTCGATCTCGGACGGCACTTGCACTGAGGACCGGCGAAACAACTGCCGTCGGATTTGGTTGGTCGGTACGCAACGGCAGCGGCGTCGGGAGTCGTCTTCGGTTTGCGACATTCCTCGTGGATGACGCCTTCTCCGAAAACGACTCCCGCCCCCTTCCGTCAGTCCATCGGCACCGGCACCTCTTCGGTCAATCGCCGGATGATCCCTTCGGCCGCTTGGCGGCTGTCGGCCTGGATAAAGCCCTTGGTGACCACCCGGTGGGCAAGCACGGGCAGGACCAATTGCTTGATATCGTCAGGAACGACATAGTCCCGGTGGTCGATCAGGGCCGAGGCTTGCGCGGCCCGGTACAGGCTGAGCGCCCCGCGCGTACTCACCCCCACGTGCAACTCGTCGCATTCCCGCGTCGCCGTGACGATATCCAGCAGGTACTCGTAGATCGAATCGTCCACGCGAATTTGGCGAACCGCCTTCTGCACTTCGACCACCTGGTCCGTGCCCAGCACGGGCTGCAATCGTTCGACGGGTTCACCATCCCGATGCGTCGCCAGCACCTGGCGTTCCGCCGCCCGGTCGGGATAGCCCATCGAGATGCGGACCAGGAATCGGTCCAGTTGGCTTTCGGGCAGCGAGTACGTGCCTTCGAATTCGAACGGATTCTGAGTCGCGATCACTGTAAACGGCTTCGGCAACGGGTATGTCACCCCGTCGACCGACACCTGGCAATCGCTCATCGCTTCCAACAGCGCGCTTTGGGTCCGAGGCGGAGCCCGGTTGATCTCGTCGGCCAGCACGACGTTGGCGAAGATCGGTCCTTGCTTGTACTCGAATTCGGAGGTTTTCGAGTTGAACAGACTGCTGCCGACGATATCGCTGGGCAGCAGATCGGGCGTGAATTGCAGGCGGCAGAAATCGCCGGCCAGGCTTTTCGCCAGGGCTTTGCCCACCAACGTCTTGCCAACTCCGGGCACGTCCTCCAGCAGCACGTGCTCTCCCGCCAGCAACGCGATCAGACACATCCGCACGACTTCGGGCTTGCCCAGCACCACGCTGCGCATGTTCTCGTCCAGTTGCTGCACGGCCTGGCGAAGTTCATCGGCCATCAGGTTCTCCGCAAGTTCTTTCGGGGCTGAATGCCGGGCAACATTGCTACCGGCAAGGCCCTATTCTAACTCGCCAGGATGGCCATCACCAAAGGGGGCAGACAGGATTTTCTGAAGAATGCGGCGGCCCGGAGAAAAAAGGACGCGGGACAGGCTGGGGAAACCTGCCCCGCGTCGACTCCAACCTGCGACACTTGCAAGTCTCACTCGGCGGACACTTCGACCACTTCGGTCGTGATCCCCCCAGGTTTCTGGACGGGAACCAGGAGGTTCGTGGCCGGGGCGTCTTCGACACAATCCTCGGCGGCCGGATCCACGATCAACCATTTTCGGCGAGTTTCCTCGGGCACCGAGTCGCGCCAGATCCCCAGAATTGTCGCGACATCGATATGTGGATTGCCGCGTTCGTGACCGGGTTGTCCCGAGGCTTTGGGAAGGAGCGGAACCCACAGCATGTCGATCCGCGAACTGTCTCGGTAGAAATCGCCGCCCGTGATTTCGCCGTTGGCATTCAAATCCAAACGGTACGAGAAGTACTTCGTTCGTTCGATGCGCGGACTCTGATTGAATTCGCCTTGGCTCTCCTTGGCGTAAGTGAGCGTCAGCCGAACGTCGACCGAGCGATCGGAACGGCGAGTGGCGGTGCTTTCAAAGGCGTAGGCCGGATAGTTCCACTTCTCCGGTCCCGGATCGGCCTCCATTCCCAGCGGATGCCCGCCGCGGCCGATCCAGTTGGCGACGACGGCGTGGAACAGCCCCGCCTGGATGATGGAACTCGAGCCCGAAAGATCCTCGATGTCGTTGTAGATGTACAATTCCGCCAGCAACGCTTTGATATCGGCCGGCGAAAACACGACCCCGCTCCGCTGGACGCTGCGCTGCGGCTCGGCGTGCCGAATCGCGGCAGCGGCCCACCCGTTGCAGTGCCCGTGCCAGTTCGGAGTTTGCATGCGTGTGGTTTGTCTCAGCCCAAGCAAGCCGGCGCGTTGAGTTGTCGGCTGCTGGTAGGCGTTGATGTCCCACTGCTCGTGCGCCGTCGCCAACAAGCGACCGCGGTGGAAAGCCTGGTCGTACTTGCGCAATACACCGACCGTCCCGCCGAACCGGTCCAGGTAGATGTGCCCCGAGTAAGGAACCCGTTCGGCATCGACCCCGCCCTTGGCCGGCAGATCGTCGAACTTCCAGACGAAATCGGTTCCCCAGAGGCGTTGGAACACCTGCTCCTGATGCTCTACGTCCTTTTCGGGAATTGGAACTCCCGGACCTGCTGCACTCGCCCATACGGCGATGACCAAACACCAACCCATCATGCATTCTCCCAAACAAGGGATGTTCAGAACTGCAGAACGCTGGCCCTCTCGGGCTGGCACAAAACTTCCTCGATTTGCAGGCGACGATCCCCGTCGGGCACCTTCCAGCGCACGACATCGCCCACGCGGTAGCCGAGAATCGCGGTACCGATCGGCGCAAGCACGGACAGCTTGTTCTTCGCGATGTTGGCTTTCTGGGGAAAAACCAGGGTGAATGTCTCTTGCTCGCCCGTATCCAAGTCGCGGAGCACGACCGTCGAGTTCATCACCACGACATCGTCGGGCAGCTCGTCGTCCGCGACGATTTCGGCCCGTTCCAGCTCGGACCGCAAATCGTTCAGGTACTGCTTCGGAACGATCGCTGCGGCAAACTCCGAAGCCAGCATCTGGCTCAAACGGCGAATATCTGTCTCGGTGATGACAATCGTGCGGTCGGCCATCGCTGGGCACCTCGTCTTGGTTCTCGTGCCTGCCTTAGCAACCGTTCTCCCGATCGGCAGATCGAAACACTGCCCGTTGACCTCGGCTCGCAGGCAGACGCGAGCCGTGTGCGGATCGGTTCGAGCAAACTCGTTCAATGCGGCAAGAATCACCTGCAACCCGTAGTAATGACGGCTGCGGCAGTGGACGATCACGCCGTCTTCCCTGGGTTCGACCTTCAGTTCCTGAACTCGACCGGATGCTTCCTCTTGAAGAACGCGTTCCAATTCGTTCAGGCCGGTTTCCATCTCGATCTGCATCGCGTGCCTCCTGCCAACGTCTCGTGTTCCCGGCTACCAGACAGATTCGCCTGCGGAACGGGAAAATAGATAAGCATGTTGCGTGCCAACCGGAACCCGGAAGTGATGGGGATGCGATCCGACGCTCGGATTCCGCGCGGCCGGGCGCGATTGGCTCCGTTGCACTGACAATTGTACCACGAAACGAAACTTCTCAAGGGGCGAAACGACCGAGCAAGTCCACCGAGTGTCAAGATTCTGACCTCGCAACGTCCATCCCCGAACGATGGCTGTCACAGACTGTCGCCAGTCGGCGACACTGTCGCCAAGGATCGTCTCTGCGCGGCGACGCCGTCGTCAGCGGCGATATTCGGCTGCGGAAATTCCGAATTTCTTGAGCAGCTTGTGGAGACCCTGGCGCGACATGCCGGCCTGCTTGGCGGACTGGCTGACGTTGCCTGCATGGCGGATGAGCAACGAGATCAGGTACTGCCGTTGGGCCTCGTCCAACGTCTCGGTGCGCGACACGGTCGCCGAGTCGCCGAGCCCGGGCGCATGTTTGAGTGCGTCGCGGCGCAGGGCCGGTGGAAGATCGCCCACTTGGATCTCGGTCCCGCGCGTCAACGCCATGGCCCGCTCGACGACGTTGCGCAGTTCGCGGACGTTTCCCGGCCAATCGTAGCGGAGAAAACAGTCCAGAACCTGTTCGGAAAATGTCGCGACGTGGGAATGACCACGGCGCAGTTGGTCGAGGAAGTGATGGGCCAGCAGCACGATGTCCTCGGCCCGTTCGCGCAGCGGCGGCAGCTCGATATGCAGCACGGCCAAGCGGTAGAACAAGTCGCGGCGGAAGCGGCCCGCATGGACTTCGAATTCCAGTTCGCGGTTCGTGGCGCAAATGAAACGCGTGTCGACTTGCACGGGTTCGTTCTTGCCGACCGGCGTGAACGACTGCTCTTGAACGACCCGCAGCAGCTTGGCTTGCAGAACGACCGGCAACTCGCCGACCTCGTCGAAGAACGCCGTTCCCCGGTCGCATTGCTTCAGCAGCCCGGACTCGTCCCGAATCGCGCTGGTAAACGCGCCTCGGGCGTGCCCGAACAAGATCGATTCGAACAGAGTCTCGGGAATCGCCGTGCAGTCGATAATGCCAAAACCGCCCGACGCCCGGCGGCTGCGCTGGTGGATCGTGCGGGCCACGATCTCCTTGCCGGTGCCGCTCTCGCCGGTGATCAGAATGTTGGTGTCCGTGCGGGCGACGCGGTCGATCAGGTCGAAGACCTCCAGCATCCGGGGACTGTGGCCGACAATCTCAGGAAAACGAGACGCCGAACCGCGTTCCGGATCGTCGTCGCGCGACGGGCGAGACGGCGGCTCGGTGCGTTTGTCCAGCACCCGGCGGATGCTGGCCAGCAGATCCCGGTAGCTGACCGGCTTGAGCAGATAATCGGCGATGCCCAGCCGCAGGCTTTCAACCGCCGTCGGCAGCGAAGGAACTCCGGTGATCACGATCAACGGGATTTCCGGCCAAGCGGCGCGCTGGTCGCGGAGGAATTCGAGCCGCAGGTTTCCCGGCATGTTGAGATCGGAGAGCACCAGATCGAAGCGGTCGTGGCCCAACGCTTCCAGCGCCGCGCGGGCGTCGGCGGCGCAAACGCAATCGTAGCCATCCTTTCGCAGCAACTCGCCGGTCGTTTTCAGGAACAACGGTTCATCGTCAACGATCAGGATTCTCGTCATCTTCTGAGTCATCGCTTGTCCCCTCGTGGGAGCTGTCTGCGCGGACGGGAAAAACCGCGCTGAAGATCGTGCCCTGCGATGGTCGGCTCTCGACCTCGATTCGGCCCCCCAGCGCCTCCATGAGGCTCTGTGAAACCGACAGGCCCAATCCCATACCCCCTTGCGGCGCATCGGTCTTGGTGCTGAAAAACGGATCGAAAATTCGCGGCAGCACGTCCGGCGGGATGCCCGAACCGCGATCTTCGATCGCCACGACGACCTCATCGCCATCGGCCGAGATGCGTATCCTGACGGCTTGGCCATCGGACGACGCCTGGATGGCGTTCAGCATCAGATTGTACAGCACCTGCTTGACTTCGCCTTGAGGCAGCGTCACCGCGGGTAGACGGCGGACCGTCTCCGTCTGCAAGGAAACACCCCGTTTTCGAGCTACGCGAGCCAGCAGGCTGACGACCTCCTGGACCACGCGTTCGAAATCGAATTCGGTGGCCTTCTGCAACGCTCGGCCGTACAGTTGATACATTTGGTACACGATCGATCCGATCCGTTCGATCTCCTGGTCGATCGCTTCGAGCAACTCAAAGTGCGGATGCTGGGGCGTCAGGTCTTCTTTGATCAATTCGAATGCGTTGCGCAGACCGGCCAGCGGATTGTTGATTTCGTGGGCGACGCCCGCGGCCAACTGTCCGAGCGCAGCCAAACGCTCCATCTGCCGACGATGCCGTTCCAATTGGTGGATGCGAGCCGTTCGCTCTTGCACCAGTTGTTCCAGGTGTTCCGCGTGCAGTCGCAGTTGTTCGCGCAGCGCGCGGCGATCGGTGATGTCCCGCACACTGGTGCGGAAGCCCAGGGGACCATCCCGCTCGGTGAAAATTGGTTGCCAAGAGATAGCCGCCCATTTGGTCGATCCCACGCGGTGAAGGATCCGGAATTCCGCATCGTTTCCGCTGGAACCCTGCTGGGCCGCCGCCAGGATGATCTCGAGTTGGCCGCGGTCCCCGGGCTCAACAAGCGGCAACGGATAATCGGTCATTGCGTGGCACTGGCCGACGGAATAACCGGTCAGCCGTTCCACGGCTGGATTGACCCAGATCAAGCAACCGTCGATCCCATGCCAACTCTCCCAGTCGTACGTACAATCCGCCACCGCGCGGAAATGTCCGGCCGAAATGCGGTTGTCACCGACTGGATCGGTGGAAGAAATAGAATCGGGCATTTTCATCGGAGATCGGAGATTCGTCGGACGAGCTAGAAAGACACGATGACCTTCGTCGGCTGCATTATGGGCCGACAACCACCGCTGGGCAATGCGGGGATTGCTTGCCCATCTGGCTTTCGGGTTGGTACACTGAGAAATCGTTGGAGTTCACGCGTCAGCGTGATCCGACGCAGGAGGGCACGCGAAAGCGTGAAATCCAGCGTGCTTCGGTTGGGGCGAGTTTGCAGGAACGGGATGATTGGGCATGACTTCGGGCTTGGCGACTGGTTCGACCTCGGATTCCAGCCTGGATTTTCGGCTGGTTCCATTGGCTCCGGCACCCCAGGCGCCATCCGCGACCGCGCCCGACGATACCTTGCCGATCTTTGATCTGCTATCCGACGCCCCTCTTCCGGATATCCCTGACGGTATGCAGGCAGGATTTGTCCCCGCCAAGCAGGCGACGGTTGGGGCAAGACCCCGCGAAGCCGGCGCCCTGTGGATCGAAGGCGACGTCCTGATGTGCGCCTGCCCCGATTGCCACGCTCCGATGTCCGTTCGACTGTGGTTGATGGTGGCGGATTGTTGGAGTTGCGGGACGAGCATCGAATTGAGTGCGGAGCAGGAGCGGGAAGCGCGACGGCTGTTGCGTCGGCGCGAGGCAGCGGGGCGTTCGACGGCTCCAGCCGCGGGGATGGCCGAGGTTCCGGAGGCCGACCCACTGGACTCGCGGAGCAAGCCATTGGCCGATCGCACCGGCGGCCCACCGCCCGACGTCGCCCCCAGCGCCACCAGGACCTCGGCGTCGCTCGATTCGGTGACGGCGGCGCCGCCGCGTCCCTCGTCGCCAACACCTTCGCCAACACAGACGCCCCCGCCCCCGCCTCCGCCCGCGGCGAGGCGGCAACCTGTTGCCAACACGAGTCCGCGAGCATCTTCCCCGTCGTCGGCTGCGGCGCGTCAGGCGATCGCGGAATCGACCAGCCAGCAACGCCGTCGAGTTGCCGCGGCGGAGAATTTGGCTCGACGTCGGCTCTCGAAACGGCGCGGCCCGACCGCCTGGTTGGCCTACTTGTTTCAGAACACGCCGGCCTGGTTGGTCAGTCTCGTTTTTCACATGGTGCTGCTCACCTTGTTGGCCCTGTTGACGATTCCCAACGACGACGAGGGCAAGTACATCACGCTGAACGCCACGGTCAGTCGCGAAGTCCGACGTCCGGGCCAGGAAGAGATTCCTAATCCGGCCGACGCCGTGCAATTCGATCTTCCAGTGCCCGAGAAGGTCGATCTGAACGATCGCAACTCGCGCGAGGCGATTGTCCGTGCCGACCAGGACGCTCGCGAGTTGAGGTTGGTTGATACGGCAGCGCCGTTGCCCGAACTGGCTCAGATCAAGGACCAGATCGGTTCGCCGACGGAACACCGTGTCGCGATTGCCGCCCGGGATCCGCGCGTCCGCGTCGAGATGATCGAGCAAGAGGGCGGCACGACGCTGACCGAGGCGGCGGTGGCCCGCGGTCTGCGCTGGCTGGCTCAGGAACAACAAGCCGATGGGCGCTGGCGATTGGACGGCGGCATCCGCAGCGACTCGGCCGCCACTTCGCTGGCACTATTGCCGTTCCTGGGCGCAGGCCAAACCCATCTGACCGGCCGCTACCGGGAACAGGTTGCCAAAGGCCTGCGCTGGTTGATCGAAAACCAAAAGGCCGACGGCGACTTGCGGGCCGGTTCGAGCGGCAATTCGGGGATGTACGCCCACGGACAGGGCGCGATCGTGCTGTGCGAGGCGTTCTTGATGACCGGCGACGAACAACTGCGGATCCCGGCCCAGAAATCGATCGATTTCATCACGGCCGCCCAGTACTCGGACGGCGGCTGGCGGTACAAGCCCAACCACGAAGCGTCCTCGTCCGAACGCCGCGGTGACACCAGCGTGGTCGGTTGGCAACTGATGGCGCTGCAGAGTGCCCGCGCAGCCCGGTTGACGGTCAACGAAGAAACCTTCGAACTGTCGGGCTTCTACCTGGACAGCGTCCAGTCGCAGGACGGAGCGCTGTACGCCTACCAACCGGGCCAGCGGGCGACGCACGTCATGACCGCCGAGGCGTTGCTGTGCCGAATCTATTTGGGCTGGAACCAGGAAGATCGCGCGTTGCTGGACGGCATGCAGTGGCTGGCGGACAACCACATGCCCAGCGCCAACAACCCGAACATCTATTACTGGTACTACGCCACCCAGGCTTTCCACCACGTCGGCGGATCGTTGTGGGACCAGTGGAATCTGCGGATGCGGGACATCCTGGTCGATACGCAGGAGAAGAGCGGACGGCACGCGGGCAGTTGGGAGCCGCGCGGCGACCACGCTTCCGCGGGTGGCCGCGTCTACATGACCTCGCTGGCCGTCTGTTCGCTGGAGGTCTACTACCGTCATCTGCCGATCTTCCGGCAGATCAAGCTGGACTAACTTCGCCTTACACAAACGGCGTGATGCCGGGCATGGCGATCTTGACGGCCGGCGCGTCGCCCCACTCGTACTTCGCGGGCGTCAAATCCTCCTTGGAATTCATCGCCGCGTCCCAGGTGATCTCCTGGCCCGTGTAGCACGCCATGCGGCCCATGATGGCCAGCAACGTGCTGTACGACATGTAGACGCCGTTGTTGATATGCTCGCCCTTGCGGATGCCTTGGAACAGCTCGATGTGCTCGACGTCATACATGCTGGGCTTCGGCCCGTCGTACTTCCAGGGCTCGCCTTCCTTCGGCATGATCCGGTTCTGCAGCACGACGGCCTGGCCCTTGCTGCCCAGAATGTAGTCATCGACGTCGTTCTTGCAGCCCTTCATCTGCCGCGTGTAGGCAAAGCACTTGGTGCCGCTGGCCCACTCGTAGCAGACCGCGTGGTGGTCGTAGATGTTGCCCCACTGCTCCTCGACGCGTACCTGTCGACCGCCAAGCCCGACGCACTTGACCGGCGGTTGGTCGCCCATCAGCCAAAGGGCCTTGTCCAGACTGTGAATGTGCTGCTCGACGTTGTGGTCCCCGGAAAGCCACGTGAAGTAGTACCAGTTCCGCAACTGGTACTCCATTTCGCTCCACTCCGGTTGGCGTCCGCGATGCCATAGCGTGCCCGCCAGATAGTTTTCCTGAATCGCGGCGATATCGCCGATCGCGCCGTCCAGCAGTCGCTTCATCGTCTCGCGAACACCGTAGTCGTAACGCCAGCAGAGCCCCGAGACGATCGACAGATCCTTCTGCCGGGCCAGCTCGGTGGTCTCCAGCACGCTGCGCACCCCCGGCCCGTCGACGGCGACCGGCTTCTCGCAGAACACATGCTTTCCTTTGTCGATCGCATACCGCAGATGCATCGGACGGAAGTGCGGCGGTTCGCAAAGCAGCACGACATCGACGTCGCTGTCGATCAACTGCTTGCCGCCTTCGAACCCCGAGAACACGTGATCGTCGTCGATCTCCGCCTTCTCGCCCAACTGCCGCTGCAGGATGCCCCGCGCGCCGTCCACACGGTCCTTGAACACATCGGCCACCGCGACCAACTTGACGTTCTCATCCGCTCGGCAAGCGTTCACGGCAGCCCCGCTGCCCCGTCCGCCACAGCCGATCAGACCGATTTTCAGGACGTCGTTGGACGCGGCGTGGACCATGCGGGCCGGTCCCAGCGTCGCAGCGAGCGACCCGCCTAAGACGGCTGCCGTCGAGCCTTTTAAGAAACTCCGGCGATCGGATGAAGAAGGGACACTGGTGGAATTCGAGGATGTCATACGGACGTGCTCCTGTGTTTGAGGGATCGGATGGTAGGCGGGTCGAAAACCGGCGGATTCAGCGTGACGGATCCGTCAGCCTCTCCAGGCCGATGCCCTCCGCCACGCTGGCCGATCCAGCCATTATGCCAAGCCGCCATAGGCCGGGCAACCTAGCCGACCCCACCAAAAAACCGCGAAATCTTGTCCCTCTCGGGAATCGTGCTCGATTTCGATATCGCGATCGGTGCAACTGCGAATACGTGCAGGACTCGAAGACGGTTCGTTGACTGACTGCATGCGCGGTGGCCGGTATCTGACCGAGCCACTGGACCGAGGACTCGCGGCGCTGGCGGATTTCAGCGTACCGAACCCATGTACTCCACAAACTCGGCGTCCAACGCCTGCAAATCCTGGCCGAAGACGCTCTTGAACGCTTCGAGTCGTTCCTCTGGAGTGTCGTAGATCATGGGCGGCTTCTCCGCCATCAATTGCAGATAGCGGATGTACTGGCCGGTGTATTTGCGGATCAGAAAGTAGGTCAGCGACCAAGCTTCGGCGTAAGCGTCCAACGCCGTGTCCGGTTGGCGGAAGCGGTCGTCGCTGGACACGAGGGTCTGTAGCGAATCGGCAGCCCGCTTGGGGAGAAAACGCCGGAACCGATCGAGCCGGCCGGGATGGACGCCACCGACGTTCCGCCAGCCTTGGGAACTGGCCAAGTCCGGCGTCTCGAAATACACGGCCAACCCTTCGCTGATCCAGAGCGGGATGTCGGCGAAACGGGTGTGAAAGCCGCAGTTGTAGGCCAACTGGTGCGTCGCTTCGTGGATGATCGTGGCCACCATCCACTCGGCGCCAGGTGCGGCCAACAACCGGTTGATCTGCGCCGACGTCGTCGTGCGGCCAGATTCCTGCGGTCGGGCCTGGCTGCCCGTCAAGTCGAACATCGTGACGCGATTGGACCGCAAACTGTAGTACCCGACGATGTTGCCCGCGGCGTCTCCCAATTCCGCCCTGGCATACTTGGTATAGGCATCGCGGGTATCGAACACCAAGGCGATCAGCGGCATGTCGGGATCGCGAAGCGCAAACCCGCGGCGCTCCCAGTAGTTGCGAAAGGCCCGGTACAGCCGTTCGTACAGCGCTCCGCACCACTGCGCGTAGGCGGGCGAAGTGTTGTATGCGATCAGATAGTTCGCCGTATGATGCAGCCGGAATCCAGGCAACTCCACGGTCAACCGAGCCGACAATTCCGCGCGCGACATCGGTTGGTACGGTTGATCGTCCCGCGTCCGCCGCACGACTTGCTCCGACGGCACGGCCCACAGAATCCCTTCGCGGTCGCGCAACAAGACCCCGCCGTCCGCCGCTTCGGTTACGATCTGCCCAACCAGATGCACCGGCCGCCCCTCGCGCTCGGTCGTCACGTAATCCAACCCGAACGCCGAACCGGCAACGGACCAGCAGGTCAACAACAGCAACTCAATCGATTGGTATCTCATCACGTCGAATATATCAGACACCGAACCGGCAGGGAGCCCGCCCAACCCGAATTGTCCCAGGAGCTATGCAAAGTGGCTCGCGTGAGCTTGGCAATCCGAGTGACCTTCGTTAGGATTTCGAGGAAGTGGGGGACGTTCAACCTGGCGAAGGAGGATGGAGATGGCGGCACAACGAACATCGGACTTGTTACCCGAGGTGCGTGACTTCTTGACGTCGGGACGGCTTGGGGGGGTAATCGACGGCCAGACCGTCGTCTCGGCGGACGAACACTTGTTCGCGACCCGCGACCCCGGCTCGGGCGAGGTGATCGCCGAGGTCTGTGGTTTGCAAGGCGACGATGTCGACCGCGCGGTTCAAGCAGCACAGCGGGCGTTCGTCCAATCGTCATGGGCGCGGCTGGCGCCCGCCGAGCGCGCGGCCGCGTTGCATCGGCTGGCCGATGCGGTGGAAGGGCGGAAGGCGATCCTGGCGCAGATCGAGGCCCTGGATTGCGGCAAACTGCTCCCGCAAGCGGCTGGGGATGTGCAGAACTTCGTCGATACGATGCGGTACTTTGCGGACCTCTCCCAGCATGTCCAGCAGCGCAGCGTGCTGGCGGTGGCTCGGCACGAGGCTTGGACTTCGCGTCATCCCTGGGGCCCGTGCGGTTTCATCGTTCCCTGGAATTTCCCGTTTCTGCTGGTGGGGTGGGGCATTGCTCCCGCGTTGGCGGCGGGAAACACGGTGGTGATCAAGCCGGCCGAGGATACGCCGCTGTCGGCGATCTATCTGGGCCGGTTGGCCAAAGAGATCGGTCTGCCCGACGGGCTGATCAACGTGGTGCCGGGGCTGGGCGAGACGGCCGGTGCGGCGCTCGCGTCCCATCCGGGGCTGCGCCGCTTGTCGTTCACCGGTTCGCCCGAGGTGGGGCGACTGGTCGCCGAAGCCTGCGGCCGCAACCTGGTGCCCGTCAAGCTGGAATTGGGCGGCAAGGGTGCCGCGGTGGTGTTTGAGGACACCGAGCTGGACGATACCGTCGAGAAACTGGTCCAAGCGATCACGTTCCACACCGGGCAGGTCTGCTGCGATGCCACGCGCTGGTTGATCCATCGGCCGATTTACGACCGTTTCGTGGAAGCCAGCGCGCAGCGGATGAAGCAGGTCCGCATCGGCTACCAGTTGGAC
This sequence comes from Pirellulaceae bacterium, assembly GCA_023382975.1. GTDB lineage: Bacteria > Planctomycetota > Planctomycetia > Pirellulales > Pirellulaceae > SKKK01. Next base: position 29,904 of record JAHDXO010000005.1, read on the forward strand.
CGGCAATCGCAGATGGGGCCGGTGGTCAGCCAGAAGCAACGCGAGCGGGTGCTGGGCTACTTGCAACGAGGCGTCCAGGAGGGCGCCGAGTTGGTGTTGGAGGGCGGCCCCGAGCAGGTGCCGGGACGCGACGGCTTTTTCGTGAAACCAGCGCTGTTGGCCGGTTCGCTGGACAACGTCGCCGCGCGCGAAGAGATCTTCGGACCGGTCGCCTACTTGACGCCCTTTCAAGACGAAGAAGAAGCGATTCAACTGGCCAACGCGACCGACTACGGCTTGGCCAACAGCGTCTGGACAACGGATCTGAGCCGAGCGGCCCGGGTTGCCGACGCGATGGTGGCCGGCAACAGTTGGATCAACGCTCACAATCTGTTCCCGCATGGCGTGCCGTACGCCGGAGTCGGCAAGAGCGGTATGGGCGGCGGCGTGCTGTCCGTGCTGACGCTGCTGGATTACTGGCGCAGCCTGTCTGTCGTGCGGCCTCTCTGAAGCAAGGAGTCATCGATCATGAAGTATCGGACGTTGGGCCGTACGGGCTGGCAGGTCAGCGAGATCGGCTACGGCATGTGGGGCATGGTAGGCTGGACCGGCTCGGACGACGACCAGACCCGGCAGGCCCTGCAATTCTCGGTGGATTTGGGCTGCAACTTCTTCGACACCGCTTGGGCCTACGGCGACGGCCGTAGCGAAGCCCTGTTGGGAGAGTTGGTGCGAGCCAACCCGGATCGGCGATTGTTTACCGCCACCAAAATCCCACCCAAGAATCGCAGGTGGCCCAGTCGCCGCGAGTTCACGCTGGACGACTGCTTCCCGCCCGATCATATCCGCCAGTACGTCGAGAGCAGCTTGCAGAACTCCGGACTTTCCGCGTTCGACCTGGTCCAATTCCATACCTGGGAAGACGCCTGGCTGAACGACGATCGTTGGTATCATGCCCTCAGCGACTTGAAGACCCAGGGGCTGCTGCACGCCATCGGCATCAGCATCAACCGCTGGGAACCCGAGAACGGTGTCAAAGCGGTCGAGAGCGGGTTGATCGACTGTGTGCAAGTCATCTACAACATCTTCGATCAGAACCCGGAAGACGAGTTGTTCCCGGCCTGCCGCGCTCATCAGGTGGGCGTGATCGCCCGCGTGCCGTTCGACGAAGGCACGCTGACCGGCACGTTGACCATGGATAGCCGCTGGCCCAAGGGCGATTGGCGAAACACCTATTTCGTCCCCGCGAATCTGGCGGCCAGCGTCGAGCGCGCCGAAGCGTTGCGGCCGCTGGTCCCCGCCGGCATGACCATGCCCGAAATGGCTCTGCGTTTCATCCTGGCCGAGCCGACGGTCAGCACAACGATCCCCGGAATGCGTCGTCCGCAGCACGTCCAAGCCAACTTGGCTACCAGCGACCAAGGCCCACTACCCCCGTCGCTCATCGAACAACTTCGCAACCACCGCTGGGACCGCCGCCCCACGGACTGGTCCCAATAACACTCCGACGACTAACGCGCGTAGCTCACCCGGACAAAGAAACCGTCCAAGAGCAGATAGAAAAGGAAAGAAGCTGCCGGGCCATGCGGCCCCCGGTACAAGCCTTGTTTTTTCAAACTGGCCGCTGACGTCCGCCGTGCCAGACGCGAATGAACCTGACGTTCTTCAGGTATTCATCAGCATTTTCATCAGGTTGGGCAGGCCGGCGCCCTGGTGGTAGCGGTCGCGGCCGAGATCGTTGCAGTTGTCCAGCAGAATCCTCTTGACTTCGTCGGGCCGACCGATGAATTCGCGGCGGACGGACAGGAACGCGGCCAGCAGGCCCGAGACATGAGGGCAGGCCATGCTCGTACCGCTCTCGGTCCTGAACAACTGGTCGAACGCTGGCGGCTTGGCGCCGGGGATGCCTGAAACGGGAAAGTTGGCACTGCACGACAGGATTCGTTCCCCCGGCGCGACGACGTCTGGCTTGGGACGACCGTCCGACGTCGGGCCGCGGGACGAAAACCACGACACGCCGTAGAGATGCGGCTTGTCGGCGTTGACCGAGCCCACGGCCACGCAGTCCTGAAGATTGGCCGGGTCTCCGATCGACAACTGCGTGTTCAAGTCGAAACCGCCGTCGTCGGTCAGTACCTGGATCTGGCCTTCGTTCCCCGCGGCGACGCAGACCATCGTTCCCTGCCGCCACAGGTCGCGCAGTTCCTTGCAGATCGGCGAGAAACCGCAACCGTATACCGACGCATCGAACGGCCCGCCCAGGCTGAGGTTGACGCCGTGGATCTTCAGGCCCGAGACGACGGACTGGTTCTGGTGGAAAATGTGATCGATGGCCTTGATGATCCACGAATCGTTCCCAAACCCGTCGTCGTCCAGCACTTTGTAAACGACCAACTTGGTGCGCGGCGCGATTCCTAGAATGTGCCTGCCAGAGCCCTTGTATTCGCCGGCAATGATGCCGCAGACATGAGTGCCGTGACCGTCGCGGTCGCCGTCGGCCGGATCGGCCGCGCCACCGCCAGACGGATGCAGATTGATCGGCGTATCGGAATGCTGAGTGCAATCCCACATCTCGATGATGGTGCCATGCGTGGCGAAATGGGGATGATCCCACCGCACGCCCGTGTCGAGGACGGCCCAGGTGATCTTGTTGCCGACTGCGGCATAGCTGGCTCGACCGGCATCGACGTTCAGCGGGCCGTGAGACCGATGCAGGAGTTTCCGTTTGGTGGAATTTCTCCAGACCGCGTAGACGTTCAAGTCCCGGTGCGCCTCGGCCACCGCGTTGATTTCGTCCGGGGTCAGCCAGGCAGAGACATATTTTCGCAGAGCGATGGCCCTGAGTTCCCGCGGCAAATCGGCTGCTTCTTCATCCGTTGCGCCCGCTTCTCGGGCTCGCCCGACAGCGATCTCCACAACGCGGTCCTTGAGATCGGCAATGCGGCCGGTCAGCGACTCCGCCTCAGGCGGCTGCGCGGATTCCCGCGCTTCGCGTTCCGTCGTGGACTCGTCGACTGCTTCGTACCCAGGCTCCAGCACCTCGATCAACACGGGCACTCGGCGCTGGGGGGCGACGAATTCCTCCGCGACGTCGCGGGCCACCAAGAACCGGCCGAACGAATCGAATCCGATCTGATGATGGACGACTTTTCGCACGTCGGGATGAGAGAGATAACCGAAGGACGAGTGCGGATTGAACTGCCGGAGGCTCACCGTACGTTCGTTGACGATGCGACGATCGATGATCCGGACGGCACCGTTCGGCGTCATCAGCGGTTCGAAGTCGTTGGCAAGCGTTGCGTCGAGGGCGACCGGATCGAGGCGGTCCGCGAAGTTGTGCCAGGTACGCACTCGATCCGGAATGGCCAACGGGTTGCCAAAATCCTCCAGCACGTCCTGGACTTCCCGAATCCCCAGCGGCGATCCCATGGTCACCAGCAGGCAGCAATCGGGGCGAGTTATCTGTTGGTCGGACAGGACTTCAAAGGCCACGACAGTTCCCAGGCTGTGCGAGACCAGCACGAAGGGCTCGGTGCTGCCCTCGATTTCCGCTCGCAGCCGATTCTGGATCTGCTCGCGGATGCCGGGCTGGTAGAAATACGCCGCTACATCTTTCAGAAAGCGTTCCAGGAAAATCTTGGAAATCGGCCGTCGCAAGAAGCCCGGCAGCGGCAGGAACTTCGCGCCAACCGCTCGCTTGCCGCCGGATCGTCCACTGGGGACTTCGACGCCGGCAATGGCCGCCGCCAGTTGTTCCAGCCGCGCGGCGGCATCCTTGCGTTTGGATGTCGGGACGGACGCATCTTTCAGGATCGCTTGGATGTCGATCTCGCCTTCGTCTTGGCCTTCGTCCGGATCGTCTTCGATCCCCCGCGTCCGCACGGACCCGGCGGCCGTATCGCCGTGCAAGATATCGGCCCAGTACGCCCCCCGAGTCCGCTGGCCCATCGGCTTGCCGAACAGCGCGATGTCCCATTCCCGCTTCCACTGCTGCTGCGGCGGATGCTCACCGATGCCATGGATGTAGATCACCATCACGGACTCCTTCTTCGACGGGAGATTGCCAGCGGACGAATTCAACGATTGTAGCCCGACGCAATCTGTTTGTCTCCGACTCGACGGGCAGCTTTTCGGCGAACTGCTACACGTGCCAGACGACGAAGTGGCGGGCGAGCAACAGGATGCTGAAGCAGGCGGTCATCGCGCAGTGCCAGCGACAGACTCGCCCAGTGCCGTAACATTGGCCGAGGAAATTGGCAAGCACGTAAATCTGAAACAGGAAGATCACCGCGTGTTCGAGCGATTCGACGGGCAGGCCGAACAGAACCTGGGGATACCACCAGGCGTAAACTCCATACGATCCAATGAACCACTGGAATGCGCGGCAACAATCGAGTGACACGAGATAGCTCAGGATCAGGATAAAGGGCACGAAGTCGAGTTGCCGAGGCCGCCAGAACCGGCGCCGCAGAATGGGATTGCGTCTCTTGGGAAATCGATCCGCGAGCATCGATCCGAGCAGATACAAGACGAAGTGGAGCACCGTGACCGCAAAGATGGCGGCGGCGGGGACGAAGATGCCGGCCGCGCAGAGGAGACCGATTCCGCCGGTGAAGGTTAGCAGGAACCGCAGGCTGAACGAAGGTTGATGGCGAGTTGTCATCGAGCAAAGACCTGAGGTACGGGCACAGGCTGGCAGCCTGGGCTACGGAAGGGGAGTGGCTCTGGCCAGACGTTTCAATGCCTGGAATTTTTCATTTTCGCCCAGGCGGGCGCGGCGAACGGCGTCGGTCAGGATGGCGATGTTGCGGTCGTAGCCGTCGCGGTCGACGGGGAATGGGGTGCCGTCCTTGCCGCCGTGCGCGTAGCTGTAGTCGGCCCAGCGGCGTTGTGCTTCGGGCTCGGAGGCTTCTTCGCTCCCGCCACGCGGCACCGCCGGGTCGCGGTGGGATGGCGGGGCCTGGAAGATGATCTCGGCCAGCAGCGACAGGCTCCGCACAGCGGCGCCGCCGACTCCGGCCAGTCCCAGCAATTGTTCGAAGTCCTGTGGATTCTGCTCGTGCGCAGCGACAACAATCTGCTGCAGCCGCTTCGGGTTGATGTCCACTGGCAACACCCGGTGCCGGGCCGGTGCGAACAGCGTCGGGCCTTCGGTCAGGTCGGCGATCTGCTCGGCAACCCAATCGGGACGGGCTCGGATCAGCTCCGCCGAAGCCGCGCGGTTCGCATCGGCTTCTTCGGCCACCATGTTCAGCAGCAGTTGCCGGGGCCTGGCCGGTTGTTCGGACGAGGCGGCTTCACCTCGCTCGGAATCGTCGCCCAGGTTGCGGATCGCCGCATGGGGTTCGCAGACGAAGTCGTCGACGCTTTCGCCGAGCCAATGGTAGCGGCGCGCCCAGCCGCTGCGCTCGTTCATGCCTTGTTGAACGACGCACCACGCGCCGCCGGGCGAGAAGAAGAACGCGTGGTGGTACAGCTCGAAACCGTCCTGGACGGCCGCCGAGTCGACTTTGGCGCTCATCCGCGAAGCGTACACCAGCCGGTCGCCTTGCTCGATCGAGTGCTGGTCGGCGGCGGCAACGATCTCGGCGGGTGTCTTACGGCTGACCGCCCCCTTGCCTCCGGCGACCAGGATTCCCAGGTCGGCGCCGCAGGTCTTGGCCGCCTCCTTCATCGCGCCGCAGGTGACGGTGGTCACTCCGGAACTGTGCCAGTCGAATCCCAAGACGCAGCCGAACGCCTGGAACCACCACGGATCAGCCAGTCGTCGCAGCATCTCGTCCGGGCCGAACTCGTCGACCACCGCCATCGTCACGGCAGCGGCCAGCTTGGTCATGCGCTGGAACAACCAAGGCGGAGCTTTGCCGGTATGCAGCGGTAACTGGGCCAATCGCCGTTTCATCCTGACCTTGCCTCACTGCTCGCACGTCGCCAGCAATCGCTGCTTCTCTTCTTCCAAAGGAAAGGCCACGTAGGTCGACAGCGCCGCGGCGCGGGCAGCCAGCGAACGCGATTGGCCCCGGCCGCTCTTCATCCGAACGGCGCGCTGTTCCATGCCGGTCAATTGCGATTCGCGGCGAGTGAGCGTTTTTTGTTCATTCTCCCGCGAAGCGATTTCTCGGCCGTAGCGGACCCGCGTGGCTTCGGCCCGCTGGCGAATTTCCAGGACTCGGGCTTCGAGAATCGCGACCTCTCGCTCCATCTGGTCCACCTGGAGGCGGATTCGCGCGGCGATCCGTTCCAAGCGGTCGATCTCGATCAGCAGCAGACGCCGCTGTTCGGGGTCGCGAGTCCGCCGCAACAGGTCGCTGAGTCGGGCGATCTCGTCCAGCACGCCGAGCAGTTCGTCCTGCACGCGGCGGCCCTGCAGAACCGCTACGGTGAGTTGCTCGGCGAGCGGCCGTTCCGAGGCTTGCAGAGTTTCCATTTCCGAGCCCAGTTCCTCGCGCAGTTTTTGCAGTTGCTCCGCCAGTTCGCGCCGCCGCACGGCGGCTTGGTCGCGTTCCGCCTTGGCCGAATCGAGCAGACGCTGCCGCTCCGCCTCGGTCTGCTCGTCGGCTTGCGCTTCCGCGTCGTTTTGTTGAGCCAGCCATTGGGCGTGCTGCTGCTTCACGGCTTGGCGGCCTTCCGCAAAGCCATCGGCCAGCGTGGGCGGCAGCGCCGCGGCGATCCGATTGCGGTAATCCTCCAGTTTCGCGGGCGGCACACTTCCTTCGGCGGGGGTTTCGAGGAAGCCGATCATCATCCCCATGCGGCGGCCCGTCTCGCGATGCTCCGCGAGCGGCGGATCGGCGGCTTCGGCTGCGACCTGTGCGGCGAGCCGTTCCATCTGCACCAGGGCCGCGTCGTACTGCCGCGTCAGCATGGTCAACCACAGTTGGGCGCGCAATACGCCGAGGGGAGGATTCTTGGCGGCGGCCAACGGAGCGATCACCCGCGCCGCATCGGCCTCGCGTCGCAGTCTGACCAGCGACAGCGCGTAGGCGTACGCGACTCGCGCGTCCGCACGGACAGCATCGGGAACCGCCGCAAACCGTTCGTCGATCTGCTGCCGAGCGTCGGGGGTCGTCCGCCAGCCGACGTCGAGCAGATTCTTGACCGCGACATCCGCCTCGGAAGGGACGTCTGCCCAGGTTGGTGCCGTGATGGCCAAGACGCCGAGCACGCATAGATGCAGTGCCAGCCAAGGGGAGCGATCGGTGATTGCGTTCATCGTCCAGCCTCCTTTGATATTCGTATCCTACCGATGTGGGGCAGACGACGCAAGGAAAACGGCCCTGGTGCTCGGGTTTCTAGTTCATTGCGCGGAGGTCGATAGCTGGCAAGGCCGTGCCGCCAGGCGCGGTTGCGGTGCGCCAGGGTAGAGAGACTCAAGCCGAGCATGGTGCGAACTCGGCGTTGGGGAGATTTCTTGCCAAGTCGGGTTGCCGACCCTGGGAAGGCGAGATTAGGATGGAACTTGTGTGCCCTCCAGGGATCCGGCGGTCAAACCCAGTTTCCTGCCAACTCCGCCTGACTTCGAAGGAACGAAACGATGATTCATTTCTCGTGTGACCGATGCAAACGCATGATCGACGCGGGGGCCGAGCCCCGGTTTGTGGTACGGATCGAGATCGACGCCGTACTCGAACCCACCGCTACGGACCAGGCCGACGAGGACCGAGATTATTTGAAGGAGATCGACGAGGCGTTGGAGGCGATGGATTTGGACGAAGAATTCTGCGACCGAGAAGAGCCGCTGCGCCGCACGTACGACTTGTGCGAGGAGTGCTATCAGCGTTTTCTCCGCGACCCGTTGTCGGTCGAGACCACGATGCATTTCGGCTTTAGCCACAATTGATCATGAAAGCACCTCGCTCTAGCGGCCTGATGGTCCTGTGCCTGGGACTCGTTCTCGCATCGGGCGCCCGCTTGCGCGCCCAGGGCGAATGGGAACTCACCCTGGAGAGCGAACAGGCGTTGGAGCGGGGCCTCCGCTGGCTGGACCAGAACCAGGGTCCGGAGGGCAACTGGTCGTCGAACGATTTGGGCTTGGTCAGTCTGGGAGCGCTGGCGTTCATGGCCGCCGGACACGCGCCGGGGCGAGGCGAGTACGGTGGGACGATCCAGCGAGCCCTGGACTACGTGATGGACAACGCCAAGCCGTCGGGCTTGCTGAACATCGCGGATGGCCAGCGCGACCTCTACAACCACGGCCTGGCGACCTTCGTGCTGGGCCAGGCCCACGGCATGACCACCAGCCGCGATCCGCGGTTGAACAAGGTGCTGGACCGAGCCTTGCGGTTGATCGCCAGCACGCAATGCGAAGACGGCGGCTGGGACTACCGCGCGCGGCGCCAGGCGCGCGGGCACGATTTGAGCTTGGCGGTCATGCAGGCCAAGGCGCTGCGCAGCGCGATGGACAGCGGACTGAACGTTCCGCCCGAAGTCGTCGATCTGGCGATCCGCAGTGTGCGGGAGCATTACACGCCGGCGGTAGGTCGCCGCGAGGCGCCGGAGTCGGAGCAGCGAAAGGTTCCCGGCCAGTTCACGTACACCAAGGGCGGCGGTCAGGCGAGTCCGGCGATGGCCGCGGCGGGGGTCGTCTGCCTCCAGGAATTCGGCCAGTACGACGACTGGCGGATCGAGAAGAACGTCGACATCCTGCTCGAACGGATCCGCCGTCTGCCGTCGAGTCGCCGGCGGGACGGCACGATGCCGTTCGACGCATATTCGCTGTACTACATCGGCCAGGCGCTGTACCAGGTCGGCGGTCCCTCGTGGCGCGAAGCGTATCCAGCGCTGCGGGACCATCTGGTCGAGACCCAGGTGCATGACCCGTCCAAGCCGGCGTCGGACGGTTTGTGGCGCGACCGGGGCGAAGGCGGCGGCGGTCGCGTCAGCGGCAAGCCGGGCGATCTGTTCGGTACGTCGGTCGCTTGCTTCATCCTGGCGATTCCCAACCGCTACCTGCCGATCCTTCAGGAAGGCAAGATCGAGAGCCTGCGACAGCGCTTCGGAGGGGGCCAGTAAATGGGGTTTCTGCCGTCGTTCGTCGCGTGGCCGTTCGCCGCTGCCGGTCTGCTGTTGGCGGCCGGTCCGTTGATCATCCATCTGCTGAACCGGCGCCGGTTCCGGGTAGTGCAGTGGGCGGCGATGGACTTCCTGCGGCAGGCGCTCGAGCGGAATCGACGCATTCTGCAATTGCGGGATCTGCTGCTGTTGCTGCTCCGCACGGCGGCCGTGCTGTTGGTCGGCCTGGCGCTGGCGCAGCCGTTCTTTTCCCGCAGCCAGGAAGCCTACGACGGCACCAAACCACTGCACTGCGTGCTGGTCATCGACAACAGCCTGAGCATGGGCTACGAGTCGCTGGACGGAACGCTGCTGGACCAGGCCAAGCAGCGCGCCCGCCAGTTGATCGAACGTCTGCCGGCCGACAGTCGCGTGTCGGTGATTCCACTCTGCGGTTCGCGCTGGGGCGCCAGTCCGGACGCTCTGACCAAGGACGATGCCCTGACCGCGTTGCAGCAGATCGAGACAGTCGACCGAGCGGCCAGCGTCCAGCTTGCGGTGAACGAAGCCCGGCGCGCCTGCGAAACGGGTCCCAGCCTGGCCAAACGCGTGATGTTCTTCGGCGATCAGCAAGCGTCGAACTGGGCCGGGTTGTCGGTCGGACCGATGGCCGACCTGCCTTCGCTGCAGGTGATCGAGGTTGGCCAGCGAGAGCGCGAGAACAGTTGGATCTCCGACTTCCGCCTGCAGGACGGCGTCGCGGACATCGAAACTCCTGCGATTTTCACGGTCGAACTGCGGCACCAAGGCAGCGGCCCGCGCGAGAATTTGCAAGTGACGCTGGCCGTCGACGAAGTCGAAGTCGCCTCGAAAACCGTGACGCTGGAGCCGGGTTCCGGTGCCCGAGAGGTGACATTCTCGCACACGTTTCAAGGCTATCAGCCCGAGAGCGGGCGGCCCATTCCCGTTCCGGTGCGGGTTTCGATCGCCTCCGACCGCTTGCCGGGCGACGACACTCGCAGCCTGGTGGTTCCCGTGGTTTCGACGCTGCCGGTCGTATTCGTCGACCAGTTCGGCGCGGCCGGCGAGGACGTTCGCAAGAACCGGCTGGGGGAGACTCGCCCGTTGCGGCGGTTGCTGGCTCCCGTCACTAGTCGCACGACGGCCGACCGGCAGTCGATTCGCTTGCGGCACGTCACGCTCGCCGAATTGGACCGTACGTTGTTGGAAGACACCCGCTTGGTGGTCATCGCGGGCGTGACCGATCCGGGCGGCAGCGTGCCGCTGTTGCGCGAGTACGTTCAGCAGGGCGGCCAGTTGCTGATCGCGGCCGGCGGACGCTTTGATCCTCGCAACAATTCCGGGTTCGATCCGGCGCGGTGGACATCCAGCGCCTGGCTCGACGGCGCAGGCATCCTGCCGGTCCCGCTGCTGCCCGAATTGCTGGGCACGCCGCCCGAGCAGGCGGGCGAATCGTGGCGGCCGCTGGCGTTGGACTTTGACAGCTTGGACACGGGCCGGTACTTCCAACTGGCAGGGGTAGGCGAGGACGAGTTGCGGAGCCTGTATGCCGAGCCGTTTTTCTTTCAGGCAGCGCAGTCGGATCTGAGCGCCGAAATGATCGAGACCCTGTCGCAACGTCAGTGGGCGCAGTTGAACGACGAATGGGAACTGATCCAGCAAGTGTCCGGCGGACGCCGCAGCGGAGCGTCCAGCGGCGAGTCCCCCGCCGACGAAGCTCAACGAGCGTCGGCTCGCGAGCGTTTGCTGCAGTTGCGTCCTACGTGGCTGTTATGGGGCGATGCCAGTTCTCCGTTCGATTCGCTTCAAGTCGCCGACGACCCCGCGCTGCGGGAACGCCAATTTGCGGATCTGGTCGCGCGCACGCAGCCTCGCGTGCTGGCCCGCTTGGACGATGCTGCCGGGACGCCTTGGATGGTCGAACGGCGGATCGGCAACGGCACGGTGCTGCTGGTGGCCAGCGGGCTGTTGCCCGAGTGGAACACGCTGGCCACGACCAACGCGATGCTGATCTTCGACCGCATCTTGCGGAACATGATCCGCACGACGCTGCCGGTGCGGAATTTCTCGACCGCCGAGCGTATCTCGCTGCCGTTGCCCACGCCGGATCGCGACATCCGCGCCGTGTTGCAGCGCCCCGGCGAGGCGTCGTCGCCCGAAACGCTCGATGTGGGCTTCGTCGGTCGCGAGCAGTTGGGCGTGAGCATCGAACAACCGCTGACTCGCGGCGTCTACCGCATCACCGCGTTGCGCGGCGGAGCGGACGACCGCGGCGCGGCGCCGGAAACAGCCTGGGAGATTCCGCTGGCCGTCAACGGCGACGCGGGCGAGTCGGATCTGCAGTGCCTGACTCGCGAGCAGTTCGAGCAGCGAGTCGAGTTGCCCAACGTTCAGTGGATCGGCCCCGGCGAGACGATCAGCCTGGCAGGCAGCCAGATTCGCGGACAGAACAGTTGGTGGTGGCTGATCCTGGCCGTGTTCGTGCTGTTGCTGGCGGAACTTGGGATTTTGGCTTCGCACTGGGGAACTTCGAGGCGCGTGCAGACCGCGGCGGTGACATGACCGGAATGCTGGGCTGGCTGTTGGGACTGGAGAACGCCACGTCGATCGACGAGATCGATCCGTCCTTCGCTGCCTCCTGGGCGGCCGAGAGCGCCTTCTGGGGATTTTTTGGCGTCGTCGTGCTGACGGTGCTCTCGCTGTGGTTCTACCTGAAGCGACAGCCGCGCGGTCCCTGGTCGGCCCGGCTCGCGTTGGGACTGTGTCGCGGCCTGTTGCTGGCTCTGCTGTTCTTGACTCTGGCCAATCCGGTTTTGCGTGTCTCGTTGACCAATCGCCAGCCGCCGCTGGTGTACGTCGTCCTGGACGGGACGGAGAGCATGGAGATCGAAGACCCGTATTCCGAGACCCAGCGAGCCGAGTTGTCCGAGCGAATCGGACTCGGGCCCGAATGGAAGTCGCGCGAATCGGTCACGCGCATGGAATGCCTGCGGGCTTTCCTGCAGCGTCCCGAGAACAACGTCCTGCAGCAACTGGCTGACGCCAAGGGCTTTCGCATCGAGGTCTTTCAGTTCGACGGCAACTCGACTAGCCAGCTTCGCAAGCTGCGGTCCAGCCCCGCGGGCAGCGGGCCCTTCGACGCATCCCACGTCGCCGGACAACTGACGTCGCCCGGCCAGGTCACGGCGCTGGGCGCCGTGTTGAACGATGCCGGGCAGCAATTCGGCGCGGGAAACATGGCCGCGATGGTTCTGTTCAGCGACTTTGCCCACAACGCCGGGGCGTCTCCCGTCGGCGGCGGCGACGGCGAATCCCTCTCGCCCGCCCAGCGTTTGCGAGTGCCGGTCTACACGATCGGCATCGGCGCCACCGAGACGATCGATCTGGCCGTCGATCTGCAGACCGACCCGAAGATGAAACGCAACGAGCGCACCGTGATTGCGGTCAATCTGCGCCACGACGGGCTGCAAGACCAAGCCGCCACGGTGCGTGTGTCGGCGCGGCCGCTGAGCGGATCGCGGGCGTCGGGCGAAGGGCAGACGATTCTGGTCGGACAACAGACCGTCGCGCTTCGCGCGGGCTCGCAGAGCATCGATTTTCCCTTCACGCCGGAAGACGCCGGACGCTTCGAGTTCATGGCCGAGGTGGATCCGGCTCCGGGCGAATCGGTAGTGGACAACAACCGCGCGGCCCGCGAGGTGAACATCATCGACGACTACTTGCGGCTGATGTACGTGGACTACGAGCCAAGTTGGGAATGGCGCTTCGTCAAGGAAGTCTTCCACCGCGACAAGTTGGTCGGCATGGACGGGTTTCGGACGTATCTGGCATCCTCCGACCCGCAGGTCCGCGAGACCAACATCCTGTTCTTGCCGACCCTGACGCCGAAGCGGAGCGAGTTCTTTGCCAACGACGTGATCTTCCTGGGCGACATGCCGCGCAGTGCACTGACCGACCGTTTCTGCGAGATGACTCGCGAATTCGTCGGCCGCTTCGGGGGCGGCTTGGTCGTCATCGCCGGTCCGCGGTTCGGGCCCGCGCAGTTGCGCGGCACGGCATTGGAAGACATGCTGCCGGTGATCTTGGATCCGGAGAGCCGTCTGCGCGACGAGCGTTCGTTCCGGCTGCAGCGAACCATCCACGCCGACCGCTACCCCTTCATGCAACTGGGCGGCACCGAGGTGGAGAACACGCGGGCCTGGAACAACCTGCGGCTGCTGCCTTGGTATCAGCCGGTGGCTCAGGTCCACGACCAGGCGTTTGTGTTGGCCGAGCATCCGGCGGATACCTGCCTGGACGGCAGGACGCCTCAGCCGCTGATCGCCATTCGCCAGTTCGGCGCGGGCGAGGTCGTCTATCTGGGCTTTGACGAGATGTGGCGACTGCGGCGGATGTACGGGGAACGCTACTACCGCGAGTTCTGGTCGCAGTTGATCTATCGCTTGGGGATGAGCCATGCGCTGGGCGCCGAGAAGCGGTTCGTCGCCCGCACGGACCGTCAGGAATACCGCGTCGAGGACCGGGTGACCGTGACGGTCGAAGCGTACAACGAGAACTTTGATCCGCTGGTTCAACAGGATCTGCCGGGCGGCACGCTCAGCGCCGAACTGACCGTCTCGCGCAGCGGCGGTTTCGACACGGTCCGCGAACTGACGCTCTCGATGCTGCGGCCCGGCGTGTTCGAAGCGTCGATCCCCGCCTCGGCCGCGGGAGTCTATCACGTGCGAGTCAAGGATCCGGTCGGAGGCGGCTTCAATGAAATCCCCTTCACCGTTACCGGCGCCTCGGCCGAACGCCGCAGCGGCATCCGCAACCGGCCGTTGCAGGAGCAACTGGCCCAAGAGACCGGCGGGCGCTCGTACGAGCTGGTCAACGCCCAACAACTGCTCGACGATCTGCAACTGGAATCCGTCGCCGAACGCTACACCCGCAGCTATCCGCTCTGGGCCACACCTCTCTGGTTCCTCGCGCTGGTCGGCTTGATGCTAGGCGAATGGTTCAGCCGCAAGATGATCAACCTGAGCTGACGCCCGTAGCACACGCTGCCAGCCTGGGTCGCCATGATCGCCGGCCACTGATGCAAGCGGCGTTTCAGAGTCTTCAAGGTGGGATTTCGGCTTGGACAATTCGCCACCCGCTGGATTGCCGAACCACCCGTCATCCGATTAGACTGCTCTCCGCGGGGGTGTGTCGCGTTCGAAATTCGGAATCCTCCTCGCCCACCAACTCCATCCAACCCGCGGAACGCCATGTTTGAACAAGCCTTTAAGAATATCGACGATGTGCTCTGGAAAGAGGCCGGGTGTACCACGGAACTGGACTACACCGAGCAGACGTCGTGGCTGCTGTTCCTGAAGTATTTGGATGGGCTGGAGCAGGATCGGGCCGATGTGGCCGCGCTGGAGGGCCGGCGGTATGCGTTCATCTTGGACAAGCCGTATCGGTGGGAAAGCTGGGCCGCGCCCAAGGGCAAGGATGGCTCGCTCGACCACAACCGGGCGCTGACCGACGACGACCTGGCTGAATTCGTCGAACTGCAGGACACGTTCGCCAACTCGCCCAAGTCATGGACCGTCGACGCCAAGGATATTGACCCGAAGACATTCGACCTGTCCGTGAAGAATCCCAGCGGCAACGAAACCGTCGTCCATCGCACCCCGCGCGACATCCTGGACGAGATCGCCCAGTTGGACGCCGAGAGCGCCGAAGTGCTGGGCAGGATTCGGGGGTTGGTATGAAAGAGCATGGGAGTGATGCGAGTCATGGGAAGGATGCGAAGCCGGGTGGCGAGCGGAATGCGGCATTCGGGGCGTCCGCGAGCGATGCGGCGTCGGAGCGTCTGTTGCCGCCGCGCGGTGATTACCGCACGCTGCTGTCGTTCCAGAAGGCCGAGGTCGTCTATGACATCACGTTTCGTTTTGCGCACAAGTACCTCGCGAAGAGCGATCGCACGATCGACCAGATGATCCAGTCGGCGCGGTCCGGCAAGAAGAATATCTTGGAAGGCAGCAAAGCGGGGCTCACGTCCAAGGAGACCGAGATCAAACTGACCAACGTGGCCCGCGCCAGCCTGGAGGAATTGCTGGACGACTACTACGATTATCTCCGCGCCCGCGATCTTCCGATTTGGGACAAGGATTCCCGCGAGGCCAAGTATGTCCGCCAACTCGGCCGCAAGACGCCGCAGACGTACGAGAACTATCGCGAGTTCGTCGAGACGCGTCCGCCCGAGGTCGTCGCCAACATCGCCATCTGCCTGATCCACCAGACCAACTTTCTGATCGACCAGCAGCTTCGGCGTCTGGAACAGGATTTCGTGGAACAAGGCGGGTTGCGCGAGCGCATGACCCGCGTCCGCACCGCCTACCGCAGCGCGAAACCGAGCCGACCCGCCAGCCATTCAACCTCGAACGACCGCCCCCAGGAAAAGCCTCCCGACACTCCTACCTCGCCTAATTCCCATTCCTCCCAAACCCGCAAGCCCGGACCCTCCGGAGGCGAACGATGAAGCCGCCTGTCGAAATGACGAAAACCGGCGGACGTGACGCGACCACACGCCACATTCCCCCGACGCTTGCCTTGGCTGTTGGAATGCCATCGAAATCGCCGCCGAATGGTTGGCGGTGGACGGCACTGACCAAACTCGCCCGCATGGAATCGGGGCATACGCCCAGCAGGAAACGTCCCGATTACTGGGGAGGCACAATACCATGGATTGGAATTCAGGATGCGAAATCCAACCACGGACGGCGCATCCATGACACCCACCAGAAGACAAATGAACTGGGGATTGCCCATTCATCCGCGCGCATTCTGCCGGAGAATACCGTTTGTCTGTCGCGAACGGCATCGGTCGGGTACGTCGTTGTCATGGGGCGTCCGATGGCAACCAGCCAAGACTTCGTGAATTGGGTCTGTTCGAGCGACCTCGATCACGATTTCTTGAAGTACCTGTTCATCGCAGAAGACGACAATCTTCTCAGGTTTTCCAGTGGCGCCGTACACCAAACCATCTATTTCCCCGAAGCCAAAGCCTTCCATATTTGCCATCCACCTCTTCCCGAGCAGCGGCGGATTGTGGGGATTCTGGACGCGGCGTTTGACGGGATCGCGGTGGCCAAAGCCAACGCCGAAAAGAACCTCCAAAACGCCCGTGCCCTCTTCGAAAGCCATCTGAACGCGGTGTTCAAGACGAAGAAATGGAAATGGCGAACTTTGGGCGAACTATGTCACGGGGTCGAATATGGTTCCTCTGCGAAATCAAGAAAAGAAGGGAAGGTACCCGTTCTGCGAATGGGCAACATTCAGGACGGACGATTGAACTGGGAGAGTCTTGTCTACACGGATGACGACGAGGAAATCGCAAAATACCAACTCAAACATAATGATGTCTTGTTCAACCGAACAAACAGCCCGGAGTTGGTTGGCAAGACGGCAATCTACAAGAGCGAGATGCCGGCCATTTCTGCAGGTTATCTTATTCGGATTCTTCGCAGGGTGGAGTTGTTGGATGCTGACTACTTGAATTACTTCCTCAACAGCCGAATTGCATTTGATTATGGCAAGACGGTTGTTATTTCAAGCGTAAACCAAGCCAATATCAACGGGGCAAAGCTGAGAGGTTATCCAATCCCAGCCCCTTCCTTGGCAGAACAAGAACGCATCGTCGATGAGCTTAATGGCCTGCGAACCGAAACCCAGCATCTCCAATCCATCTACCAGCGCAAGCTGGCGGCGTTGGACGAGTTGAAGAAGTCGCTGCTGGATCAAGCCTTCCGGGGTGAATTGTAGCGGGGATACCATGAACGAAGCCGAGACCCGAGCGGAGTATATCGATCCGGCGCTGGCGGCGGCGGGCTGGGGGGTGGTCGAGGGCAGCCAGATCCGGCGCGAGTACCCGATTACGCTGGGGCGGTTGGAAGGCTACGGACGGCGTGCCAAGCAATTGATGGCGGATTACGTGCTGGTGTACCGGAACACGAAGCTGGCGGTGGTCGAGGCGAAAGCGTGGGACGAGGAACTGACCGAGGGCGTGGCTCAAGCCAAGCAGTACGCCGGGAAACTGGCCATCCGCTTCGCCTATTCGTCCAACGGGCAAGGCGTCTACGGCATCGACATGCAGGAAGGGACCGAGGGCGAGATCGACCGGTTCCCGACGCCCGACGAACTGTGGAACTCGACCTTCGCCGCGCCGAACGCCTGGCGCGACCGGTTTGCCGCCGTGCCGTTCGAGGACAAGGGCGGGTACTTCCAGCCTCGTTACTATCAGGACATCGCGATCCAGCGCGTCCTAGAGGCGATCGGCATGGGCCGGAACCGCATCCTGCTGACGCTGGCCACCGGCACGGGCAAGACGTTCATCGCGTTTCAGATCGGTTGGAAACTGTTCTACAGCCGCTGGAATCTGGCGGAGTGGAACGCGGACGGCGATCCGTCGCGACGTCCCCGCATCCTGTTTCTGGCCGACCGCAACATCCTGGCGAACCAGGCGTTCAACGACTTCTCGCCCTTCCCCGAAGACGCACTGGTGCGGATCGACCCGGACAGCATCCGCAAGCGGGGCAAGGTGCCCAGGAACGGCAGCCTGTTCTTCACGATCTTCCAAACGTTCATGAGCGGCCCGCCGAAGAACGGGCAGCCCTCGCCCTACTTCGGCGACTACCCGTCCGACTTCTTCGACTTCATCGTGATCGACGAATGCCATCGGGGCGGAGCCAACGACGAGAGCACTTGGCGCGGCATCTTGGAGTACTTCGCGCCGGCTGTGCAGCTCGGCTTGACCGCCACGCCCAAACGGCAGGACAACGTGGACACCTACGCCTATTTCGGCGAGCCGGTGTTCATCTACTCGCTCAAGGAAGGCATCAACGACGGCTTCCTGACGCCGTTCAAGGTCAAGCAGATCCAGACCACGCTGGACGAGTATGTCTACACGTCCGACGACACGCTGGTCGAAGGCCAGATCGAGGCGGGCAAGGTCTACGACGAACCGGACTTCAACAGGATCATCGAGATCCGGGAGCGCGAGCAGCACCGCGTCAAGCTGTTCATGGAGGCGATCGACCAGCGGGAAGAGACGCTGGTGTTCTGCGCCACGCAGGCGCACGCACTGCTGGTCCGCGACTTGGTTAACCAGATGAAAACCAGCACGGATCCGAACTAATGCCACCGGGTCACGGCGGACGACGGGGCACTGGGCGAACAGCATTTGCGGGATTTCCAGGACAACGAGAAGACGATCCCGACGATCCTGACGACCTCGCAGAAACTGTCCACCGGCGTGGATGCCCGCAACATCCGCAACATTGTGCTGATGCGGTCGGTCAACTCGATCATCGAGTTCAAGCAGATCATCGGCCGCGGCACGCGGCTGTACGACGGCAAGGACTACTTCACGATCTACGACTTCGTCAAGGCGCACCACCACTTCCGCGACCCCGAATGGGACGGCGAACCGGAGCCGGAAGATGTTTGCCCGAAGTGCGGCCAACAGCCGTGCCAGTGCGAGCGGCAACCGCCCAAGGTCTGCGAGCGGTGCGGGCAACGGCCGTGCGTGTGCGTCAAGGAACCGTGCCAGAAATGCGGCAACTCGCCGTGCGAGTGCAAGAAGAAGGCGAAAGTCAAGCTTGCCGACGGCAAGGAGCGACGCATTCAGCACATGATGGTGACCAGCTATTGGCACCCGGATGGAACACCGATGTCGGCCCAGCAGTTCCTGGAATTGCTGTACGGCAAGCTGCCCGACTTCTTCCAGGACGAAGCCGAACTGCGTGCCCTGTGGAGTGCCCCAGACACCCGCGCCAAGCTGCTGGCCGGGTTGGCCGAAAAGGGATTCGGGCCGGACCAGATGGCCGAGATGCAGCGGATCATCGATGCCGAGAAAAGCGATCTGTTCGACGTGCTCGCCTACGTGGCCTACGCCCGACCGGCGATCACCCGCGAGGAGCGGGCGGCGATTGCCAAGGTAGAAATCAGCCAGCGTTTCAATTCCAAGCAGCAAGCCTTCCTGGACTTCGTGTTGGCGCATTACGTCAGCGAAGGGGTGTACGAGCTGGACCAGGAAAAGCTCACCCCGCTGCTGCGTCTGCGCTACAACAACTCGATCGCCGACGCCATCGCCGACCTGGGCCGCCCGGAAGAGATCGGCACCGTGTTCGCAGGCTTCCAACGCTATCTGTACGAGATTGCGGTGTGATTGTCGAAGAATTACCCTCGAAACAGGACTTGAAACGCTTGAAACGATAAAAACCCGCGTTTTCCTTGGAGAAACGCGGGTTTTCTGGGGTTCCTGCAAGTGGGCGACACGGGACTCGAACCTGTGACCTCCGCCGTGTGAAGACGGCGCTCTAACCAACTGAGCTAGTCGCCCTGAATCGGACGTTATAGTAATCGATGGCAAAACAGTTTTCCAGAGGGCAGGAGACGATTTCCTGGTTGCAATGGCGCGAGGTTCCGAAGTCGGCCTGAGCGAACCCCGCGGCCACGTTGTTGGTCGCGCGGCGGAACGTGTGGTTGATCGCGGTTCATACCACGCGGATAATCGCGTTTCAGCGGCCGGTTGGTGGGATGTAGAACACTGGCCGCGTTTTTCCGAGATTCGATTTTTGCAGAAGGAGTCGCATCGATGATTCGAGTGGGTATCGCCGGTATTGGCTTTATGGGCTGGATTCACTATCTGGCGTACCAGAAGGTCCGCGGAGTCAAGTTGGTGGCGTTTGCCGAGCCAAATGCCAAGCGGTTGGCAGGCGATTGGCGCGATATCAAGGGGAATTTTGGGCCTCCCGGCGAGATGGTGGACTTGACGTCGATGGCCTGCTACTCGGATTTTCACGAGATGTTCGCTGATCCGAATGTCGACGTGGTGGATCTCTGTTTGCCGCCCGCGATGCATGCGGACGCTGCCGTCGCCGCTTTCAAGGCCGGTAAACATGTGTTTTGCGAAAAGCCCATGGCGTTGAATACAACGGACTGCCGACGCATGGTCGCCGCCGCTCAGCAAGCGGGCAAACTGCTGTTCATCGGCCACGTCCTGCCTTTTGTGCCCGAGTACGCTCACGCCCTGAAGATCGTGCGCGAGGGCAAATTCGGCCGTCTGCTGGGTGGCAGCTTCAAACGGGTCATCTCCGACCCGCTGTGGCTCAAGGACTTCTTCGATCCCCAACGCGTTGGCGGCCCGATGTTGGATCTTCACATCCACGATGCCCACTTCATCCGCCTGCTGTTCGGACAACCGACGGCCGTGACCAGTCGCGGTCGCATGCGCGGCGACGTGGTGGAGTACTTCAATACGTTCTTCGAATTCGAAGACCCGTCCCTCGTCGTCAGCGCCACCAGCGGCGTGGTCGGTCAGCAAGGCCGACCATTCACTCACGGCTTCGAAATCCAGTTGGAAAAAGCCACGTTGAACTACGAACTGGGCGTGTACGGCGATCACGTCGAGGTGATGCCGCTGAAGGTGCTGCCGGCAAACGGCAAGGTGGTGCGCCCCAAACTGAGTGGTGGCGATATGCCCGATGCCTTCGTGGACGAAATCAAGGAAGTGGTGAAATGCGTGACTGCCGCACAACCTTCGGCGACGCTCGATGGCGACTTGGCTCGCGATGCCGTGGTGCTGTGCCACAAGCAGACCGAATCGGTCAAGAAGGGCAAGACGGTCAAGGTGTAGCGAGGAAGAAACTCGCCTTCTGAAGCCGTTGCCGGATGGAACCAAGAGGGTTGCATCCGCGCCGCGAACTTGCCGCGTCGCTGGCAAATGACTTGAAGGGCTGGAATGACCAACCAACCTCCAGCCCAAACTACCCGGCCAGGACTCGAACCTGGACTAAGGGAGCCAAAATCCCTAGTGCTGCCAATTACACCACCGGGTATCCGCAGACGCAGAGTATGATACGCAATTCTTGAAGGACCACAACGGGGCATCCCGACGTGTCAGGTTGGAAGCGGCTCAGCATTCCACCAGCGACGTCACGATTGCACTACTTTTGGCGACATGCCAATCCTTGCACGGATCGAGTGTGAGGAGATCGGTGTTGGCTCCCCCGCGATCGAGGATTCTGCAGGGAAACCATCCTCGATCACCAAGTGGCTCGGATGCGACGGGGGAAGCGGGAGTGTCTGACCTTGAGCGAAACGGCGTCAAGGACGCTGATAGGTCCCGATCAATTCGCCGCGGTCCAGGATATGATCGCGCATGGCGTACTCGACGGCCGCTTTGTCCACGCCCGGATGGAGACCGAGATCGCAGTCTACCGCGTACAGCTTGAAGTGGTAGTGATGGACGCCGTGCCGGGCCGGCGGAGCCGGGCCGCGATAGCCAGTCGTCCGTCCCGATGTCCACGAGTTACGGCCTTGAAAGGCCTGGACGGGCAACTCGATCCGCGTTGCCGTTGGCATCCCTTCGGGCAATTCACTGACCGAGGCGGGCAGGTGGTAGAGCACCCAGTGAACCCAGGGCTGAGTTGTCGGGGCATCGGGATCGTCGCAAATCAACACCAACTCGACCGACCCTTCGGGAACATCCTCCCAACGCAGGTCGGGTGAGACGTCCTCGCCGTCGCCGGTGAACCTGCGTGGAATCGCTGCGCCGTTGGCGAAGGCGGTACTGGAGATTTGGATGGTCATCGTGTCGTGCTCCCTGTCGGTGGAGAATCTGGATGAAGCCGTTTGCGTTTGCGGCAGGATTCGGCTGCCGCACAGACCGCGCAATCGCTGGCGCTGCCGCAGCCTCGCCGCGACGATGGAGCGCGACCGGTCGAGCCCGCCGGGATGCCGCCGCTGCTGATCTCGTCGCCGCAGCCGAAATCCTTGCAGCCACTATCGCCGCAGCCGGGATCGCTACAACCGGTTGCGTGGCATCCGCATTCTTCGCAGACGTGGTCTTCGCCATCGCTGCCCTCTTCGCCGTCGCCGACTGGCTGGCGTTCAATCGGCCGGAAATGCACTTGGGTGTGAAACGTACGCGCAAGCCGCAAACGCAAGGATTCGCTTTGCGGCGGCACTTGATCGGCGAAGTAGAAGTACAGTGCCGTGCCATCGAACAGCGGCTCCGCATCGATCAAGATCGCCGACGACAAACGGTTCCGCTTCAAATCCTGTTGGCACGAGCGAAACGCGGAATCTCGTCGCACACGGAGGATGGCCAGATGGGCGTCGTCCGCTGGCAACAGTGGCCGCAAGACATTGCCGGCTTCCGCGCCTTCGGGCAGCTCCACCGTCGACAGAACCTCGCCCACTTCCACGCCGCGTTCGGTTCGACAGATCACCTTGGTCAATCGTGGATAGTCCGCGTTACCGGCCGCCACAAACGGACGTACGCACCCCAATACCCCGATCCGAATGAGAAGCTGCTTGGTCACTCGCGAGTTTTCCCGAATCATGGGCGTCGACGAAACCCGTTCCGGCTTGTTACAATTGCGAGCCCACGATTCCCAGGAATCCCTGCGCCCGCCGTCCTGCTTCGTGCCGGGATGTTTTGTCCGCCTGAACTCTGTGAATAGGTTGTCAGATGCAACGGAACGCTCCCATGATGTCGTCTGCTGCGATGGAAATCAAGACGGAAAGAAACGAGTCTGTGAATGACTGGCAGCGTCTGGCCAAACGGATTCTGCACGGACATCGACTGACGATGGAGGAAGGTCTGGCATTGCTGCAAGCGCCGGACAACCAGTTGCTGGACGTCCTGGCGGCGGCCTACCGCATTCGCGAGCGGTATTTCGGCAACACGGTCCAGTTGTATTTTCTGATCAACGCCAAGAGCGGACTGTGTCCGGAGGATTGCTCGTACTGCTCGCAGTCCAAAGTCTCGAAAGCTCCGATTCCCAAGTACAACATTCTGCAACGCGACCAGTTGATGGAAGGAGCCAGGATCGCGCGGGAGCGAAACGCGCGGACCTATTGCATCGTCATTTCGGCCCGCGGTCCGAACGAACGTGAAATGCGCGCGGTGGAAGAGATCGTGCCCGAGATCAAGTCCAAGTACGGGTTGCGGGTGTGCGCGTCGCTCGGGTTGCTCTCGCAGCCGCTGGCGGATCGGTTGAAGGCCTGCGGGGTCGACCGCATCAATCACAATCTGAATACCAGTCCGGATTACTACGAGTCGATCTGCTCGACCCATTCGTACCAGGACCGCATCGCAACGCTGCAAGCCGTGCGACAAGCCGGCATGGAACTCTGCTCGGGCGGGATCATCGGATTGGGCGAGCGGGACGAGGACGTGGTGCAGATGGCGATCGAGCTGCGCGAGATCGGCGTGGAATCGATCCCGCTGAACTTTCTGAATGCGATCGACGGCACGCCCTTGGAGGGCAGCAACCGCCTGAATCCCCGCTACTGCTTGAAAGCGTTGGCCATGTTCCGCTTTGCGAACCCCGATCGCGAAATCCGTATTGCCGGTGGCCGCGAATTGCATCTCGGCAGCCTGCAACCGCTCGGCTTGTACGCCGCGAACTCGATCTTCGTGGGCGACTACCTGACCACTCGGGGCCAAGCCCCGGATGCGGACTACCGGATGATCGAAGAAATGGGCTTCGTGGTCACCCGCGGGGGCGAGCCCGCCAGTGATCCCGAAGAAGAGTTGCAGGCGGGTTGATCACCGCTGCGGTGCCGCGTTCTCGCAACTCGTCTCACAGTCGGTCGAACGCTTCCCGGACTCGGTCGATCAGATCGGTGGCCGATTCGAGGCCGACGGAGAATCTCAGTAGATACCGGCTGACTCCGCAACGCTCGGCCCAATCCAACTCGTCGAAATGGGCCAGCAGCGTGAAAGGGCAGCAGAGGCTGAAGTAGGTGCCCAGATTCGGGCCCTTGGAAAACCGCAGCGAGTCGAAGAAAGACGCGGTGTTTCGTTCCGGGTCTCGCAACAGCAGCGAGAACAAGCCGCCGCAACCGGCTCCCGCGCGCTGCACGGCAGCAAAGTTCTCCGGGGTGCTGTACTTGGGATAGTAGACATCGGCGACCGCCGGATGCGAACGGCAGTAATCGACCAGTTGCTCGGCCGTGCGGTTGACCTGCTGGACGCGGTCTTGAAAATCCTCGCTGTATCTCGCCAGCAGCAGCGCATCGCCGCCCCACAGCACGTCCTCGTACTCGCGGTCCACGGCGTCACGCAGTCGTTCGAACCAAGGGCTCCGCGGATTCACGATCGCGGCGCCGGCCAGCACGTCTCCGCCACCGGTGAAATACTTGGTCAGACTGGTCACCATCACATCGGCGACCCCGCCGAGATCGACATTCACGTACGTTCCCAGCGTCTCATCGACGACCAGTGGCACGTCGTGGCGGCGGACCAGTTCAGCCAGCGCCGCCAAGTCGGGACTGATCAGCAGCGGGTTCGACGGAAACTCGCAGTAGACCGCCGAGACCGGCTCGGTGCGCAACAGCTCGCTCAATTGCCCCAGTTCCTGATCGTCGCCGCGCGGAAAGAAGTGGACGCCGTGTCCGAGATCCTGTTGGACTTTGAGCGTATCCACGTAGGGAAAGCCGAACTGCACACTGCGCCGTCCGGGGAGAACGCGGTTGATGGCTCGAAAAGCCGTGTAGATGGCGCTCATGCCCGACCCGAACAACAGGACGCAATCGGCCGGGACGCCGGCCAAGTGCGCGATTCGCTGGCGCACGATTCGTTTCGCCTCGTCCGCGTCGGATTGCGGTGTCTGTTGAATCCACGCTTCGGCCAGCCGCGAGGATACTCCTTCGCCAGCGTGACGCCAGTATTTCTTGGCGGCATCCGCTGCACCGCGCGGAAAACACGTGGCCCACGGCCCCCCGTCCGTCCAAGCGGCGATGCGACCGGTCAGCCCGGTTCGGCGCGCGACCCACGCCACACACCGCTGCGCTGCGTTTCGCGAAGGATAGACGTGGCAGAATTCGTCGGGTCCGGCGAACCGGCTTGTGGCCTGAGCAAACAACTGCTCGGTCAACGGATGGATGAAGAAGCGGGGGTAGCCGGTTTGCAGTCGCTCGATCACTCGGCGATCGTTCTGCTCGTATCCGATGACGTCCGCCCACGTCGGCAGACAGACCGAATTGGCGTGCGGCGACGGCGGCAATGGCTTGCCGAGATCCTCCGCGCGCCACAACGGCTCGTGCAGCAGGTTCCGCTGATAGGTCTCCGGGCCGTTCATTCGGTCTCCCGCGGTTTGCGACCAGACCGAGCCTTGGCGGCCGGCTTTGCTCCGGGTTGGTAGTCGGGGTTGACTTCCGTCGGCAACGGGGCGGGAACTCGACCGATCCAGTCGAGCAAGTCGGCCAGCAGCTCGTTCCGCATTTCCCGGTTGGTCAACGCCAAATCGTTCCGCTCGCCTGGGTCTTCGGCGATGTTGTACAGCTCCACGGCCGAGTTGGTGTCGAGCTTATCCTGGCCGCCGTCGAGTTGCCATTCCTCGTGGTAGAGCAGCAGTTTCCAGTCGCCTTTGCGAACAACGCTCACCGGGCGGGTGCGGAACACCGGATCGCGGCCACGGGGCACGGGGCCGTCCAAATAACCGGGGAAGTGCCAGAATATCGCTTGCCGGTCGAGGCTCTTTTCGCCTTGGAGCAACGGCAGCAGGCTTGCGCCATCCAGCGCCCGACTGGACGGCAATGGCGCACCGGCGGCAGCGAGGAACGTCGGATAGAAGTCGACGTTGATCACCGGCACGTCGCACGTTGTGCCTGCCCGCACCACGGCGGGCCAGCGAACGACCATCGGTTCCCGAATGCCGCCCTCGTAGTAGCCGCCTTTCTTGCCACGGAGCGGTTCCTGCGACTCGGTGGTTCCCCCATTGTCCGAAGTGAACAGAACCAGCGTGTTCTGCTCCAGGTCGAGTTCCGCGAGCTTATCGAGCACGAGACCGACACTTGTGTCCAACTCGGCGAGACAAGCGGCAAAGGTCGAATTAGCATGGCGTTCGCCCGGCGTCTTCTGCTGGAACTTGGCCTTGGTGGCCGGCTTCGCCTCCAGCGGTGTGTGAACGGCGTAGTGCGGGAGATACAGGAAGAAAGGATGGTCTTTGTGCTGGTCAAGAAAGTCGCAAGCGGCCGTCGCGATGGAAAACGCCCCCTTCGGATCGTCCTCGGTAGTGCGGCGCCATCCGGCGGCGGACACCTGGACCACGTCGAAATGGCTTGCAGGAGCGCTGCCTCCGGACCCATCCAAATGCCATTTGCCAAACATGCCGGTGGCGTAGCCGGCGGCCTTCAACGCCTTGGGCAGGGTGAGATCCTCCGCACTCAGCCCGCCCCGATTGGGAACGGGCTGCATCCGCATCAGGTTGACGGGCCCGCGTTTCGTATTACCTACGGCGTAGACGCCGTGCCGCGGTGTGTACTGACCCGACAGCAGGCACGCGCGGCTCGGCGCACAATTGCCCGCCGCGGCATACGCTTGGCGGAAGATCATCCCGTCGCGGGCCAACCGGTCCAGATGGGGCGTCTCGAAGAAATCCGATCCCATGAATCCCGTTTCCTGCCAGCCCAGATCGTCGGCGAAGATCAACACGATGTTTGGGCGAGACGCCGCCGGGGCTCCGGATACCGAGGTGGGCAACACGCACAGCAGCAGGCCAAACCAACAAAATCCAACCGTGGTTTTCAAATTCATCATCGAGGTGTTCCCTGGGACGAGTCTTGCGGAAATTCGCATCCGGGTAGCCGAATTCGTGAGAATTCGGATGAAATTGGACGATTCTGAATTCTCACGAATTCAGCTACGGGTCACGAATTCAACTGCGCGAGCGGGTATCATAACGGGGATGGGCATCGTGCTGCAATCACCTCCGTGGATGCTAAAAGCGTACCCGCTTGCCGTCACCAGCGCCGTGGCGATGGGCTCGGCCGGCGGGTTTAGCGGCGCAGCGTTTTGGCGAGTGGAAACGTCCGCCGGACCGTTCTGTCTGCGGCGTTGGCCGCCTGAGCATCCTTCGCCCGACCGACTGCGATCGATCCACTCCGTACTGCGACACGTTTTCGACGTCGGCGTGACTCAAGTGCCTGTGCCGATTCGGACGCGGGACGGCGGTACGTTTGTAAGTGACGAGGGGCGCCTTTGGGAACTCGCGCCCTGGATGCCGGGCACCGCAGATTACCACAGCCGACCCACGCGGGAACGATTGGCGGCGGCCATGCGACTGTTGGCCCTCTTCCACACGGCGACCGCCACTTTTCCGGACCGTCCAAGAGAACAACGAGCGTCGCCAGGATTGCGTCAGCGCCTCGCACAGATCGATCGACTGATGGCCGGCGAAGTCGGACAGATCGCCGCAGCGGTCCAACGCGACACCGAAGTTGGACGCAGTTCGCGAGGCGTCCAACTGCTCCGCGCGTTTTCGGAACTGGCACCGCGAATCCGTCCCGATCTGGCGGCGGCCGTGGACCGACCGGTCACCCTGCAGCCTTGCCTGCGGGACGTCTGGCACGACCACGTGCTGTTCTCGGGCGACGAGGCGACGGGCCTGATCGATTTCGGCGCGCTCCGAAACGAATGCGTCGTCGGCGACGTGGCTCGTCTGCTCGGCAGTCTGGTTCGCGATGATCAAGCTGCCTGGCAATTCGGACTCTCGGCCTATCAGCAGCTACGCCCACTATCGACCACCGAACTTGCGCTGTTAGGAATCTTCCACCGGGCAACCATCGTCCTCTCCGGCATGAACTGGCTGCATTGGATTTACATCGAGCGGCGCGCGTTCGAGAATCTGGAACAGGTTCTCGCTCGACTTGATGGCATCCTGGAGGATATGGAATGTTTGCGCAGTTGAGATCAAATGGGGTGTCGCTTTGATCGCAGCAGAATTCGAGTCTGCTCAAGCGTTCTTCAACTCATCCGCTTCTCACGAATTCGAGCACGTGGATTCCTGAGAAAACACGGTATCGACCGGCGGTTTCGGCAGGTCATCACTCGACTTCATCGATATACTTCCGGTAAGTTGGTGCTCTCCGAGAATGACGCATTTGTTTGATCTTCTGAAGGTTTGCTTGAAATGAAACCAAGAACTCGATTTTGTTGCCTAGTCGGTTTGCTTGTGGCTTTGATGTGCTGTTTCGGTTGGGCACCGGCCCAAGAATCGCAGTTTCCATTCGAGTCGCAACCGGGCCAGTTCGGACTGGAGGCGGGGGATCTTGGATCGCTGGACGCCTCGAGCGATGCCAGCCAGAATTTGAAACTGTCCGGCGCGCTGAAGTTGCGCGAGGGAAGTCGCGAGGGCATTTTGCAGGTCACAGCGACCATGCCCGATGGCTGGCATATCTACGCTTTGACTCAAAAAGGCGGCCCCGGCCCATCGTCCCTCACGGTCAAATCGGTGGACAAGATTGAATTGCTCGGAGCGTTCCGACCGGACGAGGCTCCGGAAAGTCGCGAGGTGGCCGAGTTCGATGTGCCGCTGGACGAGCATTACGGCACGGTTACGTGGACAGCGCCAATTCGGCTGGCCGAAGGCGTCGATCCGCAGACCGTCGAGTTGGAAGTTTCGTTCGATGGAATTCTGTGCCACGATACGAAGGGCTGCGTTCCCGCCATGGACACGCCCGTCGTCGTGAGTTTCGAAGGCACGATGGACGCTGCGGAGGCCGAAACCGCGATCCCGGCTGCGGGCGAGTTCCGGGCGGATCGTTCGCACGTGACGATCCGTGGCCATGTCGAGCCGGCGGCGGTTCAGCCAGGGGGCGCGGTGCGTTTGGTGCTGACGGCTGTCAACGACGAGGGGTGGCACGTCTATGCGTACGCAGCGAAGGATCCGGTTGAGGTCGCGAAGCCTACGTTGATCGTCGTGACGGAGCCTGCCGACTGGAAGATGGGCCAGGTTCAGGCTTCCGGCGAACCGACCATCAAGCACGAGGAAAGCTTGCCGCCAGTCGCCTACCACGGGGGAACCGTCTCGTGGTCGGTGGATCTGCAGGTTCCCGAGAACGCGCCCGAGGGCATGGTCCGGTTGGCAGGGATGATCGGCTACCAGACCTGTACCGACGTGAATTGCGACCGTCCTTTGGCTGCGGAATTCCATGTCGACATTCCCGTGGCTTCCGCCATGAGGGACGGGCAGTTGCCGTTGGAGTTCGCCGCGTCGAGTTACGGCACGGTCGCCCGTGCGGCGGAGGCGAGACAAGCGTCGGCGCCCGAGTCGGCCGTCGCGTCGAAACCCGCCGCCCCGCCGCCGTCCGGGATCCGACAGATCGACTTCTGGGCGGTGACTTTCGAAAAGCTGGGGTTTCAGGAAGCGGACGGCCGATGGACCCATTCACGGATGCCGTCCGTGGCTTTGAACGCCTATGCACTGACCGCACTAGCCGTGGCGATGGCCCTGGCGGTCAGCTTCCTGGGTGGATTGATCCTGAACATCATGCCGTGCGTGTTGCCAGTGATCGGCCTGAAGCTGATGGCCTTCGTCCAGCAGTCGGGCGAAAGCCGCTGGCGGATTTTCACGCTGAACGTCTGGTACTCGCTGGGCATGTGGCTGGTGTTTCTGATCTTCGCTTGCGTGGCCGCGGTATTGCACCTGCTGGGCGAGACGTTCGCGTGGGGCGAGCATCTGGGCGACCCCGCCTTCTCGATCCCGTTGTTGCTGCTTGTGTTCACTCTGGGGCTGAGCATGTTCGGCGTTTGGGAGATCCCGATCCCCGGTTTCGTCGGCAGCGGCAAGGCGAACGAACTGGCGATGAAGGAGGGGCCGGCGGGCGCATTTTTCAAGGGCGTGCTGACGACCATTCTGGCGACCCCGTGCAGCGGCCCCTTCGTCGGTGTGGCCGTCGGCATTGCCGTGATCGCGCCGATCTGGCTGAATTTTGCCATGTTCACCGCGATGGCGCTGGGGATGGCCAGTCCATACCTGATCATCGGCGCCTTTCCGCAGTTCATCAAGTGGCTGCCGAAACCCGGTGCCTGGATGAACACGATGAAGGAGTTCATGGGATTCATCCTGATGGGCACCGGCGTCTGGATCATCTACTTTCTCGAGAACCGTTTCATCGTGCCGATCCTGTCGCTGCTGGTCGGCGTCGCAGCGGCTTGCTGGGTAATTGGCGGCACGTCGATCACCGCCACCGCGGCCAAGCGAGTTCGCAACTGGGGGTGGGGCCTGGTGTTCAGCTTGGTAGGTTTTTGGCTGTTCCTGGCGCTGCTGCCGCCGCCGAGCGAATCGGTCGCGGTCCAACGCAACGTCAGCGACAGTTCGCCCGAGTTGCCTTGGGAATCCTTCACGCCCGGCCTGTTGCAGCAGTACCGCGAGGAAGGGCGCACCGTGCTGGTGGACTTCACCGCCGATTGGTGCTTGACCTGTAAGACGAACGAAGCGGTCGCGCTGAACACGCTCGATACCAAGCGATTGGTGCTGGAAAACGGCGTCGCGACGCTCAAGGCGGACAAGACGCATCGCCGCGCGTCGGAGGACGTCAATCAACTGTTGGTCGAGTTGGGCAATTTCGGCAAGACCGTTCCCTTCCTGGCGATCTATCCGGCCAGCGGCGAGCAACCGATCCTGCTCGACGGACTGGTGACCAGGGAACAGGTGCTCACCGCCCTAAACCAAGCCGGTCCTTCGCGCCGATCGGCCCTTGACCCGGATGCGTGATTCGCGAACAGGAGGCAGTGATGGGCAAGAACCCGTTTCCCGGCATGAATCCGTGGCTGGAATCGCATTGGGGTGATGTGCATACGCGGCTGACCACCTACGCGTGCGATCAATTGCAGCCTCTTCTGCCATCGGGCCTCCGAGCCCGGATCGAAGAGTACGTATCGGTCGATTCCGACGAGGAAAACGCGCAGTCTGCGCCTCGCTTCGCCCCGGACGTGCGCGTCATCGAGCACCCGGGCGGGACGGAGGCGTCCGGAGGGATCGGCACCCTGGTCGCGGCCGAACCTCTGCTGGTAAGGCGGATCGCGGAACCCGAGACCCTGCGGTACATCCAGATCGTGGATCTCACGGCCGGACATCGCATCGTGACGTCGATCGAGTTCTTGAGCCCGGCCAACAAGGCCCACGGGCCCGGATGTCGGCAATACCGGAAGAATCAACGCCAGATGCTTGATGGTCGAGTGAACGTGGTGGAAATCGATCTGCTGCGGGCCGGCGGATGGGTGCTGGCCGTGAGCAAAGACTCGGTCCCGAAACCATGCCGGCGACCGTATCGGATCTGTGTCGTCCGCGCGGCCAACCCCTGGACTGCCGAAGTCTACCGCACCGCTCTGGATCAACCTCTTCCGATCATTCGCGTACCGCTCCGTTGCGACGACGCCGACGTCCCCTTGAACCTCCAAACGCTGATCGACGCCGCCTACTTCAACGGACGATACGCCGACGACATCGACTACTCGAAGCCACCTCGTCCCAAGCTGCGAGACGCCGATGCCCAATGGGCAGCACGTGTGCTGACGGACCAAGGTCTGTACCACGAAGCATGATCGCCCCGCAAAACGTCACAGCAGTTCGTCGAGTTGGGCGACCAACGTGTCGAACTGCTTCAGGGCGGTCTCGACCGGCTCTGGACTGCTCATGTCGACCCCCGCGTCGCGAAGCAGGTCGAGCGGATCCTTCGAGCAGCCTCCCTTGAGGAAGCCCAAGTAGTCGTTCAATTCCGCGGCACCGCCGTGAAGGACTCGTTGGCTGAGTGCGATCGCGGCGGAGAGACCGGTGGCGTACTTGTAGACGTAGAATCCACGATAGAAATGCGGGATGCGGAAGCATTCCAGGGACAGTTCGTCGTCCAAGGCGAAATCGGGGCCGAAATACTGTTCCAGCAGATTGCGGTACGTGTCCTTGAACGTTTGCACCGTCAGCGGCTGGCCGGCTTCGGCCATCTCGTGCGTGATCTTTTCGAATTCCGCGAACATCGTCTGACGCACGATCGTGGCCCGGATGCTGTCCACCTCGCGGTTGATCAGGTAGGCCCGCTGACGATCGTCCTTGGCTCGCTGCAACAAGTATTGGAACAGCAGTTGCTCGTTGAACGTGCTGGCGACTTCGGCGACGAAGATCGTGTAGTTGTAGTACTGAAACGGCTGATGGCGGGCCGAGTGGTACGAGTGCATCGAATGGCCCGCTTCGTGGGCCAGGGTGAACATGTCTTCGAGCACTTCAGGCTTGTAGTTCATCAAGATGTACGGATCGCCGTCGAAGGTGCCGCAACTGAAGGCGCCGCTCTGTTTGCCTCGGTTCGGGTAGCGGTCGCACCAGCGGCCTTTCAGTCCCTTTTCGAGCGCGGCGCAGTAATCGCTGCCCAGCGGAGCGAGCGCCTTGACCACGTTCGACACCGCCTCGTTCCACGTGTGCCGCACCGAGACTTCGCTGAGGATCGGCACGTAGGTGTCGAAGTGGTGAATGTCCTTCAATCCCATCTTGCGGCGGCGCAGATCGAAATAGCGGTGGACGGCGGGCAATTGGCGGTGGACGGCGGTGATCAAATTCTCGTAGACGCTGGCCGGTACGTTGTCCGGAAACAGCGCAGCGGCCAGCGAACTTTCGTAACCGCGAGCCTTGGCGTAGTAAACGTCGGTCAGGATCGATCCGCTGAGCGTCGCGGCCAGCGTGTTTTCGTGCGATTGGAACTGCTGGTAGTATTGCCGGAACGCCGTCCGCCGCACGCTGCGCTTGGGAGACTGCAGCAGTTGCATGAAGGTCGAGTTGCCTAACTCGATCCGTTCGCCCCGCTCGTTGGTCACCAGACCGAACTTCAAATCGGCGTCGTGCAGTTGCCGGAACGCCTTGCTGGCCGATTGCGCCATCTCGCCCTGCATGGCCAGCAGTTCTTCCTCTTTCTTGCCGAGCGTGTGCTTCTTGAACCGCACGATCCGCTCTAGGACCAGTCGGTATGGTGCCAATTCGACGGCATCGAGCCACGCCTGCAGCTTGCCGGCGGCGATGGCTAGAATCTCCGGACGGATATAGCTGGCCGCTTGCCCGGCCCGGGTGGCGACGTTCTGGAAGCGGGCGAGCAATCCTTGGTAGTGGCTGTTCGTCTGGTCCTCGGCGGTCTTCAGGAATGCGTACGTACCGAGGCGTTCGCCCAAACGGTCCAGTTCGCAATCGAACGCCAAGCATTCCGCCACTACGGCGGGGCCTTCGCTCAAACGGCCTCGAAAACGTTCGTAGCCCGCGATCTGCTCGCCGTATCGCTGAAAATGTTCCTCCCACGCTTTGTCATCGGGGAAGAGGCTGCCGAGATCCCAAGTATCCGCCTGCTTGACCTGGTGCCGCTGGGGCAACTGCTTTACTTTCATCAAGAAACGCCGCTTTCGAACCAAATTGATCGGGAAATCAGCCGCGCCAAGGCAAGCCCGGCATGTCCTACAGACGCCGAATTGTAGGCCAATCATGGCCCGGCGACTATCGGGGCGAGCGCGGCGCGCTGGTGATCTTGGGGCCAAATCGAACGGGATTGCGAACGTCGGGAGTCTCCGCCGACATGCCACATCGAAGCATCACGCGCCCAGCAGAACGGCACCGTACGCCTGGTGACAGGCGGCGACAACTTGGTCGCGAATCTGGTCGGCCTCTTCGTTGGTCAGCGTACGCTGGGCGGAACGCAGCGTGATCGAGAAAAGTTGCCGCTTCTTGCCCGATCCGTCTTTCTCCGGATCGCGGTACGTTTCCTGGTAGCTGACGCTCTCCAAGCACTCGCCCGCCGAGTCGCGCACGGTCTGTTCCAGTTGAGACCAGCGCACTAGTTCGTCGACGATCAGGTTCAGGTCGCGTTCGATCGGCGGATAGGGGCTCTGATCAGCGTGCTGCGGGATCAGGCAAGCGATCTCGACCAGCACCGATAGATCCAATTCCGCGATCGTGGTTCCGGTTCGCAATCCGCACTGCTTCAGACTCTCGTCGGCCAGTTCGCCCAAGAATCCGAATCGCCGTCCGCCGAGCCTCAGTTCGGCGCTGCACGCGGGATTCAACAGCGGTTGACGAGTGTCCGACACCTCCAGCCGCAAGGCGGGATTCAACGCCTCTACGATCGCCTCGACCACGCCCTTGACTCGGTAGTAGTCGCCACCACTGGTGATTCCAAGCGTCCATTGTTCGTGCGGCAACTGACCGGCACGCGGCAGATAGATGCGGGCCGTTTCGAACAACTCGATCACGGCGTTGCCCAGCGATTGGTTCACGCGGCGGACTTCCAGCAGGCTGGGCACCAAGCTGCACCGCAACCGGTCGGCGCCTTTCAGCATGGGCGTGCTGGCACGCAGCGGCTGGGCGTCGCTCCACGGGCAGAAGACGGCGTGCCATGCTTCGGGCACGACGCTGGACGTCATTGCTTCGTCCAAACCGGCGGCGGTCAGCACGCCGCGGACCTTGCTCTGCACGCGGTCCTCGTCGCGGCGATGCGACGGCGCCATCGGCACGCCGACGTCTTCGGGGATTTGGTCGTAGCCGTGCACTCGGGCCACCTCTTCGACCAGATCGATCTCCCGCGTCAGATCACGCCGCCAACTGGGCGGCACGACCGTCACCTGGGAAGCGTCGGCAGCTTGCTCCCGGCAACCCAGATCGCCCAGCATGCGGCGGACCTCGGCGGCCGGGATCTCGATGCCCAACACCCGTGGCAGTTGGCTGAGCCGCAGGACAACCGGCTCGCGCGGCGAAACCGGCGGCCCGACGTCGACGACGCCTTCGGTCAGTTCGCCTCCCGCCAGCTCCAGGATCAATTGGCAACAACGCCGGCTGGCCCAGTCAACTCCAACCGGATCGACGCCGCGTTCAAAGCGGTAGGAAGACGGGCTGTGCAGACCGAGCGCGCGAGCCGTCGTGCGGATCGAGAGCGGGGCAAATTCGGCGGACTCGATCAGCAGATCGGCGGTCGCTTCGCCAACTTCCGTGTCCGCTCCGCCCATCACGCCGCCCAATGCCACCGCGCGGTCGGCGTCGGCAATCACGCACATGCCGGGCTGCAGATCGTACAGCTTGTGGTTGATCGCCAGAAACTGCTCGCCCGGCAATGCCTCGCGGACGATGATCTCGCGTCCCGCCAGCTTGGCCAGGTCGAACGCGTGCAGCGGCTGGCCGCATTCCATCAGCACATAGTTCGTTACGTCGACCACGTTGTTGACCGCGGCGATGCCGATGGTTTGCAGACGCTGAACCAGCCAGTCGGGGCTAGGACCGATTCGCACCCCGCGCACCACGCGAGCGATGTAGCGGTAGCAGAATTGCGGACAGACGATCGAGACCTTGGCCAGCGAATCCACCGGCGGACCGACCTCGTTCAACTCGACCCGAGGCACGGTCAACGGCCGTTGCCACAGCACGGCGATTTCGCGGGCCACGCCGATATGACCCAGGCAGTCCGGTCGATTGCTGGTCACTTCTAAATCGATCGCGAGATCCTGACCAGCGCCGGTCGAACTTTCGTGATTCAGGCCGGCCATTGCCAAGCGATGGACCAACTGGTCCGGCGCCATGTCCAGCTCGACGTAATCTTTCAGCCAGTTCCAGGAGACGATCATAATTCAAAATTGATGCAGGAATCGGACGTCGTTCTTGTAAAATTCGCGGATATCGGTGATCCGGTGCCGCCGCATGCACAGCCGCTCGACGCCCAAGCCGAATGCGAAGCCGATGACCTGCTCCGGATCGTAACCGACCGCCCGCAACACGTTCGGGTCCACCATGCCCGCTCCGCCGAATTCGATCCACTGGTCGTTCCAGTGGTAATCGACCTCGACACTCGGCTCGGTGAACGGGAAAAACGAAGGCCGGAACCGGATATGCACGTCGCCGCCCAGATAGCTGGTCGCGAACAGCCTCAGGACGCTTTTCAAGTCGGCCATGGTGACATGGCGATCAATCAGCAAGCCTTCCATCTGGTGGAACATCGGGTAGTGCGTGGCGTCCGCCGTATCGGGCCGATAGACGCGGCCCAGCGAGATGATCCGCACCGGCGGCGGAGTACTTTCCATCACCCGGATCTGCACGGTGCTGGTTTGGCTCCGCAAGAGCAGCGGCGAATCCCCGGCGAGTTTCTCTGCCGCGCTCAGGTAGAAATTGTCCAACGGGTCGCGAGCCGGGTGTTCGCGCGGGATGTTCAACGCCTCGAAGTTATGCCACTCGTCCTCGATCTCCGGGCCTTCGGCAGCCGAAAATCCCAGCCGGCCCATGATGTCCTTCAATTCTTCGATCGTCTGCGTGATCGGATGCAGTCGGCCGCTACGCACCGGCGTGCCGGGCAGTGTCGGGTCGAAGTGCGGTCCCCGCTGGACCCGAGGCCCGCCGCTGGCCAGTCGCTCGGTCGCAGCCTGAAACGCTGCTTCGACTCGCTGCTTGACCTCGTTGAACCGCATCCCCGCCGCGCGACGGTCGGTCGAATCGATACCGCCCATCTGCTTCTGGACCGCCTTCACACGGCCCTGCTTGGCACCCAGATATTCGACGCGCGCCGCCTCGACCGACTCGGCATCGTCTGCCGAACCAAAGGCTTGCTCGGCTGCCGAAGCCAAGTCATCCAACTGCTGAAGGAATTCCGCCAATGCCATCTTACTGAGATCTCGAAGCGGCTGAAACGAAACGAGAGACAGGCCCTGTTCGTTCCAGGCCCGTCTCTCGGATGAATGCGAGCAACACTCTCTGCGATCGCCGAATTCGCGAGAATTCGGATGTCTCCGGCCGACGGTCAGGCTGCCAGCGCCGTCTTGACCCGGTTCACCACCTCGCCAAACGCCGCGGGATCAGCGACTGCCAACTCGGCCAACGAACGACGGTCCAGTTCGATACCGGCCTGCTTCAGGCCGCCGATGAACTCGCTGTACCTCAGACCGTGCTGGCTAACCGCCGCGTTGATGCGGATGATCCACAACTTGCGGAAATCGCGTTTGCGAGCCCGCCGGTCTCGAAACGCATACGCGCCGGCACGAACCAGCGTCTCTTTCACCGTGCGCAGCAACGTGCCGCGCCCGCCACGGTAACCCTTGGCCCGCTTGAACAGACGTCTCTTCGCCTGGTTGCGGGCAGCGCCTTTTGTCGTTCTCATGGTTCTCTACGACTCCCTTACGCCATCAGGCCCCCTTCATCCACAGAAGGGTGTTATGCGCCCATCGCGTTCAAATTAGTAGCTATTTCCTGCCAGTGCCGCGCGAATTGATTTTTCCATCGGCTTATCCACCACTTTGGTGCCGCGCAGATTTCGCTTCCGCTTGGCGGATACGCGAGTCTGCAAGTGGCTCGTTCCCGCTTGGCGATGCTTGGCATGGCCCTTGGCGGTCAATCGAAAGCGTTTCTTGGTCCCTTTGTGCGTCTTCTGCTTCGGCATTGTTGTGGCCAACCTTGAATATCGCGAGAAATCCCCAAGTCAAAACGCACAAGTGTACTTTCCTCGCTCCGGCAGGGAAAGGGGGATCGTCAAGAAACGCTTGCCGAGTGCCTGCGTGGCTGGACAGCAGTGCATTTTCGGCCAGCGCATCCGCCGAGACTCGTCCGAGCTACCGTCCATGCATTCAGTGGAAGAAGTGTCTCGGAATCGGGGAACCTTGCCGAACGAACCTCCACGAATATAATCAGAACATCGGAGACGGAGATACACAACACGGGGGATTCGTTCCAGCAGAGAGGTTGAACATTCGATGATGCGACGACCGATCAAACTTGCGATCGCCGCGGCCGTTTTCTTGACGACAGGCGTCGTTCCGGCATCAGGCCAGCAACCCGCGGGGGCTGAGCAACCGGTCGTCGTCGAACAACGGGTGTACGAGACCGGCCCCCTATCCGCTCGCGATTTTCAAGCCAAGATCCCCGCGGACAACCGGGGTTTGGATGCCTGGACGACCACCGATCTGGTTTATCGCCTCGAGTACCAGACTCGCATCACCAGCCGAATTGCCTCGGTATGGACGACCCAAGTTACCGTCGAGGCCGTGGTGATTCCCGGCAAGTCGTGGAACCGCCGGCCGGACGATTCGGCATTGATGGACCATGAACAGGGCCATTTTGATCTTAGTCAAATCGCCGCCCTCCGTGCCCGCATTCACTTTGCAAATCAGCGACTCACCGGGACGGCGACCACGGCGGAAGCGGCGGCCCGCAACCTGGATAACGAGGTGCAGCGACAGATCCGCGAGTTCTTCGAAGCGTTGCGGCTCGAGCACGAGGACTACGACCGGCTGACGCGCCACGGGCGTGATGAGTCCAAGCAACGTGAACAACGTCGCCTACAGCAAGAGGAACTTGCCAAGCTGACCGAACAATGGCGGCAACTGCAAGCCCATCAAACGTCGCGATCCAAGAGTCGGCCCGCGCGGCGGGCGCCGAACCCATGAGACAATCCCTCGTCCGCGCGAGCTTCGTCGCTTCCCGAAAATAGCTAACAAGGTCAGCGTTGACTTGAGAGGTGATGCTCAGGCAGATAAAGTTGGGTTTGCCGAGTAGGAACGCAGGCGTGACGATGACAAAAGGAGATGGTGTGGTGACTGCAACGACCAATCGAACTGCCGATCGGCGGCGATTCTTCAAGACGGGCGCCGCGGCGACCTTGGGGTGGACCCTCGGCGCGCCGCGCGTCCAAGGCGACGATACCACGGCCGGACTCGTCCAGGACGGCGCGTACATCGAGCCGTCCCAACGCGTGCCGATCGCGGCCGAAGCCGACGTGGTCGTATGCGGCGGAGGCCCCGCAGGTGTCGCCGCCGCGCTGGCAGCCGCCCGAGCCGGTGCGAAGACGCGACTGCTGGAGGCCCACGGTTGTCTGGGCGGCATCTGGACCAGCGGCCTGCTGAGCTACATCCTTGATTCGGGCAACAAGCCCGGGATCATGCGCGAGATCCTCGCGGCGCTGCAGGCTCGCGAAAGAGATGCCCGCCGCGCACCGTCGATGTACGACCCCGAAGCGATCAAGCTGCTGCTGGAACAGATGTGTGACGAGGCCGGAGTCGAACTGCAATTGCACACGCAATGTGCTGCGGCGGTTCGCGATGCGGTCAACCGACTGGCGTTGATCGTGACCGAGTCCAAGTCGGGTCGCGAAGCCGTCGCGGGCAAGGTGTTCATCGACTGTACGGGCGAAGGCGATGTGGCCCATCAAGCCGGCTGTGGATGGGACTACGGCCGACCGGAAACCGGCGAAGCGCAGCCGATGAGTTTTGTTGTCTTGTTGACCGGTATCCACCTGGACGAAATCCGGCCATACGTTTCGTCGCTGCCCGGCGACACATGGGCCGGGCCGAAGGACGCCCTGGCCGGGTTGATCAAAGAGTCCAGCGGTTTCGGTCCTTCCTACTCGAAACCCTCGTTGTTCCCGATCCGCGAGACGCTGTTCTGCCTGATGGCCAACCACGAATACGGACTGCGGGGATTCGACGCGCGCGACGTCACGAAAGCCACGTTGCAGGGACGCGCCGAGTTGCATCGGATGATCGACGGTTTGCGCAGCCTGGGAGGCCCCTGGAAAGACATTCGCATCTGCAGTTCGCCGGAACGGATCGGCGTCCGCGAGAGCCGCCGCATTCACGGCCGCTACACAATCAGTAGCGACGACATCGCGCGCGGTGCCCAGTTCGACGACGCCGTCTGCCGCTGTGAGTTTCCCGTCGACGTGCATTCGACCACAACGGACCGGGGCAAGGGCATCGAGGCGGCTCCCGTCCGCGCAAAGCCGTTCGACATCCCTTACCGCTCGCTCGTGGCCAAGGACGTTGACGGCCTGATGATGGCCGGCCGCTGCATTTCCGGCGACTTCTACGCCCACTCGGCATACCGGGTGACCGGCAACGCAGTCGCCATGGGCCAAGCGGCCGGGTTGGCCGCCGCCACCGCGGCGAAAGACGGCGTGCGTCCGCATGAGATCGATTGGGCGGACTTGGCCAAAACGGCACCGTGGAGCGGGAACGCTTGATCGGTTGGCCTCGGTGCCAGGAACGCCTTGCGCCGCCAGTTACCGCCGCATCGTTGCGAGTCATTGCCCGCCGATTGTTCTGCGCCTTTCAGGACGGCCGACGGAGCATCACCCGGCTATCGGCTACGGAACAACCTTGACCTTGGGGATGAACGATCAGTGGATTGATGTCCAGTTCCGAGATCTCGGGATGATTGCAGACCATTTCGGAAACTCGCAACAGCGTGTCCACGATCGCGTCGAGGTCCGCGGGCGGATTGCCGCGGAAACCGTCCAACACCTGGAACGAACGGATCTGGCGGACCATGCGTTCGGCCGAGATCCTCCACATCGGAGCCAAGCGAAACGAGACGTCTTTCAGCACCTCGACCAGCGTGCCACCAAGCCCAAACATCATCAGCGGTCCGAAGCGGGCATCGCGGCTGGCGCCCAGAATGACTTCGACCCCCTTGTTCGCCAGTTCCTCGATCAAGATGCCTTGGATTTTGGCCCCGGGGACGGCCCGCAGGACGTTCTGCACGATCTTGTTGTAGGCGGTTCGAGCTTCATCCTCGCCCTGGATGTTCAGCAGTACGCCGCCCGCGTCGAACTTGTGGACCACGTCCGACGACATCACCTTCATGACGATCGGCGTACCGAACGATGCGGCGACGTGCGAGGCTTCCTCCGCCGATTGGACGGTTGCGCTGCGCAACAGCGGCAGACGATAGCATTCCAGCAACGGACGGCACTCGGCCTGCGTCAAGTAACGCTGGTCCTGGCCGTCCAACGCCGCGTCGATCAGCCCCCGAGCCCGTTCCACTTCCATGTCCTGGAACACCTGCATCTCGCGGCGCGGGATTTCATGCAGGGCCACCAAGCGTTCAGCCGCCGCCAGGCTGCGGATGGCGTCTTCAGGAAAGGGATAGTTCGGAATGCCGGCTTTGCGCAGAATATTGACGCCCGGAGCCACGTCCTTGGCCCCCATGAAGGCGCACACGACGGGTTTCTTGATCCCCCGCACCGCGTCCGGCACGACCGCCGCAGTCTCCTCGATGTCCGTCATCGACTGGGGCGTCAGAATGACCATTGCCATGTCGACGTTCTCGTCTTCCAATACGGTGCGCACCGCCGACTGGTAGCGGTCTGCGCGAGCGTCCCCGATCACGTCGATGGGATTCCGCAGCGACGCGGTGGACGGCAGCGATGCCTTCAGCTTCTCGCGAGTGCCTGTGCCGAGTTCCGCCAACTTCAGGCCAAACCGGACGGCGGCGTCCGTCGCCATGATGCCTGGTCCACCCGCATTTGTCACGATCGCCACGCGACCGCCGCGCGGCAAGGGTTGGGTGCAGTACAGG
The DNA here is from genome assembly GCA_023382975.1 of Pirellulaceae bacterium. Taxonomy (GTDB): domain Bacteria; phylum Planctomycetota; class Planctomycetia; order Pirellulales; family Pirellulaceae; genus SKKK01. The sequence goes on from JAHDXO010000005.1 coordinate 71,009, forward strand.
GCCGCCGAGTCGAACAACTCGGCGATCGTATCCACCCGCTGGACACCGCTTTGCACCAGCAGCGCATCGTACACCGAATCGGAGCCAGCCAGCGAGCCCGTGTGACTGCTGGCCGCTTTGGCGCCCTCCGGGGTCCGACCCGATTTGAGGCACAGCATCGGTTTATGCGTTTCCCAGAAGATCTTCCGCACGGTCTCGATGAATCGGCGACCGTCGGAAATGTCCTCCAAATACATGGCGATGACGTCCGTCGTGGGATCGTTCGCCAGGTACTCCAGCAGGTCGATCTCGTTCACGCCGGCTTTGTTCCCGAAACTGATGAATTTGCTGAAGCCCATGTGCCGCTCCTCGGCATAGTCGAGCACCGACGTGCAAAGGGCTCCGCTCTGCGACAGAAACGCCAGATTCCCGGGCCCGGGCATTTTGCGACCAAAGGCTGCGTTCATCCGGACGGCTGGATCCGTGTTGATCACTCCGAGACAGTTGGGGCCGATCAATGGGATGCCTGCGGTCTGCACCTTCTCCCGCAGACGTTCTTCCAACTCGACGCCCTTGCCGCCGATCTCTTTGAATCCGGCCGAAATGACGACCATCGCTTGCACCTGTGTCGCAATTGCCTGGTCGACGACATCGAGAATTCCGGCAGCGGGCACGATCACGACGGCCAAATCCATCTTGCCGGGCACGCTCATCAGGTCGGGATAGCAGTGGACGCCGAGAACATTGGTGGCCTTCGGATTGATCGGATAGACGCTACCGCGGAACTCGTTGAACAACAGGTTGCGAAAAATATCGTTTCCCACGGTACCGGGACGTGTCGAGGCACCGACGACGGCAATCGAGGTGGGTTTGAAAATAGCATCCAATTTCGCGGTGGGAATGCGATCCGACATGAGTAATCCTCTCAAGTGATAGCTGACGCCTTGATCCTCGAGCGTCCGTATTGGGAGAAGCCAGTCGCCGCCAGAACAGGCTGGCAGACTCGGCGTTTTCGGCGGGCAAAGCTCAGGAGGGACGTTGTGGAAAGGCGTGAATTGTAGCAACTCGGACGGCGCGACGATAGCCGTCAGCCGCCGCCAAGCCACCATTCGAAAAGGCGGTACTCGTGCTCGTTTGCCACTTCCGTGGGGCCATGCGTCGCTTGCGGTTACGCATCCCTCAGGAGCGGCACCAATTCCTCGGGCTCGATCGGTTCCAAACCGTAACTGGCCAGAACCTCATTCACTGCCTCGACGGTCACCAGGTCGGGATACCCGATCTCGATCCCGATCGGCCGCCCATCGGCGGTCAGATCGGCGATCAACCCCGCTCCGTGCTGTTCTGAGTGAACGCTCCGGTCGCCGTCCTGACGAGGCAAGTACAGATACGCCCCCAACGGCTCGCCACCCTGGTAGGTCACGTCGAGACAGACTTCATGCATGGATGTCCTCCTGGAAATGAGTCCACAATCGAAAACCGCTTGTGCATCGCATCCGCGGGCGAAGGGGGCGGTCGAATGAGCCGATTACAGCCGCCGGTTCTACTGCTCGCGAAACGGCCGGTCCTGTTCATACAGTTCCAGGCGTTTCTGCAGCGAGTCGGCTTTTTCCGGGGGTGCGACGCGGATGGCTTCGGCTTGGGTCTCGCGGGCCTTGGTGAAATCGCCCGAGTTGGCCAACGCTGCAGCCATCGCATCCAGGCCGCGATGGTCTTGTCGGCCCAGCAGTTCCAACGCTTGCTGGGCGGCTCGCAGGGCCAGTTCGCTGTTCCGCATTTTGCTGTCGGGGCAAGTGGCCATCAGCCAAGCGGCGCCTTGGTAGGCTCGACCGGATTTCGAATCCAGGCGGATGGCTTGCAGGTAATCGTCCGCGGCGGCCTGCCAGCGTCCCAGGCTGCGGTTGGCGTCGGCTCGGTTGACCAGCGCTTCGGCGTCTTGGGGCGAGTTGGTCACGGCCCGGTCGTAATCGGCCAACGCCTGCTGGAAGTCGCGCAGTTGGAAATAGGCGTGCCCGCGGCGGATGTGGAGGTCGTGGTCACCGGGGGCCAGTTCGATGGCCCGGCTGTAGTCGGTGATCGCCGCGTCGAATTTTTCGAGTTCGTAGTGGATCTCGCCGCGGTTGAACCAGGCATTGACGTAATCCGGCTTCAGTTCCACCACGCGGCTGAAATCGCTGAGGGCCAAATCCAACTGGCGGCTGACGGCGCGGCTGACTCCCCGGTTGTGAATCGCCTTCCAGTAATCGCCGTTCAGGGTGATCGCCGTTTCGAATTCCGCCAGTCCTTGCGCGTCCACCTTGGCCGCCGCCTCGTTCTGTCCCGCCTTGGCCAGGGCGGCTGCCTGTTCGGCGTAGTACTCGCCGCGCTGATTGTGCGCCCACGAACGCAGTTTCCGTTCGTAGTCGACCAAGCTCTCCGACAAGCCCGTGGCCGACGCCTGTTCGCACAACCGGATGACTTCCGTGTACTGCTCCAGCGTCTTGGCCTGCTGGCTCTTCGTGTGGGCGTCGCGCAACAGTTGCTTGCCATCCTCGACCGACGGCGCCGGCTGCTGTGCAACGAGCGGCGGGGCCGGGACAACGGCGATGGCAATCAACGACAGCGCCAAGGAAAACAAACGGACTCGCTCGGAGCGGAGCATGGAAATTGCCTTTCTGATGGGATCATCCTTGCGGTTCGGTCATGCTCATGGGATCCAACGCCTCGGTCAATGTCGCTTCCGGCAGGATGCCTTGCTCGCGACACAGCTCGCGGATCGTTCTGCCGGTCGCAAAAGCTTCCTTGGCCAGACGAGCCGCTTTTTCGTAGCCGATCAGCGGATTCAGACTGGTGACCATCGACAGGCTCTTTTCCACCGACGCTTCGCAGCCCTCGACGTTGGCTTCCAGTCCCTCCGCGCAGAAATCGATGAAGGCCCGGCACACGGCGGCCATCAGCCGGACGCTCTCCAGCGTCGCGTGCCCCATGATCGGCATCATGATGTTCAACTGGAACTGCCCGCCCGCGGCTCCGCTGAGCGTCACGGTCTGGTCGTTGCCCATCACGCGAGCAGCCACCTGCATCATGCTCTCGCACATCACTGGATTCACCTTGCCCGGCATGATCGAGCTGCCCGGTTGGCGGCTGGGCAGGATGACTTCGAAGAATCCGCACCGCGGGCCGGATCCCAGCCAGCGGATGTTGTTCGACACGTTGAACAGCGTGTTGGCGATGGTTCGCAAATGGCCGTGGCAGGACACCAGCCCATCGCGTTGCGCATTGGCTTCGAAGTGGTTGACGGCTTCGAGGAAAGCCAGTCCGGTTTCTTCGGCGAGCACGGCCGACACTCGTTTGCCGAATTCGGGATGCGTATTGATGCCGGAGCCGACCGCGGTGCCTCCGACGGGCAGTTCCAGAACCGCCTCGATCGCTGCTTGGGCCCGAGTGATCGACAGTTCGAGTTGCCGGGCCAATCCGCCGATCTCTTGTCCCAATCGCAGCGGAGTGGCGTCCATCAGGTGCGTGCGGCCGATCTTAATCACACGGTCCCACTCTTTGGCCTTCTGTGCCAATACCGCGGCGAACCGCTGCAAGGCCGGAATCAAATCGTTCTTGATCTCCACCGCCGCCGCGACATGGATGGACGTCGGAAAGGTGTCATTGGTGCTTTGGCCCATGTTCACGTGGTCGTTGGGATGGATCGGCTTGTCCGCGGCAAACCGGTCCCCGCCCAGCAGCTCGATCGCCCGGTTGGCGATCACTTCGTTCATATTCATGTTGCTGGACGTCCCCGAGCCGGTTTGGAAGACATCGACCGGAAACTGGCCGTCGTGTTTCCCTTCGGCTACTTCGCGGCAAGCCTGCAACATGGCCTCCACCTGCTGGTCGTTCAGCGGGTTCTTGCCGCTACCCGTCAGCTTGCCCAGATCGCGGTTCGCCACGCCGCAGGCGTACTTGACCAAGCCCATGGCGTGGATCAGCGAGGCCGGCAGATTCCACCCGGAAACGGGGAAATTTTCGACCGCGCGCTGAGTCTGAGCGCCGTAGTAAGCGTGGGCTGGAACCTGGACTTCGCCCATCGAATCCCGCTCGGTGCGGAAATCACTCATTTCGAAACCTCGTCATGCGTCAATGTAGGGTAGTCGCTCGTAGCCGAGCCGCTGGCTGTGATCGTTGCATGATATCTTGTACGACCGTACCAGCCAATACGTTCCGTCGTGGTACATGGCCTGGGCGGGCACCTTCGTGTATGTTGACCGCATCATGAATGACGCACACAACCCTTTCGACGAATCCCGCCGATCGGAGCATGGCAACCCAGATGTCGTGATCTTGTTGGACGAACAGTCGGTCCACGGAATCGGGGCTCGGTCGCAACCCGAGCCGCCGTCCTGCCATCGCCGCCCGCGGCGAAAGCGGTTGCCCGCCATCCTGTTCGCGATCACTTGCTTCTCGACTTTTTTCGCGGGGGCGACTGGCTGGCTGCCGGCGGCTTACCTTATTTCCCTGGACGGGGACGGGATGCGGCAAGCGATCGTCCGGAACTGGAGGGAAGGTCTGATCTACATGGGCTGCGTGCTAGCAATCCTGCTGACGCACGAAATGGGCCATTTCGTGGCGACGTTGCGTCACCGCGTTCCTGCCAGTCTGCCGTTCTTCTTGCCGCTTCCTATTTCGTTCATCGGGACGATGGGGGCCGTGATCGCGATGGACGGGACCAAGGCCAACCGGAGAGAGACGTTTGATATCGGGCTGGCCGGTCCCTTGGCGGGTCTGGCGGTGATCGTACCGATCATGTGGATCGGAATTCGGCAGATCGATTGGACCGCGCCCCAGCACGGCCCATTCTTGATCGACATGCCACTGGCCGTTCGCTGGTTCCTGGAGCAGACACGCCCGGCTGGCTATCAGCCCGGGTCCGACATCTGGTACAGCCAGTTGAATCCGTACTTCATGGCCGGCTGGGTCGGGTTGCTGGTTACCGGCTTGAACATGCTGCCGGTCAGCCAGTTGGACGGCGGGCACGTGATCTTCACGCTGTTCGGCAAGCAGTCGCGCTGGATCGCCCGCGGATTCATGGCCGTTGCGCTGGCGTACATTCTGTACTCGCAGGCCGGCATGTGGACGCTGATGGTGCTGCTGGTGCTGCTGGTCGGGATCGACCATCCGCCGACTCGCGACGACACCGTTCGCCTGGGCTGGTTCCGCACGACGATCGGTCTGGCCTCGCTGCTGATCCCGGTCCTGTGCTTCCCCGTGCAAGGCATTACGTTCATTGTTCCATGAAATGAGACGAGATCAGGCGACACCTTTATTCGGCGGGCAGCAGTTTCCGGACGAATTCGACACGCGGCGAGCCCGGCCCCTTGCCTCGCAGGAATTCGGGCACAAAGCGTTGGGCTCCACGTTCTTCGGGAACAGTGATGTTCTCGCCCTTCTGCAGGATTAGGCGATTGTCCGACAGTCCGCCGAAATCTCGCGGCCCGGCCACCTGGCACGGATACCAGCGACCGACTCCCTGATCGTCCATCAGAAAGAACTCGGCGTATACGTGATCCGGAACCCAGACGGTGCGGGCTGGAACCTTGTGAGCGCGGCAGAGCGCGATGAACAGCGAAGTCACGTCGTGTTTGTTGCCGAAACCGTCGCGCAGCGTCGCCGCGGCGCCTTTTTCCTTGCCCTCGCGATAGGCGATTTTGTTCCGGACCTCGTCGTAGATCGCTTCGATCTCTTCCCAGGCGCATGTCTTGCCTTGGACGATCTCGTTCGCCCTGCGCCGGATGCCTGCATCGCGGACTTCGATCTGCGGGCTGTCGCCCAGATAGCCCCGTACTTCCCGCGGGGCGTTGCGCGGGATGACCAACTGCTGCGGGGCTTCGGGTGGCAATACCGAATGTTTGGTGATCTCAAGCGTCACCAGCGCCTGGGCCGACTCGCCCGCTGGCAACCGCGGAATGCGGAACAGCATTTGACGGATTCCGTCCAGGTTGCGGTACGTGGTGGCGCTGACCAACGGCGAGACGTCTTCGGCGACGACTCGCACCGACTGTTCGGGCCAGTCCGTGGGGACCGGCAGCGTGCCGAACAAATCGGACGAAGGACCTCCGGTGGCGTGGATGACGACTCCGACCTGCCAGCGTTGCGTCAACGGCTTGTCCAACGCTGCGCCCGCCGGTTGACGGGGAATGTCGAACTGGCCTCTGGCGGCGCCGGCCAACAGAAGCAAGCCGGCGAATGAGGCGATGGCGGAACGTCTCATTTCACGTCTCCTCGGTCGGGTACTCAGTTTCTCACGCTTGACGGTTTTCAAGTGCTGGCCGGTCCGGGCAGCGTTTCGACTTGAGGCGCACTGCTCCAGCTTCCGCCCATCACGGCTCCGCCGGGGCACGATGCGCAGGGATCGCACTCCTCGATCACCTCGTACCCACAGTCGTTGTTGCAGAACATGCTGGGCCAACCTCGGTTGCAGCCCGTCATCGCAACGGCGACCAAACCCAGCGTCATGATCAAGAATGCTCGTTTCATCTTCGTCCTCTCTACTCTCGTGGTGTTTTTCGATGTGTCCCGGCCTCGTCTTGGCCAGACAACTCTAGGTTGCGCTCTTGGATGTGCAAATCGGAGCGTTGCGAAATTTCTTCCTGACGTGTTTTTTTGGCAACATGCACGCGAGCAAGGGCTAGAATTGCATGAGCCGACGAAGCGTTCTTGCCCCGTTGACCAGCCTCCGTTTTGAATTTGCACCATGATACGACTGTCCAAGCATCTGTTCTTCCTGCTCCTGATCCTGTCGGTGACATTCGTCCGGATTGGGAGGGCGGATTCGTCGGCCGAACTGTCGTCTTGGCCAGACTCGGCTTGCGCCACGGGACTGCGACCGCAGGATTCTCTCTGGCTGATCGGAACGCGGCATCTTGGGTGTCCCGATCCGGATCTTCCGCCCAGCGAGTCGTTTCAATACCTGCGTTACGAAGGTCAGAATTGGCAGGAAAGCCATTTTCCCGATTTTCAGAACGATCATCGCGACATGACCGTGTTCTACATCCACGGCAATCGAGTCGACAGCGGCCAGGCGTTTTCGCGCGGTCGCGAAGCCTACGAGGCGTTGGTGCAACCAGCCCATCAGCCGACGGCGGTGCGGTTCGTCGTCTGGTCCTGGCCCAGCACGCAGATCCACGGACCGAAGCGAGACGTGCTGACCAAGGCGGCGCGGACCAACGTCGAGTCCTATTATCTGGCGTCGTTGCTGGCGCAATTCCCGCCGGAGACCGAGGTCGGGCTGTTCGGTTTCAGTTTCGGCGCCCGGATCATCTCGGGTTCGCTCCATCTGCTGAGCGGCAGCGATCTGTGCGGATACCGGCTGGCAAACGGGGATCCGTTGCCGGTCCTACACCCGCGCGCCGTATTGACGGCGGCGGCCATGGACCGCACTTGGTGGCTGCCCGGCGGGTTCCACAGCCAATGCCCCGCGGTAGCCGATTCGCTGCTGGTCCAATTCAATCCGAACGATCCGGTCTTGAAACTGTATCCCCGGATCGACCGTCACAGCCGTCCACAGGCTCTGGGCTACACGGGGTTTCCCTGGGCGGGAACCCTGGATGCCGGCACGCTGCAACAGCAGAATGCGGGCTGTCGGCTTGGCAAGACGCACGATGTGTCGAAATACTTCGATGCGCCGGAGATCATCGGCCGAGCCCGGCAAGTGCTGCTGGATCCGCCGCTACTGCCATGAAGGCGCCCGCCGAAGTCTCGGGAATTCGGATCCGGCATTCCCGTGCGGTGATATTTTTTGGCGGTACGTGGTCAACGGCCAGGAAATTCTGTATCATCCCGACTGCCGATTACCCACCGAGGAGTAGCCCATGAAGCGTTCACTTGGCGCCAAAACGTTGATCTACCCGACGCCCGTCTGGATCGTCGGCACGTATGACAGACAGGAAAAGCCGAACGGAATGACCGCGTCCTGGGGCGGAATCTGCTGCTCCGATCCTCCCTGTGTCGCCGTTTCGCTTCGCAAATCGACGCACAGCTTCGCCAACTTGCTAGACCGCCAAGCGTTCACAATCAACGTACCGTCGCAGAAACACGTCAAGGTGGCCGACTATTTCGGGCTGGTCAGCGGTCACGACACGGACAAGTTCGCGGCGACCGGACTGACGCCCGTCCGCAGCCAAGTGGTCGACGCCCCGTATGTCCAAGAGTTCCCGCTGGTGCTGGAATGCCGACTGGTGCATGTCTTCGAATTGGGGCTGCACACACAGTTCGTGGGCGAAGTGTTGGATGTCAAGGCCGAGGAAGGCGTGCTGGACGGCAAAGGCATGCCCGACATGTTGAAAGTCCAGCCGATGATTTTCTCGCCTGGCAACCAAGTGTATTACGGAGTTGGATCGACGCTGGGGCAAGGCTTTTCGATCGGTAAGGAAATCGCAGGAGACCAGTCCAAGATCGAGTCGATCTGACGGGTCCCGCTGCCGGGAGATTCGGCGATGGCTCGGACAACACTTCCGACCTACGGAATGGACAATTCGGCCACTGGATGCTGTCCGCGTTTCGAACCGGACGACTGGGACGGGCAGGAGTTCGAGTTTTGCGAGTGGCCGTTCGTGCGGGCGACCACCGTGAACTTTCTGCACATCCCTTTGAACATGGGATCGATGATCAAGCGGACTTGGGCCAAGATCGAACAGGCCGGGGCGGTGCCCAAGGAAGCTTTCTTGATGCTGTCAACCGATCCCTCGCCCTGGCGCGGCGAACACTATTTCCTGGTCACCCGCGAGGTTCCCGGCGCGCCGATGGTGCGGCTGTCGGGCTTGCATCTGAGCAAGGTCTTCGAGGGGCCGTACCACGACGCCGGCAAATGGGCGCGGGACATGGAACGCTGCGTCCAGTCGCAGGGAAGAACGTTGAAGACACTGTACTTCTTTTACACGACCTGTCCCAAGTGCGCAAAGATCTACGGGAAGAACTATGTCGTGGCTTTTGCCGCCGTCTAGTCGCTGAACGACGGAAGACTGGCAGTACTGGCACTCGAACCGCTTGACTTGGTCACGATGGACGCCACAGGCCCAATTTTGGAACTCGGCTGCGACCAGGTCGATCTGTGGTACGTGCTCACGGAACCGGTCGTTGCGTTGGAGTTGGAATCGGAGTATCGCGCCCTGCTGCCGGCGAACGAGTTGGCCGCGTGCGACCGGTTCGTGTTTCCCGAAGGTCGCCGCGAATGCCTGATCACTCGCATGCTGATCCGGTCCGTGCTCTCCTCGTACACCGGCGACGATCTGTCGGTTTGGAAGTTCTCGGCCAACCGCTACGGCAAGCCGTCCATCGCCCATCCGGCGGATTGCCCGTTGCGGTTCAACCTGTCCCACACGACGGGGCTGGTGGTCTGTGCCGTCAGCCCCGGGGCCGATGTCGGCGTCGATGCCGAAGACACTCGCCGCCGCATGGCCGACGAATCCATCGCCCAACACTATTTCGCGCCGGAGGAAGTCGCCTTGCTGGAAGCCGCGCCGCCGGACGACCGGCCGTTGCGGTTCCTGCAATTCTGGACGTTGAAGGAAGCGTTCCTGAAAGCGCACGGATCGGGGTTGTCGATCCCGCTGAAAGACTTCTCCTTCGAGCTGCCGCCCGGGCGATCGCCGAAAATTTACTTCCACAATCCGGGCCTGGGCGACGCGGACCGGTGGCAGTTCCTGGAGCGGCGCCTGGGCGACCGGTTTCAACTCGCCTTAGCGATACAACGACCAATTGCCCAGGCGACAAAGCTCCGCATGATTGAGACGATCCCACAACACAGCACCGTGGTTCACGAGACGACGGCAGTTGTCTCAGCGAGCGGTAGCCAACCGTGAGCCGATTACCGACGGCGCGGAGTCGGCGGGGAGGGCCTTTGGATCGCCAGCCGCGGAGCATTCGGCAAGGAGTGCCGCCCGAGGCCGAACGCGGATGATCCGCCGCTTCGAAAATCGGGAACTCCCTGTCGACGACCATCACGCATGTTGGCACAATGGCGTCGTTCTGTTTCGTGCAAGAAGCCAGGATCGCCGCGAGGAGCGGGCAGGTTGGACGTGTCCGCCCGTCATGGGCCAAGCGACGGACTGGATCGTCCCTCCCAACCAACGAGGCCTGAAATGAACCATCCGCAGCCCGTCGAGAAACGTGTCAGCATCTTGCGGTCGATCGGACCGGCTTTGATCACTGCCTGCGTCGTGTTTGGGCCGGGCAGCCTGATCATCAGCGCCAATGTGGGAGCCGAGTACGGCTACGCCTTGCTCTGGCTGCTCGTTCTGACCGGTCTGTTGATGGGCAGCTACATGACGATGTCGGCCCGTGTCGGCGTGACGGCAGGCGCCACGCACTTTGACACGCTGCGCCAAGAGGCCGGAAAGCCGTTCGCCGCTTTGGCGGGGATCGTCCTGTGCCTGGTCTGCGCCGCCTTCCAGTTCTCGAACAACGTGGCGGTCGGACTGATCGCCGGCGCGTTCGCTCCGGAAGCTCACGTATTCACGGCACAGGTTGCGGCCATGGCCGTCCTGAACGGACTGCTGATCGTCTTTCTGTTCCGCGCGCAGCACGTGTACAAAGCGGTGGAGCGGATCATGAAGTTCATGGTGGGGGTGGTGCTGCTCTCGTTCCTGTTCAATCTGGTGCTGGCCCAACCCAATTTGCTGGCGGTGCTCAAGGGATTGGTGCCCAGCGTACCCGAAAAACTCTCGTTCGGCATCCCGCAGATCGTCAACGGGGCGATCGCGGACCCGTTGGTGCTGATCGCCTCGCTGGTCGGGACGACTTTCTCCGTCGCCGGGGCGTTTTTTCAAGGCAACCTGGTGCGCGAAAAGGGCTGGACGGTCGAGGACTACGACCGCGGCGTGGGAGACGCCATCGCGGGCGTCTGCGTGCTGACGCTGGTCAGCATGATCATCATGATCACCGCAGGCACGGTCATCCTGGGCAAGCAGGCCAGCGACATCGCCACGCTGGCCTTCACCCTGCAACCGCTGTTGGGTCCGGTCGCTTTTTACGTGTTCTGCATCGGGCTGATCCCGATCGCCTTAAATCCGTTTCTGATCAACGCGATGATCGGCGGCACGGCCTTGGCCGACGGACTCGGATTTCCGGGCCGCTTCAGCGACTTCTGGCCGCGGATGTGTACGATCGGTGTACTGATCGTTGGATTCGCGGTGGCTACGTTCGGCCTGTGGTTCAAGATCCCCGCAGTCAACTTGATGATATTCGGCCAGGCGATGACGGTGATCGGCAATCCCTTGCTGGCTGCGACCATTCTGTGGCTGGCCAACCGCAAGAACATCATGGGCGAACGTCGCAACCGCATCGCCTCGAATGTCCTGGGCACGATCGGCTTGACCGTGGTCGTTTTGCTGACGCTCCGCATGCTGTGGTTCCTGTACCTCCGCATCTCGCTGCTGGCCGGATAAGCCCCGGACCGACTGGTCGTTGCGAGACCAATTGAAGCACAAGCACACAGCCGACCGGCAATTGCTCGGCGACGCCCCCGGCACGCCGGCCAAACGAATGGACGCCGCGGCCAAGACAGACGTTTCTCCGATCACCTTCTAACCGCCCAGGATCTGCCAGGCGAGTACGGCCAGACCGACGGGAATGCACCACCACGCGAAGTGATGAAAACGGCCTAGTTCGAGCCAGCGGACCAGCCAGGCGAGTGAGGCCAGTCCGACGACGAACGACACGGCGCCTCCCGCCAACAGCCACAACAGTGGCGTGCTGCTGCCGGCCGGGGAACGCCACATCGACAGCAGTTCGTACGCGCCGCCGCCTGCGATAATCGGAATGGCCAGCAGAAAGGAAAACGTGGCCGCTTCCGTCGGTGCCAAGCCCAGACGCAGGCCCGTCGAGATGGTGGTGCCGCTCCTCGACAACCCCGGCAAAATCGCGACCGCCTGGCCGACGCCGATCAGCAGGGCTTGGCCGATGCCCAGCGAGCGACAATCGCGACTGCCCGGATCTCGCCGCGATGCCCAGATCAACAACGCCCCGGTGACCAACAGCATGGCGCCTGCAACCAGCGGACTCTCCAAGACCTGCGGAGCGAATTTCTTGACTGTCAAACCCAACGCTGCGCCAGGAACCGTAGCGATCAGCAACAATCCCAGCGTGCGACGATCCCTCGAAAGCAATCCGACGATGCGTCGCGAGTAGAAAACCAAAATCGAGAACAGCGTCCCGACATGCAACACGATGTTCAACTCGGCGATGTCCAGGAATTCGGAGTCTCCGCCTGCGAGCAACGCCGCCCCGATCACGACATGACCGCTCGAACTGATGGGCAGGAACTCGCCAATGCCCTGGACGATTGCCAGCAGCAGGATGTGCCAGAATTCTAGATTCACAGACGGACGATTCCTTGCCAACGGCGGAGAAAGAACGAAACGAACCACGCAATTCGCCTCGAAGCCAAACGGCCACCAGGGTAGCGGACGGACAGTGACAGCGGAAGAAGGGCGATTGATCGGCTGGCTCGCCTTTGACCGTGGACATGGCTTCGTCGCCAGTATCGCGAGAAGTGCGACGTCCGGGCTCCCAACTCGTAACTTCTGACTCCGGACTCCTGACATTCATCTTCGACGCCCCCTTTGAAGGCATGGCGTTCTTGCCCTAAGATAAACGCTCGCTTGCCGGGCACCGCGACAATCCTCGGAAGCCGCCGGGCGATTTCCGGGGACGATCCTGCCAAGGATGCCTTTTTCACTCGATAATCACCACGGGCCAAGCCGAAACAAGATAGTTAACTTGAGGGAGGAATGAATGTACAAGAATTTGAACCCTGCTTCTTTAGGGGTGTCCGGGCGACAGAGTGAATTGATTGAGTTGGCATTGACCTACGGCTTTCGGGGGCTAGACCTGGAGGCGGGCGAAATCGTCAAGCGAGCGGTGCAACTGGGAGTCGAGGAAGCGGCCCGTTACATCCGCAGCGGACGGGTCAAAGTTGGTGGGTGGACTCAGTCAGTCGACGTGTCAGCGTCCGCCGACGCGTTTTCCAAACAGATGGATCGCCTGCCGACCCTTGCCGCCGCTGCCAAGCAGATCGGGCTCACGTATTGCACGATCGATATTCAGCCGGTCAGTGCGGATCTGCCGTACCACGAAAACTTTGAACGGCATCGAGAGCGATTGAATTCGGCCGCCGAGGTGCTGCAGCAGCAGGGGATCCGGCTCGGTTTGAGGCTGAGGGCTTCGGCCGGACACCGGCAGGACGGCGCGTACCAGTTCATTCACCAAGCCGAGGAACTGCTGACACTGATACGCACGATCGCGTCGGACAACGTCGGTCTAGCGTTGGATACCTGGAGTTGGAAAGTGGGTGGCGGCGGTAGCGACCAATTGGCCGAGTTGACGGGGCAGCAGATCGTCTCGGTCGCGATCGCCGATGTCCCCTTGGATACCGATCTCCGCACGATTACCGAGTCGCAGCGGTTGCTGCCGGACGAGGACTCCATCCCCGAACATGGCGCGTTGCTGCGGTCGTTGAGCCAGCGGAAGTACGCCGGTCCGGTAACGCTTCGCCCCCATCCAAGCCAATTGGCCAAGTTGTCGCGCGACGCCAGCGTCGACAAGTGCGCCAAGATCCTCGAACAGATTTGGATTGCCGCTGGACTCAGCAAGGCGCCGAAGCCGGTGCCGGCTCCCGCCCCAGTTCCGCCAGCCGCGCCCGCCTCGGTCACTTCCGACTGAGCACTCCGGCCGAGTGCAGAATGCGGTACGCGTGATGCCAGCGTACGCTGACCCGACCGGTCGCGTACGCCAACAGGCAGGACAGGCTGAGCATGATCAGGCACCAGCCCGCTGCTCGGTTGCCGGGCAACTTGTCGCCCAGGCCCAAGATTTGGACGAATTCGCTCTCCTGATCTGCCAGCATAAACACGCCCAACAGCATGGCATAGACCATCGCCAATCCCAGCGTGACGAGCGAAACAACCCAGACAGTGCTCCAGTCGGGAAGTTGGGTCATGTAGACGGCGTAGGCGATCTGGAGTACGCCGGCCAGCAACAGCAGGAAAGCCCAACGCGACACGCCCAGCGATTGAGCCGTGCGAAAATGCTCGACGGCATCCAGGACGGCAGGCACCATACTGAACAGACTTGCCAGGACCAAAGCCGCGGCCAATTGATGGACCGTCGACCGTCTTGCCGCTTCGGCCTCGTACCCTCGCACCCGTTCCTCCGGAGCTGTCCCGGCGATTGGGGGCGGCGCGACAGGCGACAGTGCGTCGACGGCGGCGGGCGTCGAGTTCAAGGGTCGATCTTCCTCGATCGGCATCGATATCGCAGATCCGACGTGCGGCAGAGACGACTGGGTTGGAGTCGGCGGTGGTGTTGGAGTCGACGGTGGTGTTGGAGTCGACGGTGGTGTTGGAGTCGTGCCGCGGGTTGTCGGCGGCTCGGCGCGCGGTAACGGCGGCGGATTCGGAGCAACGTCTGGCAGCGAAGGCGGAACGGATGGTTCGCGTACGGGCAGTCGTGGCGGGGCGGACGCCCTGAAGCTCGGCACCGGCGGCGGAGCGGTGCTCCCGCTGGTTGGCAACGCTGGCGGATTGGTCGGTTCAAGCCTCGGCAGCGGCGGCGGTTCCGCGGGGATTCGATCTGGGACAGGCGGCGGTACACACGCGCCGAACGATGGACACTCCATCTCGCTGGGCACTGTATCAGAGGGCCGATCGAGAGGAACTTCGGAGACAGGGCACGGGGTGGAGTTTGCCATCAGACGGAAAGAGCGATGACGACGACGATGACGACGCCGAGGAGAAAGAAAGCGGCGCCGGCCAGAAACATCAGAGCCAGATACGATGAATCGACGCGACGCGAACGCCGAACCGAACGAGCTTTCGAGGAACGCTGCTGGTTCCTCGCGTCTTGGGACGCCCCCGGCACGGGAGACGGCTGGGGTTGGACCGGCCACGCGCTGGCGGACGCCTGGGTTGGCTGCGGGCCGCCGACGAAACTGGGTGGAGCGAGCGGAGGTGGAGTTGCGACGGGTTGAGGCCAAGCCGGCGTCGCCATCGGAGCCGTCTGACCGTATTGCGGCTGGCCCTGCGGAACGCCTCCCTGAAACGGGACTCCTGTCGGAACAGCACCAGGATAGGTCGCTCCATACACGGGTGAAACCGGTTGCTCGCCCACTGCGGGAGGGCCTCCCAAGGGCGTGTTTGCCGTCGAGAATCCCGCGGTCGGCGCTCCGGGTTGCTGCATCTGCGACGGTTGGACAGGGGCCGGTGCTGGCCGCATCGGCACGTGCGGGGCGGCCATCGGTACTTCGGGCCGTGGAGCCGCCATCGGCACCGCGGAAGCCGCTTGGATCGGATACGCGGCGCCCGCCGGGCGAGCGGCAGGGCGTGCCACCTCGCCGGGCGCGGGAGCCCGGGGTATTTGCTGCCCCACGGGCACGGTCGGGGCCGATTTGACCGCTCGCTCTTGCCCCGCGGTGGGGATCATCGGAGCGGCGCGGACTTGCCGCTCCTGGCCCGCACTGGCTGCCGCAGACGGCCCCGCGGCACCCGGCGGCGGAGCGATGGGAACCTCTTGATGCGGCGCAGTCGGCGACTGACCGGGCAGCGCCGGAGCTCGGCGAACCGGCGTCTCGCCATGCGGGTGGACCGAACGGGGATCCGGGGTCTCGGCGGTCAAAGGCTCGTCCTCCCAGTACGCGACCTCGTTGTCTTGGAAGCAGTTTGTATTATCTTCCACATGCCGCCGCATCGCAACCACTGGCTTTCAGTCCGCGCTGCGGGAGGTCGGCTTGTGCCGCGGGTGGAGACGGTTCCCAGCGTCTTCCCTGCCACGTATCGCGGCGTTCGAACTCTGCCTTGACCGCGGCATGCAGTCCCGGCTTGTCCAAGCACCAAGCAGGCCCGACCAGGAACTCGGGCGGTGCATCGCCGCCAATTCTCTCGACGATCATCGCGGGCGGCAGAAGCTCGATGAAATCGATCAGTGTCTCGACGTACTCGTCGCGTTCCATCAGTCGGACCTCGCCCCGCAGCACCTGGTCGGCCAACGGCGTTCTTTTGACGGCGTACAAATTGTGGATCTTGACGGAATCAAGTTCCAACCGCGACAGTTCCCGGGCCGTCGCCAGCATGTCGTCGCGGCTCTCGCCCGGCAAACCCAGAATCACGTGAGCACCGATCTCGAATCCGCGTCCGCGGCTTCTTTCGATGGCGTCCAGGAACGCTTCGTAATCGTGGCCCCGATTCATCCAGACGAGCGAGCGGTTATGGATCGTCTGCAAACCAAATTCAACTGCCAGATACGTCCGCTTGGCAATTTCCGTCAGCAGGTCCAGCACATCCCCTGGCACGCAATCCGCCCGCGTGCCGATTGCCATCGCGACCACTTGCGGATGCGACAGCGCTTGCTCGTACAATGCGCGCAGCCGGTCGACCGGGGCATAGGTGTTCGTTGCTGGCTGGAAGTAGGCCATGAACCGTTCACACTGGTAACGGACGCTCAAACGCCGGATCCCTTCGTCAAGCTGACGACGGATCTCCATCGGCGGCAATCGGCGGCTGGGGCTGAAGCTGCGATTGTCACAAAAGACACAGCCGCCGACCGCAACGGTGCCGTCCACGTTGGGACACGTCATTTTGGCGTCCAAGCTGACTCGCTGGACGCGCCCGCCGAAGCGGTTGCGCAGGAAGAAGCTGCAAGCGTGATACCGCAGGCCGGCCTCGTGCCAGGCGGTTCGCGACGCTCGATCCGTTGAGGGACAGTTCTTAGTTGACGGACTGGTCATCGTCTAGTAAATTGACGGTTAAGTGCATAGTTCCAACGGTGGGTAGTTGTTGTATCGCAGAATAGTTTACCCGGTGAGCACGGGCAAGTGGAGCGCGAATATGTACGGTGAGCTTGTTCCATTGGGTGGCGGGGATCCGATTCCCTTGTTGAAGAAGTCGCTGCTGATCGGACGGCGGGAGGCGTGTGACATCGTTCTGCGGTTCGCCAACGTTTCGGGCGAGCACTGCGAATTGTCGGTGGACGAGGGCTACTGGTTTGTCGTCGACCGGGGCAGTCGCAACGGCACGAAGGTCGACGGAGTCCGCGTCGGCTCGACGCGCAAGCGATTGGATCCGGGCAACATTTTGTCGGTTGCCAAGCACAAGTACGAAGTGCGCTATTCGCCGGTGGACGATTTGGGCGCGATGGGTCCGCCGCCTCCGGACCAGGAACCCATGCGAGAGATGCTCGGCAAGTCGCTGTTGGACAGGGCCGGGCTAAACCGTCGCCGGAGCTAGCCGCCTCCGCATGTCGATCGCTGTCATCATGCGGTTGCGTTTTGTCAACATGCCGTCCGCCTTTTCTGCGCGGCCACGAATCTTTTCTGTTTTCTCCGCGGTTCGGTTTGACACGGAACGAACCTGACATAGGTTTCAAGTGCGGGGCTGAGGTGCCGAAGGCGCAGCAGTCCCGGTCAGGATGCGAGTCCTGAAAAGGCCTGTCGCCTCCGATCCTCGACAAAGGCAAACCAGTTGCAAAGCTGGGACGCAAAGCCGAGGGCCGCTCGGACGTTCGCTCCGGGCGGCAGCCTGGCTGCCGAAAGGATAGATCGCGTTGTTCGCGGAAGTGGTGCGGTCATGGAGCGGCCGTACGAGGAAAAGAGGCTGGTGTTTCGTGTGTGTGGTAGAGGTCCGCTGGCCGCACGGCAGGCCGAGGCGTCGACAAACGTCTCGCGACCGGAGGAACTCGGCGTCCCCTTTTCCCAGATAGCCTTCGCGGGCCGTGCTTGAATCGGCGCCGCGGACGGCGAAATCCATTGGAGGTTGTTATGAACCGTTTCGCTCAGAAGGTCAGTCATTTCCTGAAGTCTGAAGACGGCCCGACGGCTGTCGAGTACGCCGTGATGCTGGCGTTGATCATCGTCGTGGCTCTGTCGGCGATCACCACGGTCGGCACCGGCACCCGTGACATGTTCGACCAGATCGCCGGGGAACTGTCCGGCACGGGAACCGCCACTCCCTAGTTTCGGCTCTCGTCCCGACGGAAAACCGTAGACCGTCCGGATCTGTCAACCCATCGCGACTCTGCGGAGCGCGATGGGTTCTTTTTTGCGCGCAGGCAGACCGCGTCGGAGCCCGTTTCCGTCCCCCCGGCCTCGCCCTCCCGCCCTTTCGACGGCATCGCAAAACGACTATGCTACACCTCGGTTGTTTTCGCTGAACGCTAACGTTCGAGGATGCCGTCATGAATGCTCCGTTGAATTGGAACAGCAGGAACCTGACGCACGGTTGGCAGCGCGGCGTCACCGCGTTTTACTATGGACTGGGACTGACCGAGGCGGATTTTGACAAGCCGCAGATCGGGATCGGCGTGCCGTTGCTGGACGGGAATCTCTGCAACGTCCACGCCTACGACCTGGCTCAGCGGATCGCGGACGGTTGCCGCCGCGCGGACATGATCGGTTTTCCGTTCGGCGTGCCCGCGGTCAGTGACAACATCACGCAAGGGCACGAAGGCGGCAACGCCAGTCTTCCGTCCCGCAACATGATCGCCAACGGGGCCGAGTGCGTGGTCAGCGCGCACGGCTACGACGCGTTGATCGGACTGCACCACTGCGACAAGAACGGTCCCGGATTCGCCATGGCGCTGGCCCGCATGAATTATCCGGGATTGCTGGTCAGCGGCGGCACGATCATGCCGGGTTGCCACCGGGGCGAGGAGATCTCGATCCTGGACGTCTACGACGCACAGGCCGCGGTCGCCGTCGGCAACATGGACCCGTCCGAAGCGGAAGAGATCCTGCGGACCGCCTGTCCCGGGGTCGGCGGTTGCGGCATTGCGGCTTCGTTCAACACCTGGGGCGTGGCCATGGAAGCCATCGGGCTGATGCTGCCCTACAGCAGCGCGATTCCGGCGATCGACGAAGCCAAGCACGAGGAATGCATCCGGGCCGGCCAAATCATGCATGGCGTGCTGCAGCAAGGACTACGCCCGCGCGACATCCTCACGCGCCGCGCGTTCGAGAACGCGGCGACGGCCATCGCCGCGATCGGCGGTTCGACCAACGGCGTGCTGCACCTGCTGGCGCTGGCTCGCGAAGCCGATGTCGAGTTCACCCTGCGCGACATGCAGGCAATTTTCCGCCGGACGCCCGTGTTGTGCTGTTTCGCCCCGCGCGGCAAGAAGACGATGGTCGACATGCACCGGATCGGCGGCACCCCGGTGTTGTTGAAGCACCTGTGGCGCGCCGGTCTGCTGGACGGCGACACCATGACCGTGGTGGGCAAGACGCTGGGCCAGGTCGCCGCCGAGGCGCCCGATCTACCCGACGACCAGCAACTGATCGTCCCGGCCGATGCCCCCTTCAAACCGTTTGCCGACGTGCAGATCTGTTTCGGCAACCTGGCGCCGGACGGCATCGTGTTCAAGGTTTCCAGCATGCAGGAGCCCCGGTTCCGCGGCGTCGCGTTGTGCTTCGACGACGCCAAGGACGTGGCCGACGCGGTCGAATCCAAGCGGATCCAGCCGGGCAGCGTCATCGTGTTGCGTTACCTGGGACCGGTCGCATCTGGAATGCCCGAGGTGTTGGTCGCATCGGCCGCACTGGCGGTTCCGGAACTGGACGGGAAAGTCGCCCTGGTCTCCGACACCCGCGTGTCCGGCGTTTCGCACGGCGCGATCGGCGTGCATTGTGCGCCCGAGGCCGCGGTGGGGGGCGCCATCGCGCTGGTCGCCGACGGCGACGAAATCTCGTTCGACCTGCTGGCCGGCGAAGTCACGTTGCACGTCGACGACGCAGAACTCGGCCGCCGCCGTCAGCAGTGGCGGCCCATACCCCGCAAATCGCGCCGCGGTTACCTGCTGGACTTCGCCGCCACCGCCGCACAAGCCAACCACGGCTGTGTCAGCCGCATCCTGTACCCGGACTGCGCGTGACGAGGAAGAATGGGCTTCCTCCCAACGGGGCACGGCCGCAACCAACTCGTTGAACGGTAAGCCGATCGCGACTGCGCCCGAGGGCAGTTCGCATGAACACCGCGTAGTCGCCTTCGGAGGCTGCTGAAAAAGTCGTGGGGTAAGCTTCCAGCTTGCCAAATGGGGCGTCTAGGAAAGTGCGGGAATCAAAGATACGAAAACTCGGCAAGCTGGAAGCTTACCCCACCTCGCTTCTTGCCAGTATTTCAGCAGGCTCCTTCGGCTTGCCGTTTAACGAAGATGCGCGCCGCGCGCACCCTACGAACCGTGACTCGAGCGGCCGCCTGTTGAACGTGACCGGCGCCGGGCTACTCGTTCTCGACGGGAATGTTCAGTTCGCGCAGTGTTTGGCGGAGCCAAGCCAGCGAGCGTTCGATCATCGGGCCGCCCTGGCCTTCGCATTCCATGCTTAGGACGCCCGTGAAGCGATGCTCGTCAAGGATCTCCAGGCACTGCCGGATGTTGGCCGCGTTGACGCCGTCGCCCAACGCACAATGGCTGACGGCGATGCCGGTTTCTTCGCCGCGGACTGCCGCGGCCAGCGATTGGCTGACATCCTTGACGTGAACATGCGAGACCCGATGGACCAGACGGCGCAGAAAATCCACCGGATCGCGGCCGGCGATGAACGTGTTGCCCGTGTCCATGTTCATCCGCAGGTACGGGCTGTCGACGAAGTCCAGCATCTCAGCGACTCGTTCGGGATCGGTCGTGAAATAGCCGTGGACTTCGATGTTGATGATGATCTCGTAGACCTCGGCCACTTCCAGGATCTGTTCGTAGCTGCGCCGCATCAGCGCCATCGCCTCGCCGTCGCTCAGCCCTTCCGGCTTCTTCAAGCCGTCGGTGGTGGCGATCCGGTCGCAGCCGGCCAGCTTGGCCCATTGCAGCGACCGCAGCACGTAGGGCACGCCGTACAACGGCCCGTCCTTGCCGGACAGCGGAAACGCCGCGTCAACTTGTGAAAATCGCACGCCGTAGCGGTCCATTTTCTTTCGCAGCAGCACGGGATCTTCGTACATTGCCACGTGCGGCTGATAGCCCAGGCCGTGAATCCAGCTTGCGCCGTCGATCAAGCCGCATTCGATGAAATGGACATCATTCTGCTGGGCCCACTGCAGACACCGCTCGAAGTTCCAGTACGACGAGTTAAAGGCGTCGGTATGAAAGCCGATCTTCATGGCAAAGTCTCCGCGCAAGAGGCAGATGAATCGAGAGCGTAACGAGTCAACGCGAGCAGGTTTTCGCGAGGCGTGCCGCGGGGCACTTCGCACCCGGCGCCGATGATGTACCGCGGGCCGGCCTCGCGGTGGCACTGGGCAACCGCCGCGGTGATCGCCTCGGGCGTGCCGTTGCGCAACAACCGAACCGGATCGAGATTGCCCAGCAACACCGGCTCCGGCCCCATCGCCGCCCGCGCGTCGGCCACGGGAACCATGAAGTCCAGGTCGACGATCTCGCAGCCCAGGCGGCCGATCGGTTCGAGGATGCGGTTGATGTTGCCGCAGATGTGCAAGCGGACTTTGCAGCCCATCTCGTGCAAGCCGTCCACCAACCGCTTCTCGTATTCCCAGACGAAGTCCCGGTAGATCTGCGGGCCCACCAGCGACGCCGCCGCGTCGCCGACGCCCATCAGTTCCACCCCGGCCTCGACCTGGGCGCGGGCGAACCGCAGTCCCATCCGCAGCACGAACTCGAACAGCTCGTGGACGAAGGCCGGGTCGTCGTAGAAGTCGAGCATCAGGGTGTTGATTCCGCGCAGATCGGCCGCCTCGGCGCACGGGCCTTCGATCCAGCCCTCGATCAACCGCCCGCCGCCACGTTCGCGAAACAACGCGGCGGCCCGCACGCGGTCGTGCATGCGTCCGCCGCCCAGCGGATCGGGAATCTCCAGACTCTTCAGCGCCGCCTTGTCTGCCAACCGGGCGTTCATTTCGTCGATCGCCGGCGGCTGGTCGTCGAACACCTGCACGTTGGCTCCGCAGTCGGCGGCTTCGCGGGCGGGATCGGAAATGCACGAGACGTAGTCGAACCCGTACGCCTCAGCCGTCTTCTCCTGACCCTCGACCAGCACGCGGTAGTCCGTCGCGTACTGTCCGTACGGACGGCGGATGTGATCGGCGGCGAACATCATGGTGATCGGCATCAGCGGGAGTCGGTCGACCGGATGACCCGCGATCAGCGCGAGAATGCGTTCGCGTCCGTTCATGGCAGTACCCTCAGCGCGGTTTCGTCGTCGTTGGAGCGTGGAATGCCGCAATGATCCCAATCGCCCCGCGGACTGTCAAGACGACGGCCCTGGTTCGTCGCGCGGGCCGAGTTGCGGAACCGATCCGAACCGGTAACCGAAATGTCGAAGGTCGTCCGCGTAACGCCGCGCGACGACTTCCACCAGGTCCGGCGTGTAGTGCGGCTTGTGGAACTCGAAGTCGCTACGGCGTCGCGCGGAATCGATCGGCGTCCAGGGCAGCGGCGCCAAACCGAACCGCAGACGGATCGGCTCCCAGTCGGCGGGCAGGTTCTCGAAGCGGCCGACATAATCGACAACCAACCGCCGTTGGTAACCGAGCGTGTGGAACTGGCCGACGAAATGCCCGTCTGCTTGTTCGTCCGGGATCTCCGCGACGCCGTGGACGAAATCGGGAAAGGCCATGCCCGGAGTGAAGCCGAAATCGCCGAAAATAAAGTCCCGACCGTGCAGCACCGGGCCGAGGATCTTGTCCTGGTAGCACGAAAACAGCCTCGCCCAGGGATCGCGCACAAAGGCGAACCGGAAGTAGCCGTCCATCCCGGCCACTTCGGCTGTGGACGCGGCGGAGCAACGGGGCCAGTCATCGAACTCGATGCCCAGTTTGTCGGTGATCGCCCGGTGGATCACCATACTGGCCACCTTGGCCACCGCGATCCAGACGAACCGGGATTCGTGCGAAACCAGGATGCGCGTCACGGGGCCAGCACCTCGGCACCCGCCGGGTGCGCCTGCCGATCCGCGCCGCGCCCGTGCTTCTCGGTCCACAACCGCTCGAACAACTGCTCGTACTGCCGAGCCATTCGCCAAGCGTGACCGTGCTGTTCGGCGTACCGGCGTCCTTCGGCCGCGACGCCGCGCGCCCAGTCAGGATGTTCCCACAAACGCCGCGCGGCCTGGCACACCGATTCCACTTCGCCGTCGACCACCAGCCCGTTCACCCGGTCGATGATCGCTTCCGGCACGCTGCCGACCGGCGTGGCAATCACGGGACGGCCGCACATCATGGCTTCCAGGACCACCAGCGCGAAGCCCTCGAATTCGGACAACAGGCAGAGCGTATCCAGCGACTGGTAGTAGTCTCCCAGATGCCGGTCGGCGCTGACGAAAGCGAACCGTCCGGGGATCAAGTCGTTGGCCAACTCGAACAACTCCTGACGGAGCGGTCCCCAGCCGACGACCAGCGCCTTGAAATTCGGCGGCAACTGGGCCGTCGCGCGGATGACCCGGTCGGCGCGTTTCTCGGGCGACAGGCGGCCGACGAAGCCCAGGACGAAATCGTCGGGCTGGAAGCCGAGCGACGCGCGGACCTGTTGCCGCGAACGGGTCTTGCTGAGCCGCGCCGTATCGACGCCGTTCAGGATCACCGAACTGGGAAACCCGTCGCACACCTTTCGCTGAACGCCCTGGCTGACAGCCACCACGTGATCGACCACGCGGCGGCTGCCGACCAGCAGGTCGTGCGTCCAATAACTGTCGCCGTGCGCCAGATAGACGCACAACGGAGGGCGGCAATCGGCCAGCCAAGAATCCAGCATCATTCCCCAAAACATCACGACATCGTGCTCCCGGGCCGCCTGCCGCACCGATAGCTCGTCCCCCGGTTCGACCGGCACGGGCATGTCGGCCGCCACGGCGGGATCGAGCATGTTCGGATCGGTGACGATGCACTTCTCGATCCGAACTCGGGAAGGATCGAGGAACCGAGCCAGGTCGATCGCGTGGTTCTCCGCTCCGCCGCGGGAGAAACACGGTCCGATGTGGACCACCCGCAACGGCTTCGGAGCCAGCGGCGCGGTCGCTTCTCCGGCCGAGAACTGCGACGATTGCGCCGCCGAAGACCGCTTCGGTAACTCGCGGTAGGCGTAGGTGTCGGACTGGTTCGCCAAATAAGTCATGGTGCTGTCTCCCGTGGTCGTTCTCAAGTCGGAATTGCTTGACGTCGGAGTATGGGTTCGATCCGGATTCTCGCCGATTCGGTTGCGGGGTGGTCAGGGGTTGCCGCCGGGCTTGACGGCTCCAACGTGAGCGGGAAACTCCGAATCGTTCGCCCCGGCGGTCCACAGGGGCGAATCGGGCGGGGGACGGAGGAAATCGGCGTGCTCGCGATCACTTCGATTGATGACGTCGATCTTTGGCTGAATCTCCGCCAAGCTAGGCCAGAGGTTGTTCCATTCGGACCTGGTTTGGTCCGTTTCCCACCAATTCGATCGAAACTTCCAATTGGCTGCGATCCCGGGGAGAACGTCCGGTTCGCCTTGAACGCTCCCGCTGGCCAGGATCAGATTATTGACAAAGGCGATCCCGGCCGGCTCGAACGTGGCCGAATGCACCAATCCCAGCCAGTGTTCCATCCCATAGAACGTGTTATTGCAGACGACCAACTGTTCGAGTTGCGATGGCGTCTGGACGTCCAGATTCAGCGCGACGGTTGTGCCGGGCCACCCCGTTCCTTCCGCGGCGTCCGAATCGGCGCGCAAGAACTGGTTGCCGCGAATCGTCACGTTCTTCAGCAGGCCGTCGGCCAGCACCAAGACTCCGCGTCCCTCGAATCGGTTCTCCTCTAGACGCACCGTCTGCAGTCCTTCCGCACAGCTCATCCGCAAGCAATGGCCTGTCCCCGGGGAATCGAGAGTCGAACGGCGAATCGTGATCGGACCGGCATTCCCGTTCGTCGCTCGGGCTCGAATATCGATGGCGGGCGAACCGCCGCTGGGCGGCTGAACACAACGCACCTGCTCGACCAACACGTCTTGGCAGTCCCCTTCGATCACGATTCCATAACAGCCGCCGGTTCGGATCTCGAGGCCGCGGATCGTGATCCCCGAGACGTCCCGGACCGTGACCACGGCCGAGTCCGAACTCGAGTCGGCACATTTCAGAACGGGCCGGAGTGCGGCGTCGGGCGCGGCGGCCAAAGTGACGCCAGCCAATCGCTCCGGATCGTCGACCAAGATCGTTTCGTCATACTCCTTGTCGGGATAGATCTGAACGGTGACGCCAGGCGTAGCTCGGAGAAGTGCTTCCGCGATCGTTCCGAAGCCGCCCGGTCGCTTGGCGAGGTCGCCCACCGCGATGATGCCTGCGAAGCTTCCGCCGATCTCGATGATCTCCGCGCCGGATTCGGGCGACTGACCGTCCTGATGCCGGCCCAGAATCGGCCAGATCGCCAGCAGTGCAAGAATGAGCACGAGCGGCACGACGGCCAGGACTCGGCGCGATGTCACCCGCGGTCGCTTGGGAAGAATCTGGATTTCCGTCTGTGTTGGACTTTCTGACATGCCTTCCGATGGGCCCTCTAGAATTGTCTCCGACGTATTTTCCGAAGGCTCCACCACGGGTGCCTCGGAGCGTTGCTGCAGGCGTATGTTGCGCATGACTCCCGAGATTTCGTCCGTGGGCGATTCGTTCAACCGGGCCTGATAATGCTCCAGAAGGTCGGCGAGTTCCGCGGCGCTCGAGAAGCGATCTTCCGGGCGTTTGGCGAGCAAACGCTGAGTCACGTCCACGAGAAATCCCGGAGTTCCCGGAATAACCTGATCCAAAGGTGGCGGGTCGTCTTCCACAATTCGGCGCGCGATTTCGAATTGACTGGTCCCTCGAAACGGTGTGCGGCCGGCAACCATCGCGTAGATGACACAGCCCAAGCTGAACAGGTCCGTGCGCGAATCCAGTTCCCCGGCCGTCACCTGCTCGGGCGACATGTAGGCGGGCGTCCCGACGGCCAAACCGTGCGACGTCAAGTCGACCTGGTCGATCGCCGCGCGAGCCAGTCCGAAATCCGTGAGCTTCACCCACAGGGCGCCGCGATCCAGCAAGAGATTTCCGGGTTTGATGTCGCGGTGGATCACGCCCTGCTGATGCGCCGCAGCCAGTCCCTGGGCGATGCCCTTGGCTAAACGCACGACTTCCATCGGGGGCAATCGCTCGCGGTTGCGAATGTATTCCCGCAACGTGCCCCCCGCCACGTATTCCATCACCAAGTAAGGGGAACTCCGCTGCTCTTCCACCCCGAAAATCGTCACTACATTCGGATGGATGATCCCGGCCGCGGCCCGGGCTTCGCGGATGAAACGACGTCGCGCCCGCTCGCTGGTCGAGATCTGTCGTTTCAGCAGCTTGATGGCAACCGTTCGTCGCAGGCCTTCCTCGTAGGCCTCCAGCACGACTCCCATCGCGCCTTGCCCGATGATGCGCCGGACTTGGTATCTTCCCAGACGGCCCAGGAAGTCAGGATTCTTCGAAGGTTCCAGCAGCGAAGCGTCGAAGCTGTCTTCCGCGTCGTCGTCCGCGGTGGGACGTGCCGCTTCGACGATGCTGACTTGGTGCGACCCACTCTTGGTCGCTTCCGCGTTGTCCTGCAGATCGTCGCCGAAATCGTGGAACAACTCCTCCTGAAACCAGACGACTCGGCTTGAGCACTTCTGGCAGGACTCCAGATGGCCCCGGATTGGCTCGCGTACCCCCTCATCCAGCAGTCCCGCGGCAAAATTGATCAATAGATCGTCGGTTGGACAGTTCATGGATTGTCCGTTTCTTCGCGAGGTTTGATCCTGAGGTTGCGATTCTAACATCGCCCCGTCAATTTGCCTACCACTTTCGGGCAGCGAATACTGGAGCTTCGTCGGGATTCCTGTAAAACTGACAACCTCGATGATTCAACGCATTTCTGAGGAGGCAACGATCGCCATGACTTCCGACCTTTCTCTCCAGCACCTACCTTCGGGTGCCCTCTTTTCCTTGCCCGAGACTCGGGCGGCGTGGGAAGCGTATCGCTTGACGCCCGAGCAAGTGGCTCGTTATGAGCAGGACGGGTTCCTGAGCGGTATCCGGATTCTGGACGACGATCAAATTGAGCGGCTGCGCACGGAACTGGAGACCTTCTTCGAACCTGCCCATCCGGGGCATGAGCTTTGGTACGAGTACCACACCAACGAATCGGCCGATCCGAGCAGAGTATTGTTTCATGCCTTGGGAGCGTGGCGGATCGCCCTTGGCTTTCACGATCTGTTGTGGCACCCCGCTTTCACCGTGCCGGCCAGTCAACTGCTGGGCGGTCCCGTGCGGTTCTGGCACGACCAGTTGTTCTGCAAACCGGCGCATCATGGGGGAGTTGTCGCGTGGCACCAGGACTATTCGTACTGGACCAGAAGCCAGCCGATGGCCCATCTGACCTGTTGGATCGGCTTGGACGACAGCACCCGGGACAACGGATGCGTCCATTACGTCCCGGGCAGCCATCGCTGGCCCCTGCTGCCGATCACCGGGTTGGCTGGCGATATGGATGCTATTCGCCAAGTGCTTGATCCGCAACAATGGGAGCAGTTCCAACATCCCGTGGCAGTCGAATTGAAGCGGGGCGAGGCGACCTTCCACCATCCGTTGATGGTCCACGGCTCGTTCGAAAACCGCACCGATCGCCCGCGCCGCGCCGCCGTGATCAACTCGGTGCTCGACGGCGTGAAGTCGGTTTCGGATCAGCCGCTGTTGCAAGGAGTTCCGGTCCTCCCGCCCGGCACGCCGCTGGGCGGGCAGTTTTTCCCTTTGCTGTTCGATCCAGCCGTGTTGGCTTGATCGACGTTCGCGAAGCGAATTCTCGTGAATTCGCCTACAGAGTCCTGATCGAGGCAAGATCCTCCACCGCCATGCGAAATACGATCGGTTTGTGGATCTGCCTCACGACTCACGCAACATCCAAGAAGAAGGAGATCATTTCGATGTCTCGAACCAGAGTGCTCTTGACCTTGATGGTGCTCGCGCTATGCGGCACCTTGTTCCGTTCCGCAGCGGCGGCCGAAGATGTCTTGAAGGTAGTGCCCCACGACGTCCTGGGCGCAGTGGTCGTTAGCGATCCGGCGGGAACGGTGGGCAAGTGGAGCGAGGCGGCCGCGAAGCTCGATATGCCCGCGCCCGACTTTGCTGCCATGCTCAAGCAACAGTTCGGCGCGATCGAAGGGATCGACCGTCGCGGCTCCGCCGCGATTGCTGCGGTTCCCGCGGACGGTCCCAGCGGCCCGACGATGGTCGCATTCGTGCCGGTCACCGACTATGGCAAGTTGCTCCAGTCCGTAGCCGCCGAGAAAGCGAGCGAGACGATTTCCAAGGCGACGGTTGCCGGACGCGCCGTGCTGATCGCTCAACACGGCGCATTTGCCCTGGTCACCGAGGCCGGCGGGGAGGCTGCCCTGAACAAAACGATCGCTGCGCGACGCAGCCTGGGCGACGACATGACGGCGCTCAAGGAACGACTCGTCGGGGTGGACGTCTACGCCGTCGCGGCTCCGGCGGGAATCAAGATGGCTCAGCAGCAGTTGCTGGCAGGACTGGCCGCGGCCAAAGCCGCGATGGAGCAGCAGGGCGAGGCGGCGCAGCAAGCCGTCGTCGGGCTGCAGATGTACGAATCGATGTTCCAGAACATGGACCGCGAGATCACTCACGCCGTGGCCGCCGCCCGCGTCGAGGACGGTGGTACGGTTCGCGTCACGTTGAGCGCGGCCTTTACGGCCGATGGCTTGCTCGCCCGCTTGGGCAGCGCACCCAAGACGCCGCCGGTGGATCTGCTGGAGGATCTACCGCTGGGCGAGTTCCTGTTCGCCGGGGGCGGGAAGCTGCCGCTGGACTGGAGCACCACGCTAGCCGAACTGTCGAAGAACGTGATGAAAATGTACTTTCAGGATGCCAAGCTGAGCGATGCACAACTGGACGAGATCACCAAGGCATCCGCGGAATCCGCCAAGGGCATGCACAGCATGTCCATGATGATGGGACTGGTTCCGCCCGACGAGCCGCTGTACGCCAACACCGTCCTGGTGCTCAAAGTCGACGACGCGCGGACGTACATGGATGCCTACGTCCGGGCGATGGAGCAGATGAACGAGGTCATGAAGGGTTTGGAGAAGCCGCCGCTGGGCTACGCGGTCGAACGGATTCGCGTGGGCGGCAAAGACGGTTTTCGGATCGAAATGCAATTGAAAGGGATGATCGCCGACCCGGCGGTGCCCAACATGAACGCGATGTTCGAGAAGATGTTCGGAGCGGCCGATTCCATGTCCATCTACTTGGCGGCTCGCGATGAACACACCGTGGTGGGCACATACATTTCTCTGCGGCGTCTGGAGGAACTTCTGAAGCAGGGCAGCGGCCAAGCATCGTTGAGCCGCGATCCTCAAGTGACCAAGACGCTGGCGCTGTTGCCGCCCAATGCCGACGGGATCGGATTGTGGAGTCCTTCGGCCACGTTCAAGTTCGCGGCCCAAATGATCGGCGCGATCGAGCCCCAGGCAGCGACGATGATCCCCGCCTTTCCCGAAAGTCCGCCGCTGGGTGTGGCGACCGGCATGACCGCCCAGCGGTTGGATATCGACGTGGTGTTGCCCGCCGAGTTGCTGCGGGCGATCGCAGCGTTTGCCCGGCAGATCCAAGAGCCGCAGCAACTGAATTGACCGATCCTCTCAGCGAGACCGCCGTGGATACGACCACCCGCCAGTGCCAGGGCTGCAACCAACCGTTCTCCGATGACGGGGAACAGGCGTTCTGCCCTCGCTGCCGGCAGTCGGCGACCGCTTGCGGCGACGATCTGACGCGGGACATGGCCGAGACGATCTCCTACGATCTCGGCGTCCCCCCCGCGCCGCCCAACGATTTGGCCCGGCAGTTCACCGGCCGCACGTTCGACGCCTACACGATCGATTCGCTGGTTGGACGAGGCGGGATGGCCTGGGTCTTCCGGGCCAGGCACAATTGGCTGGAGCGGCCGTGCGCGATCAAGATCCTGAGCCCCGAACTGCAGCAGCGCAGCCCGGACTTTCTGGCTCAGTTCATCGCCGAGGCCCGCGCGGCCGCTTCCGTCGTTCATCCCCACATCGTGACCGTCCACAACATCGGTCAAACGGACGATCACCACTACATTGAATTGGAGTACGTCGCGGGACGCTCGCTGCAGAGCATCCTGGTCGAACGCCAATGCCTGCCGCCGCTGCAAGCCACCGAGCTGCTGCTGCAAAGCTGCGCCGCGTTGGCCGCGGCGCATCGCAGCGGGTTGATCCACCGCGATTTCAAGCCCTCGAACATCCTGGTCGCCGACGGCCAACATGCCAAACTCGCCGATTTCGGCTTGGCCAAGCGGATCGTCGCCGAGACGTTGGACGAGGCCGCGGGCGACTTGGCGGGGACGCCTCCCTACATGGCCCCGGAGTTGTTCGCCCACCGGCGAGCCGATCCGCGGAGCGACGTCTATGCAGTCGGGGTTTCTTTCTACTACCTGCTGACCGGAACCCTGCCGTTCGGCGAACGCAACCTGCCGAGACTGATCCGCCAGCACGCGGAACTCGCTCCGCCCGATCCGCGACAGTGCTGTCCCGAGCTGCCGGACGAAGTCGTGGAACTGATCGAACGCTGCTTGGCGAAACGCCCGGAAGATCGCCCGGAAGACGGCGATCAACTGTACCTGTCGCTGCGCGAAGTGTATCTCGGTCTGCGCGACATCCGTTCGCTGGTGGCCGAGGCCATAGCGACGCTGAATCTGACGGTCCACACGGACGGCGACCGCCAGATTGTCGACGTGCCGCTGCCCGGCGGTCGGAGGCAGCGGGTCTTCATCGAAGACCGCACCGCCGGTCCTTGGGCGGAACATCTGGTCAAGATCTACAGCCTGTGCTGCCCGGTTCGAGAAGACTATTTCCGTCGCGCCTTGGAATTGAACGCCGACATCGCCTTCGGCTCGCTGGCCATCGAAGAGATTGACGGACAGCCGTTTTTCGTCATGGTCAACCGCTACCCGCGCTCGACGTGCGACGCCGAGGAGATCCGGCAGAGCGTTCTGGACATCTCCAAGTGGGCCGACAAGGTCGAAGACGCGCTGACCGGCGAAGACCGCCACTGACCCCGCCGCCTCGCGCGTTGAACGGCAAGCCGAAGGCGTCTGCGCCCCGCGTTGAACGGCAAGCCGCAGGCGATCTCATCCCGCGGTGCTTCCCCATGCATACGCTTCGGGTTTGGTCCAGGTTAAGCTATGATGGCGGCAGGCAATCGTTCGTTTCAGCGCGGCCCGCGATCGGGTCGCTCGAATTCAATGCGAGGTGGATCCCATGAAGACGACGCAACTTGGTCAAATCGCAAGCGGAGTGTTTGTCGTGGCTGGTTTGATCGCTCTGTCCAACGCCTCCAACGCAGCTCGCCCCGATTGGGAAAACGAGCAAGTCGTCGGACGGAACAAGGAAGCGGGCCGCGCGACCTCGTGGGTCTACGCGGATCGCGAGCAGGCGATCCAGGGCACTCGCGAAGCGTCTCCGTACTACCGATCCTTGAACGGCACGTGGAAATTCCATTGGTCTCCGAATCCGGACGCCCGCCCCGCGGATTTCCACCAACCCGAATTCAGCGTCGCCGCGTGGGACGATCTGCCGGTGCCCAGCAACTGGCAGTTGCATGGCTACGGGGTGCCCCTGTACTCGAACATCCCCTACCCGTTCCGCGCCGATCCGCCGAACGTGATGGGCGAGCCGCCGAAGAACTTCACCAACTTCGCCCAGCGGAACCCTGTCGGGTCGTACCGGCGAAGCTTCCAAGTCCCCGCGGACTGGTCCGGCCGTCAAACGTTCCTCCAGTTCGACGGCGTCGATTCGGCCTTCTACGTGTGGATCAATGGCCGCCAAGTCGGCTACAGCCAGGACAGCCGTACGGTCGCGTTGTTCAACATCACGCCCTATCTACAGGCCGGTGACAACACACTGGCCGTGGAAGTCTACCGCTACAGCGACGGCAGCTATCTGGAAGATCAGGATTTCTGGCGATTGAGCGGCATCTACCGCGACGTGTACGTGTGGTCCGCTGCCGAACTGCACCTGCGGGATTTCTTCGTCCGCACGGATCTGGACGCCGACTGCCATGATGCCGAGTTGTCGGTCGAGGTCGAGGTGCAGAACTTCGGCGATGCCCAACGCAAGTTCTCGGTCGAAGCCGAACTGCTGGACGCCGACGGCGAGTCACTGTTCGCCGGTGTCGCGGCGTCTGGACAAGCCGACGCGGGCGGGAAAGGCACGGTCACGCTGGCCAAGTCGGTCGACAATCCCGCCAAGTGGTCCGCCGAGCAACCGAACCTGTACCGACTGCTGCTGACGCTGAAAGACGCTGACGGCCAAACCGTCGCGGTCACGACCTGCAACGTGGGCTTCCGGAAAGTCGAAATCCGCGACGGCTTGCTGCTGGTCAACGGCCAACGCATCTACTTCATGGGCGTCAATCGCCACGAGCACGATCCGGTCACCGGGCACGCCGTGTCGGTCGATTCGATGATCGCCGACATCCGGCTGATGAAGCAATTCAACATCAACGCCGTTCGGACCAGCCACTACCCCAATGATCCGCGTTGGTACGATCTGTGCGACCGGTACGGTCTGTACGTGATTGACGAAGCGAACATCGAATCGCACGGCATGGGATACGGCGCGCAATCGCTGGCCAAAGACCCGACCTGGAAACTCGCGCACCTGGACCGCGTCGAGCGGATGGTCGAACGCGACAAGAACCATCCGTCGGTGGTCATCTGGTCGCTGGGCAACGAAGCCGGCAACGGCGTGAATTTCCATGCCGCCTACGATTGGATCAAGCAGCGCGATCCCTCGCGGCCGGTCCAGTACGAGCGGGCCGAGGCCGATCGCAACACCGACATCCGTTGCCCGATGTACGCCCGCATCTCGGACGTCGTGGCCTACGCGTCGGGCAAGCCGGATCGGCCGATGATCCTGTGCGAGTACGCGCACGCCATGGGAAACAGCGTCGGAAACCTGCAAGACTACTGGGACGCCTTCGAACGCTACGGTCACTTGCAGGGCGGGTTCATTTGGGACTGGGTCGATCAAGGGCTGACCAAGAAGGTGCCGGCGTCGCAGCCAGCCGCCGAAACGTTCTTCGCCTACGGGGGCGATTTCGGCGACCAGCCGAACGACGGCAATTTCTGCATCAACGGCCTGATCGCTCCCGACCGGCGGCCGAACCCGCACGCCTGGGAAGTCAAAAAGGTCTACCAGCACATCAAAGTGCATGCGGACGAGTTGGCTGCGGGTAAGGTCCGCGTCCGGAACAAGTACTACTTCACCAACCTAAACGAATTCGACGCCTCCTGGGTGCTGCGTCGCGATGGCCACCCCGTTCAGTCCGGAACCCTGGGCCGTCTGGACGTGCCGCCGCAATCCGAGCAAGTCGTCACGGTTCCTCTCGCCCAGACGACCGATTCCGGCGAGCATCTGTTGACCGTCGCGTTCGCTCTGCCCGCCGCGACGGCCTGGGCCGACAAGGGCCACATCGTCGCCTGGGATCAGTTCGAAATGCCTTCGGAAAATGCCCGGCCTGAAACGACTGTCCGAGACAGCCCAACTTGGAAGGACCAGGACGACAAGATCGTCGTGACCTGCGGCGACGTTCAGGTCACCGTCGGACGTCGCAGCGGAGCGATCGAGTCGTATCGAGTCGACGGGACCGAGTTGCTGGCGTCGCCGCTGGTTCCTCACTTTTGGAAATCGCCCAACGACAACCAGATGCGCAACAACTACGTTTCGCAACTGGGCGCCTGGCGAGACGCGGGCGAGCGGCGCGAGCGGGCTGCTGTGTTGGTCGCTGTGTTGCCCGAGCCGGCGAGCGACATCGTGCTGATCAAGGCGGCCTTCCGCCTGCCCGTGGCGAATGCCGATTACCAAGTCACCTACCGCATCGCCGGCAACGGCGCCGTGACCGTTTACGCCGACTATACCCCCAACCAGCCGCAGGCGCCGCTCATGCCGCGGTTCGGCATGACGATGGCGATGCCGCGCACCTTCGACCAGGTGCGCTGGTACGGCCGCGGCCCGCAGGAAACCTACTGGGACCGCAAGACCGGCGGCGAGATCGCCATCTACGAAAGCACCGTCGACGACTGGGTGTACGACTACATCCGCCCACAGGACACGGGCAATCGCGCCGATGTCCGTTGGGCGACGTTCACCGATGCAGACGGACGGGGGCTGAAGGTGATCGGGCAGAAGCCGTTGAACGTGAGCGCCTGGCCGTACACCCAAGCCGACTTGGAGAACGCGACGCATCCGTACCAACTGCCTCGCCGCGAGTTCAACACCGTCTTCATCGACGACCAACTGCACGGCGTCGGCGGCGACAACAGTTGGGGCGCACGGACGCACGACCAATACACCCTGCCCGGCAACCAGCCCCGCGACTACGGATTCACGCTCCAGCCAGTGCGAGCCCGGCAGCCAAGATGAGCCGTCGGGCAGAGATTCATGGCCATTGCCGTTGGCTCGGGACGGAGGCGTTGCTCGACACATGCCCGGCCGAAGGCCAACCGTTTGCCTAGCCCAGCCCAACGGGCTGCGTAACAATGTCGTTCATACCGTGAGGGCCAGCGGCCCGGCCATTTGCGACAAAGAATGGGATCGTCACACCATGTCACAATCGCACGCTCAAGTCTGGTTGCACATCGTTTTCTCGACCAAAGAACGACGCGGTTTTCTCCGGAAGGAATCATTCCGCGATCAGATGTTCCGAATGCAAGCCATGTAGGACAAAGTGGACGCGCACATTCGGAGTCAGGGCCAGCATCACGCGACAAGGTCATTCCAGGACGAGGAAAGCACACGATTAGCCATGGCTGGTTTTATCCAAAGAGTGGCATTGGTCAAGGAATCTGGGTGAAATTTGGGGAATTTTTGGGCCTACGAAACGAATACGGATCGGTTCGTGGATTTTCGTGGCATACTTTTAGGAATGGCCCGGATGGTGGATCGATTCGGGTTGGGAAAGGCTTGAGGAGTACCATGCCAGCGGTCTGGGACTATCTGGGGGTATGTTTTTCCGGCGCCAATTTGCCGGCGAGCGTGGTCTTGCTGGTCGCGATCATGTACTGGCTGTTGGCGATCGTCGCGGGTCTGGATCTGGACTTTCTGGATTTCGATCTGAACATGGATGGCCAAGCCGATCTGGGCGAGGTGACCGGGATGGGCGTGGTCATCTTGCGGTTCCTGAATATCGGGCTCGTACCGTTGGTGATTTGGGGCAGCATCCTGGCGATCAACTGGTGGATGGTCTCGATGTTGTTGGACCGGTTGCTGGACAACGTTTATCACGCCGAACAGCGTGAGGTGTGGTTCAACGCGGTCCAGTGGACGATCCGCAACTTGGCCATCGCCGTGGTGCTGACCAAGATTTTCACGCAGCCGCTGCGAGGCAAGTTCGATGCGGAAGAGCCGAATACGGCAGCGGACTTGATCGGCCGGACCTGCCGGATCGTCAACAGCGAGGTGACCGAGCGGTTCGGCCAGGCGGAGTACGCGACGGAGGCGGCTCCTTTGATTCTGAATGTACGGACGCGCGGGACCGCCTTACTGAACAAGGGCGATACCGCCGTGATTGTCGACTTTGATCCCGAACGC
Organism: Pirellulaceae bacterium; assembly: GCA_023382975.1. Lineage (GTDB taxonomy): Bacteria > Planctomycetota > Planctomycetia > Pirellulales > Pirellulaceae > SKKK01. The sequence goes on from JAHDXO010000005.1 coordinate 106,571, forward strand.
AACATCTTCTTCGTCGAGAAAGAGAAAACCGAGGTTTAACGATGCCGGAAGTCATCATCACGATCGTCGTCGGTCTGGGCTTGTTCTTCATGGCCCTGATTGCCATAGCCTTTCTCTTCAACCAGTTCTATCGCAAGGTGGGGCCGGAAGAGGCGCTGGTCCGATCCGGATTGGGCGGACTGGCTGCCGTGACGGGCAAGGGGATACTGGTCTTTCCGGTGATCCATCGCGTCGACCGCATGGATCTGTCGGTCAAGCGGATCGAGATCCACCGCAAGGGCGGCCAGGGACTGATCTGCCGCGACAACATGCGGGCCGACATCGAGGTGGCGTTCTTCGTCCGCGTGAATAACGCCCGCGAGACGATCCTGCAGGTCGCCCAATCGCTGGGTTGCCGCCGGGCCTCCGAGCGGGCCGCGCTGGTCGAACTGTTCGACGCCAAGTTCTCCGAAGCCTTGAAGACGGTCGGCAAGCGATTCGATTTCGTCGAATTGTACGAAGAGCGGGACAAGTTCAAGGAGGAGATCATCAAGGTGATCGGCACCGACTTGAACGGTTACGTTCTGGACGACTGCGCCATCGACTATCTGGAACAGACGTCGATGGAGATGATGGATCCGCAGAACATCCTGGATGCCGAGGGCATCAAGAAGATCGTCGACCTGACCGCGCGGGAACACATCCTGGCGAACGAGATCGCGCGGGAAAAAGAGAAGACGATCAAGAAGCAGGACGTGCTGGCCCGCGAAGCGATCCTCGAGTTGGAACGGCAGCAAATCGAGGCCGAGCAGAAGCAGAAACGCGAGGTCGCCGAAGTTACCGCGCGTCAAGAAGCCGAGGCGCGGATGGTCGAAGAACAGGAACGGCTGAAAGCCGAATCGGCTCGCATCCGCACCGACGAAGAATTGATGGTCGCCGATCAGAACAAGGAACGGCAAGTCATCGTGGCCACGCGGAACAAGGAACGCACCGACGGGGTCGAGCGTGAACGGGTGGTCCGCGACCGCGACTTGGAGGCCACCGACCGCGAGCGCGTCGTCTCGCTGGCCCAGATCGAGAAGGACAAGGCGATCGAAGTCGAGAAGCGCAACATCCAGGAAGTCATCCGCGAGCGGGTGGCGGTCGAACGGTCCGTGGTCGAGGAGCAGGAGCGGATCAAGGACACCGAGCAATTCGCGGGGGCCGACCGCCAGAAACGCGTGCAGGTCACCCGGGCGGAAATGGTGGCCCAGGAAGACTTGGTCAAGCAGGTGAAAGCGGCCGAAGCGTCCAAGCAGTCGGCGTCGCTGAAGGCCGAGCAGATCGTGATCGAGGCCGAGGCGGATCGGCAGGCGTCCGAGAAGCAGATGCAGGCCACGAAGATGTTGGCCGAGGCCAAGACGGCCGACGAAGCGGCGCTGGGACTGGCCGAAGCCAACGTGATGACTGCCAAGGCCGCCGCCAAGGAAAAGGACGGGACGGCGGACGCCGTGGTGCTGGAGCGGAAAGCCGTCGCCCAAGCCAAGGGCGTCGAAGCGATGGCGGAAGCCAAGGAAAAGGACGGCACGGCCGAAGCCAAGGTGATGCACCTGAAGTTCAGCAGCGAAGCTCAAGGCATCGAGGAGAAGGCCGCCGCCATGAAACTGTTCGACAGCGTCGGCAAGGAGCACGAGGAATTCAAGCTGCACTTGAACAAGCAGAAGGACATCGAACTGGCCGCCATCGCCGCGCAGCGCGAGATCGCCGAGGCCCAGGCCGGTATCGTCGGCGAAGCGCTGAAGAACGCCCGCATCGACATCGTGGGCGGCGAAACGACTTTCTTCGACAAGATCGTCGACGCGGTCAAGAGCGGCAAGGCCGTCGATCGATGGGTCCAGAACAGCGAAACGCTGACCGACGTCAAGAACACGTTCTTCAACGGCAACCCGGACTACTTCCGGGACAAGCTGCAGCAGTTCTTCGGCCAGTTCAACCTGACGGCCAACGACGTCAAGGATCTGTCGGTTGCCGCTCTGATCGCCAAGATGATGGGCATGACCGACAGCGACGAGGCCAAGAGCGAACTCGGCCGTTTGCTGGACATGGCCAAACGCGTCGGGTTGGCCGATAGCAAAGCCTCGTCGCTGACACTGCAGGCCAAGTGAGCGTGGGGATTCCCGTAGCCGAATTCGGGAGAATTCGGCTACGGGGAAGAGAATTGGAGTTCTTGCGGTGTGTCCCTAGGGGGTCGGGGGTCGTTTTGGTACCCCCCGTTTTCAAATTGTTTTGGGTTTACCCAAAAAAAAAACCCCCCCCCGGGCCCGGGACAACCGAGTAGGGGTAGGGG
>JAHDXO010000005.1:108885-263443 GCA_023382975.1 Pirellulaceae bacterium
GTGGAGTTGTGGGGGGGGCCCCGTGGGGGGGCGGGAGAGTTTTCCCACCAAGGTTTAACCCGGGTTTTGGCCCAACCCCAAACACCCCCCCCGACCCCGGGACGAGTTCCTACGGATTCGGTTACGGTGGCATGAAATCCGAATTCTTGCAAATTCGGCGACGGTGAAACGATGGCAGACGCAGGTCCGAACGCTTCCCAGAACGCACCGGAAATCCAACTCGAAGGCGGCACGTACGAGATCATCCGCAATCGGTTGAACGGGCACGCGCGCGAGCTGCGGTCCCGCTTGACCCGCTTGAACGATGCGCGGAAGGACGTCTTCGGGGCGATCGAGACCCGGCTGCTGAACACCGAGCGGATCAGCACCGACCACAACTGCGTCCCGCGCGACATGGTGGCGATCGGCAACCGGTTCATCTTCGGCTACAACGTCCACTTGGGCTTGAAGACCGAAACCGATCTGGCCGACGTGTTCTCGGTCTACGAGTTCCGCGATTCGGCCTTTTCCCGTCTGGATCTGGAATTGATCGGCGACGAGCGGTTCGCGCGCGACTTCAAGGAGATCTACCGCTACTACCGCCACGCCGTGTTTGCCAAGTTCTCGGTGATCGGACCGAATCTGTTCATGGTCTTCCGCGTGGGCAAGAACGTCACCGACATCAAGACGTTCAAATGGGCGATCCAGGGCGGACGCCTGATCTATCTGGACAACCGCAGCGACCACGAATTCCGCTACCCGCCGCAGTACGAGTTCCAGTGGCAGCGGACCACCCGCGACCAGCACCGGCACGGGTTGCATCCCCACATCTCGATCCAGGATCGGGTGTTCGTCGAGACCGTCGGCGGCGACTTGACGATCAAGATCGAGAACAACACGGATTCCGGCCAGGGCATCTACGCCGAAGACGTCGAAAACAAGGACCAGACGCTGGACGACGGCGAGATCTACTACGCCGTCGTCGGCAACCTGATCCTGATGAAGATCCGTCCCTACCAGGAAAAGGACTTCCGCTACATCGTCTACAACGACAAGATCAAGAAGGCCTTGCGGCTGGACTCGATCGCCCACGCCTGCGTATTGCTGCCCGACGATCACGGCATCATCTTCTCCAACGGCTACTACCTGCAGAGCGGCGAGAGCAAGATCTTCGAGAGCAATCTGACCGACATGCTGTTCGAGCAGCGGCTGGCGGCGTCCAACGGCGAAGACTTCCTGTACGCGTTCTACAACCGCGAGACGGGCGAGCACGTGCTGCTGCGGTACAATCTGATCGAACAGCGGGTCGAAACGCCGCTGCTCTGCAACGGCGCCGCGTTCTTCCCCGGCGGCGAATTGATCTGTTTTCGCGCCCAGCAAGAACCACAAAAGCACCATGCATTACAGATCTGGCAAACGCCCTACGTCAGCGAGGATTTCGTTCCCGACACCAACACCGATTCGCTGCTGTTCAAGATCGGCAACCGGGATCTGGTGCGCGGCATGGCCGAATGCCACGAAGTCCTGAACCTGATCGCCAAGGAAGACACCTACGCCAACCTGTACGTGGATTTGGCCAAACTGGCAGGCGATATCAGCGACGCCTATTTCTGGATCGGCAATCCCGAGTGCTTCAACCTGAAGGAGATGCTGACTGAGATCCGCGGCACGGCCAGCGCCGCGATCGAAGAGTTTGAAAAGGTCACGCGGCTGAAACAGAACACCGCCACGGAGACGAAACGAGTCGAGGCCCTGACCAAGGAAATCCTCGCCGCGGTCCACCGCAAGCGTTTCGACCATATCGACGAGTACGTCCGCTCGCTGGCCGACATGCGATCGATCCGCGGCGACATCATCGCGCTGCGCGACCTGCGGTACGTCGATACCGGACTGGTCGAGAAACTGGAGCAGGACGTCGTCGAGCAGGCCGACCGCTTGGCGCAGCGCTGCGTCCAGTTCCTGCTGCAACCCGCCGCGCTGGCGCCGTTCGAGAAGCGGATCGACGAGGAAACCTCGCGGATCGAAACATTGACCAAGGTCAGCGACGCCAAGAAGCTGGAGGAAGAGATCACCGGCGGGGCGCGCGACCTGGAGATGCTGATCGAGATCGTCAGCAATCTGAAGATCGACGACGCCACGCACCGCACGGCGATCGTCGACAACATCTCCACGATCTTCGCCAAAGTCAACACCGCGCGGGCCGGGCTGAAACGCAAGGCCAAGGAATTGATGTCGGTCGAGGGCGTGGCCGAGTTCAATTCGCAGATCAAGCTGTTGAACCAGGGCGTGGTCAACTACCTGGACGTCTGTGACACGCCCGAGAAGTGCGAAGAGTTCCTGACCAAGATCATGATCCAGTTGGAGGAACTCGAAGGCCGCTTTGCCGAATTCGACGAATTCGTGGTCCAGTTGACGGAGAAACGCCAGGAAGTCTACAACGCTTTCGAAACCCGCAAGCTGCAACTGGTCGAGGCGCGGAACCGCCGGGCCGCTGCGCTGATGAACGCGGCCGAGCGCATCCTGAAGGGCATCAAGGCCCGCGTCGAGGCGATGGAGGCGATCAACGACATCCACAGCTACTTCGCGTCGGACCTGATGATCGAAAAGATCCGCGACCTGGTCGACCAACTCCAGCAACTGGGCGATTCGGTCAAGGCGGACGACATCCAGAGCCGGCTGAAGACGCTCCGCGAAGACGCCGTCCGCCAGTTGAAGGACCGCCAGGAACTGTTCGTCGACGGGGCCATGATCATCCGCTTCGGCAAGCACCGCTTCTCGGTCAACTCGCAAGCGCTGGACCTGACCACCGTGTTGCGCGACGACCGGATGTGTTTGCATCTGACCGGGACGAATTTTTTCGAGCCGATCGAGGATACCGAACTGCTGTCCGCCCGCGGCGTGTGGCAGCAAGAAATCGTCTCCGAAAACCGCGACGTGTACCGCGGCGAGTACTTGGCGTTCCAGATGCTGCGCGACCTGTCCCGGCCGCGGAGCCAGCGCGGCGAGGGCGTGCCGGAGATCGCCGAGGTGCTGGGCTACGACGAGCGGGCGCTGGCGGCCTTCGTCCAGCGGTTCATGGGGCCGCGCTACAACGAAGCTTACTCCAAGGGCGTCCACGACCACGATGCCTCGCTGCTGCTGCGAACCCTGCTGGAGATGAAGTCGACCATCGGCCTGTTGCGGTTCCACACCCGAGCGCGGGCGCTGGGGAAGGTCTTCTGGCGATGCTTCGGCGACGCCGAACAGAAGCAGCGGATGGCGGCCAAGTTGACGGGCTTCGGCACGGTCGCCGAACTGTTTCCCGAAGCGACCGCGCAGGCTCAATACCTGGCCGAGCTGCGGAGGATGCTGACCGAATTCGTGACGCAAGCCGAACTGTTTGCGTCGTGGCTGGTGGACGAAGCGGCCGAGTACCTGTTCTGCGAACTCAGCGGCGGCGCCCGGTGGGTGATCAGCCGCCGCGCGGCGGACCTGCATGAATCGTTCCAGAACCATCTGCGGCAAACCGGATACGCCGACCGTTTCCAGCAGTCCGTCGGCCATCTCCAGGGCGATCCGGCCGGCAGCGTCCTGCTGCTGCGCGACTGGGTCGAATCATTCCTCGAACACCGCCCCGACACGCCCGAGGAAGATCTCGAATACGTCGACGAAATCGTCGAACTGCTGCACGGCGGACCCATCGATTCCCAGCGGATCGTCGCGGGTACGGTCACTCGCGACCTGACGGGACTGGCCGGATCGCACAACGCCGTCGAGGCGGGCCGGTATCATCTGAACTACAACCGCTTCCTGACCAAGCTGGGCCAGTACGAGCAGAACGTTGTACCCTGTTTCCTGCGCTACGTCGAACGGAAAAAGGAATTGGTCGACGAGGCGCGGCACGGCATGAAACTGGACGAATTCCGGCCCCGCGTCCTCACCTCGTTCGTCCGCAACCGGCTGATCGACGAAGTGTACCTGCCGCTGATCGGCGACAATCTGGCCAAACAGATCGGCGTGGCCGGCGAGGCGAAGCGGACCGACCGCATGGGGTTGCTGCTGTTGATCTCGCCGCCCGGCTACGGCAAGACGACGTTGATGGAATACATAGCCAACCGGCTGGGCATCATCTTCATGAAGATCAACGGGCCGGCCGTCGGGCACCAAGTCACGTCGCTGGACCCGGCCGAAGCGCCGAACGCCGCGGCCCGCGAGGAACTGCTGAAGCTGAATCTGTCGCTCGAAATGGGCGACAACGTCATGATCTACATCGACGACATCCAGCACTGCCACCCCGAGTTCCTGCAGAAATTCATCTCGCTGTGCGACGCCCAGCGCAAGATCGAGGGCGTCTACAAAGGACGCACCCGCACGTACGATCTGCGCGGCCGGAAAGTCTGCGTCGTCATGGCGGGCAACCCGTACACCGAGAGCGGCGAACTGTTCCGCATCCCCGACATGCTGGCCAACCGGGCGGACATCTACAACCTGGGCGAGATCATCGGCGAAACGCGGGAGGCGTTCGAGATGAGCTACCTGGAAAACTGCCTGACCAGCAATCCGGTGCTTTCCAAACTGGCCAGCCGCAGCCAGAAGGACGTCTACGGCATCATCCGCATGGCCGAGCAACAGAGCCCAGAAGGAATCGAGTTGGAGGGCAACTACTCGCTGGAAGAGATCAACGAATTCGTCGTCACCATGCGCAAGCTGATCCGCGTCCGCGACGTCGTGCTGCGGGTCAACCAGCAGTACATCCGCTCCGCCGCCCAGGCCGACGAGTACCGCACCGAACCGGCGTTTCTGCTGCAGGGCTCGTACCGCAACATGAACCGCATCGCCGAAAAGGTGCTGCCGATCATGAACGACCGGGAACTGGAAACGCTGATCCTGTCGAACTACGAGAACGACGCCCAGACCCTGACCCGCAACACCGAGTCCAACCTGCTGAAATTCAAGGAGATGCTCGGCTGGCTGTCGGCGGACGAGGCCAAACGCTGGGCGGACATCTGCCGCACGTTCCAGCAGAACCTGAAGATGAAGGGCATCGACACGGGCGACCATGTCGGCCAGGTGATCGTCCAGTTGCGCGAGTTCAACGACGGCTTGTACCAGATCCGCGAAGCGCTGGCCTCGGGGGTCAAGCAACTGGCTTCGCAGGACAGCCCGCAGCGCGACCTGTTCCTGGCGAACATGCTGCAGCATCTAAAGGACTTGAGCGGCAGCATGCAGTCGATCGGCGCCGCCGTGAAAGAAGCCGCGTCGGAAGCCGGGGCGATTCGCCAGCAAGCCATCGCACCGCCCGAACCGCCGCCGCAGACCGTGATCGTGCGGCATTCCGTCCCGCGTTCCATCCTGGACGTGATCCGCAGCCAGTTCGAACTGATGAACCGCTGGTTGCAACCGCTGTCCGACGCCGCCGGCACGCAGAGCCAGGAACTGGGAAAACTGCACCACGCCGTGCAGACCTGCTTGGCCAACTACTACGCTCTGATGCAGGACTTGGAACAGGCCCGCGATCAGAAGTCAAGCTGACCCGCCCCGTAGCTGAATTCGTGAGAATTCAGACCGTCCGGCCAGTGCGCACCCGAATTCGCGAGACTTCGGACCATCGCACGAGAGGTCCGAATTCTCACGAATTCGGCTACCGATCTACCTGCTATCAGCACATCACTCGGAAGTCAGTTCGAACTTGAAGTCGTTTGCACCTCCGGCGCTGACGTCGGCGGTCAATCCCGACTTGGTGCCGTCACTGTACTTCTCGGGCAGCTTGTTCACCGTCACAGCGGGTGTCACTTCCTTGCCGGCGTTAATCGCCTCGTGCTCTTCGTCGGGCGTCATTCCACCGGTCGTCTCCGTCTTGGTGATCGCCACCGTGTACTTGCCAGCGATCGCCCCATCGTCTTTGTTGTAGGTCGTCAACTTGAACCGGCCCGATCCATCCGTGATGCCCGTGGCGCCGCGTTCTTGCCCCGACGCTGCTCCGAAAATTACCGTTGCCCCCTCGACTGGCGAGCCGTCCAGGCTAACCACTCCGGTCACCTGAACCGTGGGTTGTTTCGAAGATCCGCCTCCGCATCCGCCCGCAACCATCGCCAACAGAATCACAACGCTCCACTTGGCCGCTCTCATCATCGCCCCCTAACCTCGCAAAAAAGGAAGAAACATTGGCCTCGGTCTATGCAAAGGAGTAGTATAGATGTAAATTTAGTGTTGTGTCGAGGTCCGGTATTTTTTCCCATCTTCCAGTTTTTCGAGGAGTCCTTCCGATGAACCGTCGTGTTCGAAACAGAGCGTTCACTTTGGTCGAGTTGCTGGTGGTGATCGCCATCATCGGCATTCTGGTCGCACTGCTGCTACCAGCCATCCAAGCGGCCCGCGAGGCGGCCCGACGCACGCAGTGCAACAACAATCTCAAACAGTGGGGTATCGCGTTGCACAATCACCACGACACGTTCCAGTATTTTCCGCCCCACACAGAAATTGGTGGTGGGCACCATGATCGACGAAACGGTTTCATTCCGCTCCTCAATTTCGCCGAGCAGACCTCCGCTTTCGATGACATCTGTTCTGATCTGACCAAGGCACCGTGGGACGGCTGGGATCCGTGGCGTATCCAGATTCCCGCGATGCAGTGTCCTTCGTCGCCGGCACCTGTGAGTTTCAACAACGCTCAAAGGACTCGGAATAACTATCGGTTCTGTGTCGGCGATGCGGTGCGGCATCATGACGGCGACATGCGGTCGTTGGCCCGAGGAGTCTTCCGCCGTGGCGGTCTGAACGTCGCGAACAACACCTTGCCCAAGCCGGGCTACAACATGCGGGAGATCATCGACGGAACCAGCACCACGGTAGCCATGTCCGAGAAGATCGCGATGGTCGACGGAGCCAGCATTATGTTGGGTGGTTGGTCCGGCAGTCAGGCGCCGGATGCGACCACTCCCCCTGGGTTCTGTGCTGCAACGGCACCCGGCGGTTTCTACACGACTGGCCGGATCGAGGAAAGCCGCTGGAATGACGGACGCCCGGCGTACTCTGTGTTCCACACGATCCTGGCACCGAACAGTCCAAGTTGCACGCGACCATCGTCCGCCGGCAACATTCACGACCACGACCGAAATCTCGCCACTGCCACTAGTTTGCACCCGGGCGGCGTGAACGTCTTGTTCTGCGATGGATCGGTTCGTTTTGTGACGGACGGAATTGACACGGGAAACCTGTCGGCAGTCTACCCCTCGACGGGACCAAGCCCGTACGGTGTCTGGGGTGCTTTGGGAACCCGAGCGGGTGGCGAAGCAGTTCCGTCGTTCTGACGCACATCTGCCGTCGGCAATTCGCCCGGCAATCCAGGATCAACGAAAATCGCAGCCTCGAAGCCAACACGGCTTCGAGGCTTTTTTTTGGGAAATCTCCTGTTCATTCCAAGAGGATTCGGAACCACAGCGTTACTTCTGGGGTTTACCTTCCCGAAATCGATCCCGCTCGTATCCGAGATCGATTCCGCGTTATCGCGTGATGAACCTGTCATTAGGGTCGGTCGAACCCGTCAGAAAGTTCCATTTTCAAGTGCGTGTGCCAGCTTGTGCTGACACCAAATTCTCTATTCTGCTTTGATAGGAGTTCTCCAGTGCGCATACGATCCAGGAAAAGTGGCTTTACTCTCGTGGAATTGCTGGTGGTGATCGCCATCATCGGCATTCTGGTCGCCCTGCTGTTGCCGGCCATTCAGGCAGCCCGCGAAGCGGCCCGACGCACGCAGTGCAACAACAACCTCAAACAGTGGGGCATCGCGTTGCACAACCATCACGACACCTTCCAGTATCTACCGCCTTTCAAGGAAATCGGCGGGGGCCACAACGCACGGCGCAATGGTTTTGTTCCACTGCTGAACTTCGCCGAACAGTCCGCTGCGTACGAGGAGACGACGGAGAACTTGGCCGCGAATCCTTGGGATAACGTTCAGATGTGGGCCGGACGATTCCCCGCCATGGAATGTCCGTCTTCGCCGGCGCCGGTCGCTTTCCGCGCACCGCAACGGACCCGGCTGAACTACCGCTTCTGCATGGGTGACGCGGTGCGGCAACACGACAGCAATAACGACGCCAACAACGCTTCACCGGGAACCCGGGTGGCGGTTCGCGGGGTTTTTCGTCAAGGCGGGTATAACGTGGCGAACAACGATCTCCCCAAGCCGGGTTACAACATGCGAGAAATCGTCGACGGAACCAGCACCACGGTGGCGATGTCGGAGAAGATCTCGATGGTGGATCCGGCGACGATCATGTTGGGTGGTTGGTCGGAAACGTTGGCAGACCCGAACCCGGGCGCCTGCGCCGGATCGGCTCCTGGCGGGTTCTATACGGCCGGTCGAATCGACTCCGATACGCGATGGAATGATGGCCAGCCGGCTTATTCCACTTTTCATACCATCTTAGCGCCGAACAGCCCGAGCTGCGCGCGACCGGCGTCCGCGGGCAATATCCACGATATGAATCGAATCCTGAGCACCGCCACAAGCCTGCACCCGGGCGGGGTCAACGTTCTGTTCTGCGACGGGTCGGTGAAGTTCGTCACGGACAACATCGACACCGGCAATCTCTCGGCGGCCTATCCGTCCACCGGTCCCAGCCCCTACGGCGTGTGGGGTGCGTTGGGTTCCCGCGCCGGCAAAGAAGCCGTGCCGAAGTTCTGAGGCAAGTTCGCCGTTCTGATCCCTTGGAAGAACGCTTGCAGTGCGGCATCGGGCGGGGCTGCTTGGAGATCGGCTTCAGCCGAGACAGCCTCGTCCGGCTCCTGGGCCCCAGCGGTCGCGGCGTCGCCTTCCGCTACCGTTCCGGCCGCATCAAATTCGGCCAGCAGATCGCCGCGATCGATGGCCGCCTGCCATTGGGCAAACGCTTCGTCCGACAGGTTCGAACTGCGGCGGATCGTGATCGCCGCGTGGCGGCCGGTTCCGGGCAAAGCGGCGCCCACGGTCAACAACCCGCTGGCCGAATAGTCGAAGCTGACCCGCACGCGGCTGTGCGCCGGCAGATCGCCGGGCAGTTCCGCGACCACACACTTGCCGATCGGCGTGGCGTGCATGCCGGTGACGTCGCCTCCCTCGACCACGCTCACCCGCACGTTCGCCTGGCCGTCGCGCTGGGTGACGAAATCGCAAACACCCGCCGCTGGCAGCGGCGTGTTGCGTGGGATCAGCACTCGGCGACGGCGCAGGCCGGTGCCGGACTCGATAGCCAGGACGCCCAGGTCGTGCGAGTTGACGTTGCGTACCGAGACGCCTTGGAACTGCGGATGATCGGGCCGGTCTTGCAACGCGGCGTAGATGGCGGCGCCGTGCGCGACGGCCTCGTCCGCCGCCAGTGATCGGTCGGGCTCCAGTCCGCTCTCGGCTCGCAGCATCTGCTGGACCATCGCCATGCGGGTGGCGCCGCCGACCAGCAGCACTCGTGTCAGATCGGCCCACGAGCGGCCGGCTTCCTTCAGCACCCGCCGACACGTCAGCATGGTTCGGTCGAGCAGATCGCCCGTCAACGCCTCGAATTGCTCTCGCGACAGGGCGATGCGCAAACGGTGCCCATCGAGGGCGAACGGCAAATCGACTTCGTCGCGAGCGGTGAGCGCGTGCTTCGCCTCGATGGCCTCCCAGCGCAATCGGGCGAGGGCATGTTCATCCTGCCGCGGATCGGTGCCGGACTGTTCGAGAAATCGTTCCGCCACATGGTCGACGATCCGACTGTCCCAATCCATGCCGCCCAGATAGACATCGCCGCCCGTGGCGATCGTGCGGTACTGCGGGCCGTCGATGTCCATCAACGTGACGTCGAATGTGCCTCCGCCCAGGTCGTAGACCAACAGCGTTTCGCGGCGGTGGCTTTCGGCGCGCGGCGTCAGGAATCCCTGCTGGACCCCGTAGGCGATGGCCGCAGCGGTCGGTTCGTTGATGATGTCCAGAACGTCCAGGCCCGCCAGGCGTCCGGCATCGCGAGTCGCGCGGCGGCGCGGTTCATTGAAGTACGCGGGCACCGTGATGACCGCCTTGGTGAACTCGCCCAATTTCAGCCGGGCATCGTCCCGCAGTTTGCGCAGCACCAACGCCTGGAGTACCTCGGGCGGGAAACTCCTGCCGCAGATCGGCGATGGATATGACGACTCGCCCATGTACCGCTTGGCGAATTGAGCGACCCGCGACGGCTCGAACTCCGCCGCCTTGACGGCTGGTTTGCCCACAACGATGCGCGAACGATCGAAGTAGACGGCAGTAGGGGTAAGAGCGTCGCCTTCGGCATTCGACAGGGTCCAGGGACGCCCCGAGTTGTCGACGTGGGCCAGGACCGAGTAGGTCGTCCCCAAATCGATTCCCACCGCTGTGTTCGTCGCCGAGTTCATCGGTTGGTTACTCCTTGGTTGCGAGGTGCTTGCGCTGGTGTCCTCGCTTCAGCGCGTTGGCTTCTTGAAAAAATACACGCTGAAGCGTGAACTCCAACGCGGACACGCTGAAGCGTGAACTCCAACCAATCGTCATTCCATCAATACGATATCGGTCAACCCGAGCGACATCGTAAACCGGACTCGGCCTCCGCGACGTTCGGAACCGGGGACCGTATCCGAGGTTTCCATCTGGAACCGCAACTCGCCGCGCTCGACCGACCGCACCGAATTCAACGGGTGCGAGACGGGCAGGCAGACTTGCAATTCGTCGATCGGCTGGTACGTGAAATTGGCCAGCACCAGGGCCGTGCCGGATTCGGTCTCGTACACGCCCGTTTCGACTACGGCGTGCGAGAGTTCGGCCAGACGCTCGACTCCGCGTTGACGAACCGCCGCGTTGATCTGTGCCCGCAGATCTTCCGGCCACTTTTCCTGCAACGCGTCGGGTACGAAGTTCGCCTCCTTGATGTACGCCAAGGCGGGACAGGCACCGACGTACACGGCTCGCCCCTTGCCCGCCCGGTTTTCGACGACCGCGGGCGAGCCGTCGCGGAACGTCGCCAGCACGCGGGACGTCGTCGGTGCAAAGGCCACGCGAACACCGAGCGTTCCCAGAGCCCAAGGCCGAGGCGCGGGGGCGTCCGATTCCTGCCGCGAGTTCGCGTCGGCGGCGGTCGGCGGAACCGGGCCGTCGACCGGTTGAATCTGATCCAGATAGGCCATGCCGTTCAGGGCGCCGCGGATGTGGTAACGCCCGGGTTGGACCAGTGTCTCCACGTGCCGTCCAATGCCGAAGGTCGCAGCGAGCTCGTCGGACGGTTCGTTGAACTCGTCCCGGCTGCCCGCGGCGGCGGTGGCGACCAAGTGTCCGCCGCGCGCCACCCAATCGACGATCCGCTGCGCCGCGTCGCGACGGATGCAGGGATCGGCGGTGTACAACACATCGTAGTCGTCCAGTCGGCCGGTGGTCACGTCCTCCTCGGTCAGCATGTCCACCAGATATTGATCGTGGATCAGCGACAGGTACGTGCCGCGCCGTTCGAGCATGGGGACGTATCCGAACGGTTGCCAGAGATCGGAGGAAATGCTGTACAACAGGGCGACGCGGGTGGGCCGGGTCCGCCCCGGAGCGATCCGGTGTTCGGCGGCTGCCAACTGGCGCGTCATCGCGGCGATTCCGTCGTAGGCGCCGCGCAGATCGGACCAGTAGTTCTCGGTGCTGGTCGCCGTCGGGCCGTAGGTCCAGTAGAAGAAGTGCTTTGCGCCCTGGCACAAAGCCGACGCCGTCTTGAGACGCAGATTGACTTCGTCGCTGGGCGTGATCCAGGCGATGATGGGCAACCGTCCGCGGCTGCCGCTGCGAAAGATCGACGCCTGGAACCCCATCAGTTGAAATCCTTCCCACGTCGTGTTCGGACCGTACATGTATTGCAGGCCCATCCAATCCTCGATGCCCGCCAAGTCGATGGCGCCGCGCCGAGCCAGCTCGAACCAGTCCATCGTCAGCGGATACCCGCCCCATGTCGGATTGGGCGTCATGCCCATCCCCATGCCGCTGCCGGCAAAGTACGGATGGTCCGCGACCAGCGTGGACGTGACGGCGGGGAAGTCGCCCGTGAAGTGGCGATGAAACGCCTCGGTGTGCCACGCAACGCGGTCGGTCGCCGCCTGCTGGCGGAACCGCGACGTGTAGTAGAACACCCGCCTCGCCGCCGGGCCGTCGATCGATTCGCGCTCGCGCAACGCCTCGGGCGACTCCAGCGGAACGACGTCGCTTAAACGCTCGACGCCTAGATCCCGCGGCGAAATCCCCTGCCGTTCGAGCCAAGCATGGAAGTGCCCCAATGCTTGCCCGTTGTCGCCGATCGGCGGGCGGCAGCAGACTTCGTCGGCAAAGCCGAACGGCACGGGCAGATCGGGCCACGCTGCGGTGGACGGCGGGGATTGCGAAAATCGCTCCGCATGAGTCGTCATCAAGACGTCGATCTCCTCGCGAGTGCTGGCTGGCCCCAACTGGACATCGTGCGTGTGGCCGGGCGCGACGAACGGAAACCGCTCGCGGACCTCCGGACGCTGGTTGCCCACGACATTGAATCCCAGCAGGTGCAGCATTTCGGCCTCGCGGAGATTCAGCTCGGGCCGCTGCGGCGCCCAGAAACTGGTCTGCACGATCAGACGCCGGGGCGAATGCCGCTGGCCGCCCGTCGCCTCGTGCGCCCACGCCAGCCGTCGCGCCGTCATCTCGGCCGCGGTTTCCAGACTGTCCGCATCGCGCGCCAGATCGGGCGATACCAGAAAGCTGGTCAGCGTGCCCACTAGCGATTCGCGCCAACGTTTGACCACGCGGTCGTCGCGCGGCTCGGTCGCCAATTCGATGGCGACCGTCAGCCGTTCGGCCGGCGGCTCGACGACGAAGTCCGCGGTGACGTTCGGCAACTCGGCCACACCGCCCGAGCGCTGCATGCGGCCGTGCAATCGCCCTTCGGCAAACTGTCGGATGTCGATCCACGGCGTCCATTGCTCCGCGGGAACTCGCAGCGCCGCATCCCGGTCCGCGCCCGCGGGAATCACGGCGCGAGGCAGATACCAGGGGCTCTTGTGGATGTAGCCGCCCAAGCGGACGAAGTAGCTTGTGTCCGGGCTCTCCAGTTGAAACCGTGCGAAAACGCCGTCGGCGGCCGAGAGGTCCATGGCAGTTGCCGCCAAACATGCCCAGATTCCGGCGACTAGTAGCCGGAGCGGGCGGCATCGACGACAATTCATGGCACCAAGCGACCGGTACGGTGCGAAGGCAGACATGGCAATCCATCCCGAAACGACCATCGGATTTCAAGAACTGCCGACAGCCTAACGCTGGCAGCGACCGTGGGCAAGCAGCGTTGATCCTCTCGCTCTTGGCGCAGCACAGGCAGATTGCCCATAATCAGTACGATCATGGCGAGCCGACGACCATATAGCTTGATTTATCCTCCAGCGGTGAGCGAGCACCTCGGAGCCATCGATCGCAAACATCACGGGCTTATTCGGGAGAAGATCGAGGAACAACTATTATTCGAGCCGGCTGTTGAGACGAGGAACCGAAAACGACTGCGTCAGCCGGCCGCGTTTTCGGCTTGCTGGGAGCTTCGCTTCGGTCCGGACAATCGCTTTCGAGTTCTGTACGACGTCGACGAGTTGGACCACGAAGTGCATATTTTGGCGATCGGAGAAGAAGACCGCGATCGGTTGCTGATCGCTGGGGAGGAAGGAGAAATATGAAAACCGCATCGGTCGCCGAGATTCAGTCGCAGTTTAGCGACTTTTTGGAGTCGAGTGCCGGTGGTCCAATCGTGGTGACTCGGAACGGCAAGCCGGTGGCGGTGCTGGTTGGGGTCGAGGACGAGGACGAGATTGAGCGGCTCCTGATGGCGTATTCGCCACGTATGCGTGCGATCTGCGACCTGTCCCGTCAACAGATTGCCGAAGGGAAAGGCATCAGCCACGAACAGTTTTGGGCGGGCGTGGAGGCACGCGATGCCTCGGAACCTCGCGACAAGTCACCGGCAAAGCCCGTCTGAAAAAGCCCCTCCGGCCGGACTATCTCGCACTGTCCGATTGCTGCGTTTCTGTAATGGCAGCAACTTACCACATTCTTCCTTGCACACACCATCGACGGAAAGTGGGATCATGTTCCGAAGAATCATGCTAGGACTTGTCTTGGTCTTTGCGGGGATCGCCTCCGCGACGATGGATGGATCGGCGGCCGCGGACTGGCCCACGCTGCACCGGGACGGGCAACGATCGGGCTGTACCGACGAAGTGCTGCGCGGGCCGCAACAGCGCAAGTGGTTCCGGAGCTTTGTCGAGGAGCAGATCGGGGCGAGGGTCGAGGCGATCGTGGCCGAAGATTTGTGCTTCGTGGGCACCTACGCAGGCAACCTGTACGCGCTGGACATCCGCGACGGGCGGACGGTGTGGCAGGTTCAGGCGGGCGGGCCGATCGGCCATTCGCCTTGTTACCATGACGGTCGGCTGTGGGTCTGTGCCGACGAAGCGTACGACCGCGGCGGATTGCTGTGCCTCGATGCGAAATCGGGCAGGCAGATCTGGCGTTACGAAGCCGGGGCCGGCATCTGGAACTCGCCCGCCTGCGACGGGCACCGCGTCTACGTCGGCGACCGGTCGGGTGTCTTCCATGCCGTGGATTGCGCGAGCGGCGAGAGAGCGTGGACATACCAAACCGGAGCGATGATCCTGAAACCGGCTTCGTTTTCGCCGGACGGCCGCCGCGTCGTCGTCGGCTCGGAAGACATGCACGTCTATTGCTTCTCGCCGGACGGTGACTTGCTCTGGAAATCGTCCAAGCTGTCCGGCCTGTCCCAACGCGATCAAGCACCGACCGTCTGGGACGGAAAGGTCGTTGTGCGCACCAACCCGGCCTGGGGCTTCCACGAATCGCTGCACGCCGGTCGGACGCTGCTGCGCGAGATTCAGCAGCAAATCCAGGTGGACGAAGCCGACGATGCGGTGATCGTCGATACGCCGAACATGTACTTCCTGCGCAGGACCGAGCGCCGCGAGCGAGCCGAGCACGAGCGGATCGTCGAGTTTCTGCGCGAGCGCCCCGATCTGCGAACGTGGTTCACGTTCGACCTGCGGGACGGCAGCGAGCCGTGGATCACCAGCGTGCTGTTCACGTCGGGCCTGCACAATCCGCCTTCGCCGCCCGCGTTTCATCCGGGGACAAACGAGTTGTACACCATCATGCCGACCGCGATCGGCGTGTACTGTTCCGGGGTCAGCCAGACCGGGATCGGCATCGGGAGGATCGATCCACAGACGGGCTATTTGACCAACGTAGCGCACGCGCACGGCGACCGCGAACCCGGTTACTTCGCCGGGATGCCGATGATCACCGACGAGACCTCGACGGTCGGTTTGATGGACAACTTCCTGACCGTCACCCACATGGGCGCGGTTGGCGGCGTGGACCTGGTCACGCGCAAAATCCGGCATCTGCACGGTGTCCGCGACACCTACGGCGGACTGTTTGGACCGGGGGCAGCGCCAGGCAGTTGGGACGGTTCCAAACGTCTAACGCGCGAGGGCTACGTCCAGAACGCAGTCAACGAGTGGCACGGCCCCGATCGGTCCATGGCGGCGATCGCGCAGGGGCGCGCGTTCTGGGTCGTCGGCGGTTGCGTCGTCTGCTTCGCTGGGCCGGACGTCCCGTCGGGCGAAGGAGCCGGAGACCGACCGCCGGCTCCGTGGAGGTGGAGGACGATGCCTCGCATCAACGGCGGCAATGTCACCAGCTCCTTCGGTCAATACGACGCGACCGTGCCGAAGCGGACCATCACCCCCGACCAATTGCAGCCCTATCTGCAACCACCATCCGTAGCACAGGCTGCCAGCCTGTGTGCTCCCCACGACGAACCTGACGACCACCCAATCCGCCAGCGTCTGGACGCTCGCGTCTCCCAGTTTCTGGACAGCGAGCCGTGGGCGCCGTGGATCGTCGAGTTGGGAATCTCGCACGAGGAACTGCATTTCTGGCGCACCGGCGAAACGATGCGGAACGTGGCGATGGCCTTGCCTTACCTGTCGCCCCCGTTGCGAGAGCGCGCAGGCCGCTACCTGGATCGCTTATTCGAACAGGGCGTTCCACTGGATCGGCCGGTGTTCGAAGCGGATGGCCGGAGACGCGAGCATTACGATCTCTCGTTGCCTCTGCGGGAATCACGCGTTTTGCGCCCGCCGTCGTCCCGGGCTGAGTTGTTCGACCTGTACTCTCTCTGGGCTTACGCTCACCATCTCGACCGTTGGGAGCGTGTGTTGCCGTTGCTTCCGTCGATCCAGCAGCGGTTCCGCGAAGAACTGAATTCGGAGCCGCCCGGCGACCTGACTAACATGGACGGCGAGACCATCGTCCGGCTGAACCGCCACATCGCGGGCTTGATTGCCTGGCACCGATTGCTCGAACAAGCTGACGACGAAGCCGCGGCGCGGCCCGTGCGGCAGCGATTGGCGGAATGGGTCACCGCGCGAGTACACTTCGAGCGAGCTGATTCGCGTTTGCAGACCCAGATCGGCCACCACGTGCGGATTGCTCGCTATGAGGATTTGGTGCCCGAACTGACCGGTCTGCTTGCCGATTTCGCGGGCGACCTGCTCGCACGCAACGCCAACGACCTGGACCGCGAACTGCGGGTCTGGTATCAGGCCTGGGGTGAACGCCTGATCGGCGGCGAGAACTACATCAACCCGCCCGCCCTGTCCCGCGGCCTGTACGCCGTCATGGCCGACGGCCTGCGGCACTCGCCAGACCGCCTCAGCCGCCACCTGGACCAACCCTGGTGCCAAGCCGATCTCTACTATCTCGAAAAACTGATCGCCACACTTCGGGTGAAGCGTTGAATCGTGACGTTGGCGAGTGCCACAGGCTGGCAGCCTGTGCTACAGGGGCGGGGTCTTCTTTCGTCAAGCCGGGCACAGGGGACTTGCGGTGCGCGTGATGGTGGACAAATCGTCGAGCCAGCATTCGAGCAGGGTGGCTTGGTTGGCGTTGGCTTGGACTTGGTTCTGCGCCTCCAAGCAGCGTTCCAGGCAGGCGGCGGCCGTCTCGGCGCCGCCGGGCCATGCGTTGTGCGCTGCGGTGACGGCTTGCTGCAGAATCGCGTCGCCCTCGATGGTCATGTCGCTGAAGCCGCGCATCACCTGGCGGTAGAACTCGCCGGCGAAGCCCATCAGTTGGGTCATTCGCTCACGCTTGGCGGGTGCGTCCTTGCCCGCTGCGTCGACAAATGCCGCAATCGTCTTGCTCAAGGAAACGGCGTCCCAATCGGCCTGGCTCAGTTCCGCCAACATCGTCTGCCGAAACTCGTCCAAGTCCGCGTCGTCCAATTCCAAAGCGCGTCGCAGACTGCCGCCGCTGAGTGCCGCCAGACGCGCCGCGTGGCGAGGATCGTCGATCAGGCCGCGGGAGACCAGCAGATCGGCAACGATTCCCTCGTCCAGCGGGCGAAACCGGATAATCTGGGACCGCGAACGGATCGTGGGCAACTGCCGCTGCTCGCTGGTTCCGATCAAAATCAACAGCGAACGCGGCGGCGGCTCTTCCAGTGTCTTCAGCAGGCAATTAGCGCCCTCCTGATTCAGCAGGTCGGCATCGTCGATGATGCCGATCTTGTAGCCGCCGCGGTATGGCTTCATCGAGATCCGGTAGCACAATCCTTCGCGCATGCGATTCTCGCGGTCGCCGATGAACAACTCGATGGGGATGTAACTGCGGTCCTTCGGCTTGCTGATGACTTCCAAGTCCGGGTGCGTCAACGCGTCCACCTGCTGGCAAGCCGGGCAATGTCCGCACGGTTCGAGGGGATCGGTCTTCGAGCCCTCGCACAAAAACGCTTTGGCCAGTCGCATCGCGAACGTCCGTTTCCCCACGCCCGGCGGCCCGATGAACAAGAACGTGCTGGCCAGCCGATTGCGTGCCATCGCGCGGCGGAATTGCTCGACGACGGAATCGTGTCCTTGGATTTCTCCCCAGCTCATGCCTGACTCTCCTGGTTCGCAACGCCGGCGACCGTCGGCCACCGCGACTCGGCGATCGCGCGGATCTCCGCCTGGATCGTTGGGATGTCCCGGTCGGCGTCGACCACGACGATGTTGGGACGGCCAGCAGCTTCGCGCAGGAATCCCTGCCGGACCCGTTCCATGAAGTCCTGGCCCCGCGACTCCATGCGGTCGAGTTGACGGTTCATACGCTGCACCGCCGCTTCGACCGGCATGTCCAGCACGAAGGTCAAGTCGGGCTGTGTTCCGGCGGTGGCCACGGCGCCGACCTGCCAAAGATCTTCCGCGTCCAGTCCGCCCGCGTGGCCTTGGTAGACGACGTTGGCCAGCAGGAACCGGTCGCAGACCACCACGCGACCAGCCTCGACCGCCGGACGAATGACTTCCTCGACCAATTGGGCTCGCGAAGCCATGTACAGCAGCATCTCTGCGCGTCCCGACAGGGGAATCTCCGCCTTGTGCAGCAGGATCTCGCGGAGCCGTTCGCCCAGAATGGTGCCTCCCGGATCGCGGCAAGTCAGTACATCATGCCCCGCTTCGCGCAGGAAATCCGCGAAAAGCTGCATCTGCGTGGACTTGCCCGTTCCATCGATCCCGTCGAAACTGAAGAACATCGAAAAACCTGCCCGTTGATGCGGAAACCCAAGCGGCGGCCACCGATCCGCGACCGCGAGCGGTCATTTTAGAGTCCCTATCGAGAGTCGGCTACCGGGAATGTCATCGATCGATCTTATCGCCGCGACCGCGTTTGGCCTGGAAGCGATCGCCACTCGGGAATTGCAGGCACTGGGTTACGAGGCCAAGGGCAGCCAACCAGGGTGGGTCGCGTTCCGAGGCGACTTGGCCGCCATCTGCCGCGCCAATCTCTGGTTGCGCACGGCCGACCGGATACTGATCCGCATGGCCGAATTCCCCGCCGAGGACTTTGGCCAGTTGTTCGACCGCACGTGCGAGTTGCCGTGGGAGCAGTGGCTGCCGGCCGATGCGGAATTCCCCGTCAACGGCCGCAGCATCCGCAGCCAGTTGTCGAGCGTGCCGGCCTGTCAGAAGATCGTCAAGAAGGCGATCGTCAGCCGATTGCAGAAGGCCCACGGAACCGAACGGCTTCCCGAGACGGGTGCCCGCTACACGATCGATTTGGCGATTCGGAACAACGTGGCCACGCTGTGCATCGACACCACCGGAAGGAGTCTCCACAAGCGGGGCTATCGGACGTTGGTCGGCGAGGCGCCCTTGAAGGAGACCTTGGCCGCGGCGCTGATTCTGCTGAGTTTTTGGAAGCCCGGTCGCCGTCTGCTCGATCCCTTCTGCGGCAGCGGCACGATCGTGATCGAAGCAGCGCTGATCGGGCGGAACCTGGCTCCCGGCCTGAACCGCGATTTCGCGGCCGAGTCCTGGACGGAAATACCGGCGTCGCTGTGGCAGTCGGCCCGCGAGGAAGCGCGCGACTTGGTGCGACCGGACTTCGAACCCGGCATCATCGGCACCGATATCGACGCGGCCGCGCTGCGCCTGGCCCGGCGCCACGCCGAACAGGCCGGAGTCGCCTCGCTGATCCATTTCCAGCAACAGCCGTTCGAGCGTTTGGCCAGCCGCGATCCGCACGGCATCCTGATCACCAACCCGCCGTACGGCGAACGCTTGGGCGATGCCGAGGAAACTCGGCAGCTCTACGCTTCGATGCCTGCGATCCTCTCGCGGTTGGATACTTGGTCATGGTACATCCTGACGTCGCACCCCGAACTGGAACGGGTGCTCGGCCGCCAGGCCGACCGCCGCCGCAAGCTGTACAACGGACGCATCGCCTGTACCTACTACCAGTTCTACGGCCCCAAACCGCCGCGTCCCGGGACGCCGGACGTTCCGATGTAGTGCAGAATCATGGCTTCCACCGAGCAAGCTCGGCGGGGAGCGGCAGGAAAGGACGTTCCGGTGTAGTGCAAAATCATGGCTTCCACCGAGCAAGCTCGGCGGGGAGCGGCGGGGAAAGGACGTTCCGGTGTAGTGCAAAATCATGGCTTCCACCGAGCAAGCTCGGCGGGGAGCGGCGGGACCGCAGTTCGCGATCGTGCGACGTTTCCGCGAACCCCATGAACCGGAGACCTCGTTGTTTTCTCCGCCAAGGAGCCAACCCGCGCTTCCTCAGCCGAGCAGGTCGACGGGCTGGCGGGTGGGGCGGATCAGGGCGCCGATGATCAGACCGGCGAAGATCCAGGAGACGATCACATCGACGAACATGGCAAGCGTGTGATCCAGCGGGAACCACATCCAGTTCCAGTACGACAGATGGCAGAACGTCGCGGCAAAGACGCCCAGCAGGGTCACCAACCCGACGCGGGCTAGATAGTCCTGGCACCTTCCCAGCGATAGCCAGAGGACAAATGCCGCGATCGTTGCGGACACCCAATCGATGAAGAATCCGGTGATCAGAATCGGCGCGCTCATCGGTTCGGCGCCTTCGACCTTGACAAAGATGCTCATCAGCGGACCTTCCCGATGCCGCTGGAGCCACCGCGTCATCCGCTGCTCCATGTCTTCCGCGGTCGCGACGCCGGCTGCGTTAGGCAAGCCGGGAACGACGTACAGTCCGCTCTCGATCCCTTGCGTCTGGATGGCCCGCCGCACGGCGTCCTCGTCGGCCAGGCCGCGCACTGACCGGTCGTGCAGGGGCGTCACCATCCACGACACCATGCCCCAACAGAAGACCACGATCGCCCCGGCAAAACCGGCAAACGGTACTTGTCGCATCGCTGTTCATTCCCTCCGCGGCCATGCCGCCTGTGCCAAAACGCTAGATGGGTCTCTTTCGGTTCGTCGCCTCCGCGGCGTAGATCGAACGGCCACCGTCGACCGGCAGGCAGACGCCGGTCACAAACGGATTGTCGATGAAGAACTTGACGGCCAGCGAGACGCTTTCGGGACAATTCCCGAACTTGACCAGCGTCGAATCGACCATCGCTTGCCGCTCTTCCTCGCTGGCTTCTTCGGGAAACAACACGGGACCGGGTTGGATACAGTTCACGCGAACTCGCGGATTGCGGTGCGACAACTCGACGGCCAACGACCACGTCATGGTCGCGACGCAGCCTTTGGCCATGAAGTAAGCCACGTGGTCCAGGTAAGGTCGCCGCACGGCCCAATCGCTGAAGGTGACGATGACGCCGCCCTCCGGCTGGGACGCCATGATTAGGCCGGCGCGTCGCGAGCAGAGAAAAGTCCCCAACGCATCGACCCGAAAATGCCGCAGTACGTCCTCGGCGGTGACCTGCTCCAACGGGATCGACTGCCAGACCGAGGCCGTGGTCACCAACACATCCAGTCGTCCGAAGCGACCGGTCACCGCCTCGAACATGGCATCTACCTGCTGCGGGTCGCTCACGTCCGCCCCGAACGCCTCGCTGGAAACGCCCATCGCCCGCAACTCGGCCACCGTGTGCGCCGCGGATTCCGCGGATCGGTGGTAGTGCAGAGCCACGTCGAATCCCCACCCCGCCAGGGAACGGGCGATCGTGTTTCCCACTCGTTGTCGGCCGCTGCCGGTGACCAGGGCGACTTTCGCACTCATGGATCGACCTGCGGCTTGATCGTTCCGAACAGATGCCCGCCCACGTCGTCGTGACTCCAGGTGCCGGCGTACTTCTTGCCGTCGATCACCACGCGCGAACTGAACGTCCCAAGTCCCGGGATCGTCAGTTGGGTCAGGGTGATCACGGGCGTGTCGCCGGCCCACTTGACTTCCAGCGGCAGCGGCACCGTGATGTCCTTGTCGGAGTACTTGATCCGCGCCTGGAACAACCAGAAGTCGCCGTCGGGCAACTTGCGCACGCTCTGGATCGTGTACTGCTCGCGGCGCAACGGTGGTTCGTCCCGTCCCACGATCGTGTATTGGCCGTCCAGCACCGCGCCGCTCAATGTCTGCTGGAACGTTCGAAAGCGTTCCGCTTGCTCGTCCGCCGCCGCACCCGGAACCTCGTCCGCCGCCAACACGGTGCTTTGACGGATCACTCCCGAAACGGCGAGCAACAGCAGACTGAAAGCAAGACGAGGCAGGACCGGGGAGGTCAAAAGGATTTTCAACACACGCAACTCCTCAATCGATGGCGGAAATCAGTCTGTGTCTCATCTCAGTGGAACCACTTTAACGCCTGGCACCGCAACTGCAAATGGGCCCCGCGTTCGGCGCCCGCGGGCCACCAGACGCCCGCGGGCCACTGGGGCCAAGCTGGCACAGCGCGTTGCCTGCGGTATGATAGCGAGTGCAGGTTCGCACCAGACCGATGCCGGCGGTTCGTGGCGTGGGAAATCTAGCCGGGCTTACGATAACGAGGACGGGAACGCACCGATGATTCAACTGCGGGAAATCTGCGCGTATTTGGAGGCATTTGCTCCGCTGCAAATGGCCGAAGATTGGGATAACGTCGGCTTGTTGGTCGGCGATCCTCAACAAACGGTCGGCCGCGTGATGACCTGCCTGACGGTGACTCCTGCAAGTGCGGCCGAGGCGGTTGCCCAATCGGCCGATCTGATCGTCACGCACCACCCGTTGCCTTTCCGGCCGCTGAAACGACTGACGGCCGACCAGACGCCCAGCCGCCTGCTGCTCCAACTGATTCGGGCCGGAATCGCCGTCTACAGCCCGCATACCGCTTTTGATTCGGCCGTCGAAGGGATCAATCAGCAATTGGCAACCGGCTTGGGCCTGATCGACGTGGCGCCGCTGGTCGTTCCCGATGCTACGATGCCGGAGCGAGGCGCGGGACGGCACGGCCGATTGAGCGAAGCGATGCCTTTGTCCGGGCTGGTTCAGCGATTGAAGCAATTCCTTTCCATCGACGGACTGCACCTTGTCGGCGACTCGAACCGCATCGTCCTTCGAGTCGCGGTGGCCTGCGGGGCGGCCGGCGAGTTCCTGGGGCCGGCGGCCGATGCCGGCTGCGATGTCCTGGTGACCGGCGAGACGACGTTCCATACTTGCCTGGAGGCCGAGGCGTCGGAGATCGCTCTGTTGTTGCCCGGGCATTTCGCCAGCGAACGTTTCGCCGTCGAAACGCTGGCCGAATGGCTGGCCGGCGAATTCCCGGACCTGACGGTGTGGGCCAGCCGCGAAGAGAAAGATCCGCTGCGCTGGGTGTGACGCTCGTCCCGCCTTATCGTTTCCTTCCGGGTTGCGCCGCATCGGCCGCTTGGCGGATGACGATGCCGTTCAAGATCGCGAACGAATTGCTGTCCAGCGGACTGAATTCGATGTCCAGTCGACCGTCCCGCACCAGGACTTTGGGTTCGACATGCGTGACCGGTCCACTGATTCCCGGACCGTGGAATACTCGCTGAAAAGCTTGAGGGGTGCCGCGTTCCCAGACGGCGATGAACCGCCGTCGATCGGCGTCGTTGGTCCATTGCTCGCAAAAACACAGCGTGATCTCGTAGACGCCGTCCGGCACGGTGGCACGGAATCCCGTCAGGCCTCGGATCGCCGTCTCGGCCCACAACTGCTGCGGGTACGCTTGAACCGACTTTCCCGCCGACGACCCGCCCTCGTGCCCGAAGTCCCGCACGCCGTGTTTTTCCGATTTCTGCCACTTGTTTCCCGCTTCGTCCTGGTAGGCATCCCCGCCCAGATTGACAAACAAGGTGAATCGATCGTCGGCCTGGCCGCCAATGTTCCCCGGAATCGGGCCGGGGGCAGCGAGCGGATCCGCATCCGACGTGGCGAGCAGCCGGAAGCAGCCCAGATTCTCGCGCTGCACGAGCGAGATGTTCAAGCGGCTGCCTGCTGGCAATTCCAACGGCATCGTGGGCAGGAAGGTGATCGACACCGTCTCGCCGCGCCGGCGAACGGTCCAGGCGCTGTCGTCCGAGTCGTCGACCAGCCGTTTCGCGAGATCGTCCTTGGGTTCGGCGACCGCCGTGAACCCGACCTTGCGAGCTGGTTGAGTTCCATCGACCGCCTCCACCAACACGCGGAACTGCGACAGGGCGAATCGTCCAGCCAGTCCCCACCCCGGTCCCGTGCCCGGCAGCGATTCATGCGGGAGAGCTTCCAACCGCAACGCCGTAATCGTCTGCGGCGGTGTTTCCATCAGGATTCGATACGATTCGTTCTCGCGAGTCGTGCCGTCCGACAAGATCACGCCGCCATCCAGCAGCCGCAATTGCGAATCGCCCGACGCTTCCAAACGGCTGGGCGTCAGCACGAGGTAGCCCTTGGGCAACACCTGAGCCGCTGCCTTCGGCTCGCTGGCCGGCGCATCGTCCTCGGCCGGCATAGTCGGGTCGAGGGCCGGCGGGTCGCCTGCATCGTCCCCCGCAGTCGCATCGGTCGCAAGCGACTGGTCGGTCGCATCGGCGGTCGATTCGTCGGCGGCGATGGAGGCCGCAAGGTCCACGGTCAGGGGTTGCGGAGCGTCTGAACTGTGCAGCCATTTCTCGGCCAGATAGTCTTCCAGCGTTTTCCGCTCGGCATCATCCAACGCCCGGTTGTAGATCAACAGTTCCGCCAAATCGCCTTGAAAAAACTGCTGAAGGTCGGTACTGGACCTCGCCACGCATCCCAGACGCAGGACGCGGTTGGTCCGGAGTTCATAGTCGCCCGCTGCTTCGATGCGGTGATCGTGGCCGTCGATGAACCAGCCGATCCCGTCTTGATCGGCGCGGACGACTCGCACCCGCGCCTCGCGCCCCGTGTCGCCTCGGACGGCAAACGAATCACCGCCGATCTGCAGACCGGCGGCGCCTCGCATCCAGGCGAAACTGCCGGAGGAATCGCCGGTACCTTTCGAGAGCAGGCTGCCTTCGCCGCCGCGCGCGATGTACAACACGGTGTACTGTCCGCCCAGGTTCAGCGGCTCCGTTGTCCGGGGCAGGGATAGGTTCGCACGACCGGCAAAACGCACGACCGGATGGTCCCCCAGTCCGGCATCGGCGTACCGGGGCCGCGAGTCGGCGTTGTCCGCACTGGCTTGGAAACGACCGTCGCTCTTGTCGCTCCACGCCATGACGCGCGACGAATCATCGAGCTGCAGGGTAGCGCGGTCGGCGGCATCCAGCCACAGCGCCAGTCCGTCGAACTTCCGAGGCGGCGAAGCGGCCAGATCCTGCTCGGTAAACGTCGGCTGCGGATCGTCCAACTCGGGACCGGGCAGCGGGGGTGCCGCCCCCTCGTCGCGCAGACTGCCAGCCTGCGTCGTCCCAGGCGGTTCGCCCTCGTGCGCAACCCGCGGTTCCGCGCCCTCGCAGCGCAGGCTGCCAGCCTGCGCCGCCGACGACGTTTCACGTTCGCGTATCGCTGGCTGATCCGGCTGCGAAACCAATTCGGGCGCTGGCTCCTCCGTCTGCCGACCGCGGCCGGAGAGCCACGCGACGAACAGCAAGAACACGAGCAGCCCGGCGACTCCGCCAACCAAGAACGCTCTTCGTCGCTTGTCGAGTGGACCCTTGCTTGCCGCCCGTGACTTGGCTCGACTCGCCATGGTCGTCTTCGTCTTGCCTGACACCGCCGGCGAAGTAGACTGGATGATCGACGGAAGTTCGGCCGGCGCGGCGTGCTCCGTCGCCGAGATCGGCTGCGCCGGATCAGGTTGACGCACCAACGGCGGAGGCGCCGGAATCGACTCGGCCAGCCGAAGTCGCAATTCCGCGTCGTAAGCGGCCTTCTTGTCGGGGTCCAACAGACAGCGCCGGGCGGCGGCAAGTTCGTTCAACAGCCGCTGTGCGTGCTTCACATGCGCCGCGTCCGTAATCTCCTGAAGAAAGCCGATGTGCCGCATGGCCACGGAATCGATCACTTCGCGATCCGATTCGAACGGGGCGATTCCGAGCAGTCGATAGTGATGGGGCGGCTGCTCCTCAGGCGGAATCCCCAGCCAGCGATGATAGGGATCGAATGTTCCTGACATGACCGATTTCCAATCCGACCGCCGTCTTGTTCGGGCCTCGAACCGCGTGCCTCTTGGTCCACCGTGTTCCCCATTGTGAGCCGTTTCCCCTCCAGCGGCAAGACGCTTGGTCAATCTTTCGATCCCAGATGGACGGAATGCTGGAAACGCGGTGGCTTTTTCAACGGGGACGCAACAAAATACGATCTCGGACGTTTATTCCCCAGTGAGTTTTTTCCCTTCCAGTATTATTGGAGCAATGCAATGAGACGTTTCGCGATTCTGACGCCGTGGTTGGCCACGGTCCTGTTCGTCGTGATGGTTGGCAGCCTTAGCGCACAGCCGCCAGGCCCTCCCGGCGGGCGCGGTGGCCGCGGTGGTCCGCCTCCGGGCGGTCCCGGCTTCGGCCCCGGTCCCGGTGCTGGCGGACAGATCGCGTTCGAGAGCAGCACGCAGCCCAAGGACGAAGACGAGGCCAAGATTCTGAAAGCGATCGAAGACATTCTCCAGAAACAGGGGCGGCGGATGAACGTTCCCGCCGCGGACGGCCGTCTGCTGCGGACCCTGGCCGAATCCCTGGATGCGAAGCAAGTGGTCGAGATCGGCACGTCGAACGGGATCTCCGCGATCTGGATGGCCATGGCGCTGCGGAAGACCGACGGTCACGTGACGACTCACGAGATCGATCCGGACACGGCCGCGCTGGCGCGTGAGAACTTTGCCGCCGCTGGCGTGGCCGACCGAATCACGGTCGTCGAAGGCGATGCGCACCAGAAGGTGACCGAGTTGAAAGGTCCGATCGATCTGGTGTTCATCGACGCCGACAAGGAAGGCTATCTGGATTATTTCCAGAAACTTCTGCCGCTGGTGCGCCCCGGCGGAATCATCTGCGCGCACAACATGAACGCGCGACAGGCCGATCCGGCCTTCGTCAAGGCGATCACCACCAGTCCCGAAGTCGAAACGCTGTTCTACATGCAGGGTGGCGGCATGAGCATTTCCATGAAGAAACGCTAGACATCACTCGCCAATCTCCCGGACGAGCCCGGATCGCAGCCATCCGGGCCGTCCGCCGAGCCATCGCGCGCGAAGCACCCCGCGCGCACAGCCATCTCGCCGCGTGCGTCCCCATCGCCTGCTTCTCCAGCACCTCTTTCCGAAGCGAAATTGACAGGCGTATCTGTCCGTCGGTACATTCTACGTCCAGTCAGCCGCCCGTTTCGGCGGCGTGCCCGTCTCCGATGATCGGTTCTCGGCACGCTCAATTGGCTTGAGACATGGGAATTATAAGGCGAGACAGTGAAGCATGAGAAAGACACCGATTCCGGCGGCAAGAGTTGTCCGTTTGCTGTTTGTAGGATTGTTGGGCGCCTGCGTTGGCAGTCGCGGCGCGTCGGCTGCTGATCCGGCGCCCGGCTATTTGGGACCGAGATCGCTGGCGGTGAGCCCCGACGGCCGCACGTTGTACGTCGCTTGCGAAGATGCCAGGCAAGTGGCCTGGGTCGGGACCGCGGATGGCAAGGTGATCCGCCGCGTGGATCTGCCCGCGGAGCCCACGGGGCTGGCGCTCAGTCCCGATGCGTCGCGGTTGGCGGTCACGTGTGCCGCACCCAAGAGCGGCGTGGTTGTGCTCGATGCCGACACCGGCCAGTCGCTGCAAGTCCTTCCGGCCGGTCACACCGCGATGAGTCCCGTGTTCAGCTCGGACGGCAAGCGGCTGTACGTCTGCAACCGCTTCGACAACGACGTTTCGGTGTTCGACCTGACGACCGGCGACCTTGTCGCGCGAATCCGTGCCGACCGCGAGCCGATCGTGGCGGCGATGACGCCCGACGGACGCACCTTGCTGGTTGCCGACCATCTGCCGAACACGCGGACCGACCGCGCGTTCGAAGGCAACGTCTCGCCCCGGGTGACATTCGTCGATACCCAGTCACTGCAGACCTCGACCACCGCGCTTCCGCACGGCGCCAACGGCATTCGCGGGATGAGCGTTTCGCCGGACGGACAGTACGCGCTGGTAACGCACCTGTTGTCGAATTTCGAGAGCGTTCCGTTCCGGGTGGACACGGGCTGGATCAACGTGAACGTGGTCAGCGTCATCGATCTGCCTCAGCGTACCGTCATCGCTACGATCGGTTTGGACGAATACTACCGAGGCGCAGGAAATCCTTGGGACGTGCTATGGTCCGCCGACGGCACGATGGTCTACATCAGCGTTGCCGGGACTCACGAACTGGCCGTGATCCGTGCCGAGGACTTATTGAGCGACCAAGCCCGCCGCACGATGCAGCCGATGATGGTGGCGTGGCCGATTTATCCCAGTCTGGGCGCGAGTCTGTGGCGGCGGATCGCGCTGCCGGGCAAGGGAATGCGCGGACTGGCCGCCGTTGGCTCGAAGGTCTACGTCGCCCAGTATTTCAGCGACAGCATCGCCCAGGTTGATCTGCATCCCGGCGGCGAAGCCCGCATGAATGAGATCGCCCTGGGGGCGGCTCCCGTGCTCACCGAGGTGCGGCGCGGGCACCTGCTGTTCGAAGATGCGACGCTGTGTTACCAGCACTGGCAGAGCTGCGCAAGCTGCCATCCGGACGCGCGGGTGGACGGTCTGAACTGGGATCTGCTGAACGACGGGCCGGGCAATCCCAAGAATACCAAGAGCATGTTGCTGTCTCATGCGACGCCGCCCTCGATGGCGTTGGGAGTTCGCGCCACGGCCGAAATCGCCGTGCGTGCGGGGTTCGTCCACATCTTGTTCAGCGAGCCGCCCGACGAGGATTCGGTGGCGATCGATGCCTATCTGAAGTCATTGCGCCCCGTGCCCAGTCCCTATTTGGTCGATGGCGGATTGAGCGAATTGGCGGAACGGGGTCGTGAGTTGTACGACAGCGACCGCATCGGTTGCTATCGCTGCCACCCCGCGCCGCTGTACACCGATCTGCGGGCGCACAATGTCGGCACGCGGACGCCGAACGACCGACTCGATCGCTTCGACACTCCGACGCTGGTCGAGGCCTGGCGCACGGCGCCCTATCTGCACGACGGACGCTACACCACCATCCGCCAGCTACTGACCGAAGGACGCCACGGTCTGCGGCCGAACGAAAAGTTGAACGAAGACGAGATCGACGCGCTGGTCGAGTTCGTGCTGTCGCTGTAACGGGACGGGGAAACAATAAAGGATTGCTCGTCCAAGGAGTGAGCAGGAGGCATGCGAGCAGCCATGATCATCGTGGCCACGAACGCGAGCCTCGACGGGGCAAGCTCGTAGTACATTGAGTACCTGAACCGTTGTGTCTCGCGCCCGTTGTCCGGCCGGTCGCATCGGTTAGCGCGCCGTAGCAATCGGCGCACAAAAACCGCCACGCCTGCGAAAGCGTAGCGGTTGGTCCAACGACAATGGCTGGCGAAGAGGGAGCGTCTGCGCCGCAGGTTCAGGCGGCGTTCTCCAACTCGCTCAGCATTTCGACGGCCGCGTAGGCGTTTTCGATGCCGCCGATGTCCTCGATGAACTGCTGCAAGGCAATGACTTGACGAGGGCTGAGGTCGTTGCCGTCCTCGGCCAGCAACTCGGCGATGTCGTGGGCGGGCAGGTCTTGAATGCGCAGGGTCTCGGGCATGTTCTTTCCTTTCGCGTTAGGGGACATGTGCGATATCGGCCGATTCTAGGCGTGACTCCACGTTTCCCGGCCACGACCGATAAGCTGGGCAAAATCTTCCGTCCCCGCCGAATCGGCTCAAGCAAAGCTGGCAAGCTTTCCGGGTTTTGCAGCGGCCCTCGCCCGCACGAAAATTCTGTTCGAGGTCGAGCCGATCAAATGGTCGGAGAGCCGTTCGATCCGTCACCCCAGGAGAAAACTAGACGATGGATGGTCAACCCGCCAAATCGCTGAACGCCGATCTGAACGCCCTGCGGAAGGAACTGGGCGAGTTGCACCAATGGGCGCGAAGCGCCTCGGGCCAGCCCAAAGACCAACGCGGCACCGACGACGGCGCCATCATCATGCGTGGAAAATAGCGGGAACTGGCGGGATCATCGTGTTCTTTCGGCAAGCATCCGTGAATTGGGAGCGAGGCTAGAGTAGTCTGGCGATCGATTCTGCACGGGAGGCGGACTCCGTACGACGGACATCCTCGTCCGTCGCCCCGCGTGAGCCACGGACGTTCACGTCCGCCGTGCGAAATCCGTGATTTTCCATTCTGAACCGCGGGTGCCGACGGTGATCGACATCCTGATGCGCTGTACCGTAAACTGGGACATCGAGCGTCGCACCGTCTTCGCTCGATTGCTTGCGCTTCAGGCTGTTCAGAAAGGACATCCGGTGAAACACGTCTCCGCCTTGTTTCTCGTCTCGTTGTTTGTGGCGATACCAGCCCGCGTTATCGCTCAACCGGTCGAGCTTCAGTACGCGCCCAGTCCGGCCGACAATCCGCTGCGGGGCCTGGTCCCATACGCCCGACCGTCGGCGGATCGATTTCCGCACAGCATGGAATTCCAGTACCTGGCGCTGTCCCAATTGGTCACGGGCGATGACCAATACGATTTCCAGCCGCTGGAAAAGCTACTCGATGATATCGCCAGCCGGGGCAATCAGGCCGTGTTCCGGATCATGCTCGAGTATCCCGGCCGGACGAACCTGATCCCGCGTTTCCTGATCGATGCCGGCTTGACCGTTCATCGGTACGAAAACACGAATACCGCGCCCTGGCCGCCCAAGGCGGTGGAGACTCCCGACTACGAAGACCCGTTGCTGCGCAAGGCCCTGCAGCAGTTCGTCCGCGAACTTGGCAAACGGTACGACGGCGACCCGCGGATCGCCTATATCACGGCCGGACTGCTGGGCACCTGGGGCGAATGGCACACCCACCCCCGCACAGATCTGTGGGCCAGCAAGGATGTCCAGCGCGAAGTGCTGGACGCCTACGCGCAGAGTTTTCGGAAGACACCGGTCTTACTCCGCTACCCGGCGGGTGAGGACGATCCTCGATACGCTCCCACCCACCAACGCCCGTTTGGCTACCACGACGATTCGTTCGCCTACGCCACGTTGAACACGGGCCGCCGGTCGGACGACTGGTTCTTTCAAGCCCGGCTGATCCGGGCCGGCGCCGAAGAGACGTGGAAACGGTTTCCGATCGGCGGCGAGATCCGCCCGGAAGTCTGGGGCTGCTGTTTCGACGACCCGCCTTGTACGCCGCCGGGCCAATCGTTTGATGCATGCCGGGATGCTACCCACGTCACCTGGCTGATGGATACCGGCATGTTTCGTCAGCAGGCATCGCCTGAACGGATTCAGCGGGCGCTGGCCGAGGTGCGGCGCATGGGCTACGAATTTCATGTCAAGTCGGCCGACGTGCGAATCGACGCGGACCAAGTTCGGCTGACACTGGAAGTTCGCAACACGGGCATCGCGCCGTTCTATCATCCCGGATGGGCGATCGAACTGGCCGTCCTGGACGCATCCGGTTCGGTGCTCGCCCGCTGGCCCACGGACTGGTCGCTGCAGGGGATTTTGCCGGGCGAGCCGTCGGCCGTATGGAAGACGACCGTCGGTCTGAAGAAAATCCCTGAACGCGCTGCCGTCGTGGCCCTGCGAGTCATTCATCCCCTGCCCGGCGGCAAACCCTTGCGTTTCGCCAACCAGACCCAAGACCGCCATGCCCCCGCTTGGCTCTCGCTCGCACCAGTGCCCTGATCCAAACGGAAACATTTCACGCTTTCGGGCGATCCTGCATTTGCTGGTCGCTTGCCGAAGGATATCGACGGCACTGCGAACCTCGCCCGACACCCGATGCGGTTTGTCGGGCGGAACTTTGCTGCGAGGCTGGGGTTCATTGGCAGGGGTGAATTCGTCGCCCATCCGCCGAGAGCCCCAAATGTCGCAGGGGCTGGAATTTTCTGGGCCGTCGCGTCGTATATCGGAAAATGGAAGGAAGATCGGCATGTCGCGGGGACTGATGGTGTTGACTCTCGGGTTGATTCCCTTGACAGGGTTGGCGCAGGAATTCCGTGGGCGAGGCGGTCCGGACGAGGTCTGGAAGGCGCTGGCGGGCAAGCACGATGCGGACGGGGACGGACGGATCGACCGGGACGAGTATCCGCGCGGTGAAGAGAGGTTCCGGGCGTTGGACCACAACCGTGACGGGGTACTGAGCGTCGAGGATTTCCGCGGTACCGCCGGGCGAGGTGGACCGGCTCGGAAGAAGCCGAAACCGACAACGGCTGCCGTGGCGCCGCGAGTGGGCGAAAAGGCACCCGATTTCGAGTTGCCTTCGGCCAAGGAAGAAACCAAAACGGTGCGGCTTTCGAGCTTTGCGGGCAAGCGGCCCGTCGCGCTGGTCTTTGGCAGCTATACGTGACCGCCGTTTCGTGCGTCGGCCGGTCGGCTGACTGAACTGTACGATCGTTACCACGAGGACGTCGAATTCCTGCTGGTCTACATCCGCGAGGCACACGCGATCGATTCCCCGGCTCCAAGCAGCTTCTTGGCGATCGAAGATCCGATCGATTTGCTGGAGCGCAAGGAAGTATGCAACGCTTGCATCGACGATCTAAATCTTCCGATTCCTGCTATCGTCGACCGGCTGGACGACCGAGTGAACCGAGCTTATGCCGCGTGGCCGGATCGGTTGTATCTGGTGGGCCGGGACGGCCGGATCGCGTACACTGGGGGCCGCGGCCCCGGCGGGTTCAAGCCCGACGAGTTGGAACGAGCGATCCAACAGGAGCTTGGCGAAACAGATCGTTCGGACAGTGCTTCGGAAATGGGTCTCCATGAGCGTTGAAACGTCTTTCGATGCCGTATCGCGGCGATTTCTACCTGTGCTGCTGCTGTTGTTCGTGGGCAGCGGTTGTTCGGCGCTGATCTACGAAATCGTCTGGTTTCAGATCTTGCAGTTGGTCATCGGCTCGTCGGCCGTCTCGCTGGGCGTGCTGCTGGGCACGTTCATGGGCGGCATGTGTCTGGGCAGTTTCGGGTTTGCCCGGTTGGTGTCGATCCGACGGCATCCATTGGCCGTCTACGCTGTCCTGGAGTTGGCGATCGGCGCCGTCGGCTTGGCCCTTCTTTTCCTGCTGCCGTTGGCCGGCGAAGCCTATCTGGCGTTCGCGCGCGGAGGAGTGCCGGCGGTGGCATGGCGGGCCACAGTTTGCGCCGTGGCTCTGCTGCCGCCGACCGTCCTGATGGGCGCGACCTTGCCGGCGATCGCCCGGTGGATGGAAGCGACGCCCAAGGGGGTTTCCTGGTTGGGGTTCTTCTACGGCGCGAATATTGCGGGAGCTGTGTTCGGCTGTCTGCTGGCGGGTTTCTATCTGCTGCGTGTGCATGACGTGGCCGTGGCAACCTGGGTCGCGGTGACGATCAATCTGGCCGTGGCAGCGATCGGCCTGGGGCTGGCGGCGATTGCCCCATATCAGCCGCAGGTGCCTCAGGCCCAGAGCGGCGAGGCGTCCGTGCCAGGGGCCAATTGGCCGGTCTACGTCGCGATCGGCTTGTCGGGCATGGCGGCGTTGGGAGCCGAGGTGGTTTGGACTCGGTTGCTGTCGCTGATGCTGGGCGCGACGGTCTACACGTTCTCGATCATCCTGGCGGTGTTTCTCACCGGTTTGGGGATCGGCAGCAGCGTCGGGTCCATGCTGGCCCGGGGGCCCCTCTGTCCGCGTTGGGCGTTGGGCCTGTGCCAGTTGCTGCTGACCGCCGCGGTTGCCTGGGCCGCCAGCTTGTTGTGTCTGTCGCTGCCGTATTGGCCGATCGACGTGTCGCTGGCCGCTTCGCCATGGACCATGTTCCAGTTGGATTTGATGCGTTGCGTGTGGGCCATGCTGCCGGCCGCTTGTCTCTGGGGCGCGAGTTTCCCGCTGGCGTTGGCCGCGGCTGCGTCGCGCGGGCAGGATCCCGGGCGATTGGTCGGCGGGATCTATGCCGCCAATACGGTTGGCGCGATCGCTGGGGCGTTGGTCTTCAGCATGCTGATGATTCCGGCCTTCGGCACGCAAATCGCGCAACGGTCGCTGATGGGATTGTCGGTAACCGCGGCGCTGCTGATGTTGACACCGCGGATCGTGCGGCTCCGCAGAACGAATTCGGCGGCGGACCCGACAGGCCCCACGGGCGGCTTGGTCGGTTCGTTGGGATTGCTGGGCTTGGTCGGAATGGCCGTCGCCTTGATCGCGACAGTCCCCAAGCCACCGCCGGGGCTGATTGCTTATGGACGCTATCTTCCGACTTACCCGGACATGCCCGAGTTTCTGCACGTGGGCGAGGGGATGAACGCCTCGATCGCCGTCTCGGAATTGTCCACCGGAGTGCGGAGTTTTCACGTTAGCGGCAAAGTCGTCGCGTCCAGCGAGCCGCAGGATATGCGATTGCAGCGGTTGCTCGGGCACCTGCCCGCGCTGATCCATCCGCGTCCGGAGTCGGTTCTGGTGGTCGGCTGCGGCGCGGCGGTGACCGCCGGTTGCTTTGTGCTGCATCCCGACGTTCAACGGATCGTCATCTGCGAGATCGAATCGTCGATTCCTGCCGCTGCCGGCCGCTATTTTGGACCGGAGAACCACCAGGTGATCGCCGATTCACGCGTCGAACTGGTCTACGACGACGCGCGGCACTACATTGCGACGACGGGCGAACAGTTCGACATCATCACGTCGGATCCGATCCATCCTTGGGTCAAAGGCGCCGCCTCGTTGTACTCGAAAGAGTATTTCGAACGCTGCAAACGGCATTTGAAACCTGGCGGAATCGTCACGCAGTGGGTGCCGCTGTACGAGACCAATCTGGCGGCGGTGCAGAGTCAGATCGCCACGTTCCTGGAGGTGTTTCCGGAAGGCACGATTTGGAGCAACGATATCGCGGGCGAGGGATACGACATCGTTCTCTTGGCCCAAGCCGAGCCGATGCAGATCGACGTCGCCCAATTGCAGCGGCGGCTGGAACGCCCCGACCACATGGAAATCCTCGACGCATTGAACGAGATCCATTTAGGATCGGCGCTGGGGCTGATGAAGAACTACGCGGGGCGGTCGGCCGAGCTGCAGCCGTGGCTGGCGGGCGCCCAGATCAACCGCGACCGGAATCTGCGGCTGCAATACCTGGCCGGGATGGGATTGAACGCGCACGACGCTGGGACAATCTTCGACGGCATGGTCGCCTTGCGCCGATACCCCGAGGATCTGTTCGTCGTATCCGGCTTGCCCGAACTGGCCCTGCGCGTATTGCTGGACGGTCCGCCCAAGAAGGACTGACACCGTTGACACGGCCTTGGGGTGTGGGAGAATCAAAGCG
This sequence comes from Pirellulaceae bacterium, assembly GCA_023382975.1. Lineage (GTDB taxonomy): Bacteria > Planctomycetota > Planctomycetia > Pirellulales > Pirellulaceae > SKKK01. The sequence goes on from JAHDXO010000005.1 coordinate 143,984, forward strand.
CAACACGTCGAGGTTTTCCACGGGATTACGGAGCGTTCAGTCATGACAAATCGCAATGTCTGGCGAGTGATTGTGGTGGCGACTTGGGGGCTGTGGATGGCCGGATGCGGCGGTTCAAAGCCGGAACCAGTAATCGAAACGCCCGAACCCGTGGTCGAGACTACGCCCGAACCACCGCCGCCACCGCCCGAACCCGATCCGATCCAGTTGGCCGAGTTGCCCGGCGTGACGCTTCAGCCCGGCGGACACGCCGCCGTGGAAGTGGCAGTTCAACGCAACGGCAACGAAGGGCCGATCCAGGTGCAGGCCGACGCGATGCCCGAGGGCGTGACGGCCAAGGCGGAGCCGATCGGCCCCAACGATTCCAGCACCCAGCTCGTCCTGGCGGCCGACATGACGCTGGGCGATGTGGATCTGGTCGCCACCGTTTCCGTGACTGTCAAGTTGGGCGAGCAGACCGCCTCCCAACCGCTTGCGGTGCATGTGCCGCGCTTGCAGTTGCCGACTTTTCTGCCGGTGTCCGAGGTGCTGCTCCAACCAGGCAAGAATCAAACCGTGAACGTCGCAGTCCAGAGGGATGGTTTCGAGGGGCCGCTGGAGCTGCGGGTGGATGGCGCGCCGGACAATGTGACCTGCACGATGGCCGACATCCACGCCGGGCAGGATGCAACGAAGCTGGACATTGCGGCCGTGCCGGGGGTCAAGGACGGGACTTACCCGCTGAAGATCGCGACGACCTTGTACGGTCGTGAAATCGTCGTCGAAGTCCCCTTGAAGATCGAGAGTCGGCCGTTCGTGGTCAACACGTTCCGGGTCGTGACGCTTTCTCCGGGCCAAACGCAGCGGGTCGAAGTGCCGGTCGAACGCCGAGGCTACAACGGCGCCGTCCAGCTCAAGGCGGATTCGTTGCCTCCGGGCGTCACCGTCCGCGAAGTCTCCGTCGCGCCGGACGGCACCACGGCCACGCTCGAAATCACTGCCTCGCCCGCCGCCGAGCAGCGGGTGTCGTCGTCCAAGATCGTCTCGACCGCCGGCCACTTGACCGCCACCGGCCCGATCGTGATCCGAGTTGCGGGCGGTGACGAGTCCTATTTTCCTCCCGGTGTGACCGCCAACAAAGAGATCAGTTCGCTGCTGAAACGCGGCTCGATCGGTGGGCGGCTGACCACCGAGAGCAAGCAGGCGCTGCTGGACTTCTACGGTGGCACCGCCGAATCGGAAGCGGCCGTGATGCGAGGCCTGAAATGGCTGGCGGCGCATCAGCAGGCCGACGGCAGTTGGTCGCTGAAAGAGTATTCCAAGGACATCGCCGGCTGCGACTGCATGACCGAGTTCGAGAAGCAGTTGGACGACAGTCCGACGGCGGGCACAGCGTTCGGCATTCTGCCTTTCCTGGGCGCCGGGGTGACGCACAATCGTGCGCCGAAGGAACCGGCTGAATTGGCCAGCTACATGCCGGTGGTCGAAAAGGGCCTGATCTACCTGGCGCAGAACCAGGTCCGCAGCAAGGACAACAAGGACGGTTTTCTGGGCGGCAGCATGTACGCCCACGCGCTGGCGACGATCGCTTTCTGCGAAGCCTACGGGCTATCGGGTGACGAACGATTGAAGGTGAACGCCCAATTGGCGATCAAATATCTGCTGAACGCGCAGCACCAGGCCGGCGGTGGCTGGCGCTACTCGGCCGGTCAGGCCGGCGACATGTCGGTCACCGGCTGGGTCTTCTTGGCGATCCGCAGCGCCCAATTGACCGGAATCGACGTGCTGAAACCTCCGCTGGAGCGGGCCGCGAGGTTTGTCGATTCCTGCGGGGTGGGTCCGGATGGCGCGAAGATGTCCCGATACGCCTACACGCCGGGAACCCCCGAGAAGCTCACGTTGACCGCTGCGGGACTGCTGACGCGGCAGTACCTGGGATGGAGAAACGATCAGCCGGACCTGATCGCCGGTTGCCAGCATTTGATGGCGAATCTGCCGCCGGAATCGGGGACGAGCCTGGGTTCGATTTACTACTACTACTACGCCACGCAGGTTCTGCATCACATGGAAGGGCCAGATTTCGACCTGTGGAACCACCGCATGCGCGAGCACTTGATTCGTTCGCAAGAGCGTTCCGGTCACAAGGACGGCAGTTGGAATCCGCAGGGCACCGACTACGGTTCGCGAGCCGGACGCATGTACGCCACGTCGATGGCCCTGTTGACTCTGCAGGTGTACTACCGGCACTTGCCCATGTACCGCACGGTCCGGCGGACGTAGTGCCGCAGCACAGGCTGGCAGCCCGTGCTACGCTGGTTCGTCGTCGGTGGTCATGCCTAGTTGCCGCATCTTGCGGTAGAGATTCGAGCGGTGCAGACTCAGGTGTTCCGCGGCGTCGGTCATGTTGCCGCGCGAGGCCTCGATCTGTCGCTCGATGTACTGGATTTGGAAGCGGCGAGTCGCTTCGGTCAGCGATTGCCCTAAGGTGAACACCGAGGCGGTCGAGGGTTCGGGCGCGAGAATAAACTCCAGGTCGCCCGCATCGATCTTCTCGCCCTGCGACAGGTAAGCCAAGCGTTCCATCAGGTTCCGCAACTCGCGGATGTTTCCCGGCCAACTGTGATCGAGCAATCGCTTGCGAGCGGCGGCGGTGAACCGGGGCGGCGAGCGGCGCGCTTTCACGCAGAACGCCCGAAGGAAATGCTCGGCCAGCAACAACACGTCGTCGCCGCGTTCCCGCAACGGCGGCAGATCCAAGGTGACCACGTTCAACCGGAAGAACAGATCTTCGCGGAACCGTTTGTCGCGCACTAGCCGGGCCAGATTCTGGTTGGTCGCCGCGATCACGCGGGCGTCGGTGGCAATCGGACGCGATCCGCCGACGCGAACGACGACCTTCTCTTCCAGAACCCGCAGCAGTTTGGCCTGACCGCCCGGACTCATGTCGCCGATTTCGTCCAGAAACAGCGTGCCTCCGTTGGCCAGCTCGAACTTGCCCGGCCGTGCTTCGTGTGCGTCGGTGAAGGCTCCCTTTTCGTGCCCGAACAGCTCGCTCTCCAGAAGCGTCTCGGTCAACGCCGCGCAATTGACGGCCACGAACGGCTGGTGACGCCGTTGGCTCAGGTAGTGAACCATCTGGCTGACCACTTCTTTGCCCGTCCCGTTCTCGCCCAGGATCAGAATGGCCAAGTCCGTGTCCGCGATGCGACCGACCGTCGTTCGCAGCGCCTCGATCGCCGAGCACTCGCCAATCAACTGGACCTGGGCGGCCGCTTGGTCGGCCATCTGGTTCCGCACCCGCGCCAGTTGCTCGTACTGCTGGGTGTTTGCCAAGGCGAGAGCTGCGTGCGAGGCCAATTCGGTCAGGGCGGTTTCGTCGTCTTCCGTGAAGTCTCCCTGGCTCTTGTTCAAGACCTCGAAGGCGCCAAACGGCTCGCCGTCCGCGGTGCGCAGGGGCGCGCACAGCAAGTTGCGGGTGTTGAATTTCAACTGCCTGTCCACTCGGCGATCGATCTCGCGAGCGGCTTCCTCAGCGTCCACCCGCCGCAGTTGGCCACTCCTCACGACCTCGCCCACCACCCCGACATCGTCGGCGATCCGCAATTCCCCCTCGTCGATTCCCAGCGCAGGGCGACCGACCAGCGTCCTGCCGCGCTTGTCCCACAGGAAAATGCTCGCTCGTTCGGCACTCAGCAATCGAGTCGACGCTTCGGCGATCTGCCGCAACAAGTCGTCGGTTCGCTGTGTCTGCCGCCATTGCCCCGTGATCTCCAGAATGGTTTGCAGCCGCCGGATCTTACGATTCTGCCGAGACCGGGTTCGCACGGTGGCCAAGGCGGAATCGAGCCCATTGGCCAGAGTCGCGAACTCGGCGAGCGTTTGGCGAGCCTCGCCCGATTTGATGCGGACGGCCAGCACCTCGCCGCGCGGCAACTGGCCCAACAACGGGACAACCGACCATCCCGCACGGCGGACGCCCGTTTCCCGGTCCAACGCTTCGCCGAACAGTTCGTAGGGTGGTTCAGGAGTCGTGCCGGCCTGGGCGATCACCCGCCATCTTCCCCGCTCGCCGCGCACGACCGAGGCACAGTCGGCCCCCGTGATGGCCATGAAGACCGGAAGGGCTTCGTCCAAGAACTCGCCCGGCTCTTCGTGTTCGGCCGACAATGCCAACAAGCGTTGCGCCAGTTCCATGACCTGCTGCTCTCCCTTCTCTGAAGCACCCCCGCTGCCCGAATGCTATCAGACGGAACCAATCGTGAGAAAGGGGATCATGGAAGATATCGACGCATCGAGGGCACGTCTTGCGGGACGGATTTCCGAGCCAGTCCGTCGGCACGGAAGGGCCAACCCCCAAGAGTCGCGGCGAGACCTCGCTCGGTCAGGAATCCTGTCTTTACCGTTTTTGCAGGGCTTGAAAAATCGGTTTTTGAACCATAGAAAGCAAGAGGGAGAGATTCGTGGAAGAATCATAGGAGTTTCAGAGATGCAAGTATTAGCTGCGGACCAACTTGTCGGAAAGAAATGCAAGCCGTGCGAAGGCGGGGTCGACGCATGCTCGTTGGACGAAGCGAGAGCACAACTGGACGGCCTGACAGGCTGGCGTCTAGTGCGCGATGGGCAGCGAATCCGCAAAGAGTGGATCGTGAAACACTTCCAGGCCGCGATGGATTTCTTCAATCGGGTGGCGGAGATCGCAGAGGAAGACGGGCACCATCCCGATCTGCACTTGGAGGGCTATCGGAATGTAGCGATTGAACTTTGGACGCACGCGATCGGCGGACTCAGCGAGAACGACTTCATCCTGGCAGCAAAGATCGACCGCATTCCGATTGAGCTCAAGAAGCACGGATGAACTACTCTTGTTCGAAATCGCCGCGGTCACCGACGCGGGCGGTTAGAGTCAGCGGTTTTCCGTCGCGATAGAGCATGATCGCGATCTGTCGGTCGATGGGCAACAGGCTGATCAGGTTGACCAAGTGGTCGTCACCTTCGATCTCAGTGCCATCGACCTTCACGATGATATCGCCGACCTGCAGGCGAGCACTCGCGGCCGGTGAATTGGGCGTGACATCGGTCACCATCGCTCCGCGGGTGATAGGCAGCCCCAGCTCGTTGGCCTGGGCGGCGGTGAAACGACGATCCAACCGCACGCCCAGGTAGGCGCGGCGGACGTTGCCACTCTGGACCAACTGTTCGGCGATGCGGACGAACATGTTGATCGGGATCGTGAATCCAATGCCTTCGCTACCTCCCGAGCTGCTGGCGATTGCCGTGTTAATTCCCACGACCTCGCCCCGCAAATTCAACAAGGGTCCCCCGCTGTTGCCCGGATTGATCGCGGCATCGGTCTGCAGGAAGTCCTGGTACTTCACGTCCCCGTTGCCCAGCTTCAAATCGCGGCGTCCCTTGGCGCTGATGATTCCGTAGGTAACCGAGTGACTGAGGCCGAAGGGGCTGCCCACGGCAAGGACGAAATCGCCGATGTCCAGCGCGTCGCTGTTTCCAATCCTGGCCGGCACCAGATCGCGAGCTGAAACTTCCATGACGGCGACATCGGACAAGCGATCGGACCAAGCCCTGGTCGGATAAATGACGCGACCGTCGGACAACTGGATCTTGATCTGGTTCAGTTCCGAGTCCTTGATGACGTGGCGGTTGGTGAGCACGAAGCGACGTTCCGTGAGTTCCACGATCACGCCCGAGCCCGCTTCTTCGACGGATCGCCGAGCTGTCATGGCCACATTGGTTGGCGTCGTCTTCTTGGCCTCGATATGCACCACCGACGGCTTGACGAAGCGGACCACTTTCTTGAGCAGCGTTCCTTGGCGTTCGAGTTCGGCGACTTCCGCGGAGATCTCCGAGTACAACTGGCTCCGTTGGTCGACGCTGCTCCTCTCGCCGGATGGCGTTTGTGCCATCCCCTTCGGAGAACCGAGTGACAGGATGGCGAGCATCAGGAAAATTGCGGGGCGCCGGTCAGCGTGACCGGAATGGCGAAGGGTCATCCGTCACTTCTCCGGAAAGTTCGCAGTACTCGCCATCGACGCGGCGTGTCGGACCGCGAAGTCCGTCAGCCGGTGTCTGCCGAGCAACAAGTTGCAGTGGCCCGCCACGACTAGGTCACGTCGAGTTCGATGTCGCTGAGCATGACATCGGCGTCCAAGGGGGACGAATCGGCGACCCGCCCCCAGTTCCCCCCGCGTCGCACCGGTCCGACTTTTTCGGATTCGCGTTGGCAGCGAATGCACAGCGTCGCGTAGGGCAGGGCTTGAAGACGGGCCAAGGGAATCGTTTCGCCGCAATGGGCGCAATCCCCGTACGAGCCTTCCCGCATGGTTTCCAGCGCAGTCTCGATGTTGGCCAATTCCCGGCTTTCCACCTCGGCCAACTGCGTGCTGATCTCGTCCTGCGCCGCGTCCAGCGCATAATCGATCACGTCTCCGCGTGTCTCCCCCCGCAACTCGTGCAACAAACTCAAGTCGCCGGCCAAGGCACTCCGCAAGGCGTCGCGCCGCTTGAGCAGAACTTTCCGCAAACTGGATATGGCTTCGTTTCGTGTCATGTCTTTCATCCTGATCTGAGAGTTGGGACCCGAATCGAACTGGCCCGATCGGACCGACATGGACGGGTCGCTGGACACACCCCCCGGGAGGAACCGCAATCAGCGGTGACCACGTGGAGGATGCTATCACTGCGGCACGGAAGTATAGGAACGTCCGCGGCGCGGGGAAGTCGCGAATTGGATTTCTCTGCCAGCCGTCCTGACTGATCGTTTTACGGTTTCTGTAACTAGTTGTTCGGAAAGACCTTGCGAAAAACTGGAAATCGGACAACCACGTGGACGTTTTTCCCCGCGAAAGTGGACACTTCGCCCGCGGTGGAACCATCGTCGCGGGATCGTTGTCCCCCGCCGCAATTTCGGAATCTTCAATTGCTTTCGGATAATCGGCATAATCGGCTCTCGGGTACAGCGAATCTCGGCAGAAAACGCAGGGAATATGCACTTTGTCCGCTGTTGCTTTGACCCGAGTTGGATTTTGAGCTAAGTCATCTGTAGGTCGCGGGGTGTCGCCGGCTGGCACGTCTGCATTAGCCAACTCATGCGGCTTGGGGGTGATGGAAGTGCTTCAAGGGATTCCGCAGACACGAGTGCATTTGATGCGCGACGAGTTGAATCGTCTGCGTCACGACTTAACCGACGTTTGGCAGCGACTGGAAGACCTTCAGCAGTTGTTGGATGACGAATGCCTTGCCAAAGGGCATCCGTCCACGGAACATTCCGCCGAGGAGAGTCCACTGGCCGAAGTTCCATCCGTCCCGACGACACCGTTCAACACGTCTGCCCTCGACGATTTGCAACTCGAGCCAACCGCCGAGATGGATGCGCTGCTTGCCGACGACACGGACACCGAAACGATGGTCGACGCCGGGCCGGCTGATTCAGCCGACGAGTTCCACGCCTCTTACCCGGCGAGTGACGAGGACCAAGCGATCCGCGATTACTTGGAACGACTACTCGAACGGGTCAGTGCAGAACGTCCGGCGCGGACGGTCCCGTTGGCCAGCGACGACTCAGCCAGCGAGTCGCTCCCGGTCGATGACGAAATGGCGGGCATTGGGTCGCGAGTGCCTGAAACGGTTGAAATCCCGGAGGACGATTCCGCTTCGTTTGAAGATCAACCAGCGGTTGCCAAGTCAACGAACGAAGAATCTCGCCGCCGCAGCAGCAGTTCGACCACCAAGTGCGGTCGCAGTGGCGACGAGCTTGCAGCGACCGACCTTCGGGCAATGCGCGCCCTCGCCAACGTCGCCGCGCAAACCGTGATCATGGAGTTCGAAAGCAAGAAGCACGCGAAACTGGCGTTGGACAAGCTGTTGGTCATGCTGGTCTGCTTGCCTTGCGGCCTGCTCCTGCTGTACTGGTATTCGGTCCACCGGCTAGGGCTAACCTACATCGCGGCCAGCATTGCCTTTTTCGCCGTGGCCCTGTGGGGCTGCCAAGCGATCAAGTTCTTCGCCAAGGTTCTCGCCGCCCGTGTTTCGCTCGCACGTCTGTGGCAAGACCGGGACACGCCGCGTTGACCCGAATAACCGTCTGGATTTCAGCGTTTGCCCAGCAGTTCGGAACGTAATGCCTCGGCTAGTTCACGCGCTTCGTAAGTCTCGCGTGGTATCTCGATTCTCCAGCGCCGACGATCGGCGTCAGCGGGCCGCTCCGGCGGGCGAATCGGCGTCCATCATGCGCACGCCATCGCAGTCCGTCAGCTTGCCGGTCTCCCGGTCCCAGACGCGAGTCCGCACACTCAACCGGTGTTCCTTGCCGTGGCAATCGGTGCAGACCTGTTCCGGCGACGTTTTGGCGAGAAACTCCTCGTGCGAATGCTCCTTGGCCAGTTCCTCGTACGGATGGCATTCCATGCACGTGACGTTGATCCAAGGCTTCGGCCACATGATTTCCGGTGGCGTCAAACCGTCTTCGTCCGCGCTGTGCTCGTCGGACATGCCGTGGCACAATTCGCATCCCACTCCCATCGGCAGATGGAACTTCGTCAGCTCTTCTTCCTGGTAATTCGCATGGCAAACGTAGCAATAGGAATTGTCGGCCGGTTCGGGTTGGGCCGATTCTTCGAGTTTCGCCCAAGCGCCCTGGAGAAGGTTGGTGCCGGTAAAGACATCCTCATCAACTTCCGGCCTTTCGGACGCTGCGGCGGCGGGCGTCACGACCGATGCCTCTTCGCCTTCAAGCATCTGGACGGCCGTGGCGGCCGAGGTCTCGTCGCTCCCGCCGGCTTGGCAGCCCGCCAAGCCCGCGGCGAATAGCAACACGCCGCTCCATCGAAAGAGAACTCCCCAACCACCATGCATCGCGATGCCCTTTCGAGAATTTGCGCCGTCCGACGGCGGTGCGTCTCTAAACGTATTCCCAGTCCTTCAACCACTGGTAGTTGCCTGGGAGACAGGCCCAGGCTCGTTGGCTCGCCTGCTGCAATTCGGCTTGTTCGGCGAGGTCCAGTTGCCTCCGTTCTTTGACGGCGCGGGCCGCGTTGTCGACCTGAGCGGGGCTGATCAAGCCGGGAATCGGGGCCGTAATCGCTGGGTTGCCCAGGATATAGCGCAAGGCCATGCGGGCGATGCGGTTGTCCTCTTCGACGTGCGGGCCGTCAGGCGAGCCGTCGCCCTTGAACAGCGAATTGCTGGCAAACGGCTTGATGCCCAGTATCCCGACGTCCAGCTTCCGCGCCGTGTCCAGCATACTATCCTCGGGCAGCGTCTTGGTGTTCGAGGTGTACGGAACGCAGATCATCTGGACGATGTCGGGATAGGTCTCCATCAGCATCTTGGCCCACGTGCGGTCGTGCGTCGACAGCCCCGTGAATCGGCACAGCCCCTGCTGCCGGGCCTTGTCCAGCGCGGTGATCATCGCCTCGACGTCCGCTTCGGAATGCCGTCCCCCGCGTTCCAACGCCATCAACCGCCAGATATCGGCGTATTCGACGTGGCAGCGTTTCAATCCGGCCTTGAACAGTTCCAGCAACTTGTCTGCTTGGCGGTTCTCGGGCGGCCGGAGTTCACTGCGAGGATGCGAGTAGGCTAGGTACATCGCGTCGCGCCGGCCTTCGAGCACCTTGTAGTACACCTCCGGCTCCGAATCGCCTGCTAGGTCGATCAAGTTGATTCCCACCTCGATGCACCGGCTGACCACGTCGTAGCGGTTCTTCAGGAACGGCCCCATCAGATCCTCGCCGGGCGCGTTGTAAGCATCCAGCGGACCATCGGCGGGGATCACCTTGTCGATCCGCTTCCAGTGCCCGCCCAGACACACCGCGGAAACCCACAGGCCCGTCTTGCCCAACCGGCGATACTCCATGTCCGGATGGTAGCTGCGGGTCTTCTTGACCTCTGCCGCGACCTCCTCGGCGGCGGCCTGGGCGGAATCCGGCGCGGCAACGATCGTCGCTCCGGCCGCGGTGACGGCAGCCGTAGCCGCAGTATCCCTGATGAACAGACGCCGAGAAACTCGCTGGTGGTGCATTTCTCTTCCTCTCGTTGTTGAGTGAATCACCGGTAGGTCGCCAACGCTGCCTCGTCGCCCAGCTTCTCCAGCAGGCTCTTCAAGCCGTCCAGATTCGCTCGCAAAGCGACCTCGGCGTCGACGCCGTCGCGATGGTCCAGAATGCCAATCGTCCCCGCATAACCGCTCTCGCGAATGGTCTTCAACATGGCCAGATCGTGCTGGCCCTGCCCGACCGGCAGGATCTTCGGCTTCTCGCCGTCGTTCATCCCGTTCAGGTTCAAGCAGAACAGATACGGTTGCATCAGCGCCAGCACTTCGGCAAAGTCGGCGATATGACCGTGCCCGTGGTGCAGATTGTAGACGATGCCGACATGCTCCGCGTTCTGGTTGGTGCGCAGCCACTTGGCGACCGCCGTCAGATTGGCCGGCTCGCCGGACCACCCCCCGTGATTGTAAAGCGCCAGCTTGCAGCCCAGTTGCCGAGTCTGCTCGACCAACGGCAGCAATCGCCGCGCCGCCTCTTCGACCTTCTGCTCCTGCGTTCCTTCGGCCGGCGCTTGCATCATCGTCCAGAACTGAGGCCGGATGCCGTGCTTCTCGATCAGTGGCATGAACTCGGGATGAGTGCCCCAGAACGCAAAGAACTCGATCCCGCGTTGTTTGGTCTGCAGGATCTCGTCCTCGAAAGTCGGCACGTGTTGTTGGCGCCAATCGTAAGCCAGTTTGCCGATGCCTAACTGAACGAGCATCTCCGCCCGCTCCGTCGGCGTTCGGTTCTTGGCATCGAACGGCACGATGCACCAAGCCACCAGGTTGTTCCTGGCAAACACGCTCGCCGCCATCGGTTCCGCCGCCGCCAGCGGATCGAAAGCCGACACGGCAAGTGCAACACAAACCGTCAGAAGCAACAGATACGTCCGCATGGCCATACTCCTTCAGTGTTTATTGTGGAGTTCGGCACCATCATAACCCTGGATCGCTCAAGCGGCAAGCGAAATCAGGAAAGCGGGAGCACCCACCTCGGCTTGTCCGCGACTACCGGGTGAGTTAGTCTCATGCTGTTTCCGCCGGGGCCGCTTCACACTCCTTCCGAGAATCGTGCGATGGACCACAGCCGCGAAACCTACGATGTCTTCCTGTGCCACAACAGCGACGACAAGCCGGTGGTCCGCCAACTGCGGGACGAACTCCAGAAACGCGAGATTCGAACGTGGTTCGACGAGGACCAACTGATCCCCGGCCGGCCTTGGCAGGAGGCTTTGGAACGAGCGATCCAGTCCATCAAGGCGGCTGCCATCTGCGTTGGCGCCAGCGGGTTCGCCCCGTGGCAGAACCAGGAGATGCGGGCGTACCTCCAACAATTCGTCAATCGGAACGCCGCCGTGATTCCCGTGCTGCTTTCGGGCGCGCCAAAGAGGCCGGAGTTGCCCGTGTTCTTGCAAGCCTTCACCTGGGTCGATCTCCACGATGGGATCACCGACGTAGGGCTCCACCGCCTGATCTGCGGAATCCGCGGAACGCCGCCAGGAGAGACGCCGATGGTTCCCCGCGGGATGTCTCCTGACGGGATTCTGAATGGTCCAATTGGCGCGGATGACGCATCGTTGGCCTCGAAGGGTTTTTTCGTTCCCGAACCGGGCGATCCCGACGAACTCTTGCCGCGGATCGTGCAGTTCCTGCACGAGTTGCCTGAAGACGCTCCGGAACTGCACGACGAGATCATCCGTGCATTGCGCTCCGAGTTCCCGGAGTTGCCGAAGCAAAACAAGGACGGCAAGCCCGTCGATCTTGTGCAGGTGATCGACCGCAAAGGTCTACACCCGGTTCTCGAAGCCTTGTATTGCTGGCTGGACCGCGGTCTTCGTCCCCGGATTTCGGCCGACGGCTGGCGCGAAGTGCTGACCCACTTGGTCGTGCTGGCGGCGGCCAAAGCTTGGTTGCGACAGGCGCGCGACGAGCGAGATCGCGGCGGAATCGTCGCGGTGCGAGACGAGGGATATCCGCTGCAGCCCCTTTCCGCGGCGGTTCTGGTTTCGGGGTTGTTCGACGTCGCGGTCCATCTGGAGGGAAACCGGCCGACTGGCTACGTGGAAGTCAGCGTTAGCACGGGAAGCAAAGGGTACGATGTGGAAGACCGCTACCACGAGTTGCGGAACTTTCTTCACAGTCAATTCGAGAAACACTTGAAGCGGGGCTCACCGTCGCTGAACGACGACGCCATCAAGGAGATGCTTCGCTCGGCCGTGGGGCAAAGGAGGCCGCTGTTCATGATCCTGCCCGGCGACGACGCGTTGGCGGAAACCGTCAGCGGGCGTTTGGAGGGCCTGCTGACAGTGCTCCAGGAGCAGGCCACCGCCCCGCGCGTGCTGGACGAGTCCCTGCGCCTGGTCAAGAACATTCAAGACCTGCTCGATAAGCTTCAGCCCGCTTCATAAGATCGCCAACGAATTTTCGGAGATCGCTGCCATGACGACCGAGTCGCCCCGAACGCCGATGACCGCCGAGCATTTCCAGCCGGTGCCCGACCAGCCGTACTCGCTGCCGCGGATGGATGCGTGGCCCCAGTCGGTGCATGTCTACGACGAAGCGAGCGTCTGGGCCGTCAGGACCGCGCTGGCCGCGAACCGGCCGCTGCTGATCTCGGGCGAGCCGGGGATCGGCAAGAGCCAACTGGCCCGCGCCGTCGCGGCCTACTTCCACGTTCCCTTCCTGCCTCTTGTCGTCCATGCGCGTTCCGAGTGCAGCGATCTGCTGTACCAGTCCGATCCCGTGTCCCGTTTGGCCCAGGCTCAGGTGCTCGGACACGCCTCGGACAAATCCAACTGGCGCGAACTGCTGGCCGAGGATCGCTTCGTGCGTCCGGGGGCGCTGTGGTGGGCCTTCGATTGGGCCTCGGCTGCCCAGCAGGCCAGACGATGGTGCCGGGTCTGCGGAACGGATCCCATTGCGGTGAAGAAGGGCCCATGCTGCGAAGCCTGCTGCGAACCGCTTTGCCCGACTCAGCCGCCGTGGCAACCGGGCGAGGGCTGCGTTGTGCTGATCGACGAGATCGACAAGGCGGATTCCGAATTCCCCAACGGTCTGCTGGAAAGCCTCGGCAACATCGGGTTCTTCGTCGCGCCGACCCGCAAACCGGTGACGCTCGTCGGCCGGCCGCCGCTGTTGGCCATCACGACCAACCGGGAACGGGAACTGCCCGCCGCGTTCATCCGCCGATGCCTGGTGCTGTCGATGTCCTTTCCTCCCGATCGAGAGAGGCAAACCGAGGAGGAGTTTCTGGTCGCCCGAGGCAAGACACATTTCGGCGAGGATCTGTCGGACGACGTCTACACGGCTGTGGCCGGTCTGGTGCTGAAGGAACGAAAACGCCAGAAAGACGAACTGCATCGTCCCGGCGCCGCCGAGTATCTGGACATCCTCCGGGCGCTGTTCGAACTGTACAAGCCTTTCCGCGAAGCGCGTCAGAAACAACTCGACGCCCTGGAACAAGTCGCCCAGTTCTCGCTGCGAAAGCAGACCGGGAGTTTGGTGACATGACCTTGCGGACGTCTCATGCCGACCTGCTGCGAGCTTTCAAGGGCCTGTCCAGCCCCGCGCACGACTATGTCGCGTCGCTCTGCGGGTTCGAGATCCCCGAGGACGACACACAGGCGACCGAACCAGCGATGAGGCAGGCGGAATCCGAAGTCCCGGAGAAACGCAGTCGGCAAAGGCATCAGCCGTCAACATCGGTCAGGCGGGATGTCGGCGGAGGTATCCTGCGGATTTTGGCCCCGATCGACATGACCTTCCGCGACTCGTCGGTGAAAGCGGAATCGAATTGGTTGGTCGATGCGTCACCCATCTCGTCGGCCGCTTGGCGAGTTCCCGACCATCCGCCTCAGACGCCCCGCAAGCCGGACCTGATGCCCTGGCCGCGGTTGTGGCCCTTCCTGCATCGAACGCACAGTCGTCGGTCGAACGGTCCCAAGCCGGCCCTCGGCTCGATCGTCGCCGCGATGGCCCGGTTGGTTCCGTTGCGGCGGGTTCCGTACGAACCGGTCTGGCGCTGGACCCGCGCTAGTTGGATGTTGCTGGATTTGCGGGATGCGTTGTTTCCGTTCCACGACGACCAGGAAAGCGTGCGGAAACGATGGTTCCTGTTGTTCGGCAACGAAGCTTGCTGCACCATCGTGTGCCCCGACGGGAAACCGCCGACCAAGCTGCCGCCCGCCGGAACGCCCGTCTTGTACATCGGCGATTTCGGGATGTTGGAAAACCGGGACGGAAGCAGCCCATCGGCTTGGGACCGAGAAACGGCTCGCTCCTGGATCGAATACGGTCTGACTCTGCGGCAGCGCGGCTGTTCGGCCTGTGCCCTGGTGCCTTGTCCCAGGCAGCGGTGGGACCAGACGATTGCCGCGGTTTGGACCTGTGCCGACTGGAGCGAGTCCGCCACGGCGCCGCCGATGGAGCGAGGCTGGACGCCGCTGGAACGTGTCCCCGAGGCCGACGCGCAGGCCTTGGAGCAAATGGCTGCCCTGGCGGCCCCCTCGCTGCGCATCGACCGGCCCTTGCTTCGCGAATTGCGGCGGCTGTTGCCGCACCACTCGAACCATCCGGGCGCGGAATACGACTTCTTTCACGCTTGTTCCCGGAATCTGGACGCCGTGTATGTCCCGCGCGACAAGGTTGACGCGGCCCTGGCCCGCTTTCGATGTCTCCCGATCGAAACCAAGCAACAGATCGTCGATCTGCTGCGCGCCCACCATACCGATTGCGCAGAAATCGTTCGCGCCCGCGAAACGCTGTTGCTGAACGAAGGGCAAGCTCCCGTGACGCCGGAGGAAGTCGATCAAGCCGTCCAATTGACCCGCAACGCCTGCGCCGCGCTGCTGCGATACGTGCGCGCGAAGGATCCGGAATCGATTCGACGCCGGGGATTCGCCAATTGGCAACAGGCCGAACTGGAGTCGTTCACGCGTTCGACGGCGGAAGAAATCGCCGTCGCCTGGAAGCTGGCTCAGAAAGCCAGTGAAGCGTCCGTGGCCGAGCGACCGGACGTGATCGCCGACCAGGATCTGCTGTGGCTCGAAGCCGTCCTGAAACAACTGCCCGAGACGCCGATTCCTTGGGAAATGCGTCGATCCGGCGCCGATCTGCGATTCGATGTCGCTCCGCTGGAACCGGCAGACCGATCCGCAAGTCCACTGCTCAGACAGTTCGTTCGAATTCCGGCATGCGGCACCGGGTTGGAAGTTGTCCGGACGGATCCCGACGGGAACGCCAAAGAGGATCGCGAGCTGGAACGAAACCATCTGCTGCCCGTCGCCGACAGCGATCGAAAGATCGAGGTGCGGACGGACAGGGCGATTCTCACGTGCGAAGCCTGGGAGCCGCCGCGGTGGGCGACGCGGTTCGGATGGGACCGGTGCGGGCTGTTTGCGGATTTCGTGGTCGGTGGAGTCTCGTTCACGCTGCGCTGGATTCCGCCGGGCGAATTCGTCATGGGCTCGCCCGAGAACGAAGCGGGACGGTTCGATCGGGAAGGCCCGCAGCATCGAGTGACGATCGGCCGCGGGTTCTGGCTTGGCGAAACGCCGGTCACCCAGGCACAGTACGCGGCGGTGACGGGCCTGCAGCCGTCGTATTTTCAACATGCCGGGGACCGCGCCCCAGTCGAGCAAGTCAGTTGGGACGACTGCCAAGCGTTCTGCGACAGACTGCCGAGGTTCATGACGGACTTCGATACCAGTTTCGTGTTCCGGTTGCCGACCGAAGCCGAGTTGGAGTACGCCTGCCGCGCTGGGACCACCGGGGCGTTGTACACGGGGCCGCTGACGATCCTTGGCGACAACAACGGCCCGGAACTCGACACGATCGCCTGGTACGGCGGCAACAGCGGCGTCGAGTACGAAGGCGGAGTAGACAGTTCCAATTGGAAAAATAAGCAGTTCGACCACCAGCGCGCGGGCACGCATCCGGTGCGGCAGAAGCGGCCCAATCCGTGGGGTCTGTACGACATGCTGGGCAATGTGTTGGAGTGGTGCGAAGATGGCTGGCACGGCAGTTACCAGGATGCTCCCACTGACGGTGCAGCGTGGGCTGCAGAAGGCTCGCGCCGCGTCTACCGCGGTGGCAGTTGGGCCAACGATGCCCGCGGCTGCCGTTGTGCGTACCGCCGCAGCTGGGACCGGGGCGACCGCGGCGACAACCTCGGTTTTCGGCTGGTTCTTGCCCCCAGGTCCGCCGGTCCGTTCTCTTGAGCTGGAAGGCGGAGTGCGGGCGGCACGGGCGGGTACGGCTGCGCAGCGCAGCGGAGCCGCCGTGCCAGCACGTGCCAGCCAGCACGAAGCGTCGGGGGTCGCAGGGGGCTTGCCCCCCGCGCGCCATGCCGGCGCGCGATATCCTCCCTCCGGACGACAACCGTGGATTCCAAGCAGCACTCAAGATTCGTGCCGGTTACGTTGCATTTTCTGGTTGATGCGTGTGTGTCCAAACTGGGGACTTTGAAGTTGCTCAATGTCTCCGCCGAGCTTGCTCGGTGGGACGACGATTCTGCACTACCTCGAGGAATGCCGAGAACCCCGCCCCCGCCGAGCTCGCTCGGTGGAGCGCATGATTCGGTCACTCTCACACACGGATCTCCAATCATTGCTTCCACCGAGCAAGCTCGGCGGGGAGCGGAACACGTGGGGACTTGCCCGTTAGTGCAAGATCACCGCGCCACCGAGCAAGCTCGGCGGGGGGCGAAGCCGGACAGAACGCGCAAATTCAAAGGCGTAGAACCACCGAGGCGAGATCGGTGGCGACGAAGAATTCCGCGCGGAGGCTGCCGCTCACCATTCTCCGCCTCAGGCAATCTTCCATGATGCTTACAGCAGTTGTCTCCGACCCTGCCGAAGCCGCAGCCGCAGGTCTCCGGCGAGATTGGAGACCTTCGGTCGGCTGAGTGATTGGGGCAGAGACCGGGCACCGCATTTCGAGTAGGCTATGTTCAGCGAACTGCCCAGTATCCCGTAACTGAAACGAACGAGCGACTGCCATGATCGTCAGGATTCCAGCCATTGTGCCCGAGACGCCGGCGTGGGCGGATACGTTCGGGGTGGATGTGTACGGCATCTTCGCCGGCGTGACGGTGGGCGAAACGACGCAGATCCTGCGCTGGATCGAGCCCGGCCGGTTCATCATGGGATCGCCGAACCGAGAATTTGGACGATTCGCTGACGAAGGTCCGCAGCACGAGGTGACGATCCGCCGCGGATTCTGGTTCGGCCAGACGCCGGTCACGCAAGCGTTCTACGAAGCGTTGACGGGCACAAATCCGAGCCATTTCCAAGGTGACGGGCAGCGGCCGGTAGAAAACGTCGATTGGGACGATGCGGCGGCCTTCTGCGAGTGTTTGAACAAGATCTACCCCGAACTGCACGACGCGCTGTTGCGCTTGCCGTCCGAAGCCGAATGGGAGTACGCGTGCCGGGCCGGAACCAAGCAGGCGTTGTACAGCGGCAACGAGTCCACTAGCGAGACGGAGCGTTGCCCTCACCTGGACAAACTCGCGTGGTACGCCGCGAATTCCCGCGAGACGACGCATCCGGTCGGCGAGAAGCAGCCGAACCGCTGGGGCTTGTACGACATGCTGGGCAACATCTGGGAGTGGTGCGAGGACGGCTGGCACGGCAACTACCAGGGCGCGCCCAGCGATGGTACAGCGTGGGCTGCGCAAGGGGCGGCCCGCGTCCGCCGGGGTGGCAGTGTAGCAGCCCGTGCCCGCCTCTGTCGCAACGCGTCGCGCAACTATTGCGAGTCGGGCAACCGTTCCCTCGGCTTCCGGCTGGTTCTTGCCCCCAGGTTCCAGGAGGACGCCGGTCCGTTCTCTTGAGCTGGTAGCGGAGTGCGGGCGGCACGTGCTGGCACGGCTGCGCAGCGCAGCGGAGCCGCCGTGCCAGCATGTGCCAGCCAGCACGAAGCCGAGTTCGCCGGAAAATGAAACTTGAAGGACTGACCACGGATGATTGCCCCCCGTCTCCGCCGAGCTTGCTCGGTGGGACGACGATTCTGCACTACATCGAGGAGCGCCGAGGAACCCCGCCCCCGCCGAGCTTGCTCGGTGGAGCGCATGATTCGGTCACTCTGACGCACCAATCTCCAATCATGGCATCCACCGTGCAAGCACGGCTGCGCAGCGGAACGGGGCACAATCCGCAAATTTCAGGGCGGCGTTCGTCTCGTCAATCGGCTTGGCGGGGTGCGGGATCCGGGGGTGGGTTGGTGTCGCGCTGATTGCGGTCGTGGAACTGGGCCAGTTGTTGGCGGGCGTAGGCTTGGTCCTTGGTGCCGGCCAGCAGTTCGCCGAAGGCGTGGACGTGGCGGCCGAAGTCGGAGATGGCTTCGGGCGGCAACTCGTACGGGCGGCCGAAGATGGCCAGGCGAGCGAACAGGTACAGCACGCCCAACGCCAGAAAATGCCAGAGAATGCCGCCCAGCGGCCAGACGGTGAATGCTTCCAAGCCCGTGGGCTGCTTGCTGCCCGGCTCCTGCTGAAACACGAACGGACCGCCCTCGCCGCTCTCCAGAAACACGACTTTCGCCGGCGTTCCGCACTGGGCGATCAGCTTGCCGGCCAGCTTGCGGTGCTCCTTCTCGATCAGCGGCAGGTTCAGCAGAAACGATCCGTTGTTGACGACCAAGATCTGGTTGCCCGACTGGGTGCGGTGGACCAGCCGGTACGCCAGGATGCCGTCGGGGGATTGCAGCAGGATCTCCGAGCGGTACGGACTGCGGTCGCCGCCGCTGGAGCGCGTCGCGGGCGGGTCGAGGCGACTGTGGATCTCGGCTCGAATGCCCGAGACATCGATCCCGTCGCCCTGGCTCCACGTTCCGGACCATGGCGGCTCGCCGCCGCGGCTTTTCCGGGTAGCACGGCTGCCGGGGTCGCGGTGCATGGTGAACCACGAGAAGTCCCGTTTGTCCGGCATGGTCGCGCGGCGGGCCGCATAGGCTGCCCGCGCTCGAGCCAAGCGGCGCAAGACTTCCACCCGCTGGTCGGCGGGCGCTGCTGCGAGGATCGCGGCCCAGTACGACACCTCGGCATCGAAATCCCGGCCGATGTAGACCAGCGTCCGCTGCGATCCCTGGGCCAGCCAGTCCTCCAGGAAGTCCCGCACGTCGTCGCCGGGCGGCTGAAAATCGTCGGGCGCCCAAACGATGGTGTCGTAGTCGTTGATCCGTGGCGACAGAAAACGGCGCGACGTCACTTTCCAGCCGGCTTCGCGGAACATCTCGGCCAGCACGGCCGTCCCGTTCACGCTGTCGCCGCCCGGCGAGCCTCGCCGCCGGCCGTACGTCCCGTCGATGTGCTCGCTGCCGCAGCCGGCAGCAAACGACAATCCAGCCGCCAGCAACCATGCCATGCGCAGCGGACTTCGAGGTGGAAGGAAACGGTTCATGAGGCGGCCAATTGCTGCAAGTGTTGATGAAAGCTCTCCAGACTCCGCCAACAGCCCTCGAACCGTTCCGGATCCAAGCGGTGCCGGCCGAAGAACACGTCCTCGAAGGCCACCATCGAACGCCGCAGCAGTTCCTGCAATGTCGGTTGCTGCGACAATTCGGCCACGTATTGTCGGTTGGTCTTGCCTCGTGCCAAGCGGATCAGGTCTTGGCGGTCGAGCGCCAGCAGCTTGTAACTGAACAGATAGATCATCGCTTGGCTGGTATCGCCTCGTTCGTAACAGGCCTTGGCTTCGGCCAACAGATCGGCCGGGGGCCGCGCGATCTGGAAGGGCAGGCTGTCGATTCGGTCGGCTTCGATCTTCGTGGAAACGGCTTCTGCTTCGTCGACGGCCACAGCGGTCTGCTCTTCGCGCAGCACCAAACCGCGGGCCAGCAGCACGATCAAGCCGACCAGCAGCAGACCCAGCCCGATCCAGATCAGCCAGCGCAACGCGACCCCCAGACCCTTGACCAGGTATTCGAGCCACGAGTAGTCGCTCGGCTTCGTCGGCGTCGCTTGCCACATCGAGCCGCGGTTCTTGGCCGATTCGCGCGGCGTCCGGACGTCGATTCGCCGCAGCCCGTCCTCCTGCGCATCGTACCACGGGTACTTGGACCGAGCGGACAAGGCCTTGCGGCCCGCCTCGACCGACGGGGCGGGTTCCAAGCCACTGGCTCCCGCAGGCCAAGCCAGCGCGAGCGCGGCGATGATCAGCCCGTTGATCAACCAAGCGAACTTGAAGAAATCCATGAGACGCCACATCGAAAACGCTGCCTCGATCACCCGTAACGCGCCACCAGGCGTCCCGCTTCCGCGCGGACGCGCAATTCGACTTCCCAACCTTCCTGGCGAATGCGAAGATCCAAATACGTCAAGAACCGAAACACAGCCAGATACATCGCGGTCAGCCAGATCGCCGCCGGGTACGCGACCAGCAGCATCCCTGGGCCTTGGCTCCAATCGTTCGTCAGCACGCCGGACACGAACAACATCGTCCCGTAGACCGCCGCCGCCAGCAAGACGGTGATCGACGCCGACGCCCACCAACGAAAGAACAGATCGCCCGCCGACGCGCCGTGCAGCATCTGGCTGCGACGGCCCACGGTGATCCGCTGGGCGTCGCGGCTGACCAGCGGGTTCTGCTCCAGCAAGGTGATTTCGTTCATGAACGGCCGGAAGGAACGCAACCCAGCCGCGTACGTGACTAGAAGCAAGGGAAGAACCACGTCCAGAAACGGCTCGAAGTCGCCGTCCCGATTCGCGGCCAACAGCAGCAGCCAAGCCGCGCCGACCCCTCGGATCAGCAGATGGCACCAGACGATCCGTGGCGACAGTTTCCACACGTCGCGGACAACATCCCGCAACCGCGGGCGGTCGAGAAAGACTGCTTGTCCCAGATAGGACGTGGCAAACACCGACGCCAGCGGCGCTTCCAGAAACATCAGCACCGTCATGTGCCACAGGTAACGCAGCGGGATGTCCAACAAGTTGTCCGTCTCCGGCAGCATCCAACCGATCAGCAGATGGTTGACGACCATCAACGGCGCCGCGCCCAACGCCATCGTCGCCAACAGCGGCACCAGGTAGACCCGCAGCACGTGCAGGGCCAGGTCCAGGGTCTCGAGCACGCCGCGCTCGCGGACGGCGATACGCGTTTTATCCAGTTGCACGCGACGGACTCCGGGGAAAACCGAGGATGACGAAGTAGAACATCAACGCACCGCTGGAAAACACGGCGACGGTCGCCTTCAGCCAGTACGGCGCCGGCGACGGGGAGACGAAGCCTTCGATCAGCGCCGCCAGAAAGAACATGCACATCGCGGCGCCCATCAGCGGCATGGCCTCTCGAGCCGTGCGGCGCAGCGAGGCCAGACGGGTCCAACGCCCCGGCGCCAGCCAGGCCACGCCCAGCCGCAGTCCCGCGCCGGCGGACAGCACGATCGCCGTCAACTCGAACGGACCGTGCGCCGTAACGAACTGAAAAAAGTTCTGGCCTTCGGTCACTTCGGGCCGTGCCATGTACCCGAACGCGGCACCCAGATGGGCCGCGTTGAACAGCGTGACGAACAAGCCGGGAATCACCAACAACCCCCCGGCAAAGCACTTCAAGCCGATGCCCGTATTGTGCTGGATGTAGAACCCGGCCATCGCCAGATCTTCGTTCGGGTTGCGGCCGTTCAGCGGGTTCTCGAAATTGGACTCCAGTTGGCCGATCACCGCCTCGGATAGCATTTCTTCGGCGTACTGCGGCCACAGAGCCTTGTCGTACGCCAGCACGGCCGACGCGATGAACACGCCCCAGAACAGGCAGAAGGCCACCTGGACGCAGCGGTCTCGGAAGATGCTCTGCGGCACGTCGTGCAGCAGCACCTTGCCCCAGGCTGCGAAATCGAACTTGTGGGACCGGTACAATTGATTGTGGGCGCGCCCGACCAGACGATGCAGGTATTGAACCGTGTTCGGCGGCAATTGGTACGCATCGGCCAGCGCCAGATCGGCGCAGGTGGCTCGGTACAGATCGGCAAATTCCGCCAACTCCGCGGGCTGCAAACGGCTGCGCCGCCGGTTCTGCAGTTGCTCGATCATCTGCTCCAACTGCTGCCAATTGCGGCGGCGGGTTTCCAACAGCTCAACGACTTTCAACTTCCGCTCTCCCGAAAGGACTTTCTCCCGAAACATCGGCCAAGTGGGACGCCGCTTCGTCCGCCCGGTCCGAAATGAACGTGCGGTAGTACAAGGCGCACAACAGCAGATCAAAACTGGTGTCCCCGGGCAGTCCCAATTTCTTCAACAAAGGCTCGCCCAGATGCCGGGCGATCTCCCGCCGACGCGGCGGCGAGAAGAAACGACGTCGCTCGACATAGGACGACAACGTCTGGGCCAGACTGCGACTCACCCGAAAATCCGCCGGCAGAAATTCGGCCAATTGCGCGGCCCGGGGATCTTCCAACTTGACCACGCCCGTCAGCCAGTGCCGCTCTTCGATCACCACCAGCGTCCCGCACACCAAGTCCCCCAAACGCTGAAACCGGCGATTGCAGGCCATCACAACCAATCCCACGAAACAAGTCGGGAACAAGTACATCGGCGGCGCGTCGCCGAAGATCTGCAGCGACAACAAGGGATACATGTCGACCGTGCGCAGCACGTTCCGCATCACGGCTTGCAGCCCGTTGATCGGTTGCCCTTCGACGGTCAGCACGCGCAGTCCGAGCACCCGCTTGCCGGGCGTCTGGCCGTTCCAGTAGGCCTCGAAGAATCCCCCGTAGAACCACTCCAAGAGAAACCAGCCGATCAACATGCCGGCGATGGCCAGTCCACCGCCGCCGAACCCGGCGACCAAGCCGACCACGAAAATCATCGACAGGAAGACTCCGATCCGCACCGCCAGATCGAGGAGAAATGCGGGCAGACGGCGGAACGGCCCCGCGACACGATAGTCGAAGGCGATGTTTTCCGGCGTCACGACTTGAATCGTCGTATCGAGTTGGTTCAGGGCCGTGGGCATGCCACGATTATTCGCCAACCGGTGCGGCAACGCAAGCTCGCACCCCTCTTGTACATTGCGGACAAGACGGTACAAATCAGACACTCGCAGCCGAATTCGTGAGAATTCGGAGCAGCGGCGCAAACCGTCCGAATTCTCACGAATTCGGCGACGATGATGAGGGCGAGACGATCATGAAACTAACAGGCAAAACGGCCGTCATTACCGGCGGCGGATCGGGAATTGGACTGGGAATCGCCTTGGCGTTTGCCGCAGAAGGATGCCGGACGCTGATCGCCGGACGCAACCCGCAACGCTTGCTCGAAGCCGCCGCGGCTTGCTCGCATACGCCCGGGCTGCTGACTTACCCCGTCGACGTGAGCGACCGGGAGAGCGTCCGCCAGTTGTTCGACCACGCCCGCCGGGAACTCGGTCGGATCGACATCCTGGTCAACTCGGCCGGCACGAATATCAAGACGCGGACCATGTCCAGCATGTCCCCTGAGCAATGGGACCAAGTCATGGCGATCAACGCGACCGGCGCTTACAACTGCATGATCGAAGTGCTGCCGGAAATGCGATCGCGGGGCGATGGCTTGATCGTCAATATTTCGTCGATTGCTGGAAAACGGGCGATCTCCTTGGGCGGGATTGCCTATTGCGCGTCCAAATTCGCGATGACCGCATTAGGAACCGCCGTGGGCAACGAGGTGGCTCCGGATGGCGTCCGGGTTACGAACGTGTACCCGGGCGAGGTGAATACCCCAATCTTGGTAAATCGTCCCGAGCCGGTCAGCGATGAACGCAAGGCAGCGATGGTGCAGCCCGAAGATATAGGGGGTCTAGTGGTCGCCATTGCGGCACTGCCGCCTCGAACGCACGTTCCGGAGATTATCATCAAGCCGCTTGTTCAGCAGTATGTTTGACTCCAAATCGGCCACGCCGCATTCAAGTACGGCTGGCAGAGGGGCGGGCGTGTTGCTATATTGCTCGGTTTTCCCCGACGCCAAGCGCGGTTGGGATTCGAGACAAATTCGCTTTACACCAACGGAGTTCAGCCAGTGGGGACGAAGAAGACGGGTAAAGGCCGACGCAAAATCGGACGGAAAAAACGCCGCATGCGCGCAAGAATCCGGCATCGCAAGAGATAGATTGCCGTTCCAGGGGCCTTCGTCGCTGGCTGGATAGCCGAGGTGAAGACGCTTCGGCCGTCGATTTCCAGAGCCCGCAGGCTGGCAGCCTGCGCTGCGAAGCAGAGCGATCTATCGCGACGATGTCGTGCGCATCAAGGTCAGGCCCTTCAGCATATCGTCCAGCGCGGTGGTCGTATCTTCCGTGACGACCAAGTGATCGCCAGGATGGAGCGCGTAATCGTACATCGGGTTGACCCGGTTCCGCTTGTGCTCGTACTTGGAGTCCATCTTCGCCAAACCCTGCTCGTTGCGGCGCATCAACTGGAGATCCATCCGCCCGAATCGACGGGTAAGCTGCGTTTCGATCAACGCATCCTGGATGCACATTCCTTCGCGCAGTTGGATCTCGCGGAACTCAGGAGACTTGCCAGCCGCCCGGATTTCCAGCCTCACCGGCGGTGCCGCCACAGCAAGTTGTTGCCCGGCCGGGGCGTCAGGGGCTTCGGTCAGAGCCAAGCCGGGATTCGACGGATCCAGTTGAAGGGCAGAGCAGCCCACCATCACTGTGACCGATATCAGCACTGCCATCAGCTTCACGAGTTGGCAGCCGGGGAATCGTCGGATCATCGATAGCATCCTTCAAAGCTGAGAGTTTAGGCCGATAGCCGCAGGAGTCCGGGTGGAATGAAATCGCCTATCTTTCCTGACCGTCACGGTCGCTATAATCGGCAAAGTCGTGGCTGGTTCGCGAGAAAACTTGAGCGTTTTTTCGGAAAACGATGTTGCTGGCAGGGCTAGCGAAATTTCGAGCACGCGACGTTCTACAAGTCTTTTCGCCGATGAGGCGTCGAGCGGGATGGTCTCTTCTAGCCAACGGACGATCGCTCGGGCCGGCCGCCTCGCCGGCCTCAGTTTCGATGCGCGACAGTGTCTGAACCGCTGACATCCGTTGAATCGAGTCCGTCTCTGTCTCGAGCGCTGACAGGACAGCATCCGCGGGACGTCGCGAGGCAGTTCGCCACTGACGAGGCAGTTTGCCCCGCCGATCGGTGATTTCTGAGCCTCCGATCAACGGGCGGGTATTTTTTGCCACTTGGCATGAACGTTGCTCCCGTCTAACACGTCAAAGGATTCTGCCGTTCTCGTAGTTTAGGCAGGAGGAGAAACGATGCTCGGCGGCTGGGAGATTGGGAGATTAGCAGGTATCAGTGTGCGAATTCACTGGTCCTTTTTGGTTCTGCCGGCACTGGTGGCCTGGTCGACTTGGTCGGCGTCGGGCGCTGAGGCAGCACTAGGCGCGGTGGTGTTCGTTCTGGCCATCTTCGGTTGCGTCGTGCTGCATGAACTGGGACACGCTTTGGCGGCGCGGCGATTCGGGATCGGCACCGAAGACATCACTCTGCTTCCGATCGGCGGCGTTGCTCGCCTGGAGCGGATGCCCAGGCAACCGGTGCAGGAGTTGTTGATCGCGTTGGCCGGTCCCGCGGTGAACGTGGTCATTGCGGGCGCAATCATGACGGGGATATGGCTGAGTTTAAGCAGTGTCGCGCCGCTTCTGGACAGCGACGTGCTGAGCGGTTCGTTCCTGGGGCGATTGTTCTGGGCCAACGTGGGATTAGTGATCTTCAATCTGCTGCCCGCGTTTCCGATGGACGGGGGTCGAGTCTTCCGTTCGTTGCTGGCGATGCGTCTGCCTTACGCGCGGGCAACGGAGTTGGCCGGGGGCTTGGCCACGGTGATGGCCGTCCTGTTCGGTCTGTTTGGACTGCTGGGCAATCCCATGCTGATCCTCGTGGCAGCGTTCGTCTACTTCGCGGCTCGCAGCGAGGTGACGATGGCTCGCGTCCAACAGCAGACCAGCGGCGTCAACACGGGCGACCTGATGCAGCGGCACTTCCAGACGGTGCAGGCTCGGGCTCGTGTGGCCGATCTGGCGCCTTGGTTGCCGCGGACGTCGCAGCGGGACTTCCCGGTCATTGACGGTCGGCGGATGGTCGGCATGATCCGGGACACCGACGTCCTTGCGGCGATGGCATCCGGCCAGGGCGAACGCTTGGTGGGCGAAATGATGCGTCGCGACGTGCCGACGGCAATGCGCGACGACGAGGTGCTGGAATCGTTCGCCACGATGCAGAACAAGGGATTGGGCAGTTTGCCCGTGGCCGACGCGGGCATGTTGGTCGGTCTGCTCTCGCAGGAGCAGGTTCGACGATGGTTGGAATTTCTTCACTCGCACTCGACCCCGAGCACAACTCGGCCGCAATTTCAGGAAAGGAACGAGCGATGGATTTGGAACTAGCAACATTGAACGACATGGTCGACGAACTACGGCGGCGACAGATGCGTTTCGTCCTGGTGGCCGTGGAACCGAACAACCATGCCTCGGCGGCGACGGTGATGCACGCCGCTCAGGGCATGGATGTACGCGATCTGGTCGGCTTGGTCAAAATGGCATGGATGGAGGTGTTGCGGCAGAATAACGGCGGCACGAGCACAGGCGCTCCGCCTGCCTCGATGAATTAGCCTTGGTGGCCACGACCAACCCGCAGTCGTGCTGTTCGGATTTGCGACAACCGCCTCCCGAGGGTTTCCTGGTTCGATTCCTCGTGTTATCATCGTGCCGACGGCCGCGAACCGGGCATGCATGCAGGTGCCGGTTCGTTTGATCCCGCGGAACCTCAGAGGAATCGAAACCATCCCATGAGTGACAACAAGAACATCGGCCCGCGGCCAACTGACTGGTGCAAGTGGAATAGCAATAATCCCTTCTGTGTGTGGCGCTCGCTTCGGAGCGAAGCTGCAATAGCGACCTTTCCCGTTCTGTTCGCGTTGGCGGGTGTCCTGCTGGCAAGTGATCGTTCCGAAGTCCGCGCCGAAGCTTACCGGGTGGTGGATCAGATCGACATCGATACGGTGCCGTCGTGGTTTCCTGTCGGATTCTGTTTGTTGACGCACGGCGACCAGCAGTATGTCGCCTACTACAATGCGCAGCATCAATTGATCGTCGCTCGCCGCGCTTTGAATCAGCGGAACTGGGACAAGGCCGAACTGCCGACCAAAGTGGGCTGGGACAGCCACAACTACGTCACGATGGCCATGGATTCCGCGGGTGATCTGCATCTGGCGGGCAACATGCACGTCGTGCCCTTGATCTACTTCCGTGCGAAGGCACCGGGCAACCATGACCCGGAAGAAGTCCCGTTTTCGGACCGGTTCGAGCGGCTGTCGATGACGGGCGAGGACGAACAGCGATGCACCTATCCTCGGTTCCTGTTCGATGCCGACGGTCGGCTCCTGTTCATGTACCGAAACGGCAGCAGCGGCAACGGGCGGCGATTTGTCAATTCGTACGACGCGCGGTCGAAGACGTGGACACGCTTCCTGGACACGCCGATGTTCGACGGCGAAAACGAGCGCAATGCGTATCCGCAGGGTCCGAACCGGGGACCGGACGGTTTCTTCCACATGGTTTGGGTCTGGCGGGACACGCCCGATTGTGCCACCAACCATCATCTGAGCTATGCTCGCAGCCGCGATCTGAAGCACTGGGAGAACGCCGCGGGACAAGCGGTCCCACTGCCGTTCCGACTGGCGCAACGCGAGGTCTTTGTCGACCCGGTCCCGCCGGGCGGTGGGATCATCAATGGTTGCGAACGACTGACGTTCGACGCTGCCAACCGCCCCGTCATCGCGTACCACAAGAGCGACGCTAACGGCCACATGCAGATCTACGTGGCGCGTTTCGATGAGGATCGCTGGCAAGTCCGCGCGGTGACCGATTGGGACAAGCCGATTTCGTTCGGGGGAGGCGGTGCGATGCCATTCATCGGCATCCGTCTGTCGGCACTGTCGCTTTGGGAGGGCGAACTGTTCACTCTGGGCTATCGCCACCGCGACTACGGATCGGGA
This sequence comes from Pirellulaceae bacterium, assembly GCA_023382975.1. Taxonomy (GTDB): domain Bacteria; phylum Planctomycetota; class Planctomycetia; order Pirellulales; family Pirellulaceae; genus SKKK01. Next base: position 171,982 of record JAHDXO010000005.1, read on the forward strand.
CGAATCGTGCTGGACCAGAGCACGCTGCAACCGGTCGACCGGAAGTTGGACACGCCCGCGGAATTGCCTCGCGAATTGGGACGCCCGACCATGGACTTTCCCGGGATCGAGGTGAAAACCGCCTCGGACGTCGGCACGGCACCGGGTGCCGACACCAAGTATTTGCTCCGTTGGGAAACTCTGGAAGCCAACCGCGACCGTCCCCGGCAACCGCCGCTGCCACCCGCCAGCACGCTGCGTCTGGTCGAGCTGCGCCGCGTCGAGCCGTAGCCTATTCCTGGTTGATATGCACGACTTTGGCGGGCGGGAAGCCATTGAAGTGGGTCGACGAGGCATGGCTGTACGCTCCGATGTTCTCGCTGTACAGCAATTCGCCCAGTTCCAAGTCTTCCGGTAGTTCCTCGGCCAACGAGACCGTATCCAAGGCATCGCAAGTCGGTCCGAACACCGAACAGATCTGGGTCGGCCCGCTGCGGAAGGCTTTCAGGTGGTACTGGATGTGGTCGAAGATCACACCCGAGAACGTATGGTAGACGCCGTCGTTGATGTAGTAGCACAGTTTGCCGTCGCGAACGGACTTGCCGACGATTTCCGACACCGCGGTCGCGGCCGTGGCCACCAGAAAACGGCCGGGTTCGGCCAGGATCTCCATGTCGGCCGGGAACAGCCGGTTGAACTCCGCATTCAACATCTTGGCCAGACGTGAGAACGGCTTGACATGCCGGTCGTAGGCCACCGGGAACCCGCCGCCAATGTCCAGGATCTTGGTTTCGTGGTAGCCGCGATCCCAGGCCTCGCGGAAGATGTTCGCCATCAACTGCAACGCCTGGATGTAGTTGGTGAAGTTCGTACACTGGCTGCCAACATGGAAGCTCAAGCCCTCGACCGTCAAATCCGCCTCGTAGGCAGCCGCGATCAAGTCCACGGCCTCGCCCGCCGGCGCACCGAACTTCGAAGACAGCTCGACTACGGACCCCGTATTGGGCACCTGCACCCGCAGCACCAAGCCCGCTTGCGGCGCGTGACGTTTGATCTTGTGGATCTCCTCCAGGTTGTCGTACGTGACCAGCGGCTTGTAAGGGTTCAACTGCTCCAGGGCCGTCGGCGTCTTGATCGGATTGGCGTAGATGATCTTGTCCCAAATGAAATCCTGGCGCGCCTTGGCGGGCAGATCCTTGATGTTCTCGTGGACTAGCATGAACTCCGGGATGCTGGCCACATCGAAACTGCCGCCCTCCTGATAGATCGTGCGGATGATCGCCGGATCGGCATTGGCCTTGACCGCGTAGTAGGCCTGCACTCGCGGCAGATGCCGCTTGAACAGCCGGTAGTTCCTCCGCAATTCCGCATGATCGACGACGAACAGGGGCGTCCCGTGTTCCTGAGCCAATCGCTTCAACAGTTTCTGCGCTACCATCGTGGTGGCTCCTTAATCGCGGTCCCAAACCAGGAAGTTCTTGAACTGCCACGGATCGTCCAGATCCAGTTGCGGGCGGCCGTACGGGCCGAAGTAGTCGCGCTGGTGCTTCAGCGGCGTCCAGTCCGACGGGATCGAGACGAACTCGCCCAGATACGGTTTGGAGATGTCCAGGATATAGTCGTGCGGCAGATCATCGGGAACCAGCAAGCCGCGCTCGGGGTTCTCGACCATCCACATCGCCGCGGCAACGACCGAGATGGCGACTTGCATCGTGGTGGCGTTCTGATGCGGCACCAACCGCCGGGATTCCTCGATGGTCAGAATGCTGCCTGTCCACCAACTGTTGTAGGCGTGGCCCATCAACAAGGCGCCCAGGATATCGGCGCCGCTGGTGATCTCGTCGCCCATGATCCGCACCTTGGGCTGAAGTTGATAGTCGTAGCCGCGCAATTCGTTCAAGGAGACGATCGCCGCGTCACAAGGGCAATAGGCGTAATGCACCGTCGGCCGGTACAACGCCCGGTCGCCTTCCCAAACGGTCAGCTTGTCGGAAATGGTAAAGGCTTCTCCGTGCCGGACCACCATGCCGCGGATGGAATAGTGCGGTACCCACGAGCGGACCCAGGTGTTCAGGCCCATGCGGGCCAGGCAGATCTGGTTTCGCGGGCCTTCCGCGTGCTCGCAAGCCAGCGGTGGCAATTCCTTCTCGTGCGTGCCCCACCCCATTTCCGCCGTCGTCGTGCCCTCCTCGCGGAACCCTTCCACACTCCACGTATTCACGAATTCGTCGACCTGCTTGGGGACGTCGGAGATCTGCGTGTCCCGTTCGCTGCAGTGGATGACCTTCACCCCCAACTTCATCGCCAGAACGTTGAAGGCGCGATCCTTCGCCGCCTGCCGGACCACGTCGCCGGCTTCGCCGGCCAACCGGCCATCGCTCTCGAGTTGGGCCGCGATATCGAGCAAGGCCTGCTTGGTGAAATGGGAAATCAGGCCGGGATTGGCTCCGTGCTCCACGATCGCGGTCGGACCGGATCGGTCCCAATCCGCAACCATCCGTCGCAAGTTCATGTGCCGCCAGTACAGCGTCCGCTCGGTCGGATGCTTGTCCTCGCCGCCCGCATAGGGATCCCAGACTTCGACCGATGTATTGATGTACAGAACGCCATGGTCGTGGCACCACTGGACGATCTCGCAGCAGTCGATATTCCAGGCGAGGTCGATCAGCAAATCGCCGGGCGAGAGGTACTGCCCCAGCAACTCGCCGAGGTTTTCCGGCGTTACCTGATCGCGGACCCAGTTCACTCCACGCTCCGTCCAAGGTTGCATCGCGGCGCTCTTGTCTTCAAAGTCCATGACCGTGATGTTCTGCAGCGGAACCCGAAAGTGTTTGACGAGAATCGGCAAGGTACACTGGGCGACCGAGCCGAAGCCAACGAACAAAATCCGGCGGGTGAATTCGATCATCTCTACTCCATGCTTGAAATCCGGGCCGGCCGCCGAGACGGCCAGCGAAAGAGGGCGAACCAAGATTTGCCGGATTCTATGTTTCCAGGCCACTTCCATCAACCCGCCGCGCCCCGCGCCGCGTCACCATGTCCAAGGCCGATTGGTTCCGCCCCTTTGAGCGGTTCGACAAAACGAACTCGCGGTTCGCTTCGTCTTACTCAACAAGAGGATCATCGCGTATTCCGAATCGCCCGCCGGGTGTAAACTGCGGGTTGGTTCTATTGACCGTCAAACCGATTCAGAGGGAGAGTGGAGCCATGAACCGAACTTTGAAGATGTCGCTTGCCAGCATCGCGTATCTGCTGGTGCTGCTGGGAAGTGCCGCGAGTTGGGGGCAAGGTGTGTTGATCATCGTCGATCCGAGCGAGCCCACGCCGCTCCCGCGTCCCATCATCTGGCCGCCTCGTCCGCCGCACCCCGTCCCGCCCGGGCCTCGCCCGATTCCCGAGCCGCCGGCCAGCTACAAGATCAAGGAACTGGCGGTCCAGGCAAGATTGGTGGACCAGGTGGCCCGAGTCCAGGTGTCGCAGAACTTCGTCAACACGGGCAGCCGCCAGATGGAAGTGTCGTTCGTCTTTCCGCTGCCCTACGACGGAGCGATCGACCGCCTGACGTTCATGGTCGACGGCAAGGAGTACGAAGCCAAGCTGCTGTCGGCCAGCGAGGCGCGTTCCATCTACGAAGGCTACGTGCGCCGCAACCAGGATCCGGCCCTGCTCGAGTGGATCGGGACGGGCATGTTCAAAACAAGCGTGTTTCCCGTACCTCCCGGAGCGGAGCGCAAGGTGACGCTTCAGTACAACCAACTGCTGCGCAAAGACCGCCACATCACCGATTTCCTGTTCCCGCTGTCGACCGCGAAGTACACCTCGCAGCCGATCGAATCCGTGCTGATCCGGGCCACGATCGAAACGGGCGAAGAACTGAAGAGCGTCTACAGCCCGACGCACGAGGTCGAGATCACTCGGTCCGGCGAACACAATGCGACGGTCAAGTACGAAGCGAAGAACCAAATTCCAACGACCGATTTCCGCTTGTTCTTCGACACCGCCGAAGGCTCGTTGGGCGCCAGCGTGTTGAGCTACCGGCCGGACGCGAAGGAAGACGGCTATTTCCTGCTGCTGGCCAGCCCGCAGATCAAGGCGAAGGACAGCGAGCGGACTGCGAAAACTGTGATCTTCGTTGTCGATCGTTCGGGCAGCATGAGCGGCAAGAAGATGGAACAGGCCCGGGACGCGCTGAAGTTCGTCCTGAACAACCTCCGCGAGAAAGACACGTTCAACATCGTGGCCTACGACAGCTCGGTCGAGGCGTTCCGGCCCGAATTGCAGCGGTTTGACGACAAGACACGGCAGGCGGCGTTAGGATTTGCCGAGGGCCTGTACGCGGGCGGCGGCACCAACATCGACGGAGCCCTGACCACCGCCTTGAACATGATTCAGGACAGTTCGCGACCGAGCTACGTCATCTTCCTGACCGATGGTCTGCCGACGGTCGGCGAAACCAACGAAGCCAAAATCGTCGATGCCGCGCGACAGAACAACAAGCATCACACGCGATTGATCAGCATGGGCGTCGGCTACGATGTCAACAGCCGGTTGCTCGACCGGATCTCGCGCGTCAACTTCGGCCAAACCGAGTTCGTGCGGCCGGACGAAGACATCGAACGAGTCGTCGGCCGCCTGTACAGCCGGATCAGCGAACCCGTGATGACCGACGTCGTCATCGGATTCGATCTGGAAGGACTTCGTGCCGAGGACGGTTCGGCCGTGAATCGAACGTATCCGCGCGAGGTTCACGACCTGTTCGCGGGCGAACAGTTGGTGATCGTGGGCCGCTACCGCAAGCCCGGCGACGCCAAGGTGACCATCACCGGCAAGGTGGGCACGGCCGAGCGGAAGCTGGACTTTCCCGGGAAATTGGTCGAACAGAGCAATGACGAATCCTACGCCTTTGTCGAGAAGCTCTGGGCGATGCGGCGGATCGGCGAGATCATCGACGAGCTGGACCTGAAGGGCAAGAACGACGAATTGGTCAAGGAGTTGGTGACCCTGTCGACCAAGCACGGCATCCTCACGCCGTACACGTCGTTCCTGGCCGACGAAAACGCCAAGCCGGGCGAATTGGCCAGCATCGACGCCCGCGCCCGCCGCGCCGATCTTGCCGTCGACCGGCTGAGCGAGTCGTCGGGCCGCGCCGGGTTCGCGCAACGCGCCGAAAAACGCATGTTCCAGGAAGCGACCCGGGCGCCGATGTCCTCCGGATTCGGCGGCGGCAGCGGCGCGATGCCGGCGGCCGACAATGCGATAACGGGCCGAGCGATGGGCGCCGCTCCGGCGACGGCTCCGGCAGGTCCGGGCGTCACGTTCCGCGACATCGAAACCGACCGGGAAGTTGAAGTCCAGTCGGTGCAAATCGTGGGCAACGAAACCCTGTACAAACGCGGCAAGCAATGGGTCGCGGCCAACGCCCAGGACGTGGATCTCCAGCGCGACCAGGACAAGATCAAGACCGTCGAGCGGTTCTCGGACGAATACTTCCGGCTGACCGCCGCGAACACACCGTCGGAGAACGCCGTTCTCGCCCGGCAACAGGCGGGCGAAGAACTGCTCATTCGGCTGCGGAACCAAGTGTATCTGATCCGCTGAAGCAGACGGACGGATGACACGATCCGCCCCGCCAGACCAGTCCCAAACGCCAGCGAGGAACCTCCAAACGCTTCCTCGCTGGCGTTTTTTCTCGCACGCTTTCGCACGCCGACACCCCGGATTATTCACGGGGGCGCGTTGTAGCACAGGCAGCTTGCCTGTGTTCCCGAAATACAGGCTGGCAGCCTGTACTACGTCCCCACGGAGCACTTCGTGGATAATCTGTGGTAAAGGATTCGCGTGGGCAGTTCTCACATGCCGAACGAGAACAGAGACCTTGCGGCGCGGTACAGGCGGGTGCCCAGCGGCTGGGGATCGGCCGCGATTTTCGCGCGGCCGCGAGTGCCGATCGGCAGCGGCCCGTGGTCCGGGTCCAGGGCAACTCGGGCTTGATACGACGTGGCGGCGGGACGCGGGATTCCCTCGCGATCGAAATGGACCAGCAAGTCGCTCTGTTCGGCCAGTTCCCGCGGCGCGACCTTCAAGTCCAGTCCCGCCAGTTCCACGATGGCGCCCCGCAGGATGCGGTTCGGGCTGGCATCCACTTGCAGCCTCACTCGCTGACCCGCACGGACAAACTGAATCTGCGACTGATCGACGACCAGCAACGCTTCCAGCTCGGTAGGTTCGCCGACCAGGCACAGCAGCGTGCCCACATCCAGATGGCTCCCCCGGCTCCCGGCATCCAGCGGCGTGCCGCGGGCCGCGGCCAATTCCCCGGCTTGGTAGAACGAATCCGGCGGAAGCGGCGGCGGGATCACGGTGCCCGCCACGGGCGAGTGCAGAACCAGACGGTCCGCATCGTGCTTCAATTGCTGCAAGCGACTTTCCAAGTCCTCCAGGTCAGACATCGCGGCCGGGATCAGCGAGGCCGCCGCTACGTCCTCGCTCTGTCGGGCCCGCAGGTTGTCCAGGTGCAATCGCTGCAATCTGCGCTGGCCGTCGAGCTCCACGATCTTGCGTTGCAGGTCCAGGTTGACCAGACGCGCCAGTTGCTGCCCCGCGGCGACCGTCTCGCCCGCGGCCACGGCCTCTTCCAGCCGGCCCGGTACCGTAACGAACACGCGGCGCGCGTCCAGCGGCTGAATGACGGCCGGCGCGACGATCCGGTACGGCACGGGAATCCACATCAGGACGGCGGCTAGTCCCAATGCGGCCAACAACGCGATCCGGACTCGGCCTCGGCGGAGCCTCCGGCGGTTCCCCGGATGTTGGAAGAAACGCAGGCCCTGGTAGACCGGCGCGCCGACCATCCCGCCGGCGATCACCAAGACAGCCGCCGAGCCCAGCATCTGCACGTCGTTGGCCTTGGCCAACTGGTACACCAAGTACGACACCGCGGCCACCACCGTCCAGCGATAGCAACTGGATGCCACCGCGAATAGGACCAACAGCGTACGCCGCGACGACGGCAGCGAACGGTCCTCGGCCGACTCGCGATCCAAGAACCAACGCCTGATTTTGTCCCCCACCAGCGCCCGCGATTGCTGGGCCAGGTTCGGTACGCCTAGCCAATCGGCAAGCACGTAGTAACCGTCGAAACGCATCAACGGATTGCCGTTGAACAGCAGAGTATTCACCGAACAGATCACCACTAGGTTCAGCAGCAGCGCGTTCAGCAGGCCGGGCGCGGTGAACCACCAGACGATCAGGCAGGCGGCGGCCAGCACGATTTCGACGATGATCCCGGCGGCCGAGACGGCGATCCGCTGCCAGCGGTTGGGAAACAGCCAGGCATCGGAGACGTTGCAGTACAGACATGGTGTGAATACCAGCAACAGGACGCCGATCTCGTGGCATTCACCGCCGAAGTGCCGGCAAGTCAGCGCGTGTCCCAGTTCGTGCAAGCACTTGGCGCACGCCAGAGCCACCGCGAGCCAAACCAGATTTCCGGCGGACAGGAACGTTGGCAGGTCGGGCAGACGCGCCAGCAACGATTCGAACTGGACCGCCACGAGCAGCCCGGCCGCCACGCATAGCAGCACGCACGCGGCGAGGAACCAGCCGGAAAACAACCACTCCAGCCGGCTCGTCAGCCGTTGCAGCCACGGTTCGGGATCGACCGAAGCGATGCGGATTGCCAGCAAGTTGGCAAACCGCTCCCACCGGCTGCGGCGGCGGGCGCGGAGCTGGCTCTGCCACATCTGGCGGCCTTGCCCCGGCAAGTCGGAAACGACCAAACCCGACTGATACAGACGCGTGACGAAGGCCATGATCTGGGGCGGCTGCAACACCAGCGGCGCAAACCGTGCGGCAAAGGCCCGCTGGATCTGCCCCAGGCTGGATTGACCGTCCAGCATCTGCCACACGGCCAGTTCCTCGTCGTGCAACTGAAAATAGCGCAGAGCCACGGGATCCTTCAGCACCCAGCCGCGAGTTCCGCCCCATTGCTGAGGATGGACGGAGACGTCCAGCCTGCGGCGCAGGGGCAGCGGACGCTCGGTCGCGGAATCGTTGTCTCGGGAAGCAGGCAGCATGAACGGGTATCCCATCGCCTTACGGTTTCGCCGGCCGCGCGGGCAGGCGGCTGAAGTCGTCCAGCTTCATCGACGCGCGCATCCCCGGCCTCAGTTGCAGCCCCGCGTTTTCGACCTCGGCCCATATCCGGACTTGAGCGTTGACCGGATCGATTTCGGGGTCCAGGAAAACGATTTTTCCCGGAAAGACCGTGCCGGGCGCGTCGGGCAGATCGACGCTCAGCCGCACTGCCTTGCCCTGTAGATCCGGTCGAGCGTACTGGGCCGGAAGATAGCCCTCGGCGCGCAGTCGGTCGATGCGCAGGATACGTACCACCGCCTCGCCCGGCGTCACCCATTCGCCGTGGTTGCGTTTGATCTGGACCACGATCCCGCTGAACGGCGCCAGCAGCTTGTGCCGCTGCACCGTCTCCTGCACGCTGCGGACCAAGCTTTCCTTGGCCTGCAACGTCAAGGCGGCGATCGTCTGTTCGTGCTGCGACTGTTCCACCGCCAACACGCTGCGTTCGACCACCAGTCGCAGGCGGTCCATCTCCGAGTCCGAAACGCTTTTGGCAAAGCTCTGATTCGATTGCTCGGCGCGCTGCAGTTCCGCTTTGGCGACGTCGACCGATTTCCGGGCGAAACGCAGATTCACGTCGTTGGTCGCGTTGGCCCGCGCGATCTGGACATCCAGCACCGCCTGCTCCTCCGCCAGCCGCGCTTCGGTGTCGTCGATCTGGGCCAGCAACTCGCCTTCCTGGACCATCTGGCCTTCGGTCACCCGGACGGCGGCCAGCAATCCGGCCTCGCGCGCCGGAACATCAACTTGCTGAACCAGTCGGATCAGCATCGATGGAACTTCCGCGGCTGGCAGCCAAGCCGGCATGCCGGTGCTGGACAGCAGAAGCAACGCGCCGGCAAACATCCACAATCGCATCATGGGAATCCCTCAGAATAGAATCCAGCGACGAACGGCATCCAACAGGTCATGGAACCAGACGTAGCCCAGCGACCGACGTCCGCAGTGAATCTTGGCGGTGACGCCGGCGCCGGGAACCAATGGCCGAATCTGCTCCCGGTCCAAGGTCACGGTGGCCAGGACAAAAGCCCCGTCCCGCTCGCTGATCTCGGTTCGCAGCCCCACGCGGTCCAGTTCGCCGCGGTGCGTCCGTGCGGGATCGCTGGCCAACAGGAACGAGACCGGCAGCGCATCGCCCGCCCGCTGCCGAGCGGCCAGCACGTGCGCCACGCGACGGTCGGGCACGCGCAACTCCAGTTGCCACGGGCCAGCCAGATCGCCGATGGTCAGCAAGATCTGCCCGCGCGCCACGGGACGCGCTTCGAGCAGCGACTGCGGGTTCCACGTCAACACCTCGCCGTCCATCGGGCTGCGCACTTCGAGTTCCGCCTGTTGCTGTTCCAGAATGGCCTGCTGCGCTTCGAGGCCGGCGATCTGCTCGCGCAACTCCTCCTGCTCGGCGGTCAAGCGACCGTAACGCTGCCGCTGCTCGGCCGTGTCCCGCTGGTTCTGCATCCGCTCGGTCTCGACGGACGTGAATCGCTTCCGCGCCGTCTGGAGTTCTCCCCAAACCTGTTTGAACTGCAAGTCCAATTCGGCTCGTCTCAGCACCGCCAGCACCTCGCCAGCGGCGACCTGCTGGCGGTGCCGGGCCCGTAACTCGGCCACCACACCGTCGCTCGGAGCGAACACGTCGCGAACGCGAACCGGCTGCAGTTCCCCACGGGCCTCGATGCGAAAATCGGCCGGAATGATCGCCAAGGCCAGCCCCGCTACCAGCACCGCGGCCAGGGCCAGTCCGATCGTCAGCCGGCGACCGCGGGCAAACCACCCGCTGCGCGCCAACGCTCGGAACAGCCGCAACAGCGGCACGCGGTCCAATTCGCGAGCCCGTTGGAGTGCCAACCCGCAGTGGCCCCGCACCGCCGTCACCTGCCAGCGCAGCGGTTCGTCCAGCACGCCCTGGAACCGCTCGACGACCAGCACGCCGACCGGTTCAGCTTGCGGTTCTCCCGGCCCCGTTTCGGGATCGTCGGCGCTGGGGCGGATAGGCACCACGGCCACCGTCTTGGCGTGCGCCTCGTCGATGTGAGACTGAAGCACTTGGTCCAGCTCCGGCGGCAGATTGTCTCGGTCATCCGGATACCACAACGTCCGACCCGAAACGCACACTCGTTCGGCCAGTCGTTCCAGTTGACGAACCGCGTTGGCGCGGCGATTGACCGTCGCCACACCGCTGACCGCCAGCAGACGGCAGCCGCTCGCCTGACGGACCAGTACGCTGACCCGGTCGCATGCGGCCAGTTGCCGGACTTCGTTGGCGATCGTGCAAGCGGTCTCTTCCAGGTCCAGACTGCGATGCACCTGCTCGGAGAAACGCTGCAGACGTCTCAGGTCCGTCGCCCACAGGCGGTAGTTCCGCAATTGACGTTGGCGGTGAAATTCCGCCACCAATTCGCCCACGACGTGCAAGAATTCCAAGTAGCCGCGCTGGGCTTTCGGGCTAGCCCCCGGCGACTGGAAGACTTCGAGTACTCCGGCCGCCTCGCTGCCGATCGTCCAGGGACTAAGCACCAGCAGGAACTCGGTCGTGTTCTGGCCCCCGGCCAGCGCGGTCGCGCCGGGCGGCACCAATCGACCGTCGCCTTGGGCGAGAACAGAAGCAACCAGCCCCGTGTGCCCGGCATCTGGCTCGTTCTGCGGCCACTTCAACGCAGGCGGCACAATCCGGGCATCGGCCATGATCGTCCCGCTTGGCGTTCGCACCCAGACGATTCCCCCCGCGGCGTCCAGACCGGCCACGACGCGCCGCAAGCACTCGGCATGGAACTCCGACGCCGCACATTCCGACTTGGCCAACGCGGCCAGATCCTCCAACAGGGTATCGATTTCCTGCCAGACACCGTCGGATACTTCGATTTGGGGGGATTGGTCAACGCGCGACATATCGCTGAGTATACCAATCGCCTGCCATTCTGTAGCTGGCTCTGCTAAAACATAAACAGGATAATCAACTCTTGATTGTCCCGTGGATTTGCCTCTGCTGTCGGCGACACCATTCTGACCCATGAACGCAGAACACGGCCCTTGCCGACCATTTCCGCCGAAGATATAATCCGCCGTTTCACCCTTCTAGCACAAGGAATGGACCGAAATGAAGGAAGGCATTCATCCGCAGTACCATGAGACGTTGGTGACTTGCGGCTGCGGGAATACCTTTAAGACTCGCAGCACCCGCAAGGAACTGAAGGTCGACATCTGCAACATGTGTCACCCGTTCTACACGGGGCGTTTGAAGTACGTCGACACCGCGGGGCGTATCGAGAAATTCCAGAAGAAATTCGCCGCCGGCACGTACACCAGTCTACAGCAGCCGAAGAAGAAGGCGGGCAAGCCCGCTGCCCAGTCCTAGCTGCGTTCGGCCATCGCTATTGTCAAACACGCTGTCCGCTTGGCGGGGAGCGTGTTTTCCGTGCGCCGACCGCTCGATCATCCACGCTCCATCTCACGAAGCCGGCTGCCGATCGAGCGGCGAAGGGGAGATCGAGGCGGCCGTGATTGAACGGATGGGCAAACGATGCGTCAGATGCTGGACGAAAAACTGGCTCGGTTCGAAGACCTCGAGCGGCACATGGCCGATCCCGCGGTGCTTGCCGATTCTGGGCGGATGGCCGCCGCGGCGCGGGAACACGGCTCGCTGGCCAAACTGGCGACCAAGTACCGCCGCTTCCAGTCGTTCAACGACGAGATCCGCCAGTTGCGCGAGATGCTCGAGAGCGACGATGCCGACGAACGGGAGATGGCCGAGGCGGAACTGCCCGAGCTGAAGGCACGCCGCGAGCAACTCTGGAACGAACTGCTGGAGCTGACGATCGGCGGCGACGACGCCAACCGGTCTCGCTGCGTGATGGAAATCCGCGCCGGCACGGGCGGCGAAGAGGCTGCGTTGTTCGCTCGCGACCTTTACGAGATGTACAAGAAGCACGCGGAAGCGAAGGGCTGGAAGATCGAAGTGCTGTATTCGAGCCCCACGGAACTGGGCGGCTTGAAGGAAGTCTCGCTGGCCTTCGAAGGCGAAGGCGTCTACCGCGAACTGGCTTACGAAAGCGGCGGACATCGCGTGCAGCGGGTGCCCGAGACCGAAGCCAAGGGCCGCATCCATACCTCGGCCGCGACAGTCGCCGTGCTGCCCGAGCCGGAGGATGTCGAGATCAATCTGAAGCCGGACGACTACCGCAAGGATATCTTCCACGCCAGCGGCCCAGGCGGCCAGCATGTCAACAAGACCGCCTCCGCCGTCCGCTTGACGCATTTCGAAACGGGCATCGTGGTCTCGATGCAGGACGAGAAGAGCCAGCACAAGAATCTTGCCAAGGCGTTGCGAATCCTCAAGTCGCGGGTGTACGATCATTACCAAAGCCTGGAAGACGCGAAGCGGGCTCAGGAACGCAAGACCCTGGTCGGTTCGGGCGACCGCAGCCAGCGGATTCGCACCTACAACTTTCCGGAGAACCGGGTGACCGATCACCGCATCAACCTGACACTGTACAAGCTGGATCAGATCCTGGCCGGGAACGTCCAACCGCTGACGGACGGCCTGATCGATCACGACCGCGAGCAATTGCGGGAGACGATGGACCTGGACTAATGCCGGAAATCGAAGACTGGACCGTCGGACGCCTGTTGACCTGGACCACCGACTACCTGAAGCGACAGGGCTCGGAGAGTCCCCGGTTGGACGCCGAAGTGCTGCTGGCCAAGGCCCGCGACTGCCAGCGGATCGAGCTGTACACAGCCTTCAACGAGCTGGTGGCCGACGAGATCCGCACCGCCTTTCGGGAACTGGTCAAGCGGCGGGCGGGCGGCGAGCCGGTGGCGTACCTGGTTGGCTACCGGGAATTCTACTCGCTGGCCTTCGAAGTCACGCCGGACGTGCTGATCCCCCGCCCCGAGACCGAAGACCTGGTGTTGCGCGTCGTGGATCTCTGCAAGAATCGCAGCGCCGACGAAGTGCCGCGGATCGCCGATGTGGGCACCGGCTCGGGCGCGATCGCTGTCAGCGGCGCGCGGCATGTACCCGGAAGTCGATGGACGGCGATCGACATCAGTCCCGCGGCGCTTGAAGTCGCCCGCCGCAACGCCGCCCGACACCAAGTCGCCGACCGCATCGAATTCCTCGAAGGCGATCTGCTCGCATCCCTGCCGTCGGACACCCAGTTCGACATCGTGGTCAGCAACCCACCCTACGTCAGCCGGAGCGAATGGGAAGCGTTGAAAACCGACGTCCGCGACCACGAGCCCTACCAAGCACTGGTCGCGGGCGAAACCGGCGCGGAAGTCATCGCCCGCCTGATCCCGCAAGCCGCCGACCACCTGCGTCCCGGCGGCTGGCTGCTGATCGAGATCAGCCCCATGATTGAGAATGCCGTCGCCCAACTGCTGCAAGCCGACCCCCGCTTCGAATCCTCCGCGATCCACAAGGACACCGCCCACCACCCCCGCATCGCCCAAGCCCGAAAATGCGAGTGACGTCAGTTGTCAGTTGTCAGTTGTCAGTTGTCAGTTGTCAGTTGTCAGTTGATCTCGTGCATCGTCTATTCTGCGCAGCATCGTTTTGCCAATCATCGTTTTGCCAATCATCTTCGGGGAGACGGACGGTTGCCCCGTCAAGTCCACTTGGGCACACGGGGCACGCACCGTCCGGCCGAAAACACGATCTTGATGCACGCACCCGTCCTGCTCACCGTTTGGGCTGGGGGGCGGTTGGCGTTGGATTTCCGGATTTGGCGCCTTCGGCCCGGATTTCGGTGTGCAGACGTTTCATTTCCGCGGCCATTGCCTGAACTCGTTCGGGATGTTGGGCGGCCAAATCTTGCTGTTCGCCGATGTCGTCGGCGACGTGGTACAGTTGGAACCGATCGAGCCCGGCGTTGGCCAACAGTTTCCACGGACCGTCGCGCAGCGCGATCACCCAGGGCGTGCTGATGGCGTTGTCATATTGCCAGTACAGCGGATGCGGGCGCTCGATCGGCTGGTTCTGGAGCAAGGGCAGGATGTTGGCGCCGTCCAACGTCCGGTCGCTCGGCGGGTCGATCCCGGCCAAGGCGCAGAAGGTGGGCAACAGATCGACGCCGCACATCGGCTGGGCCGACGTCGTGCCCGCCTGGATGCGGCCGGGCCAGCGGACGATGCCGGGCACGCGATAACCGGCCTCGGTGACGTGCAACTTCATCCCGCGCAGCGGGCCGGGCGTCCCGTAACTGCGGTTGGCGGTCTTGTAGCGGTTTAACGTTTCAGGGCCGTTGTCGCTGGTGAACACCACGAACGTATCCTCACGCATTTGGCGGTCGTCCAGATACTTCATCAGCTTGCCCACGGCCGCGTCCATCTGCGACACGTCGCCGTAGTAGTGGCGGCGGTCCAGGTTGGGCTCGTCGGGGTAAAGATCGAGGAACTCCTGAGCCGCCATGACCAGCTCGTGCGGTTCGTGGAACCAGACGTTCAGGAAGAACGGCTCCTGCTGGATGCCGTCCAGCCACCGCATCGCCTCGTCAACCACCACGTGCGAAGACGGTCCCTTAAGCGGCCCGGCCGGCTGCCCGTTGCGGACGAAGTTGACGGGATTCAGGTGGTTCGGCGCAACGTTGTTCTGGGTATAAAACCAATGCTCGAATCCCGCATCGCCGGGCGTCGGTTCGGAACCGTCCACGCGGCTGTTCAGGTGCCATTTTCCGACGTGGCAGGTCCGGTAACCGGCTTGGCGGAGCAATTGAGCCACCGTCACTTCGCCCTCGCGCAGGTAGATGCCGCTGTGGGCGGGGATCCAGTCGCGAATGCCCAGCCGGTTCGGGTTCCGTCCGGTCATCAACCCCCCGCGCGCCGGTGAACAGACCGGGGCCGCGGAGTAGCAATGCGTCAGCCGCACGCCTTCGGAGGCCAATCGATCCAGATGAGGCGACTGGATGGTCGGGTGTGCAAAACAACCGAGGTCGCCGTAGCCCAGATCGTCGCACAACAGCAGGATGATGTTCGGTCGGACCGGGGTCTCGGCGCCGATTGACGCGGCGGATGCGGCCATCAGCAGGGGCAGCACGATCGCAAGTTGGATTCGCATGATGACTCCTTGGCAGAGTTTGTCGAGAAGAACGCGTTAGGTGATTGCACTTTGGCAACGGCACGCTGAAGCGTACACTCCAACGGGGGCACGCTGAAGCGTACACTCCAGCATGGCAGTGACACATGTCGTTCAGCGAGGGGGCGGCGTCGGGACGATCGGCACGCGATAGGTCTGGCCGGCCTTGACGTCGAGGGTGTCGGGACCGTCGATCGTTTGCCCCGGCGGCAGGCGGAGGGTGTGGCGGCCGTCGAGGTCCGCACGGAGCGTGACGTTGGTCAGGCGGCCGTCCTGCCATGCCATGTCGATTTCCAAACCGCCTCGGGCGCGGATGCCGCGGACGCTGCCGGTCGCCCAGGCGTCAGGCAACGCCGGCAGCAGATCGACCGTGCCCAGGTGCGATTGCACGAGCATCTCGCACACGCCGGCGGCATAGCCGAAATTGCCGTCGATCTGGAAGGGCGGATGCGTCGCAAACAGGTTCGGGTAGAACATGCTCTGGATCATGCTGCTGAGGATGCGGTAGGCACGGTTCCCGTCATGTAGCCGGGCCCAGATCGAGGTCTTCCACGCCCGGCTCCAGCCGGTCGAGGCGTCGCCGCGAGCGTTCATCGAGACCCGCGCCGCCTCGGCCAGTTCGGGCGTCGTCCGCGGCGAAATCTGCCGACCCGGATGAACGGCGATCATGTGCGACAGGTGCCGATGCTGGTCTTGGGGATCGTCGCGATCGACCATCCATTCCTGCAACTGGCCCCAGCGGCCGATCTTCGGCCCCAGCAGTTTTTCGCGTTTGGCCGCGATCTCCTGACGAAACGGTTCGTCGACTCCCAACGCCTCCGAGGCTTCCAGATAATTGGTGAACAAGTCCCAGACCAACTGCTGGTCGAACGACACGCCGTCTTCGTGAGGCCCGTGTTCGGGCGAGAAACCGTCAGGCGAAACCAGCGTGCCGTCGGGCAGCGCCTTGAGATGGTCGACCCAGAACTCGCACAGCTCTTTCAGGATCGGATACAGCCGGGTGGCCAGGTATTCCCGGTCGCCCGTAAACGCGTAATGGTCCCACAGGTTCTGAGCCACCCAGGCGGCATCGCCCTTGGACCATTTCCAGGTTGAACCGCCGAAGATGCCGTTTTCCGCGTGGCAGATCCAGCCGCGGGTGCCGAAGGCCGCGCTCGTCTCATCGCGGCGGACTCCGCGGATCGAGTACACCCATTCGGCCAGCGGCTCGAAGCACTCGGCCAAATTTGCCGGATCGACGAACCAATAATTCATCTCGACGTTCACGTCGGTGTGGTAGTCGCTTCGCCACGGCGGTCGGTTGCTGTGGTTCCACAGCCCCTGCAGATTCGCCGGTAAACTACCCGGGCGCGAAGAACTGATCATCAGATAACGAGCGTACTGGACCAGCAGCGCCTCCAGACCGGGATCGGCTGCCTCCTGCTTGTATTGAGCCAACCGCTGGTCGGTGGCCAAACCGCGCGTGGCCTCCGGGGTCTCTCCCAAATCCAGCGAGAAACGGTCGAACAGCCGTCGGTAGTCGGCGCTGTGCTCGTCCAGCAGTGCCTCGAACGGCTTCTCCGCCGCGGCGGCCAATTGCGCGGCGATCCGCTCGCGGGGATGCTCGCCTTTCCAGCCTTGCTCCCGGCGATTGACGTAGTTGGTATCGGCGGCCAGTAGCAGGGTCAGTGCGTCGCAGTCTTTGAAGACCAGGCAACCGTCGCCCGCTTCGAGCGTGCCGCCTTCGTGCAGCACCAGCAGTTGCGCTTCGTAGTCCAACGCGACCTGGTACGCACCGGTCCTGCCTTGGGTGCTGCCGTCGCCGTAGACGTACCCGGCCAACGAACCGGATGCGGTGATCCGGTTGTCTTGGGCCACGGGCTGCGCCTGGTGCATGTCCGTCAACACGATCCTGCCGGTATGAGCGGCTTTCTTGTCCGCCGTGAACCGCAGGACCATCACTTGCGCCGGGTGGCTGGAGAAGCACGTGCGGCGGAAGTTCGTGCCGTTGCGGGCATAGCGAATCTCGTGGACCGCGCGGCCGATGTCCAGCCAGCGGAGGTACGAGCCGCCTTGCCCCGCATCGAGGGCGCTGCGGAACGCCGAGCCGGCTTCGCCCAACGCGATCTCCGCGACCTGGAAATGCGTCCGGTCGGTCGGCTGGAACACCAAGCGGTACGATCGAAACGCCTTGTCGTTCTCGAACGTGAACGTCTTGGACGCGTGCCGCTCAGGGAACGGCTTATCGAGCCGTTGTTCGTCCAGCAGCGTCCAGGACGCTTCGTCGCTGGACCCCAGCAGTTGCCAATGCTGCGGATCGCGACCCGGCATGTCGTTGGCGCTAGTCAGCGTATAGCTCGTCAGCGGCGCGACGGGCTCCTCGGCCAGCGTGACTTGCCAGACGACCGGCCGGTTGCCATGCTCCATGCACCACTTCGTACCGGGGTCGCCATCGACCGTCTTCTCAATGGCTTCCCTGCTGGATGTCGGATGTCCGCTGGGATTCGAGACGCCCGGTTGGCCCGGACCATCGCCGAATTCGACGAACACATCGCCGAAAGCCTGGTACGCCCCCGTGTCCTGTTCGTCACCGATCCACAGGCTGTCCTCGTTGAACTGGATCCGCTCCTGTTCGACGCCGCCGAAAACCATGCCACCAAGCCGCCCATTGCCGATCGGCAGCGCCTCGGTCTCCCAATTCCTGGCCGCCGACCGGTACCAAAGCACATGGTCGCCATCCCCAGGCGGTTCTTCGGCCACCCCACTGCCGCACATCGCTGCCAACAAAACCCAGCCTAGCAACCCATTCCCAGTTCGCGATCGGTTCATTTCATAAGCTCCTTTGCAAGTGACGCCATTGTCGGGGCGCCGCCGACAGCGGTCAACACAGGCAGCACCTTCGCCCGAGTCCAAGCGTCCGTTTCGCGCCAGGCACTTGATGGGCGACGAGAATTCGCCGCGGCGGTTCGCAGCTCGAAGACGGTAAGCCTTCGTGGGGCCGACAAGCGAGTTGGCAGGAAGATGGGCTGCAGCAAAATGATGGGAGGGAGCTTACAGGCAGAAACATGGAGGGCAGAAAGATGGATGCGGGATGTTTCTTTTCATCGATGTTCTTATCAAGCATCATCGTTGCCGCGCCTCGAAGAAGCACGCGGCTCAGCGGACGAATCAGCAGATGGTGAAAGGCCGCGCCGGGACTAACGGAACTGCAGTGTGTACAGGTGCGCGCGGCGAAGCTCGAAACTCAGCACGATCGATTTGCCTTGCAGGTCAGCCAAGTCCGCGTCGCCCTGCCAACGGACTGGCGCAGCTAGTGAATCGCCTGTCAGGGCTTGGCAGCGTTGGAGTTCGAAGCCCGGGACCGGGCGACCCTCGTTGTCCTGGATCTCGACGCGTATTTGGCCGCCCTCGGCGGCCTGGTAGTTGAGGACGAGGCCGCTGCCGCTGAAACGAAGCGGCTTGGTCCGCAATCCGCCTCCCTGGTCGGCGCGGATCGACACGAGCCCGCCGGCCCGGTACGTGAAACGGCGCACTCGGCTGTCCGGGCCCGTGTAGTAGGCCTCGGTCGCGTAGACCGACCACTCGGCGTCCGAGCCGGGCAACTGGACCAACCCCCACGTCATGTAGTTACTGCGGTTGCCGTCTCGCTCCTCCGGCGCGTCCAAGGGGATCAACGCATCCGTCCAGCGACGGAAGCTGCGGCCGTCGCGGCTGGTCATCAACGTTGGCTCGACCTGCTGAGTCGCCGGCAGGAACCGCGTCGGAAACCCGATCAGAACGTGGGCCGCTCCTGGATAGGGCATCACGGCATTGGTGTACAAGTGCTCCTGCGGCGCGTCGGGATACTCCAGGAACGTCGGGCCGGTCCACGTCAGGAAATCGTCCGAAGTTCCCGTCATGATGTCTCGAACGCCCCGAAACGCGCGATGGCACTCGCGGTAGATCTTCGCGTGCGGATCCCAAAACGCTAGATTCTGGGAATCGAACGCGCCTTGGGTGATCACCGGTTTGTCGACTATCCGGCTCCAACTCAGTCCATCGGCAGACTGCAGGGCGATAAGCCCGCCGGAGCCGCCGGCCAAGGCTTTGTACCGCGACTCGGGCGGCGCCGCCGGGTTCTCGTCCTTGAACGGCGTGAAGTTGTGCGTGCCGGCACCGGTCCAGACGATGTTGTTCCGCGTGCTGCCCTGGAACTCGTGCAGCCCCAACTCGGGTTTCTCCCAGCGGATACCGTCGCGGCTCTCGGCGTAACAGGTCACTTCGGGATGCGCGGCTCGGCGCGCCGCAGTGTCGTGATGCGAACCGCGATAGTACATGCGATACCGGTCGCCGTCCTGAAAGACCGTGTAGTACGCGCTGGTATTTCCCTCCCACGGTTGATCGGCGACCAGCACCACCTCGCGCGGCTGCGGCTTGTGCAGCAGCAACCGGGCGTCGCCGTCCAACCGCTGGACCAGGAAGTCGTCCAACAGCGGCTCCAGGCGGGATCCGATCTCGACAGCCTCCTGGCCACCGACTTGCGGGATCAGCAGGCACACGCATGTCACGGCCACCATCGCGGCGACTGGCATCTTCACGATCGTTCTCCTTTCGAATCTCGATGCTCGCCGAGTCGTCGGCGATGCAGCATGGCGCGACGGTGACGGGCAACCGTGCGTTTCTCTCCAGCGAACGCCTACTTCTGCGGCAGGAACGGGAACAGTTGGCGAATTTCCGCGGCGGTAGGTTGGCGGCCGTATTCGCAGACCTCGAACGCTTCGGCGTAGCGGACCTGCTTGCCCGCTTCCTCGCCGTACAGTTCGATCAACTTCTCTCGACCGTAGTCGGCGACCTGCTGCGCGCGGCGGCGGAAACCTTCGCGCAGCCGCTCGAACGCCTGCTTGCGTTCTTCGTCGTTGCGAGGCACCCGGTGCGGACCGCCGTTGGCGCCGCCTTCGATGAATTGCGACTCCATCGTCGCCAGCGCGTCGATCTTGCGTTCGATGACCGAATCGAGGGCGACGACGATGTCCGCCCGGAAAGGCGACGGCAGCTTGAAATTGTCGAACGAGTACAGAAACACGGGGTTCTTCTTCATGTGCGGCACGTCCGGGCACAGGAACGGCACACCGACCATGTAGGCGCAATCCTGCATCAACACGCCCGTGTAGCGGTGGTCGGGATGGTAGTCGTTCGGTCGGTGCCCGATGACGATATCCGCGTTCCACTGCCGGATCAGGCGGGTCATGATCTTGCGGTTCTCGAGCGTCGGTTCAAGTTCCCCGTCGTGGATGTCCAGCACCTCGGTCGTCGTCTCCAGGATCTTTGCGGCCGCCTGGACTTCGTCATTGCGGCGCAGCGCCAGCGGCCCGCCCGCCATCTGCCAGTGGCCGATGTCGCCGTTGGTCATCGAGACCAGCTTGACGTGATGCCCCAAATCGGACCACAAGGCCGCCGAGCCACCGGCGCGGATTTCGCAGTCGTCGGGATGGGCGCCGAACACGATCACGCCCAATTTGTCGTCGGCGGGACGGATCGGATGGCCGGCGAATGTCGTCGTCCGCGCGGGCGGCGGCGGATCGGACTGGCCCGACTGGGAAAAACCGAAGGCCGCAGCCAACAAGAGACCAAGTACCATACCACCGGAGAACCAAGACCAACGCTTCATGGCATCACCTCCCGGAAAACATCAAGGTTTGGAAACGGAGTCAGTCCGGTCAGACGGACCTGTGGAAAACGGAACGACCTTCCCAGCCAAATCTCGCTGCCAACGCGGCACGGCGAGACGCAGCACGGGCTGGTCCAACGCAACCCGGTCCCGCCGGACGATCTCGCCGGTTCGCGTATCCCACCATTCAACACGATAGGCTCCGGGCTGCAACCCGTCGACGTCGATTCGCTGGTCGCTGATTGTTCCTGGCTGGTGGTTGCGGATGACGACGTGTTCCCAACTGGCCGCGGGATCGAACAGCCAGAAGTAGGCTCGATCGTCGCCCTGCAAGCCGGCCAAACGGACTTCAGTGCCGGAGATCGTGGCCGAGATCTTGCGCAGGTTGGCGGTTGTCCACGGGATATCGGCGACGAAATCCGCCAGCGGCCGATAGTGTGGGTAGTGGTTTCTCGGGTCCAGACGGTCCCACCACCAGAAGAGCGCCGTGCCCGATGTGCCGGACAACGCCGATGCCCAGATCGCGTGGTGGAAATCGAGGATCTCGGGGCTCTCACGCATCTCTTTGGTCGGTCGCCATTGCGGATCGGCCAGTCCGAACTCGCCGATCAGCGCGGGCTTGGCGGACGCATGCTCGCGCAGCCACGCGGCGTTGCCCAGCACCGCTTCAACCTCGTCCGCGTAGGGACGCGGCTCGACCGGACGAAGATAGAAATGCACGTCCGCCACATCCAGTTGAGGATGCCGACAGTCGCCCGCCGACCGATTCCAGGTGCTGGTCGAACGCAGATGACCATAGACGTCGGTCTGTTCTAGGTATTGGCCGACATCGCGGTAGAACCGGTCCAGCGGCAGCCCCGGATCCATCTCGTTGAAGTATTCCCAGACGGCGACCGACGTCGAGCACCCCCATCGCGCAACAGCGTAACGCAGCAAGTTCTTCGCGTCGTTGATCGCCCGCCGGTACTCCGAACTGTTCTCGTCCCGCAGATCGCGCATGTAAACGTCGCGTGTGATCAGGCACAGTTGCAGGTACAACCCGTGCTGCTCGGCCGACTCGACCAGATCGTCCAGCAGCCGGCAGTCGATCGGATTGTAGAAACCGCGTTCGGCCCGGTTCACGGCAGCTTCCCAGAGCAGTTCCGGCCCCCCGGCCGCTTCCTTCAACGACAAACCATCGATCCATGCGGCGCCTTGCCCCGTGACACGGATCGTCGTGCGGCCCAGCCAATACTCGCCGTCGTCCGTGGTGAAACGCAACTCCAGCGGCTGCCATGCCTCCGGATCGGCCGACGCCAACGGCTGAGCCCATTCGTCCGACCCGACGGTCACTTGCAGCCGCGCGCCGGCGTCCATCCGGACTCGACCCGTCAGCGCGTACTCGGTTCTCGGGAGCAACGCGACGCTGTGCGACGGACTGACTGGCAGCGAACCGCGGTCCCCTGCCTCGATCCGCAAGCATTGCCGTCCCGACGCTTCGTCGCCGGGGAGGGGAGCGAACGGTGGCTTCCCGCTCCACGACCGGCTCCAGGCGCTCTTGCGTGCCTCGATCGCCAACGCCCAATCGTGGCAGCACGTCCAAATTCGCAGGTAGTTCGCTCCGTTGGCGGACAGTTGTTGGAAAATCTCCGGGACTCGCGGCGGCGTGACGAACTGGCTTTCGCCGACAAAGGCCAGATTCTGCCCGATGGGAAAGAACGGTTGGCCTTCGGAGAACTCGAAATACCGCGGATCGCTGCGGCTGACTCGCACGAACCCCTTGTTGTCCGACGGCGTACAGGCGAAGTTCGCGGGCGGCGACCGGTGCGTGCCGCGACGGTCCTTGCATTCGGCCAGGACCGAGTAGTCGCCGACTTCGCTGGGTGCGAAACGGGCTCGCCAGCCGGGTGGTCCTGCGGGATAGAGCCAGGCCGCTGGTCGGCCCGAACGCGGTCGGTCCACTCGCTGGCACGGCTGCATGAAGAACGCCGGCAGACGCAATTCGCGTCCGCCGGGCGTTTTCAGGATCAGTTGCATGTCGACTTCGCCGGGATCGAAGGCGTTCTCGTACTGCGCGTCGGTCTCGATCTCGAACTCGATCCGCTGGTACTTGCCGATCGAAGACTCCAGCGGACGAAGCCGGACTTCGGCGGCAGTTCCATTCGCAGCGGCCAGCACGGTTGCGACGAGAAACACAAAAGTCAAGCGTGCGTTCATGTCTGAGGTCTTCCTGGGAGGGAGTGACAAGTCATCATTGTGCTGCGTCCCCGATCCAATTGGAAGCACGAAGGACGAACCAGTCCCGGTGTTCTGCTTGTATCGGGAGAAAGCTGAGTGCCCCCTTTCCTGTGGGCCGGAGGTCGCGTAGGATTTTTGCTTTGACTCGTCGGAAGGGACCGGGAGTTGTCCCCATGATCCAAGACTTCGAAAAACTTGGTGTTTTCTACCTCGGCAAGCCGTATGACCCCCAGCAGAACCGCCCGCTGGACGGCTGGATGCTGTATGATTCCAAGGATCTGACCACGCACGCGGTGTGCGTCGGCATGACGGGCAGCGGCAAGACTGGGTTGTGTCTGTCGCTACTCGAAGAGGCCGCGATCGACGGCATTCCCGCGATCGCGATCGATCCCAAGGGCGATTTGGGGAACTTGCTGCTGGCGTTTCCGGAATTGAAGTCGGAGGATTTCCGGCCCTGGGTCGACGAGGCCGAGGCGGCGCGGCAGGACAAGTCGGTGGACGAATTCGCCGTCCAGGAGGCGGAGAAGTGGCGTCTGGGACTGGCGGAGTGGGGCCAGGACGCGGCGCGAATCGCGCGGTATCGGGATGCGGTCGAGATCGCGGTCTACACGCCGGGCAGCAACGCGGGACTGCCGCTGACGATCCTCCGCTCGTTTGATGCCCCGGCCGCGGCGCTGGTGGAAGACGGTGAAGCCTTCCGCGAGCGAGTCAGCGCGGCCGCCTCGGGGCTGCTGGCCCTGCTGGGGATCGACGCGGATCCGGTGCAGAGCCGCGAGCACATCCTGTTGGCGAACTTGTTCGACCGGTCGTGGCGGGACGGCCGGAATCTGCCGATCGCCGATTTGATCCGTGCCATCCAGTCGCCGCCGTTTGACAAGGTCGGCTTCCTGGACCTGGAGACGTTCTTCCCGGCGGAAGATCGTTTCCGATTGGCGACGCGGGTGAACAACCTGTTCGCCTCGCCTGGCTTTGCCGGTTGGCTTGAAGGCGAACCGTTGAATGTCGGCCGGCTGTTGTACACTGAGCAAGGCAAGCCGCGGTTGTCGATCGTTTCCATCGCCCACCTGTCGGATGCCGAGCGGATGTTCTTCGTGACGATCCTGCTGAACGAAGTCGTGTCGTGGATGCGGACCCAGCCGGGCACATCCAGTCTGCGGGCGATCCTGTACATGGACGAGGTGTTCGGCTACTTTCCGCCCACGGCCAACCCGCCTTCGAAACTGCCGATGCTGACCCTGTTGAAACAGGCCAGGGCGTTTGGTCTGGGCGTGGTGTTGGCGACTCAGAACCCGGTGGACCTCGACTACAAAGGGCTGTCGAACGCCGGCACTTGGTTCCTGGGCCGGTTACAGACGGAGCGCGACAAGGCACGCGTACTGGACGGGCTGGAGGGGGCATCCGCGGCCGCGGGGCGAGGCTTCGACCGCCGTGCCATGGAAGCGACGCTGGCCGGTCTTGGTCGCCGCGTGTTCGTGATGAACAATGTCCACGAGAATGAACCCGTGCTGTTTCAGACACGCTGGACGCTGTCCTATCTGCGCGGGCCGCTGACTCGCCAGCAGATTTCGCAGTTGACGGCGTCGAGGAAGAACGCGGAACGGGATGCGCAGCAAGCTGGCGAGGCGGCAGCATCCGCCTCGGCCTCGGTCGCTGCATCGGGTCCCTCCGCCGCCTCGCCCACGGCGGCAGCCGCCGCAATGCCGGCGGATGTCGGGCATGACTCCTCGAACCGGCCCGTGTTGCCGCCGGGCATTTCGGAACGGTTTCTGGCCGCTGAGCCACCTCCGGCCGGCAAACGGCTGATGTATCGTCCTGGGCTGTTGGGAACAGCTCGTCTGCACTACGTCCACGCCAAGAGCAAGACGGATGCGTGGCAGAGCCTGGCGTTGTGGACAACCTCGTGCGGCGGCGACCCCGGCGATGCCTGGACGTCCGCGGAACGAATCGGTGATGGCGAATCGGAATTCCAGGCCGAGCCAGCGGCGGATGCCGGCTTCGCCTCGCTGCCGACTGAACTTGTGCAAGCCAAAGCTTACGCGGCATGGACGAAGGCGCTGAAGGAGCATCTGTATCGAGAATGCCCCTTGGTGCTGAAATTCTGTCCACAGTTAAGCCTCTTTGCCCGCGAGGACGAAAGCGAATCCGACTTTCGCATCCGGCTGCAAACGGCAAGTCGCGAGCAACGCGACGTAGAGTTGGAGAAGCTCAAAAAGCGTTACGAGCCAAAACTGGCCACCTTGATGGACCAGAAACGGCGGGCGGAAGAACGCGTCGGCAGGGAAAAATCCCAGTATCGCCAGCAGCAGCTCAGTGCGGCAGTTTCGGTGGGCGCTTCGATCCTGGGTGCCCTGTTCGGCCGTAAGTTGACCAGCACAACCAACGTCACTCGGGCGGCTTCGGCCATGAAAGGAATCGGCAAGAGTGTCGAACAGCGGGACGACATCGGCCGAGCAACGGAGACGGTCGAGCAGATTGAGGAGAAGATCGCCAAACTGGAGAGCGAGTTCCAAGAAGAAATCGGCCGCATCGAGGAACAAGTGGCCGCGGACCGGCTTGCGCTGGAAGAGGTTGTGGTGCGACCACGAAAAACGGACATTGCCGTTGGGAGCGTGGTTTTACTCTGGACGCCGTGGTACGTTGACGCGGATGGAATTGCCGAAAGAGGGTTCTGATTATGCCGATCGAGATGGTTTGTAGTGGTTGTGGCCAAACACTGCGGGTGGCTGACGAACATGCCGGCAAGAAGGCTCGTTGCCCTGCCTGCGGAACGATTGCCGATGTGCCGCTGGCGGGCAGCCCGGCCGCGGCGTTCGAAGAACCAACCCGCCAGTGGCCAGGAGACCCCCCGTTCAAACCGAGTGCCAACCCGTTTGCAGATCGTCCGGAACCGGCGATCAATCCTTATGCATCGCCGTCCGCACCGATGGTTCGCCCAGGCCAATATGGAAAGCCCCATCGAGCGGGCCTCGTGCTGACCTTTGGTATTATCGGGATATTGTGCTGCATGCCGTTTGGAATCGCTGCCTGGGTGATGGGCGCGTCAGACTTGGCGGAAATCCGCGCCGGCCGCATGGATCCGAGCGGCGAGGGCACCACGCGGGTTGGCATGATCCTCGGCATCGTTTCCGTGGGGTTTGCTGTGCTTTGGGTGGTATTGAATTTCGGCCTGTTGGCCATCGGCGGGCTTCATTGATTGCGACCTCGCTCGGAGTCATGGCTGTAGTACTCCAAGCGATGCATCGGGAATGACACTGGATGGACTGTTCTTTCGCCATTGGCCGTGATATAATCGTATTCGGTTCATCAACGCTAGTGTGTTTGGGCTTTTTGCGAGGATTTGGACAGTGGCGATCAGATTGATGCTGGCGGACGACCAAGAAGTGATCCGCAGAGGATTGGCTAGGTTGCTGGCGGGCGAGGACATCCAGATCGTTGCTGAAGCGGCGACCAGTGCTGAAGCGATTGCGACGGCGACCCAGTGCAAGCCGGACGTTCTGCTGCTGGACGTGCAGATGCCGGACATGGACGGAGTGGACGCTCTGGAGCAGATTCGCGAGAAGTCGCCGACGACGAAAGTCATCATGATCTCGGCTTACGACAATTCCAGCCATGTGGCTCGTGCCGTGGCTCAAGGAGCTGTCGATTTTCTGCTCAAGGATGTTCCGGCCGAGGAGTTCGAGAACGCAGTACGGCGAGCCGTGCGCGGTGAAGCATCGCCCGAGGATGCACTGTTCAGTACGATCAAAGCGAGATTGCAGGTACGTCCGGATCCGAAGAGAGACGACGTGCCCCTCACCCGCCGCGAGTACCAGGTTCTCAAGCATCTGGGCTATGGCCTGAGCAATCGCGAGATCGCCCGATCGTTGAATATCAGCGTGGAAACCGTCAAGGAGCATGTTCAACACGTCTTGCGAAAGCTCGCCATGCCCGATCGAACGGCGGTGGCCGTCTGGATCGTCAAGCGGGGACTGGCATGACGCGACGAACTATCCGCGGAGTTCGGTAGTCGACATCTCGTTGGTGGGTTGTTTCGAGGTAAACTTTTGCTTTCTTAGAGAGGCTTGTACTGTGGCGATCAAACTGATCATAGCGGACGACCAGGAACTGATCCGCAAGGGAATCGCCAGTTTACTGGCGGGCGAGGACATTCAGGTCATCGGCGAAGCGGCGAACAGCGGCGAGGCGATCGCGATCACGAAGCAAGCCAAGCCGGACGTGCTCTTGCTGGACGTGCAGATGCCGGACATGGATGGGTTGGACGCTTTGGAGCAGATTCGCGACGCGTCGCCCACGACGAAAGTGATTATGATTTCGGCCCACGACAATCCCAGCTACGTGGCCCGCGCCGCCGCTCTGGGGGCGGTCGACTTCCTGGTCAAGGACGTTCCGGCCGAAGAGTTCGTAACCGCCATTCAACGGGCGGTGCGAGGCGAAGCCTTGCCCCCCGATGCGCCTTTCAGCACGATCAAGGCCAAACTCCAGGTGCGGCCGGATCCCAAGGCCGACGATGTCCCGTTGACGCGACGAGAGTACCAGGTTCTGAAACACTTGGCCTACGGTCTGAGCAACCGCGAGATCGGTCGCTCGCTGAACATCAGCGTGGAAACCGTGAAAGAGCATGTGCAAAACATGCTGCGGAAGCTGGACATGCCCGACCGGACGGCGGTCGCTGTGTGGATCGTGAAACGCGGATTGGCCTAGGCCGACTTGACCCGGATCGTTCGTCCTTGCCGCGGGTAGATGCTTCGGGCGCACACGACGGTCAACCCCGCTCGTGCCAGGGAATCCAACTGGGATAGGTGTCCTCGTGCGGCAGGCGATGCGGCGGCCGGCCGCGATTCGGGACGCCCCGGTTGTAGAAGACAAACAAACCGCCTTTTCCCGCCACGACCACGTCCTGACGCCCGTCGCCATCCATGTCGGCGACGTTCAGTTTCATGCCCACGGCCGGCACGAAATTCGGCGGCGGATTGCGGCGAGATTCGTCATCGTCCATGCGGACCAGATGGTTGTAGGCCAGCAGTCGCCGCGTCCAGCCGTCCTTGCCAAATTCGTACCAGAACGCGAACAGCGGATCGTAGCAGCTTACGTCTCGCCCGTGATGGGCGAACAGACGCTTGCCAGTCACCAAGTCGGGCTTGCCGTCCCCGTTCAAGTCGCCGAACGCCAGGGTGTGGAATTGGCCGAAATCGGTCTCGATCCAGTGCGTCTTGAACGTTCGCTTGCCGTCGGCGTCGATTTGTTGTTCGAGCCAGGCCAATCCGTATTCGTGCGATGCGCCGACCAGAAGATCGTTCAATCCGTCGCCGTTCACGTCGCAGACCAGCATCGGATGGGACGCGGGGATCCGCTGATCAGGCTTGTCGATTCGATGGATGGTGTACTCGGCATGGAAGGGCCAAGGCTTCTGATGGAGATCGGCGGGTTGTTCGTACCAGCCGGTCGGCGTGACGATATCCACGCGTCCGTCCCCGTTGATGTCGCCCAGTCCGTTGCCGTGGTACTCGCCCTCGGTACCGACCACGTGCTCCACCAGCCACGGCTCGTGATCGATCGACTGGTACCAAGTCATGGCTTGGCCGGCCACCGGCGCCCAGTGATTGCACAGGATATCGTCGAAGCCGTCTCCGTCGACGTCGCCGTGAATGACGCCTTCCATATTCCGGGCGGCATGGAAGCGGTGGGCCTTCCATTTCACCGTCGCCTTGACCGATTCCGGTCCCGGATTCTCGTACCAGAATGCGCCCTTCATCCGCATCCAACCGGAACTGACGATGTCGATACGGCCATCGCGGTTGACGTCCATCGCGAACTCGCTGTTGTTGTCGGTCTCCGGGCCGTTCGTCTCGGCACCGTCGCGAAAATTCTCGTGCTTGATCCAGTTCGGCGCTTCGTACCAATTCCGTCCCGCGGCGATGTCCAGATCGCCGTCGCCGTCGAAGTCGGCGACCGACGCGCATTCGCTGAACGGGCCGTACCAGTAGGAATGGTTCGCCGGGTCGTGTACCGGCCCATCGACCTTCACGGGCACGAAAATCACTTCCTCGGCCTGTGCCCCGGCGGCGCAAGCGTACAGAAGCAAGGCGGCGGTCAGGAAAACAGCACGCATGGCAACGGCTCCTTGGGGAAAGGACATGGGACCGGCGGGGCGGAGGATCAATCCGACCCGGACAGGGTAACGCACGATGCGAGCGCAAGTCAAGCGCGCTGGACTCGGACTCGGTCCAGCCGCGCGGTCAGCAATTCCTGCTTGCCGAAATGGGATCGTCCGGTCGGTCAAGGTGAAGGTGTCGTCGGCGGTTCTTGACCAGGTGGGTGCCGCGCAACTGGCTTTCGGACACCACGTACCAGCCGTCGGGCAGTGCATGGAACCAGAACAGATTCTTCGCTTCAAGCTCGTTCAGCTCATTCTTGGAGTATGGAGTTCCTTGACGCCTACGGTGCCGAATTGGGAGATCCCGGAATCGCCGGCCAAGTGGGAGAACGGATTGAGGTGCGTGCCCTGTTTCTCCGCGCCTCGGGGCGAAAGTCACGAACGGGAATCGGTGCTAGCCTCGGCAGGCGATCTGCTGCGCTTCGTGCAGATAGTCGGCCGAAACGGGGTAGTTGCGGAAACGGATGGTGTAGTACTTCTCGAACCAGGCGGCGATCTGCTGTTCGATCGCGTTGTCGTATCCGGGGGCGACGTACAGGGTCTTGCCGTTGGGCGCCGCGCGGATTTCGCCGTCTTCGATCAGCACCTGTCCGGCCTTGATGACGTACCGAGGTAGTTGGAACATCAGTTCCTTGTCCTCGTGCGGCATGTAGATCGTGATGTCCGCGTCGGCTCCCGGCGCCAAGTGGCCCTTGTCTTTCAGGCCCAACAGCCGAGCCGGCCCGGCTCGCGTGATGATCGCGATCTCGTCAAGCGTGTACTCGCGGTCCAGATCGGCCAACGCCGAGCCCTCGCGAACCGCGGGATGGACGCTCTTCAAGACGTCGTTGCGGTAGGTGCGGTCCATCAACAGCCGGATGATCTGTGGATACGCCAGGAACGATCCGCCGTTGGGATGGTCGGTGCTCATCACGACACGCCACGGATCCTGGACCAGCAGATACCATTCCAGCCCGATCGCCCACTGCCAGGCGTGGACGAGACTCTTGTTGCGGTACTTGATCGGAGCGATTCCGCAGCCGGCCTCCAGTTCCGTATCCGCGCTGAACCACTTCGTGCCGTAGACCTTGTGCAGATAGTATCCCAGCGGACTGTCCCCCGTCATGCTGGTCGTTTCACCGAACAGCACCTGGCCGACGTCGACCGTAATGTTCTCGTGCGAGTTGACGTAGTCGGCCAGCGGCTGGACCTTCGAATTGAACGTGGTTTCGTCGCCTTCGCCGCCGCCGTAGCTGTGGAACTGGATGTGGGTCAAGTGGCCGCGATGTCCCTCGATCGCCTTCATCGTCTCGAGCGTCGTGGTCCAATTGCCGGGCAAGCCCAGGTTGTTGCAGTGGATGTGGACCGAGTGGGGCAGGCCCAGGTCGTCGGCCGCGTGAGCCAGTTCGCGGAGGATCTGCCGCGGCGTGACGTCGAAATGGTCCACCTTCTGATCGATGCCGCCGACATTGCCGCTGGCATGGTGCTTCCAGACTTCGACGCCGCCAGGATTGACCAGCTTGACCGCATAGGCCTTGGCGGCTCCCAATAACCAGGCGACGAACCCCCGCAAGCGTTCGTACTCGTTGTCGCGGATCGCCTCCATGACATAGTGGTTGTTGCCCATCAGCACGTAGAACCCTTTGTCGATGCACGGCGTGTCCTCGAATTCTTCGTGCGTGTGCCGCGCGGCCAACGGGGGCACGGCCGCGTCGAACGCCGAGGTGTACCCAAGACCGATGTACTTGTACCCGGTGGCGAACGTGCTGGGCACACTGCCCAGCGTGCCGCTGTGCGTGATTTCCGTCCGCGGCACGACTTCGCCGTGCCGCTTCTCCTCGGGCCGCATCTTGCGAGCGGCATTCACCTTGGGGCCGGCGATATGGCAGTGCATGTCGATGCCGCCCGGCATCACGACCATACCCGCCGCGTCGATCACCCGGGAGGGCCGCTGGTCGGGATCGGAGGGCGGCGCGACAATCTTGCCGCCCTGAATCCAGAGATCGCCCACCTGCCCGGTCAAGCCGTTGATGGGATCGTACACCTGTCCACCCTGGATCTTGATCAACGTATCCGACATCGGTTGTCCACTCGACTGCCACGAGGAATCGGCGGCGCCCTGTTTTCAAGGATGCCAGCCGGGTTACAATTCCGGTTCGACTGACACCATGATCGTATCTGGCGATCAAGCGGGCAAGGCGGGGACAGGAGGAACCAATGGCCGACCTTTCGAATTTGGAACTTGCATGCCGACAGATCGCTGCGGCGCGCCGCTACACGCTGTCGCTGCTGGACGGACTGGACGACTCGGATTTTTTCCGCCAGCCGAGCGAGACGCTCACGCATATCGCGTGGCAAGTCGGACATCTGGCGATGGCCGAGTACGGATTGTGCCTGTTCCGCATCCGCGGACGCCGGCCCGAGGATCTGGAACTGATGCCCAGCAAATTCCGCAAGGCGTTCAGCCGAGGCTCGACACCCGTCGCCGATCCGCAGGCCTATCCGCCCATCGCCGACATCCGGCGAGTATTCGATGTAATTCACGACCAGGCCCTGCACGAACTCAGCGAGTGCCGCGCGGAAGATCTCGAAGAGAAGATCGAAGAACCCTACGCCGTATTCGATACGAAGCTGGGGGCATTGTTCTTCTGCGCCCACCACGAAATGCTGCACGCCGGACAGATCGGTCTGCTCCGCCGCCTGATCGGCAAACCGCCCGTCCGGTAATGCCTACACTACAGCTAGCACCCGGCTGCTAGCTCTCGATGCGGTGCTCGATCCGACTGCTTCCGGCGGCGATTCATCTTTTGTCACCGGCAAGGATACGCTAGGATACCCCACCAACGATCTTCGGCACCTGGCAGTGCCGGACACATGGCTACCCCGGATTGCCAAGCTTCTCAGGAAAGGATTCCCGATGACGGCGATCTCTCTTGGTGAACTCGCTCGACTGCTCGACGGCCAAATCAGCGGTGACGGCCAGATCCTGCTGACCGGCGCCGACACGTTGCGCGATGCAAAAGTGGGCGACATCACGTTCTTGGACAATGCCAAACTGCTGGGCAAGTTGGCGGAGACCAAGGCCTCGGCCGTCGTCGTGCCGCGAGACATCCAGCCCGACGGGATTCCGTTCATCAGCGTCGAGCATGTTCAAGCCGCATTCGCCAAAATCGTGGCGATGTTCCGACCCCCGGTTCACGAGAGCACCCCGGGCATCCATCCGACCGCCGTTATCAGCCCGACGGCGCAACTGGGCGAACACGTCGACGTGCAGGCGCATGCCGTGATCGGCGACCACGTGCAAATCGGCAGCGGAACGAAGATCCATGCCGGGGTCCGCATCATGGCCGGCTGCAAATTGGGTGAGAATGTCGTGCTCTTTCCGAACGTCGTGTTATACGAGAACACGGTGGTCGGCGCCCGCTCGATCATTCATGCCAACGCCGTCCTCGGGGCCTACGGATTCGGCTACCACCTGGTGAACGGTTGCCACAGACTGTCGGCCCAGTTGGGCAATGTGGTCATCGGCGAGGACGTCGAGATCGGCGCTTGCACCACGGTGGACCGCGGAACTTACGGTGCGACCGTCGTCGGCGACGGGACCAAGATCGACAATCAGGTGATGATCGCGCACAATTGCCGCCTCGGACGCCACAACATGATTTGCTCCCAGGTCGGGATCGCCGGCAGCACGACGACCGGGGACTATGTCGTGATGGCTGGCCAAGTCGGGGTGCGGGATCACGTTCACATCGGCACCGGCGCGATGCTGGGAGCCAAGGCCGGGGTGATGAACGACGTTCCCGACGGCGCCGCGTATCTCGGCATTCCCGCCACGCCGGAGCGTCAGCAGATGCTGATCCAGGCGGCGCTGCACCGACTGCCCGAACTGAAGAAGCAGTTAAAGACCTTGCAGCGTCTGGTCGACCACGTGGCACAGATCGCGCCGGTGTTTGCCAATCAGCAGGAGGCGGCGTGAGCAGTCAAGGGAAGTTCGGCCTGATCGCGGGTTGGGGGCGCTACCCGATTGTGGTCGCCGAGGCGTTGCGGCACCACGGCCTGGACGTCTGCTGCCTGGGGATCCGAGATCACACCGATTCCGCCCTGCCCGCCGTCTGCGCCGACTACCGCGAAGTCGGACTTGGCCAGTTGGGCAAGGCCATCCGCTACTTTCGCGCGCGCGGCGTCGACCGTGCCACGATGGCGGGGAAGATTCACAAGACGATTCTGTTCCAGCGTTTTGCCATGTGGAAACATCTGCCCGATTGGCGAGCCATGCGCACGTTCTATCCGCACTGGGTCAGCGGGAAGAAGGACCGCAAGGACGACACGCTGTTGCTGACCGTGATCGAAGAATTCGCCAAGGACGGTATCCATTTCGCCCCCGCGACCGATTTCGTACCGGAGTTGCTCGTGAACCCAGGAAATCTAACAGGCCGCGAGCCTAGTACGCGGCAATGGCAGGACATCCAGTTCGGCTGGCAACTAGCCCGAGAAATGGGCCGCTTGGACGTGGGGCAGAGCGTCGCCGTGAAAGGCCGCGCGGTGCTGGCGGTCGAAGCGGTCGAAGGCACCGATTCCTGCATCCAGCGAGCCGGCCAATTGTGTCCGCAGGGCGGTTTCACCGTGGTCAAAGTCGCCAAGCCGAACCAGGACATGCGGTTCGACGTGCCCACGGTCGGCATCCACACCGTCCGCACGCTCGTCGAAGCAGGCGCCGCCGTACTGGCCATCGAAGCCGAGAAGACGATCATCGTCGACCAACCCGAAGTCGTCGCCTACGCCCGCCAACACCGCCTGACCCTAGTCGCCGTCACCGAACAAGCCATCCAATCCCAAACGCGAGCCGCGTAGGGCATTCCTCACCACACGGCGAAGTCTCTCCACGACCGGGAGCGTCCCTCCGTTCCGCAACGAAATTCGCCAGGTTTCATGTCCCGCCATTCGACCATCCCGGCGGCAGCGGAGTAGACCACATTGACAGCAGCATCCAATCATCGGAAGATGATCGGGCAGCCACACAAATGGGTGTTCGGGGGATTCCAGGGCTCGGCGAGGAATTCGGATGTCTCTCACGTTCGATCAAATCCAGCGGATACGGGCTCGTCTTCCTGGTTGGGAGGCGGATTGGGGGCAATTGTGCGTGTTATTGCTCGGCGAGGATTGCGAGAGCGGGACGTTGGTACGGGCGGTCAATCGCTTGCGTATCAAGTGGCCGACATCATACGGGTCGGCCGGTTCGCAGGACGCATCCTTTCGGGAAGGGACCGAACGCGATGACTTCATCGGCACGATGATGCTCGATTACCACGAGCGGGCCTGCAATGGGACGCTGTTGTCGTCCTACGATTCGAACCTTGGCGACGTCGTGGCTTTTCTGACGTCCCGCCGCACACTGTACATCGAAGCGGTCAAGTTCCTTAGCTCTTTGCCGCATCGCAGACCGGTGGGGCGAGGCAAGGAGGAATCATTGGAAGATGCGGTCGGCGCGGACGACGCGATTCTGGCGGCCAGGCCTACGGACGATGAATCAACTGCCGAATCTGCCCGACTGATCGATCGGCTCCAGGAAGAATTGCCGCTCAAAATCGAGCAAAGCAAGCGGATTACGCGCATCATCGAGCAGGCGGCCATTCAATGCTATCCGCGCATGGAATGGTCACGCCCCTCGCTGCAGCGTTTGCGTCAACATTTGATTGACGTCCTGCGAACCACCCCGGACGGTGGATGTGAATTGGCGGCATTGCAGGAAGCGCACCGTGCTGCCAACCAGGAATATCAGCAGCGGTTGGACCGCATTTCGGCCAAGATCGACAACTGCGGGAGAGGAGTCTCGGTCAGAAGACGCGAACGGCTGGAGAAACGTCACGCAAAGCTGAGCTTTGAGCAGCTTCTGCTCCCACTTGGCGCACTAGTGGTGGCCGAACTTCTGGGCATCACCAAGGCAGACGCGGCACAACGGCGCAGTCGCTACTGGCGACGTCTCGCGGATCTACTTCCCGAAATCCGTGCCGCTTTTGATGCACGGAAGCGGTAGCGGTGAGCGAAAGCGAGGAGGAAATCGATGAAACTTGATGAAATGCCGATCGTGGAACCCACTTCGCCCGTTCGGTTCAGGAACCGGGAACGGTTGATGGAGCACGTGGTGAAACACGTCTTGGAAAACCGTGACGAGCGATGGCAGCAATTGCTCGACGAAGACTGGCTGGCGAAGGCGCGAGTCGAGTATCGGAACGGTCGCACGGGCAAGGCGGTGAACAGGATTGCCCGGCAGTATCAGACCTTGGTCGGCGACTGTTTGGTGAGCGTATGCGAACAGGGCCGGTCACATCAGCACTCGTGCCGATACACGCTCGATTTCGCCGACCGGTCGCGCCGGGCGATTTCGCAGATCATCGACGCTTGGCCGGACCAAGAAAAATTCGTGATTGCGGCATCGGCATTTGTCAAGAACGATCAGCTCACCACGTATAGATTGCAGACGGCGTTTCGCCCTTGGCCGCGATTGTCGGCCAAGGGCCATCGACGCAAAGCTCGGGAGCGGGCGCGCACCCTGAAAATGGTCCATCCGCGTTGTTTGTTGCAGATCCACGACCCACAAGATACGTAATGTGCAGAATACAGGCAAGGCGAAAGTGCGGGAGTGACATGCCACCGGGCGTCTCGGAGATACGCCTCCTTTTGGCCCGGCAACTCCGGGGCCGGTTCACACGTGGCCCGGGCTCTCCGAGACCGGTTTTCACTGCTATCTCCCCGCTTCTCCTGCCGATGAGGGACTGATCCGATGAATCTTGACGCGGTTGAATCGCTGACGCGGGAGTTGTCGGCCATGACGGTCGGGGACGAACAGAGTTGGCTCGAGTACATCCCGTTGGCGGCGCGGCTGGCGGCCCTTGGCGAGCCGGGGTTTCTCGGACGTTGGACCGAGTTGGCTCGACCCTTCAGCAGCCGCTTGGAGTCGCTGCTGATCGAACGGAGCGAGGAGGGTCTCTGGGATCTGCAGCAGTCCGTGGGGCAGGACATTGCCTTGGCCATCATCGACGCCCAGGATTTCTATTGTTTTTTGCGCCGTGAAAAGAGCATCCTTCCCAAGGCGGGCAAGCGGCTTCTCGGCGCGTGGATCAAGCAAGCGGAGCGGACGGCATTGGACGAGGACGCGGTGGTGATGTTGCGCAGATTCCTGCGGCGTTTTCCGCTGCCGCCGTCCGACCGTTTGACCATCGTGGACACGCCCATGTCCCTGACCGAGGAAGCGATCCTGGCCGCGGTCGCCGCGCCCTGCCAGGTGATCGAGTTGTCGTGGCCCGCGCCGGTATCCACGCTGATCGCCGCGGAACCCTTCGCCCAGTACGACGCCGGCACGCCGTCCGATCGGTTGAAGCAGCAGTTCGCGCGGCTGGACGTACCCGTGGAGATCCCCGGCGCCGGCGGCTTCACGCTCAGCCGCCGGATCGACGACCGCTGGCGGGTGGTCATCGACATCGACCGGGAGGACGGCCGCGTCCCGCCAGTGGATTTGGTCCGTCTCGGAAAACTACCTGGCCGCCCGGCCCGCGATGCCATCGGCCGCTGGCTCATCGATCTGCGGCCCTGGGAACACATCCAGCGCACGCGTCTGATGCATGATTCGCCCTTGGTGATCGGCTTCCAAAACGGATACAGACTGAGGGTCACGTGAACACCGCGCCCCCGAACATCGACTGGGCTTGGTTCGGCGCGCAGACCGTGGAGGACATCGCGCGCCGTGCCACTCAAGAATCCGAGCCGGCCGTCTGGATCAAACACGCCTATGCTTGGATCTATGCTCGCCTGGATGCCAGTCGCCGACGCAACCTGCCGCGGCCGATCGCCGCACCGCGCGGGCCATCTGCAGGCATGGTGCCCGTGCTGGGCGCAACCTCGACGGGCATCGGCTGTCTCGGTTTCGTCGCCGTGCGGTTCGAGTCCACCTCCTGCCCAAAGCCCACCGATGACATGGAATGCGCCGTTCAGGAAGCAGCCGAGTCCGTTGGGGACGTTTTTCGGCGTCTGGATTTCGACCTGGGGCATCCTCACTGGCGATTGGACGCTTGGCTAGGCGGCGGGCGAAGCGTTGGATTGTCCAGCGTGGTCGCCAGCCTGATCAGTCTGCTTTCGCTGTCGGCTCGCGAAGATTTTGCCGCCACGGGTTGTTACGCGAGTGGCGTGGGACTATCGCCAGTGGCGCCGGATTCGTTGTCTGCCAAGCTTCAGGCTGCCAAACGCTGGGGCTATCCGCGGATTTTGGTGGTCGAAGGCCAAACGGGGATTCCCACGGATTGCGGGCTGGAGTTTGTCGAGATCCCGCAGGACTTGGTTTATGCTTTGTTTGCTATTCTGCGCGAAATCGCGGATGGACCGGCGGCGCAGGCGGTTGCGCGTCTGTTGGCGGTGTTTGATCAAGCGGTCGTCCGCGCTGATCCGCGCGATCAGGACCTTGACCATACGCTCCGCATGACCGGTGAGTTCATCGACCCGTCCAAACCAGCCTTGGTCCGGCATGTCGCACACGACATTCGCGGGCGAGCCCTGCTACACGCAGGTCAGACCGCGGAGGCGGTTGCGGAGCGGGAGTTGGCCGATTCGCTACGGCCGGGTGCCCTGGAGTTCCCGTCCGGTTGGCTGGGGGAATACTTGAAGTGGCATCAGGTGGCCCATCACGCCGTCCTGGCGTTGGACCAGGGACGCTGGGACGACGATGAGCCCGAACATCGGCAACTCGATCGCACCCTGGACCGTTTGCTGGGCGCGATCGACGATCACCGGGCTGGCCGCGAGGAACTCTTGGCAGCACTGTTTCTGAGCAATGCCCGAGCGCGACGCCTCGACTTCCTCGGCCGCTGGCACCGAGATGCCGGTCTGTTGCGCCGAGCCTGGACCGAAGTCACACGATTCCTCCCCCAGTGGGAGCCATTGTTCGAGTACTGCCGTGAGATCGGCTTACGGGACAGCAACCTCAACCGCCAGCAGAACTACTGCCTGGATATCCTGGCCAGCTACTGGCACCTGGAAGGGTACCTCCCGGCACCGTGGCTCGACATCGCATCCACATTCTGGTCCAGCGATGCCGAATTGGAAATCAATCGACTCGGGCCGTTCGATCTCCCATATTTCTTGCGCTGGAGAGTACTTTCCGGCCATCCGATCGACGAAGCGATCGTAGCCCGCGCCCTGGAAACCGGCGGACGGATGTTCGACGAGAATGGGAACGGCTACCCGTTCTTTCTCGTCTTTGAAACCGTTTTGCGGTATGGACTCGGAAATGAGAGGCAACGCGGCCTAGCAGCGGAGAAATTGGCACGCTCGAAACTGTTCTCAAAAGACTTGCCGAATACGAGCATCCTCACGTTGCTTGCACTGCGTGCGGATCAGCTACTATTCCAGGCTAACTGTCCACATGGTTCCGCGAGGCGTCCGCAACATGGAACCAGACTGGGTGACTTGTTTGAGGAATTGGTGACGCAGTCCGAGCTTCTGGTTGATCGCATTCCGTATTAACAGAACCACACTTCCATATAAACGCGAAAAAGACCGATGAATATCCTACAACACCTTTCCTGTTGCTCGTTTACGAATCTGCCTTGTACCCAAAACAACTCGTGAAGCCCGCAATCTTTTCAACCTCGTCTCGGTACTATTAGCCAACTATCTGGCAGCGTTTCCTTCCCTGAGTCGCTCGAGGATTGCTTTGCACGAACGTTCTGCATCAAGAAGTACATCCGCCGGGACAGCACGGTGGTGAGCCATTGGGTTTCGCACTTTCATGACGTCCTGAAATCTCCTTTCCCAGTCAGCCTTCGCGCCACCGAACGCAGGTCGAAATTTCTCCCATTCTGCGAATATCAGATCCTTCAAATCACCGATGTATGCATAATCCAGGATGAAGTCCGACGCTGCATCCCCGAACATCTTCTTCTCCCGCACCCGCTGCTGTGCCAGCCGATCAAGTGCCTCTTGCAGCTTCTGATGCCTTCGCTTGACATCTTCAAACCAATTATCCCCGTATGTCTCAACCATTCGATCCTGCACAATATAGCGAAGCTGTCTTTCCGCCTCGCCAAGCAGTGCCCATGGAGGCGTCGACCGTGAGTACAACGCGAGAAAATCTCTTAAATGCTCAGACATGCACTCAACACCTTCTTCCGAAGAAGCTGTACTCCGCAAAAGTCCATAATGCTTAATCAGGCAAATCGTATGCGGCGGTATCGTGCGCCATTGTGGCCCCACAACAAGCTCACATAAGGCATCAAACATACCCTCTTCACGAAGCATGTTTCCTAACTGTCTGTATTGATTCGTAAACTCGTGCGACTGAGCGCTCTGCGCAGTTTGAATGGTACACTCGTCGATTGTCCTCATGCCCATGTCGACTGCCTCGCACATGAGTACCTCAGCAAGATAGGGGTGTCCCCCGGTCAACTTCCACAACATGCCCAACGCAGACTCCTCAATTGGCAGTAAACTGCGCGCCGCCAACGCGCCCAATCCGTTAGAATCGAGCGGTTGAAGGTACAGAACCTCGCAGAGCCCCGCGAGAGTCGAACAGTCCACGGCACCTTGAATCATATCCAGCGATCGGCGAGACACGAAGATGAATGTCACTCCGTAACGTTCGCGGTCGTTGGCGACCTCTCTCAATCGAGAGACAAAGAGCGAAGCATCTCGGAAATCATGCCGAACGATTCCATCCATCTCATCGAGCACAACCAAAGCTGCGGCGCCTCCTGCTCGCCGTCTGCGCAATGTCGTGAGAAAAGCTTCGTAGGCATCATCCTCATCTCGAATTCGTTCACCGACCGCTTCTGGCTCTCCGCTTCCCGAAGTTTCCGCAAGAATCCGGGCGTACGCATGGGCTGAACCGCGGATTGCATCCAAAGTGATGTAACTACATGCTACCCCCGGCTGCAAACCCATTACAGTCTTCGCTATCTCCCTTGCAATCGATGTCTTTCCCATTCTCGGAAGACCAACGATACTGCAATGTGACCGCGAAACCACACGTTGAACCAATCGACTCAGCACGGCTTCTCTTCCAACTAGTCGATCACCGCAGACGGGTTCCCCTCGTCCAGAGTAAGGGTTGTAGCTTGTCGATGCTAACATAGGACCGAACCACTCCATTACTGATTTGCTCTAAGCCAGGATGAAAACAACCCAACACGAATACTAACTCGATCGCCCTCGGAAATAAGGATCTCTCGGTCCAGCAAGTCCTTCAAAGCCTCCCGGCTACTTGGCAATTCCGCGAGGACCGAGCGATAGCACCAGCCAGAATGAAGAGACTCGCGAGCAATACGCGCCAGAATCATCCAAAGTTCTTCCCTAGGCACTGTTGCGACTCCTTCTCCCGCAGCGGTGACCAGGGCATCGAACCGCTCTGGTGGCAACGCATCAGCTCCAACAGTCATGGAGCGAGCCACTTGGTCGATATCTGCTTCCGTAACGAACGCTGCCTGCCGCGAGTTCAAATGCCGTACAAGTCGATCACAAGCGATCTGAAGAAAAAACGGACTGCCTGCAGTCAATTTGAAAAGCCTTTCCAGAGCCTGCCCCCGATACCTAGTCGCACCGTCCAATAAAATAGGTTCCGATGCAAGACGATGAGCTTCTTCTTCTTCGAGATAACTCAGACGCTCATCGTGTGTTACCCCAAATTCGTTTGGGAATGCCTGCTTGAAACGGGGCATCGTGTCTTGGCCAACAAGGAGCGCATTGAAGTTATTCCCTTCCAGCAAAGCCTTCCATCCGCGCATAAACGATTCGATGTCACTGCGCGCACTCTCGAAAATGTACGTGAACTCATCGATGGCTACTACCACTTGATACCCCATTCTTGACAGTTGGCGTGACGCTAGCCTAATGGCTTCGAGTGGCCCTGCTTCGACGTCGGCTCGACTTGGCCAATCACTCGGAATTCGATCACTCGCGTCTTCGAGTCGAAAGCCAAGCTCCTGGATAAACAGACGCGCGAACGACGCCCATAGGTTTGCTGGAGTAAAGGTTCCGGCGGATAAGGCGGAAAACAACACGGGTTTCAGCAGTCGTTTCTCAACCTGCCTCAGCACCGACGACTTCCCTGATCTCTTTTGCCCGTAAAGCACAAAACACTGCCCTCCCTTGCCGGCCGACAGATGGCTGACTATTCGATTCACGAGACTGACTCGACCGAAAAACATCGCATCGTCATCCACCGGCGAGCCGCCTGAATACCGTCCGTAAGGGTTGGCAATCTCCTCAAACGCCGGCTCTCCGAGTCGAACGGCGAGGGGAAACGCCGTCGTTCTCTCCGTTGATCCATTTCGTGTCCGATACTCCACGAACACATCAACCGTAAAGGCCCTGTCAGAGATCTGCTTTGCCGTTGGTCGCACAGTTAACTCGATCTCGCGGCTCTGACCTCCGTGGAGCGGCTCTGGAGAATGGCACGGCTCACCTTCTCCGTGTTCGAGCATCAGCCCAATCGCCTCGATAGGGGGAGCGCTTTCGTCATTGGAAGCGAGTTGGAGTCTTAAAGAGACTGCTCCATCATTTTCGACATAGAAATCATTATCAAGGACGTTGCGCAGTGCCAATGTGGGGCACGTCTCTTCCCCATTCCCGAAATCTCTTCTAAGAAGTTCCCGAAGATTCCCCAAGGCCGGAATCATCCGTTCCACAGCCAAGTGCGTTGGAAAACGCTGGCAATCTTCGAGGCACCGAGCGAACTCGATGTCCAGGCGAAGGAGCCGGGCTTCACGTTCACGGAAATGGCGTTCGAGTGCGTACTCCGCGGCATCTCCAAGAAGCCGAACGAAATCAGACATTCGCGTCTTGTCCAATTCAAATCTTGCCACTGGAATTCGCTGAGCCAGTGCCTCCCGAGCCTTGCGGAATCGGTCTGCGGACACAGCGTCCAGTGCTAGACTGGCGAAAGCCCCCTCGTCATCCTTAAGTCGCGCTCGCTCCTTATCAACGGGTTCGAAAGTACTCGATAACCCATCAAAGTTCTCTAAGCGAGTTGTCAACTGGCCGAACGCAGAGACGGATCGTAGCCGGTAATAAGAGGCGTCATCTGAAAACCGACGCCACGGACCACGTTTCCCTGTCAACTCTTTAAGTACGTGAAGCAAACGTTGTCCATGCTTTGCCTGAAGAACTGCCGTTTGATCGACACCGTCTGTGCAGTAGGTTGCGAGCAACATGGCCCACGCGTCTTCGATCTCAAGAGCATCACGCTCATCAACGACTTTCACAGGACATAACGCAAGAGACTCAACGGAATAGCAACGGACAACATCGACGGGTGCCCCTTCGACTGTCGATGCCTCCGCCATGGCATGGAAGTGCCACCTAAGTAGCCTATGAAGATTTCGTCGTCCAGCGGCTTCTGGAGATAGCTCGCATAACCGTGCTAGCGTCAACAAGTAGTCAGCTCTCTCACGAGGGCGTCGTCCCTTCAGGCTTTCGAGCATTCTCTCCAGTTGTTGAAAGTCTTCTCTGCTGAAGTTGCGGCTCTCTTTTGTTCGAGCATCGAGACCACGAAGCTCGCAGGAATCCAGTTGTCTTCGCGCGATTGGAGACAGGCCAAGCGCGAGACTTGCAAGTACATCGTCCCGCTCCCCATCATCTCTTGCGACCGCGACCTCAGTGGGGCGAATACCGGATTGTTTCGCTTCCTTAACCTTGGTCATCAAAAGCAAGGTTGCGTTATCATTAGGGTGCTTCTGCAGAAGTGTCGCTAGTTTCTTGAGAGCGGTGTCGTAGTCACCAGCCACCAGGAAACAATACGCTTCCTGTCGGAAATAGTCGATCTTCTTCGAACGCACTTGACAGTTCCGTGCCAGGCTGTTGAGGAGTTCTGCAGCCGCTGGGTAGAGTCGGGCCTTTACGCAGAATTGAACCTTCAGTTGATCCAGTGAAGCCCATTCGGCCTGTGCAAAGGAATCTCGGTGGCTATCAAGAAGCCCGATAGCTGCTTCCGGGTTTCCCGTTCTATTCATCAAGGCGGCGAGATCTTTAATCGCGCTTTTCTTGTGGCGACCGTTGCGCTTGATTTCCTCTCGCAAGAATGACTGCGCTCGGTCAAGTTGATCCAACTGCTCCGCCTCTTTCGCCTTCGCGTAGGCGCTTCCATCCTTTGGCATCCCAGCAAGACGGACGTGGAGTGGGGCGCGCTTGGCCGCAGCAATGTCGACGGCAGAATCCTCAGAGAGCATGGCTACTTGTGAAGCTTGCGGATA
The DNA here is from genome assembly GCA_023382975.1 of Pirellulaceae bacterium. GTDB lineage: Bacteria > Planctomycetota > Planctomycetia > Pirellulales > Pirellulaceae > SKKK01. Next base: position 215,382 of record JAHDXO010000005.1, read on the forward strand.
TTTACCATATTGCACTTCGTTGCTGCCCGCGAATAACACGTCCTGTCGCACTACACCTTCGAGGAGACTGCGGAAGAGGGAGTCGCTGGTGACCGTAGATTTGTGGAAGAACCAAGTTTGCCCCGTTGAATCCTCGACGATGAATCCAAAATTCCGTGTCGGATAATACATCGAGACGCGGCCTCGACGTGAGTCATCATGCTGACTTGTCGCCCCGGACGGGCGTGATGAGACATGACACCTGGTGTCTTCGACTGGGATTTCCTCCTGCCATGGAAAGAGGTCGTTGCCAGTCTTCGTCTTTCGAAACAGTTCAACATCACCTGCAATCGCAGCGGCAAAAGCACCGGCATCGTCTCGTACTGCAAGAGCTACTAAGTTTGTGGCGAGACGACGTCCCGTCTCTGGTAAGTCGCTCACTAGCAATGCACCGAGTGGAGGAAGCTTGGAGGTGTTTGACCGTACCACGCACTGGCCAAGAACGCGTATCAGCGTGGTCTTATCGAACACTCCCGGGGCGCGAATTGCGTGAAGGAGTGAATCAGAGGCTCGCTCCCAGTCGCGCTCTTCAATTGCTTGAGATGCGAGCGCGATTGCTGCTTGCTGCAATTCGGGGTCGAGTTGTAGTGCCTGCTGCAACAAGGGACGGGCGCGACCCGGTCCAAGCCCGCTGAGGATCGCCAGCGTACCCGCGAGACAGAAAAGCGATGCGCTACCGAGCGATTCAGCCAGTTCGGCAATCTGTGCCACATCTTGCGCGATACGCGCTGGTTCGTGAACCTTCATTGCGTAGTCAAATCGGTTCTTCCACCTGCTTAAATCTTGTTGGGCTGACTTATGAAGATTGGAATACTGAAACAAAGGGGGTGGAAGCGAAAGTTGCGGATCGCCGGCAAACAGGAGTTCCAGATTCTGCAGATCGGTCGGTATCGTTGCACCGGACGCAATGTTGTCAGTAGTGGTGGCCGACGGAGACGCAGTGCCCGAGGACGAAGGCACCGTCGATTCATCAGCATCGTCTGAAGGCACGCCGCGTGGGACAACAGCAGGTTCCGGCGATGATGGCTCGGCACTGACTGTCAAGTCTGGGACTGTTTTCGGCAGACGCCACGAACGGATTTCGTCCTTGGATATCCATTCGATTCCGAGTTCAGTTTCGAGCACCAGTCCGCCAGTGGTCAATTCCCGAATTACGCCCGACAGTTCACGAAAGCTACCTGAGAACGCGACGCTAAGGCAGATAGCTTGGCAGGGTTCAGCAGTGCGAAGGAGGGCCAGGAAGGCCGGTGTCGAGCTATGTGACTCTTCCGTCATCTCCGCATTCTCCGATGAGAGCATGTATCTTGCGATACGATTAAGTAGCGTATTGTGGATTTGTCGTAAGCGAGTCCAATCTGCTGCGATTGCCACTGACAAAGCAGAGGCCGTCGTCCAGTTTCTGGGGTCCAGTTCCCATGATCCCAGGGGCACGGAGCGCCAATGTGCGCCCAACTCAGCATTCGTGCCGCTGTGCAATCCGCTAGTTGCGTAATTTTCTCAGCTATTACGGTCCTGTCAAGTCCATGCCAACTTGGTGGCTTAGCTGGTGGTCGCGCACGTCAGCGCCTGTATTCGGTTTCCGAGGCGTCTTATCGGTCTTTCGCGGCGTCGCGCCTTTTGACATTGATTGCGTCCCGAATTCTCTCCATCGGGAATTGATCTTCGCCACGGGTTCTCTTGTTCCCTTGTTTAATTCGCGAGCGTTACGTTGAGACGGACAACATTCTGGCCTCCGACGTGTCTATGCGTCCATCAAGCGAGCCGGAGCACGACGCCCGGCGAACGTCTCCGCGACCGTGATTGAGATGCGAGTATCCGGCCTAGTATGGCCGGGCGAGCGGGTCTTGGAGTCGCCAGCCTGGGGGCATTAGGGATTCGATCTCGGCGACGGTCATCGGGGTCGTCCAGTAGTGGGGCTGGGCGGTGCCGACGGCGTAGTCGACGATGAAGTAGGTCACGGTGCCGACGGCGATGACGGTGATGCCCAGGGGATTGGCTCCCGCCAGGATGGCGCCGCCGGTGACGAGGCTCACTGTGCCCGCCTTGACAATTCCTTCCCGTGCCGCAAGATTGGCTTGCGTCGATGTCAGCTCGCCCGTGGCACTGCGATAGATGACCACTCCGCCTTCGACAGCCAGTGCGACCACGAAGTAGCCGCCCGCCCCGCGCACGGCTTGGGCTTGCGGCGCCACAGTGCCCGCCCTGACGACCTTGCCGGCCTGCGAAATGACGGAGACTTCGAGTTGCTTGTAGCTACGCCCAAGCGATTTGAGCCGTCCGAGGTGCCGATTCCACTCGGCCGCAGCCTTGACGTCTCCGCTCCGGTTCAGCAACCCGATCCGCTTCTCGATTCCTCGACGTACGGCGGGATAGTGATCGTCGGGAACCAGGAAGTGTTCAGCCCGGTGGTCCTTCAGCATGTCTCGCATGTACTGCGATGGGTCACCACTGGCATGGATCTTGAGCTGGCCGCCCTCGAACCGACCATGCATGAACGCAAACACGTCGTTTTGCGGCGCATTGGGCTTGGCTACCTTCGTCCACGCGGGGTTGCGGAGCACGAAGTCTTCTTCCGCCAGGTATCCGATCGCCCGTGAGCGCTGAAGGGGATCGGTGACGACGCGCTGCATGGCCGCGACCGGACCCCGATCTGCTGTAATGCGGGGCAGCGTTCGCTCGAAAACCGTTCGTTCCGTCAGATAGCCGGGCACCGCCAATCTGGCCGGCCCCGTCGTTCTCGGCGCTGCGGGCAGCGCTACGTCACAACGGGACGTTCGCGCGGGACACAGCAACAGCCCGAAAGTCAAGACAGACACGCAGATGCTGAACTTCATGGTCGATACCTCCGTCGTCAGGACGTGACAAAACCTGCTTCCGACAGCAGCGGCGCCCACTCGCGATCCGACACGCGGCTCTTGAGCAGGTTCAACACGCGGAAGTACTCGCCGCGCGTCTCCGTGTTCAAGTATTCAAAATGGCTCTCCACCCACCGGACGTGCCTCAGCCCGTTGCGGACATCCTCGCGGTTGTTGAACCACACGTACCGATAAGCCTGGTTGGCTCGTCGTTCGCCTTCGCTCAGCTTCTTCCGGGCTTCCGCCGATACCCTCGCGCGGAGACTGGTTCCCAACTTGCTCAACGCTTGCTCGCCCTGTTGCACTACACGAACCGAAGTCGAGGCGTTGGGATTCTGGAGGACGGCGTCTCGAAACGCCACGAAGTAGACTTCGGCCTCGGCCAAGCGTTGACCCGCGATGAGAAACCGACCTGAACTGGTCAATTCATCCATTTCCGATGCGGTGACCTGCAGCAGCATCGCCACGGCTTTGGCGTGGTCCGGGAGTTGGGCCAGCACGCGGATCAAGTGAAGCTGTGCGGCGCGAAAGCGCTTCTGGGCGATTTCCGCTTCCGCAGTTTGAAGGTCGGGCAACGGGTTGTACGCGGCAACCGCTGCCGCTACAACAGGCGCCGCTGCACGCGCCTCGGCGACCGTGCCGCCCCAGGAACCCGAGTAGCGGGCCCCCAAATGCATTAAACCGATCACAACAAGCACGACCATCCAACCGCCGCTGGACTTCCTCGGTGACTGCATTTCACACCTCTTGGCAAAAATTCCAAAACTCTCGACGAATCCGAATCAAACGCATCGTTTCGAAATTCTTACGTAAGCCGCGCTGTGCTTATGACAGTTCTTTTCTTCACTTCCCGCCAAATTTTGCTCCGGCTGGCTTGTGGAATTGGAACTGCTGGGCCGTCAGCCTTCATTTGACCTGTGGATGGACCAGGAAACCATCCGAGCCATGCTCGACGTCGAGCACTGCACGGGCGACACGCGATACGCCGAGTTCGCCGGCAAGTCGCTGACCAATCGCATAACCAACCTGGACGACAATGGGCTGCGACGTGGTGTTTGGCACCGGTCTGCCACCCGGGAACCGTGACGATCGTGTCAACCAAAGCACGTCGCATCGGCTCGTCAGGCCAGGCAGTCTTACTTGTTGTTGCCGTCGGCCACATCAGTGAGGTGGCATTCAAGTCGTTCCCTCGGTCTCTTGGATGCGTTACACTGTGTCACAGAACTTGCCTACCTAGACTATTGTTCCTTGGGAGTACCACACCATGTCCTCGCGCACGCCATTGGACCGTCGTCGTTTTGTTCAGCAGACACTGGCCGCTGGGGCAGCGGCGTCGTTCGCTTGGTCTCCGCAGCGTTCATCCGCGGGCGCGGAAAAGGCGGGCGGCTATCAGATCGGCATTTATACCCGGCCTTGGGACCAGCACGATTACCGCGTCGCGCTGGATGCGATCGCCGAGGCGGGGTTCAAACAGGCGGGGCTGATGACCACGACGATGCCGTGGGGCAAATTGGTGATCTCGGCGGACAACACGATCGAACAGGCGACCGCCGTGGGCGAGGAAGTCCGGCAGCGCGGCCTCGAAATCCCGTCGGTCTACGGCGGCGGAATCCCGGTCCAGAAATCGCTCGAAGCCGGCATCGACGGCATGAAACGACTGATCGACAACTGCGTGGCCGCCGGGGCGAAGAGCCTGCTGATGGGCGGGATCGGCAACGAGAAACTCTACGAGGCATACTACAAGGCGATCGCCGAGACGTGCGATTACGCGGCCGAACGCAAACTGCCCGTCACCGTCAAGCCGCATGGCGGACTGAACGCGACCGGCCCGCAGTGCCGCAAGTGCATCGAGTCGGTCGGCCACGCGAATTTCAGCCTGTGGTACGATCCGGGGAATATCTTCTTCTACTCCAACGGCGAACTAAATCCGGCCGACGACGCCGCCACGGTCGACGGACTGGTCCGCGTCGGCATGTGTATCAAGGACTTCGACATCGTCGACCGAGACGGCACGCCCACCCGCGAGGTGTCGCTGACTCCGGGCACGGGCCGCGTCGACTTTGCCAAAGTGCTTCAATCGCTGCGCAGGGGCGGTTTTACGCAGGGACACTTGGTAATCGAGTGTCTCGCTCGCGGCGACGGCAGTCTAACGGGGCTGTTGGCCGAGGCGAAGAAAGCACGGGCGTTCGTCGAGCAATTGGTCGCCAATCTGCCGGCATGATTGGCATTTCAGGTTCTGGTCTGTGTTGGAGTTACGGGTTGAACCATGTGCGCACCATGTTTGCGGCTTGATGGGTACCAAACGCCCATCGGAAGCGAATCCGTTTCGAACGTCCCTTGACCTTCGAGTCGCGTTCGGCGCCCGCGACCCACTTTGGTTGCGGCCGCAGGCCACGCGGAGGAACGCCCCGATGAATTCGGATCAACTTGAGACGAAGCAGGAGAAAGCGGCCGCTCGTGAAACGCCCGCTCTGGCGGCCGACGTAGACCAAACGATCGTGACGGTGGCGGATCAACGGGCATTGCGGTTTGCGATGACGCTGTCGCTGGTCATCGGTCTGCTGATGTTTGCGATCAAAGTCGGTGCCTACTTGCTGACCGGATCCGCTGCCATCCTGAGCGACGCGGCCGAATCGGTCGTTCACGTGGCGGCGGTGACCTTTGCCTTCTACAGTCTGCGGCTCAGTTTCAAACCGGCCGACGAGGGGCATCGATACGGTCATGCCAAAATCAGCTTCTTCTCGGCGGGTTTCGAGGGCGCGATGATTCTGCTGGCCGCGCTGTATATCGCCTTCGAAGCGATCCGCAAGCTGATCGTCGGCGGCGAACTGGAGAATCTCGGAGTCGGCACCTTGCTGACCGTTCTGGCGATGCTGATCAACGGTGGGCTGGGCGCTTATCTGGTCGCCACGGGCCGGCGGCGCCGATCGCTGATCCTGATCGCCAACGGCAAGCACGTCCTGACCGACTGTTGGACCAGTCTCGGCGTGATCTCGGGACTGGGCCTGACACTCGGCACCGGCTGGCTGCCCTGGGATCCGATCGCGGCGCTAGTGGTCGCCGGGAACATCATGTTCTCCGGGGTCGGTTTGATCAGGCAGAGCTTCCGAGGGCTGATGGACGAGGCCGATCCGGAGATCGACCGCCAGTTGCTCGCCGTCTTGGAGGCCCAAACGGAGAGATACGGAATCCAGTTTCACGATGTGCGGCACCGCAGCCTGGGATCGTTGTACTGGGTCGAAGTCCACCTGCTGTTTCCCGAGTCGCAGACGATCGGCGAAGCCCACCGTACCGCGACCGCTATCGAAAATGCAGTCTCGGAAGCGCTCGGCGTTCGCGCGTACGTCACCACGCATCTGGAAGCCATTGAAGACCACGACCGCATCCACCGGCCAGGACAACATTGAGCAGGCTGGTAGAATTCAGACGGCAAGAGTATCCCGAGACACATGGAAGTAGCGTGCCAGCACGTCTTCAAGGTGAACCATTGAGGCAACTGCACTCGCCGAAATTTGGCGAGCGGCGGGCGTGAGCCCGTCCGGTGCGGTTGGCGGGGGATGTTGTACGTGCCGCGATCATCGTGGGGCTGACGCCGCCACGCTCGCCGGGGATTGGCGAGCGGCGGACACTCGCGGCGGACTTCTTGATCCGCAGAGCGACTCTGGTTACAACACGGATCAGGCCGACGGCTGAGTCGGCAGATCGTAACGTGTCAATTGGGAGCGAAGAGATGCGCGAGACCTGTAACATTCGCCGCGAGAGGTGTTTTTTGGCGGCGATACTCGCCGTGCTGGCGGTGTACCAGGCGGTGAGGGCAGCGCCGTCTGCCGCGGAATCCGAAGGGTCGGAGTTCTCCCTGGTCGAGACTGGCAGGACGATTGACCGGGCCCTTCGGCTGGCCGACCGGTTGCGGTCTGTTGCCGAACCGTCGCGTCTCGATCCGTTGGTTGCAGCCCTGCAGCAGTTGAACGACCGCGTCGATGGGCTGGGATCCCACGATGAAGCGCCGGCGGCGGTATTGCGGGAAACGCACTCCCAGGCCCGCCGTTTGGCTCGACAGATTGCGTTTACGAATCCTCGTCTGGACTTTGACAAAATTCTGTTTGTCAAACGGCATGATCCGGAGGGGCTGCGTTTGTCCAGGCACATGGTTCACCAGTACTACGGCTACGCGGCCCTTCCCGGTGGCGGCCTGTATGTCCTGTCCGATCCGTTCTCCGACAATCCGCAACTGATCGATCTGCTGGCCGAGAGCCGTGTCGAGAGCGGTCGCTTGGCCGGGCAGCGACTGAAGCCGGGCACATTCCTGCGCCCGGAAGTCTCCTTCGATGGCCGGACAATCCTGTTCGCTTACACGGAAGGCTTGGGCGAGAAGCCGGAGTGGTCGCCGCGGAACTGCTTCCACATTTTCCGCGTCAACGCCGACGGCACGGGCTTGGTGCAGTTGACCGACGGACCCTGGAACGAATTCGATCCCTGCTTTCTTCCCGACGGGCGGATCGCATTTATTTCCGAGCGGCGAGGCGGCTATCTGCGTTGCGGCGTGTCGGCCCCGAAGTGGCCTTCACCGACCTACACGCTGCACTCGATGGAGCCCGACGGCAGCGACGTGATCGCCTTGAGCTTCCACGAGACGCACGAGTGGAACCCGAGCGTCAATCGGGAGGGAATGCTCGTGTACACTCGCTGGGATTATGTCGATCGCGATACCGACATCGCTCACCACCCGTGGATCTCCTACCCCGACGGCCGCGACCCGCGCTCGTACCACGGCAATTACCCAGCTCGACGCGAGAGCCGTCCTTGGATGGAGATGCAGATTCGTTCGATCCCCGAGTCGCACCGTTACGTGGCGGTGGCCGCGGCGCACCACGGGCAGGAGTTCGGATCGCTGGTTCTGATCGACCCGCGGTTGGAAGACGACGGGGCGATGTCGCAGTTGACGCGACTGACGCCCGAGGTGCCGTTGCCGGAGTCGGAGGCCCGCGGAGGCGACATTCCGTCGTCGATGGTCTACGGGACGCCTTGGCCGTTGAGCGAAGACGATTATCTGGTCGTCTACGATCCCGACGCGAAGAACCGCGGGATCTACTGGATGGACCGCGACGGCAACCGCGAACTGATCTACCGCGATCCGGAGATCTCCTGTTACGCTCCCATGCCGCTGCGACCGCGACCGACACCGCCGGTGATCCCGCGACAAACGGTCCAGGTGGCGCGCGATGTGGCCGCAGCGGGGGGCCAAGTTCCGCAGGCGACAGTCGCGCTGATGAACGTCTACGACAGCGACTTCCCGTGGCCCGCGGGAACCGAGATTCAGGCCCTGCGGATTATCCATGTCCTGCCCAAATCCACTTCGCCGTCGAACCAACCGCGGATCGGGGCCGCCGATCAGACCAATGCCCGCGCGGTACTGGGCACCGTTCCGGTCGAAGCCGACGGCAGCGCGTATTTCGAAGCACCGGTGGGCAAGGCGATCTACTTCCAGGCTCTGGACGCCGACGGAATGGCCGTTCAATCGATGCGGTCGGCGACCTATGTCCACCCCGGCGAACAACTGGTCTGCCAGGGTTGCCACGAGCGGAAGCAAACGCCGCCCCGTTCCGCAGGCGGCACACCATTGGCTCTGCTGCGTCCGCCCTCGCCGATCACCCCGGAGCCTCCAGGGTCAAATCCGTTCAGCTACGTGCGGCTCGTCCAACCCGTCCTCGATCGGCACTGCGTCGAATGCCATCAACGAGAGGACGCGATCGATCTGAGCGGCGTGATCGAAGGGCCGCACGGCTTCAGCCGTTCGTACACTCAGCTTGCCAGCCGGTACGGATTCTACTACGACTCGAGTCTCGGCTCGCTCCATCGCCCAGGCCGCGGCGGAGCCCGTACCGAAGCCGGCCGCTTCGGCGCCCGCGCCGCAAAACTCACCGACTTCCTCGCCGAGCGCCATTACGGCGTCCAACTCGACCCGCAAGAACTCCGCCGCCTGATCGTCTGGCTCGACGCCAACTCCGAGTTCTACGGAGCCTACGAGAATACCGAAGCCCAATCGCGCGGCGAAGTGGTTTTTCCGTCGCTGGAATGACGGGGCTCGGCAAAGTCCGACTGATGGCGCAATCGCGGGACGTGTCGCGACGATCCCGCCCGCGGGTCGAAGCTGCCGGCTTGCGGTGTCAAGAGCCTGAAAGCTTGACTTGGGCCAAGTAGATGCTCGTTTTGCCTTCGTGCGATGCGTAGTAGCTGACCCAGAGGAGTCCGTCGTGGAGGACCAAGCCGGCGTAGCTGGTGTCGCCGCCCGAGGGAAGAGCGAGGAACTCGGTGAGCGTGCCGGCGTCGGGGTCGATCCAGCACAGCGACGTGCGGACGGGCGCGTCGTACAGTCGCACCGCGGCGACGAAGCGGCCGTCGGGCAGACGGATCATGTGCGGACCGCCGATGCGAACATTCAGCTTTTTCCAAGTCCACTCGGTGTACGGCGGACGCGAGGTGCCGAGATACCCGGAGTTCGGTTGCCCGTCCTGCCGCAGCAGGCAATGGCACGTGTCGTCGGCAAGGAACACCAGCGACGTTTCGTTGGGGTAGGTGCCCTCGACGGACGATTTCTCGATGAGCGTCTCGAACGACTTCCCATCGGAACTGGTGAACAACCGAATTCCCCGATTGTCTCCCCGGCAGCCGTAGCCGAACCCGTACGCTCGGTCCTTGTGCCACGTGACTCGCCACAGCCAGTTGTCGCGATCGCCGACTTCATGCTTGTCGCTCCATGTCCGGCCGTCCGCGGAAAACCAGACGAGCGATTGGTGCCGATGCGTCGTCGGTGCGTTGATCGCTTCGGCACCGGCCAGCATCAATCGGCCGTCGGGCGTCACCGTGATCTTCGCGTCGCGCAGATCCGACGTGGGCGACGTGATCAACGCCGCCGATTCCCAAGTCTCTCCGTCGGCCGACGTGATCACTCGCAGGGCTCCGTCCGGCGAGACGTGCCCTTTGCCTTCCCGGAACACACAGAACCAGCGGTCCTTGAATCGGACCAGATCGGTAAAGGCATTGTGCGGGGCTTGATCCCAGATCTTCCGCACCTTGATCAGCTTGGCAGACTCGTCCGCGCGGATCAGGCCGTTCGACAGGACCAGCAGAGCGATCCATGGAAGACACTTCATGGCGTCACCTCGTAGATTAAATGTTTGTCGTCGAAAGCGACGGATCTCCAACAACAGTAATCCATCGCCGTGGATACCGCAACGCGGACGGCCATGCTGCGCCGGCCCGCCCTGTTCAGGTTCCGTGCTTCTTGACGGCGATTGCAGAACGGAACACAATCAGAACGTCGCACTTGATTTCCGAGAAGGACCATCATGACGAACTCACTCCGGCGCCTTGCCCGCACCGTCTTCGTTCTGTTTACGCTTATTTGTTTTTCTGGCGCCACGGCCTCGGCCGCTCATGAGGTCACCGTGCGAGTCGCGGCGGGCGAGCGGGATTGCATCGTGGCGCCGTTGATCGTTGAACTGCCGGCCGACTTGGTGGATGCGAAGAGTCTGGCTCTGACAGAGCAGGATTCGGATGTAGCAATCCCGGTCCAGCGCGTGCCAGGCAAACCCCAGGCGGCTTGGATGGTGACCGAGCTGAAGGCTGGCCAGTCGCGGACGTACAGGCTGGCGGCTTCCAATCGCGAAACGCCCGACGAGCAGCACGTCATCTGCCGCGACGACGGTCGGCGACTGAACATCGAGATCGACGGTCGGCCGGTGCTCTCGTACCACCACGCCGTTGCGCCGTCGCCGCAGGGAATTGCGGACGTGTTTGCCAAGAGCGGGCACATCCATCCGTTGCGGACTCCCTCGGGACGTTTGGTGAGCGACGACTTTCCGCCCGATCACGCTCACCAACACGGGGTCTTCTTCGCGTGGGTGAACACGACTTTCGAAGGGCGGGAGGTTGACTTCTGGAATCAGGGCAAGCGGCAGGGGAGCGTCGAACACGTTCGGACACTGCACGCGGTCAGCGGGCCGGTGTTCGCCCAATTCGCCGTCGTCTTGCGGCACAGCGATCTGACCGCGCCCGGCGGCCCGAAGCCAGTGCTCGAAGAGACATGGACCGTTCGCGTCTATCGCAGCGAATCGCCGTTTCTGATCGATCTGGAATCCGAGCAGCGCGCCGCGGGCGACAGGCCCTTGGTTATCAACGAGTATCATTATGGCGGCATGGGACTGCGCGGCGCGCGGCCGTGGTTAGGGCAGCCAGAGAGCGATTTCCTGACCAGTCTTGGCAAGACACGAGCCGACGGGAACCACACCCGGGCCCGCTGGGTGATCGCTCACGGAACCAGCGACGGCGGTCCGGCGTCGGTCGTCGTCCTAGGCCATCCCGACAACTTCCGCGCGCCGCAATCCGTCCGACTCCATCCGACGAAGCCCTATTTCTGTTTTGCGCCGATGGTTCTCGGGCAGTTCGAGATCGCCCCCGGCCGTCCCTACCGTTCGCAGTACCGCTTCGCCACCCACGACGGTTCTCCAGACGCGGATTTGGCCGAACGCCTCTGGCACGATTACGCCGAACCGCCCGCGATAACGACCGTTGCGGAATAGCTGTGCATCGGGACGAGTCCTGTGTAGCCGTGTAATTCCAGTCGCGTCTTATAGGCCCTTTGCTCGTCGGCTTGAAACGGCCGGCCGGGGCAGGTAAGCTGCGGCCTGGAAAACGCCGGTATCGGAGAATGACGCATGGCTGCACCTGCCGAACTGATTCGACTCGTGGACCAGTTCCGCGAGCATCAAGCGACGTACATGTCGGACGAGTTCAATGAAGCCGCTGTGCGCATCCAGTTCATCGACCCGATGTTCGAACTGCTCGGTTGGGATGTTGCCAATCGCCAGGGATTTGCCGAAGCGTACAAGCACGTGGTCCACGAAGACTCGCTGAAGATCGGCGGATCCACCACGGCGCCGGACTATTCGTTCCGATTGGGCGGCGTGCGGAAGTTCTTTGTCGAGGCCAAGAAGCCGTCCGTCAAGATTAAGGACGCGGTCGCGCCGGCCTTCCAGTTGCGTCGCTATGCTTGGTCGGCCAAGTTGCCGCTGAGCATCCTGACGGATTTCGAAGAGTTCGCCGTGTACGACTGCCGAGTACGCCCGCAGAAGACGGACGGCCCGGCCACGGCCCGCACGATGTACGTCACATTCGACCAGTACGAGGAACGCTGGGACGAGATTGCGGCCATCTTCTCGCTCGATGCCATCCAGAAAGGCTCGTTCGACAAGTACGCCGATTCGACCAAGAAGAAACGCGGCACCGCCGAAGTGGATGCGGCGTTTCTGGACGAGATCGAATCGTGGCGCAGCGAACTGGCCCGGAACTTGGCGCTTCGCAACAAGAACCTGCCGCAGCGCGAATTGAACGAGGCCGTGCAGAAGACCATCGACCGCATCGTCTTTCTGCGGATGTGCGAAGACCGGGGAATCGAACCGTACGGGCGATTGCAGCCGCTGTTGAACGGTCCGGACGTATATGCTCGCTTGGGGCAAATGTTTCGCGATGCCGACGACCGCTACAATTCGGGCCTGTTCCACTTCTCGCCGGACAGGGACCGTGCCCAGTCGCCCGACGAATGGACGCTGACGCTGTCAATCGACGATGGCGTGCTGAAGGAGATCATCCGCAAGCTGTACTACCCGGAGAGTCCCTACGAGTTCTCCGTGCTTCCGGCGGATATCCTCGGTCAGGTTTACGAGCAGTTTCTGGGCAAGGTCATACGCTTGACTGCCGGCCACCGGGCGGTGGTCGAAGACAAGCCCGAGGTGAAGAAAGCGGGCGGCGTGTTCTACACGCCGACGTACATCGTCGATCACATCGTTCAGAACACCGTCGGCAGGTTGCTGGAGGACAAGACGGCGTACGAGGTGGCGGCTCGAACACCGACCTGGAAACCCGCCAAGGGCCACCGGCCGCTCAGCGTTCTGGATCCAGCCTGCGGCAGCGGATCGTTCCTGATCGGCGCGTATCAATATCTGCTGGACTGGTATCGCGACTGGTTCGTCGCCGACGGTCCTGCCCGTCACAAGAACCGCATCTACCAGAACCGACAGGGGCACTGGCGTCTGACCACGGCCGAGCGCAAGCGCATCCTGGTCGACCACATCTACGGAGTGGACATCGACCCGCAGGCCGTCGAGGTGACCAAGCTCTCGCTGTTGCTGAAAGTGCTGGAAGCGGAAACCAAGGAGAGCATCGAATCGCAGCGCCGCTTGTTCCACCAGCGAGCCCTGCCCGATCTGGCCAACAACATCAAGTGCGGCGACAGCCTGATCGGCCCCGACTTCTACCGCGGCAAGCAACTCGATTTGTTCGACGCCGAAGAGCGGATGCGGATCAACGTCTTCGATTGGCAAGCCGAGTTTCCGGAGACCATGCAGTCCGGCGGCTTCGATGCGGTGATCGGGAATCCACCGTACATCCGCATTCAGGCGATGAAGGAATGGGCTCCCGCCGAAGTCGATTTCTACAAGCAGCAGTACCAGTCGGCCAGTAAAGGGAACTACGACATCTACGTTGTTTTCGTCGAGCGAGGTCTGACGCTGCTGAACCGCGCGGGGCTGCTGGGCTTCATTTTGCCGCACAAGTTCTTCGGCGCTCAGTACGGCGCCCCGTTGCGCACTTTATTGACCAAGGGACGGCATCTAACGCAGATCGTCCATTTCGGGGCGCAGCAGGTCTTCACGTCAGCGACCACGTACACGTGTTTGTTGTTCCTCACCAAACGCCGCAGCCGTCGTTGCCGGTTCGTTCAAGTACACGATCTGAACCACTGGATCGCGACCGGCCAAGGCGAACGAGGCGAATTGCTTGCCGATGAGATCAACGGCATCGCTTGGAACATCCAGGTTGGTCCGGCCGCAAAAGTGATGAAGCGACTCACTCAGTCGCCTGTCAAACTAATGGACTTGACGCATCTGTTCGTCGGATTGCAGACCGATGCCGATGACGTCTTCATTCTGGAGGAAGTGCAACGTCAGGGAGCCAAGGTGCTGTGCGCGTCGCGAGCCACTGGCGAGAACCACTGGTTCGAAACCGGGCATTTGAAGCCGTTTCTCAAAGGCTCGCTCGATGTTCGGCGGTACGGGTTCTCCAATGCGGTCAAGTATCTTCTTTTTCCGTACCGGAACACGGCGAAGGAATCCCGATTGATCCCGGAGGACGAGTACGCAGCGCAATATCCTCTGACCTGGGACTATCTGCTCAGCAATCGTCTTCGATTGGCCCGACGAGCAAAGGGCAGTTTGGGATCCGCCTGGTACGGCTACGTGTACAAAAAAAACCACTTGCGTTTCGAGCAACCGAAGATCCTCGCTCCGGCCATTGCCGCGGGGGCTTGTTTCGCCTGGGACGCGGCGGGATCGTATTACTTCGTCGGAAGCGGCGGGGGCGGGGGTGGCGGATACGGGATCGTCCTGAAACCCGAAGCGGAGTGGTCGCCGCTGTATCTGCTGGGCCTGCTGAATTCGAAACTTGTCACGTTCTGGCTCAAACGCACCAGCACGGTTTTCCGAGGCGGCTATCTGGCTCTGAACCGCCAGTACATCCAGGAGATCCCGCTGGTGCCTCCAACGAGCGGCATTACGTCCCGACCGTCTGTTTCCGAGCGGCTTCAACAGTTGGTCCAGCAAATGCTCGCGTTGCACGCCCAGACGCCGCCTCGTTCCGAGCACGAGAGATCATCGCTGTCCCGCCAGATCGCCGCCACGGACGCCGAGATCGATCAACTGGTCTACGAACTGTACGGCCTGACCGACGACGAGATCCGCATCGTCGAGCAAGCCACGGCGGCCATCGCCAAATAACGCGGCCACTGCTTCTGCTGCGAATGAGCATCGTTTCAAGGGGCCTCACGCGATGCGTTCGGATCACGAAACAAGCTGGACGGGCTGGTCTTCGAGAATGGCTTTCACGGCGTCTGACGCGGAAAGGGCCATGATCCCGTCAGGGTTCGTTTCAACCGGTAGCGAGCCAAGAGCGTCCGGTTGGTCGGCCAAACGCGTGCCGCCCGTTTCGCCCAAGATGCGGTCGATCTCAGGCATTCGCGTCGCGAACCATTGGCGATGCGCTTCCGCCAAATTGCGGCGGTCCTCTCCGGACAGCCTCCGACGCTGTCCCGTACCGGACACTTGCGGTTGCAGCAGCACGATGGCACGCATCCGCTCGCGAGGCGGCCGATGTTCCATTCGCGAACGCAAGGCGTCGCTGACTTTTTCCTCTTCACATCGCTTCGTCATGATTTGATTTCCTTACAGCGCTTCCAATGCTGCTGCCGGTTGGATCAAGCCCATTCCCCAACGATTATCGGGCCGCAGGTCGCTTCCCGCGGGATGACTGGCCGTACCTTTTATCGCTTCGATCACTTGCTGGACGGTGGCCGCAGGCTTTGCCGATAGCAGCAGCGCTGCCACTCCCGCCACATGCGGTGCCGCCATCGAAGTCCCCGACATGTAATTGAAATCGACAATGCCACCGTCCGGTTGATCCTGCGGGGGAATCGCCGACAGAACTTGATGCCCCGGAGCTGCCACATCGGGCTTGGTCACCAGTGCTGGCTCCTCGCCCGGAAACACGAGACTCGCGCCGGAACTGAATGCGGTGACGCCCACTTTGCCACCCGAACCGCGGAGTTTCTCGACGGCCCCAACCGACAGTGCATTATAGATGTTGCCTGGGCAACTGGCATTCCCGTAATTCTCATTTCCGACCGAAACGACTGGCAAAATTCCGTACTCGTCCAGAATCCATTTGAATATCTCACCGAATTTGGGTTCGTAGTAGGTGAATCCGAGCGACATGTTGATGATGTCTGCTCCGTTCTCTGCGGCCCACGCAATTCCTTCGATCACAGTCCGTAGCGTCGCACTGCCGACCAGCACCGCGGCCACCAGCAACTTGGCTTCCGGCGCTACCCCCACTGAAATTTTGCCCGCTACCTTGCCACCAGCGATTGTCCCGCAGACGTGGGTTCCGTGTTGGTCTCCGTCAAACGCCGCGTCCGTTGTAATCCGTCGGCCCAACGGATCAATCATGATGAACTGCTCGATAGCCGTATCCCCGTTCCGCCGAAATACCGGGTGTGGCCCATGTACGCCCGTATCCAACACGGCGACACGGATGTCTTTGCCCTTTGTCGTTTCCCACAACTTGGGAATACCCAGTTGCCGCAAGCCCCATGTTGCTTCCTGGTTTCGTTCGTCCTTGAAGAGGCTAAGGTAATCGACCTCCTTCGGCCTAATGAGATGGATCTTCTGGTTCGGCATCACCGCAACGACGCGTGGATCGTCCACCAACGCCTTGAGTGTCTTCCGGGTGACCTGCATCATTTGCACGGGAATCACGCCGTCCGCGATGGATTCCACAACGAGACTCCCCGTTTTCGGAGCCATGGACTTTGCAGCCCGACGATAACTCGCCGCAACATCCGGTTCAACCGATTGTTGGGCGTGTGCCATTTGCTTGATGTAGTCCAGTCGCGTCTTTAGGCGCCTGAGCGAGCCACGCAACGGCTTATCGTTGCGCTCGGGACCGCGGGAGAACACAATCGCCTCGCGCCGGTCATCCGGCCCGGCTTTCGACAAAAACGACTCGAACGCCGGAGAGATCTTCTGAGATTCGCTCATGTCTATTTCTTCCTCTTGGTACGAGATCGAATTGAGACCTTGGTGGCTGATGGATTCCGTCCTTTCGTGGCAACCGATTCGGAGGGCGATCCCAACGCTTCCGCCCATGCAACCATCGCCTCACCATCGATTCGGGTGTGGGGATCGTCCGTGTTTGCGCGACACATTGTGGCAAATTCGTGTGCCCGTTCCTTCACCTGCTGTAGCACTCGCGGGTCGAGATCATCAACAACAGAAGACTGCATGAACACGTGTCTCATGTGTGGCGGTCCCGCATCTTTCCGCTCGATCATGCTGTCCAGTATTGATATCAGTACCCGGACCGAGGCAGTGTCGAATGTTCTTTCAAGACCGATCACGGCCAACAAAGCGATACTGCCCTGACATTTGTATCTTGGGCCGTTCGGGAACTCGGGACCTGGCGAACGGTAGCACGTCGAGGCTTGTGTCCAATTCGCGACTCTCTCCGCCGGACCGAATAGGTGCAGTAGATATACGCACTCGCTAAGGGCGATCGGATTCATCTGCTTCCAATTCTCGAGACGCCGCCACAGACTATCGAGATCAATACTGCCGGGAGACCGTAGCAAGTATTGAAGGGAATTCGAAGTGGAAAGTTGGCACTTCGTATACCCTAACAAAGCGTTTGCCTTGGCCATCAGTTCGGTGCTGTTGAAGCCTCGGAAACGATCTTGAACAAGTCCTTCCCCAGGAAGTTCAAGTATCCGCGTCAATACTCTTTGCCGAAGCGACTTATCCCGACCGATCTCGCGCAAGGACGTCAAATAGGCGTCGTTCAATACCTCGGCAAGTTCAAGTGACTCTTCGTACGATATCAATTGCTCAACAATCTCGCGAGCCACTTGACGCGACGACATGCCGCAGAGCAGCGGCAGGACCTCGCGCCATCGCGTGTCTTCGTAGTTGCGGAGCAATTCGTCGCGAGTGATTTTGACTTCGTTGCCCTGATCCACCGCCAGGGCCGCCAAGTACTCTTGGAAAGTCAGGTGTGCAAAGGCAAAAACGGCGGGACGTCGCTCCAATAACAGACCTGTACGATACCGGATGTGCTGCAGCAGCGTTTCGGCATCTTGCTGGCGTCCCAATGCCCTGGCAAAGACCTGGCGGATGCGGTTCTCGGAGAATTCTGCACGGCCTTCCGCCTGCATCGCAATCGCCACCTCGCGGCAAGCACGCAGTTTCTCGGTCAGCGAGAAGCTGGAACGGATCCCCCGACGTTGGTCCCAATTGTGAAGAAGCCCCTCGACGCACATCCGATACAGGATGACGCGATCGTCGGGCAGTCGGCCATGTTCGAAGGCATTGACGAGGCAGATCGCCGAGAGCATCAAGGGATTCCTCGCCAAATCGCGGATGTACGGATGTTGCCGGACCTGTTCCACGACGTTTTGCCCATCCCTATGGCCTTCCCGTTGCGCTTCGGATGCAGGTTCGTTGCGAGCCAGACGGACGGCCGTACACCAGTGTTGAGCGTACTCGGCGATTTGCTGTTGAGTGAAATCCTCGACATCGAATTCCTGGAACTTCGGTCGCTTCAGCCAATCAGGCGGATATCCCACAGGACGTGACGACACGAGGTAGCGGCATTTGGGATACCGCTTGCACAGCTCCTTCAACCAGGGAAGAAGCTTCTTGTCGCGAACCTCCGGTTCCGTTTCATCCAAACCGTCGATCATCAGCAGAACTCGGCCTTTTTTCATCTGCCGTTCGACCCAGCCCGCTGGCATCTCGTTAGCCCACGCTTCACTGGCCGTCGCTTTGGCAATGATGGCTCGGCCCGTCGGTGGATCGGTATCGAACTGACGCACGCGGAGGAGAATGGGGATGGCTTGGCCTTCGCCCGACGTGAGAACACAATCCTTCGCTTCGGCCACTTGCAGTTGCAGCCACTCTAGAAAGGTTGACTTGCCTGCTCCCGGCGGTCCAACGAGCACTGCACGCGATGCTTGCTGAACAGCGTCCCACGCTGTAAGCACGTTCTTCGAATTGTCTGAAGCATCTTGGGGGATGCCATGTTGGTGCATTCGATTTGCGAATTCCCGCTTCAGATCGGACAGCATCAGAAGATCGTCAGCCGCTCGTTTGCTGAGTGCGCCGCCACCACCGGCGGCCTGCTTCCGCAAGCGAACGCGAGGCATCACAAACAAAGTCTTTAGATCGACGTTCAGATTCGTGGCCATGCGCACGGTACCGGCCTCGACGCCCAAGAACCGCTGCATCAAGTAGTCGCGATAGGTCAGTTCAAAACGCTCGTCAACACTGTTAATGCGTCCCGTGCCCAGCGTCTCGTATTGCTCCGCGATCTGCTCGAGCCGCGCGTTCAGTTGGCGGGGAACCTCGTAGGTGCGGGAGAAATTGTAACGTTTCCAGTCAGCTAACACGGGGGCGACTCGCATAACAGCCTGAGTCACCACTCCGAACACCAGACGGTAGGTATTTTCGTGTCGAGCCGCGGTCACACACGAGGGAATCTGGACACTTTCCAGCAACTCGGCCGCGACCACTTCGTGCGTTTCGTTTGGATTGGCGATTCGTTCCCAGTCGTAGACCTCGGTCAACGGTCGCAGACCATCAAGCAAGCCTCGAAGCGTCGCTTCGGAGAGATCCTTCTTCGAGAGAAAGCGGGAAAGCGACTGCGAGGCAGTGTCCGCCAACTCCTCGATTTGCCGGGCCACACGCTTCCGATCGAGTTCCGTTCGAATGTCCGACAGCAGACGGGCCGTGAAAAGTCTTTGAAAGACGTCACCGAAGAACTGAACCACGTGGTTCTGCAATTCCAGAAGCTGGATTGGCATGAATCGGATCCCTGGTTCCGTGCCGGAGAAGCGTGGAAAACGAAATGCGACGTTCCTCCATGTCGTATTTGTTCTGGTGCCCGCTGGAACAGCGACCAGAAGTTCATGCCGAAATTCTAGTCCACGGATGGCGCAGGCTGCAACCTAGGTTGGTCCAATTCTTCGAGGGTGAAACGCGTGCTGATGACGGAACGATTCCTGGGAACCAGGGGCGAAGTTGACGTAGGCGGTGGCGACGAAGGTTCCGTCGGGCAGCACCTCCAGGCCCGAGTAGCCGCAGTTGTCGCCCGCGTGGCTCTAAAGCAGCTTGATGCGGTATTGGCCCCGTCGACCTGCAACGATGTCTTCGTAGGCTCCGACCCAGGCGACATATTGCCCTCGAGTCAGTCTCTGCTATTTCTGGCCTTGTCCTGCCTGATCGCACATTGCGACCATCCGACGGCCATCTGGCGCATAGCGGGCGACGTGGCGGTCGCCGGTCAGCGCCGCCGACAATTTCTTGGCGTCGCGACAGACTAAGCAATCGTCGCTGACCGAAAACAGCGAGTTCATCCGGCGATTGTTTTCCCGCCTCAGCATCAACCATTGGCGGTCATCGGGCGAAGGAATAACCGACGACTGGGCCCAGTAGCCGGGGGCTTGGAGGATTTCCCGCTGGTTCGGCAATGTCAATCCGCCGTTCGAGCTTTCCGCCTAAATTACCTTACCCGGCAGGTCGGTCTACATCACATGGCGGTTGCCGCCGTCGAATGCGACGACCCTCTTGGGTGGCACCTCGCCCTCGGCTCCGTTTGGCGCCATGAGCCTCCTGGCTGTCCCGCCATCTTCCGACATGGCTTAGTGCATCGGGTAAGGTGGTTGCTTTATGCGTCGCCACTCCAGTCCATCGGCGAAAACAATCAGCCACTCCTTGCCCGCGGCATCGACTAGCCGATGGATCGTCGGCGTGTTGGCGGCGTACCACCAATTGTCCGGCAAGCGGGTCAATTCGCTCCAAGTTAGCCCGCCATCGTCGCTACGAGGCAGCGGGCCGAAATGCTGTGCATGGCCGATGGATCAAGCACAGAATATGGTTCTTGCCGTTTGGCATCGCAAGCGTGTCGACGTGGCCTTGGCAAATCTCCTCGGTGCCCGCGCCACAACCGCATGGCGCTCCCACTCTCCCCGAAAACATCGATGGCGGGAATCGTGATCAGCGACTCCAACGCGGTCTGATTTGCCGGAAGCGGTTTGCCATCGTCCGCCGAACGGTCCGTCACTTGAGCTGCTGTCCTGATGGCCGTGCCAGCGATGGCCAGTACGAGCGCCACGATGGGAAATCTCCTCTGCGTAGTCTGCTCGCTTCGGGTGATCATCTGGCAGCCTTTCAATGCTGCAAAAAACAGGGCAGTCTGAAGCACACTTCAACGCTTGCTCGCCGAAGCGTATACCCCAACGAGACGACTATTTCACCCAGTCCGGCACTTCGCCGTCGCCGGTCGGTTCGCCGGCCAGAATCCAGGACAGATTGAGGCGGGCGAACTGCATGGCCGTGTAGGGTCCGTCCGGTCCGCCTTCGAACAACAAGTAGATGGTGCCCTCGCCCGGTGTCCCGGGCCGTGCGGCGTCCAGGCACGAGTAGGCGGCGTGGGACTCATGCACCAGCCGCTTGACGGGCCACGTTTCGCCGCCGTCGAAACTGGCCCAGACGGTCAGGCGTTCCCGATTTCCCCCGGCCGTATCGGCGTTGCTGTAAATCAGGATGTCTCGATTCATCACCGGCAGACGCACCAAGCCGCCTTTCATCCCGTAGCCTCGGCCGTACCCGCCCCCGTCGGACAGCACCGGGCTCACCCGCAGGTTCTCCCACGTTTGCCCGCCGTCGTCGCTCCACGCCTCGCGCCGCAGGATCTCCTCCGGCCGCAGTTCGCGGGCCAGCGACTTGTCGTAGTACCCGCTGCAACTGCGCGAATTGTAGTAGATGCGGCCGTCCTGCAATTCGGCCACCGCCGCTTCTTCGGTAGTGCCTTCGGGAAACAGGCCGCTGGCCTGCCAAGTCGCTCCGCCATCGTCGCTGTAGATCGCGCAACTGTAGATCGAGTCGACCGGCTTCCGATCGGAGGGATGCTCCTTGGCGTGAGGCCGGAAGGTGGCCGACACCAGCAGCCGCCCCTTGTGCTGTCCGTGGCGCAGTGTAATCCCCGCCTCGCTGGCGTTGGCGTGCAGGATGTAAATGCCGCTGTCGCCCTGCTGTTCCCAGGTTCCTCGTCGCTTCAGACCGGCGCGTTCGATCCACTTCATCACTTCGTTGGGTTTGAGCGTGATCGGCTGTTCGGTCCAAGTCTTGCCGTGGTCGCTGCTGCGCCACAGCCGGTCCGTGCCGTCCCACAGGCGAACCGACAGGATGTCCCCGCTGTTCTCGTCGACGATCAGATTAGTGTCCAGGAACCCGAACGGCACCTCGAACGCCTCGCCCCAGGTCCGGCCGCCGTCCTCGCTGCGGCGAAGTTGCTTCGCATAGTTCTGCATCACCAGGACGGTCCCGTCGACCGCGACGCCCATGTACGGCTCGCGGACTCGCTGGCCTCCCTCGAACACGACCTGCTTCTCCAGCAGCGGCTCGCCCAGAAACGCCTTCAGCAGACCTTCCGCCGGTTGACCGGCCGCGGTCCGCCGTCCCTCTTGGGAGAACTGGGCGGTGGCACGGCCGCAGAGCAAGGCAACGGTAAGGAAGCACAGACCTGCTGGCGGAGACAATCGGTGACGGAACATCGCGTCATTCCTTTCGCAGTAGTTGGCCGATGGTGTGGCCGGAATGTAATGGGCAGTTCTGACTGTTGCAGTTTGCGGGAGACCTTTGGTCGGCGGTTTCGGCGGGGGCAGAGACCCACGGCGAGCGCTGGGAGACCCACGCCGATCGCGTTTAGCCGCTTGGCCCAATTGTACCGCGGGATTCCGAGCCGTTGCCAGCCATCGCGGCAGCTTGTCCCGGATTATTCACGGGGGCGAGTTGTAGCACAGGCAGCTTGCCTGTGTTCCCCAAGTACAGGCTGGCAGCCTGTACTACGGCCTCGCGGAGCACTTCGTAAATAATCCGGGTTATTGAACGAGTCCTCGGGCAGCTCCGTGGCCGTGTATGGCCAAGGCCAACGCTCGGATAGAATAATCCATCGCAGCGAGGATCAGGCCGGCAAGCCTGACGGACTACCGGGTTGCGGCGGCGGGCCGCGCTGAAAACGAAGGGGGCAAGAGATGATCCGACCGAGCGGAATATGTTGGGGAGGGGTGTTCCTGCTAACGGCATCGCTGGTGGGCGCCGCGGAGGTCTACGAGATCGGCGGTCCGCTGGCCGGGGTGCGGCTCGAGCGGTTTCCGACGCAGCGCGGCGAGGCGCCCGGCTATCCGGGCTGCATTCCCGAACTGATGGCGGCCGGCGAGGTCATCGAAGACATGGGCAACGAGTATCGCCAGTGGGGACCGCAGGGGCAGGCTCCCGAGTGGCACCTGTACGACGGTTCGGTCGAACATTGGCGCGGGTACATGTTCAAGTACATGCCGATCCGCAGTTTCTTCGATCGCCAGAGCCAGTTGAAGAACTTCGTCGCCGCCGACCTGGCCGATGCGAACGGGACGCAAATCGAGCGCTACGCCGAACCGCTGTATTGGGTACCCAGGCACGATTCGCCGCAACCGACCGGCCGCCATGCCGCCGCGGTTCCCGTGTTGCGGATGAAGGCCGGCTCGCCCGTCCTGCGTCTGGATCTCGGCGAGTTGCCACCCGGATTGTACGCGGTGCGCGTGATCGGTGCGGTCGAAACCTCGCAACTCCGGCCGTTCCGCGAGCCGTTGTACATGCGGATGACCATCAACGACGGACGCGGCGGCGCCGAATCGACCTACCGGCGGCGGTTGGGGTACTGTGACCAGTTCTATAGCGTGGCCGAATTCTACTTCCACAGTTTCGAGTCGCGGCGATACCGGGCGGGACTTTCGGTCGCCCAAGGTTCGACGGTGGAGTTGCTGGTCCACAACGTTTCGCTGGACGACGTGCTGGCCGGCACTCAACCGCGGGCGCTCAAGACGCGGACGACGATCGCCAGCGCCGTCCCGGCCGCTCGGCAAGCTGCAAACACCGCTCGCGAGAAAGGGCAGGCGGCGATCGAGCCGCTGAGCCGCGAGGAACGTCTGCGCCGGGACGCGGCGATCTGGAACACCTTCCCGCCGATCAACGCCCAGGGCAGCGACTTGCAGGTCGGCAAGAGCGGCTATGGTTCGATCCGCGGCGTGCGCGTCGGGTCGGCCGAATGGACCGGCGAGCAGATTGTCGAGCAGTACGGTGACTGGGTGGCGCCCGAGCGGGCCGGTGAAATGCGCAAGGCAGCCCACTGGGACGAAGCCGCCGTCTTTCTGGCCAATCCCAAACTGAATCTGGTCTATACGGTCGATGACCTCCGCGCCGGCCGGACGCTGCCCGATCCTTATCCGCTGAAGGACGACGGCGCCGGACTGTATTTCCCCGCGCCGGACGATCCGGCGTCGGGAGCCGCGTGGACGCCGATCGGAGTGCGCGTCCGCGAATTGATTCGCGACTATTACAACCGAGTCGGGCGTTCGTTGCAGTCCTACAAGCAGCGAGGCAATCCGGACGATGCGCACGACGCAGCGATTGCGCTGGTCCGTTACGCCTTGGACTTTCCCACGTTCGACGACTCCGAATCCCTGAGCAGCACGGTCAGCGATCCAGGCCCTTTCGGACGGGACGCCAGTTGCCGCCGGCGGTTCACGGAAGCCAACTTCCTGCCGCATTATCCGATGTATGTTCGGCCGATCATGTTCCAATACGATGAGTTGTTCGAGGCGATCCGCGATAACCGGCAACTGGCGGATTCGGTCGGTCGGTTCGTGCCTTGGGTCAAGACGCCCGACGACGTGATTCGTTTGATCGACATCTACTTGGTCCAGACGGTGGCCAAGCGGATCATGCGTTACCACTATCACACCGACGTCGTGGATCTGGCGAATCTGGCCGCGGTCGTGGGAAACCGCGAAGCGACCGACCCGTGGATGGAGTGGCTGTTCTCGCGAACATTCATCTATCCGCTGCCAGTGGCCGGCGTCGGCGACGTGATGATCAGCGGCTGCACCCGCGAGGGCACCGAGGTCGTGGGATCCACCTTTTACGCGCAGGAGGAAGGTGCGTTGCGCGTGGCCGACTCGCTGGGATTGTACCTGCGGGCCGGGGGCAATCCGCAGTACGACTTGTCGGACTCGGCTCGGTATCCAAAGCCCGCGGCGCACGCTTTTTGGCGGCTGGACAACGTGGTTGCCGGCGGTGATTTCCTCCGCATCGGCGACGTCTGCGGGCCGGACAAGGCGCCGGGCCACACGCTGCGCGACTTGAGTTTCGCCCGTGCTGGTTGGGAGTGGACCCAAGATCCTCAATTCGCATTCGTGATCAAGCACTACCTGGGAAGGGGCGACGAGAGCGACGCGGATTGGACCGCGATCGAGCAAGCGGCGGCCTCGCAGCGGCGGGCGCCGTGGCTGGACCGGGCGTCGCGCGTGATGCCGATGTGGGCCGGCGTCTTGGAAGCCGGCCTGCAGCACGACGATTACCGCTTCCGCCGCGCGGCGTATCTGCGGCTGGGGTTCGGCATGGGGCATCACCACTTCGACTCCCTCGACCTGCAGATTGTCGCCCACGGGCTGCCGATGACCATCGACGGCGGCCAGCGTCCCGGCTACTCGACGCCCGGCGACCGGACAACGCGCGTTCACAATGTCGTCCAGGTCGATGATCATCCGGCCTACCGCCATAGCTGGGCTACCGCGTTGGCCGACCACAACGGCGCGCGTTACCTGGCCGCCGAGTGCGATCCGCCGCCGGGGATCGATCTATGGCGACGCCAAATCGCCTTGATCGATGCCGGTCAGGACGGAGATTCGCAGCCGCTGACGCCCACGCAACAGATGCCGGGCGCCGCCTTGCCGGTCGCGAAGACCACGCCGGACAGCTATGTGTTCGACGTGGTTCGGATCGGCGGCGGTCATCAGCACACCTACAATTTCCACGGGCCGCTGAACGACGACTTCACCTGGAACGCCACCGACACCGGTCCGCCCAAGGAAGGTTTCGAGGAGGCGGAGTACCTCAGCCGCTTTTCGCGAATGCCCGAGCAGAACATGGTGGGGCAGGCCCCGGCCGAGTTCCAGGCGACTTGGCGCATGGCACGCGAGTTGGACGGCATCGGCCGCGGCGAGAAGGAGATGCTGGGCGTGAACTTCGATCCTCAATCCCCGCCCAAATTCCTGCGACTGCATCTGCTGGGCGTCGACGGTGCGAGGGCGCTGCGCGGCGAATTCGTCTGTCAACAGTGGAAATACCACTTCACCAACCTGTCCGTCGCACTGCCGCGTGCCGAAACGCCGACACCGCGGGTCTTGACGGCGTTGATCGAGCCCTACGCGGGACAAGCGTTCTTGAGCGGACAGCGGCAACTGGCCGTTCAGCCCAACGAGGCCGATGCCCGCCGCGCGGTGGCGGTCGAGGTGAAAACCGCTGCCGGACACACCGACGTGTGCTTCGCTGACGGACGTCCCGATCAGATGCGCAGCATCCAGGACGCCGGTCTGAAGGTGGCAGGGGAATTCGCCTACTACTCCGTCGACGACCGAGGCTTGCGCCAAGCGACGCTGACCGGCGGCCGATCGCTTGTCAGCCCGTTGGTTCGTATCGAGACCGAAGCCGACCAACGACGGTCTGTGGTGACTCGCGTCGATTACTTGCAGCGGCAGATGTGGGTCGAGCCGTCGTGGCCCGCCCGCAGTACCACCGGATTTGTCGAAACCGGTATCCCCGGTCACTGGACGAGCTACACGATCACTGGCGTCGTTGACGACGGCGATGCCAGTCGCCTGAGTCTGCTTCGCGGCGGCGATTACTTCCGCAGTCCGATCGAGCATGTCGACGCTGACAGCGCGACCGTCACCGCGACGCTGCGTCCCCTGGTCGAATCCATCGATCACCACCGCGCCGGCTGGGTCGCCTCCGACGATGCGGCTCGCGTCTTCGCCCGCGCCGAATACTTGGGCGCGGGCCGGTTCCGGCTGGAGGGCGACCTGACCGACCACTTGGCCGAAGGCGACATCCTGCGGCTGTGGGAATACGGAGTCGGCGACACGGTTCGCCAGAGCACAACCGTGTCGCTGCGCCGCACGGGAGACACCTGGGAACTGAACACCGATGTCGCCGTCCGGCTATCGCTGCCGGTGGCTGCCGTGCAGGTGTCACGAGACGGAGCGAGTTGGAGCAACGCAGGATCGACATCCCCGGAAGGTTGGACCACCGTCGCCATTGAACCCGCCGACAAGGCCATTCGATTGCGGATTTCCCAGTAACCATGGAATCGGCTCCGGGCCAGCTCGATTTTCCTGGCAGCAGACGGAATTGGGAGGATGCGGCGTTCGCTCTGCCGTGATAGGGTCTTCCCCTGTACGACGGACATCCGTGTCCGTCGCCTCGCGGACACGACCGACGTGGACGTCCGTCGTACAGAATGCGTGGTTTCCCATTTTGGACCAAGAGTTCCAACTCTCCGTTTGGCGCTGGTTTCGCTTCGATCATTCGTCTCGCCCGATTCTGCCTCGTCCGATAAAATACCGAAGGCAGTGCCGTTACTGTGGCCGAAGTCGTGAGACTTCGGATCTTCGTTTCCCGATACGAATTCTCACGAATTCGGCTGACCTGATGAAATCTCCCTTGCCACCGCCGCTGCCACCCGCTTCGACGGACGGGCCGACAGTGACCGGCGTGCCGCCCGTTGCGGCGCCGCCGTCGTCGATTCCGCCCGCGGTGCCGCCGTCGGCGGTTCCGCCTCCCGTCGCTTCATCGGCCGAATCGGGGGCCGCGGCGGACAACGAGGGGGATGGTCGGGCCGCACGGTTTCTTCAGCAGGCTCAGTGGGTGCTGGCGGATCAGCGCGGGATGACGGTCAAGGCGCAGATGATGATCGCGGCCATCGCTCGCGACTTGGGCGTCTCGGAAGATCAGGCGGCAGATGCCATGCGGTCGTTGCAGCAGAGCAGCCGACTCGACAACGGGACACTTCCCAGGTCCGCGGCGGCTGGTGCCGACCCCAGCTTAGGAACTTCAAGCGGCTCGTCCCCCAACCCGGTCGGTCCCGAGTTGCCGGTCCCGATTCCTTCCCCGCTCCGAGACGGTACGCGGGAAATCGAGCCGCCGCCGATCGCCGAACCCGTCGCTCCGCCGTCCGGGTCACCGCCTCGTCAATCGGCGGCGCCTCAGTTGATGTTTCGCGCCTATCTGGGCGAAGCGTTGGCCAAATCGTCGCGCGACGAGATCTCGGTGCGGAAAGAGCGGCGGTTGATCGAGGAAGGCATGCACAAACTGGGTTTGGCCGAGGTGTTTGCCCGCCACATCTTGCACGACGTCGCCGCGGCGATGGGCAGACGGCTTGCTTCGGCGACCGACCGCGAACGGAAATCGGGGAGCGATTCGAGCGACGGCCTGCCGCCAGAAGCGACGGGCAAATTCCTGGAACGAGCCGCTGCGATTCTGGCCGAGCAGCGCGGCATGAATGCTCGCAGCCGGGTGTTGCTGGCCGCCGCCGCAACGTCGTGCGGTTTGACCGAATCCCAGATGCAACGCGCCATGCAGATGCTGCAGGGCGAGTGCTGCGAGCCGTCGCTCGCCGCCGCGCGGCAGGGGGAACGCGAGTTGGCGTTCCGCACCGCGCTGCTCGACCGTTTCCGCCAGTTGCCGCACCAACTGCTGCACGCGCGCGACGAGCGTCAGTGGATGGAGGACGGTAACTTGCGTTTCGGGGTGCCGGTCGAGCGGGCCGGCGAGTTGATCGGCGAAACGGCCGCACAGGCCGGCGTTCGCGTCATCTCGACCGACAAGGCAAGCGGGCACGTTTATCACTTGGCCGCCGATCTGCTCGACCAGGGTTATCGCCTGGAGCGGGCGATACGCACCCGGATCGTTGTCGAGGGCGGACAGTGGGGGTTGTCGGAAGATCAGGTCGATGCCATTTTGCAGGACGCGTTGCGGGATCGGCAGCGAGCCGACTCGACGCAGCGTCGGTTCATGGCGATGGCCTTGGGCGGCGGTGCGGCGTTGCTGGGCATGCTGTTGCTGGCGCTGGTGTGGATGGCGTTGTCTGGTCGCGACGAGGCCCCGGCCTCGGGCGCTTCGGAACCGGTCCGGACCGCGGCGAACGAAGCGACCGCCGCCGCGGTGCCCAGCGGCCGCGAGTGGTGGACGGATCACGAGGAACTGCTGATCGCCGCGACCAAGGTGCGGATCGTGATGCCGGACTTCAAGGGCGAACTGGCCCAACTGGGTTCGGTCGATGCCGAGCAGCGAGGAGCGGCCTACCGCAGTCTGGTCGCCGCGGTCGTGCCGCAAGCCGATCTGCGCGTTCACGGGATGGTGTTGCGGGACTTCTTCGCGGGATGCATGGCGTTGGATCCGTCGGACGAGGCGGCGGGAGCCCTGGCAGGATCGCTGCTCAATCTGGTGCCCCAGTTGGGAAACCGTCTGCCGACCGACGACGACGCGGCGGCTGTCGAACGCCCGTTTTGGACCGTGCGCAGCGTGCTGGACGTATTTGCGCAACCCGGGCTATCGGACCGCCGAGGCGAGCAAGTGGCGGCCCTGCTCGGAACATCGCTGGGAATCCGCATCGACCGCCGTCTGGACCGCCGCGAACTGGAGCGGCAGTGCATGGTCGCCCTGTGCCAGCATCTGTACGGGACGATCATCGCGGCAGCAGCGTCCCAACCGCGCGACGCCGCCGTGTTCTTTGCTGCCGTCACGCGCCAAGCCAGTCGCTATTTGGACTCAGCCGTCGTCGACCAACGGACCGCCGATCTGCTGACCGCCGTTTTCCCAGCCGCGGAGGCTCACTGGCGCGAATTCGAGTACCTGCTGCAGTTTGCCTTGAATTCGAACGATCCGCTGGTCGTGCTGCGGATCGTCGACTTGTACGAGCAGAGCCGCGATCCGGATTTCCAGGCGTTTCTGGCGGAACGGCTCTTGCGCCGAGCACGCATCGTGGCGCGAACGGTGCCCCGCGACGAGGTGCCGCAGCGGGTGCGGGAAGCCCTGGGAGTCAAGAGCCCGATCAGCGGGCGGCAGCGTTGGAAGCAGTTGGACGGCCTGATCGCAGAACGGCCGGAGGCCGGCGCCGAGCAACCGGTGGTCCAACGCCTGCAATCCCTGGCGGATCTGGCCTTTGCAGGAACACTCGCGAACGCTTTGGGCCGGGGCGAGGCGGGCTACGCGACGTTTGACGAGTTGTTTGCGGCCGGGCCCATCGCGCTGTCGTCGCGTGCCGACACGCCGGCGCGAGGCCGGGATTCCGCACCGCCGCGTCGCGTACCTTCGTCGCTGTACCAGAGCATCCTGGGAAATATCGCGAACCTGAACGACACGCGAAACCGCCGCCGAGAGTCCGCCCCGTTGTACCTGCGGAATGTGGCCACGATCGCTCCTCAACTGCCCGATCTTCCGTACGAACCGGCCGAGCAACTGGCGCGCTATCTGCTCTCAGGCAAGACGGACGCGGAACATCAGGCGGTGTTGCAGCACGCCCACACCGTCACTCGCTGGCCCACCGTGCGTCTCGCGTTGGCGGACCACGTGCTGGAAACGACCACCAGCCGGCAGCGCGTCGTCGATGTGCTTGCCAGCGTGCTCGGGCAGGAGATCGGCATGGACGAGGATCCCAAGTGGCGAGAGCGATTGCGCGACGCCCTGTTGCGGGATGTGCTTCAGGCATTGACCTTCGCGGCGCCGGCGTCGCACGGAGCCGAGCGAATCTACGACGACCTAGCCGACTCGCTCCGCGAGACCTATGCCACGCGCGCCAGACTCTCGGGCGTGCCATCGGACCGGTCGGCCGCCGCTGCCACGACCGCCGACATGCTGCGGCTGATGATCGAACACGACGCAACGCGAACGACGCGAACTCCCGGGGGTCGGCGGGCCGGCGACGAACCCAATGCGAACTGGGCCGAGCAACTGGCCGCGATCGATTACGTCGCGGAAAACGATCTGCAGAAGACCGTTCTGTTCCAGCGGTTGTGGCTCCGGGGATTGGTCGGCCGCATGGCTCAAGGCGGCGAAATTCCCGCCGGCGAGGGCAGCCGCCTGCTCGACGAACTTGCCGATGCCGACCGACAGGCCGCGGATCTGTTTCAGCAATTGGCCGATGGCGAACGGACCCACGTGCAGCTTTGGCTGCTGACTCGCGGCACTCAGAATTGACGGAGCGGATTGGGAAACAGGACCGGCTCCCGGGCATGACGGTCTGTTGCCCGTCTCGCTTCCAAGGTTGGCGAGTCCTGGATCTTGTTGTCTTGCGGCCGTCGGTCGGGAAAGCGGGTACAGTTCCGGGGTTGACGGATCGGCCCGGATGGTTTCTACATCGAGCAGCGTTTATCTTGGACGTCTGCGATCAAACCTCAGTCATCGTCCGGGTTGCCGATTATCGAGACTCACCGACGGGGAATTCACCATGTACCGAATTGGATGCTTCCGCGCGTTGCCCGCTTTCGTTCTGTTGCTTTGTGCCTCGTGGGCCGAGGCGGAAAACTGGCCGTGCTGGCGCGGGCCGCGCGGTGACGGGACGAGCGTCGAGGCGAACATCCCGACGCGTTGGAACGGCGAAACCGGGGAGAACATCCTGTGGAAGACGCCGGTGCCGGGCGTCGGTCATGCGTCGCCCATCGTCTGGGAAGACCGGATCTTCACGGTGTCCTGTCTGCTGGAAAGCCAGCAGCGCGTCCTGTTGTGCTTCGATCGCCGCACCGGCAAGCAGCTTTGG
The DNA here is from genome assembly GCA_023382975.1 of Pirellulaceae bacterium. Taxonomy (GTDB): domain Bacteria; phylum Planctomycetota; class Planctomycetia; order Pirellulales; family Pirellulaceae; genus SKKK01. Next base: position 246,572 of record JAHDXO010000005.1, read on the forward strand.
CAGCGGACGGTGGTGACGTCGCCGTTGGAGACCAAGCACAACCTGAACAGTCACGCCTCGGGAACCCCGGCCACCGATGGCCGCTGGGTCTATTGCACATTTCTGGAAGTCCAAGGCGAAACGGTCGAAGCTCGGAACGTGTCGCAACCGCGTCCGGTGACGCCGGGCCGGATGGTCGTTGCGGCGTACGACTTCGAGGGCAACCAGCAGTGGCTAGTGCGGCCCGGCCCGTTCGTCAGCGTCCACGGCTACTGCAGTTGTCCGCTCCTGTTCGAGAATCTGGTCATCGTCAACGGCGATCACGACGGCGACTCGTACATCGTCGCACTTGACAAGTCGACGGGGGAAACCGTCTGGAAAGTCGACCGGCAACACAAGACTCGCAGCTATGTCACGCCCCTGATCCGCGAGATCGACGGCCGCACGCAGATGGTCCTGTCGGGCAGCCGCCACATCGCCAGCTACGATCCGCGCAGCGGTTCCATGCACTGGCAGATCGACGGTCCGACCGAGCAGTTTGTGGCTTCGCTGGTCTTCGACGGACGCTGGTTCTACATGACCGCCGGATTTCCGACCTATCACGTGATGGGCATCCGGCCGGATGGTTCGGGCAACGTCACGGACACCCATGTCGCGTGGCACGTCAAGGATGCGGCCTGCTATGTACCTTCGCCAGCCGTGATCGAGGGGCGTTTGTTCGTGGCCGACGACCGCGGGACCGTCAACTGCTACCGAGCCAGCGACGGCCACCGGCTGTGGAAGGAACGGATGGCCAAACACATCAGTGCGTCGCTCGTGACCGCCGGCGGCTTGGTCTACTTCATGTCGGACGACGGCATCGCCACGCTCGTCCGGCCGGCCGACGAACTGGAGATCGTCGCCGAGAATCCCTTGGGCGAATACTGCTTCGCGTCGCCCGCCATCTCGCAAGGCAGAATCTACTTGCGATCCGAAAACCATCTGGTCTGCGTCGGCTCCGAATGATCCCGGCGCGCGGGCGAATTCCCGTAATCGGTCGTGATAGGTTTCGGCGACGATACGGCACCAATCGATGTGTGCCGTACCGCTGATCTAGGAAACCAACCTTCGCCAGTCTCCACGCAATGGGGCGAGTTGCCGCTACACCCAGCGCGGCTAATTGGAGGGCGTGACCAATTCAATGTTGAATTGATTCTGGCCTGCCTGGACTTCCACCTCTTCTACCTTTGGGACGAGTCTCTTGGACGACGGTCCACGTTTCTTTTCGTCGTGTTCGCCGCCTTCTTGATCATGTTCGCCCGCGGGCGGGGAATAGAGAACACGATGCCTCCCAACAACAGCACCGTCCTGCTTGGCGTACGTGCCCAAGACGAACGTGCCATCCGTTTGGACTTGCCCCGTGGCCGGACGACCAGCATTGGTGCCACTGCCAATCGGTGCGAACGTAATATTTCCGCCCGTCATCGGATGACCTTCAATACTGACTGTCCCGGAAACGGGCGCGGTCGCCGTGCCGGATCCGCATCCGGTCCAGGCCACGGAGATCAACGCCAAACTCAAAGCTGCGCCCGCACCGATCACGCTCTGCAAACTTCTTCGAACACGACTCATGGTTTCCAATCTCCCTTGGGGCTGTTGTGCTGTGCTCCCGTTCCGTCCCGACCAAGTCTCACGCGGCGTTCCAACTTGAGATTCCCTGGTCAAGGCCGGGAGCGAAGATCCGTCTTGTTGCGTGGACACTACGGGAAAGCCACCGCCTGACCATCGCGGCGATTGCCCAGATTGGCATAGAGCGTCGTATCGATAGTGTCGTTGATGAAATGCGTGGCTCCATCACTCATGACGAACATGGCCCCGCCCGGATGATAACTTCCAAAACACGTCTGGGATTCCCGATCACCCGTCAATAGTCCCCGCTGGAACGCGAAAAGACCGCGGTTGAGAAAGAACTGGGCATCCGTCAAGCACAAGGAATTCCCCGCGGCATCGAGACCGTCGCAGTACGCGTCGTTGTTGCCACCGATCCAGGCGGGAAAACTGTAGTCCCCATTGTCTGACGGGTGAACCCACGAGCACACCGTGCGCTCACCGACCGCGATGGTATTCGACGTTCCGTCCACGATGTCGCGGAAGCCCCAGACCCAGGTTTCACAGTTGTCGTTGTCGTAGGTGAGAACTCCCGTTTGATTTCGCCCCTTCCAGACGGCACAGCCCCATGGATCGTTGCCTAGCACCGGGCCCGCGCAGCCGTTGTAATTCGCCTTGCCGTACCCGTCGTCATCCTTCACTGGCAGAATATCACTGGGGCAGATGTAGGCGTTCAGGATGTTGCTGCCCACGGCCTTTGCGTTCCCCATGTCGACTTGGTTGAATCCATTCATCGACGGGTAGAGCTCACTGCCCAGGTTACAGTCTCCGCCATCCATGCCCTTGTGACGCCCCGTCTTGGTAATCGGCTCGTATCCGCCCGAGACGAGTTCATCCCACATCGCTTGCTGTTCAATGAACGGCAGCAGATACGCGCGCCAACTGATGTTGTTGCCGTCGTCGTCGGTCTGTCCCACCGGAAAGCTCTTGTAGGTGTCGTGGAAATTGTGCAGGGCCACGCCGATCTGTTTCAGATTGTTGGCGCATTGCGTGCGACGTGCCGCCTCGCGCGCCGCCTGGATCGCCGGTAGCAGCAGAGCCACAAGGATGCCGATAATGGCGATCACCACCAACAGTTCGACCAAAGTGAACGCCGACCGCCGACGCTGGCGAGCCGAGGAAAAAGAGAAATGGGTCATTGCTTCGTCTCCTTGGACTGGAAAAAGATGGAAGGAACGAAAACGGGTCAGTGCTGCCCGTAACGGGCCGAACCGCAACGGATGCTCCAACTAGGCAGGGCGGATGACATCGCCGAAACACATCGAGGTGATGCCGGGCGACGTCGGCTTGACAGTTGAATTATAACCTAAAGGTCAGCAGAGCAAGATGCCACTTGTAGCGATATCGGCTGTAATTACTATTGCGGTATCCACTCACGCCTATTCTCCGCGGAGTGCGGGCAACAACGGGGCGCGGAGGGTGGTGCGGACGGAGGTCAGGCTGGACAGGATGCCCACGGCCAGGATAACGCCCAGGGTGATCGTCAGATCGCGCAAGGGGAGCGTTGCGCCGCCCAGAACGACGTGCGGTACGACGGCCACCATCGCAGCCACGAACCCACTGAGCAAACCGGCCAACAGCAGGGCGATATTCTCTTGCAGGACCATCAGAGCCAACCGGGCGCGGCGAAAACCGGCCGCCCGCATCAGCGCCAACTCGCTCCGACGCTCGACAACGTTGCGGATCTGCACGGTGGCCAGACCGAAAGTGCCCAGCAGCAGGCCCAAGGCGCCGAGCGTCTGAAAAGTGCTGAGGTACGTGTTCTGGACGGCCAGTAGACTGTCCAGCCGACGAGCGGCCGAGGTGGCGTCGAACCCGGCGTCTCTCAACCGGTCCTCCAACACGGACGCAACCTGTTCTTCGCGGTTCTCGGCGGCGCGGATAAGAAACATCCGGTAGCCGGCCACATCGGGGAATTCCCGTAAGAAGTCGCGTTCGTGGACCAGCAGGCTGCCCTGCAGAATGCACGTGCTCAACAAGCCCACGACGCGAAACCGGATCGGCGGCCGCGCATCGTATTGCACCTCGAACTCTTCGCCGATGCCGCGGTACAGTTGCAGACTGTACATGGCCGTGTTCATGTCCAGGATGACGGGGATGACGCCATCGTCCCCGCGCTCCGATTCGAGCAGATGCCACGGATTCGCCCGATGCTGGTCCAACTTGGCGGCGTTGGCAGCCCAACCGAACGAGGGCGCGTCCTGACCGTCGAAGTGCTCGATCAGCGACGGCGGGACACCCAGCACCCGCGGCTGCGACGGGCGGTACAAGTTCGTGCAAGCCGCGTCATCGCCCGCCTGCACGCGCAATCCGAAAACCATCGAGTCCTGCAGCGTTTCGGCCCAGGTGCCCAGCAGCCGGTCGCGCCCTTCGACGGTGTTCAAGTTCTCGAAGACCGGCCGATCGCTCTGGGCCATCAAGTTGAATCCGCCCGTCCCTCGATCCGTTGGTTCGGCTCGAAATGCGCCCATGGCGATGATCAGGAAGCTGGCGACCGCCATCAGGCCGATGGTCATCGTGCTACGCGTCGGATTGCGTGCCGCGTTGCGTGCCGCCAGGGTCGGCAGCGACAAGCCGTCGCCGCGGCCGAAAACACGCCCGCCGGATCTCAAGTATCCGCGAATCGCGATCAACAGCGAGGCCAGCACGGCGCCGCCCGCACCGACGAACGAGGCGGCCTGAGTCTCGCCTCCGCTGCGCGCGGCCGCGACAGCCAACCCTAGGGAAACCGCCAACAGCGTCGCCGAAGCCAGCCACCACCATCGCCGGGATCGATACTGGAACGAAGACTCCTGCGCGGCGCGGCCCGCCAACAGGCTCCGCACTGCGGTGCGCCGCATGAAGCGCAGACTGATGCCGATGGTCGCCGCGCACACCAGCACGCCGCTCAAGTAACCGGCCACAAGCGTCTCGCGGGAAACGAACATCTGCAGGAACGGCGTGGTGATCGCTCCCACCCACCAGGTCTGCAACCCCGTGATCATCAGCCAAGCGTAGCCGGTCCCGGCCGCGACGCCCAGAATTCCACCCACGGCGGCGACCAACACACCTTCGGCCACCAGGAGACCCGCGGTGCGGAACCGCCGGAAGCCCACGGCCAGCAAGGTTCCGATCTCGCTGGCCCGCTGCTCGACGGCCAGCCGAAACAGCAGCATCACCAGAATCAGCGCGGCCAGGATAACGAACAGACTGAGTGCCAAGAACAGCACGTCGAACGGCGTGGTACCCGCGGCAGCGTCCAGACTGCGTTGCCGAATCGGCTGGAACTCGAAGCCCAGCCGGTCCATGACCGGTCGGAGGGCCGCGGCCAATTCGGTCTGCAATTGGGCGAGGTGGGCTGCCTCGGCTTCGCTGCCGGGGGGCAGATCCGCGGGAACGGGAATTCGAAACGAAGTGACGTAGCCGAAGCGGCTGCCCCACAGTTTCCGGGCCGCTTCCAGCGAGACGAACGCTTTCGGCGTCGTCCGGTGATTCTGCCAGTAGTCGTCGTCCTGCGAACGGACGCGGCTGTAATCGACCGGAAACGGCGCATCCCAGGATTCGATCGAGTCCTGGTCGGTCACTCCCTCGACTTCCGGCGTCAGATCCGGATCGTTGACCGTCGTCGGCCGCTGATCGTAGGTGGCTGTGCGGCGGCGGCTGTAGGCGGTGGCCGGCTCGGTCAGCGGGACGATCGCGCCGAGCGTCCATTGCGCGGAGTCTTCCTCCAGCTTGCCATGCGCTGCTTCCGGACGGTAGAACCGCAACGTGATGCGATCGCCGACTCGGGCATTCAAGTCGGCGGCGGCCCAACTGTTCAGCACGATCTGGTCGTCCGCCAGCCGAATCGGCTGCCCCGCCTCGTCCAACAATGGCCCATAAGGCAGGCTGGACTCGATGCCGGTGACCAGCGAGTAAGGAATGTCTTCGGAGCCTTCCCGTTCCGGCGTCGCGATCGCGTTCACGACGTATGTCGAGACGGCTTGAAGGCCGCGCTGCCCCAGCGCCTCTTGAAACGCCTCGGCAGCCGCCGGTTCGAACAGCATCCGGTTCGTGGTGGCATGGATATAGTCGTAGATCACATCGTCCGTTTCGCTCCCGGGTGCCCGAAACGTGCGCCGCACACGCTGAAGCTGGATGCCGTAATCCTCCAACCGCGGATTCAGCATGATCGCGGGTTCCGCCGCGGCGGACGCATCGGATCGTGGCGACGATTCGTGGCGACCGATCAGCAAGGCATTGACGCGTCCTTCCTGTTCCAAGGCAGCCTGGATCGTTTCCATTGCCACAAAGGCGTTGCGAGGGGCGGTTTGACTGGCCGACAAGCTGAATCGTCCCAGACTGCGGTCGGGCACAATCGCCACGACGTCCAATCCGACAATCGTGCGGATGAGATCCTCCTTCTCGCCCAGCGTGCTGTCGGCCGGCACTTCCTTCGATTTGGGCAGACGCAACAGCAGCCGATCGCCCACCTGGACTCCCAAGTCCTTGGCGAGCGTGGTGTTCACGACGATCTGTTCAGCGCCCAGAGACAGATGGGGCCGAGCGGTCGGATCGCCCAGATCCCAGAAATCGTCGTGGGCCCCGATCAAGAAGACACCGGTGGCCCGCGACGACGGATCTTTGTCCTGGGTCTCGACGGTGGCCCGCGGGAACAGGATCGCCGGAACCGCTGCGGAGAATTGCCGCTGGAAGTCGGGATCGGCGGCCAGTTCCTCGGACAGCGATTCCCGGAAGAAGCGGCCGGAAACCAGCACCTGATCGATCTGCCCCAGTCGGTCCAGAGCCAGCGCGCGAAGGCTTCCTCGCACCGAATCGCCGACGATCAACGCGCCGGTCAGCACCGCCGTGGCCGCCGCCACTCCCATCGCCACCGTCGCATTCATCCGCCGGTGATGCAAGAGACTTCGGAACACCAGTCGCCACCAAGTCATGTCCGTCCCTCCTGTCGAAAATCTCCCGCGGTCATTCTGCCAGCTTTCCGTTCCGCGGGAAACCGGGAGCCCGGGCCGCGACGAAGGACACCGTTCCTACATGCAACCACTTGATAGCCGACGGGCAACGAACTCTCGGATTTCCCGTTCCCGATCTGGGTTGCCATATTGGACTGTGATAAGATAGCAAGCGGTTCGTCGCCTGTGGGTGAACGTCCTGGCGCCGGCCGCATGGGAAAAATGTTGGTGTCGCTGGAGGAGTACCGGATGTCATCTCCGTTTCCTGGCATGGATCCGTATTTGGAAGAACCCGGCCTGTGGCCGGATGTGCATCACGCGATCATCTCGGAAATGCAGGCCGTGCTGAATCGGGCCGTGCGACCGGCCTACCACGTACGCGTCGAGGAACGCGTCTACATCTCCGACGAGGACGATCCAGGACGGGAAGTGATCGTGCCCGACCTGCGAGTGGCCGAATCGGATCTACGCAGGCACCGCAATCCGGTTCCGGGGACAATATCCACGGCGACGCTGGATATCTCGGAGCCCTTGGTGCTCACCACCCTGATCGACGACGAGATCCACGAAGCTCGCCTCGAAGTAATCGATCGCACCGATCGGTCCGTGGTGACGGTGATCGAGGTGTTGAGTCCGGCGAACAAGACGCCCGGTTCGCGAGGCCGGGCCAGTTATATCGAGAAACGTCGGGAGGTAATGACCTCCGACAGCCATTTCGTCGAGATCGATCTGTTGCGTGCCGGAACACGGATGCCCACGCGAGAGATGCTGCCTCCGGCCGACTATCTGGTCCACGTTTCGCGCAACGATTTGCGTCCGCGAGGGTTGATATGGCCGGTCATGTTAGCGCAACGGCTGCCCGTGATTCCAATTCCGCTGCGAGGCAACGATCCGGAGGTTCCGCTCGATCTGCAGCAAACCTTGAACGCCGCTTACGAGCGAGGCGCCTACGATCTGGCGGTCGATTACCACAGGCAGCCCGTACCACCGCTGAACGACGAACAACGGCAGTGGGCGAGCGAACTAGTCGAGGCGAAGTGAATTCAGAAGCACCAAGACAGGAAGGAAGACGATGAGCGCCGAAGCCATATTGGCGGAATGGAAACTGGAATTGCCGCCGGCACCGAAGCCGGTGGGGGTCTATCGACCGCTGCTGATCTGCGGCAATTTGGCCTATCTATCGGGGCACGGGCCGCTGCGGCCGGACGGGACGCTGATCACCGGCCGAGTCGGCGAAGACCTGGACCGGCAGGCCGGCTACGATGCCGCGCGGCAAACCGGCTTGGCGATCCTCGCCACGCTGCGGAAGCATCTCGGCAGCTTGGATCGGGTGCGGCGACTGGTCAAGACGCTGGGTTTCGTCAACAGCGCTCCAGACTTCTTCGATCATCCGGCGGTGATCAACGGGTTCAGCGAACTGATGGCGGGACTGTACGGCCCCGAGAACGGCGTCGGCGCCCGCAGTGCGCTGGGCGCCGTGGCTTTGCCCGGCAACATGGCCGTCGAAGTCGAGGCGATTTTCGAGATCGCCGTCGACCAATAGGACGGCGAAGGGCAAACAACGGAATCGGAACGACCGGCGTGCGAGCTTCAGCCCACGCTGGTCCACTGGCGCGAGCGGGCGCTGTCGAGCACGGCATCGCAGATCTTCTGGGTCTCGAGCGCCTCGCGGAACGTCGGGCTGCACGGCTTGCCCTGGTCCATCGCTTCCAGGAAATCGGCCAACTGATGCACGAAGCTGTGCTCGTAGCCGATCTGCAGGCCCGGCACCCACCATTTCTTCATGTAGGGCATGTCGCCGTCGGTGACGTGGACCGAACGCCAGCCGCGGACGAGCGAATCGTCGCGGTGGTCGAAGTACTCCAAGCGGTGCAGATCGTGCAGATCCCAGCGGATCGAAGCGTGTTCGCCGTTGATTTCCAGCGTGTACAACGCCTTGTGCCCGCGTGCATACCGCGTGGATTCGAATAGTCCCAGCGAGCCGTTGGCGAAGTGGCACATGAACGCACAGGCGTCGTCGATGCCGACCTCCTCGACTTTGCCCGTCTCGGCGTGCTTCCGCTGCTTGATGAACGTCTCGGTCATCGCCGACACGTCGGCGATCGATCCGTTCAACCACAGCGCGGTGTCGATGCAGTGGGCCAACAGATCGCCCGTGACGCCCGAACCGGCCGCCTTGACGTCCAGCCGCCAGGTTGCCATGCCGCCCTGCGGAACGTCCGCGGAAATCGTCCAGTCCTGCAGGAACTGCGACCGGTAGTGGAAGATCTTGCCCAGTCGGCCTTCGTCGATCAACTGCTTGGCCAGCGTCACGGCCGGGATGCGGCGGTAGTTGAACGAGACCATGTTCGGTACCTTGGCGGCTTCGATCGCCAGCACCATCTCCTCGGCCTGGGCCGAGTTCAGGGCGAGCGGTTTCTCGCACAGGATCGCCTTGCCGGCCTTGGCCGCCGCGATCGCGATCTCGGCGTGCATGTTGTTCGGCACGCAGATGTCGACCAGGTCGATGTCAGGCCGCTCGACGACTTTGTGCCAGTCCGTCTCCGCCTCTTCGTAGCCCCAGCGGTTGGCGAACGCTTGCGCGACGTCCTTTTCCAAGCCGCAGATCACTTTCAGCACGGGCTGGTAGGGCGAATCAAAGAAGTTCGTCAGCCGGTTGTAGGCGTTGCTGTGAGTGCGCCCCATGAATCCGTAGCCGATCAATCCGATATTCAGTGGTTTGGCCATGATGTGTGGTTTCCTCGGTCAATGGTAGTTCGGTGAGAGAAGCACGCGGGCCGGCCGTCCCGGCCCGCGCGACGAAGGGCCGCACGGCGCGGGCTACTGTTGCCAGCCGTGGGCATCGCGGACTTGGATCATCGCGCGCAGGATCGTGTTCCAGGTTTCCTGCGTCTCCAGGACGTGGTTCGGGAACATGCACCCGTCCCAGCAGATGTGCAGCAAGCGGCGCTCCGCCGCCCCCTGCAACCAGTACCCGGCCGTTGCGGTGATGTCCAGCTTCCCGTTCGGGTCGTCCGCCTGGCAATGCCGCCCCGTGTTGTCGTGCGACCCGGTCCCGTGGACCGAGCCGTCGTTCTGGGCCACGTGGAAATCGATCGTCCATGGCCGGAGGGCGTCCGTCATGGTCTTGTAGGCCACATCGAAATCCTCCTGGCTGTAGCCCGGCCGCAGCAGCGCGTGTTCCTCCGCGTTGTAGCCCAGCAGGTACAGGTAGGTGTGCGCCTGGTCGGCTTGGAAACCGACCGTCTCGGGCATGTCGACTTCTTCCAGCAGGTTCAGCATGTGCTTCCACGAGTGCATGCCGCCCCAGCAGATCTCGCCTTCGGCCGCCAGCCGCTCGTTGTGGTCCGCAGCGACCTTAGCCGCCTCGCGGAACGTCGCGGCGATCTTCTTGGTGTTGCCCACGGGATCTTCGTCCCAGGCAGCAACGCCCGTCGCCGAATCGATGCGGATGTTTCCGTACTGACGAACGCCGTGCCGGTTGAACACCTCCGCGATGCGGCACGCCTTGCGGACGGCCAGTACGAATTTCTCGCGGTCTTCCGCGCTGCCCATCGCGCTGGCGCCGACCGTACCGGGCCAGATCGGCGCGACCAGCGTGCCGACCTTCAGGCCGTAGCCGGCGATCAAGTCGGCGATGCGTTTCAATTCATCGTCGCTTGCGTCCGGATCGGTGTGCGGAAAGAACAGGAAGTAGTCGACGCCCTCGAACTTCTGACCGTCGACTTCCGCAGCGGCCGTCAGTTCCAGCATCCGTTCGAGACTGATCGGCGGATGGTCCGTGCCTTCTTCCTTGCCGACCAGACCGGGCCACATCGCGTTGTGGAGTTTGGGGTAATTATTGCTCATCGGAGGATCGCCTCTTGCGCGGGTTGGTGGATCGTGTCTACCGCTTGTAATCGCCCACGTTGGGCACGCTCGGCCAGGTGTCGGGGCCGAAGTAGCGCAGACCGACCAGCGGCTCGCTGCCCGTGTTCTCGATCTCGACTCCGGCCTTGGCCGCCTCGTACGTGATGAATACTTCGTCCTCGGTCTCGGCCCCGAAGCGAATCATGGCGGGTGTCTGCAAATTCAGCTTGCCCATCCGGCCCTTGCCCTGCGTGGTGATCCAGCCGCTGGGGCCGGGATCCTTGATCGTGCATTTGGCCCCGGGCTGGATGGTCAGTTCGCGAGCGCTGAACAGTTGCGCGCCGTCGACCAAACCGTACACGATCCAGCGATCGACCCAGCCGGCGCCTTCGGCCGCCGCGATCGGCTCCAGGTAGTGATTGTCCTTGAAGTTGGGATCGACGTTGCGTTCCCAGTTCAACTGGCTGATGATGAAATCCAGATCCTGGTGCTTGTCGGCCGGCACGTCCTTGACCAGCAGCGACCACGGCACCTCGCGGCCTTCGACCAGCGATTGGAACATGCCGAACACGTCGCTGCCCCACTGCGGCTCGTACGTGCAGAGCGAACCGGGAGCATGCAACACGCCGGGCGGAACCAGCCAGCCCGTGCCGCGCTTCAGTCGATAGGCCTTGGACAGATCCAGGATGCCGTTGTCGCCCTTGCTCCAGTCTTCCAGGCACTTGCGGACATGCTGCTTGGTCGTGCCCGGTTCGAGCCCGAAGAACGTGTACGGGAAATGATTGTCGCAGTTGTTGTACTGCGGCGGGAAATAGTAGCTCTCCGGCTTGCCTTCCTGGCCGGTCAGCTTCGCATGTTCGAAGCTCTGGTGCATGTGGTGCGGGATCGGCCCCATGTTGTCGAAGAACTTCGAATACACAGGCCAACGCTGGTATTTATCGAACAAGGCCGAACCGATCACCCGCGAGCCCGCTTCGGCGACCGCGTCTTTCAGCAGAAACGTTTTGCCCTCGAACGAACAGAAACTCTGGCCCTCGTGCCACACCCGCCCCTCGTTCGCGGCGTCGGTGGTGCTGGCGAACCAACGTTCGTCGATGCCGCCCCGATGCGCGCCGTAGGCGTAGTAGTCTTCCGGATGCAGCTTGATCCGCTTGCCGGGATGAAGGAAGCTGCGAGGAACCCAGGTCGGCGTCAGACGCAGCAAACCGCCGCCCGCGTTCAACGCGCTGTCCAAGATTTTCCCAACGCTGTCACCCTTTACAATGCTCGAATCGCTCATGGATACCTTCCTGTTTCATGGTCCAGAAAACGCAAAAAGACGTAAGTCGTTTGATCAGCAGCCATTGCTGCCCCCAAATCGCGCGCACCGCGGAAACTCCGCTTTGTAGGTTCTTCGTGCAATGTTGACAAGGAACCCAAACCGGGGGGATGGCACGCAAATTCGCGGAAATGGCGAGCGTGGTGGCGTCATCCCCACGGTGGTTCCGATTCCCAACCGCACCGGATGGGCTCACGCGCGGACGGGGCAAAAAAATCGATGGCAGAAAGATGGATTACAGAATCATGAATGCCCCGGCGAGCGTGGTGGCGTCAGCCCCACGGTGTTCCCGATTCCCGACCGCACCGGATGGGCTAACGCCCACTGCTCGCCAAACTCCGCCCACTGCCCACTGCCCACTGCCCACTGCCCACTGACACCTGTCCAAAATACCGACCCCCGTTCGGCGCCCGGGGGCCACTGCTGCCGACTCCTGTGTCGAAACTCCCTTGCCCTCCGCTCCCCCGCGGAAGTGGTGCTATCGTTCTCTGGTGGCGTCGGTGTTCGAGACATTCTAAAATCGATGACGTTCGCCGTATTCGGGCCACGAATCCAGCGATCTTCCTCGAATAAGGCATCCACGGAGCAAGTCATGACTCTGACCGAGATCATTCAGGACATCCACGGCATCGAAGCGAAGTTGGAGGAACTGGAGAGCCGGTACGGACTCTTGTCGGGCGATTTCTATCACTTGTACCAAGTCGGCGAACTACAGCAATCCCGCGATTTCATCAAGTGGGTGGGCTACTACGAAGCCAAGTTGGACCGCACTGCCCGCTACCGCGAGCTGATGTACGCGCATCTTCGTCAACTTCGAGACCAGTCGGGCTTGGGCGCTTTGGACTTGGCTGCGGAATCGGTCGCGGCGGGAGCGTCGTAGTGGCACTGCGTGACTTGGCGTCCTACGGACAACTTGTTTACTCTCTGCCTGAACGCTATCCAAGCATCGAGTACTCGACGTTGGTTCTCGCACCCATCGGACGGTCATTGGCGGAACTCGAAGGGCAGATCGTCTTCCGGGATCGTACGGTCTTGGACGTATGGGAGCTTCTTGACTTTGAACAGGGACGGATTCGCAACTACAGCTACGAAATCTATCGAGCCGGCGAGAAGGTCGCTTGGTACGACCCCTTCGAGCACCCGCACGCCGCTGACTTGGCGAGCACCTATCCGCATCACAAGCACATCCCGCCAGATATCAAACACCATCGTGTTCCGGCTCCAGGAATTCGTTTCGATTCGCCCAATCTTCCGGCGATTATTGAAGAGCTCGAACGCGATTCGAGCGACGCCTCAAGAGTCGGCGGTCCGTGATCTCTGAACGAGCGGACCGCGCGGCAAGTGGCCAAGCGAGTGGTGGTCGGTCATCTTCCTGCCCGCCATTTTCCTGTCAGGATCCGAAGTTTTGCCACCAAAGGGCGCAGAGAGCACAAAACGATCTCGATTCGCACCGAGACTCCGGCGAGCGTGGTGGCGTCAGCCCCACGGTGGTTCGGGTCGCCGACCGCACCGGATCGGCTCACGCGGGGACGGGGCAAAAAAATCGATGGCAGAAAGATGGATTACAGAATCATGAATTGCAGAATCATGGATGCCCAGGCGAGCGTGGTGGCGTCAGTCCCACGGTGTTCCGGATCGCCAAATTCACCGGATGGGCTCACGCCCACCGCTCGCCAAATTCAAGCGAGACAAATACCGAGACCCCCGTTCAGCGCCCGGGGGCCACTTCTGCCCACTGACAACTGACAACTGCCCACTGCCCACTGCCCACTGACAACTGTCCAAATACCGAGACCCCCGTTCGGCGCCCGGGGGCCACTGGTGCTATCCCGGCGAGCGTGGTGGCGTCAGCCCCACGGTGAACTCCGCCTGTCTCGGCACCCGGAATGGTCTCCCTGCCGATCTCGCCTTGGCACTACGCCGTCTGGTATGGGTGGACGTACGGCAGCCGGTAATCGCGCTTCAACAGCGCGGCGGCGGCCGGATTGCCGGGGATCTGCTCCTTGGCCTCGTCCCACTGCACTACGCTGTTCGACTCGTAGGCGATCATCCCCAGTTGCACGGTCGCCGTCGATTGGAAGCCGTCTTCGATCGGGCAAGCCAACGGCGAACCCGAGCGCACGGCATCCAGAAAATTCGCCATGTGCAGAGTTCCGAGGTCGGCGGGCGCATCGAATTCTTCCCGCTTGTCGCTGGAGTTTCTCGGGATGACAACCCACTTGCGATCCGATGCGAAGATCGTCGCTTCCTCGCCGTAGAAGAAGATCCCGTTGCTGACCGCCGCGTCGTATTCGGTAGCGCCCCACAGCCGATGGCGCCAGACGACAGGCACTTGCTCGAACTCGAAATGCACGGTCAACGTGTCCGGCGTCGTGATCTTGCCCGCATACTGGTACAAGCCGCCGGCGGCCGTGATCTGCTTGGGCGTCGCCAAACCGAGGATCATCCGCACCGAGTCGATGTTGTGGATGCCCCAGTCGACCAGGTGACCGTGCCCGCTGGTCTTCTCCAGACGCCAGCTCCGGTGCCCGACCGCCGGGCTGTAGGGGATCTTCGGCCCCGGCCCGCACCACAGATCCCAATCCAGCGAGGGCGGTGGATCCTGCGGCGTGGCGTCCGGCGTGCCCGCGCGGTAGTGAATCTGAGTGCCCACCTGGACGATCCTGCCCGCCTTGCCCGCCCGGATGAACTCGGCCACTTGCTGGAAGGCCGCACTCTGACGCCGTTGGAACCCGATCTGCACTGTGCGGCCCGACTTGCGGACCGCCTGGATCATCGCCCGGCCTTCGCGCACATCGTAAGCCAGCGGCTTCTCGCAGTAGACGTCCAAGCCTCGCTCGACACAGGCGATCGCCTGCAACGCATGCCACTGAGGCGGAGTGGCGATGATCGCAGCGTCGGCCTCCGCCTTGTCCAGCATTTCCTCGTACAGCTTGAAGGTCGCCGGGCGGCGGCCTTGCAGCTTGTCGATCTCCGTCGCCGCTGCCTCCAAGTGAGCGCTATCGACATCGCAGACCGCCACGATCTCGACGCCGCCCGCCTTGAGCGCCGCCTTGGTGTCCGCCATCCCGTAGCCGCCCATCCCGATCACTGCCAACTTCAGCACCCGGTCGCTGGCAGGCGTCTGGCCATGCACAGCCCGGGAAACCGCCAACGTGCCCGCCGCAGCAGCCACCCCCAAGAAACGACGCCGATTTCCCTGGAACATGCGAAGATCCTCCCCTCGTCACTGTAAGCGATAGTCTCGAAGAACGAATGCGAGCTGCCAGTGTAACCAACAGTCAAATCCCGTCGAAGTCCCCCGGGAACCAGAATCCCGAAAACTCCATTCCCCGCCCAAACCAGCGACCCAGGGCGCTTACCCGAGCCGATTTGCTCCGGCCCCTGCAGGGCAGATGATCTGCTTGGCGTCCTTCGCGCCGTGGCGGTGATCCGTTGATTCGTGGTTGTTTCCCCGGGGCTTCTGGTAGCTGGCCACCGCTGACCTCCCTGGCCACCGGCAACAGTTCGTCCTTCTCGGCGTGCAGCGCGTCATGCCCCTGCAGCAAGATGTTGGAGATCTGACCGGCCGAAATATCGATGCCCAACTCGTGGAGTTCCGCGAGCAACCGTCCCTGCGTCACGTGGTTTTGATGCACCTGCCAAAGGATGTGCTCGCGCAAGCCGACACCGAAGTGCGCAGCGATGCCGTCCGGCCGCGGCGCCACACGCAAGCTGCCGTCGGGCAAGCGGTAGACGGCCCGGCGATAACGCACGTTGTGAGTCTTGACGACCAAGTCCTGGACGACGAAGTCCCGATAACCCTCCAGCCGACTGCCGTCCGGCAAGTCGTCCAGATACAGCGGCAGCGTCTCGTCGATCTTCAGATGTTTGGTATTCTGCCGTTTGGCCGACCCGGGGCGTGTTCCCTTGGTATCCGCTTTGCCCGTGGGCGGCGGTTTCAGCAACCGGCTGGGCGCGATTTTCGGTCGCCGGGGCGTGCCCTTGAGACGATGGATCTCGTCCCGCAGGTCCTGAATCTCGCGTTCCTGACGCTGAATCACAGCGACCAAGGCCAGCACCAGCGTTTTCGAAGTGGATCGACTGCGATCAGGCCACGGGGAGTGGACGGTCCAGTTCACCCGAACCTTGGCACCGTCCGGCCAGCCGCGTCCACCGTCTCCATGAACATCGCTGTGGGCCGTACGGGAGCCTGGTGACCATCCGCCCGAAAATGGACAGCGGCTTGCAGGCATGGCTCGATTGGGCGAGTCCAGTTTTGCATTCAGCGGCTGAGTCGGGGAGCCATTTTGTAAAATCTAGCGAGTCCCACCGAATGGAAGCAAGCTGAATCAGGTCCAAGGGAAACACGGCATTCTTTCAAATTCGCGGCGGTGGCTGGTCCGTGCCCGTTCTCGCCGCGTGCTGGATCTCGGGCCGTCCGTATCCGGCTTTGCCCGCCGGTGCGTATGGCCGCCTCGGTCGCGTCCTGAGCGTCGAACACCACACGCACCGGCCCTGGTTCTACGTGGTGTTTCGCCATCTTCGGCCGCGCAAGACCCCAGCGGCTTGCCGGCAGGAGTTACAGGCTGGTGTCCCTAGAGGTTCGCGAAGAAGTCGTCCAGGTCGTCGTAGCGTTGCTCGCTGCGGCTAGTTAGCAGTCGTTCGAGTTCGTCGTCATCGTCGCGCTGCCAAGCATCCTTGCTCACCCGCAGGTCGTCGCGCAGCAGGTCGTCGAGCACCCGGTCGACCCACAACGGCTCGCGTCCGCCGGCCGCGGGGCTGAATAGGGTTTCGCTTGCCGAGTCGCGTTCGGCGTTTGCGACGCACTGTGGCCCGCGTCCGCCGGCTGCGGGGCCAAAGAGCAATGCAAGTCCCGAGTCGTGGCCGCCGGCCGCGGGTACAATGCGTGCCGTGCCCGGTTGCAGGATGCTGGTCATGAGGTGGTCGGGGTGATCGTGCGGGTCGAGGTCGGCGTGGCCGAGCACGTGGCCTAGTTCGTGCGTGACGACGGTCAGTAGGTCGTAGGCGGCTGTTGGCTGTTGTCCGTTGCCAGTTGTCCGTTGGGTGAAGTCCGTCCCAAACAACTGCCCGCTGCCGACTGACCACTGACTACTGCCGACTGACCACTGACTACTGCCGACTGACCAGCCTAGGCCGGCGCCGCTG
>JAHDXO010000006.1:0-39002 GCA_023382975.1 Pirellulaceae bacterium
CCGTAGCCCACCGACGGCGACGTCAGATCCGTCGGCAGCACGCCGATGTATCCGTTCGGATCGCCCGGCACCGCCACGGGTGCCTGGGTCGGCGAGCCCGCCGAGTTGAAATCGAACTGCCACGCGGGCGGCGCCTGGAACTTGATCGCCAGGCAGCTCTTCTGATCCCCGCTAGCTTCGTCAAAGTACACATACACCGTCCCCGGCTGCGACGGATGCACCAGCGTGTACTCGAAGTACCCCGCGGGCTTGCCGGGATACTGCGTGGCCGATCCGTCGTTCGCCCGGATTTGGACGCCCACCAAGTCGGGATCCGCGTCCGGCGTCGTGATCTGCACCGGGCCGTCCGGAACGCCGTCGCCCGAGGTATCGATCTTGGCCAGCACCGTGACCAGTTCGCCGGGCGTCGCCAAGTAGCCTGGGAACGTGGTCTGCGAGATCCCGTCGGAGATCTTCGTAGGCTGGGCCGGCGAGCCGAACGTCAGGATCTTGCCCGGGCGGATCTCGATGCCGTTGACCACCCAGTACGGGTCGCCGCCGGCGTCCTCGAACGTCAGGTCCAGCGTCCCGTCGGTCACCAGCATCACAAACGAATGCGTAGCGATCTGACCGGCCGGCGACGACGCGTCCTCCAGTAGCACCTGTCCCGTGTCCGGATTCGTCACCTTCAACTGGTCGCGGGCAAAGCTCTTGTCGCCCGACTTGATCGACACCAGATACCAGCCCACGGCCACGTCGGCCCTAAACGTCCGCGCCGCACTGTTCCAGTGCCCGTCGCGCAACAGGGCCGTGTACTCCGAAGTGAACCCGGTCGTCCCGCGGTCGAACCCGTTCAGCGCCGCATCCCAACCGAACGTGTTCGCTCCTCCATACACCGTCGTCGGCAACACGCTGGTGTAGCCACTCTGCAACGCACCGGCCGCCGCGTCCATGTCGAAACGTAGCGTGTCTGTTCCCAGCGGGTCCAGCGGCATGTTCTCGATATTCTGGTAGTGAACCGGCTTGAATGGTCCCGTGCCGTTGGCGGGAGGCGCTGGATCGTCGTTCGTGAAGATCGTCCCGCACACGATATTGAACGTATTCCCGTAGGAATCGAAATCGATCGTATCGCCCGGCGGCACCCCTGCATCGCCGAAGCTCGGCGCCCCGCCGTCGATCGTGATCACCGCCGTCTGCGACGGCTGGACATCGAACAAATCGTTCCCGCCGTTCCCTTCGACCGTCAGGAAATCGAGCGTCGCGGTGTAGTTCACCGTCTCGGCGCCAGCGGTCAACAGGACGAATCCGCCCGTCTGCGGATTAACGCCATTGGCCACGTTGTTGTGGACCGTCAAGGTGTCGGCAGCCGAAGTCCCGTACACGAACGCCCTCTCCGAACCTTCGTCATCGGCGTCCGCGATATTCACCGCATTCGCTCCGCCGTTGAGTTTGCCCAGATAGATGTGGTACGTGTCGTTGCCGGCCTTGCCGTCGATTGTCATGCCGTCCGCCGTGTGGCTCGCGCCCGGATTGACGGTGATCGTATCGGCGTCACTGTTGCCTTCGACGGTGATGTTGCCCGACGTGCCGTTAGCATTCAGCGTACCGAGCAACTGCATGACGGAGCCCACGCCGGTGTCCGCATTGCCGTAGTCGCCCAACAGCGTGATCGTCGTCGCGGCGATGACCGTCGAACAATCCGCCAGCGTCATGTTGTCCCCGGCCCGCAGTTCGACACTGCTGCCCTGGACCGTCACCAAAGTGTTGACCGTCAGATCGTCGCCGGTGGTCGCCTTGTCCGTCGCGGTCAGCAGCACGCTGCCGGTCATGGTCACGTCTTCGTCCACGGTCAGCGAGCTGAGGGCCGTGATGGTCGCATCCCCGCCCCCGGTAACACCGGTGACGGTCGTGCTGAACGCTTCGACTTCGCCGATCGTCAAGTCGCCCGTGTTGACCACCCAGATGTCGTCCGTGGTTGCGTCACCAGCCGACGCTGCCAACGTGCTGACCGTCGTCTCGATGGCGTTCGCCGCCCCGATGCTCGAACCGGCCGTCATCGCCAGACTGCTGGCGTTTATATTGTCGTCCCCGGCGTTCCCGTCCGTGATCGCCCCGGCCGCCTGCAGCAGGACCGTGTCGCCCGCGGCGGTGATGACTCCCAAGGCGATGTCGCCCGCCGAAGTCGTCAGGCGAACATCGTTCGAGCCGCCCGCAGTCACCGTAGTCGCCGTGATCGTTCCGCCGGCGTCGCCCTCGATCGTGCCGTTGTTGGTCGTCACGCTCGTCAGCGTCACCGCGTCGGTTTCCTCGATCCAAATCCCACCGGCGACCGTGCTGGACGCCGTAACGGCACTAACGGCCGTATCCAGGGCATTGCCTGCTCCGCTGCTGCCGATCGAGTACGCGGCGGTGAGCAGGACGGAAGTCGCGCTAATATCGACGTGTGTGTTTCCGCCGTCGAGGATCGACCCGGAAGCAGAAGTGACCGTCACCAGCGCCGTGGTGCTCAGCCCCCCGAGGGTCACATGTCCATCGGCACTTAGGTCGATGTCGCCGCTTCCGGCATCAATCAGCGCACCGTTAGCCATCGTGATCGCACCACCGAGGTTGCCAACCGCATTGTCGGCCGTGATTGAAACTAGGCCATCCGCCGAATCGATCAAACCGTTCACACCGAACTGAACGTCGTCCTCGGAAATGATTATCACCGTGCCAGTGTTGCTACTGATCGTCGAATCGAGGAAGATCCCCGGACTGGCCGACACTGCGGCTCCGTCACCAAGAATGGAAATACTACCTGAACCGGTCGCCGAGACAACGGCACCGGCGACAACTTCCACGCCCTCATTTGCTTCGCTGCCTGGCGATCCGCTTGATCCGCCAATTCCCGAAATCGAGATACTCCCATCGACCGAGGACACCATCGTATTCGCGTCGCGAATACTGACGCCCTCATTCGTATCGTCACCGCTGCCGCCGCTGCCGCTGATCACGATGGTCGCTGCGTGTTCACCGATACCGGACGAGACAATCTGCGCGCCGTCGATAATCACGATCCCATCATTGCTGTCACTGTCCGAGCCGCCGTTGCTACCTCCGACACCATTCAGCGAAAGACTGCCATCGACTGAAGTGATCTGGGTGCCGGTTCCAAAGACCGCGATCCCCGCATTGAAACCCTGCCCCTCGGCTCCTTCGCCGTCGACGTCGATCGTGGCTGCGTCAGCTCCCAGTCCAGTCGACGAGATCTTCGCTCCATTCCCGATGGCAACGCCGCGTCCCAGAATGCTTCCGTTCGTTCCATCGCTGCCGCCCACGCCATCGAGTTGAATCGCGCCCATGATCGAGGTGATCAATGTACCGGTGTCGAGGATCTTGACTCCATCGTTGCGGACCTGACCGTCAGCCCCCGTTCCCTCGATGGTGATGGTGCCTGCTCCCGCCCCAGTCCCGGTCGAGGAAATGACCACGCCGTCGGTGATTTCGACACCGTCATTCTCCTCGCTGCCACTCAATCCATTCGACCCACCGGTTCCCCGAATCAGAATGTCACCGTCGACGGCTGTCACCATCGTGCCCGCGTTGCGAAGACTTACACCTTCATTCGTGTCGTCGCCGTCCCCGCCAGCACCGTCGATGGTGATATCGGCGGCATTCTCGCCCGTTCCCGAGGAGACAATCCGCGCGCCGTTGAAGATCACAATGCCATCGTTGCTGTCACTGTCGGCGCTCCCATCGCTCCCCCCTGTACCCGTGAGCGAAATGTCTCCGTCGACGGACAGAATCCGCGTGCTGCTCCCAAACACCGCAATTCCTGCATTGAAACCTTGGCCATCAGCTGCCACGCCGATAATCTCAATCGTAGCCGCGTCGGCCCCTACGCCGGTGGACGAGATCACTGCGGACTGCCCGACCGCAACACCTCGCCCAAGAATACTATTGACTGTCCCATTGCTGCCACCGTTTCCCTCCAGTCGAATGTTACCCACGATCGAGGTGATGGAAGTAGAAACATGGAGGATTCTGATTCCATCGTTCGAACTCTGCCCAGCTCCCCCTGTCCCAGTGATTGTGATGGTTGCCGCCCCCGGCCCCGTTCCGGTCGACGAGATCTGCGCACCATTCGCCAACGAAACGCCCACATTGGCGTCTCCGGTGTCTCCACCGTGCCCCGTAATCGAGATATCGCCGTTGCTCGACGTGATGCTGGCAGCGTCGAGCAAGACACCCACAAAGGATCCCGTGGTCGAGCCTCCTGAATTGGCATCGAGGGTAATGGTTCCATCCACCGTGGCGATGCTCGAACCGGCTTGCAGCACAATATTCCTCGATGCGGTCAGGTCAATCTCGCCGGCCCCCGTTGTGGCGAGCGACGTGTCCACAGAGATCGTCCGGGCATCAGCTACGGTGACATTGCTGGGCAGGTTGAGCGCGCCAGTGAAATTGACGTCGTCATCGCTGCCGGTATTGATGGTTACATTCGCGACAAACGCTGAATCGACGCCCGTAACGTTTACGGTGTCTGCACCGCTTCCGCCCGACGCTTCCGTGTTGATCGTCAAGGAAGTGGTGGGATTGGTGAAGGTGATCTTTTCGCCGAGCGTCGAGTCGATCTGCGATTGGCCCGCCGCGGTGGCGTTGGACAGCGTGATGATTTCGTCGGCGCCCTGGAACTTGAACGTTCTGGCTCCGGCTGCGATCGTATCCAGCACCGGTTCCAGGCCGGTGTAGATGATCTTGTCGTTGCTGGTGCTGCCGTTGTACTGCACCTCGCCCGAACTGGCTGAGAGCAACCGATGCTCGACGCTGGTCGCCGAACCGCCGAGGATTTCGAGCGAATCGCCGGGCGGGTTGTGGGCAACGTCGTTGGCTTGTGCCCCGCCGTGGAACGTGACGCCGCTAGCCGGATTGAACAAACTGCCTGCGGGATGCCTGATAATCAGCCGGTCGTCGCCGTCGAGTCCGTTAAAGACGAGGGAAGAGATGTTGCTAAACTCAACCGCCGGGTTGGCCACGCCGTTGGTCGTCAAGACATAGCTGCCCGAATTAATCCCGGTTGCCGTGACGTCCAGCGTGTCGTCGTCGCCCGTGCCGTCCAGCACCAGGTTCCCCCCGACGTTCAGATCCTCGAAGTTCGCATGGTAGATGATCTGCCGGTTGGCCGTAGTGATCTGCGACGACGTGATGTTGAACGCGTTCACGCCATCGCTGAAGTACGTCAGGGTATCGACTCCGTCCGGCGACGCCGGATCGCCACCGTCCAGATTGATCACGGCGTTCGGATCCGCTGCGACCAGGACGATGTCCTCACCGCCGAGCGTATCCACATCCAGTGTTCCGACGCCCGTGAAGCTGATCGCCTGCAACTGGCCATCAACGCTGAACTGGCCCAGGGCAATCGCGCCAGCGCCGTTCACGTTGACCCGCACGATGTTAGCGTTGTTGTTCGAGTCGAGGTTCACCGTGGTAGCCGAAGTAATCGAGCCACCGGATGTATTCCCGCTGGTGGTGTTGTTGGTCAAGTTCAATTCACCAACGGTAGAAATCACGAAAGCGTTGATTCCGCCCGTAATGCTGTTCTCTTGGAAGGTGAGTGGGCCAGACGGAGTGAGCGTCGTGGTCGCTACCCGGATGCCGGTCGCATTTCCAGTGAGTGTGTTGTCGGAGATGGTCACTCGCTGGGTAACCAGCGTGTGGTTCTCGATGCTAATGCCGGCCGTGCCGCTGTTCGTAATTGTATTGCCGTCGATCAGGACATCCTGTCCCTTAAGATTGATGCCGTAACGAACGCTGTTGATCAGGTCGTTATCGACAATGTTGACGAACGTGGTGTTGCCGAACAACGAGATCGCATCATGGTTTCCGGTGAAGGTGTTGTCGGAAATCTCCAGATCCGTGTTGTTGCTTCCTCCTACTGCGCGCCCACTGCCGCCCGAAGTGAAACCGGTGGCGGTGTTGTTGCTGATCAGCCCTCCATCCACTCCGGTGATCTGGATGGCGGCCGGATCGCTCTCCAACGCGTTGCCGATGGAAAAGGAATTCCCAGTGATCTTCAGATCCGCAGAAGGTGATTGCACCACGACGCCGTTCTTGTTCACCGCAAATCGGTTGGCGTTGACGGTCATGTCGTCCGCCCCTTTGTTCAGGATGCCAACGCCGCCGCTAATGATATTGTTCTCGATCGTCGTGTCGTCGGCCCACAAACGAAGGACCGAAGAATCAGATGGTCCCGTGCCAGGCTGGCCAATCAATGTGAATCCGTCAATCGTTACGTTCGATGCAGCCTCCGTGATCTCGATGGCGACGTTCGGATTGAGCGGCGATATTGACGTGATGTCCAAGATAGACTCATTCGCTGGATTCACGCGGGCACCACCGGGAGTCGGATCAACACCGGATTGCGCGCCGAGCAAGGTCACCTCTTTATTGATGGTCACGTGCTCCGTGTACGTACCGGCATTCACAATCACCGTGCTGGCGGTGACCAGCCCGATCGCCTCGTTGATCCGCCCGCCCGACTGGGTCTGCGCACCCTTTTCCGTAACGTACAGCGTCGAGAAATCGCCCTGGAAACCGGGATTGCCGCTGGTATCAGTGCCGACGGACAGGTATGGCGTGAAGTCCACCGAACCGCTCGTCTTCGCAAGGATTGCCGCATCCGACGTACTGCCCCACCAGTTGCCGGAGGCATCCACTAACGCCAACGTTTGGTTATCCAGCTCAACCCCCGATACACTCCCGGTAAGACTATTGTCGATCACCTGGAGGTTGCTGGGACCGGCGTTGTTCTTCCCCGGTTCGCCGAAGCGCAGCGCGGTTTGATTGCCGGATAACACGTTGCCGCTGAGCGTTACGTTGGCGAGCGTCGCCGGGTTAGCCGCGTAGCTTGGGCTGTCGTCACGCGCTTTGATGGTTATGCCAACGCCGTTTGTGCTATCGCCAGTTCCGGAATTCTTGATTGTGGAATCTTGAATGGTGATGTTCTGATAACTGGCAAACTTCAGATTGATGTCGATACCGGCGGCCCACGATCCTAACGTGCCGCTACCATCAACCTCAATGCGCGACATGGTCGCGTTACTGAGCCGTTCGAGGTACATGCCCTTCGACGAATTGTTATTAAACTGGGTGTCTTCAATCGTCACATTGGTGAGACCACCTTGGCCCACCCCAGTGAAAGCTTCCAGGCCGATCACATTGTCGTTAAGTTGCGAGTTGAGTAGCGTCAGGCCATCGAGTGCATTGAGGCTCGATGGAATGCGCAATCCCGTGGCGTTACCCGACAGCGTCGAATCGTTGATGACCAAGTCCGACAAGGCTCCCAACATGTTGATAGCAATGCCGTGACCTTGATTGTTCACCGAGGCCACGTTCTCGAAGGTCGTGTAGCCGGTGCCACCCTGGATCTGAATTCCGCTGCCCGGATTCCCGCTTCCTGAGGCGCCCGTAACCCGAAGATCCTTGAGAATCATCCGGTTGAGCGCGGAGTCTCCACCTGAATGCAGCGCGATGCCGGTGCCGCTAAGCGGATCGATGATTGTCCCGTCGATCCCGCTGCCGGCCCCGTCCAGGGTAATACGCTTGTTGATCAGCACGTTCTCCGCATAGGTTCCCGCGGCCACATTCACCGTGCCGCCTGCGCAGACGTGATCGATGGCGGCATTGATCGTGGCAAAGGCATCGACGCCAAACGAGGTCGCGGGGCCCGCGCCGTCGGGATCGCTGCCGGGAATCGCGCCGGCCCAGTCGTCGTCGACGTACGTCACCGGGACGCAACCGCTGGGATTCGCGCCGGCGCGGATCAGCACGACATCGTTGCCCGTACCGCCGTTGTAATAAATGCGAAACGCCTCGCCATCGATCACGACGACGGAATCGGCCGGCAACCCGGCAAACGTGCCGCTCACCGCGTCCGCGCCGTCATTGGCGATCAACGTAACGGTGTCGCCCAGAGTCATCCCGCCGGGCGTCCCCGAGGTCACTAACGCAGCGCCGCCGAGCGTCACCGTGCCGTTGACTACCAGTTGATCATGCTGAGTTCCAGGAGTCGTGCCGTTAATTTCGACTTGCAATGTATCGTCGCTGTTAAGTGTGAGATTACCGTTCACGAGGACTTGCCCCGGACTGGAGCCGGCGGCGAGTGTGATCTGCTTGGCGGTTGCGCTAACGTTTTCCGTATAGCTACCCGACTCGACGTTCACCAGGTCGCCGGCGGTCGCGGCGTCAATGGCACTCTGGATGTAACCCGAGTTCGTGGAAACGAAAAGCTCACCGGTTTTGACTCGAATCACGCCGCGCGAGGAATTGGTGACATCCGTCGCATGGTGGATCAGGTCTTCCGCACGGAACAGTTCTGTCAGCGTCATCTCCGTCGGGGATTTGCCTTCGAATGTGTTGTTTGTCGCAACCACTTCGTTCGTCCCGTTGATACCCGTATGCCACAGATCGAAATAGCCGACCCATTCGCGGCCGGTGTCCGCCAACTCGGAGAAGTCATTCCCGGAGACCGTCAAGCCAAGAATTGGCGGCGGTGAAGCACTCCAACCGGTCCTCAACTGAAGACCGCCGCTGCGCAAGAACTGGTTCCCCGTCACCGTGACGTTCTGAGCACTGATCAACCGATAGCCGTAGCGGCTGTCCTCGACCTTGCTGTCACTGACTTCGATGGCGTTACTATTCGGGTTGACGTAGACGGCCGTTTCCAGGTTCTTGAAGGAGTTGCGGGTAAAAGTCATGTCCCCCGCCCCTGTGCTGGAGGTCACGATGCCCTTGCGGTTTACGCTTTGCCCTTCGCCAAGAAAATACGTATTCTGCACGGTGACGGAGGATGCATTGTTGTTCAAATAGACGGCAACGTCTTCGCCCAGGACGGTCGTAATATCTCGGATGTAGAAGCCGTCGATCGTAACTCCGCTGACGCCGGCGTTAACAAGAAACCCCCCCTTCACCACGCTCTCGCCCGTTTCCATCCCATCGCGAGTGCGCGCATCCACCCCAACCTCAGCACCGTTGACGGTCACGCTGCGGTTGATCGTCACTCGCTCGTTGTACATGCCGGCATAAACCTGGACCGTGCCGCCCGCATCCACGGCGGTCACGCCTTCCTGGATGGTGTCAAACGCGTTCAAGCCGATCTCGTAGACGATGTTGCCGATTTGCACCTGGTCGCCATCGTTCTTCGTTGACCAGTTGTCGTCGACGACGATCATGTCGGTGTTCAGCGTCAGGTAGGGAATGTAGTCAACCGGCCCTTGCATCAACGCGGCGATCTCAGACTCGACGATGGTGTCCCACCAGTTGTATTCGGCATCCAGGGTCGTGCTTTGATTTCCTTGATGCCACACCGCCTTGGCATCCGAACGAACGTTGCCATTCACGAATTGGTTGTTGTTAACATCGATAGTCGAGGCGTCGATCCCCGAACCTCCCTCGGGGGCGCGCAGGCGAATGCCGTGCGACGGGTTGGCCGCTCCCGGCACGTCATTGAAGTGGATGATGTTGTCTTCGATGCTGACATTCGTTGATTCCAATGTGCCCCATTGACCGCCCCACAGTTCGAAAGCGCTGCCCCAGTAGCCGGACCACGCGTGGGTGCGTTGGAAGGTGTTGCCTGAGACCGTCCCGTCGTCGATTCCGACCTGGAAGGCCGTATAGAACATATCATGGAACCAGTTGTCCACGATCTGGATGTTGCCGCCTTGCCCAATGTTCAACCCCACGCCCCCGTCACCAGGTACGCCATCGATCGTCCCATCGAACTCGTTGCCGCGCACCACACCGTTGACCAGCGGAGTAGCAGTCCAGAAAACTCCGTCTCCATAGACATTGAACTTGTTGTATTCGATCGTCAAACCGTCGTACGGCCCGCCGCCCATGTAGAAAGTGTGATCGCCCTTGTCCTGAAACAGGTTGAAATCAATCTTCATGCCCGTGTGGCTGCCGCCGCCAAATTGGATCACGCCTTGGGACGTTGCGCGAGCATCGTTCTCAAAAATGCTGTTTGTGAGGTGGAAGTTGTTGGCATTAGCGTACGTGTCGATGATACGCCCACCATCTCCCGTGAACTTAAAGCCGTCGATGGTGATGTCATCAGCAGCAGGGATGAAAACGTGGCCCGAGCCAGACAGTATCGTCTCGGCGCCGCGTGTTCCAACGGTCTCCGTAGGATGCATACCCACCGCGGGATGAATCCCCGCGTTGGCCCCGAGGAGCGTCAGGGCCTTGCCAAGGTTCACCATCTCGTTGTAGGTGCCGTCGGCGACCTGAATCGTGGTGCCGGGCGGGGCAGCCGTGACGGCCGCTCCAATGGTCGTGAACAGGTTCGTGTTCAGAGTAAGGCCCGTCACCGCATCTTCGCCGGCGGTTGTGAACTGGCCGTTGCCATCTCCAGGCGATCCGATGTCCGAGGAGTCCACGTAGAGCAGCGCTGCCAACACGCGCCGGTCTTCCAGTTGTTCCAGGAGGAGTTTCCGGCCTTGGGATCGGGTGCGGGCTTTCTTGCTTTGGTTCTTGTCACGCAGGGTATGGACGCGGTTGCGGATGGACATGGCTAAACCTCGCTCTGTTGAAAAAGAAAACTTCCCGGTGGGAACCTCGGAGAGTCAAAACCAGTTGCGATTTGCCCGCGCCGCTCAACCAGCTCGACATGCCGGTATGAAACTATGCAGGCTATCGATGGCTCCTAAAATACCGCGCCGATTTCCAGATGCAACGATTTGAGGTGAATTTTGCGCGAATTTTTTCCGCGCGGGGGGAAATATGATTGCACCTGTCGAGGGGTGACGCTCGGGGCGGGATGTAGCCGAATTCGTGAGAATTCGGAGTCTCCCCGGAACGTCCGAATTCTCACGAATTCGGCTACGAAAATCCTTCACGGCGCTGCCCGAAGGGGCGGAACAATCGCCCGGCGAGCTCTGTTTCGCCCTTTCAGGGCTGGTTGGTTCCTTTTCCTGCGTACCCGGGGCGACGTTCGCGGGACCACCCGCTTCACTCTGCCCCGGGCTGGTATGTTCGGCCCCGTTGGGGCAAAGAACCGAACTCCGCGCACTCCGGATGAACATGACACTAGCGAGCGGCAGGCGATTCGGGGAGAACCGCAGAATGTCGAAGGTGGGACCGGGCCAGCGGATCATCGTGGGGCTGACGCCGCCACGCTCGCCGGGAATGGAATCACCGTGGGGCTGACGCCACCACGCTCGCCGGGATCTGGCGAGCGGTGGGCGTGAGCCCATCCGGTGGAAGGTTGGGCAGTGGCGCCAGATCCCAGCCGCTTGGCGGCTGGAGTCTCAGGCTGGTGTCCTAATCCTCTCGGCGGCGCGGGAAATGGATTCGAGGTTCCCAACCTGGAACTCTCGCCGAGGCTGTGAACGAATTGGGACGGGCACCTTCGCGACCGCTCATTTTCCAGTGTTTGAGCTGCTTCGGCTCGGAGCCAGTTCCATATTTTGACAGCCTCGCCGAGTGGGAGTAGCCGGTTGGCGTGCCCTTGGCGTACAATGCCCTGCGGGGAATGTTTCGCGACGAGGCTTACGATGACGGCTAGAATCATTGACCGGGGGCGAGGCCCAGAGATCGAAGGTACCCGGATCACCATCTACGACGTGGTGGACTACTGGCGGAAAGGCTGGCACCACGACCAGATCGCCGGACTCTTTCGCCTGCCGCCTGACGACATCCTGGAAGCCGTTCGATTCATCGAACAGCATCACGACCAAGTCATGGCCGAGTATCAACAGATTGTCGAGCGGCACCGCAACGTCCAGTATCCGCCGGAACTGAAACTCCGCCTGCTCCGAAATCGCGAGAAGTTCCAGGCTCGGCTGGCCGAACTGCGGGCCGTAAACAACACCGAGGCGCAACGTGCCGGGGATCGTCGCGGATCATAACATCGAAGGGCATTTCCAAGTTCTCGTGCGAATCCTTCGTACGGATCCGTGGAATGAGATCTGGCGCGAACTGGGTTTCGCGATCGTATCGTTTGCGGACCTCGGGCTCTCGACCGACGCGTCCGATTCGGAGCTTTGGCACGCGTGCCAGTCCCATGACGTCCTTCTCGTTACGGCCAACCGCAACCGGGACGGAGCGGATTCGCTGGAAGCGACAATCGCCCGCAACAATGGACCGTCCAGTTTGCCCGTACTGACGGTGGCAGACGCCGATCAAATCCTTGTCAGCCCCGAGTATGCAACTCGCGTCGTATCCCAATTGCTCGAATTTCTGTTCGATCTGGACAATATCCGCGGCACAGGACGACTGTATTTGCCGTGACCGGCCCAGGTCTGTCCGGCAGACTCGCGTTCGGCGCCCGCGAGCCACTGGGTGTCGAAGGGAAGGATGGTATCCATGCTCGGGTTTTCGAATCACGATCAGTTTCTTCAGGCTGGCGAGGTGTTGCGCGGGGCGGGTTTGGTTCCCGAGGTGATCGACGATGCGCTGGGCGACGCGGCATGGATCACGCCGCGGGCGATCGCGTTGCCTCGCTACCGCTGGCGATTGCGCGAACCGAGCGAGTTGCATGCGCTGATCGGCCTGTTCGTGCTGGGCGAGGCGGTCGACTCGCGGCGAGTCGCGCGGGCGCTTGCGCCGATGACGCTGGACGCCTGGATCGACGCCGGCGTCCTGCGCGCGCCAGCGTCGGACGGCACGGTGCGCAGCGGGCTGCGGATCGTGCCGATCGGCCCGTGGCTGCTGGCCGCGGATTCGCCTGAGTTCGACGACCCGGTCGCGGCGTCCGAGTTCGTGATGTCGCCGGGCGGGACGACGTTGCAGTTGGGTTGGAGCGCGATCCGGCGGCCGGCGCGGCGGGTGCTGGATCTGGGGTCGGGTTGCGGGTATCTGGGACTGGTGGCGTCGGAGTTCAGCGAGCAGGTGGTGGCGACGGACTGCAACCCGCGCGCGGTCGAGATCAGTTGGTTCAACGCGCGGCTGAACGGCGTTGACGCGATGGAGGCCCGGGCGGGCGATCTGTGGGAACCGGTCCGCGGCGAGCGATTCGACTTGGTGCTGAGCAATCCGCCGTTTGTGATCGCGCCGACGCCGCATCTGACGTTCCGCGACAGCGGAGTGCGGGGCGACGAGTTCTGTCGCCGCATTATTCGGGAAGTGCCCGAGTTGCTGGAGGAGGGCGGGTACTGCCAGATGCTGGCCAACCTGGCTCACCGCGCCGACCGGCCGTGGCGCGAGGAACTGGCGGAGTGGTTCGCCGACACCGGTTGCGATGCGCTGGTCTTTGTGACTCGCCGCGAACCGATCGACGAGTACGCGATGAACTGGATCACGACGACCGAGTCGCAGGACGCGGCGGTGGTGCCCGGGTTGTTTGCACAGTGGATGGAGGACTACGCGAGACTGGGGATCACCGAGGTGAGTTACCTGCTGGTCAATCTGCGCCGCCGCAGTGGGCCGTCCCATTGGTTCCACGTGGACGACGAGGGGGCGAAGATCGCCGGGCCGTGCGGCGACGCGATCGCCGAACGATTCGCGCTGCTGGACGGTCTGGCCCGCTTGGATTCGGACGACGCGATCCAGGCCCGGTGCTGGCGTCTGCATCCCGAGGCTCGTCTGGTTCAGGAACACGTGATGACGGACGACGGGCCGCGGGTGGTTCACAATCAACTGGACATGCGCGGCACGCTGCGGCATTTCGCGGGACTGGACGTCAACGTCCTGCGCCTGCTGGTGGGCTGCGACGGCCAGCAACCGCTGCGCAGCCTGCTGGACGGCATGGCCGAGGCGCTGGGCATGGAACGGCAGCGAGTGACGCAAGTCGCGCTGCCCGTCGTCCGCCATCTGATCGAACGCGGCTTTCTGCTTCCGATGCCGTGAATGGCAACGGGAAACGGCAAACGAAAGCCGTAACGCAGGCTGCCAGCCTGCGGGCTGCCGTGAGTACCGATGGCTACAACCACAAAACGAATTCGTGCTTCGTTTCGCGGAAGGGGTCGGGAGTGGTTTTCGGAATTAGGGTCTTCCATATCGTTCATCGTTGCCCGAAAACGACTCCCGACCCCGTGTGTTGAAGTGTACGCTTCCACGTGCCCGTGCGCGTGATCTTGCCCGCGGACACGATGAATCGTGAACTCCAACGAAGACGACTTTCCGCGGACACGATGAATCGTGAACTCCAGCGAAGAGGACTTTCCGGCGCTTAGCGTCCCGCCAAACCCAATCCGGCACTCATTCTTCTTCGATGATCTCGATCCCGGACAGCACAGGGGGCAGGGCGGTGACGGGGTCCAGTGTCACGGTGACGGTGGCATCGTCAGCCGAGACGCCGTCGAAGGTCCGGACAAGCGACCTCCACGGGCCGCCTGTCGCCGAGACGATGTCCAGGCGGGAGATCGCCGTCTGGCCTTGCAGCGCAACGTCGAAGACGCGGTCGCCGGCGCGGACCGATTCGTTCGGCTCGGTGAAGGTCAGCCGCACGCGAATGCGGCGACGGCTGCCTGATGGTTCATTCGATGTTGCAGCGGGGGCTGCAATTTCGGCTGCCGCGGCGTCGTCCAGTTCGATCAGCAAACTTGGATACCCCTTCGTTTCGTTGTCGGCGGCCGTGGCCACGCGTTTGCCCGATCCGCGGATGATCAAGGCCAACGCGTTGCCCGATTTCCAGCCGGGCCGGTCGACGATCTCCTGGATCACGCGGCTCAGGTCGGGCGTGCGATGGTCGGCTCCCGGCTTGGCATTGGCCGTCCACGCTTTGGGTTCCCACGTCGCGACCGCTTCGGTGACCGGGCGGCGACTGACGTTGTACGCCTCGGTGGTGAACGCCGGGGCGTTGTCGGTCGCATGGCCGCGGATCTCCAGCTTCGTCGGTTCGTCCGACGCCTCATCCACTTGGAACTGAACGAACGCCTGTTTGATCTTTGCTCCTGGCCGGAGCGGGATGTTGGGAAACCGCAAACCGATGGTCTGGTCCGACTTGTCCTTGGTCAGTTCCAGATCGCTGCTGGTCAGACTCACGGCGCCCGCCGCCGACTCCTCGGCGTCGTCCTGGGAAGCGGTGATCGGGATCGCGATGCCGGCATCCACGTCGCGTGACGGTGCGAGTTGCACCGTCACTTTGCGGACGTTTTCGCCGCCGGATGCGGCGACCCAGGCCAACCCGTCGCCGAAGACGCGGCTGCTGTGCAAGCGGAACCAGCGTGGCTCGCCTTCCAGTCGAAGTTTCAACTCGGGCGACATGCCTTCATCCGGCGGATGGTTCACCCACCAAGTGCCCTCGTCGCTCAACCGGTCGCCGGGTGCCCCGAAATTGATCCCGATACGACGGATCTGGGATTCGCCATCGCCGGCTCGTCCAAACAGACCGTAGGTCCAGTATTCGTTCTCCGGCATCGGCACCAGTGCCAGGGAAGTCTGGTTCTGGTACGCGCAGGTACAGGTCCGCGTGTACTCGGGGGCGTTCAGCACGCCGTCCGCCACGATCAGGTTGGAAGAGCAACTGGATTTGAAGCCGCCGAGGTTGCCGGTGCCGCCGTGATTGGTCAGGTCGTAGAAGCCCGCGGCGCCCGACCGGAAAGTCAGCAGGTGTTCGCTGGCCACGGCCGTGTTGCAGCCGTAGGTCCGCGTGAACCGCCAAGGCAAGTCCTGGCCGGTCACCGGGTCGGCCACGGTGATCGGCGAACCGTCCAGCAGATGAAACGCGCCTTTGCTCTCCCGGTAGCTGGTCGTGTTGGTGATCAGCGTGTCGTTGTGCAGAATGCAAGGTCCGGCGTAGGACAGTGCCAAGTCGTTCCAGACCACGGAGCCGTCGCCGGCACGATGGACGCTCAAACCGCGGCCGACTTCGTCGGGGCTGCGGTCCGAGGCGGCCGCTCCGGCCTGCAGCAGCAGATCGTGCGATTCCGCATAGCTGAGCCAGGTTCCGAACACGTTCTCCGAAACGCTCCAGACCGGTTCGCCCGTCCGAGCCTCGACGGCCAGCAGGCGGTAGGTCGCGGGCGCGTCGATCCCGCGTTTGCGCTTGTGTTCCTCGACTCGATTGGGCAGTTTGTCCAGCAGATAGATCCGTCCGCCCCCCGCGACGATGCCGTTGTGCAAAAAGCTGTGTTGGGCGTCGATCCGCCACGCGATCTCCCCGCTCTTCCGGTCAAAGGCCAGCAGACCCAGGCTGGCCGAACGATCGGGGCTCCAAGCCACGCCGCGTTTGGCTTCGGCGACGAACGTGTAGGTCAAGCGTCCGGTGTAGTCCGCGAAGCCGGTGCCGGCGAGCAGCAGATTGCCGTAGATGCCGATGTATCCCCAGTCCGGCGAGTTTCCGTCGGCGTTGGGCGGCAACACGAATTCCCGCAGCGTCTGGCCGGTCTCGTTGTCCAGCAGCAGACAGCGGTCCCGGATGACCAGGTAGACGCCTTCCTCGGCGGCCACGTAGTTGGTGCCCCGCAGATTGGCGCCGGGGATGTGCAACTGGTTGTACGCGGTGCTCAGCGGCGTGTCGGCGTAGGATTCGTCGTAGTACACATGGAACGTGCCCAAGTCCTCGAATTCCCGCTTCCACAGCACTCGGCCGGTGTACACGTCGCGAGCGCTCAAGCTGTTCATGCCTTGAATGAAGAGCCGTCCGTCCAGCACTTGCTGGCTGGGGCCGTGACCGTGCCGCGGCAGGACGTCCTCGTTCGAACTGCCGCCGAACCAGAGCAGTCCCAGCGGCAACCTGACTCGCCGATCATTCGATTTGACCGTGTTTGCCACGTCGCCGTAAGCGTGAGTCCACGGTGCCGAGCCAGGCAGCGGACCGTCGCGAGAAATGACGAGACCGTCTTCGATCGTCGATACGCGGGCTTGTTCGAGGGATGCGGCCGCGACGTCGTCCGCCGTCAAGCCGTCCGGCGAATCGCCGTTTTGAATCACCAGCTTGCCGCCGTAGGGCCGCAGCGATTCGTACAGCCGAGCCAACTGCTGCGGCTTCCGCAGCGCCGACAGGGCGGACGGTTCGACCACGATCAGTTCGGCCATGTAAGGCGGCGCCATGTACGAGTTCGGTTCGCCGGGTTGCAACGCGATGCGGCGGCCGTACCAACCGGACTGATCCATTTGACGCCGGAGCCGGTCGATCTTCTGCGCGTCGGGGTCGATTCCGACCAGACACAGGTCCGAAGCTGCTGCGACGGCTTCCAGCACTTTTCCGTCCTCGATGCCGAACCACAACGCGTAACCAGTCGGGTTGCCGGCAGCTTTCAATAACCGCTCGGCGGCTTTCGCCGCGTCCGCGTCGGGAACGGATGCCGCGGGGGGCTCGATGGCGACGGGGTCTTTTTCTTCGGCGCCGAACGCCAGGATCTGTCCATCCAAGGTCACGGCGAACAGCCGGTCCGACGCGGCCACCAGACGGCACACGTCGCCGGGGACTGGTTTTTTCCAAGCGATCCGCGCCGGGCCCTGCTCGTCCGGCAGATCGATCGCTGTGATCGCACCGCCGCCGGCCGCAACCAGTCGGCCTCCCGCCAGGATCAGGTCGCCCGTGCCGTCGGCATCGATCTCCCACAGCATCTTGTTCTTGGCGTCATAGGCTTGAACGCGGCGCGACGACGTCGTCCCCGCGTCGCCCGTGGCCGTGTAAAGCGTTTCGCCGGCGAGCACCGGTTCATTCGCCTGAAACTTGGCGTCGGTGCCCTGGGGCAAATTCAGCGACATGGTGCCACGCACCCGCGTGTGTACGTACGCGCGTTTCGCGTCGGCGGCGACGAACGAGCCGCCTTGGCCCTTGCCACCGAAATTGAAGAACCGCAACATGCCGGTCTTGCGGTCGAAGGCGGCGGGAAGCGAACGGCCGCCGGGCACCAGGACCAAGTCGCCCGATACGGCCAACTGGCCTTGCGGGGCGACGCCGCCGAACGACGGCGCGCTGTGCGGTTGCTTCTGGTACTGATCGCCCGTCGCCTCGTTCCTCCACCGCACCTGCCCGGTGTTCGCATCCAAGGCGTAGATAAATGTGCCCATGAACGGCCAGATGCTGGCCGCGAAATACACCGTATCGTCGGCCACTACAGGGCCGCCGCGCGCCGGCCACGACGAAATCACCCGCTGGTTTCCGATCACCTTCCGCTCGTTCGGTCCGCCGAGGAACCGCCAGCGCAATTGCCCGTCCGCGGCGGCGACGGAGTACAAGAATCCGTCGTCGCTGGTGAACAGGACCGAATCGCCGTGGACCACCGGGGGAAACCGCACCGGACCATCGGCATAGAATGCCCACAGTTGGCTGCCGTCCCGCACATCGAAGGCGGCCACCTTGTCCGCATCGTTGAAACTCAACAGCAATCGTCCATCGGCCACGACCGGTTCGAAGATCCGATCGTAGGGCATCATGTCGCGGTTCAGTGCGTCGTCCCACACGGGAACCCGCGGCGAATACTGACGGCTCCACTGCAGGTGCAGTTGATCCGGCAGCCCGTGGGGCGAAGCCGCCGAATGTCCCGCATCGCAACGCCACTGAGGCCAGTCGCCCGCGGTGGCTTGGACGACGGTGCCGACTGCAAACGCAAACCACAGAGCCAAAGAAATCGTCGATCGTTGTCTCATCACCTCGTACTCCTCGCCGGCCCGAACCCGCTTCGAGTTGGGCCGATTCCGAATCTCTCTCGAAAGGCTGTTTCGGCAGCGCACCAATGGATCTCGAACTACCCGTTCTGTCCGCCCTGCGATGCTCGGCGTTCGATCGCTCGCGACGGGCATCAACATCGTAACTGCTTTACGGATCACCGAAACACCCCCCTGACGAGAGCATCGTGAAACGAGCACTCAGTACTCTCGCACGAAAGGCAGAATGTCCCAAGACTGTTCGGCACAACGGGTGCTGCGTGCAGACATCCTCGACGCTTGCCGTCGAGTCATTGAGGAGAAGCGGCCAGGAGGGCAACTTGCGAAGCGCAAAATCTGAGCCTCGCCGCTCGTCGGCGAGTGCTTCAGGCTAATTGGCGGTATCCCCGTCTCAGCCATCCATCCTGAATCTCCCGACGGCAAGCGTCGGGGATCACCGTCTTCCGATGTGGCCACTTGTTTGTGGCCACGCAACCTGAAAACACTCGCCGGCAAGCGGCGAGGATGCTCAGATTGGCAGATGTCGTGCCGAACGCTATTGAGAACGTCTCCCTTTCTCGTCCCCCTTTCTCGCCCGGCTTGAAGCGGAGGCGGATTGTGCGCACAATCTTGACTCGACTTATGGTTTTTTTCACCGACCGCTTTCCCGAGCCCTGACAATGATCGACTTGTTGTTCCTGCCGACCGATTACCGGGCCACGTTGGATTTGCTCGCGATCGAGAGTGCGATCAAGGATATCAAGGACTATTTCGAACGGCGGTTGGCCGAATCGCTGAATCTGCAGCGAGTGACGGCGCCGCTGTTCGTCCGCAGCGGCACCGGGATCAACGACGATTTGAACGGCGTCGAGCAACCGCTGCGATTCTGCGTCAAGTCGGACGACGGCGCGCCGGTCGAGATCGTCCAGTCGCTGGCCAAATGGAAGCGGCTGGCGCTGGCCCGCTACGGGTTTCGTGTCGGCGAGGGGCTGTACACCGACATGAACGCCATCCGGCCGGACGAGACGCTGGACAATATCCACTCGATCTACGTCGACCAATGGGACTGGGAGAAGATCATTCCGGTCGATCAACGGAATCTGGGGACGCTGAAGGCCGCCGTCGAGGCGATCTACGACGCGATCTGCCGTACGGAATTCCACATCGCGTCGGAACACTCGCACATCCGGCCGATCCTGCCCGAGACGATCACGTTCATCACTTCCGAGGAACTGCGCAAGCGGTATCCCGACTTGCCGCCGCGGCAGCGAGAGGACCGGATCTGTGCCGAAAAACGGGCGGTGTTCGTGATCGGTATCGGGGGAGATCTGGAGGACGGCCAGCCTCACGACGGGCGCGCCCCGGACTACGACGACTGGACCTCGCCCAACAGCGACGGCGGGTGCGGACTCAACGGCGACATCCTGCTGTGGCATCCCGTGCTCCAGCGGTCGTTCGAGATTTCGTCGATGGGCATCCGCGTCGATCCGGAGACGCTGGTCCGGCAGTTGGAGATTCGGCAACTGACCAGCCGCCGGGAACTGATGTTTCACCGCATGTTGCTGGCCGGCCAGTTGCCTCAGACGATGGGCGGCGGCATCGGCCAGTCGCGATTGTGCATGTTCTTCCTGCGGACGGCCCATGTCGGTGAAGTCGCCTGCGGCATCTGGCCCGACGACATGGTCCAACGCTGCCAGTCGGCCAACATCACGCTGCTGTGAAATCGCGGGCCGAGGTGCCTGCCTATTGCATGATCAGACTGCGGGCCTGTACGCGTAGGATCTGAAGTTCCAGACGCCGGGGCCAAGGGATGAGGGACAAGTCGTAGGGGCCTGATTCGCGACCACCTGCCCGTCTGCCCGTTGCCGATTCGGCGGCCAATCCGCATTCCCCAAACCAGCATTCGGCGGCATCCAGAGACCGCTTGGCGTCGTCCAGTCTGCCTAAATGAAACTGGGCCATCGCCAAGTACAGCCAATCCCAGACACTGCCTCTGGACGACTGGTAAAGCTGAACCGAATCGGCTTCAGACGGAACGGAGAAAGGAGCTTGGCGGGCGCTCGCTGTCGATTCCAGTGTCATCGGTGGACGGAGGGTTTCTTCAGCGGCCGTGAAGACACTGGTAGTCCGCATCCGGCGGGCTTGTTCCAAGAGTTCAACAGCCTCCGTGTAACGTCCCAAGCGGTAGAACGCGGCAGCGAGCGTATTGGCGTAGCGATCCGAATTCGGATCGCTCTCGCGGGCCATCTCGGCAAATCGCAGAGCGGCTTCGGGGGCGATAGGTTGTTCGGACAGCGAGCAGGTCCACGAGACGACGTTGGCGATCTGCGGATCGGTTGCCTTCGCGAACTTCTCGACCAGTCGGCGGCAATTCTCGGCATAGGTCGGCAGATCGCCGCGGTGCAGACTGACGGCGGCCAATTGCGTCAGGATTTCGTGACTGTCGGGATGCTGTTTGACCAATCGCTGCAGGTAGTCTTCCACCGCATCCCATTCCGCCAATTCCGCCGCCGCTTCCACAGCGCCTGACAGCAGGTGAGCCGAATCGGGATTCGACTTCAAGGCCCGCTGGTAGGCGGCCAACGCGACGTTCCATCGCTTCAACTTTCGATTCGCGTCGCCCGCCAACTGCCAATCGGACAAGGTTGCTGAGCCTTGCGTTTCGATTCGCTGAAGATCGGCAACGACCTGCTCCCATTGTTGCGTCTCCGCATACGCTCGACTCCTGCGTCGCAAGGCCGATCCATCGTTCTGCGTCTCCTCCAGGATTCGGCTGAGGTGCCACTGGACGGCAAACCATTGCCCGAGCAATTCCGCCTCGTCCGCATCTCGCCAATGCCGTGCAAGCGATGGTTCGCCGTTTGACGGGAACCGCTCGCGATAGAGCTGGAATTGGTCCAGCATGTGTTTTGCGCCCAGCCGTCGTGCCACTCTTGCCGTATCGTCGGGCATCTGGTCGCCCGACTCCGCCTCCTCCCGCCACCGATCGAACAATTCGGTGGGTTCCAGGCCGACATCGCCCTCCCGTTGACGCGCGGCCACCAGGGGAATGCAGTCCCCGTATTTCGTTGGCAGTGGCGAGATGCGCCAATCGCAGATTCGCATCGCCCTCGCTGCATCGATGCGGGAGAGCATTCGCACCAGCCGGTTCGGCGGTTCGGCCGGATCTTCGAGGAAAACGGCGCATTGGATCTCGTCCGAGTCGCGGAACAAGGCTACCAATTCGGCCGTCCGCGCGTCCCACAGCCGAGTCGAGCCGTCTTGGCTGGATGTGGCGACCAGCGGGCTGTGTTCGTCGGGGGCGAACGAGGCATGGCTGACGCGTTTGTCGTGCCGCAAGACCGAGACACACTCGCCCTGGCTGCGGCGTTGCGTGGCGTCGTCCAGGGAGCGTGGATTTTTCCAGACCTTGGCCGTGTTGTCGAAGCTGCACGTGACCAGAAACTCCTGGTGTTCTTTCTCGTTGCTGAAGCCGACGTGAGTGATGTCCGAGGTATGTCGCAGTTCGACGAGCGGTCCTTTGTCCGCGGGGCGCGTCAGATCCCACAGCAATGCACGATCTTGGTTGGCGTTGGCCGTCGTCAACAACCGTTTGCCATCGCGGTCAAAGGCGGCGTAGACCGTGGAACCATCGGCGTGGTCGAGGACGATCTTCTGGCCGTGGTCCAGGTCGGGCAGTTCACCTCCGTCGGATTCCCTTCGGAATTCCCATACGATCACTTTGCCCGCGTAATTGGGCTGGTCTTCGTAGGAGGTCAGCAGGGCCACGCGTGCCGCTCGTTCGAAATCCGGGCTGACCGCCAGATACGCTGCCACGCCGACCGTCGGGTATGCCTGTTGAGAGA
Source organism: Pirellulaceae bacterium (assembly GCA_023382975.1). GTDB lineage: Bacteria > Planctomycetota > Planctomycetia > Pirellulales > Pirellulaceae > SKKK01. The sequence continues at coordinate 22,341 of JAHDXO010000006.1, forward strand.
GCAGCTCTCCCGAATCAACGTTCCAAGTACTGACCAAGCAATGGGTATCCTTCGTGATCCGCAGATCCTGGTCGGTTTCGGCTCCGTTCGCCGTCTTCGAGTAGTTGTCGACGGTGACCAGGACACAGGCATCGCCCAAGCGAAGAAAACGTGCCAGCTTCATGCCGCGTTGCGGAGCCCCTTTTGGAAACAGCAATTCGGCTGGCTTCGGATCACCGCTGGCCCGGCAATCGTAGATCCAGGCTCCGGCAGGCGTTTTTGCCTGCGCCGATCCGCTGACCAGCACATAGCGGCCGCCTTCGTCCACCCACAAATCATCCATCGCGTGGGGCATTTTGACCGAAGAAGTGCGTCCGTCCTGCAGGTCTCGCAGCAGCACCCCCCACTGGCCTTCCGCGCTGCGACTGAGCAGGGCTACGCAACGGCCGTTCTCGCTGTGCTTCAGTTTCCAGGCGGATCGATCGTTGGCTCCACCCGACAGCTCCCCCTGAACCGTTGAGCAGGGCGAGTTTCCCGTCTCCATACTCCATAATCGAACGAGGTTCCAACTGCGAGTCAGAACGCGGGTGCCGTCGGCAGTGAAATAGGCCTGCTGAACCGCGCCCGCGTGATTCAGGGCGGGGACGACCAGAGCTCGAGTCGCCAAGTCCCAGATTTTCACGACTTGATCTCGCCCGGCGGTCAGGATATGCCGTCCATCGGGACTGAACTGAGCCCAGTGAACCCAGCGGTCATGCCGCAAGTCGCCATACCATGTCCCGTTTTCGCTGTTCCAGATTTGGGCCGAGTTTTCTCGGCTGGCCGAAACCACCAACCGTCCGTCGGGGCTGAAGGCGATGTGCTGTACTTCGTCGTTATGCCGCTTCTGCCAAATCGGCGTCGAACCGGAGACGCCCCAGTCAAAGACCCGCAGTTGATTCTGGCAAGCGACCGCAAAACGCTGCCCGTCGGGACGGAATGCCACCCAGTTCACTGCGGCCGGTTGTGGCCAGTTTCGGATGGGCTGCAAGCAGACGAAATCGGGATCCGACGCGGCGCCGGAGGTTGCGATTTCGGTCGGCAGTCGATACCCCTCGATGAACCCCGTATTCTCGCCGCGAGATCCGGCGATGAGGAACGAGCCACCGGTCCCGGATTGAGTGCCTTCCGTCGTATCCCGTCGAGTTTCGGGCCGGAATCCCGCCCATTTCACGATTCCATCGACCTCTCGGGCACACCGGGCAAAATTTCCCTTTCCTGCCATTCCTTCCAGGTGGCTGCGATCGAATCGCCATGCATAAACGCAGTGCGACTTTCGGCTGCGTTCGACAACGGCCAAGGCAAACAGCTCGTCCGATCCCGATGAATCGCTGAACGCAGTCCAGATCCCTCGGCCGCCTTCGTCCAAACGAACTGGTGAGTAGTTTTCCGATTTTCCGGCACGGCGCAGTTTCTCGATGTTCCACAACAGAATTTCGCCCGCCTCTTCTGTCGCTGCGGCCGATGCGGTCATGACGAAGCGGCTGTCGGGACTCCACGAAGCGTGTCGCACGGGATACGTGTGCGGCAACTTCGCCCACGGTTCCGGGCCGTTTGGCGAGGCGGGTGGGTCGCGGAGATCCCAAATCCAGACGCTGCCCGACCCGTCCGGCACGTCTTCGCTGGGCATTGTTCCGGCGACGATCATAGCGAAGCGGCCATCCGGGCTGGGAACCAAGTACGTCGCCTTGAGATCCCCGCGAGTCCCGGGGGCGGATGGTGCCGGTCGGAATGACGAATCGGTGCCCAACGCCGCGGTGTCGACTTCGGGCAGTCCCCAGAAATTCTCGAGACGGGCCAGTTGGGACATTCCCGCGCCAAGCCGAATGCGGTGCAGTCGCTCGCGGTCGGAACGTCCTAGGGCCCGATCCTGCTCCATGGCATTTTGGATCCAAAGCATCGAGCCCGTGAGATCGCCGTCGGTCATCAGACGCGTTGCGTTCTCCAACACCCGTTGACGAACACCTTCGACCTTGGTCTTGGCCTGCTCTGTCCATGCCCATACCGCCATCCAGATCGCAATCGCTGCCAATACCCCGACGGTTGCTACCAACACCTTCAGGATGCTCGCGTACTTCGCTTGCTGCCTTTCCTGCTCGCCGCGGTCGCGTTGTTTCTCGCTTTCCTCAAGAAATATCAGGACTTCGGGATCGGTCTGTGTCGACGTCACATCGGTGTCGAGTTGTTCCTGCCATTCCAGAGCGCGTGCCAAATCCACTCCGGTCAGCAAGAAATCCGACTGCCGTCCGGCGGCCTTCCAACGCTGGGCTTTCGTGTGGACCTCGCGGGCGTTCTTGCGGAAGTTGTCCTCCTTGACGGTCCAGGTCCGCAACCGCTCCCATTGTCGAATCAGCGTTTCGTGGGAGATGTCCAGTTGCGTATCGAGCATCAGCAGTTCGTTGCACGGCGGCATTAAGAGCGAACGTCCTTCAGCCCGAAACGCATCGATCACATTAGCCAATTCCGCGAATTGCTCCGCATCTTGGCCATCGATCTTGGCCGCGTTGCAGATCTCGGCCACCGTGGCCGGTCGGCGGATGGTATGTCCGTCCTGGTTGATCTCCGTGAGATGGCGGAACACGACTTCGGCCAGACGACGTTCACGGTCGTTGGCGAGCCCCGTTTGGAACGTTTTCTCGGCGTGATTGTGTAATGCGCAGCCGAGCCCGCCCGCCTTTTCGTACTCGACCGACGTCAACACGATTCTTGGCCACTCGAACCCATCCACCGGCTGAACATCTTCCCAAGTTAACAGCGTATCCTTCAACGCTGCGGCGTCGGCCTGTTCCTGTTCGCTCGCATCGAGCGCCGCTCGCCGCCACATCCGCATCAGCAGATGCTGCATCAGCGGCAATTGGTCGGGATCGGTGCCCATCGAATTCAGTATCTGCGTCACCACTGCCGGCTCGATTTCGGTGTTGAACATCGACGCCGGCCCCAGGATCGTGTCCCGAATCTGGTCGCGTGTCAGGCGCGGAGTGAGGAACTGGGAGTCGTTCATCGCCTCGGGCAAACCCCGAAACAGAGGGCATTGGCCAAGGAACTCCGAGCGCATGGTGATCACGACGTAGACTGGCAAGCCCTGGTAATCGGCCGATGCCAGCAACAGGTCGACGAAGGCCCGCGACTCGCTCCGCCCCCCGTGGCGCTCGAATCGAAAAAGCTCCTCGAATTGATCGATCAGCAGCAGCAGGTTCTCATCGTCCGGGAACCGTCGCTCTTTCAACGCCTCGATCAGTCCCAGCGGTCCGCGGTTCAGCGTGGCGCGCAGAAAGGCCAATTCATCCTGGATGGCGTCGTGCTCGGCGTGGCAGATGCGGTCTTCGACCAGCGCTGTGGCCAAGTTAGCCAAGGGACTGTCGCCCGGGCGCATGGCGGTCGTCCGCCAGCGATACCCGGCACTGGCCATGAACCCGGTCTCCAAAGCCGGGATCAGCCCGGCGCGGATCAACGACGACTTGCCGCATCCCGAAGGCCCCAGCACCGCCAGGAAGCGATGCTGGTCCAACTTGGCGAGCAGTTGATCGATCTGCTGGTCGCGGCCAAAAAAAATGTCGGCTTCGCTCTTCTGGAAAGCACGCAAGCCAGGATACGGATACGGCGATAGGCCGGTGGGAACTTGCACGTTCATCATGGGATCTCCACAAACGCGGCGTTAGCCGACACCCAGCGCCGATGCGATGTCGCCGGTACTCGCTTCGGCGGTTGCGCCGACCAACTCTTCCAGGAACGGCCGCAAACGCTGTTCGTCCAACCCCTGATGACAAGGAATCACCTGCATCCGGGGCAGTTTGAAGGCCAGCGGCATTTTAGGAATCGGCGGACCTTCGTAGACCGCCGCGTGCAGCCTCTTCTGACGATGGATCGCGGCCTTGCGGGCTTCGATCAACTGTCCCCGGACCCAGTTGGACTCGCTTTGACCGTAGACAACGATCATGCCGTCGCACATCAGGATGTTCTCGCGGAGATCGTCCCGGATCTCTTCCGGCCTGCCCTGGTGGATCGGCAGCGAGTATCCAAAGCCGTGTCGGTCCAGATATTGGCAGAGATCCGCCGCCAGCGGACAATCCGCATTGGCCGTGTTCACAAACACGAAGGCGTCACCCGCAGGCTTTTCGGTGGTTCGCTCTTTGCGGTTGACGCGAGCCAACACATCGCGGTTGAAATCCTCGATGTCCACCGCTTCGACCGTTGTGCCCAACAACAACTGCTGGTGCGTCGCATCGTCAACCTCCGCCTTGATGTGCTCCGTCACCAGGTCCGGATCGCGCCATTGCAGAATCGGCAACCCCATCTCCACCGCGACTCGGTGCTGATGGACGACATACGTTTCGTCGCGATCCGGCATCTGGCGGCCCGCGACGGGGCTGAGCAATTGGACGAATAACTTTGCCTGGGCCATGTCTTCCCGCACGGCCTGGGCGAAAGCGTCCGGGTCGCGAGGATACCAGCCACTGGGAACCACGCGCAGACCGCTCTGCTCGAAATGCCGTTTCACTTTGTTCCGCTGCGGGTCGATGTCGTCCGTTGTTTCGGCCAGGAAAACCGTCGTTGTCGCCACGTTGTCGGATTCGGCCTTGTCGGCGTTTGACTTCAGGGTCGCAGCCGACGGTCGCCAACTGCGTCCGGTTGCCGGCGCTGTCGCCGGAGTCGATCGCCCTGCCTCGGCAGAAGTCCGCATCTTCAAGAGGCAATCGGCCACTTCGCTCGCCAGATCGTTCAAGGCGTCGAAGTAGTCCCCGCGGTCGCGCTGTTGGTCCAGCGGCCGAGCCCGCTTGCCTTCCTCCTGGATCCAGAACCGGTATCCGGTCAGTCCCGCCCCTTCCAGCTCTTCCGGCCACTTGGCGTGATCGATCTTCTCCCGCTGCACCAGGAACACACCACCGTTGGAGATTCCCCGCTGGCGCACCATCTTGAGAAAAGTAGTCATCTCGCGCTGGCACCAGGGAGATTTCATGTAGCCCGGCGACAGAATCAGCAGCAGGACGGCGCTGCGCTCCAACGAGGTCGCGATCTGCGGTTCAAAGTCGATATGCTTGGCGATGTCCTGGTCCCGCCAAACCGTGAAGCAGTCGCGCCCCAGCAACTGCCGCAAACGATGCGTCAGCAGACGCTGAAGGCCAGTGACCCAGCCCGGTTCGCCAGGAAAAAGCGGCTCGTCATCGACACGTGCGTAGCTGACGAAGATGTCTTGCTCGAACCCTGGGACAAAAGCCGACTCGGCCATCGCAACCCCCTTCGCACATCAACTGGCGCCGTCAGAACGGGTGTAGTCCGCACGCAGAACAGAAGAACATGAAGGAAACGAGAGGCTCACCGATCGGATCAAAAGTCCCTCATGCGTTGTCAGTCCGCATTCTAATAGGTGGCCGAAGGCATGCAAGCATCCCTCAAATCTTTTCTTTCGAGAGTTGGAAAAATCGGCGTGGTTACGCTTCGCATCGCCTGACTAGACCAGACAAACGCGCCGATGCACTCGGCATTTCTCCCAGCTCGTACACTGTGGACAACAAGAGTTCCTAGTTGTATTTTTGAATTGCCCGGCGTTTCAGCGATGTGCGTACGATTTCCGGCTCCTTCGACGACGGGGCCGGAGCGTTTCTTTTCACTCGCAGTATTCCGCAACTCGGCACAGCTAAGTACATTGAAACAAACGACGGCGAATCGCATCCCGCCGTCTGGACATCTCGCGCAATGCCAGACTTGATACCCGAAAACAAACAGCTTGCAACCCGAATGATGGGTCGTTTTTCAGTTCGCAGAATTTGCGTTGGACCTCCGCCCGCTCGGCGCGTGGGATGGTACGCCGATTCGTCCGCACGGGACGCACAGACCGGACACCGGATTTCTGCCGAGGATCGTCCGCTTTCGTGTATTGGTCTGATGTTCTTGCTGTTTCTCTTGTCAATCTTGCATCCGGCGGCGGGCCAAGACGTTGCGCCGAAGCCCGAACAGGCGGCGGCGGAAGCGGCGGATTCCGAGGCGAAGCCGGCGCCGAAGTCCGAGCAACCGGCGGCCGGTGAGCCGGAGACGCCCGCCGTCAAGGAACCGGCGGCGAAAAAGCCAGCGGCCGAACCGCCGGTGCCCGTCAAGCGGTTTTACGAGCAGGAGCAGTACGATCTGATCACGCTGGACGCGGCCAATGACAACGCGGTTCTGAAGGTGATGCCGTTGCAGTTGCCGGACCGCAAGCTGCCGGAGCCTGCCAAGCGGGTCGGCAAGCTGAAGGTCCGGCTGTTCGACCGCCGCGAGGAAGAATACGAGGTGATGTGGCGCAACGTTGTCCAGGTCGAGTTGTTCGAGGAACTGGTCCTGCGCGAGGCGGAACAGATCGTGCAACGGGCCGCTCAACTGGGCCGGGGCGGCAAGCCTGCCGAGTCGCAGAAGCAATTCGACGAAGCCTACGACTTTTTCCGCTGGCTGCTGACGTATCATGGCGAATTGACCGGGCTGGAGAAAGGGATTCAGGACTACCTTTACCTGAACGCGGGCACGTTGTTTCTGATCGGCGCCCAGTACGAAACGGATGCCTCGGCGGCTTCGGACGAAGCTCAGGCGGCCCGTCTGAAGAAGCAGGCGTTCGACAAGTTCGCGCAGGCCCTGTCGATTCTGGAAGAACTGGTCGGCCAGAATTCGCAGTACGCGTACGGCTCGGCGACGAACACGGCGGTTGCGGCCCTGGAACGAGTCGCCGACCGCTTGATTGGCTGGTACGCCAAGGACTTCAACTTCGTGGCGGTGCGACGTCTGATCGTTCGGCTGCAAAAGGATTATCGAAACAAGTTAGCCGTGGCGCGGACCTGGCAGGATCGGTTGATCGCCGGCGCGACGGCCAAACGCGATGCGGCCAAGGAGCATCTACAGGCCAAACGCTTTGCCGAAGCCCACGAAGCGAGCCGCGAGATGCTGAAGATCTGGCCGCAGGTCGAAGGTGGTCGCGACTTGGTTCTGGAACTCTCGCGAGTGTACCCGCTGATCGTCGTCAGTGTGGCCCAGCCTGCACGGACGCTGGACCCGGTCAGTCTGCACGACTCTGCGGCCCGTCGCGGCGGGCACTTGGTCTATCCCACGCTCAGCGAGTTCCAGGAACGAGGTCCGGAAGGCGGACGCTACGCCAGTCCGTTCGGATCGATGCAGCAGAGCGACGATCGGATGCAGTTGATTTTCGATCTGCGGTCCGACAACAGCGAGATGCCGTTCACGGGATACGATCTGTCGCGGAATCTGCTGGCCATGACCGATCCGCTCGGTCCGCGGTACGATCCAGCGTGGTCCAGTCTGATGCGGTCGTTGCAGGTCGAGGACGTGATGCGAGTCCGCGTTTCGCTGCGTCGCCCGCACGTGCTGCCGCAGGCGATCTTGCGGACTCGGTTTCACTTGGGCGACCAGATGGCGTCGCGGTACTCGATGGAACGGCTGTCGGATACGGAAACGCGGTATGCGCCTTCGGCCGGCATGACCGACGCCGGGCAGCCGCGACCGGTGATCGTCGAGCGGTTCCACGATCAGCCGCGAGCCGCGCTCGAGGATTTGCGCAAAGGCAAGATCGACATGATCGATCGGCTGTTGCCCGCCGACGCTCAGCGGATCCAGCAGGAGCCGGGAATTCAGGTCGGCATGTACGGATTTCCCACCCTGTTCGTGCTGACCGCCAACACGAAGCATCCCTACCTGGCCAACCGGACGTTCCGGCGCGCTCTGGTGTATGGGATCAACCGCGAGGTGATTCTGAATCAAGGCTTGCTGAACGGGCATCAGGTGGAGGGCTCGCGAGTGATCAGCGCCCCGCTGCCCGCCGGGATCGGCGCCAATGATCCGTCGGCGTACGCCTACGACCCGCAGGTTGCACCGTATCCGTACGATCCGGTGATGGCGGCGATTTTGGTGGGATTGGCCTCGCAGCAACTGGGCGCGATCGCGGACCAGCGCGAGGAACCGATGCCGGAGCTGGGGGAACTGGTGCTGGCCCATCCGTTCGGCGAATTGCATCGCTTCATCGCTCGGCAGATTCAGATGCAATGGCAAGTGTTCGATGTCGCCTGCAAACTGCGCGAATTGCCGCCCGGCGAGACACAGCCGACGGACGGCCAGTTCGATCTGTTGCTGATGGAGATCCGGATGCTCGAGCCGCTGGTCGACCTGCCGCGGTTGTTGGGGGAACGAGGGGTGGTGCCCTCGGATGATCCGTATGTCAATCACAGCCTGCGAAGGCTGTACGAGGCGGAGAACTGGAAAGTCGCCCGCGGCAACTTGCACGAACTGCATCGCATGTTGCACAACGATGCGACGCTGATTCCGCTGTGGCAGATGATGGAGTACTTCGCTTACCATGACGGGCTGCAAGGCATTCGGCAGCGGCCGGTGTTCTTTTATCAGGACGTGGAACGATGGCGAGTCGTCCCCCCGGTGCAAGCCGATTGAAGCGACCGCGGCGCGGCGGCCGGGCGCGGCCGTGCCGGTTCGGAGGATTTCGATGGTGATGGCAACTGCCCTGACACAACACGCGCGGCCGCTGGCGGCGGGCCTGCTGGCCGTTGTCGGCCTGCTGGCTGCCGGTCCGGGACCGGCTCGCGCGCAATCGACGTGGCAGTACTCGCCGTACCGCATCCGCGTGTGGCTGGCCTTCGACGGGTCGCCGGAACTGACCGCACCGCTGGCGGAGACCATTGCCACGACCATCGCGGACCGCGCCCAGACGGTCGCGCAGGCGACCTGGGACGTCCGCACGGAACTCTGTCCTTTGCCGCTGCGCACCGACGCCGCGATCCGGACCAAGGACGTAACCGTCGAGCAAATGCTGCAGGTGGCCGACCAGCGGCTGAGGATCGATGACAAACTGGTGCTGCTTTCGGTGCGTGCCTTCCCGAGCGGATATCGCGTTGCTGCGCGCGAACTGGATTGCCACACCCGCACCTGGCAACCGCTGGTTCAGCACGAAACCGTCCAGAGCGGGCGGATCGCCGAACTCGCCTTCTCGGCCGTCACGGACGCGTTCAGGCCCCTGTTGAGAATCGACAATGTGAAAGGTCGCGAAGTCGCGTTGAGGGTCCGCGCCGGCGGGCTGATCGTCGATCCCGCGGGCCCGGCGTCGATCGTCGAGTCCGATATTCTGCTGCCGGTGCTCCGCCGGAACGATCGGTTGGGCGAGCCGTTGAAGGACGGCATCCTGGTCGCCCCTTGGACGTTCCTGACCGTCCAGCAGCACGAGGGCAGTTCGTTGCTCGCCCAAGCCCACTCGGGCCAGTATTCCGTGCTGGGAATCCGGGCCAGTTCGCGAGTGCAGAAGTTCGCCCTGGTGGCCAGAGCGCCGGGCGAGTCGTCGGACCTGCGGTTGGTGACGCGCGGCGACAATCCGCAACCGCTGTCCGGTTACGAAATCCATTCGAAAGATCCGCGCACGGACGAAACGACACCTGTCGGGGCCACCGACTGGCGCGGCATGTTGACGGTGCAGCGCGGCGACAAACCGCTGCAGATCCTGTACGTCCGCAACGGTGGGCTGCTGCTGGCCCGTCTGCCGATGGTGCCGGGTTTGGAGCCCGTGCTGACCGCGGAGATCCGCAACGACGATCGCCGCCTGGAGGCAGAAGGCTTCATCAAGGGCTTGCAGGGCACGATCATGGACTTGGTGGCGCGGCGCCAGTTGTACATCACTCGCTTCCGACGCCACGTGCAGGCCAAGGAATTCGATCGCGCCAAGGCGCTGTTGGAAGAGTTCGGCACGCTGCGCACCCGTTCGGATCTGGCTCGCGAACTGCTGCAGCAGCGTCCTCGTTTCGCGTCCACCGATCTGCGCGACCGGCTGGAGCAGGCGAAGATCGACAAGATGTTCACCGACACGCAGCAACTGCTGACGCGGTTCCTGGATCCGGGGACCGCTGCCGAACTGGCCGCTGAATTGGAACAGGCTCGGCAGCCCGGATGACCGGAAAATCCGCTCGCCGCCAGCCTGCCGCGGCCGGGCAAGCTATGATTGAGAGCCTTGTTTTCTTGCCCTGACGGAATGGCCGCTATGACCCCGACAACCCGCCTCGCCGGCATTTACACACCCAACGTGGTTCCCTTGGACGACCGCGGCGAGATTCACGAGGCCGAATTGCGCCGCTACGTGGACTGGCTCATCGAGCGCGGCGTCCACGGTCTCTACCCGAACGGTTCGACGGGCGAGTTCACCCGGTTCACCGCCGACGAGCGGCGGCGGATCATCGAGATCATCGTGGACCAGACCGCCGGGCGCGTGCCCGTGCTGGCCGGTGCGGCCGAGGCCAACACGCGGGAGACCATCCGGGCCTGCGAACACTATCACCGCCTGGGCGTGCGGGCGGTCGCGATCGTATCCCCCTTCTACTACAAACTGACCCCGGCCGGCGTGTACGCGTACTTCAAGGAGATCGCCGACCATTCGCCGGTCGACGTCACGCTGTACAACATTCCCATGTTCGCCTCGCCCATCGACGTCCCGACGGTCGCGCGGCTAGCGCAGGAGTGCCCGCGCGTCGTCGGCATCAAGGATTCGTCTGGCGACCTGCCGCACATGATGCGGATGATCGCCGCCGTGCGGCCGGATCGGCCCGACTTCAGTTTCCTGACGGGCTGGGACGCGGCGCTGATGCCCATGCTGTTGATCGGCTGCGACGGCGGCACCAACGCGACTAGCGGCGTCGTTCCGGAGATCACGCGGAAGTTGTACGACTTGACGCTGGCCGGGCATTTGGACCAGGCGCGGAACCTGCAGTACCGCTTGCTCAAACTATTCGACGCCATGCTGTATTCGGCCGAGTTTCCGGACGGGTTCCGGGCTGCCCTGACGTTGCGCGGCATCCGCGCCGGTGCGGGACGTCAGCCGAAATCGGAGACGCAGCAATTGGAGCTGAGCGAATTGAGCCGCCAGTTGCAGTGCCTGTTGGCCGCCGAGGGCTTTGCTGGGGAACCTGTCGGCGGCTGTTCGGCCAGTCGCGAGATCGACCCCGAGCAGCTCGCCCGCCTTGTCCGCCGTATCATCGGCGACCTGCAACGCGCGCCGCACCCCGCCCCGTAGCGCAGACTGCCAGCCTGCGCCCCTCAGCTTCTGCCTCGCCACGATTCGGCATTTCGCACTTTTCCGCATCTTCGACACATCTGCTACCAGATTGTCATTCGTTACGACGGCGACCGCATCCACATTGGAGGACTCCCCGCGCGATTCCCGAAAATCCTTGCAGATAGACGCGATTGGGCGTGCTTGCTCTTGAGAGGAGATCGATCATGCGGTTCGTGACGTTTGCGCTGGTTCTAATTGCAGCCGGGTTGGCGATCCACACTCCGCCGGCCTGGGCGACGTACTGTGGTATCACCGCGGCTGCCAACCGTCGGCACTGCGATCACCATCTCGGAAAACACGCCGATCGCTGCGATGCGGGTTGCGGTTCCAATGCGGGCTGCGAGGACAGTTGCTACACCGTCATGAAAACCATGACGCGCACGTTCTACGAACGGGTGACCGAGCAAAAGGAAGTGGTTGTCTACGACACGGTGTGGGAACAGCAGACCATCCAGGACGTCCGCCGCGTCGCGGAGGTCCAGTCCCGCACCGAGCAGTTCACCTATCAGCGTCCGGTCTACGAGACGGTGACTCAGCAGGTGCCGTTCACCGTCTACCGCTCGCAGGTCGAAACCCGTACGCGCGACGTCGCGTTCACCACCTATGCCCGATCGTACGAGACCCGTGTTCGGTCCGTCCCGTACACGGTTCACCACACCGTTTGTGAAACCAGCACGCAGACGGTGTTCTATCGCGTTCCGCGGCAGGTCTGCGAAACCAGGACAGTCCAAGTCCGGAGCGGCCACTGGGAAACGCGGATCGAGGAATATCCGTGCGGCCCCGCAACGGATCCCAAGGGCGAACAGAAAAGCGAGCAGAAGAGCGATTCCTGCCAGAAAGGCGGAACGATCAAAGTCCACCGGCGAGTTTGGGTTCCCTGCTACGAAACCCGCGAGGTGCCATACACGAGAACGGTCTATGACCTGCAAACGATGGAAGTGCCTCGCACGGTCAAGCGAGTCGTGGCCGAGGTTCGCACTCGCGACGTCGAATACACGGTTTGTCGCTTTATCCCCGTCACGCAAACCCGGTCCGTGTGCTATCAAGTCGTCCACTCGGTTCCGGAACACCGCATGCGAACCGTCAACAGCGTGATCGCCAAGGCAGTGACGGAAGTCGGTGTGCGCACGGTGCCCTACACCACGATTCGGGAAATCCCCGTGACTCGCACGATCAACGTGCCCCGTCAAGTTCCGCGGACGGTGATCTGCACCGTCACTCGCTCCGTCCCGCGTTGCGAAACCTACCAGGTTCCCGTGCGGATCTGCGTTCCGACGCAGAAGTGCGATCCCGGCAAGAAGGGCGCCGCGGGCAAGAAAGGCGACAGCGATTCCGGCTCCAGTGGCGAAGTCCCCAAGCCCACCGTCGCCGAGCCCGAAAACGGCGACAGCGAGCCCCAATCGGCCCAGGAATCGGACCGATCAGCGTGAATGTTCGGACCGCTAAGGTTCGGCGAATTCACTGCCGGGATATCGCGGGCGACTGCTTCCTCAGTCGCGACGACTGCCCAGTGCATCGATCCGTTCTCAAGAGCCAACGGGGCACCGTTGGCTCTTTTCGTTCCGGCACAATCAGAGTGCGAGGAAGAAGCTGAACCGCATTCACGCAAGTCATGGACTCTTGACCGTGGCAGGCTGACTTGTGCCGGATAATCCGGAGAATACGCCGCGCGGAATGCACCTCACGATGCAGCCAAATCCTGCGCTGCTGGATGTGACGAAAGAGCAGCCTGCGACGCGCCTGCCATCAGATTCGACACCCGCGTTTCCACCGCTACAGGCCGAAGTCGTTTTGGCCCTCATGTCGCTGATGTAGCGGTATTTCTGGCAGATTGCCTTGTGACGGATCGATGACGAGTAACGGAAAGACCGTTGCCGGAGAAGCACGGCCCGCGGAGAGCAACTCAGACGCCATCGCGTTTTACCGTGGCATTCGCAGCGTGATTCGAGGGCATTTCGGAGCGGTCTTGAATCATTCATAGCTGTCCTCCAACGCCAGAGGGCAGCACCTCGGTTGTAGGATCGATTGTTGTCGCCCAGTGTACCCGTCACCAAGGAGGGTGAACCCATGTTCCTGTTCCGCTGTGCATTGCTTACGCTTGCCGCAAGCATGCTTCCCGTGTCGGTAAACGCTCAGTACGCGCCGCCTGAACAAGCGGCCGTCCAGTACAGCTTGTTCTCGGAAATGCCGAGCTATCCGCAGCCAGGTGCGGAGTTCCTCTTGACATCGCATGGTGTCATCGAGCCGGTTCCGGACCTGAACCTGGCGAGCCAGTCCGGATACAAAGAGCCGATGTCGATCGGCAAAGAGGCGGCTTGCTACCCGCAACGCTATGTGCAAGTCGATGGGCTGATCTGGCATCGCGTCGGAACGGGATGCAACCAAGTTCTGGCGTTGGATACAGATGTCGTCCCTGAATCACCTGTTCTGAGCACCAACGACCTGAACTTCGATTTGACCGCGGGGCCGCGGGTACTCGTCGGGTGGCGTCCGGCCTGTCCGACGCGTTGCTCGGCCTGGGAGCTCAGCTATTTCGGCCTGTACGATTGGCAAGCCAGTGGCCGTGCAACCGGGGACAACAATCTCGCTATTCCGGGAGATCTCGGCCTGGATTCGAACAACTTCCAGAACGCCGATGCCATCGAGGCCCGCTACCGGTCGAACCTCCACAATATCGAGCTGAATTGCGTGAAGTCATGCTGCCAGTGCGATGCCACGTTCGACTTCCTCACCGGCTTCCGTTTCATCTATCTGGACGAGAGGTTCTCGTTGTTCGGCGATGACCGAACGGACGAGGGGCGAAGCAGTTACGATATCGATGCCGACAACTTCCTGTTCGGCTTGCAGATGGGCGGGCGCTACACTCGTCACTGGAACCGTTGGTCGCTCCAGCTCTCGGGCAAGGCGGGCGTCTTCTTGAACCACGCCGAGCAGTCGCAGCGGGTGCTGGACGATCCGGTGGTCGAGGACATCCCCTTCGAACTCCGAGAACGCGTTTCGGCCAACGGCCATTCGGTCGCCGCATTGGGCGAGTTGGGAATTGTCGCGATCCGGCCCATCAACGATGTCTGGTCGCTTCGCCTGGGCTACACCGCGTTGGGGTTGGGCGGCGTCGCCCTGGCCCCCGGCCAACTCGACTTCAGCAACATCGACGGCGTCAGCGGCACGGGCCTGAACCGCAGCGGCTGGGTCTTCCTGCACGGCGGTCTGGTCGGTCTGGAAGCGAACTGGTAACCTTCGCCGCTACGAGGCGAACGACGCTTCACGTCTCTTTGGGGCAACGGCGGGCAGCGAGGCCCTTTTCGGCCTCGCTGCCTTGCTTCTTTTCAACATCCGGGGCGATCACCGGTCGTTGTGAAGCCCGGTCAAACCGCAGGTTTCTTCAAGACGCTGACGAAATAGGCGTTCAGGAAATCGTCGATGACACTTCCCTCGAATTCCAGGTTGTCAAACTGATCCTCCGCAATCACCTGGTCCACCGCATGTCCAGTCAGATCGAACTTGCGGATCTTCCCCGCCCGACCATCGGTTCCCTGGTAGGTGAGCAGGTGATCCGTCCAACCGTCGCCATCGCTGTCGAAGGACGTAGCCCGAACCGGTGTGTTGAAGCTGTCGGGGTACGCTTCCTTGGGAAACGCCGAGAACTCGTTGATGATTGGCGTTCCGTTGGGATTCTTCTTGTCGATCCCAAAGCGGCCGCTCAACACCGTCACCAGCGATCCACCCCGGTTGCTGGCTCCCACGATGATGTCTGGCACGTTGTCGCCGTCCACTTTGGCCACGTCCAGCGAGGCCCCGCCTCGGAACTTGGCGTTGAACGGCGTGAACTTCCGCGTCTGCTGAGCTTTCGAGTTGCCCGCAACGTAACCGAAGACCAGCACGGTGGATCTGGTGCCGGCTCCACTGGCAGCGATGATTTCGGCACGGCCGTCCATGGCGTCGTTGTTCAACGCTTTGGTTTTTCCGGACACCGTCGTGGTTCCCATATCTTCCACGCGAATGGTCGCTCCGCCCTTGAGGGAACCGAATGGCTTGAAGGGTTGGAAGGCGGGATCGCGGGCAAACGAGATGGGCGAGGCGGTTGTGTTCAGAAACACGCGGACCTCGTTTCCCCCGTAGCTCATCGCCGTCACGATATCGTTCTTCGGCGCGCCATTCGGGAGGAACAAGTCCCCGTTGACGTTTCCGATGGCCAACTCCACGCCACCCCGGTACTTGACCACACCCTTCTTCGTCGCTTCGGGGTAAGCCAGGAAGCTGTGGACATTCTCCCACTCGCCAGTGTCCGGATTGAGTTTGAACACGTACACCCACGGATCGGCATTCCGGCCGGGCGCAGTGACGATTTCGTCCATTCCGTCACCGTCCAAGTCTCCGGTGGCGATACGGACTCCTCCGCTATACTCCGGAGTCCTTGGCAATCCCAGGAACCGTGCCAACAGCGTGCCGGTTTCCACTTCGTACACATGCACATACGGCGAACTGCTGTTGCCGGCGTCGGCCGAGATGACGATCGTATTGGCACGGCCGAAATAGTGTGCCATATCACTGGCGTTGGCGTGCAGAATCTCTTCTGTCGTGGCATTCGTGAAACTCGCGCTCACGGTGGCCGTATTGCTGTGCTGTCCCGACGCCGCGACGGTGACGATCACGTTCGAGGTGTCCGAAACCCCGGCGCCAAGGCTTGTCGCGATCCCCGTGAAGGCAAAATCCGTGTCGATCACTGCGACGTTCGACAGAGAGACATTTCCGGTATTCGTGACGATCACCCGGAACCGCACCTCCCCGCCGGCCAGAACCGTCGGACCACTCGGACTATCCGCATCCAGCCACGTCGCGCCGCCATCGACGGAAACCTGCTTTTCGATGGCAATGTCCGCGACCTGCAGTAGCTCCACGCTGGCCTCCGCTTCGGCGGTCGCCTCGCCGCCGTTGGGATCGGTCGCCGTCACGCTGGCGGCGTTGTCCACCTGCCCGGCGTCGATGTCGGCCTGCGTCAGCGTGTAGCTGGCCGTGAAGACCCACGTCTCGCCGACGTCCAGATCGCCGTCCTCGTCGCTGTCGCCCGAGACGTATTCGAGATCGCCTTCCGCCAGCAGCGAATCGCTGAGCGACAGGTTCGTCAGCGTCACGTTCCCCGTGTTGGTGACTTCGAACGTGTAGGTGATCGTCTCCTCCGCGTCCGGGCGGCTGTTGGCGTCCGCGTCCTGGAACTCGCCGCTCTTGCTCAGCTCCAGCTCCGCGACCTGCAGTAGCTCCACGCTGGCCTCCGCTTCGGCGGTCGCCTCGCCGCCGTTGGGATCGGTCGCCGTCACGCTGGCGGCGTTGTCCACCTGCCCGGCGTCGATGTCGGCCTGCGTCAGCGTGTAGCTGGCCGTGAAGACCCACGTCTCGCCGACGTCCAGATCGCCGTCCTCGTCGCTGTCGCCCGAGACGTATTCGAGATCGCCTTCCGCCAGCAGCGAATCGCTGAGCGACAGGTTCGTCAGCGTCACGTTCCCCGTGTTGGTGACTTCGAACGTGTAGGTGATCGTCTCCTCCGCGTCCGGGCGGCTGTTGGCGTC
>JAHDXO010000006.1:39102-42544 GCA_023382975.1 Pirellulaceae bacterium
CGTCCGCGTCCTGGAACTCGCCGCTCTTGCTCAGCTCCAGCTCCGCGACCTGCAGCAGCTCCACGCTGGCCTCCGCTTCGGCGGTCGCCTCGCCGCCGTTGGGATCGATCGCCGTCACGCTGGCGGCGTTGTCCACCTGCCCGGCGTCGATGTCGGCCTGCGTCAGCGTGTAGCTGGCCGTGAAGACCCACGTCTCGCCGACGTCCAGATCGCCGTCCTCGTCGCTGTCGCCCGAGACGTATTCGAGATCGCCTTCCGCCAGCAGCGAATCGCTGAGCGACAGGTTCGTCAGCGTCACGTTCCCCGTGTTGGTGACTTCGAACGTGTAGGTGATCGTCTCCTCCGCGTCCGGGCGGCTGTTGGCGTCGCCGTCCTGGAAGGTTCCGCTCTTGCTCAACTCCAGGCTTGGCAGTTCGACAAGGAATTCTGACTGCGCGGTGGCGAACACGTCTTGCTCGAATCCTTCGCGAGCCGTGGCGGTGATGGTGAAAGGATCGAAATTTTCGGTGGTTTCCCACGCGAACTCGTACACTGCCTGATTTGCCGCAGTATTGGCAGCGTAGCGAGTGGGCGACACCGGATCGACAGCGGGAGAAAACTCCATGTCCAGGCTGGTGATGTCGTACTTGCCGAAGGGATCACTGACGACGGCGCGGACGTAAACGGTCTGGCCGATGGGGGCGCTTGTGATCGCGTCTCCGTCGTTGCTGTTGTTCCCGTCATCGCTGAACGGGGTGTCGTAGACGGCCAGTGAATCGATGTTGATGAAGGTGGTGGTGGGCAACTCGATTTTGGACGGTTTCGTGGCGCTGTCGTACTGGATTTGGAAGCCTACCCCGGACTGGGCGGTGGTTACTTCCAACGCGATGCTTTGTCCTGCTGGAATCGTGACGTTGCTGCCCAGCGTGGTGGACCAGGTCAACGTGCCGGCACCGCTGTCGTACGTCGGACTGGTCAGTGTAGCGAACGTCGTGGCACCGTGCTTCAGCGTGGCGGTGATATTTGGAGTGGCCGGCATCGAACCGCTGGCAATGTTCACGTAGCTGATGACGTTGATCGGTTGGCCGGAGGGCAATCCCAGGTTGCTCGCCAACGGCGTGTCCTGAGTGAAGGTAGCAGTGGTTGTGCCACCGCCGCCGCTGGCCGGTTTGATCGCTACGCCGCGGATGGCCCAGTTCTTGGCAGAAGTGAAGGTGTACGACATTGTGGTGGTGGTAGTAGTCGCCGGCTCCCGACTGCTTCTCAGACGGACGACTCCTCGGTCGGCGGGCTCCGTTCCGTTCAGCGTCTGATTGTCGCCGAGAGAAATCGTTCCAGAACTGGTCTCGCCGGACAGCACGTCGAAGACCAAGTCACCGGCAACAGAAGGGACGTCCACAGAAGGAGATGTGCTGTGACCAGTAGTCGCATTCGGGGTTCCCAGCGGAGTTGTCTGATCGACGCCAGAGAAAGTGGACACCGACACGATTACGCCCCTGGTTCCCGTTCCACTCACCGTCAGCGACACATTTGCTGTACCGACGTTCGGCGCAATCAGACGGTAGATGCGGGTGCGCCAATCTGTGGTTTGGTCCTCTCCCACCAGAGTCATGGCCTGGGAACCATAGGATGGAGTGTTTGGCAAGTTGACGTCCTTGTGGTACGAGATTGCCACCAACATCAGCCGGTTGCTCACGTCCTGGGTCGTGTGGGGCACGGTCAAAGGACCGTTGGAATTTCTTCCTTGCGAGGTGGTATCCAGGTGGGTTACCTCGGCGGAAGCAATCTGAAGCGTCGCCGTGTTCGATGTCGAAGTATCTGGCGGGACGACGTTCTCGGGATCCACGCGGTCCATGTATCCTGTCGTGTCGTTATCTACGCCGTCCGTCGTCAGGTACAGCGGCTTGATCACGGTGGTCAGCAGGCGACGGTCTTCCAGGGGTTCGAGGAACAACCTGCGACTCGAAGGCCGCTTCTTGGCGGCGCGACGCGTGGGGCGGGATTTGCGCAAAGCGGGGTTGGCGAGGTGAGTAAGCATGGCGAGCGACTCCGGTGCAGGGGCCTGAACTTGAGGGTATATCCGTCTGGTCGTTTGCGGTCCGATGAGGATTCAACGGAAAAGCGGTGCCCGGAAAATCGGGGCACCGCTTGGGTTCAATTTGATATCGATTCGTCTCATGGTCGCCCAGGTATTCGCTGCCGGAGCGACAATGCTCCGAACCGGAAGAGAGTCGCCGGACGAACCCGACCTTCTTCCGGGGCTTATGCGGCGGTGGATCGCGTCTTCAACGTACTGACAAAGTAGGCATCCAGGAAATCTTTCATGGGATCAAACTTGCCGGCTAGGATCTCGTCCACAACGTTCTTGTCCAAATCGAATTTGCGGATCATTCCTGCCTTGCCGTCGGTGCCCTGGTAGGCCAGCAAGTAATCGGCCCTGCCATCGCCATCGCTGTCCAGCGCCGTCGCCCGAACCGGGGCATTGAAACTCTTCTTGGCCCCTGGGTTCAAGTCGTTCTTTGTGAACGCAGCGAACTCGGTGATGGTCGGGGCTCCGCTGATCCCGTTCAGCACCGTGACCATCGACCCGCCCCGGTTGCTGGTTCCAACGATGATGTCCGGGATGTTGTCCGGGTCCACTCGCGCAATATCCAGGGAAATTCCGCCTTTGAACTTCGAGCTGAATGGCTGGAACTGCTTGACGCGCTGGGCATTGGGGTTGCTGTCCACCACGTTGTATCCATAGACATACACCGTGGAACGTAGGCCCGCCCCGTTGCCGACGATGATCTCGGCAGAACCGTCCAGACTGGTTTGGTCCAGTCCCGCGGCGGACATCGTTCCCATGTCGGCCACGCGCACCGTGGCACCGCCCTTCAATTTGCCGTAAGGCTGGAACCGCTCGAAACTGCCTCTGTCTTCTGCGAAGGAAATGGGCGACGCGGTGGTGTTCAGGAACACACGAACCTCGTTTCCTCCGTAGCTCATCGAGGCAATGATGTCGTTCTTGGGCAATCCGTTCGGGAATTCGTCGCCGTTGACGTTGCCGATCGCCAAGTCGACGCCGCCTTTGAATTTGGCATCAAATGCCAGGAAACGCGAACCCACCTGCTCCACCCACTCGCCGCCGACCAGTTTGAAGACATACACCTGTGGCGCCGTGTTCCGGCCGGGCGCGGTGATGATCTCGTCGATCCCGTCACCGTCCAAGTCCCCCGTTGCGATTCGTACCCCGCCGCGATAGTCCGGCGTCAGCGGCAAGCCGAGAAACCGACTCAGCAATTCCCCCGAGGCGACGTCGTACACATGCACAAAGGGCAGGCTGCGGTTCGTCTTGTCCGGCCCGATGACGATGATGTCCCGCCTGAAGTTCCCGAAGTTGTTGTTGGCAGACAATTCGCCGGAAATCAGCGTCTCGGTGTATGTGCCGGGGTCCGCCGGGAACGACTGATACCAGTCCTGC
>JAHDXO010000006.1:42644-206147 GCA_023382975.1 Pirellulaceae bacterium
CCTCGATGGTCCAGCCGTTCAGGCCCGGTTCGCCTTCGTCCCAGACTCCGTCCGCATTCAAATCGTGCCACTTGTACCCGCTTTTGGTCGCGTACTGGTAGTTGCCGAAGTTGTTGTTCTCGTACGCTTCGCCGGATACCAGCGTCTCGGTGTATGTGCCGGGGTCCGCCGGGAACGACTGATACCAGTCCTGCAGCAGCACCTCCTGGAACGTGTACTCGCCCGGCGGCAGGCTGAATTCGTAGTAGCCCGGTTCTCCCAGACCGTCGTCGTTTGTCTGCGTGCTGGTCACCAGATCGCCCTGGGCATCGTAGACCTCGATGGTCCAGCCGTTCAGGCCCGGTTCGCCTTCGTCCCAGACTCCGTCCGCGTTCGAGTCGTGCCACTTGTACCCGCTGAAGATCGCATCATCACTCTGCAGAATGCCCCACTGCTCAAAGCCGTCGTTGGCGCTGGCGTTGTCACCAAAACGCGAAAAAAGGGTGACGAATGTGTCCGCAGGAAAACCTGCCACTAGGGTCTGGGGCAGGTAGAAAACCATGTCTGCTTGTGCGCCGCCTGCTGCCAAGCCTGCATTTAAGATAATCCAGTTGTTCTCCCCCGCATCGAGATCGTAGATTTTCGTGGCAGTCGGTCCAGTCCCGTCATCAAACGGGTACTGGTTCAAACCGCCCGACGCCGACAAGTACACTTCCAGTCTGTCGAGCGATATGTTCGGACCAGCGCCCGTTTGGTTGGCTTCGAGGATGAACTGACGGTAGGTCGTTCCATCCGTGGTCACTATCGGAATCTCACCTAATTGAAGGTTCCTGGTAAAAGTCGCATTGCTCGATTCGTCGAATTGCACCGGCCGGTAGCTGGTGTTGTAGCCTTGCTGTACGGATGCGCCGCCTCCTGCCTGTATTCGAACGAATGGATCGAATTGCCCTGACGCACCAGTTATGTTCTCGGCTGTCGTGAATAGGGCTCCGTTAATAACTGCCTGGTCGCCCAAACTCAATAGGTTGAACCCGGCCAGCAGAAATCTGGATTCGAGGCGCTCCACTAGCAGTTTTCGCTGCGCGGATCTGACCTTCTGACGACGAACGGACGCTGGGCGATGAGTTTGGCGCATCATGGTGGGTCTCTCCTGGCAAGTCATTGCGACACGGCACAAGGACAAAGTTGGCTGGCTATATCAGAGCGAAACGTGGAGGCACGGGCGGTCACCTTTCGCCGATTGATCGCGGGGCCCTACTTAGAGGTAGTCAACCTCGCTGTTCACTCGCGGTAGACATCGTCAATTTGGACCAGATGGACAACGGTAAGATTGACTTCGTTTATCCTAATTCCGCAATCCAGATAAGACAAGCAAGGTGAACACGGTTAAATCCGAATTGACGATTTGGTCGAATCTACCGGATGTTCATGATCCGCTGGCCAGATCGTCCAGCGGCGGGAACCAGAGGGGAGTCTTGGGCAGCAGCGTCTGTGCGGCGGCGAGCGTGGTCTGGGAATTGGCGGTGATGCGTCCGCTGGCGGCTGCCTCGGCGATGTCCACGACACCTAACAGCAGCCGCAGGAAGTCGGCTTGATCGCACGCCAGACAACGGCGCGTCCGGATTTCGCCGTCCAATTGGCTCGCGGCCTTGGTGACCCGCAGCACATTTGTTTGGCCATCCAGGGTGAAGCCCAATTCGAACGGCAATCGGATGCCCGACTGCGACAAACGGTGCAGGAAGACGCCGTGCAAGTGGCCGACGAGCTGCGGAATGCTGATCGCGCGGACCATCAACACTGGCTCCTCGCTACGCCCGGAGCCCGTCCACCTGCCGGACTTGCCGAAATCCTCGGCGATGGGCGGCAGCCAACTGGCAGAAGGCGAGTCGACCGGAGCGTCCAGACGGATCTGATAACGGTTCTGTTCGATGGCGTCGGCACAGAATCGCGCCAGTAGCGCGTCGGCGGCATCGGGCCGCCGCGGGTCGGCCAGCACCTCGAACAATCGGCTGCGCGCGGCCACCGCGTAGCCGACGACCGCCGCGGGGATCTGCTCCAGTCCCAAGTTCGGCGAACCGTCGGAAGCGACATACAGGCGGTCGAAGGCACGGCGTTCGATCAACCAACGCCAAGCATCGCTATCCCGCAAGGTCGCGCCGTACGCTTGTCGGCAGTGCGCGGCGTAGAGCCGTTCCAGCCCTTCCTGCTCGTAGTAGCGGAATTCGTGCAGATGCAGCGAAGTGCGCTGCAGTTCGGGAAGTAAGGGGAGCGCCGCCTCGCGCTCGGCAGTATCCGCGGATCGGCTACGGCGCGAGCCCGCCGCCAATCTCGGTCTTCGCACGCTCCGCAGCGGGCGGACGAGCGGCTCGACCGCCGTGGTTCGCTGGCGTAGTTGGACCAGAACGGCCTGAGGCGACGCAGTCCAGTGCGGCGACTCGCCCAGCGCCACCCAGCCCAGCGATTCGTAGAACGCGGGATTCCTGGTCCGCAGATAGCCGAACCACCCGCCCATCCGCTGAATGCGATGCTCGGCCAAGGCCAGCAGCATCGAGGCGCAGCGATGATCGCAGAATTTGGGCACGGTCGCCAAGTCCGTCACGTACGCCGCGGGGAGCAGCAGGCCGCCGAAATGCAGCCGCCTGGGAATCAGCCGCAGATGGGCGACAAGGTGCCCGTCCTGCTTGATCAGCAGACGTTGCCCGGGGTCGTAGCCCGGCTGGTCCAATTGCGACTGAAACTCCTTGGCCGAGGGACGGTGGAGCACTTGCGACAGCAACTGATGGATCGCCTGATGATCCGCGTTGACCGCCGGAGCGATTTGGAAACCTCCGCCGATTTCAACTCCGCCGCTGCTCCGCACCGATTCCTTCAGCCGCGCCATGGAAATGATCGCCATCGCTTTGAATCCTTTCCGCTGCGAATGCCTGTCCGTGAGTTGCTCCTGACGAGCGATCGCGGAGACGAAGGGGCTCTTCCCGTTTTCTTCGCGTGAGCTTAGAGCGCCGAACGCACCAAGTCCAGTAGGAGCGGGCACAGAGTTTTTTCGGAAAACAGGCAGAACGAGAATTCGCGCGAGGCGAGGTTGGTTTCGCCGCGCAGCGCCGCCGACACGTGTTCGAGCTGCGCCACGGCTTGCTGCGGAGACACCGCCAGATGCCTCTGCAACGCCGCGTTGATGCGCTCGATGGCCTGATGCCGCTGCCGCCCTTGATGATGGAGCGACGGAGATGCGATGCAGTCGGACTTCTCGCGGATCAGACGAGCGGCTTCGTCCGACGGAACCACATGCCGCTCGGGATGGAAACGCAGATCGCGCAGCAGTTGCCGCAGTCCGCGGATCTGATCGAGCAACGTTCGCGTGCGGTCTTCGAACAGCAGGGCCGTCGCAGAGATCATCAGGTAGTGGGGCGGTTGCAGGCCGAAGAAACGCCGCACGATTAAATCCGTCAGGTGATCGTATTTGCCGCCTCCGATACCGTGCAAGAACAGGTCGCCCAGCACGAGCCGTGCGTACATCGTGGTGATCAGCGCACGCGGCCGGAGCTTGACGCCCAGTGCGGCTTGGTCCATCCACTGCTCGAGGCCTCGGTCGGCGTCCGAATCGGGCGAGAGGTCGAGCGAAAACCGGACGGCCCGGCGATCACTGACTTCCAGCCCCGTGCCGTTGTCGCGAACGAACATCCGCTGGCGGTGCGGCGATCCGGCGGTCCAAATCCAAAACGGCGCTTCGAGCCACGGGCCATCGGTTGCCAGGTCCGGCACGGGATGCGATCGGCTGCGGATGCGGTTCGCGTGGCGATATTCCGCCAGGGACGTGTTGTAGACCTCCTGAAAACGCGGCAGATGGGCCAGCAGATGCGCGGCAAACCGGGCGAACGAGGCCGTACGGCAAACGCGGCTGAACGGCACTTCCAAGGTCTGCTGATTCCACTGGGCTTCGAGCCGATGACGGGCCTCGGCCAGACAATGCCCCAGATTCGTCGATCGCCGCGCGGCGTCGACGGCCAGCGGCCAGAGGGAGCGGATCAGCGGATCTGGAACCAGATCGCCCAGTGTCGCTTGGACGCGGTCGCCGAAGCTGGTGAAGGTGGACGGATCGAGGATCGATCGCTCCTCGTACGGTATCGCCTCGGTCAACTGGTCGTACACCAACGTGCTCAGGTGCCGTCCCGTTGGCGAGTCAGTCGGCACGCGCAGCGACGGAACGCGGTGGATGTCGTTGTCGATCAGCAAGTTCACCGCATGCGCCCGATGACGCCGGGCCAGGGCACTGAGTGCAAAATTCTTGAACCAGACCCCTGCGTGAAACAACTGAGGCTGATGACCCGCCAACAGCACCGGAGCTTGGTGGTCGTCGAGATGCTCGACGTCTCGATAAGCGGTTGTGTAGGCTCGCGCCTCGGAGAGCAGCGACCGTCGGGCCTGTTGGCTCAGTTCGCCAAGCGATTGGCCTTGCACGTCGTAGCTGCGGGCTTGCTCGCGGACTGCCAGATTCTCCGCCAACAACGCCGCGGTCTGCTCCTTGGCCGGATGAACGAGCACCCCGCCGTGGGCGCGAGGCGCCCGCACGGATTGGTACTCGACGTCGACGGGCATCGGCAGTTTCGATATCACTTGGGTGGCACGCTCGTCACACGACCGCGGCGCGGACCCTCCGCGGCGCGGACCGACCGTTGAAATGGGCTGCCTGCATACTCCGTTCCAGCACCTCGTAATAGTGTTGCAGCCGCGTGTCGGCATCGTCCAGCGATCCGCCGAACGAACGCGATTCGTCCAAGTAGATCCGCGGCACCGGCAACTCGACGATCCGCAGCCCGTTGGCTACCGCCTGAACCCACAGCTCCAACGGCATGGCGTACCCGGTCTCCGACAGCTCCAGCAATTCCAACGCTTCGACGCGGTACGCCTTGAAACCGCAAAAGGCGTCGGTCAACGACAGCCCCAAGCGTTCATTCAATTCGCGAGTAATCTGCTCGTTGATTCGCCGCCGTGCCTGCGGCGCTTCGGAATCGCCGTCGAACGATTCCAGATAGCGGCTGCCGGAGACCATGTCGTACCGCTCGCACTTGTCGACGAACTCCGGAATCCGCTGGGGTTCGTGCTGCCCGTCGCAGTCGATCGTCACCAGAATGTCGTACCCCTGCTGCTGAGCGAACTGGAAGGCCGTGTGCAACGCTCCGCCGTAACCGCGGTTGCGTCGGTGGCGGACCAACTGAATGTCGTTGCGGGCTTCCAGCAGTTGGGTCGTTCCGTCCGACGAACCGTCATCGACCACCAGCACGTCGGAACTGTATCGAGTCACCTCGTCCAGCACGTCGTCCACATAGCGAACTTCGTTGAAAACGGGCAGGGCAGTAAGACTTCGCAGCGGCATTCACTCGTTCCTGTACGAATTAAAGATGCTGAATCCTTCGCAACATTGTAGTGGTGACCCCTGCTTCGTCAACGAGCACTACTTCTGGTGGGTTGCTGTGGGGCGTGTATGCCGGTTTTGCCGAATGCGGCGTTCGAGCAGCGATCGCAGGGAACCTTGACATCGGCGGACCGATGGTCCAGAACAGCAGGGGAGTGTTATGCTTGCTGTCGACCGCAGTCGCCTTCGCGGGCGGCTGAAGAATTGGGGTAGATCCCGTGCCGGTTGTCGTGCTCCCAGGCCGCAGGCACTGGTTCTTTTTTCCGGAAAGCGCCGTGGATGAATCGTGTGACGTTTGACGTCGTGGTGGTCGGGACCGGACCGGGCGGGGAAGGGGCGGCGATGCAGGCCACCAAGCTGGGTCGCAAGGTGGCGGTTGTCGAACGCTATCTGGAGGTCGGCGGCAGTTGTACGCATCTTGGCACGATCCCGACCAAGGCGCTCAGGTTCGCGATTGCGCAGATGACGGAACTGAACCGCAACCGCATGTACCGCCAGGTGGCCGGCGCGGGGAGCATGTCGTTCGCCGGTCTGCGCCGCGGGGCCGAGGCGATCGTCCGGCAGCAAGTGGACATGCGCAGCGCCTTCTACGATCGCAACCGCGTGACGATGGTCAGCGGCGGGGCACGCTTTCTGGACGCCCACACCTTGGAGACGGTGGCTCCGGACGGGGCCAAGCAGAGGATTTCCGCCGAGGCCTTTATCATTGCGTGCGGATCGAGGCCTTATCGCCCGCCCGATGTCGATTTCACGCATCCGCGGATCTTCGACAGCGATACGATTATGAGCCTGGACTACTCGCCGCAGTCGATCACCGTCTACGGCGCGGGCGTGATCGGCTGCGAGTGGGCTTCGATGTTCCGCAACCTGGGCTGGAAGGTGAATCTGGTTAACACTCGCACCAAGCTGCTGGAGTTCCTGGACGACGAGATCATCGACGCCCTGAGCTACCATCTGCGCGACTGCGGGGTCCTGATCCGGCATCAAGAGACGTACTCGCGCGTCGAGGGCCGCGACGACAGCGTGGTGTTGCACTTGCAGTCGGGAAAGCAGCTAAAGACGGACATCTTGCTGTGGGCCAACGGCCGCACCGGCAACTCGGACACGCTGGACGTCGAGCGACTGGGGATCGAGCCCGACAGTCGCGGCAATCTGCTGGTGAACGAGAACTTCCAGACCTCCGTGCCGCACATCTACGCGGTCGGCGACGTCATCGGCTTTCCGGCGTTGGCCAGCGCCGCGTACATGCAGGGCCGAGCTGCCGCGATCCACGTGGTCCACGGGCGGTGCGACCGGATGGCCCACGACATCCCGACCGGCATCTACACCAGTCCGGAGATCAGTTCGCTGGGAAAGACGGAACGCGAACTGACCGCCGAAAACGTGCCGTACGAAGTGGGGCACGCCCAATTCAAGAGTCTGGCGCGGGGCCAGATCACGGGCCAGACCGTCGGCGTGCTCAAGCTGCTGTTCCACCGCGAGACGCTGGCCATCCTGGGCATCCACTGCTTTGGCGCCAACGCTTCGGAGATCATCCACATCGGCCAGGCGATCATGTGTCAGCAAGGCGAGGCCAATTCGCTGCTGTACTTCATCAACACGACGTTCAACTATCCGACGATGGCCGAAGCCTACCGAGTCGCCGCGCTGAACGGCTACAACCGTCTTTCGTAGGCGCGTGCCCGCTGGGTTGAGACCTCGGGCTGCGTTATGATGCGCCTCTTTCACTACCGAGCCATCTGGAGACAACACGTGATCAGACGTACTTGTCGCATCTTTGGATGCGTTTGTTTGGGAGTCTTGGTGGTTGCTGCGCCCTTGACTTCGGCTGCTCAGGAGTCCTCACCGGCGCTGGTTCGCTCTGCGGCGCCGGACTGGCCGCAATGGCGAGGTCCGCACCGGGACGGCACCTCGGCGGAAACCGGATTGCTGCCATCTTGGCCCGACGATGGTCCGAAGCTGCTTTGGAAGGTCTCCGGCATCGGCCAAGGCTATTCGTCGCCGATCGTCGTCGCGGACCGAGTCTACATCACGGGCGATCTGGACAAAGAGTTGGCGATCAACGCTTTCACGCTGGACGGTCAACCAAGCTGGAAAACAAGCAACGGCGCGCCGTGGAAGAATTCGTATCCGGGCGCGCGTTCGTCTTGCACCTACGACGACGGCAAGCTGTATCACATGAACGCTCACGGACGCTTGACGTGTCTGGATGCCGCCACCGGGCAAGAAGTGTGGGCGGTGAATGTGCTGGAGCGATACGAGGCAAAAAATATCATGTGGGGTATCAGCGAATCGGTCGTCGTGCATGGCGACCGCGTCTTCGCGACGCCCGCGGGGTCCAAGGGCCTGATGGCGGCGCACGACAAACGGACCGGCGCTCCGATCTGGGCCACACCGGCACTGGACGGCGAGCAAGCGTCCTACTCCTCGCCGATTCTGATCGATACCGGCCGTCGCAAGCTGCTGGTCAATGGCGGTTTGAAGTACGTGTTCGGCGTGGACGCGGAAGACGGCGCCCTGGTGTGGCAACTGCCTCAAGTCGATCCGAACAACACCGTCAACACCACGCCAGTGCTCGCGGGCCGGCGTTTGCTGTTGACCAACTCCAGCCGCGGTTTCGGCGCCGTGTTCGGCGTCCAACTCGACGACGACTCGGCTTCGCGAGTCTGGACACGCGAATTGACGATCAGTCATGGCGGCACGGTCTGCGTCGACGGCCAAGTGTACGGAGCCAGCAGTCGCGGCGAACTGCGCGGCTGGGCGGCGATCGATCCGGCGACGGGAAAAGCAACGCTGGTCAGCGACGCGCCGGGCGGATCGATGATCTACGCGGACGGGCGGTTCTATTGCTTGACCGCGACGGGCCAGATGATGTTGCAGGAATTGACCGATGCCGGGTTCCGCACCGTCGGCACGTTTCGGCTGGCGGAAGGCAGAGACGTCTGGGCCCATCCCGTGCTGTGCCAAGGTCGGTTGTTTCTGCGTTTTGGCGACACGCTGTACTGCTACGCCGTGCGTGGCTGAGACCTTCGACCGCGCTCGGTACGGCTGCGGCCAGCTCGTTTCGCGGCAAGGCGCTGGTAGATCCGCCGACTTGCCGACAACTTTGCACTACCGCCCAGACCCGAAAGAATTCTCGAAAATACTTCGCGTGAACTCTTGACACCGGGAAAACTACTTCGGTAGTATTACAAAAGTAGTTGATCCGAGTGCCGGGAGTTTTGAAGTCATGGAGAGCGAGAAAGGGATTCGGCTGGGAGACTTGCAGTTGCGGATCATGCGAGTCCTGTGGGACTCGGATGCCGCGACGGTTTCCGAGGTGCAACAGCGATTGGACGGGCGCCAGCCGCTGGCTTACACGACGGTGGCCACGATGTTGCGCAAGATGGAAGACCGGGGGCTTGTGGACCATCTGGAGGACGGCCGCAAGTTCCTTTACCGCGCCAAGGTCAGCATGCACGAGGTGACGCGCAGCATGACGGGCGACCTGATCGATCGGCTGTTCCAAGGCAGTTTGGCGGACGCGGTCAGTCATCTGCTGGAAAGCCGCGAGATCAGCCGCGAGGAATTGGACCGGTTGGACCAGATGATTCGAGAGCGAAAGAGCCAACGATGATTCTTCCTTGGCAACCGCCGTTGTGGTTTGGGTCGGTCGTTGTCCTGGCATTGGGCACCTGCGTCGTGGTGGGTGGGACGGCCTTGTGCGTGCGGCGGATTCGTTCCGCCGCCTGGCAACGAACGTTTTGGCGAGGCGCGATCTTGGGCATCCTGGCCTTGGTGGCCGTCGAGGCGACGGGCCTGGGCTGCGGCATCGTCCAGTGGTGCCGCATGCAATCCGTGGTTCCCGCGACCGAGCTCTCGCTCCTCTTGGAAAACGCGGAAGCTTCAGCAACCTCATTCCGTATGCCGATTTCCGCGGGGCCTTCCGACACCGGACAATCGACGGAGTCATCGGCAGCCGAGTCGTTGACCATGACGACCGAGTGGGCCGGGCTTGCCGTCCCGATGGACATGGCGGTTTCCGAGGACGCCGCATCGTTCGCGGTGGCGGAGCATCCCGGTGGTGAGCGGGGCGTCGGTTGTTCCCAGCCGCTGGTTTCGAGCGGCGATTTTCGCGGGGCGACTGCTCGCGCGACGATTGCGCGGCCGCCGTTTCCCGCGGACGTCGACACGGTCGGTTGCGTGTTCCTCTTGGCTTGGAGCTTCGGCGCGGTGGTGCTGCTGGTCCGGATGGTGTGGGCCCGTTGGCTGCTGGAACACTTCCGACGCCAACAGCGATGCGTGGACCAACCGGCGATTCGGCAGCAGATCGATCGTTTGGCGGTGCAGTTGGGTTTTGCGCGACGAGTCGAGATCTTGACGTCGCCGCGTTTGGCGGCGCCCATTGCGTTTGGGTACTTTCGGCCAGTGATCGCACTTCCGGCGAATTTCGCCGAGGATTTCGACGACTGCCAACGAGAGGCCATGCTGGCGCACGAAGTCGCTCATCTGGCTTCAGGCGACTCGTGGTGGCAGTTGCTGGCCGAGTTGGCCGCGGTCGTGCTGTGGTGGCATCCATGCGTTTGGTGGATGCGCCGCCGGTGGCGGGCGGCAAGCGAGCTGGCGGCCGACGAGGCATGTCTGCTGGTTCCGCAGGGAGCCGACGCGCTGGCCGCTTGTCTGGTCTTACTCGCGCGGCGGCTGGATTCCCGCCCGCGGTTGGCGTGGCTGTCGATGGCGGGTCCGGGGCTGCGGTCCTCGCTCGGTCAGCGAGTGGAACGTTTGCTTGCGATTTCGGCATCCCGGTGGCGGCCGGCGAGCCGCAGACGGATTGGCGTGGTTACAGCCACGGTTCCCGTGGCTTTCCTGGTGTTGGTGATTTCATGTACGGCCTGGGCGCGTGCCCAGGTTCCAGTTGCAGCAGAAAGGACAACGGCGATGAAAGTATTTGTGGATGGTTGGCGTCAGTCGTTGGCGGCGGTTGCGTTGGCGGCGGTGCTCGGTCCCGTCTCCGCGGACAGTTCCTCGATCTTTGCGGCGGAAGAGGAACGTCCCGTCCCAGAGGCCAGGGGCGAGCGCGAAGGAGATCGACCGGCGGAGCGTGAGCGCGAAGGGGATCGACCGGCGGAACGCGAGCGCGAGGGCGATCGGCCGGCGGAGCGTGAACGCGATGGCGATCGCCCCGCGGACCGCGAGCGCGAAGGGGATCGGCCGGCGGAACGTGAGCGTGAAGGCGATCGGCCCGTTGGCCAGCAGCGGGAAGCTCAGCTTCGAGAAATGGCCCAGCGCCGGGCGCAGTTGCAGGAACAGGCCGGCGATATCCGACGGAAACTGGAATCACTCCGGCCCGATCAGGAGGGCGACGCCCGCGAGTTGCGTGGTGCGCTGGAACGAATCGAAGTCCAACTGCGCGAGCTGCAACCCCCGGCACCCGGCCGCGAGCGTTTGCTGGCTCGGCTGGAAGAGGTGAAAGCCGCGTTTCGCCGGGCGCAAGAGGCGGGTCGAGCGGACGAGGCAGAACGCCTGGAACGAGAGGGCCGCGAATTGATGCAGATGCTGGGACAGCGCCCTGGAGACCGTCCGCACGGTCAACCGGGAGACGAGGATGTTCAGCGCCGCATGCAGCACTTGCGTACCGCGATCGAGAATTTGCGTGCCGCCGGCTTGCACGCACAGGCCGAGGCGCTGGCGCGCGAGGGCGAGCGCCTGGCCCGTGGCGAGCGGCCTGAGACCGCGGGTCCGGACCGGCGTCCGGACGCTCCGCGCGATGTTCCCGCGCCCGGCCCGCATCTGGAACGCGCCGTGATGGAGCTGCGCGGACAAGTCCAGGAATTGCGGGGACAATTGGAGGAGATCCGCCAACACCTTCGCGAGATGTCCGAACGCCGCTGAGCAGCAGTCGGGACGTCGTCGTACCGCTCCGGGACGCGAAGTTCGCTCCCGGAGTTTTTTATTGCGCAAAGGGCTGCTGCCTGCGTTGAATCCGCAAGCTTTCCAGAATTTGAAATCGAAACACGCCCGACTTCCGTCTGTAAAGCTGACGAGTCCGATCATCGATGGTTGGCTTTGCGGGGATGGTGTATCTTGCAGCCGGAGCCTTGCCCTCGAATCGGTGGTGCATGGGAGGAAGAGTACGCATCGGATATCGGCTGCAGAGAACTGTAGAATATCGGCAGGCGTGTGGAGGCGTATCTTCCAAGGACGGGGATCGTTGTTTTGACGGGAGTTGAGTAGCCATGAATCGACGCTGGATTCTGTTGTTGCTGGGTGTGGGAATCCTGTTGCTGCCGGCGTTTGGGGCGGGGCCGCGCGAGGATGCTTGGAAGCAGGTCGACCAAGCGATGCGCGACGGGCTGCCGAAGACGGCCATCGAGCGGCTCGAACCCATCATTCGGGCGGCGCTGGCCGAAAAGAAGTACGCCGAGGCGATCAAGGCGATCACGACGAAGATTGCGATGGAGGGCACCATCCAGGGCAACAAGCCGGAGGAGCGAATCACGCGACTGCACACCGCGATTGAAACCGCGCCGCCGGAAATGCAGCCGATGATGGAGGCCGTGTTGGCCAACTGGTATTGGCACTATTTCCGCCAGAATTCTTGGCGATTCATGCGCCGCACCGCGACGTCCGAACCGCCGGGCGAGGATTTCACCACGTGGGATCTGCCTCGGCTGTTCGCCGAGATCGACCAGCGGTTCGCCAAGGCGTTGGCCGCCTCGGACGTCTTGAAGACGATCCCCGTAGCGGACTACGACGATCTGCTCGTCCGTGGCACGATGCCCGACCGCTACCGGCCGACGTTGTATGATTTCGTCGCCTACAACGCCTTGGAATTCTACACGGCCGGAGAGCAGGCGGGTGCGAAGCCGCAGGATGCTTTCCAGTTGACGGCGGACAGCCCGATGTTTTCGCCTGCCGACCAATTCGTCGGCTGGAAGCCGCCGAGCGACGACGAGGATTCGCCCGTCCTGAAAGCCGTCCTCCTGTACCAGGAGTTGCTCCGCTGGCATCAGGACGACGCGGACCAAGCGGCGTTTCTTCATGCCGACCTGGAACGGCTGGTGTTCGGCTGGAACAAGGCGTTTGGCGAGGAGAAGAACGCCCGCTACAAAGCGGCGCTGAAGCGTTTCGTCGATCGCTTTGGCGACGAAGAGATCTCCGCGTTGGCTCGCCATCATTGGGCGAGGGTGCTGCAAAGCGAAGGGGATTTGGTCGAGGCGCGGCGGTTGGCCGAGCAGGGCTGGCGGGCCTTTCCGGAGACTCCCGGCGGACGGGCGTGCTACAACCTGATCCAGCAGATCGAGGCCAAGAGCGCATCGGTCACCAGCGAACGAGTGTGGAACAAGCCCTGGCCGACGATCCAGGTCACCTACCGCAATGTCAACAAGGTGT
Organism: Pirellulaceae bacterium; assembly: GCA_023382975.1. Lineage (GTDB taxonomy): Bacteria > Planctomycetota > Planctomycetia > Pirellulales > Pirellulaceae > SKKK01. The sequence continues at coordinate 55,408 of JAHDXO010000006.1, forward strand.
TCTTCCGCATGATCCCGTGGGACTTCCAGCAGCGGATGACCTCGACGACATGGCATCCGGAGAACTTGGACCAGGCGGAGCAGAACAAACTGCTGACGCTGCCGCCGGCGTTGTCGTGGTCCGCGGACCTCCCCGCGACGGACGACTACCAGCAGCGCACCGAGGATCTGCCGGCCCCGCAGGACTTGAAGCCGGGCTTCTACTTCCTGGTCGCCAGCCACGACGCCGACTTCGGCGGCAAACAGAGTCCAATCAGCTACGCGCCTGTCTGGGTCAGCCAATTGGCCTTGGTCACCCGCATCCCGTACGGCGCGGGCTTCCTGGAAGGCTTCGTATTGGACGCGGATTCGGGCGAGCCGCTGGTCGAGGCCCGCGTGCGGGTCTGGCAGCGCACCGACAAGAACCAATGGCTGGAACTGGAGCCGACGCATACGGACACCAACGGGCAATACCGTCTGCAGGTTCCGCCGCAGAATCAGCTCGTGGTGCTGGCCGAATACAAGCAGCAGTCGCTGGCAACGGGGCAGCCCTACAACCTTTGGACGCGATCCCAGCAGGAGCCCTATTCGCGGACGATCCTGTTCACCGACCGCTCGCTGTACCGTCCCGGCCAGACGATCCAGTACAAGGGCATCTGCATCCGGGTGGACCAGAACCGCGACGATTACAAGACGCTCGGCGGCCAGTCGCTGACGCTCCTGTTCGTCGATGCCAACGGCCAGGAGATCGCCCGGCAAACGCATCGCGCCAACGATTACGGCTCGTTCAGCGGCAGCTTCACGGCCCCGCGCGATCGGTTGATGGGCCGCATGTACCTGCGAGTCGAAGGCGAGCCTCATGGCCAATCGTTCGTGAACGTGGAAGAATACAAACGGCCGAAATTCCAGGTCTCCCTGGAGGCGCCGAAGACCGCCGCCAAGCTGAACGAATCGGTTGTGCTCCAAGGCACCGCGACCTCGTACACCGGCGCGGCCATCGACGGCGCCAAGGTGCGTTGGCGGGTGGTCCGGCAAGTGCAATATCCGTCCTGGTGGCACTGGCGACGCTGGTGGATGCCGCCGGTGTCGCAGGTTAGCCAGGAGATTGCCAACGGCTCGGCCATCACCGAGGCCAATGGCGGATTCGCGATCGAATTCACGGCCAAGCCGGATCTGTCGGTGGCGGAGAAGGACGAGCCGACATTCCAATTCAGCATTTTCGCCGATGTGACCGATACGGCCGGCGAAACCCGGTCGGCGCAACGCGTGGTCCAAGTCGGCTACACGGCGCTGCGGGCCACCCTGGCGGCCGACTCGTGGCTCACCAACGAACAGCCGGTCGCGGTCCGGATCAGCACGACCACGCTGGACGGCGAAGGCCAGCAAGCGGAAGGTTCGTTGAAGATCCATCGCGTCCAACAGCCGGAAAGCGTCAAGCGGCCCTCGTTGTCAGGCGGATACCGCCCGCCGCGCCGCATGGCAAACCAAGCCGCCGCGGACCAGACGCCGGAGGTCGATCCCTCGAATCCCGACTCGTGGCCGCTGGGCGACTTGGTCGCCGAGCGCGGCTTCACCACCGATCCCGGCGGAAACGCCTCGCAGTCGTTCGAGTTGCCGCCCGGTCTCTATCGGGCGCTGCTGGCCACGCAGGATCGATTCGGCAAGCCGGTGACCGCCGAGTTGCCGCTGCGCGTGCTCGATCCGACGTCCGACCGCTTGGCGATCAAGGTTCCGAACCTGGTGGGAGCCCCGAAGTGGACGGCTGAACCGGGCGACGAATTCAGCGCGCTGTGGGGCAGCGGCTACGATGCGGCGCGGGCGTTTGTGGAAATCGAACACCGCGGCAAGATCGTGCAGAGTTATTGGACCGATCCCAAAAAGACGCAGGTCGCGGTCAAGCAATCGGTCACTCCGGCAATGCGCGGCGGGTTCACGCTGCGCGTCACCATGGTCCGCGAGAACCGAGCCTACTTGGAATCGCGGCGCATCGACGTGCCCTGGACCGACCGCCAGTTGCAGGTCCGCTGGGAGCGTTTCGTCTCGAAGCTCGGCCCCGGCCAGCAGGAGACGTGGACCGCGGTCATCAGCGGCCCGGACGCCAAGAAAGCGGTCGCCGAGATGGTGGCGACGCTGTACGACGAATCGCTGGACGCCTATCTGGCGCATCGCTGGTCGAGTGGCTTTGGCGTGTTCCGGCAGGATTCGTCGTTCCTCTCGTCCAACTTCGAGAACTCGCTGCGCAACTTGAATTCCATCCGCGGCACCTGGCCGACGGATTCGAAGGACGCGACGATCAGCCACCGGGCATTCCCCTACGCGATCGTTGGCAACCTGTGGGGCTACTCGGAACGTCAGTACCGCAACCGGGGCGCCGTCGGTCTGCAGCAGGTCGAGAAAGGCTACAACATGCAGGAGGACCGGGCAGAACAGACACTTCGGGCCGGAGCGGAACGGGAGAGTGCAAAACGGGACGGTATCTCAGAAGGGGTGGACGCCTTGACCAAGAACGCCCGCAAAGCGAGCGCGGATGAAGGAGCGGACCGTGCCGGCGGCGGAGTTGCTCCGGCACCCGACTTGAGCCAAGTTGCGGCGCGCAGCAATCTGAACGAGACGGCGTTCTTCTTCCCGCACCTGGTTTCCGACAGCGACGGGCAGGTGAAGCTGGAATTTACGATGCCGGAGGCGTTGACCAAATGGAAGTTCATGGGCTTCGCCCACGACGCGGCGCTCCGCTCGGGATATCTGGAGGACAGCGTCGTGACGGCCAAGGACTTGATGGTCCAGCCGAATCCGCCGCGGTTCCTTCGCGAAGGCGACGAACTGGAGTTCACCGTCAAGGTGACCAACCAATCGCCGACCCGCCAGACCGGCAGCGTGCGATTGACGCTGGCCGACGCCCGCACGGGCGACCCGGCCGATGCCGCGCTGGGCAACTCGCAGACTGACCAGCCGTTCGATGTACCTGCGGGCGAGTCGCGGTCGTTCGCGTGGCGTCTGGCCGTGCCCGACGGCTTGGGGCTGCTGACCTACAAGGCCGTCGGTTCGACCGGCCGTTTGTCGGACGGCGAGGAAGGCTACTTGCCGGTCCTCTCGCGGCGGATTCTGGTGACCGGATCGCTGCCGCTGCCGATCCGCGGGCCGGAGACCAAACGCTTCGACTTCAAACGCCTGATCGATTCCGGCGAGTCCGATTCCTTGCGGCACCAGTCGTTGACGGTGCAAATGGTCTCGAACCCGGCTTGGTACGCCGTGATGGCGCTGCCCTACCTGATGGAGTACCCACACCAGTGCAGCGAGCAGGTGTTCAACCGGCTGTACGCCAACGCGTTGGCGCGGCACATCGCGGCCAGCGATCCCAAGATCCGCCGCGTGTTCGACCAGTGGAAAGGCACCGACGCGCTGGAGAGCCCGCTGGAGAAGAACCAAGATCTGAAGGCGGTGCTGATCGAAGAGACGCCTTGGGTGCGGCAGGCACAAGCGGAGAGTCAGGCGAGGCAGAACGTCGGCATTTTGTTCGATGCAAATCGGCTGAACGACGAGACCTCGCGGACGTTCCGCACCTTGTCCGAAATGCAGCGCGGCGACGGCTTCTGGCCGTGGTTCCCGGGCGGGCCGGGCAACCAGTACATCACGCTGTACATCGTCACCGGCTTCGGCCGCCTGCGGCACCTGGGCAGCGACGTGAGCGTCGATCCGGCTGTCAAATCGCTCGGCGCGCTGGACGCCTGGGTCGACCAGACGTACCGCGAGATCCTGCAACGCGGACACAAGGACCAGAACCACCTGAACTCGACTATCGCGCTGTACTTGTACGGGCGTAGTTTCTTCCTGAAGGACAAACCGATCGACGCCAAGCACCGCGAGGCCGTCGATTACTTCCTGGGGCAGAGCCGAAAACACTGGCTGGCGTTGGGCGAACGCCAGTCGCAGGCCCACCTGGCGCTGGCGTTGAAGCGGTTCGGCGATCTGCCGTCCGCGCAAGCGATCATGCGCTCGATCAAGGAACGTTCGGTCGAGGACGAGGAACTCGGCATGTTCTGGCGCGACACCGAGCTGTCCTGGTGGTGGTACCGGGCGCCGATCGAAACCCAGGCGATGATGATCGAAGCGCTGGACGAAGTGATGAACGACGTCCCGGCGGTCGAGGCGTGTCGGGTCTGGCTGCTCAAGCAGAAGCAGACGCAGGACTGGAAGACCACCAAAGCCACGGCCGACGCGGTCTACGCCCTGCTGCTCCGCGGCACGGATATCCTGGCGTCGAACCAATTGGTCCAAGTCACGCTGGGCGACCAGCGGATCGAGCCGGAGCGAGTGGAAGCCGGCACCGGCTTTTTCGAGAAACGACTGACCGGCCCCGAGATCAAGCCCGGACTGGGACGCATCACGGTGGCCAAATCGGGCGCGGGCGTCGCCTGGGGCAGTGTCCACTGGCAGTACCTGGAGGACGTCGGCCGGATCACCCCGTACGAGGGCACTCCGCTGCGGCTGGACAAGCAGGTCATGGTCAAGCGGACGACGGCTCGCGGCCCGGTGTTGTCGCCGGTCGACGGCCCGTTGGAGGTGGGCGACGAAGTCGTCGTGCGGATCGTGCTGCGAACCGACCGCGACATGGAATACGTCCACCTGAAAGACCAGCGTCCCAGCGGCAGCGAGCCGGTCGACGTGTTGTCGCAGTACAAGTATCAGGACGGGCTGTACTACTACCAATCGGCTCGTGACACGGCCAGCCACTTTTTCATCGACTATCTGCCCAAGGGCACGTACGTCTTTGAGTACTCGATCCGCATCCAGAACCGCGGTCGCTATCAAACCGGCATGGCCCAGATCCAATGCATGTACGCTCCCGAGTTCAACAGCCACTCGGCCAGCGTGCCGCTGGAGACGCGCTGAGCAAGGTGAACTCGGCCGTGCGAATTCACTGCTTCCGCCGAGCAAGCTCGGCGGAAGCGAAGCCGGATAGAATTCGCGACGTCACAGACACGGGTGAATGTCGGCTCAACTTCGGCCGTCTCGAATGCCGATGGTTAGGGATGCGACCCTGTCGATTGATTTCGTATTCTCGAATCTCGTATCGCTTGATTCTGCGTGCCTTATGCCGGAGTTAACCCGCACCTCCAGCACTGCGCGCGTTGCCAGCTTGCCGTCCATCGGCAACTGGTGCGCCGTCTCGCTGCTCGGCCATGGCCGTTGGTCGCGGGTCTACCGGGCCCGGCCGCGGGACGCCGATGCCGACTCACCGGCCGATTACGCGGTGAAGCTGGCGGATCCTGACGATCCGCAGGAGATCGAGACGGCGCGCGAACTGTTGATTCGCGAGGTGCTATTGGGCCGCGCTGTTTCGCACTCGCACTTGGTTTGCATTTTATCCTCGCATCTGAACGAGGCGCCGTATTACCTGGTGATGCCGTATTTGGACGGTGTGACCGTCGAGCGGTTGATCGAGGAGGCTGGCGGAGTTTCGACGCCCACGGCGCTCTGGATCGCGCGGCAGACGGCCGAAGCGTTGCAAGCACTGCATCGGCACGGTTGGTTGCACAGTGACATCAAGCCCAGCAATTTGTTGATGTCCGACGAAGGGCACGTGACGCTGCTCGACCTGGGCTTGGCGCGGCCGTTCGGTCTGTCCGGCCAGTCGCGGACGGGGCTGTTGGCAGGCACCTTGGAGTATCTGCCGCCCGAGGCGTTTGCATCGGTCGTCGATCTCGGTCCAGCCGCCGATATGTACGCGTTGGGCGTTACCTTGTACCGGATGCTGACCGGCCGTCTGCCGTTCGAAGTCCGGCGGCCGTCCGAATGGGCCGAGGCCCATCTTCACCGCATTCCGCCCGATCCGCGGAAGTTCAATCCGCGGTTGCCGCAGCGAGTCGTCCAACTGACCGCGGCGATGCTGGACAAGCAACCCCATCGTCGACCGCCGATCGATGACTTGATCGGTGAACTGACGCGACTGGAGATCGAAACCTTCCATCAACGCTTCGCCGCGTGAAGATGTGGTGGCGCAAGGCGAAAGTGGAATACCGCGAAACTACAGTTGCAATTCCTCCAGGGATTGCAGGCTTGGACAGTCAACGATCGCCTGCTCCAGTCGCTCAAGATCCTGCGCCTCGTCGATGCGCCTTCGAAGCCCTTCGTCCAACGAACCAAATTGCTTCTCTAGCAGTCTGCAGAGCAAACGCCGCGAAGCAGCGAGTTCCCCCCGCTGGATTCCCTGCTGGACTCCCCGCTGGACTCCCCGCTCGATTCCTCGCTGCTCGGCCCATTCTTCCAGTGTCTGACCTAGAGTTGTGCTCATTGTCTCCACCTCTTTCTGACTATTCGGGTCAGGTTGGTATTCCAAGGCAACTTCGACCAGTCCCGGGCGTTCTTGGCGTGGTCGCCGGCGAAGAGCCCAGGAGATCAGCATCCACATCAAGTCGCGCCATCGCATCCGCTCACGGCTGGCCAAACCAGCCAATCGTTCGACGGCCGTTGCAAACACGCTGCGAAAACGGCTTGCCTCATCCCGAGTCGCCCGCACCACCGCCAGAGCGTTCAGCCATGGACTGGATGCGGTCAGCAACTCCTCAGCGGTACGCTCCGCCAAGTCCCAAAACCGGATCGGCCATTGCGGCGCAAGTTGGCGAAGTTCATCGGGTCCGCGGACCAGTTCTGCCAACGTCCGATTGCTGACCCAACGCGTCAGGCCGGTGTGAAACACAATTGGAACGATCGGCGTCAACTCCAATGGTCCCGTTCGGGACGAACTCGATTCCCACTGCTTCCATTCATTTTCCCAGAACATGCTGCTGTTGACCAGCATCCGCAACGGCATTAAGCGATCCGCCTGACTCTGATGCTCAAGCAGCAGGCAGAGCAACAGATGCTGATTCGGTTCGCTCCGGTACGGGATCAGGAAAGGCAAATCCCGCTCGAAATGCCGCCAATCGTCGAAAATATGCTCTCGCTTCCACAGTTCAGCCCGCTCGAAGTCCAAATTCGCAGCCAGTTCGATGTCCAGATCCTCGATCAATTCCCGCAGATTCGCCGGAATCTGCAACTCGCGCCGGAACAGCCGGTCAGGGAACTGGTGCAGTTCCTCGGGATCGAATTCGAAAGTCATGAAACTTCCTCAACGGGAGATGGGTCAAAGAACGTGTCCGACGTGCCAGCGGGCACGGGATCGGAATTCGCTTGTAGGCAAGTTCTTCTCCACCCAGAACGTCGCAGCCCGAACAAAAGACTCCCAAGCACTCGCGTGGCGACTCGGCCGATCTTTGTCTCCTATGCTACTCCAAAGCAGAGCGATCGGCAATCGAGTCGCGGCCGACGGCGACTCCTACTCCTGATCAGCTACGCATCGGCGATCAGCTTGCGAAGCACCTTGTAGTCGGTCTTGCCGGTGCCGAGGACGGGGATCTTGTCGATTTGCCGGGTTTCGTCCAACCGCATGACGCCGCGGAATCCGGCTTCGGCCAGGACGGCGTTGGCGTCCTTCAGCGCGATCGGCTGGGTGCTGAACAGGACGATCCGGCGCCCGTCGGGCGTCTCGATGCCTTCGACCGCCACCCGCGGGCCTTCTTCGGTGGGTGGGTAGCGGCGGGTAAGCGGTTCTTCCAAAGCGGGCAGCGAGATCATCTCGCCTCCGGCTTTGATGAATCGCTTCAGTCGGCCGCGGAAATGGATGAACCGGTCTTCGTCCAAGGCGGCCAAGTCGCCGGTGTTGTACCAGCGCACGCCGTTCAATTCGACAAACGGATCGGGCCCGGTGTGGTTCAGGTATCCGCGGAAGATGGTCGGCCCTGCAACCAGCAACAGACCGGTCTGCCCGATCGGCAGCGGGGCATGCGAGTCCGGATCGACGACACACGCCTCGACGCCGGCCAGCGGCTGGCCGACCGTTCCGGGCTTGTCGTTGCCCGGCCGCCCGACCGAAACCACCGGCGAACATTCCGTGATCCCGTAGCCCTCCAACACGAAGGCGTGGGGCGCGAGTTTGGCACACGTTTCGCGGACCACGTCGGGGCACTTCTCCGCTCCGGTAACCACGATCCGGAACGTGCGGAAATCCTCCGGAGTGGCTCGCGCCAGCATGTACCCGAGGAACGTCGGCGTGGTGAATAGCAACGAGACGCCGTACTGGGCTACCGTCTGCACCAGGCCGCGCGCGTCGGTCGGGTCGGGATGATGAGCCACGCGGATCCCCGTCAGCACGGGGCACACCAAATTGCCGGCCAGTCCGAAGCTGTGAAACGGAGGCAGAAACCCCAGCAGGACGTCTTGCCGCGTGAAGCCCATCGCCTGGATGCCCGCCTGGATATCGGCCCGCAGATTGCGGTGCGACAACGGCACGGCCTTGGGCGCCGCCTCCGAGCCCGACGTGAACAACACGACGGCTGCGTCGTCCTCGCTGGCACGCGGAGTGTTCTTCAGGAACGAGCCGATCGAGACATACGTGCGAGCCAGCGTCACGGCCGCCTCCAGACGCCCGATGCCGGCACGCAGATCCTCCAGGAAGACGTACTCAGCCCCCTCGATCTCGACGCCCAACCGGTCGACGAACCGGTGCGAGGTCACCACGTGCCGGATCTTCATCGTCTGGACGGCGTGCGCCAGGTTCGCCGGACCGGTCGTCCAATTCAGCATGACCGGCAGCTTGCCCGCCAGATGCAGCGCGAAGAACACCACGTCCGCGGCCACCGTGGACGGCAGCAGCACGCCGACCGCGTCGCCTTCGAAGCGGGTAAACCGCTTGGCCATCAGCGACGCGCCGACCAGCATCCGCCGGTACGTCAACACGCCGGACAGTCGATCCGCCACCGCGACGTCGTCCGGGTTCGCTCGCACGCGGCGCACAAACGCTTCGGCCATCGTGTCGGCCAGAAACGCTGGCTCTTCCCCACCGGTGTGCGCGCGGGTCCAGAGAGGCGGTACGGCGCTGCCAGTTCCTCCGTCGCCGGTCAGCAACCCTTCGGCTAGCGCCCACAACTCGCCCAAGGTGGCAGCGACTCGATCCGATCGGAAACCAAATCGCTGTTCGATCTCCAAGGCCAGATCCATCCGGTCCAGGCTGTCCAGGCCCAATCGATCCAGTGTCGTGAGCGCGACGCGCTCTTCGTCCGTCAAGGGGCGACGCAGATGCTCCTCGACCATCTCGTCCACCGCGCTGCGGGTGGCAGGTCGGATCTTGTCGAAATCGATATCCAATTGCCGTTGGAACTGCGGAAACTCGTAATTGCGCCGCGTGGACAGGAAGTGGTACCGGACGAATGTCGGCGTCTCGCGACCGTCGCGGTTGTACCATTCTTCGAGATAAGGATTCAGTTGCTCGCGCGTGGCGTCCGGCAGTTCGCCGCGCGGCACGATCTCGATCATCATGGTCACTTGGCGGCGCGGCAGAAAGAACAACAGATTGGCCAGCGCCCATAGCAGCCCACGGACGATACACGAACCCAGGTGCGGAGCGGCTGCCGTCCGACCCCAACTGAACATGCTGCCCCAGACGCCGCGGGTGCGGACCAGCACGATGTTTGCTTCGGGGCACGCCCGCAGCAGTTCGGCGGCGGCGCGGGACGCACCGACGACCTCGAAGCCCTCGCGCTGCAAGCGGCCCGACGGGTAGATCAGGATGCTCTCGCCTCGTCCGACCGCCGCAGCGACCCGCTCGATCATGTCCAGCGTTGTCTGTTTCGCCTGGCGGCTCTGCGCCGAAAGCTCCGGCACCTCCACCGACCCAATCGCGCGCATGATCGGATACAACACCGGATTGCGGTAGGTTCCCGTGTAGACCAACGGCCGCAGCGGATCGCGCAGCCGCACATGCGTGAGCACCAGCGCCGGATCGATGTACCCCGGATGATTCGGCATCACAATGGTCGGACCGACAAGCTCCTGCAATCGCTCGCCGCCTTGCACCTGGACGCGATACCGCAGACGCAGGAAGCATCGAGCCATCCACCAAAACCACCGCTGAAAAAACCGCTGCATCGCTTGATCGCTCCGTCATGCCCAGCCACGAATTTGTCGACCGCACAAGTAGACTCGCAGGCGATTGGAACCGCAAGAGAGATTTCAAGCGAACCGGCCGGAGTTGGCTCCATCGGGTGGTTTTGCTGGATTCTAAGCACGGGCAGGCGCCGGCCCCCGGATCGGATCGCGGCCAATGCCTCGACCAAGTTGTCTATCGGCAAGCCGAAGGCGACTGCTGAGATACTGGCAAGAACCGAGGTGGGGTAAGCTTCCAGCTTGCCGAGTTTTCGTACCTTTGATCCCCGCACTTTCCTAGACGCCCCATTCGGCAAGCTGGAAGCTTACCCCACGATTTTTTCAGCAGCCTCCGAAGGCGACTGCGTCCAAACGCAAGCTGTGCGGTGCTCGACCGACACGCTGGCGTCTTCGGGTTGCCGCCCAGCGAATACGCTACGCGGCCTCGCGAAGCAATCTTATGGAGCCGTTTGTTTCCGTCTGGGCGCGTTCCAGCGCGGCACGCAGCAGACGAGCCAATTCCAGCGCCGCGATCCCTCGAAACATCTCTTGATGGCGTCCATGTACCTCTTGAATGTCGAGGCCGCCCAGCGACAATTCGGGCCAACCTTCCAAACGCCCGTTCGAATCCTCGCCCACGGCCCGGAAGTAAGTGATCGGGCCGGGATAGGGCTTGGGCGAGTAAGCCGCGGTCGCGCGGTAGCTGGCATCGCGCAGCGCGAGTTTGCGAACGAACATCGGCACGGGGCGGCCGAGTCTGCCGTAGAGACGGTACAGCGACCCATAGAACAGGCGGTTGACGGCCCACGCCGTGCGCCGCGTCAGTTGGGATGCCGAGTGACGAATCCCACGCTGAGCGTCTCGCCCACCTGGCAGTCCCGTGTCGAACATGGCCAGCAGGTTCACCGTTTGACCGAGCTGGTGCAACTGCTGAGCGATTTCCAGCGCCACCAGCCCGCCGAAGGAGTAGCCGCCCAGATAGTACGGTCCGACCGGCTGAATCGTGCGGATCTGCGACAGGTACGTGGCGGCCATCTCTTCCACGCAACGGCAGGGGCGGACGAGCCCTTCGCGTCCCGCCGGCTCGATCCCGAAGAACGGCTGATCGGCGCCCAGTGCCAACGCAACGTCGCGGTACAGCATCACGTGACCGGCTCCGCCGTGGACGCAGAAGAATGGCGGTTTCTGGCCGTGGGGCTGGATCGGGACGAGCAGAGAACGCTGTCGGACCATTGAGGCGGTATCAATCTGGTGCGCCAGGGACTCGACGGTCGGCGCCTGAAACAGGGTGGCCATGGGCAACGAGGTGTGGAATTCCCGCTCGATCCGCGAGAACATCTTCACGCCCAGCAGCGAGTGTCCGCCGAGTTCGAAGAAATTGTCGTGCAAGCCCACGCGGTCCATTCGCATCACCTCGGCCCAGATCTTGGCCAATCGGATCTGCGTGCTGGTGCTTGGCGCCAGGTAGCGACTGCGCTGGTTATCCTCGAAAGCCTGCCAATCCGGCAGCGAGGCATGGTCGACTTTCCCGTTCGGCGTCAGTGGCAGCGACGGGACACGGACAAAGGCCGCGGGGATCATGTAGTCGGGCAGGCTTTGGGCCAGGAATTCTCGCAGTTCCTCGGTGGCCGGAGCCGCCGTCGCCGTAGCGACGAAATAGGCCACCAGGCACTTGTCACCGCGCCGGTTGACTCGCACCGCAACGGCACACGCCCCGACGGCCGCGTGTCGTGCGAGAACCGCCTCGATCTCGCCCGGCTCGATCCGGAAGCCCCGCAGTTTGACCTGGCCGTCGACTCGGCCGAGAAACTCGACCGCTCCGTCCGGTCGCCACCGTGCCAGATCGCCTGTTCGATACAGACGTTGGCCTTGATCCCGCGCGAAGGGATCCGACACAAACCGTTCGGCGGTCAACTCAGGACGATTCCAGTACCCCACGGCGACTCCATCGCCGCCGATGTAGATCTCACCCGCCGTTCCGACCGGAACCGGCTGCATTCGATCGTCCAACAGATACACGGTAGTATTGGCGATCGGCCGGCCGATCGGAATCGTCGTCGCGTCGTCCGGTACGTGCTCGACGAGCTGCCAGGTTGCAAACGTCGTGGTTTCCGTGGGGCCGTACACGTGAAGCAATCGCCGGGGGCCGCCCCCGCGCAGCAGTTGACGGACGTAGTGAGGCGTTACGGCTTCGCCGCCGAACAGCAGGTGTTTCAGGCCCGAGAATACCTCGGGTGATTCGCCGACCAGTTGGTTCAACAGGGCGGTCGTGACGAACATGGTCGTGATCCCGGCACTGTCGATCTTGGCTCGCAACGGATCCGGCATCGTCACGGTCTGCCGGTCGAGCAGTTCCAGACGCGCCCCGTTCAGCAACGCGCCCCAAATCTCGAACGTGGCCGCATCGAACGAGGCGTTAGCCGCCTGGGCCACGACGTCGTCCGAGGTCAATTGAACGTAGTCGGCGTTCAGCACCAGACGGGCGATCGCCCGTTGCGGAATGCCCGTGCCTTTGGGACGGCCCGTCGATCCCGACGTGTACATCAGGTAAGCCAGATCGCCTCCCGAGGATCGTGGAGGCACGTTTTCCGTCGGCTGGCGGTTCGTCTCCGCCCGATCTTGATCCACCAAGACCAAGCGGCCCGCGAACTCTCGGACGGCGTCGACGCAGCTAGAATCGGTGACGACGACCGGTGCGCCGCAGTCCAGCAGCATCGTGCGCAGACGTTCGCGCGGATACTCCGCCGCGAGCGGGACGTAGGTGCCACCGGCCTTGACGATGGCCAGTAGTCCGACGATCCATTCGATCGACCGCTCCAGGCAGACGGCGACCAAGGTGCCGCGTTCCACTCCCAGGCTTTCCAAGTAACTCGCCAACTGATTCGATCGTTCATTCAGTTCCCGATAACTCAGTCGCTGCGCGCCGCAGGACACGGCCGTTGCCTCGGGGTTGTTCGCCGCTTGGGCCTCGAACAATTCGGCCAGTCCGGAGTCGCGCGGGTACGGCCGCGAGGTGTTGTTCCAATCGACCGTCAACTGTTCGAGTTCCGATTCGCTGAGCAAGGGAAGACGGCGGATCTCCTGGTCGGGATCCTCCACCGCGGCCCTCAGCAGCGTGTCCCACTGGTCGGCCCAACGCTGGACTGTCGACGCGGCAAACAGGTCCGTGTTGTAGACCATCAGCACGCGAAGGCCCAACGGCGCGTCGACGACCGTGACCGTCAGGTCGCATTTGGCGGTCTGGTTGTCGACTTCGATGCGCGCAACGTCCAGACCTGCGAAGTTCCAATCCGAGGGCGGCACGTTCTGCAGCGCGAACAGGACTTGAAACAGGGGATTGCGGCTGCGGTCCCGCTCGGGCTGAACGACCTCGATCAGCCTTTCCAACGGAACGTCCTGGTGCTCGAAGGCATCCAGGGTCGTGTTGTGGACTCGCTGAAGCAACTGGCGGAAGGCGACTTCGCCGCGCAGGTCCGCCCGCAGCACCAGCGTGTTGACGAAGAACCCAATCAGTTGTTCCAGTTCGATCTGATTGCGGCCCGCGACGGGCGAGCCGACCAGGAAGTCGTCGCGGCCGGTACAGCGGTGCAAAAGGACTTGGAAGCTGGCCAGCAAGGCGGTGAACAGCGTTACGCCCTCTTGCTGGCTGAGCGACTTCAACTGCTGAGCGACGGCACGAGGCACGACGAAGGCGCAACGGGCTCCACGAAACGTCTGCACCGCTGGCCGCGGGTAGTCGGTCGGCAATTCGAGGACCGTGGGCGCACCGTCCAGTTGCTTCTGCCAATACGTCAGATGTGCCTGAAAGCTCTCGTCGGCCGCCTGTTGTCGTTGCCAGATGGCGTAGTCGGCGTATTGGATCGGCAGTTCCGGCAAGGGAGATTCGGATCCGGCCGAGTAGGCTTCGTACAGGGCGCCCAACTCGCGGGCCAGCACGCTCATCGACCATCCGTCGGAGGCGATGTGATGGATTACCAACAGCAGCACGTGCTGTTGGTCGTCCAAGCGATAGAGGTGGGCACGCAGCAGCAAGTCCTGCTGCAGATCGAAGGGGCGTGCCGATTCGTCCGTCATTCGGCGACGCAACTCCGCCTCGTCGTCACCCGCCTTCACGCGGTGCCGCAAATCCACCAGGGGCAGCGGAACCTGTACCTCGTTCCTCGGGCGTTGAACGGGCTGACCGTCGACCGTTTCGAAGACGGTGCGCAGCACTTCATGCCGCCGAACGATCTCTTGCAACGATTGTTCCAAGGCCGCAATGTTCAGAACGCCACTCAGCCGTATCGCCAAGGGGATGTTGTAGGCGGCCAGGTTCGACGTCAGCCGGTCGACGAACCATAACCGCTGTTGCGCAAAGGACAACGGGAGCGGGCCGTCCCAAGCGTTGTCGTCGCCGACCGTTTCGGACGGCAGCGGATCATCCTGGGAAAGCAGAACCATCTGGTCGGCCAACTGAGCAATGGTCGGCGCTTCGAACATCAACCGCAAGGGCAGTCGCACCTGGAGGTGGTCGGCCACGCGGGCCACCATACGGGTCGCCAGCAACGAATGGCCGCCCAGGACAAAGAAATCGTCGTGGATGCCGACCTGGTCGCGTTGCAGCACGTCGCGCCAGATGCCGGCCAGCATCTCTTCCAGCGGTGTCCGAGGTGCGACGAAGTCGGTGTCCGTGATTCGGGAAGTTTCGGATGGTGACGGCAGGGCGCGCCGGTCCAGCTTGCCGTTTGGCGTCAGCGGCAGCTTGTCCAAGAACACAAAGGCAGCGGGGATGAAGTCGTTGGGCAAGTGGGCGCGAAGGTGCCGCCGCAGATCCTGCTCGCTCGCACCATCGCCGCCAAGCACCACATACGCGGCCAGGAACACTTCCTGCCGGTCATTGCGCAGGGCGACGACCGCCGAGACCTGAACGGCCGGGTGCTGATTGAGAATCGCCGCGACTTCCTTGGGCTCTACCCGGACGCCGCGGATCTTGAGTTGGTCATCGCATCGACCGAGGATCTCCAGCGTTCCGTCGGGCCGGTAACGCCCCATGTCGCCCGTGCAGTAGACGATGTCATTCAAATCGTTGCGGAACGGATTGGGTACGAACTTGCCGTTCTGCGGCTCGGCTTCGGGAAGATACCCCAGCGTGCGGTAGGGAGTGCGAATGACGATCTGTCCGACCTCGCCGACACCGCACAACCGCTCCTCGCGATTCAGGATCAACGCTTGGCTTTGGGGCAGCGGTTGCCCGATCGGTTGGATGCCGGACTCGGGAATCGGCGGCAGTTCCCAGAAGCACTTCACCATGGTGGTCTCGGTCGGGCCGTACAGGTTCACCATGCGCGCGTGGTTGCCGGTCTGATTCCGCCAGCGCCGCACGAGGTTTTCGTCGAGTGGCTCGCCGGCCATGAACACCCAACGCAAATCTGGCAGCAATGCCTCCGGGGCTGCGTCGCGCAACCAATGATCAGCCAGGCTCGGTACCGTGTGCAGTACCGAGATCTGCTGGGCGGCCAGCCAACAGAATAACGCCCTTCCCGTGGCGACATCGTGTTCTTCGGGCAGGCACACTCTGGCGCCGCTTGCGAGCGGCAGGAACAGGTCTCGCAAGACGACGTCGAACGAGGGGCCGGTCAACTGCGAGACTCGGTCCGAGGGCCGGATGTCGAACTGTTCCCGTTGCCAGTTGATGAAATGGCTGAGGCCCTTGTGGCTTCCCAGCACGCCCTTGGGCTTTCCGGTGGTTCCCGAGGTAAAAAAGATATAGGCGGGATCGTCCGGCCGAATACTGGCGATCGGCAACTCGGGGGCGTCCCCGCCGACGTCGTCGAGCACTTCGCCGCCCATGATCCGGCCCGTATCGGCATCCAATTCGATGACTTCCGCTTCATCGAAATCCATCGTGATGCCGCTCGATTCGCTCGCTGTGCCGACCCGCAGAATCTTCGAGACTTTGGCTTGACGAAGCATCTCTCGCTGACGCAATGGCGGAAGACGAGGATCGAGGGGCAGAACCACGCCACCGCGCAGCAGGATGCCCAGCAGTCCGGCGATTCCTGCGAAACTCCGCAGTCCGTAGAGGGCGACGACGTCGTGCGGCTGCAGTCCGGCGGCGGCCAAGCGGCCGGCGATTTGCCCAGCGACCGTGTCCAATTGCGCGTAGGTCCAAGTCCGGT
The DNA here is from genome assembly GCA_023382975.1 of Pirellulaceae bacterium. Classification (GTDB taxonomy): domain Bacteria; phylum Planctomycetota; class Planctomycetia; order Pirellulales; family Pirellulaceae; genus SKKK01. Next base: position 71,504 of record JAHDXO010000006.1, read on the forward strand.
CGCGGCGGGCGATGGCCACCTGATCGGGAGCTTGCCGCGCCCAGTCGCGGAAGAGGTTCAAGACGCACGGCTGTGGGGGGTCGGGCAGAGCCTGATGCGGGTCCGGGAGGATGTTGTGCATCTCGCGCGGCAACAGCGAGTACGATTCCAGGCTGGCGTTCGGATCGTCGGCGATCTGCTCCAGCAAGTGGACCAGTTGCTGCAACATCCCTCGAATTCGCTGGGCCGAGAAGATGGCGGTGCGGTACGCGGCCTTTAATGCCAGCCCGTTCTCCGTCCGGCGGATGTACAGCGTCAGGGCGAACTTCGAGGGCGCGTCCTCAAGCGGTTCCTCGATGGCCTGCAAGTCGGCGAAGCGAGGTTCGGCGGGGGGCAGGTCCAGGTAGTTGATCAGACAATCAAACCAAGGACTGCGTCCCAGGAAGCGTTCTGGTTGCAGTTCTTCGACCAGTTTTTCAAACGGCAAGTCCTGATTGCCGTAAGCTCCCCAACAAACGGCATTGACCCGCCCCAGCAATTCGTGAAAAGTCGGATTGCCTGACAGGTCGATTCGCAGAGCCAGCGTATTCAAGAACAAACCGATCAGACCTTCCAATTCCAACTGATTGCGCCCGGCGACGGGGGCGCCGACCACAATGTCTTGCTGACCGGCCAGACGGGAAAGAAGGATGCTGAAGGCCGCCAGCAGGGCCGAGAACAGGGTCGTTCCCTGTTGTCCGCAGAGGCGTGCCAGACGTTGCGACAGCTCCTCGGAAACACTTGCCGTTTCTATGCCACCCGCGAGATCGCCGGGCGCACGAGCCGAGCCGTCGGCAGGCAATTCCAGGACGGGCGGCGCGTCGGCAAGATTGGCTCTCCAGTAGACCAGTTGCGAATCCAAGCGTTCGCCTTGCAGCAACGCCCGCTGCCGCCGCGCGAAATCGACGTACTGCAGCGGCAGTTCCGCCAGCGGCGAATGCCGGTCGGCGCAGTAGGCATCGTACAGCCGGTGCAGCTCGTTCCAGAAGACGTTCAGCGACCAGCCGTCGGCGGCTATGTGGTGAAGCACGACCAACAGGACATGTTCTTCCGCCGCGATGCGGTACAACACGGCGCGCACGAGCACATCGTGGCCGAGGTCGAAAGGACGGTTTGCGTCCGCGTTCAGTCGACGCGACAAGCCGCCGAGTTCCGCGTCGAGAGACGGTTCCCCGCTCAAATCGAACACGGGCAAGGAAATCGAGACGTTCTCTAGAATCCGGGAGACCGGTTGACCATCGACGGTTCGAATCACCGTGCGCAGAACCGAATGCCGTCGGACGATCTCCTGGATCGCCTGCTCCAAGGCCCGTACTTTCAACGGGCCCCGCAACCGGACGGCGCGACGGATCTGGTATACCGCTCGGTCCGGCTCCAATTGTTCCAGAAACCAAAGACGTTGCTGAGCGAATGACAGCGGCACACCGGGATCGTCGTCTTGCAACATGTTAAGGACCTAGATGTTTCACGAAAACCTACGCCCGGGGAATCCGGCGGCGTCATGCCGCCTTTCTCAGGAAATGGGAGCCCCGGGCACTGTCGCGGCGCGCGAGGTTGTCTTGCAGAACGGCAGTGCATTGGGGCACATCGATCCGATGCGCCGAGGAAGCGGCCAACAGTCCGTCGCTGTTCTGCAATTCCTGCATCGCCTGGGCGATGGCCTGTTGGGCGGCGAACAGACAAGGCGTACTGTAGATGACCAGCGACACGCCCAGTTCGCTCAGTCCGCTGAGACTGGCCCGCGGCGACTTGCCGCCGGCAATCTGATTGAAGACAAGTGGCTGAGGCACGAAACTCTTCAATCGCCGGATCACCTGAAGATCGCGGAGTCCGTCGACCAGGATGGCATCGGCGCCGGCCGCCGAGAACGCGCGGACTCGCTTCTCGATCTCCCGACCGTCGCTGGCGTCCGTCCGCGCGACCACCAGCAGATCGCGGCGAGTGTCCAGGACTCGCGTGAGCTTGTCCAGATACTGATCCAATTCGAGCAGTTGCTTGCCGTCGAAATGGCCGCAGCGGCGGGGTCGCCGTTGGTCTTCGAGAATGACCCCCGATGCGCCCGCGGATTCCAGCAGCGAGACAACATGACAGGCAACTTCCGGATCGCCGTACCCGTCGTCGATATCGACCATCAGATGATGCTGCGGCAGCACACAGCGGATGCGTTGCGCCAGGGCGACGATGTCGGGCCAAGCGATGAAGCCGATGTCCGGCAAGCCGTAGTAGCTGGCCGCGAAGCCGAAGCCACTCAGGAAAAGGGCGTCGAAATGCTGACCGGCGAGAGTGGCCGAGAACGTGTCGTAGATGCCGATGAACGGAGTGATATCGCGGTGCGACACCGCTTCCCGCAGGTTTCGGCCGGCGGAGGAAGGCTTTTCGGTCATCAGAGACTCCTTTTCAGTACACGGAAACAGGGATCGATTTCCTGAGGATGAAGCGCTGCTCGCCGCGACGGATGATAATTCCGTCCGCCGTCCTCAAGCGACTCGCTTTCCACGGCGGCGCGCCGCCGCGATTTCCAGCAGCGACGGCGTCCGCGCCGGTGTCGGGACACCCACCGGTCGCCGGCGAACCAAGTCGGCCAAGGCGGCGATCGTGGGGGCTGCGAAGAAGTCCCGGAACGGGACTTCTAAATCGAACTGTTGACGGAGCCGCGTCAACAGCCGCAGCGCCGTCAACGAATGTCCGCCCAGGGCGAAAAAACTGTCCGCGATTCCCACCTCGGGCAGGCCCAAGACCTCTCGCCAGATCGCAGCGATTCTTTGTTCGATTTCATTGCGAGGCAGTGTCGTTGCCGGCCCCGGGGCGACCAACCACTGCGGCTCGGGCAGCGCCGCCCGATCGACTTTGCCCTGGACCGTCAAGGGCATGGCTGGCAGAAATACGACCGACGACGGAACCATGTACTCGGGCAGACTTCTACCCAGAAATGCCCGCAGCTCGGCACTGTCAGGCGGATGGACACCGGCGGATACCAAGTAGGCGACCAGCCGCTGGTCTCCCCCGTCATTGCCACGGGCTACGACGCAAGCGGACTGAACGCCAGGATGCTCGATAATCGCCGCCTCGATCTCGCCCGGCTCGATGCGGAAGCCTCGCAGCTTGATCTGGTGATCGATTCTTCCCAGGTATTCCAACTGACCGTCATCCCGCCAGCGGACGCGGTCGCCGGTCCGATACATGCGGACCGGATTCTGGCCGTCCACGCTCTGCATCACGAACCGTTCCGCGGTCAAGTCCGGACGTTTCCAATAGCCTCGCGTCAACTGGGCACCGGCAATATACAACTCGCCCGGCACGCCGATCGGCACGGGTTCGCCGCGGCGGTCCAGCACGTAGGCTTTCGAATTCGGCAAGGGACGGCCGATCGGCAGTTCCCGCCCCGATCGATGACGATACGTCGATGGCGACACGTCGGCCGCGATGACGTACACCGTCGTCTCGGTGGGACCGTAGCTGTTCAACAGTCGGACATGGGGGCCGACGGTCTGCCGCCAATCCTCCCATGCCGAAACCTCGGCCTTCTCGCCGCCGATCACGACCAGCCTCACTCGTACGGGCAACGTCCGCGACGAGACCCGCAGATACCGCGTCAGCTCGTGCCAGTAGGCCGTGGGAAGAGGCAATACGGTGATCCCCCAGTGATCGATACTGTCGAGAAAGGCGGCCACCGATGCAATCGAGTCTTCCGTGCGCAACACGAGCGTGGCTCCCGCCGCCAGCGGACCGAAAATGTCCTCGACGCTGCTGTCGAAAGCGAGCGTGGCGAACTGCAGCACCCGATCACTGGCGTCACTGTGGCCGATGCGGAGCATCGACTGGAGAAAATGGACGACGGACTGGTGCTCGACCATCACGCCTTTGGGACGTCCGGTCGAGCCCGATGTGTAGATGATGTAGGCCAGGTCGCTGCCCGCCACGGCTGTTTCGACTGGCTCCACCGACTGCCGGGCGATCTGGTCCGCGTCTCGCTCGAGGCACAGGTGCCGCGCCTCGGCGACAGGCAGCGACGGATGCCGGTGGACATGCGTGGTCAGCAGCGTTGCCTGCGTTTCCTCCAGGACCCAGCGGACTCGCTCCACGGGCAGTTTTGTTTCCACGGGAACGTAGGCAGCGCCGGCCTTGAGGATTCCCAACAGCGCGACGATTTGCTCCAGCGAACGTTCCGCATCCAACGCCACGAGTGAGTCGACGCCGATCCCCTGTTCCCGCAGGTAGTGCGCCACTTGGTTGGCTCGCGCGTCCAATTCGGCATAGGTCAATCGCCCGGTCGGGGCGACGACGGCGACATGGTGCGGCGTCCGACGCGCGGCCGCTTCGAAGAAATGGTGCAGGCAACCAGGACGGTGCTCGTCACAATCGGTGGCGTTCCACTCGACCAGGACGCGATGCCGTTGGCGATCGTCCAGCATCGGCAGACCGCCGAGACGGGTCTCGGGATGCTCCGCCACCGCGCTCAGCATGTTCGTATACTGCTCCGCCATGCGGGCCAGCGAGGCTCGTTCGAACAAGTCGGCGCGGCCCGCGAGTTCCACTCGCAACAGGTCGCCGGCCTGTTTGAAATCAAGCGACAGGTCGGTGATGGCCGCCAGATGGTCCATCGTTTCGACGGTGAACGAGACGCCAGCGACCGTGTGCGGAGCGTCGGCGGGCCGGAAGTTCACGAACACCGGCATGGTGTAGGGTTGGCCTGCAACCCGCGTTTTCGGAATCTGTTCCAGGATCTTCTGCAGCGGCGTCTCCTGGTGTTGGTAGGCTTCCAAAGCCACCCGCCGGACACGCTGCAAGAGTGTGGCGAAGTCTGGGTTGCCCGAAAGGTCGACTCGCAGCGGCAGCGTATTGATCAGCAGGCCGATCATCGCTTCGGTGTCCGCCTGGCTGCGTCCGGCCACGGGCATGCCGACCAGGATGTCTTCGACGTCCGAGCTGCGGTACAGCAGCGTCTTGAAGGCCGCGACCAAGGCCATGAACAGAGTGGTTCGTTGCGTGCCGGCCCACTTGCGCAGGGCGCGGACTGTCGGCTCGGGAACCGTGAAGCGATGAAGCAGGCTCTCGTCGGACACATGGCCTGTCGGCCGGAAGTCGGTCGGCAGAAACGACTCCGGTCGATAGTCGCTCAACTGCTGCCGCCAATAATCCAGATGCTCCTGCTGCTGGCCCTCGGCCCACTGTCTTCGCTGTCGAATGGCGAGGTCCGGGTACTGGAGTTCCAGCGGCGGCAACGGCGTTTCGTGGCCACCCGCAAAGGCCCCGTACAGCGTGGTCATCTCGCGCAGAAAAACACCCTGCGACCAGCCGTCGAAGACGATGTGGTGCATGTTCAGCAGCAGCCGGTGCGAATGAGTTCCCAATCGCAGCAGGTGAGCTTGAATCGGCGGTGCCGCTGCCAGATCGAACGGCCGGGCCGTTTGCTGGCGGATCCACTGCTGCGCCAGCCCTTCCCGTTCGGATTCCGCACAGTCGCTCAGGTCGACCACCTCCAGACGCCGCTGTACCGGCGGGAGAACCTCTTGCACCGGTTCCCCGTCCCGTTGGGGAAATCGCGTCCGTAGCGACTCGTGGCGGGCTACGATTTCGTTCAGGCAGCGTTCGAGAACCGCCGCCTGCAACGGCCCCGCGATCGAGAACACCGATGGACGGTTGTAGCTGAGGTTGCCCCGCTGGACTTGGTCCAGAATCCACAACCGCTCTTGCCCGAAGGAGAGCGGTGCGATTCGACGACCGTCCCGTTCCGAATCACCGCGTTCCGATGCCCAACTCGACAAATTCTCTTGCATATTTCCTCACAGCGATGCAATTCCATCGTTGTTCAAGCTGCCGCACTGACCTTGGCCCCGCCCTGCCCGATGCTGACGGACGCCGGATTGCTGGCGGCGATACGATGAGCCAGTTCGGCCAGCGTGGGAAACTCGAACAGCCAACCCAGTTGCACTTCGACTCGAAGATCCCTGCGGATGCGGTTGGTGATCCGTGTCGCCCGCAGCGAATCGCCACCCAAGTCGAAAAAGTTGTCTTCTCGGCCGACGGCCGGCCGTCCCAACACTTCGCTCCAGATTGCGGCCAGTGCAGCCTCCAGCGGGTCTTCGATCGCTTCGGAAGCCGGATCGCCCGGTACATCGTCCCCGTTCAGCCCCAGTCGTTCCGCCAAGCCGATTCGTTGCGGCTTGCCGGTCGGCCCCTTGGGGATCTCGTCCAGAAAGACCCAACGCTGCGGAATCTTGTAGTCGCTCAAACGCCCGGCCAGAAAGTCGCGAAGTTGCGTCCCGGTCAGCGTCGCACCCGGTCGCGAGACGACCGCGGCGGCTACGTTCTCGCCCAACGTCGGGTGAGCGACCGCGAAGGTCAATGCCTGGATCACGTCCGGATGTTCCAGCAACACCTCGTCGATCTCGCGCGGCGAGATATTTTCGCCCCCTCGGTTGATCATCTCCTTCAGCCGGCCCGTCAGATACAGATAGCCGTCTTCGTCAAACCTTCCCTGATCGCCCGTGCGGAACCAGCCGTTCGTAAACGCTTGGGCATTCGCTTCGGGACGGTTCGCATATCCGCCCGTCACGTTGGCCCCGCGGATCACCACCTCGCCGTTCGCACCGCAGGGAAGCAGATCGCCGTGCTCGCTCATCACCGCCACCTCGACGCCCGTGGGAACTCCGACGGAACCGGGCTTCCGCGGCGCCGGCGGCAACGGGTTGCACGTCATCTGGTGAGCGGCCTCGGTCATGCCGTAGGCCTCCACGACGGGCACGCCGAACTTGCGCTCCAGGTTTTCCATCACGGTCGGCGGCAACGCCGACGAGCAGGAGCGGATGAACCGCAGGCGATGCCTGTTCAACACGTCGGGATCGCGGTCCGCTTCGGCCAGCACCGCCTGGTGCATGGTCGGTACCGCGGTGTACCACGTGGGCTGGTGCTGATCGACGATCGGGAAGAACGTTCCCGCGTCGAACCCTCGGCCGCACACGACGCTGCCTCCCACCACCAGCGACGCGAGCAGCGCCCCGACCAGGCCATGGATGTGAAACAGGGGCATGACGTTCAAGCATCGGTCGTCTTCGCCCAGGTTCAGCGAGACTCGGATGTTCTCCGCCGAAGCCAGGATGTTGCGATGGCTGAGCGGAACCATCTTGGGTTTGGACGTGGTTCCAGAGGTGTGCAGGACCAAGGCGATATCGTCGGGTTCCGCAAAATCGACCCGACGTGAATCGGGTTCATTCATCGGGCTCAACGAGAACCGGCCCGCAGCTCCGTCGGAGCAGGCCCGCAGGGCGATGACCGGGATGTTGCGTTGGCGAGCCAGTTCGGCCACCGGACTGGCCAAGTCGCTGCCGACGATCACCGCCCGGGTGTTCAAGTCGGTCAGATAGAAATCGAATTCGCTTTCGCGGTACGCGGGATTCAACGGTGCCGCCGTTGCGACTCCCGCCACGCACAAGAAGCAAGTTGCCATCTCGGCACCGTTGGGCAACACGATCGCCACCCGGTCGTTGCCCTCGATCCCGGCGCTGCGCAACACCACCGCGGTCTCGCGAAACTGCCGCCAAAGCTCGGCGTAGTTCAATGTCGGCCGATCCGGAGCCAGAATCGCCGGGCGATCGGGCCGCGTTTCGCCGAGTGCTTGCAAGCAATGGGCGAGACACGAGTCCATTTGGTGCTTCGTCGCAGGTTGGTGCGTTTTCGCTGATAGCATGGGCAGATCTGTTCAGTAGAGAAGAAGTTGGTTGGAAGAGAGCACACCCCGGCCGTCCGGATTGGCGCTTTCAAACTTTATCGGTTGTAGTGGTTTCGCGGATTGAGTCAGCTTTGTTGCGCGTTGCGTCCCATGCTGACACCGCTAGCCCGGATTGTTCGCGAAGTGTTCCGCGGGGCCGTAGTACAGGCTGCCAGCCTGTATTTGGGGAACACAGGCAAGCTGCCTGTGCTACAACTCGCCCCCATGAATAATCCGGGCTAGCGCCAAACCAGATGACGAGAGACTGATGCGCGCAGGCGTGACGCTGCGGAGGCGGGCTGAATCGCCGCAGTGGGTGGGAGGGCCGCCGCGGTGCATGTTGGGGAGAGCGGTGAACGGGTTGCTCGTCAAGCGGCGGAGCCGACTTTGCGGCCCATCCAGAGTGGCGTGGCGACGAACCAGATTGCCGTGGCTGCGAGGATCAACCACTTGGTCTGATCCAAATCGAATCGGTTCCCCAAGAACAAGAGCGGAGCCAGGATGGTTGCCGCGAGGGCTGCCCAGGATGCAACTTGCAGGATGATACGCATAGCTCGCTCTCTGCTAGGAATGTTGAGATGTCGAGGTGGATCGCCGCTGCAGGCCGCGGCTCAAGACGATGTACAGAGCGGCGGCGACGAACCAACCCGGCAAACTGACAAAAAAGATCGCCACACCGGCGTACTTCACCAACGCGACGCAGACGGCCAGCGTGACGAACCACGTCAGTCCGGCCGCCCAGTTGAACGCGATGCCGCGGCGTTGGGCGTACTGGTCCTGGAACCCGAGCCGTCCTGCGAGCCAGAAATCCACGAAGACAACGGCCCCCATCGGCATCAGCAACATGCCGTAGAGCGCGACGAAGTCCAGCAGCTTCATCGCCAGCGCGGGGAATAACGCGGCCACCGTCGCGACGGCTCCAGTGACCAAGGTTACGGCGAACCGCGACGAATTGGGAGTGATGGCTTGAAATGCCAGACCTGCCCGGTAGATCGTTGGGTTGGCCGTCGTCCATCCGGCGATGATCACGCAGATCAGTCCGGCAATACCGCACGCCTCGTAAGCGAGCGGGCCCGGCAACGGGGCCGGCAATTTCCCGGCTGCATCTGCCGCCGCGATAGCCGCATCGGTGGTGAGCCCCGCCATGCGAAGCTGCAGCGCGAACAGCATCGACGCGCTGAGCCAAGCCATGAAATGCCCCACGTACATCCCGGCCGCGGACGCCACGGCGTACCAGCTCTTCCTGGCAAAACGAAGCACCGTCAGGTCGGACATGCCGATGTGCATCGCCATGTTGCAGAACCAGGCAAAGAACGTCACGTGCCAGAACGTGAACTTCGTTTGGCCCGGCAGCGGCTGGCCCCCGCGCCAAATCACCTCGTCGGCCAACCGCCAAAGATCGCTCGGCGAGTTGACCGCGGCGCCGCTGACGTCGATGAACTGCCGCAGGGCTACTACGCCGAAGGCCAAGAAGACCAAGGCCATCCAGGGAGCGGCGATGTTCGCCACCCGAGCGACCGTGTTGTAGCCGTAGGCGGCCACGACCGAGATCAGCGCGCCAACGCTCAGCACGGCCACGATCCAACCGCCGCTGTTGGGATAGAAGTCGTTCAAGCCCGGCATGGGGAACCGAAACCAGACGCCCACCGCCGTGGCCGATACGGTGATCATGGCTCCGGCCAAGAAGCAGAACATGACTCCGTTGGCGAGATTGTAGAGGGTGACCAGGTTCCGGCCGCAGATCTTCTCCAATTGGAAATACAGCGTCTCGCGCGAGCGCACCGCGATGGGCGCCGTCAACAGCATCCAACTGAGCACGGCCAGCGCATTGCCGACGATCAAACCGACCACGACGTCGAACGCGCTGACCCCGGACGCGACGAACAGCGGACCGATCATCAACTCCGTGCCCGCACAGTGCTCGCCCGCGTACATTCCGACGAAGCTCTTGAAACCCAGCAGTGCCCGCTGTGGCACCGGTTCCCGCTCGAATTCGCCCCCAGCCTGAGAAGTCTCTTCGCTCACCTTGCGTCCTCCGACCTTGTGAATCCGAAGTATATCGGCAACGCAAGGCCTTCGCGAGGCCGCGGTCGTGTTTTCCTCGCGACCTTGGCGGACTACAATGCAAACCGGTTCAAACCTGTTCGCGCAGCCGTCCGGCAGCCGATGGTTGGAACAGAGAATGTCCCCTTTCTCCTTGGGGTTTGATAATGACGACGATTACAAGCCAACGACTGGGTCGCGGGGAAGTTGCCGTCTCCTCCGTTCCGCCGCTGGAACCGGGCGACCGGTTGACGCGGGACGAATTCGAGCGGCGATACGTGGCGATGCCCGAATTGAAGAAAGCGGAACTGATCGAAGGAGTCGTCTACATATCCTCTCCCGTCCGAGTCCGCCGTCATGCTTGCCCACAGGCCAAGATCGTTGGCTGGTTAGGCAACTACGAAGCGAAGACGCCCGGCGTCGAGGTGGCCGACAACGCCACCGCGCGGTTGGATCTGGACAACGAACCGCAGCCGGACGCCATGCTGTACATCGCCCCGGAACTCGGCGGCCAGGTGCGGATCACCCCAGACGATTACATCGAATCGGCGCCGGAATTGGTCGTGGAGGTCGCGTCCAGCACCGCCAGTTACGATCTGAATACCAAGCTGAACGTCTACCGCCGCAGCGGCGTGCAAGAGTACATCGTGTGGCGAGTGCTGGACGATGCGATCGATTGGTTCGTGCTGCGCGGCGGGCTCTACGAGCCGCAACAGCCAGACGAACGAGGCCTGATGCGCAGCCAGTTCTTCCCTGGGTTGTGGCTCGATACGATCGCGCTGCTGCGCGGCGATTTGGCCGCCACCCTGCGGGTGCTCGAAGAAGGTCTGGCGACGCCCGAGCACGCCGCCTTTGCCGCGCGGCTGGGAGGCACCGGGGGGTGATGCATTCTCGACCGCACTGGTTGACGAGAATCGAAGGTCCATTTTCTTTGAGGAGGTTGTTCCGATGACGCGCCGTGATGCCGCTGGGCTACTGATTCTACTGACGATGGTGCTTCCGAACCTTGCGCCGCATGTCGTCGAAGGCGGGGAACAGGACATCCGCAACGTCATCCTCGTGCTGTCGGATGATCATCGCTATGACTTCATGGGCTTCCACCCTGGTGCGCCGGAGTGGCTGGAGACGCCGTCGATGGACTACATGGCGACGCACGGCATGCACATCGCCAAGGCGTTCGTCACCACGTCGCTCTGTTCGCCCGTGCGGGCCTCGATCCTGACCGGCCAGTACATGCACCGGCACGGCATCGTGGACAACCAGCGTCCCGAGCCGCCGGGCACGGTCTTCTTTCCGCAATACCTGCAGCGGGCCGGCATCGCGACGGCATTGATCGGCAAGTGGCACATGGGGCACGAAGACGACCGCGCCCGACCCGGCTTCGATCATTGGGTCAGCTTCCGCGGCCAAGGCGAGTACTTCGACCCGGTCCTGAATGTCAACGGTCAACGCCGGCAGGCCGAGGGCTACGAGGCCGACGTGCTCACGACCGAGGCGCTCCGCTGGCTGAGCGAAGATCGACCTAAGGACCGCCCGTTCTATCTGCATCTGGCCTTCAAGGGGCCGCACTATCCGTTCGAGCCGGCCGCTCGCCACAAGGGACGCTACTCCGGCAAGCCGATTCCCTATCCGGACACGATGGCTCGCACCGAACGCAACTATCGCACTCAGCCGAACTGGGTGCGCGAACGGCGCTATTCCATCCACGGCATCGACCACATGGAGACGGGCCGCTACGACGACGATCCCGTTCCCAGCTTCGACGAGTGGTACTACGGCTACTGCGAGGCGATCCACTCGATCGACGAGAACCTGGGCCGCGTGATCGAGTTCGTGAACAAGCAAGGTCTGGCCGAGCGCACGATCGTCATCTACATGAGCGACGGCGGCTTTCACATGGGCGAGCACGGTTTCTACGACAAGCGAGCCGCGTTCGAGCCATCGATCCGCATCCCGATGCTGGTCTGGGCGCCGGGCCTGGTCGCGCCGGGAACGCGCATCGAGCAGATGGTGCAGAACATCGACATTGCGCCGACCGTGCTGCAGGCGATGAATGTTCCGAAACCGGAGGAAGCCGACTGGGCCGGCATGTCGTTCCTGCCGCTGCTTCAGGGGCGGAAGATCCCGTGGCGCGAGTACGTGTTGTACGAATACCATTGGGAATGGAACTTCCCGGCGACGCCCACCATGCTGGCCATCCGCACGCAGGACTACAAATACGTCTACCACCACGGCGTGTGGGACATCGATTCGTTCCACGATCTGGTCAACGATCCAGCCGAGCGGCACAATCTGATCGACGTGCCGACATATCAGGACAAGATCAAGACACTGCGCGAGACCATGTTCGCCGACTTCGAGTCTCGCGGCGGATTGAACACCCCGATCCGCATCCCCGCCGGCGAACGCCTCGACCAACGCAAACTGCCGTGAACCATGGCCGCCTAACGAAGTACCCACGCCCTCACTGACAACCAGGATCAAGGAGACCAACCGATGATGACCAAGCGTTCGAACCGTCGCGACGTACTCAAACGCGCAGGCTCGTTGGCGGCCGTGGCGGCTGCCGGGCAGTTGCTCTCGGTGCCCGCGGTGCTGAGGGCGTCGCAGCCGGGCCGCCGCTTGAATGTGGCGGCGATCGGCTGTGGAGGCCGAGGGCTGTACATGAGCGGTCTGGCGCCCGAATTGAACTACGTGGCGTTGGTCGAACCGGATGCGGGAAATCTGCAGCGAGCTCTCGCACGTTTGGCAGACGGGGCCGGCAAGGCCGGTGTTGCGGACTTCGACCCGGCGCGGATCAAGACGTTTAGCGATTACCGGACGATGTTCGACAAGATCCACAAGGAGATCGATCTGGTCTTGATCGCCACGCCCGACCACCAGCACGCCTGCCCGACGATGATGGCGATTCGACTGGGCAAACATGTCTACTGCGAAAAGCCGCTGGTCCACCACATCGCCGAGGCGCGGGCCTTGGGCGACGCGGCTCGCCAATCTCCGGTCGTCACGCAGATGGGCAATCAAGGCTCGGGCACCGGCGGCCACCAAACGCTGCGGGAATGGCTCGAAGCCGGCGCGATCGGCGCGCTGCGCGAAGTCCACGCCTGGCACGTGTTCGCGTCTCGCTTTGGCGGCAGCATGCCCAAGCCCGCGCCGCAACCCGTGCCCGCGGGGTTGGACTGGGATGCTTGGCTCGGTCCGGCTCAAGAGCGGCCGTTCAGTTCCGTCTACCGGCCGTGGCACGGCTGGTGCGATTTCGGCACTGGCTCGCTCGGCGGCTGGGGGACGCACGTCATGGACGCCGTTTGCTTCGCCATGCAGTTGGGCTATCCCGAGCGCGTCGAACTGCTCGATGTCGGCGACGTCAGCGACGACCGTTTCCCGCGGTGGAGCACGGTCCGCTACGATTTTCCACCTCGCGCCGGTTCGCCGGCGGTGCCCGTGTATTGGCACGAGGGAAGCAAGCCAAACACCGACGGCAGCTACAAAGGCCCGGACGGGACGCCCACGCAAACCCGTCCGCATTTGCCGCCGGCCTTCGCGGAAATCGAACGGCTGGATCCGGAACTTGCCAAGCGACTGACCGGCGCCGGCAATCTGTTTGTCGGCGAGCACGGCATCATCTGCTGCGGTTCCCACGGAGGCAGTCCCGTCCTGCTGCCTGCCTCGCGCCGCCAGGAGTTCATCCCGCCGGCAGCGCATCTCCCGCGGCCGCGCGGCGGGATCATGGGCGATTTCCTCACCGCCTGTCGCGCCGGGGGCGGTTCGACGTTCTCCGGCTTCGCCACGTTCGCCGGCCCCTTCATGGAAATGCTGCTGGTTGCCCACCTCGCCATGCGTGCCGGATTGAACCAGCCCGTTCAATGGGACGGCGCCGCGATGGAATGCACCAACCGCCCCGACCTGAACCAATACGTCCGCCGCGAATACCGCAAAGGCTGGACGCTGTAGCGGGCGGCGATCGGTTTGGGCGCAGGTGCGCGAGTATCGGTGGCGCAGGGTCTGTGACTTGCAGCTCGTGATCGAACAAGCAAGAATACGAGCTGTGGTATTCAGGCACATCGTTCACCGTGGAACGACCGAAACCTTGAACACGATGCGGCCTTCCGTGCAAGCGTCGCTGTATGGTCCGGCCGAACGACCGAACGACCGGACGAACTTCTGAGTTGCGGCCATACGCCGCCGGGGAGAGATTGCATGAACCGACGCCGATTTCTTCGACAAGCCGGGGTTCTGGCAGCGGGTGCTGCGTGCGCGACGGGGCTGCGACCACCGGCGATGGGCTGGGCCGCCGACTCTTCGAAGCGAGCCGCGACGGCCGGGCCGCTGCGGGTGCATCCGCAGAACGGGCGCTATTTCGCCGATGCCTCGGGCCGGGCGGTCTATCTGACAGGCGCCCATACGTGGAACAATCTCTCCGACATGGGCAAAGGCGATCCGCCTCCCGAGTTCGATTTCGCGCAATATTTGGACTTTCTCGACCGGCTCCATCACAACTTCGTTCGGCTGTGGCGCTGGGAACTGACTCGCTGGAATGCCGCGGCCACGCCTCAGTACACGGCGCAGACCGATTTGTACACGGTGGCGCCGCACCCCTGGAAACGCACTGGCCCCGGCACGGCGCTGGATGGCGGACCCAAGTTCGATCTCCGGCAGTTTGATCCGGCCTATTTCGATCGACTGCGGCAGCGTGTGCAGGCCGCGCGCGACCGCGGCGTCTATGTGTCGATCATGCTGTTCGAGGGTTGGGGGTTGCAGCATCTGCCCGATGCCTGGAAATCGCATCCCTTCCATCCATCTAACAACGTTCAGGGTTTGGACGGCGACGCCGGCGGTGATGGTCGCGGCCTGCTGACGCATACGCTGCACTTGCCTGCTGTGACGAGCTTGCAGGAAGCCTATGTTCGCCACTTGATCGACTCGGTGAACGATCTGGACAACGTGCTGTACGAGATCATCAACGAGAGCGGCGCCTACTCGATTGCGTGGCAGTACCATCTGATCCGCGTCATCAAGGCGTATCAGCGAGACAAGCCGCAGCAGCATCCCGTGGGCATGACGTTCCCCTACTCGCGCGACACGAAACAGCGGGGCACGAACACGATGTTGTTCGACAGCCCGGCCGACTGGATCTCGCCGAATCCCGACGCCGTGGGCGGGTACAACTACCGCACCAATCCGCCGCCGGCCGACGGTACGAAAGTGATCCTGTCGGACACGGATCATCTCTGGGGCATCGGCGGCAATCCGGAATGGGCCTGGATGAGTTTCACACGCGGCCACAATCCGATCTTCATGGACCCGTACGACAATCGAGTGCTCGGCAAGGCGGAGCCGGATTCCTGGAATCCCGTCCGCGAGAGCCTGGGCCAGACGCGACGGTTGGCGGAACGCCTGGATCTGGCCGCCATGATGCCCCGCGAGGATCTCGCGTCGTCACGGTTCTGCCTGGCCGTTCCGGGACGGCAGTACGTGGTCTTCCTGCCGGAGGGCCGCGAAGTGGAAGTCGACTTGTCCGGAGCCAGCAGTTCGTTCGAAGTCCAATGGCTGCACCCGGTGACCGGAACCAGCCACGCTGGTGAGCCGATCCAGGGCGGCGCCAAACGCCGTCTGCAGTCGCCGCTCAGCGGTCCGGCGGTGCTCGTTCTGCGGAAATAAGCCGTCGGGCCACTGTCGGCCGTGGAAGTGAAATGGGAACGACAGATCGGGGGCCATAACGCGAAAATTTTTCGCGCGCTCGGCTGCGCCGAGCGTCGGGACCGGGGGGAAGAAGAAGGGGAGAAGAGATTAAGGTTTTCGCGGTAGAGCCCTGGACACGCGAAAACCCGCGTCGTACTCAGAGAACCAGGGTTGAAGGTCGTTGCGGAACGCAGAACGCACGCGGTAGGCGTTGTTGCCCCACGAGCCGCCACGCAAAACGCGGGCGGAACTGTCGGGGGGCGAGTCAAGGTCATACGCGCGGCGGTATTCGTCCTCCGTCCATTCCCACACGTTGCCCAGCATGTCTTCCAAGCCCCAGGGATTCGCGTGCTCGAGTTGGGGACGAGTGGTGTGGCCGACCTTCCGTTCGGCATTGCACCTTCCCGGCTTAAAATCGTCGCCCCACCAGTAGTTCCAATTCCAATCGGTTCCTGCCTTGGCCGCGTATTCCCACTCGTTTTCGTGCGGCAATCGACAACTTTGGCCGTCCCAGCGCGCCCACAGGCAGAACGCCCAAGCATCGTACCAACTGACGTAGATTGTCGGCGTTTCCGCGTCCGGGCTGATCGGTTCGTAACGGTCGCGATACCACGAATCGGCCACGCCATGCCCTGGATCGAACAAGCGATACCAAGCGTTGACCGTCGGCCAGCGATTCAAGCAGAATGCCGCGATCTCTTGCGTCCGCACCACGGGCGTCTCGTTCGCGGGATAGTACAACTGTGAAATCGCTTCGAGATCTCGGTCCTGAAAGAAGCGTGTCCACCGATCAATCGCTTGTTTCCGCGCTTGCTGTCCGGTCTTTCCCGGCGGATACGAAGCCCGCGACAGATGTTGCTCCGCCAATTCTGCCGGATCGCCGTCTCGTTCGAGATAGGTCTTCCATCTCCGCCGCAGATCCTCGGGCATGCCTTGTTTTTCGGGCGGCGCGCCCATTTGGAATTCGCCGCCCGGGATATCGATGAAGTGGTCGCAAAACTGGCGTGCCGCACGCTGGGCATCTTCCCCGCGCCGCCCGCTGAGAATCTCGCTTTCGAATTCGCCCCAAAACGCCGCCTGGACTTGAATGGCCAGCGATTCCCGGCGCCGGACGAGTTCTTCCAGCGCGGACCAGGCGCGGTAGATCAGTTCGCCACTGCGGCAGGTGCCGGCGATGGTGCCGTCGCCGGGGCGGAAGACTGGTTCGATCGCCCGCGACCAGACCCGCGGATTGCGCGCTTCGTCGGGCATCTCGCACAAGAATCGCCAAACCCAGTAGTAGGACTCGCTCTGCGGTCGATCGCCGCAGGACACCCGGCCGCCCCACGGCTCGGCATCCTGCTCGTGACAGAACTGAGCCAGCCAGTACGCCGTGAAGAACTCCTGCAACGTCCGGTTCCGCCAGAAGACGCCATCCTGTCCCACGACTCCGGTGTCGAAGAAGCCGTGATCCAGAAACTGGTTCAGCGCGGTCAGTCCTTCGACATCCCGCTCCAGACGCGATCGATCGCCTTCGCCGGGTCGCCGCTGGAGCAGATGGTAGACCGTGTCCAGGAACGCGGGAAACTCGTTGTCCGGTACGCCGTCGAAATTGGGTTGCTCGTCTCCCTCGTCATTGCGAGCCGGCAGCGGCGTCGAGGTCATCACGAACGCGATCGCGGCCAACACGTATTTGGCTCGCTCCAGCGACCGCTTCTGCACTTTTTCCGGCACCTGCTCGCCGGGCAGCAATCCGATCTGCCGGGCTTCCCGCGAGCCGTTCATGCCCTCCAGCAACAGATGGTTGATCGCTCGCCAGTAGACGTCGGCCTGCGTGTGGATCAGGCTCAACTGGGCGTCCGGCAGTTCGCGCAGATAGGCCAGCACGCGCGGCGTGCCCAGGATCTCGCGGTCTTCCAGCGGCAGCATTTCGAAGCGTTCCTTGCCCTCCGCGGTCCGGCCCAGATACTGCCGCTGCTGGGATTCGTCGAATTCGTCCACCTGCACGAACCGCCAGCGGTGGTGGTCCGGGCCGGCGAACAGATCGTCCCAGTGGCGCTGCAAGGCGTGAGGCCGGCCGCTGACGACGATGCGGCACGCTCGCCAGGCCACATCGCCAATCAGGTTTCGCAGTACGTCCACCGGCCGACCCTCGGGCGAAGCCTGGTCCAGCCCGTCCAGCAGCAGCACCAACCGGCCTCGGTCGCGAAGAAACTCCAGCGCCTGCCGCGCGTGGTCCTCGGCGATTCCGGGAACTCGCTCGATGACTCGGCGGACCAGCAGCGGCAGCAGGCCGTCGGCCCACCCGTCGCCCGAGATATTCCGCAAATCGCGAAAGGTCAGCAGCATCGCCAGTCGATCGCCGCTGCCGCGGTTCAACTCGACTTCGAACCATTCCATCGTCGTGGTCTTGCCGACGCCCGCATCGGTGGTCAGCGCCAAACGCGACAGATCCCAGTCCCTGCCGTCTTCGGCCGCAAGTGAATTGTGCGCTACCTCGAAGCGATCGACGGCCATCCAGGCATCGGGCTTCTGGCCTGTCGTATCGCCGCCGCCACGAGCCACCCGTCCCGCGCGGAAGTGCTCGGCGCGCAGATACGGGCGAGGGTCTTCGAGTTCGGACAGCAACCGCATTCCCTGGGAATCGATGAACGGCGGCAGCTTTTCGGGCTGGTTCGTATCCGCGTCCGCATCTGCGTCCGACCATCGCGCATCCCACGTCCGACCGACGTGCTTGCCGTACCATCGCCGCATGTCGGCCGCGATGGACTCGGCCGCCGCGTCGCCGATCTTCCGGTTGCCCGACCGATTCGACTTCTTCGTCTTCTCACCCGTGATCCCCCAGACCAGTCTCTCGATCCCCTCGTCGGTCAGTCCCTGGCGAAGATCCACCCAGGTAAACTCTTGAAGGAAGAGCGGCAACGCGGGCTGCTCAGGAGCGTCAGGCAGCAGCACCGGGATCACGGACAGTTTGCGTCGGACGAACTGGCTCAAACACGCTCGCATCTCCGGTTCTTCCCACGGTCCCAGCCCGGCCGGACCGAACAGGACCGCGGCCGTGCGGGTGGTGGCGATGATCCTTTCCAGCGCATCTTGCCAAGGTCGCCCAGGAACCAGTTCGCGTTCATCAAGCCACGGCTTGACACCGTACTCGATCAGCTTATCGGCCAACTCCTGGACCAACGGCTTGTCGTGGCTGTTGTGCGACAAGAAGACGTCGAACTGGGGTTCGGACGCGGAACTCGTGGGAACATCCGCTGATTGTTCGGAAGACGGCATGGTGTGTGGCCTGGCGAAAGAGCGACACGGGGCGGTGACTGGAAGGGTCGGGTTTTCGTTTGAGTTCACGATTCATTGTGTCAGCGGCCAAGGTCACGCGCATTGAGACGCTGAAGCGTGAACTCCCGACTCCGTCGTCAAACTAGCGGGGGCGAAATCGACAGTCAAGACCCAGGCAGCACACGGTACCGTCCTGAGATGAACGCCGAGTCCGGCCACTCTGGGAAACTGGGGTCTTTGAAGTTGCGCATTTCCTCCGACTTCGCCCCCGCCGAGCTTGCTCGGCGGAAGCAAGGATCGGTATTTCGCGCATGAGAGTGACCGAATCATGCGTTCCACCGAGCAAGCTCGGCGGGGGCGAGGCTTCTCAGGATGCCGCGATGTAGTGCAGAATCGCCGTCCCACCGAGCAAGCTCGGCGGAGACGATGCGCAACTTCAAAGACTGGGGTCTGTCCCTCAAATCTCACTTCTGCGGCGACGTCGCGTCTCTCCTGTGATCTAGCTCGGTTTGCCGCGGGAATGAAATTGGAACGACTGACCCATGCGCGAGACTTGTGGCGCTAGCGCCACAGGTCGTCGTCGGCGAAGGGGTGGACGGGGCCGAGGATCTTGGGTTTGGGCAGGGCCTTCAGGGCTTGAGCGGCCAGCCGCAGGTCCTCCTTGGTGGTGATCTTCAGGTTGATCGGCGAACCTTCGACGATCGTCACCGGATGGCCCAACCGCTCGACCAATTGGGCATCGTCGGTAGCATTCAAATCGTCGCGGCTTGCGTACGCATCCAACAGCAGTTGACGCCGGAAGACTTGCGGCGTTTGGGCTTCCCACAAATCCTGACGTTCGACCGTTTCCGTGATCTTGCCGCCCGCGACTCGCTTCAAGGTGCCCCGCACCGGCACGGCCAGAATGGCGGCGCCGGAATTCACGGCCGCATCGAACACTTTGTCGATCCATTCGTTCGCCACGCACGGCCGGGCGGCATCGTGGACGGCCACGAACTGGATATCCGGCTTGACGCGAGCCAACGCGCGTTGCACCGAATCGGGGCGATGCTGTCCGCCCTCGACCACGTCGATCCCCAGGATGGCCACATTGGCAGCGAACTTGGAATCGAACTCTTCGCGGTCCTCCGGCGAGACGACCAGGATCAACTGCTTGACATCGTCCCGGTTCAGGAATCGTTCGGCCGAATGCAGCCAGACGGCTCGGTTGTCGAGCGGCGCAAAGGGTTTTCGGTAGTGTTGATCCTTGAAGCGGCTGCTCTTTCCGGCTGCGGGCAGAATGACGGCGAATGTAGACACGGGCTGTTCCTTATCGCTGAGGCTGAACGTTTGCCCCGTCATTGTCGGCTTTTTCGCCAAGCCGTCAATTCGCCGCGAAATCCCTTTGGAGATTGCCGGTGGCGCGGGTAGAATGCGGACGTTTGAATTTTCGACCAGCGCCGATCCCCGTTCCCGCGAGGCAGTCATGTCGAAAGCAACTCAGCAGGTCTTCAAACGGATTGCATTGCACAACAAACTGCTGCCCGAGCCGGAACTCGACGCGCTGCTGGCCGAGACGCCGGACCCGTTGAAGGCCCTCCAGCAGTTGGTCGAACGGCAGGTCGTCTCCGAAAAAATGGCCGCTCAGTTCCAGTCGGTCTACGAAAAGCAGTTGGACAAGCTGTTCGCGGAGCAGATCGGTCTGGACGACGACGGCCCGCCACCCGCGCCGGCGCAGGCGGGCGAGTCCCGTCCGAGAGAAGAGGAGATCGCGGAGAAGCCGGCTGAACGAGCTGAAATTCTGGAACGCGCTGCTCCCGCGGAAAAGGCCGTCGATCGCACCACCGACCGCGTCGCCGCCGTGCCGCAGGAGATCCAGCCGTTGCCGGAGCCGGGACTGGAGCTGATCCACTGCTTGATGCTCGAAGCACGCCGCATGGGCGCTTCGGATCTGCACGTCAAATCGAGCATGGTGCCGGTCGTTCGGCTCCACGGGACGTTACGGGACTTGCCTCGTCCCAGTCTGCCGGCCGCTGCGGCCGAACAGTCGCTGTTGGCGATCTTGAGCGACGATCAACGCGCGTATTTCGAGGCGGAACTGGATCTGGACTTCTCGTACGACGGCGGCCCCGAACTCGGGCGTTATCGGGCGAACTTGCTGCACCAGCACCGCGGCATCGACGGGGTCTTTCGCTTGATTCCGGAAAAGGTGCCTTCGTTCGACGACTTGAAATTGCCGGATGTCGTCAAGCGGTTCACCGAGTATCGCGTTGGCGTCGTGTTGGTCACCGGCCCGAAAGGCAGCGGTAAGACCACCACGCTGGCGGCGATGGTGGACCGTCTGAACCGCGAACGGGCCGAGCACATCATCACCGTCGAGGATCCGATCGAGTTCGTCCATCCGTGCAAACGGGGCCATGTGAACCAGCGGCAGGTCGGCATCCACACTCGATCGTTCAGCAACGCGCTGCGTTCGGCTTTGCGCGAAGCGCCCGACGTGATCATGGTGGGCGAGATGCGGGATCTGGAGACAACGTCCTTGGCGATCACGGCCGCCGAGACGGGACATCTGGTGCTGGCGACGCTGCATACGCCGGACGCGATCCGAACGATCGGGCGGGTGCTGGACGTCTTTCCGCCGAAAGAGCAGCCCCAGATCCGCGCCATGCTGTCGGAGTCGCTGCGCGGTATCTGCTCGCAACTGCTGCTGCCCGGCGCCGACGGACATTCGATGGTGCTGGCCGTCGAGATCCTGGTGAACACGCAGGCCATCGGGCACCTGATCCGCGAAGAAAAAGTCCACCAGATCCGCGGTCTGATGCAGACGGGCAAGCAGCACGGCATGGTGCTGATGGACGAGTCGCTGGTTCGATTGGCCAAGGAAGGCCGGATCAGCCGGCAATTGGCTTGCGAGTACGCCGAGAACCTGAAATACGTGAAAGCCGAATTGGCGTAAAGGGAGCGTGAGGCATGGCACACTTGGATCACCTGCTGCTGCGGATGCAGGAAGTCAACGCTTCGGACCTGCATCTGGTGGTTGGGCAACCGCCCAAATACCGCATCGACGGCGAGGTGCGGAACATCGAGGATCACGACGTGCTGACGCGCGACCGCCTGGGCGAGTACCTGTTCGAACTCTGCAGCGACAGCCAGCGGTCGCGCTACGAGGAGAACCTGGACTTCGACTTCGCTTACGGGATCGGCGACAAGGCGAGGTTCCGCTGCAACTACTTCTTCCAACGCACCGGCTATGCGGCGGTCATGCGGTTGATCCCGACACGGATCTTGACAGTCGAGGAGTTGGGCCTGCCGCCGGGTCTGTTGCGGTTCACCGAGTTGCGGAGCGGCCTGGTGCTCGTCACCGGACCGACGGGCAGCGGAAAATCGACCACGCTGGCGGCCTTGATCGACCATATCAACCAACAGCACCGCAAGCACATCGTGACCATCGAGGATCCGGTCGAGTTCGTGCATCGCAACCGACGATCGATCATCACGCACCGCGAGGTGGGCGAACATACCCAGTCGTTTGCCAACGCACTGCGATCGGTCACGCGGCAAGACGCCGACGTCGTGTTGGTGGGCGAAATGCGCGATCTGGAAACGATCGGACTGGCGATCAGCGCGGCGGGCATGGGGACGCTGGTCTACGGCACGCTGCACACCAACAGCGCCCCCAAGACGATCGATCGCATCATCGACGTGTTTCCCAGCGAACAGCAGGCGCAAATCCGCACCATGCTGGCCGAGTCGATCCGGGGAATCGTGGCTCAACAACTGCTGCGCCGCAAAGGTGGCAAGGGCCGGGTGGCTGCCAACGAAATCCTGTTTGGCACGAACGCGGTGGCGAACATCATTCGCGAGGGCAAGATCGAGAAGATTACTTCCGTGCTGCAGTCCAGCAAACGCGAGGGCATGCAGTCGATGGACGACGCGCTGCAACAATTGGTCGACGACGACGTCATCGATGGTGCCGACGCCTATATGAAAGCCGTCGAGAAGCAACGGTTCGCCCAGTTCGCGCCGATGTAAACTACCCCAACGAGTCGCGGATGGAGGCGAGCGACCAACTCATCACCCGCCAGAACAAGTAGAAGATCAGGGCCGTATAGACGCACAGCGCGATACTCAAGAGAATCTTGGCAGATCGCGAAAAGACGCGGCTTTTCCAAAGCAGCGGAAGGCCGAGTCCCGCCGTGGCCCCGAACAGGACGAGCAGCAGAAGACCGCGATGATCGAGTAGACTTTGCAGGGCCGCACGATTGTCCGAGGGCGGCATCCAGGTCGAAGTCGATCCGCCGAGCATCGCCCCGCACTTCGGACAGATTTCCGCAGTCGGTGCCACCGGAGACCGGCACGAGGGACACAACACATCGATGACAACCTCGGTTTCCATTTCGGTCCTTCTCGGGGAGTCGGCGACACGGTAGATTGGCAGCCACCTTGCAGCGGATTGTAACCTGCACGACCGGTATCCAGCAACTTTCCCGGAGTCTTCATGATCGACGGAACGAGCGACCATACGCCCACACGATTCAATGCAACAGGCATTTCAGGCCGCATTAGAAAGAGTCTGGCCCTGCTTCTTGCGGTTGTCTTCTTGTTCCTGACGGGTTGTCCAAGGCGAACGGAAGCACCGCCTGGAAACACGGACGCGAGGCGTGCCACCGAGCCGCTGACGGTTTTGATCGTAGACGATCCGCCGTTGGCCGAGGCGGTCGAGCGCCAGTGGGCAGCGCGTGCGGACGGAGAATTGCGGATCCAACAAACCACGTCGGACCAACTGACCGCCGAGCAACATCGCAGCATCGCCGCTGACGCGGTGATCTTTCCGTCCGGCTTGATGGGCGAGTTGGCGGAACGCAACCTGATCAGCGCAATTCCGGCCGGGACGGTGAACAGCCCGGAATTCGGACGACGGGACATCTTCGACCTGATCCGACAGACCGAGATTGTTTGGGGCGAGCAGATCTTCGCCGTCCCGCTCGGGTCGCCCGTCCTCACGCTGCTTTATCGCCAAGACATCTTTGACAAGATCGGAGCCGTTCCGCCGGAGACATGGAAGCAGTACCGCGAATTGGCCGAGCGGCTCGCGGACCCGGCAATTTTGGGCGACTTGCAGCCGTCCCCAGTGGAAGGGTGGCATGCGGCGGTCGAGCCGCTCAGCGACGGATGGGCGTCTCAGATCCTTCTGGCGCGAGCCGCGGTGTATGCACGCCATCGGAACTACTACTCGACGCTTTTCGATTCGCAAACCATGGAACCCTTGATCGCCGGACCGCCGTTCGTCCGGGCGCTGGAGGAACTTGTCGCCGTCCACCAGCGAAATGCTGAGGCGATGCTGAAGGTCGGTCCCGCCGAAGCACGCCGCGAACTGCTGGCGGGGCGGTGCGCCATGGCGGTCACTTGGCCTAACCGAGGGGCCACGTCGGCGGACGGATCGCCGGGCGACCCCGTGCTGCCATTGGCCGTCGCCGAGTTGCCTGGGTCGCTCGAGGTCTTCAACTACGGTGATGGCAAATGGCAGTCCCGGGATCGCAGCGAGGATGGGCGAGTTACTCTTCTGGGCATCGCGGGTAGGATCGGGGCGGTAGGCGCGAGGACTCGGCAGCCGCAGGCCGCTTTGAACCTGCTGCTCAGCCTATCGAGCACGGAATGGAGCGAGCAGGTCTCGCCGTTCAGCAAATCGACCAGCCTGTACCGCAGTAGCCAGATCCCAATAGCAGCATCCTGGCTGGGCCGCGACTTCGAAACCGCTCGGGAATTTGGGGAATTAGTCAAACAGATCCAACGTCGTTCGTTGTGGCTAGACTCCGTGCGAATCCCTGGTCGGTCGAGGTATCTGTCGGCACTTGACCAAGCCGTCCGATCCGCCGTAACGGGGGGAGTGCAGCCGTCCGAATCGCTCGAGCAAGCCGCCAAACAATGGCGTGAAATCACCTCGGAACTCGGGATTGAAGCCCAGCGAGCTGCCTATTTGCGCAGCCTGGGCATGGAACCTTGAAACCCGTCATCTCGCTCGAACATTCAGCCCGATTCCTACTCGGACTCTGCGGAATACGGAGTCTCAATGCAGAGATCCCTTGCAAATTCTTCGGCATCAAATACCCCTGAAGGGCGTTTTTTCACGGTGCCAGAGATCAATCGCAGGAAGCGTTTTCCGAAAAATCTCCCTGCCGGTTTTCGTCGGCTGGACAAGATCGGGTCATCGCGATAGACTAGCCGCACTTGATCGAGTTTTGGTCAGGATGGGGGCGTAGCTCAGTTGGGAGAGCGCAGCGTTCGCAATGCTGAGGTCGAGGGTTCGACTCCCTTCGCCTCCACTCAGTGGAAATCCCTCCTCAACCAATCTTCATTCAACCTGCTCGCCGCTGTGCTATTCCAGCCGTCGGCGTGCCCGCGGAGTGGCATTTGCACCCGCACTACCAAGCGACCAGCAGTCCGATTTACCGCGCGGTTTGGGACACAGCCGTGTCGGGCGACGCGTTCGCAGCGACGGTCGAGGCGACCGAGCTCGATGCGCAAGCGGTGATGGACGGGGCCGTTAAGCTAGTCCGCCAGCATCGAGCCGCGGCGACTTTATGGGGCGCGGACGGCCGGGTGCGGGAGTCGGTTCTGGACGATCTCGCTGCGATCGGCTACTGGGGACTCTCGATCGATCGGCGGTATGGCGGCTCGGGAGTGGCGTTTCGCAGCTTCGCGCCGTTTCTGACCCGGATGGCTGCTGTCGATCCGACCGTCGCCGCGTTGGGGTCCGTGCATGGGTGCATTGGTGCGCCCCGGGCCTTGGAGCGGTTCGGTTCGGAATCGCAACGCCAGCGGTTGCTGCCCGATTTGGCCACCGGCCGCCGTCTTTCGGCCTTTGCGTTGACCGAGCCGGGGGCCGGTTCCGACTTGACCGCCCTGCAGACCTATGCGGAACCGCAGGGCGACTCGCTGCTGGTCTACGGCGAAAAGCTGTTTGTCACCAATCTGGCACCGGGGCGAACGTTGTTGCTGATCTGCCGCATCGACGGCCAGCCGGCCGCCGTCGTATGCGAGTTGCCCGATCAGGAAGACGCCACATTCCAGTTGCAGCATTACGGCTTGCATGCGTTGCGACGCACCTGGAACTGCGGTGTGCGGTTTCACGGTTTTCGCGTTCCGGCGGCCAATCGCTTGGACGCGGGCGGCGGTAGCGGATTGACGATCGCCTATCGCAACCTGAACTATGCGCGGATCGGCCTTTGCGCCAGTGCCGCCGGCACTCTGCGCCGCATGTTGGCGGACATGCTGCCGTGGGTTCGTCACCGCCGAACGTTCGGCCGACCGATCGCCGACCGCCAGTTGGTGCGATTTCGGCTGGCTCGGTTGGCGGGCATGATGGTGGGGTGCGACGCCCTGGTCGCCTGGACCTCCGGCCTGCTGGACCACGGCTATCGCGGAGAATTGGAGGCGATCGTGGCCAAGGTCTTCGCGAGCGACTCGTTGCGCGTCGCAGCGGTCGAGTTGGCGATGAAGACGCACGGCGGGCGGGCCTTTCTGCAGGGTCATTCCTGGGGCGACCGGTTGTACGACTACCTCGCACCGAGCATCTACGAGGGCGAAGGGGAACTGCTGCGACTCGCGTTTTTCCACGGATTGTCCCGCCACGACGGGGCTACGGCGGCAGAAATTCCGCCGCCCGTCGTCCAGGGAACACGGGAGTTGCCCGAATCGCTGGCGACTCGGGCCGGTCAGGCGTGGCGCGAGCTGCGTCTGGCCGCGACCGAAATCCGCCAGTTGCGCGAACGGTTCGGTCCCGCGATGGCCGATCAGCAGACTCGGACGGTCGAGGTCGCCGACCGCGTGCTGAAATCCGTCGTCCTCTTGTGTACCAGCCTCTGGGCAGCCCGATCCGACGACGAAATCCTGCACTTGGCAGCACAAGTTCTGGCGCAGGAATTGAGCGCTCAGCGCCGCGACGACGACGACCATCGCGCCATCGACCGACTGGGCGAAGCCATCGTCGACGGTCATTTCGCGCCGCTGGAAGGCATCGATCCAGCCCCCGTCTTGCTGCCCTGACCAGAGCATGCAAGAGTTGATCTGAATCGGGCATGCTGGCCAGTCGGTTCCAATGTCTCGGCAGGTTGCCGGGGGCGACGTTCGTCGCCCGCGCCCCACTGTGGCCCGCGACCGCCGGCCGCGGGGCGGAGCAGAGGTTTGCTTTCCGAGTCGCGTTCAGCGCCCGCGCCTCATTGTGGCCCGCGAACCACTCGCTGAGTTGAATGCGGTCGGCCCAGCGGTTACATTGTCGACGATGCCCGCCGCTCGAAGCCCCGTGTTGAGAAATGGAGGCCCGTCCATGCATCCAGCCGCTTTCCGTCTGCCGCTTGCGTTCGTCGCCTGGTTGCTTCTGGCTCCAATCGTTCCCGCTGGGGCCGCCGAACCATCGAGGAATGCGATGGCCCCGGTAACTGTTGAAAGACCACTCCTTGCCCACTGGACATTCGACGAACCGGGCGGCGAGTGCTTGGACAGCAGCGGGAACGGATATCACGCGACCCAGGCAGGAAGCCAGTCTGGCCAGGCGGTTCAAGCCGGTGGTGTGTTCGGCCGCGCGATGCGTTTCTCCGGGCAGCATCTGCTGTCCGTTCGAGGCAGCGGGTTGCCGGATTTCTCGGCGACGAAGCAGATCAGCTTCTCGGCTTGGACGCAGGTCAACCGCTTTGATCGGTACAACGAGATCTTCCGCAAGGAGGACGGCGACCGACGCGTGCTGTTCTCGTTCCAGGAGGACGGCAAGGTGCTTGCCTTGGGGCTGAACGTACACGGATACGTGGAATGCGATGCGCCGATCGATCCTAAATGGCTGCTCGACGGCGGCTGGCATCACTGCGCCGCCACATACGACGGGCAGACGATGCGTGTCTACCTGGACGGCAAGCAGATCGGTTCGCTCCAGCGTCCGGGAACGATCACCGCCGGCGGCTCGGCGCCTGGTTGCATTGCGTCGACCAACGGGCACGAATGCTTTCAAGGCTCGTTGGACGATCTGCGAGTTTACAGCGACGCACTTACGGCGGACGAGGTGGCGCGACTGTATCTGAACGGTATCGAAGCGATCGCGCTGGCCGACAGCCGGGTGGCCGAGCAAGTAACGCGGGTTTACGAGCGCCGTAGCGATTTGGCCGAGACGCTGGCCGCGGTGCGGCGGAATCTGGTCGAACAGGGGATCGAACCGGCTGACCGCTTGACGCAGGTGCTCGCTGCACGCTTGTCGGTGGAGTTTGCCGAGTCGCTGGCTCAACTGACCGACTATACCGGGATTGCGACGGGCGACTGGCTGGCCGCTCGCGGCAACGAATTGCAGTTGCCGGCGGCCCAGCGGCTGATCGAGTTGTTGCTGGAATACAAACCACTGACGGAGAGCCAGTGGGCCAAGCAGACGTCGGAACAGATCCAGCACTGGCAGGAACTCGACGCGATCGCGGCTCGTTTCGAGGTCTTGAAGGCCCAGGGCGACGCGGCCCAGTTTTCGCCCGAGTGGGTGCGGTTGATGCTCGAGATCGGCCCCCGCATCGATTTCCGCCCGCGGATCCACGAAGCAGTGGCTCCCTACGTGACTCCGCGCACGCCGGAGACTCACGACTTGACTGCCGAGCAAGCTCGGGCCGCCTTGGAACTCGACTGGCTCCACCAAGCCGGCCAAGACACAGCCCCGATGCAGATTCAGGGCGGACGCGTGTGGCATCTGACGACTCCCGTCTCGACCGGTAGTCCGTCGCCCGAACGGATTCGCGACGAAATCCGCTGGACTCGCGAGTTGGCCGAACGAATCGAGTCGCGCCGCGAAGGTCAGATTTCCTTTGCCAACGAACTCGATCAACTCGCCGAACTCGAACGGCGGGCTGGCGAATTGGTTCAGGGCGACCGCAATTTGTACTTCCAGGTGCGCACGTTGAAGCGAAGCATCATGTTCCGCAACCCGGCGCTCGATTTCGAGAAGATCGTGTTCATCGACCAGCCCTACCCGCAAGGCCGGGAATGGCAGCACGAGACGCGGCACCGACTGGGGTATCAAGCGGTGCCGGGCGGCCGGTTGCTGGTTCTTGAAGGGCTGGAACCGGGCGGTCGCCTGCGCCAACTGATGCCGCAACCGCCGCTGCACGGTTCGTTCTGGCGGCCCGACGTGTCGTTCGACGGTTCGACGGTTCTATTCTGCTTCAAGCCGCACAACGAAAAGGCCTTCCACTTGTACGAGATCCAGGCCGATGGTTCGGAACAAAGACAGTTGACCGACGGGATCTACGACGATTTCGATCCGATTTATCTGCCCGACGGACACATCATGTTCTCGACCACCCGCGGACACACCTACGTGCGGTGCATGCCGCCGACGAACGCCTATGTTCTGGCGCGGTGCGACGCGGATGGCAGGAACATCTATCTGGTGTCGCGCAACAACGAACCGGACTATCTGCCGTCGGTGATGAACGACGGGCGAGTGATCTATACCCGCTGGGAATACACCGACAAACCGCTGTGGCGCGCCCAGGGACTGTGGACTGTTAATCCCGATGGCACGCAAGTACAGACTTTCTGGGGCAACCAGAGCGTCTGGCCCGACTTGCTGAAGGATGCTCGCAGCATCCCGGGCAGCCGCCGAGTGATGTTCACCGGCAGCGCGCACCACAACTGGTTCGCCGGCTCGGTCGGCATCCTGGATCCCGATCAAGGCTTCAATTTCCCCCGCGGGCTGACCAAAGTCACTGCCGATCTGGCCTATCCCGAGTCGGGAAACGGACCGGTCGATCCGGTCGAATCGCCACGATACCACGCCAGCGGCGCGTACTCGGCGTACTACTCGCCCTATCCGCTGAGCGAGCAGGATTTCCTGGTCTCCGCCAACCGTGGCGGCAAGTTCGTCCTATATCTGATGGACACCGACGGCAACCGGGAACTGATCTACGAAGGCGCTCACAACATTTTCTACGCCCAGCCGTTGCGGCCGAGACCTCGCCCCCCGGTGATCGTCGACCGCGTCGCCTGGCCGACCCGCGACGAGCGAGACCGTCCCGGGCCGGGCGTGATCTACAGCGCCAACGTCTATTTCGGAGCGCCAGCCGAATTGGTGGGCAAAGCGAAGTACCTGCGCGTGTTGAACATCGAGCACAAGACATACACCTATTGGTACAAACGACCCTACCTGTCCACCGGCCCGGTGGTCTCGGCCGTCCAGTCCGAGGGCGTGAAGCGCGTCTTCGGCACGGTGCCGATCGAACCGGACGGGTCGGTGTCGTTTCACGCCCCGTCCGGCTTGCCGCTGCATTTCCAGTTGCTTGACGAGCAACAGCGCGCCATCCAGACGATGCGGAGTTTTACCGGCGTCCTGCCGGGCGAACGGCGCGGATGCCTGGGCTGCCACGAATCGCACAGCCGGACGCCGGCCCACGAGACGGGCAGTCTGGCGTTTCATCAGACGCCGCGGATCATCGAACCGCCGCCCTGGGGCGACGAATCCGTCAGCTTTCCGCGGTTTGTCCAGCCGGTACTGGACCAATACTGCGGCAAGTGCCACCAGGGCGATGGCGAGGCGCGCAAGTCAGTTGACTTGACCGATCGGCCGGGGTTCTTGATCTTCTCCGAGCCCTATCTGCTGCTGACCGGCCGTCCGGCCTGGGGCCGGCCCTACGAGAAACCTGCGGAACCACCTCCTGGGTTTGGGATCGCCAACATCTTGCAGGTCGAGGGATACGATCAGCGAGATCCTCTGGCTTACCAGACGCCGTCGCCGATGTCGGCGCTGTCGTACCGCAGCCAACTGATCGAACTCGCCGCCAGCGGGGAGCATTACGATGTCCGAGTTGATCCGATCAGCTTGCAGAAACTGATCGCCTGGGTCGACACGATGGCCCCCTACCGCGGCGCCGAGGAAGTGCGTGAGATCGACGACCCGGACTTCCAAGGCATCGACTGGCTGTCCATCCGACCGAGAGTCAGGACGGCCCCCACCATCATCCGCCCTGGCCCCGTGGACTGACCAGCCACGCTCGCCCGTCGCTCGATCCATCCGCGCGAAGCGGATGGGGACGGGCGGAAAGTGAACTTGTTTGTCGAGCTAAGGGGCCGCCTCGATCAATCCAGCACGTCCTCCAGGCGTTCCGCCGTCAGCACCCGTTCACCCCACGCCAGCAGTCGATCCGTGTCGGCCTGGGCGACCCGCTGCCGGATACTTGCATCGAGCGGCCCAAATTTGCGATCCAGCAGGCGCAGCAAGAACTCCTGGCGGCCTTCCTGGCGGCCTTCCTGGCGGCCTTCCTGCCAGCCCTCTTGACGGCCCTCTTGACGGCCCTCCTGGCGGCCCTCCTGGCGGCCTTTCTGCAACCACTGTCTTTCCCAATCTCTCACGCGTTCGGCTAACATGGTTCTGACCTCCTGTAAGTTCTCCAGTTCGGGTAATTCGGCCTCCGGCATCGCACGCGGAATGAGCACCTGCCGCAGCCAGCCGACAAAGGCCCGTCGCAGATCCCCTTGCGAGGGCACCTGCAACCATTCGATCAATGCATCCAAGACCCGAACAACATCTTCTGGCTCGCGGCTATTCTCCAGACGAAACAGTGCGGCGACCAAGTTCCGCATCGGTGCCAACTCGGCGTCCTGATAGGCGCGTTCCTCCAACAGACAGTATCGCATCTGCGGCCGGTAATGCTCCAAGCCGCCGGGCACCGCCTCGACCAATTCACTGACCTCGCACGCGGCGGTCCACTTCCTCTCGCCGCTGTACAGTACGATCGGGAAGACGGGAGGCAGCAGATCACTGGACGTGAGTTGTTTGGCGCGAATCAAATCCTGGTAGAGCATGCCCACATACACCAACATTCGGACAGCCATGTACCGGTCGACGGTCGATTGAAACTCCAACAGCAAGTACACGTACAGCCAGCGACCACGCCAGCGCACTCGCCAGATAATGTCATCTTCCCGCTCGCGGAAATCGTCGCTCACATACGACCCGCTGACCCGCTCCAGAGTTTCGAGTTCCAATTCAGCGACCCACGGCTCGTGGACAAAGCCGGCAAGCAGGTCCGCCACCATTTCCCGGTGCGCAAAAAGTCGCCTGTAGCCTGTGTCGGAATTCGCCATGAAAGCATTCTAGTCCGTTCCATCAGACGGAGAAAGGGTTCTTCTTCACAGGGCCATACGATGAATCCGATCGACAGCTACTTGGTATCGCGTAGGATCGCGACTTCGGCAATGCAGGATCGGTGGGAGCAGCATGCGCGCCTCATTTCGAAGGAGACTCAGCGTCAAGCTCGTAGGCCGATCGGATGAGACTCCAGACGCGATCGACCATGGCTTGGTGGCCGGTCTGCGTGAGATGGATCGTATCGACGGTCGAGTCGCTGCCGGCGAGGATGGACAACAGGACTCGTTTGGGAACCAGGATGACGTTGTGTCGTGCCGCGACAAGGCGTTGCGCGCGGCCGTATTCGTGGCAGAACGGCGGTAACGGCAGTTCGAACATCACGACTTGGCGGCTTGGGGTTGCGACATGGGACAGCAGGGCTTCCAGATCTTCGGCGAACTGGGCGGCCGTGGTCGAGCCGAGCAGATCGTTGCCGCCGATCTCGACGATGACCACGGGTGCCGTAACCGGCTGCGATCTTGCTCGCTTCAAGGCCGAGGCCGCCGTTTCGCCGGCGTGCGAGATGTCTTGCACGTCCAAACCGCGGGTTCGAGCGAGAATTCTGGGCCACGTTTCCGCCTTGTCATCGCCGCCCATGCCCGCGGTGATGGAATCGCCGATCACCGAAAGTGACCGGCTCGAAGCGGGCTGCAGTGATTGCGTGACGTGGTAAGGCGCCTCGATCAAGGCAGCGACAAGCCACACCACGGCAACGGCATAGGCGCTCCCTCGCCGCCATTTTTTCAGGACGGCGGATGCGATCCACACCAGCGTGACCAGGCCGGCTACGCCATAAACCCAGAAAGGGATCGGCGTCGCCGAAACGACGATTGCGATGCTACCGATCAGAAAGCAAAACCCGGTGATGCGTCTGCACGCTGCGTGCGACCGAGTCGACGCGAGAGCCGCCACGATGACCAACGCCACTCCCGTGAAGAATGCCTGCCCGCTCGCGATGTGGAAGACGAGCCAATTCATCTGCGTGCGTCTCTCGCAGAGACCAAGGGCTTAGACGGCATGAATCGCGAGATCGCCCGACCTAATCGCGCGAGCCTGGTGTCACTTCCAGGGTAATTCGCTCGTCGCCGCGTTGGACGACGATCTTGACGGGCACGCCGATCTTCAGGGCCTCGATCGCATAGGTGTAGTCGTAGATGTTCTCGATCTTCTTTCCGGCCAGTTCGACGATCAAGTCGCCGGCCCGCACCCCCGCCTTCTCGGCGGGTCCGTCCTTGCCGACGCCGGACAGTTTTAAGCCTTTGACATCGCCTTCGGCGTAATCGGGGATGGTGCCCAAGTAGGCGCGCAAACCGGCTCGCTGACCGCGTTCGGCCGGCCGTGCCTGGGCCACGTAGTCGGGCGCCTGTTCGGCGGTCGCCAGGGATCGGGCGATCAAAGCCATCAGCCGCGCAATCTTCGCTGTCCCTTCGTAATTCAATGTGTCGGGGGTATCGCGAGGCGTGTGGTACTCGCTGTGCGAGCCGGTGAAAGCTGACAGAATGGGCACGCCGCGCACGTAGAACGAACTGGCGTCCGTGGGCAGATAGCTGTCTTCCTGGAGCGTGACCGGCAAACCGACGGGCGCATTGGCGCGTTCGATCAATCCCGGCCAGGCGCTGGACGAGCCGATGCCTTGCAGGATGAGCCGCTTGTCGAGTCGCCCGACCATGTCCAGGTTCAAACACGCGGGGATGTGCGGGTACAGCGAGTCGCTGGCCGATCCGTGCGCCGCGCTGGTCGGTGTCGAACGGTTCTTGACAAAATGGCTCGATCCGATCAATCCGAGTTCCTCGCCGGACCAGGCGGCGAACAGCACGTCGCGCTCGGCGGGCCACTTGCCGGCGGCTTTCAGTCGGCTTGCGTACGCGGCGATCTCCAACAAGGCCGCGACGCCCGAGGCGTTGTCGTCGGCCCCGAAGTGGATCTCCTGCCGCTCGTCGTCGCGAGCCAGCGAAGAACTGGTCGGGCCCTTGCCCAAGTGATCGACGTGGGCTCCGATCACGATCGACTGGGCGGTCGGTTGGTCGCCCGCAGCCAGACGAGCCAGTACGTTGCGGCCGGCTCGTTTGGTCTGTTCGATGTCGATTTCCGCGGAGACTTCCACACCGGTCACCACGAATCCCATCATCGGCTCGCCGGTATCCAAGGCGTCCTGCAGCGTCTTCAGCGACTTGTCGGCGGCGGCGAGCCACCCCTCGGCGACTTGATTGGTCACGCTGATCACCGGCACTCCGGTACCCGCCAACGAACCGTCGAATCCCAACGGGATCAGCGGTTGCCGGGCTTGGGAATTCGGACCGTTCACCAGGATCAGGCCCCGCGCGCCCTTGTCGCGAGCGACCATCGCCTTGTACCGCAGACTGGCATAGCGGGACAGATGCTGACGGCGTTCAGGGGCAACCTGCTCGGGCAGGAAACGATACGCCAACACCCATTTGTCTTGCACGTCCAGATGCACGAACGAATCGTACTGCGGCATCGCTTCCTCGGCCGGAGCGACGATTCCATAGCCTGCGAAGACGACCGGCCCGGCCTCGATGTCGCCTGTCTGCGAGAACGACACGGGGATCCAATCGGTTTGCAACTTGTATTGTCGATCCGCCGCATGCAATTGATTCTTGTCACCCAACGCAACGCCGGACGTGAACGGAAAACTCTGAAAGAACGTGCCGTCATCGCCGGCCGGTTGGAGTCCCAGGTAGTCGAGATACGCAGCCACGTAAGCCGTGGCCATTTGTTCGCCTTGCGTGCCCGTCAAGCGGCCTTCGAGTTCGGGGCGGCACAGATAGTCGACGTGCCGCATGATGTCCACAGGCGAAAATTGAGCGGTTGTCTGACGGGACGCGATCTGCGCCGCTTCGACCGCGTCCTTCGCCGCGTCGGCCGTCGCCGCACCGGCCGGGCCGAGCCCTAGCAATCGTCGGGCTTCCTCGTGGTTCCAACTCGCCAGGAACAACTGGGATTGTTTCGAGGCGGTTCGGTTCGAGGTCCAGGTCAACTGCTTGCCGTCGGGACTGAAGGCGGGCAGTCCGTCGAAGCCCTGCGTGTACGTCACGCGAACCGGCGTCGATTTCGCCGCGGCGTCGACCAGGTAGAGTTCGAAGTTCGCGAATCCGTGCCGATTGGTCGTGAAGATCAGGTACTCGCTCGATGGATGGTAGAACGGCGCCCACGACATCGCGCCCATGCGCGTCAACTGCCGCGCATCGGATCCGTCCACGTTCATCGTCCAGATTTCGGCGATCGCGCCGTCGATCGAAAATCGCCGCCAGCAGATGCGGCGGCCGTCCGGCGAAAAGAACGGGCCGCCATCGTAGCCCGGCGCGTCGGTCAGACGCCGCACGTTGCCGCCGTCGCTGTCCATCACGTAGATGTCCATCATCGAGGCCGGATCATGCGCGAAGGCGTTCCGCTCGGCCTCGGTCATCTCGCCCACGTAGGCGCGGCGGTTCGATGCAAACGCGATCAAGCGTCCGTCCGGCGACCACGATCCCTCCGCGTCGTACCCCAGCGTGTTCGTCAGATTCTGAAACGTATCGCTGCCGAGGGGACGTCGGTAGATTTCGTAGTGTTCGTCATAGTCCCAGGTGTATCGCCGTTGCTGACCCGATTCACGCAACTCG
This sequence comes from Pirellulaceae bacterium, assembly GCA_023382975.1. Classification (GTDB taxonomy): domain Bacteria; phylum Planctomycetota; class Planctomycetia; order Pirellulales; family Pirellulaceae; genus SKKK01. The sequence continues at coordinate 106,962 of JAHDXO010000006.1, forward strand.
AACTCTTCCTGCTGCTTCTCCCGAGCGCGCGGGTCGTCGTGCGTCGACGCGAACAGCACCTGCTGGCCATCGGGATGAATCCAGCCGCAAGTCGTCTTTCCGTTTCCGGGCGAGACACGTTCGACGTCGCCTGTGTCAAAATCCATCAAATAGATTTGGAAGAACGGATTGTCGCCTTCCCGTTCGCTCTGGAAGACCATCCGGAGACCATCGCGGCTGAAATATCCCTCCCCGGCGCGGCGACCCTCGAAAGTCAGTTGCCGCGTGTCCGACACCAGGACGGCTTCGTTCGCGGCCGCGGCCGGCGGATCGCTGACCGCGATGTCCGGTTCGGACGGCGCGGTCGCGTGCGGTTGGGCCAGCACGGCAGAGTATCCCGAGAACCACACGAGCGAAAAGAGGCAAATTCCAAGGCCGATCTGCAAGCGGCTGGTTCCGATTCTCATGAGCAATTAGTCTCCGGGGCGGATTCTGAAGCGAATGGGGACGACGACCGTCTCTTCGATGGGAATTCCTCCGCGACGGGCGGGCGAGAAAACCCAGGTCTGGACCGTGCGGAGCGCCGATTCATCCATCTCCGCGTAACCCGACGACGAATATACCTTGGCCGATGCGACTCGCCCATCCCGTCGGATCGTCACCAGCAGCCGGACCACGCCTTCGATCCGTCGCAACAGGAGTTCTTCGGGATAATCGGGCAGCGGTCGAGTGACGAAAGCGGGCGGCACCTCGGCGCCCGAGGATTCCAGCGAGACGACCGTCTCCGGTATGTCGATTGTGGAATCCTCCAGCCGGACAGCCGGCTTCGTTGGACGGCGCGGAACCATTCGTTCGTCGCTCGGCGGGCTTGGCAGAGCATGCACGAACTGATTCGCTGCTGCCAGCGCGGGTGGTTGCGGCTGGGGTGGCTGCGTAACCGACGGCGGCTCAACGCCCTCGATCGAAGACTCGAACGGAACTGCGTCCCGCTGACCATCCCGGGCTAGTTCAATTTCCGAAGGGCTGGCGTCCGACGTCGGCACGGGCTCGTAGCGGTCGATCGGCTCTGGCTCGATCGGCTCGAAGTCCGCGAGGGATACGGGCGGCGGCTGTGCGATCCATTGCACAGCGACTGAAGTATGGCCGCTCTCCACTTGGTCCAACCGCGGCCCTTCGGTGGACGGCGAACCGAACCATCCCAACGAAGCGTGCCCCGCCAGACTGGCAGCCAGCGTCAGCAGGAACAGCGAATTGGAAGCAAGAAAACGTCTGACCGAGTCCATAACATGTAGTCCGGCGAACACCTCGTACAAAGATCGTCTGGGGATTCCTCGATTCGACCGCGGTCGAAGATCTCCGATCTACTTCGGCCGTTGGGCAACTCGGCCATTGGGCTTGCGGGGATTGTGGTCCGGGTTCGCGATCGGAAATCGAGCACCTACCTGACGTTGCCAAGCCCGCAGTTCGTCGCGTAACGCCGCGGCACGGGTGGGTTCCGTTTCCGCCAGATTCTCTTGCTCGCCCAAATCGCTGGCCAGGTTGTACAGTTCGATGCGGTCATTCTCGAACCACTGGACCAATTTCCAGTCGCCTCGGCGGATTGCGGCCGACGGCGCCCCGCCCTGGTTTCCGTAGTGCGGATAGTGCCAGAACAACGCACGCTCGGGCAAATCGCCGCCGCGCAGCAGCGGCAGCAGGCTGACGCCGTCAAGTACTTGGCCCGGCTCGGGCTTGGAGCCGACCGCGTCCAGCAGCGTCGGGAAAAAGTCCGGGCTGCTCACCGCCGTATCGATCACGTTGCCGGCCTTGACAACCGCTGGCCAGCGGACCAGCAGAGGCTCGCGGATTCCGCCCTCGTACATCCAGCCCTTTCCGGCCCGCAAAGGCAGATTTGAGGTCGGCCAGCCTTCGCTGGTCGAGAGTCCCCCGTTGTCGCTGGTGAAGATCACCAGCGTGTTCTCGGCCAAGCCGAGTTCATCCAGCTTGGCAAGCACGCGACCGACCGCCAAGTCCATCGCCTCGACCATCCCCGCATAGACAGCGTGTTCCTGTACCAGCCGAACCTCGCGAGTCCCCTCGTCACCCCACTTCGCTTCGAGGCCCAAACGCTTGCGCTTTTCCTCGTACTTCAACCGCAGATCCTCGCGGGCCATCAGCGGCGTGTGGACCGAGTAGAAGGATAGATAGGCGAAGAACGGTCGGTCCTTGTTCGTTTCGATGAACTTCGCCGTCTCGGCCGCCAGTCGGTCGGGCAGATGCTCGCCGTCCGGCCCATCGGGCAGACGGGGATTGCCGTAGGGCGAGAAATACCGCTTTCCGCCGTACGGGCCACCGCGGTCGATGCCGCCCATGTTGATGTCAAACCCTTGATTCTCCGGCCACCAACCTTCGGGCCCCAGATGCCACTTGCCCGCAAAAAAAGTGGCGTAACCGGCGGCCTTCATCGCCTTGGCCAGAGTCGGCGTCTCCAACGCAAGCCGATCCGTGTACGGCGCCGGCAGCAGCAGGGTGTTGCGTTTCCAACCTTCGGGCTTGGTCGGTGCTCCGATGTAGTCCGTGATCCCCGTCCGCTGCGGCCATTGCCCGGTCATGATGCTGGCGCGGGTCGGCGAGCAGACGGGACAAGCAGCGTAGGCGTCCGTAAACCTGGCGCCTTGCTGTGCCAGCGAGTCGAGGTGCGGCGTCTCGTAGAACGTGCTGCCGTAGCACCCGAGATCGCGTTGGCCGAGATCGTCGGCAAGCATGAAAACCACATTCGGCCCGGCCGGTCGCGAAGAATCGGCAGCCAACAACGTTCCGTGCAGGAGCCCCAGCGATGCAATGACTAGCACGAGAAGTTTCATCATTTCCTCCTTTTGAAAATCACAGACGATTCATGCCCCAACCAAGATCGTACTCGTGACGGCCGTGTCCCGCAAATCCTGGAACAAGCAGCGAGTTGCGCGGACCGACGCGATCAGATTCCGAGTTCGAGCAGCAACCGACCAGAACGTGGCCGCAGTCCTTACTCGCGCACATGCAGCATGAGAGGATGCGCCCGTTTCCATCAGGCGCACCAGGGACGCTGCCTCACGAGGTTGTCGGTCAGGACACTCAGGGCGAGATTGGCGTCTTCGACGACTTGGAAGTCGTACATGCCGATGCACACAAAGTCCGCGCCGTTCTCGAAGGCATACTTGAAGCCGACTTTGGGATGGATCGATCCGGCCGCCAAGATCTTGAAGGCGATCCAAGGCTGCGGCAGGTTCTTCATGTACGCGATCGTCTCGTCCGGCTCTTCACACCAGATGTTGTCGTGCTGCTGGTCCGTCCGGGCCGACCAGTAGTTGTGGTGATGCAACGTCTTCATCCAGAAGTCCGGGTCGAACCCGTGTTCCACGCACCCGACGATCGTTTGCAGGTAGTGGGCGCCGATCCCGGCGGGCAGGCCGGCCGCGCGCATGCGGTCGAGGCCCTTGGCGATCAAGTCGAACTGCCCCTGGCTGACGTACGTGTCCGCCGCGGCTCCCTGCACGTAGGCTGCGCAAGCGCCGTGGTCGATCGAGTAGGCGACATTGTCCAGAAATTCCCGTTCGTCCTTGCCCTTGCACTGCGCGACGAACTGAATCTTGCCGCCGCCGTTCTCCCAGTAGTCGACGATCATCGGTGCCAAAATCGGATTGGTGATGACCGTATTGATGCCGCAGGCCTCGGCCAGACGAAACGTCGCAAAGACTTTTTCGCGGTCGTGATATGCCCGGATCAATTTGGACACATAGATCAGATCGCGGGCATGAGCAAAGCCGTTCATCAAATTGCCGCCCATCATGACCCGACTAAGCTGAACCTGCTTGATCTTGGCGCTCGGGACTTGGCCCTTCAGTTGATCGAGCGAGCCCCAGTCGACTTTCATGGAAGCGCCCGACATCGCGTCGGCGGCGCTGGCCAGTTGCTTCTCCTCCTCGCTCTCGTAGCCGCGTTTCTTCAGGACGGCCATCACGAACGCGCCGAAAAACGGAACGCTGACCAAACCAGCCAGCGCCTGGCGGCGGGCCAGTGTCTCGGGATCGCGAGCCGAAACCGGCTCGCTGTGCTCCGCTTGCCAGTTGCTGCGCCACCGTGCCACTCGCGCCAACAGGGCATTCCACGCCGGCCGCAGATACCGGTCCAGGCCCAAGCGTCCCTGGGAGAACGTCGCGACGACCAGCAGGGCCAGCATTTCGACCAGGTTCTTGTTGACAATCAAATAGCTGCCTTCGGCCACACCGCCGGTCGCCTTGAACAGGGGCGGATGAGCCAGGTAATACAACGCCAACAACGCGATCCCCGCCACCGCCGCCATTCGCGTCGCACAGCCCAGCATCAGTGCCAGTCCGATAACCAGCAAACCCCACATGTTCACTTGGTTGGTGATCGCCAGCAGCGTCGGATTGTCGGCCAATTGATGAAACAGGCCGGCACCAATCCAACTCGCCGACCGCAGATAGCTCTCGGCCGTCCAGCTAGGGTCAACCAATTTGGCCAACCCCTCGTAGGCAAAATGCCATCCCACCGCGATACGCAAGAGAGCCATTGTGAACAACTGGGCTCGCGTCCGATCCGGGCGCACCGCATGGGAACCAGTCGTGGCATCCGACATCACCAAATTCTCCAACCAGGATAGCCTGCGAAAAAAGATCCGTGCCAGGCGAGTCGCAACGAGGGATGTAAAGAAATGGGACTGTCCCAGTTCTTCGACAGCCGCAACGGGCAGTGTCCCTTACTATACGCAAACCACGCCATCAAGACGATACGGCCGAGGCAACAAACGGGCCAAGTCGCCTGCCAAGAGCAGCTAGACAGTTATTTCTGTGGGCGTTGCCGATGGCCACATTGCCTGCAAACGTCCTGGAATGGCCGTTGCGACAAGATCGGGGGCGACGCTGGAGCAGTGCCTGAGCAGCGCGCTGATCCTCTCAAAAGTCTACTCGCGGCAGCCGGCGAGCGGTTCGGCGGGGCGGCCGTCGGCGGCCAGGATCTTGCCCAGACGGTACAGGTAGTGGAACAGGGCGTTGAAAACCAGCAGACCGGCGATGCCCGCCAATAGTCCGATGATGCCCAGCCGTTGCCATTCCTGGTAATACGTCCAGAAGAATTGCACAAGACACAGCACGGCGACGAACACCAAGATGCGTTGGCGGCCGACCACATGGACAAAATACGAGCCCAGCGGAGCGCCGAGAGCGACCACCGGGGCGGCGGCCAGCCAGTTGGAAAAGACGCCTGGCGAGAATTCGGTCAACAGCGACTTGGTGGCAACACCGATCAACGAGGTGTAGGCCATCATGATCACCGACGTGGGAATCGCTACCTTCAAATCGGCATGACGCACCAGGACCAGGACCGTGTAGATCAACATGTCGACGCCTACGCCGGTGACGGAGGCCACAAACGCGCCGCCAAACAACCCGACCGCCAGCCCGCTCAGCCGATCGAACCGCCGCGACGCTCGCGCGATCCCTTTGGCCGCCGATAACTCGCGGATCTTGTACAGCGTCATGATCCCGAAACTGGCCCAAACCACGGCGAACAGCAGCTTGATGACCAGCCCGGGCACGAGCGGAGCGAAGAACACGATCCCCAAGGGCGTGCCAGCGGTCGAGCCGAGCAGGGCCCATCGCAGCATGGTGGTTTCGACCGGCAGGCGACGGCACAAGATGAAGATGCTCGCGCTGGTCATGCCGATCGATTGGACGGCGAAGCTGAAATCGCGTCCCATCGTGGCCTCCTGCCCGAACAGCAGCACCAGCACGGGGAATCCGACGGTGCCGCCTCCCATCGGCGTCGAGCCGGCCACGAACGAACCGAACGCCATCGTCAGCGCGATGGGCCAATTGCCGGCGACTACGCTCCAGTGACCGCCCGCCGACACGACGAGCGTCCAAACAGAGTAAAAGGCGAACAGCCAAACGATGAACGGCCAGATCCGCCGCTGCGACGATCGGCTTTCGGCTTGGTTACCCGACGACATTCAAGATTCTCCGAAATCGCCTTCCGACAACGAATTGTGGTAGTATAGTGACCGTGCAATGTGCTTCGAAAGATCCGTACTCCGGGAGACAAATCACCATGACTCGATTGACTCGACGTGCCTTGCTGCGCACGACTGCTTGCGGGCTTGGATACCTGGCCTCGCGTCCGTGGCTCGATGCCGTGGCTGCGGACCGGCGACGCGGTACGACCGAGCCCAAGTTCCTGCTCGGCGCTTGTGACTGGTCCTTGGGCAAACGGCAGGATACTGCGGCCTTTGCCGTGGCCCGCGAAATCGGGCTGGATGGCGTCGAGGTCAGTTTCGGCGAGCCGGGCGGCAACAACGATCTGCGCGACGCCAATGTATTGGCGGCGTACCGCCAAGCGGCCGAGGACAACCGGCAGCAATTCGCTTCGCTGGCCATGGGCTTGCTGAACAGCATCCCGTATGCGTCCGATCCCAGAACCGAAGCGTGGGTGGCCGACGTCGTGGACGTGATGCCCCGGGTCGGTGTCAAGGTGTGTCTGTTGGCCTTCTTCGGCAACGGCGATATCCAGGGGAACCGCGAAAAGCAGGACGAGGTGATCCGCCGGCTGAAGCGGGTCGCTCCCCGGGCGGAGAAGGCCGGCGTGGTGCTGGGCATCGAGAGCTGGATGAACGCCGACGAACATCTGCGGATCATCGAAGCCGTGGCGTCGCCGGCCGTGCGGGTTTACTACGATGTGGCCAACATGACCGAGCGGGGTTATGATGTACCGGGGGAAATCCGCCGGCTGGGAACCAAATACATCTGCCAGATCCACATGAAGGAAAACGGCAATCTGCTGGGGCGCGGCAAGGTGGATTTTCCTCGCGTCAAGGAAGCCGTCGAAGAGATCGGCTACACGGGTTGGCTGATCCTCGAAGGCGCCACGGTGGGCGGCAAGTCCCTGGTGGAATGTTACCAGGAGAACCGCCGCTTCCTGCGCGATTTGTTTCGTATCGCATGACCGACACGCAATTTCTCGACAGGAGTGAATGAATGATGCAACGATCCATCCATCGGCGCCAGATGCTCAAAGCCACGGCGGCCGTCGGCGCCGGCTTTTGGCTGGGAACCAGCACGGTCGGCCGCGGCGCCGAGTCGCCGAACGACAAACTGAGCATCGCCTGTATCGGGATCGGAGGCCGCGGCGCCGCGAACGTCGGCGGCGTCGCCGGGCAGAACATCGTCGCCTTGTGCGATGTGGACGACGAGCGCGCCGGCAGCGTCTTCGAACGTTTCCCCAAAGCGAAGAAGTACTACGATTTTCGCCCGATGCTGGACGAGATGGACAAGCAGATCGACGCCGTCGTGGTCAGCACGCCCGACCACACGCATTTCCATCCGTCGATGATGGCCCTGAACATGGGCAAGCATCTGTACTGCGAAAAGCCGCTGGCCCATTCGGTATGGGAAGTCCGGCAAATCACCGATCTGGCCCGCGAGAAAAAGCTGGCGACTCAGTTGGGCGCGCAGCGGCACGCGATGGACAACATGCACCGCGTGGTCGAGTTGGTGAAGTCCGGCGCGATCGGGGCGGTGACCGAAGTCCATTCGTGGATCGGCGGCGACCGCGGAATGCCCCCCGTGCCCACCGAGTTCGAACCGGCTCCCGCCCATGTGAAGTGGGATCTCTGGCTGGGGCCGGCCGCCGAACGGCCGTACCACAAGACCTACTGCCCGTACGGTTGGCGGTTCTGGTGGGACTTCGGGACCGGCGAGACCGGAAACTGGGGCTGCCACATCCTGGACATTCCCTATTGGGCCTTGGATCTGAAGTACCCGGTCAAAGTCGACGCATCGGGACCGCCCGTCCACGCGCAGACCACGCCCAAGGCGATGGCGACACGGTTCGAGTTTCCCGCGCGCGGAGATCAGCCGCCGGTCGTGCTGCACTGGTATCACACCAAGAGCGGCCCGCCGATTCTCGCCGAAAAAGGCTTGCCGGTCGGCGGCAACAACACGCTGTTCATCGGTAGCAAGGGGATGCTGCTGTGCGGATTCAGCAACCGCAAGCTGTACCCCGAGGACCAGTTCGCCGACTTCAAGGCACCCGAGAAGTTCATTCCGCCTTCGCCCGGTTTCTATCGCGAGTGGATCGACGCCTGCCGAGGCGGCCAGCCGGCGACGTGCAACTTCGACTACACCGGCCCGATGGCCGAGACCGTGTTGTTGGGCAACGTGGCCTACCGGGCTCAGCACGGGTTCGCCTGGGATTCGGACAAGCTGATCGCGGTCGGCAACGACGCTGCGCAACGCCTGATCCGCACGCCCTATCGCAAGGGCTGGGAAGTCTGATTCGACACGTGGTCCGGTAATTCGAAGACCGGGTTCGGCGTCTCGGAGAGCCGCGTCACAGGCTGGCAGCCTGTGCAACGTTAGGGGCTCTCCGAGACCGTCACCGCACTGTTTCCAATTCAGCATTACTCCCGGAGGTGATCCATGAAAAAGCTTCTTTCTCTGCTTGCCGTTTTCTCCTTGGTGGCCTTCTTGGCTGGCGCGGCCTCCGCACAGCAGGCCGATTCGCTGCGGGTGCTGCTGACGTTCGGCGGCCACGGGTTTCAGGAAGAGCCGTTTTTCGCGATGTTCGACGCCCTGCCGGGTGTCGAGTACACCAAGGCCCCGTTGCCCGAAAAGGCCGACCTGTTCAAGCCGGGTCTCGAGAAACAGTTCGACGTCATCGTGATGTACGACATGGTCAGCGGTTTCAAGCCCGAGCAGCAGCAAGCGTTCGTTGAGCTGCTGAACACGGGCATCGGCGTCGTCTCGCTGCACCACAACATGGGCGCCCATCGCGATTGGGCGGAGTTCCCCAAGATCATCGGCGGCAAGTTCATCTTCGAACCAGCCGCGTTCGAAGGCAAGGAATACCAGAAGTCCACTTGGTCCCACGGCGAGGATTTGAAAGTGACGGTCGTGGACCGCGAGCATCCGATCACGCGGGGACTGGACGACTTTGAAATCCACGACGAGACCTACGGCGGTTACTTCACGTCGTCCAACGTCCACGTGCTGCTGAAGACCGACCATCCGAAGAACGACCCGAATTTGGCTTGGACCACGCAGTACGGCAAGAGCCGCGTGTTCTACTTGATGCTCGGGCACGACCGGCTGGCTTGGGAGAATCCGGCCTACAGCAAGCTGCTCGACCGCGGCATCCGCTGGGTCGCCGGACGGTAAGCCTTTCGCAAGATTCCTCGGAAGCGGTATCTTCGTTGGAGATACCGCTTCCGCCTTCTTTTCTTCTCTTCTCTTACGACTCGAAGGAGGCCCCATGGCCGAGTTTCCGTACTGGGCAGACAATTGGTTCGCCACGCACGAGATCAAGAGGCAGTTCAGGCACCTGCGAAGCCAAGTCCACAAAGTTGGCAGCGAAACCGCGGTCGATCTGCGCAGCGTCTTGGCGTCGATCGACCAATGCGAGGTCGATCTCGGCCGCGCCCTGCTGAAATTGCACGCCTTGGTGGACGTCCTGGTCGACAAGGGGTTGGTGACCGCGGACGAATTGGCCGCCAAGGCTCGGGAACTGGACGAGTTGGACGGCGAGTCGGACGGCATCCTGCATCCCACCGTGTTCCGCACCGAGGAAGAACGCGCCAGAACCCCGTCGCCGCGCGCCTTCCTGATCGCCTTGGAAAAGCGAACCGTCAGCCCGAAGGCGTTTCTGGCCCAGTTGGAGCGGGGCGAGCAGTAGCGAGGCACCCATCAGGCTCGGCCGCCCCCGCGCAACGCCGCTTTGGCCCCTATTGTCCGGCAGCTTGTACGTCGTGTCATCGCTGTCTACACTTGCTGACGACAGCGGTCTCTGGATTCAAGGCGGGAGGGTTTTTGACATGCATTACTGGAGCATCACACTGGTTTTGTGTCTTGGGACGATCAGTGCGCAGGGGGCGGAGGATGCTCCCGCGCAGGCTGCCGAGTCAAGCCTTGCGCAGGACGAAGTCGCCCAAGGTTTTGTCCGAATCTTCGATGGCCAGTCCCTGGACGGCTGGCGGGGTTCCACCGACGGTTACCTGGCCGAGGACGGACTGCTCGTATGCAAGAAGCAAGGGGGCGGGAACCTGTTCACCGTCCGGGAGTTCGGCGACTTCGTGTTCCGCTTCGAATTCAAGCTGGAACCGGGCGGCAACAACGGCGTTTCGGTGCGAGGCCACGAAATCCAGGTCCTGGACGATTACGCGCCGAAGCATGAGAAGATCAAGCCGTGCCAGTACCACGGCTCGATCTACTGCACCGTGCCGGCGCAGCGGGGACACACCAAACCCGCGGGCCAATGGAACACGGAAGAGATCCGATGCCAAGGCAGCCACTGGAAAGTGACCGTGAACGACGCGGTGATCGTCGATGTGGATTTGGCTACGGTGCCCGGCGCCGAGGCCCTGGCGCGGCGGACGAAAGGGCCGCTGGGGTTCCTGGGCCACGGAAGCCTGGTCGAGTTCCGCAACTTGCGAGTCAAGCCGCTGTGACGCGGTAAGGATCGGCAATAAAACAATGGTCGCGGCATTGGTAGTCGTCGCGCTCCGCCGTGACGACAGACAATCGCGCCGGAGCGTGATGACCACATTGAAGATCCGACAGTAATTTATTTGCTGATCCCAACCGTCGAGGGAACCAACGATGCCGATTTCTTTTACCTGCCCCCATTGCGGACGCCAGACCAATGTGGCCGATCAGTACGTCGGCCAGACCGGGCCGTGTAGCGGCTGCGGCCAGTCCGTCACCATCCTCGCGCCGGGCACCAAGTCCGCCGCTGGTGGTCTTGGTGACGACGCGCTGCTGCGCATGGTGATCCCGGTGGGACGATCCGGGTGGGCCATTGCCGCCGGCTACGCGGGCCTGTTCTCGCTGCTTTTCGTCTGCGCGCCGATCTCTCTCATCCTCGGGATCATCGCCATCGTGGATCTGCGCAAGCACCCGGAGAAGCACGGTTGGGGCCGCGCCATCTTTGGCTTGGTGATGGGCTCGATCTTTTCGCTCATCTTTGTAGCGATGTTGCTGATCGGGGTATTCGCGGGAGGCCGCTGAACGTGTCCGGAAGGAGGGCCAAGCCCATGTCCAGGAATCTTGACCGACGCCATGTTTGCGGTTCGTGGCACGTCGCCCGAATCGCCGTTCTGGTCTTGGCCGCTGTGGCTGTCGGCCACGGGGAATCACGACAGGTGCGGGCAGCCGAGAATCCGCCGCCGGTCGAAGCAGATCCGAGCGTCGGGGTCGCCTGTCGACTCTTGGCCGACCAACGTCTGGACATCCCCGTTCGCTCAATCGTCGCGGAATACACTCGCAGAACGGGCAGCTCGATCACCGCGCGTCTTCTGCCCGTCGACCAGGTACACCGCTTGGTCGAAGCGAAGCAGGCCGATTGCGATGTGGTGCTGTGCATGGCCAAGCAGGAAGAAAGCACCCCGGTCAGTTCCTTGCCAACGGCCAAGACGGTCGCCTGGAAGCATCCCACCGGCGAGCCGGTTTGGGGAGCCGTGATCGGCGGCCACCCCGCAGCGCCGGATGTCGTCCGCTTTGTGGGTGGCGCGACGGGCCATCGGCTGTGGTCCGAATCGCCGGCCGGGTTCACGATTGTCTCCGGCAAGTCGCACGCCGAGGCATTTCAATGGGTCGCGGACAACCGGGTGGCGCACACGTATCCGATGACCGCGATGCGGATGCTGCGGGAATGCGGCGTGCGCGAGGGCGTCTGCATCGACATCGGCTGCGGTCCCGGCAACCTGGACGTCGAACTCGCCAAGCGATCCAATCTGACGATCATCGGCCTGGACATCGACGGCGACATGAAGCCCCTGTTCGAACAGAAGATGCGGGACGCCGGCATCCAGGAGCGAGTCCGGTTCGTCGAGGGCGACGCCCAGAAGTTGCCGTTCCCGGACGACCATGCCGACATGATCGTCAGCCGCGGCACGTTGACCTTTATTCCGGACATCGCCCAATGCCTCCGTGAAGTCGACCGCGTGCTGAAACCTTCGGGCGTCGCGCTGCTTGGTGGCCGGTACGTCTACACGCCACAGGCTTACAAGATCTCGGACGAAAAGCTAGGGCAGATCGTGGCCGAATCGGGCGTGGCTGGAGCACAGCTCATCACCGACCGAGGCCAGTGGGTCAAGATCATCGGTCCGCAGGCGCCCGAGGCGGCTCGTCAAGTCCCGAGCGGTCCGCATCTGCTCGCGGGCCGATTCATCGCCGACTATGCCATCATCGACGGCAAGTGCCTGCTGCTGGGCGGCGGCGATGGAGCACTGGAGCAAGCTCTGCAGGCGGGATTCATCGAGCTGACCGACATGCACATCACGGCTTTGTACGCCAAAGAGGAAGAAGCCGCCAAAGCCCGCGAGCGCATCCGGGCCGCCAAGCAGGAAGACCGCATCACGTGCGCCGTCGGCAACGTCCACGATCTGCCGTTCGAGGATAACTCGTTCGACGCCGTGGTCGGCACGGGCCCCTTTTTGCTCTGGGGCGACCGCGAGAAAGGCATGCAGGAGATCCATCGCGTCCTGCGCACCGGCGGCACCGCGCTCGTCGGCGGCCGATTCCAAGGCATGCCAGCGCCCAAGAAAGTCCCCAGCGAAACCCTCCGCGCCAGCGCTGCCAAGACCGGCATCCCGACGATCCGAGTCATCGACGACATGGGCCAATGGATCGAAATCCGCAAAGGCCTCCGCGATCGCGGCCTTCGCGACTAAAGCGGCCAACGGGAAATAACTTGAACGAATTGTAGCAGGCACACTCCGTGTGCCGTAAACTGCGGACGGCACACGGAGCGTGCCTGCTACAATTTTTTCTGCGCGGTCGCTATAGCGTACACTCCAGCGTGAAGAGGATCGCGGCGCGGGGTGCCTGTCCGGATCTTTCATGGCGCTTCGGAAAAACGCGAGGTCAATGCATCCCAGTGGTCCGGGTACAGCGCGCGGGGCAGGCACGATTTGTCTTGGCATACGGCGGCGGCCAGGCCGATGGCTTCGCCCATCGTGCCCGTGTTCCGCATCACGCGGACCTGCCCGAGCGCGACGTGGGTGACGCTGATGCAGCGGCCCGCCACGAACAGGTTGTCGACATTGCGCGAGTACAGCGCGCGGTAGGGTACAACGAACGGTTGCTCGCGCTTGCTGGCGTGGTCCGCCAGGGCGATGAACTCTTCGCCCGGAAAGTGCTTTGTGTTCCGCGGATGCGGGCCGTGCAGGTCGATGCCCCAAAACGTCGGCACGCAGGCGTCGGGGAACTTGCGGCCCGTCAGAATGTCCTGCTCGGTGACGATCACGTCGCCCAGCAGCCGCCGCGATTCGCGCTTGCCCAACACGTGGCCCATCCACACGATCTCATAAGCCCGGTAGTTGTCGTGGTGCTTCTTCTGATACGCCCAGTTGCCGTAGATCACGCGGAACAGATTGCGGTTGTCAGATTACACCTCCGCAATTTCGTGGTAGAGCGGACTTCAGTCCGCTTTGGCGGAATGAATTCCGCCCTACGACTTGGTTTCTTATGGTCCGCACCCAAACCCGATAAGGGCCCGTCTCCGGAACCATGGCTTCGGCCAGCCGCCGAGATCCGCGAACGATTCAGCTTCAGACGGTCCGGAAGAGCCGGCTAAAGCCGGCCCTACAAATGCGAGGAGACGTCTGCACAGGGACTTACGCCGAGGCCGGCGAGTGCCGCTTCGATCAGATCGCTGCGGCCCAGCCGCTCGCGCCACGTCAGCGGAATCCCCGATTCGCCCCAGCACGCACCGGCCAGTTGTCCGCAGACGGCGCCGGTGGTGTCCGAGTCGTCGCCCAGGTTCACGGCCCGCAGCACGGCCTCGCTGAAATCGGACGCATCGTGAAAGGCCCACAAGGCAGCTTCCAGGCATTGGATCACGTAGCCCGAACCCTGGATTTCCGGCGGCTCTTTTTCGCGGAAGCTGCCCGCCGCGATCGCTTCGACTTCGCGGTGCAGGGGCTCGGCCCGCCGCAACGCTTCGAGCGGCGGCCAAGCCGGATCGAGCAGTTCCCGGCGATCGACGCCGTGGATCAGGCCGGCCAGCAGCAGCGCGAGGTAGCGGCACGACGACTGGCATTGAGGGCTGGCGTGCGTCGTCAAACTCGATTCGGCCGCCAACCGTCCCAACTCCTCGATGCGGTCAGGAAACAGATCGGCGTAGCGGATCGGCACGGGGGCCAGTCGCATGATCGAACCGTTGCCGCTGGAATGCTCGGCCGGATCGCCCGACTTGCGCGCGTCAAGCACCTGCTGAAACCGCCGCAGCGCGTTGAGCGTGGTGAAGCCGATATCGAAACAGTGGCCGGTCACCGAGTACTCGCCGTTTTGATACCAGGCCAGATAGCGACGGACCTGGTCGTCCAAGTCCCAACCGGCCTTGGCCAAGCTGTCGGCCAGCGCCAGGGCCAGGCTGGTATCGTCGGTCCACTGGCCGGGCTCCAGTCCAAACGGCCCGCCGTAATTGAAGTCGGTCACCGTCATGAAACTCTGTGGCGGCTGAAATTCGACCGGCGCTCCCAAGGCATCGCCCACCGCCAAGCCGATCAAGGCGCCACGCTGCCGATCTCGGTTCGTCATGTTCCGTCTCTCCCTGCATTCGTGTAAGCGGCATCTGGTGAAGATTCAGCCCCAATCTATACCAAACGTCGGAACCGTGCCACGCGGTCGAATTGGCAGCGGCTCGAAAAAGGCAAGTCGCCACGGGTGCCTCGCGGCTACGCCGCTTGTACAATGGCACTGCCCGACGCGGCACACAGAAGCCTCGAAGAGCGTCCGCTTGGTTCCACGTTTGTCACTTGCCATCCCCGGAGTATCCTCACCATGTTCCGACCAACCTTGTTCGCCGCCTGCGCAATGACGATCGGATTGATTGCTGCATCGATTTCCAATGTTTCGGCCGCCGAGTCGGATGCTGCGCGGGATGCCCCGTTGCGGGCCGGGATCATCGGCCTGGACGCTCACGCCTTGCCGTGGACCAAGATCCTGAACGATCCGCAGGCCAAAGGCGAGTTGGCCGAGATGATCGTCGTGGCCGGATATCCGGGCGGCAGTCCGGACATCCCGCAGAGCATGCAGATTTTGGAACGCAGCGTCGAGCCGATCCGCGCCCTGGGGGTCGAGATCGTCGACTCGATCGATGCGCTGCTCGCCAAGGTGGACGTGGTGCTGGTGTTGAGCATCGACGGGCGAACGCATCTGGCTCAGGCGCGCCAGGCGATCGCCGCGGGCAAGCCGGTGTTTGTGGACAAGCCGATGGCGGCTTCGGTCGCCGACGCCCGCGAGATCTTCCGCTTGGCCCACGAAAAGGGCGTCCCGTGCTTCTCCAGTTCCGCGTTGCGGTTTGCGCCCGGCACCGTCGCGGCCTGCCAGGATGCGAAGATCGGGCAGATCCAGGGCTGCGATGCGTTTAGCCCCTGCGGAGTCGAACCGCACCATCCCGATCTGTTCTGGTACGGCATTCACGGCGTCGAGACGTTGTTCACCATCATGGGACCGGGTTGTGAAACGGTTCAACGCGTGCAGGCGGAGAACTTCGACATCGCTGTCGGGCGTTGGAAGGACGGCCGCTTGGGAACATTCCGCGGCACGCGCCAAGGCCCTCACGCCTACGGCGCCACGATCTTCGGCAGCAACTCGATCGCCCAAGCCGGGATGTTCGAGGGTTACGAACCGTTGCTGGTCGAGATCGTCAGGTGCTTCAAGACCGGTCACGCTCCGGTCGCTGCGGAACAGACGCTCGAGATTCTGGCCTTCATGCAAGCCGCCGACGAAAGCAAACGCCAGAACAGTCGCCCGGTTCCGCTGGCCGATTTTCTGAAATCGGAGTAGCGGAATCGCCGCAAGAGAACTCGGCGCGGGTCTCCGAAGAGCGCCGAAACGTAGGAGACCTGCGGTCGAGGTCTGTGGCTCGGTCAGAGACCGGCCACATGCGAAAGACCGACCACGGCGCGGCGACTTCCGCAGCCGAAAGTCGGTATTTGCAGGGAGGTTGCCAAGGGTCGAAATGCTTGTACCATTGGATGAGAATTTCGACTTCCGTCTTGTTGCTTCAAGGAGCTGATTGTGAATTTCGTTTGTCGCCCTCTGCTGATCTGCTGTGCCGTTTGGGCTGCTGTCTCGACTGCGGAAGAGCTTCGTTACGCGCGGCCGGAGTTGCTGATCGAGCCGGCTGAACTCGCGCAGTGGAAAACGACAAGCGGCCTGGTCATCTTGGACGCTCGCAAGCGGGAGGATTTCGAACGCGAACGGATTCCCGGGGCTCGCTGGGTGGATCATGACAAGTGGAAGTCGGCGTTCGAGGACGGGGTGGACGTCGAGGGTTGGAGCAAGCGGATCGGCGAATTGGGGATCGGCAAGGATTCGCAGGTCGTCGTTTACGATGACGTGCGATCGACCAACGGAGCGCGGATCTGGTGGACGCTCCGCTACTGGGGACTCGATGGCGTGCGGTTTCTGAACGG
The DNA here is from genome assembly GCA_023382975.1 of Pirellulaceae bacterium. GTDB lineage: Bacteria > Planctomycetota > Planctomycetia > Pirellulales > Pirellulaceae > SKKK01. The sequence continues at coordinate 123,394 of JAHDXO010000006.1, forward strand.
CGGTTGGAAGGCCTGGAAAGCGATGGAATTGCCGACGACCACGGCCGAAGCCGCTCCGGTCGCCGCGGTCGAATTCCACGCGACGCCGCGCACCGGACGCTTGACCAAGATCGACCAGATCCTGGATTCGCTCGCGATCCACAGTCTGCAAGTGGTGGACGCACGCTCGGACGACGAGTTCTGCGGGATCGACCTCAAGGAAAACGCCCGAGGCGGAGCGATCCCGGCAGCGAAGCATCTGACATGGACCGATCTGCTCGATCCGGAAACCGACAAGTTCAAAGCGGCCGCGGAACTCAAACGCTTGATGGACGAAGCCGGGATCGAACTCGACCAACCCACCGCCAGCCACTGCCAATCGGGCGGCCGGGCGTCCGTAATGGCCCTGGCGCTCGAACTGATGGGCGCCAAGGACATCCGCAACTACTACCGCGGCTGGAGCGAATGGGGCAATCGGGAAGATACGCCGATCGTCGTGCCGGCGGCCAAGCCGAGCAAGTAAGTGGCGGCTTCGAAGTTGGCTTGCATTGGCGTCTTCAGGCGGTTCCCAAGAGCCGGCTCAAGCCAGCTCTACAAACACGCGAAGACCGCTGCTCAGGCACTGGGCTCAGCACAGGCTGGCAGCCTGGGTTACGGGAGATTTTCCAGGGCGGCTTCCAGGCTGAAGCGGATGAACATCGGCATGTCCCCGCGTTGCTCGTTGGCGCGGGCTTGTTCGAGCGTTTCGCGCATCGTCGACAACAACGGTCGAGCTCGGTCGCCCAGCAGCTCCGCGGCTCGAGCAGCGTGCAGAACAATGTCGGGCCGGTCGTGGCCGAGGTCTTTGGTCAGCACGGCCAGCGCATCGTCGTTCGGGCCGAGGGCCATCAGCGCGGCAGCCAACTCGATCCGCACGACGGGGGACGGATCAGCCAGTCGATCTTGGACAGCCGATCGGACGGTTGGGTCGTTTAGGTGTCCGGCTGTGGCGGCGGCATGCAATCCCACCGCGGCCCAGTACCGCACGCCGTCGTCGTCGTGCGCCAGCAGCTTGACCTGTTCATCCAACGCGCCGCTCCGACCGACCAAGTCGGCCGTGCGGAGCAAGTCGCTCCAGGGGTAGAGCATCGTGTTGCGGGCCATCTCGCGGGGCGTCGAGTTCGGTGCGATGCGCTGCCAGACTTGCGGTTCGGTCAGAAATCCCGCGTCGCGCGAATCAGTCATCCAACGAATCAACTCGCTCTGCATCCGTTCCAGTTGCTCACGATGCTCGGCACGCTCCGCCAGATTGTGCAACTGATGCGGGTCGGCTTGCGTGTCGTACAGCTCCTCAATCGCTCGGCGGGGAGCGGCATAGGTCAACTGATCCGCGTTCAGTTGCCCGGCGGCTGCCAGGCGTCTGAACTCCCTGCGGAACGTCGAACCGTCGGAGTAACGTTCCGGCGGCATCCAGGACAGATGCGGCATGAAGTTCCGGATGTACAGCCAGCGACCGTCGCGCACCGAACGGGATAGATCGAAAACTTCGTCCACGCGGTCGCGCGCACCGTACACGTACCGGCGCGGCTCGCCCGTTGCGGAACCGAGAAACGCGCTGCCCTGCATGTGGTCGGGAACCGACCGGCCGCAGAGGCTCAATACCGTGGGGGCGAAGTCCACGAAACTGACCAGCCGATCGGTGGTCTCACCCGCCGCGGCCGGCGCTAGGTGACGCCACTTGTCAGGAAAGCGAACGATCAGCGGCACCTGCATTCCCGAGTCGTGCAACAACCGCTTGCCGCGCGGCATCCCCATGCCGTGATCGCCGTAGAAGAAGACGATCGTGTCGTCGGCCAGTCCGTCGGCTTCCAACTGGTCGAGAAATTCGCCGACTTCGTGGTCCATCTTCGTAATGCAGTCGTGGTAGCGAGCCCAAGCTCGCCGCGCCTCGGCCGTGTCCGGATAGTATGGCGGCAGCGGGGCGGCGGCCGGATCGTGACGCTCCTGCGGCGAGAGCTTCGAACCGATCTCGCGTTCGAATTCCTCGTGCGGCCAGACGCTGATCCGCGATTGGTGTGTGGTCATGAAATTGAACACGGCGAAGAACGGCTGCCCGGGGTTTTTATTGCGCCAGTGCGCGCGCGGCGAACTCTCGTCCCACGCATCGGCGATGAACGCCGGCTCGTTACGCAGGTTGTAGTCGGTCTTGACGTTGTTCGAGCAGTAGTAGCCCGACTGGCGCAGATACGCGCTGAACCCGCGGATCTCCGGCGGGATGGGGAATTGCGAGCGCAGCCGCTGCGTGCCCAGCGACGTGGCGTACATCCCGGTGATCAAACACGATCGGGCCGGCGAGCAGACCGGCGCTGTGGCAAAGGCCTGCGTGTAACGAACTCCCTGGGCGGCCAACCGATCGAGCACCGACGTGCGGGCGTACGCGTCGCCGTAGCAGCCGAGGTGCGGGCTCAGATCCTCGGCTGTCAACCACAGGATGTTGGGGCGTGCGGCCTGAGGTTTCGCGACCGGCTTCTTCGCCGGTTTCGGCTTCTTGGCAGCCGGGCCCGGCGCCGGTTCCCCGTAGGCGGGTTTCCAGATCCAGGGCAGCACCTGGGCGCGGTTTGCCCAGTCTTCCCATTGCCGGACCATCTGCCGGACTCGATCAGGCTGCTGAGCCGCCAAGTCGTGCGTCTCGGTCCGGTCGGCGACCATGTCGTACAACTCCCACGCCCCGGCCGGTCCCTTGGCGACCAGTTTCCAACGGCCGTCGCGCACGGCTCGGTTGCCTTCGTGCTCGAAGAAGATCGGCTGAGGACGCTCGAGCGGCTTGCCGGTCAGGGCGCGCAGCAGACTGACGCCTTCCATCGGCCGGATCGTTTGGCCGCGGTGCTGCTGCGGATACTCGGCTCCGCTGACGTCGACACACGTGGCCATCAGGTCGATCAGATGCGCCGGGTCGCCGACCAGTCGGCCGAACCGGTCTGCGTTCGCTCCGCCCGCCTGAATTCCCGCGGGCCATTGGACGATCAGCGGGGTCGAGATTCCGCCCTCGTGAACCCAGTGTTTGTATTCGCGGAAAGGCGTGTTGCTGACGTTCGCCCACGCCTCGCCGTAGCCGTGGTACGTGTCCGCCGCGCCCGGCAGCACGCCGTACCCCTGACGTACCGGATAGCCGTCGCGCGTCTGCTTGGGAATCATGTCGGGCTGCAGATAATCGTCGGGCAGCGGAGGCAGCGTGGGGCCGTCGGCCCGCGGTTGGATCTCGCCGACCCGGCGCCCCATGCCTTCGGCACAGCCGCCGTTGTCCTGGAAGTACATGACCAGCGTATTGTCGAACTGCCCCGTCCGTTTCAATTCGTTCAGGATGCGGCCGATGCCTTGATCCAGGCAATCGACCATGGCGGCATAGACTTCCATGCAGCGGATTTCGAATTCGCGGTCCTGCACCGCGTCCCATGTCCCGCCGCGTTGCGGGGCGGTCTCCCACCGAGGATCGATCAAGCCCATCGCCCGCATCCGCTCGACGCGCGCCGCACGGATCGCGTCGTAGCCCGTGTCGTACTTGCCCCGGTACTTTTCGATGTCGGCCGGTTTGGCGTGCATCGGCCAGTGCGCCGCGGTGTGCGCCACGTACATGAAGAACGGCTGATCGCCGTGATCGCGGGCATGGTCGCCGATGAACCGCACGGCATGGTCGTTGATCGCATCGGTGTAGTAGAACTCGTCGGGCTGGTACTCCGGATCCGCGTACGGAGAGATCGGCGTGTTGTTCCGCGTCAGCGAATTCGGATCGAAGAAGCTGCCCGCGCCGTGAATCGTACCGTAGAAGCGGTCGAAGCCGCGCTGGAGCGGCCAGTTGTGCTGCTCGGCTTCGCTGCTGGGCCTGACTTTCTTAGTCACGTGCCACTTCCCCGCCATGTAGGTGCGGTAGCCGGCTGGCTTGAGCGCCTCGGCAATGGTGACGCAGCGGTCGTTCAAATCACCTCGATATCCCTCCAGTTCACGGTCCTCCATCATGTGCCCAATGCCGGCCTGGTGGGGATACAGGCCCGTCAGCAGCGAGGCCCGCGTGGGGCAGCAGCGGGCCGTGTTGTAGAACTGGGTGAAGCGGACGCCGCCGCGCGCCATCGAATCGAGATTCGGCGTCGCGATCTCGCCCCCGTAGCAACCGGTATCGGAGTAACCCATGTCGTCCGACATGATCAGGATGATGTTGGGCCGAGCCGGCGCGGTCGCGCCGACCGATTCGATGATCGCCAGCAACGCGGCGGTCATGATGACGAGTGACATCGTGGTCTTCATTGGTTCGAACTCCTATCACATCTTACTTTGGTAGCCCGGCACGGATGTCGACGGGGCCGTTGTTGGGTTGGTTCTTGCCCGGCGTGCTGCGACCGTCGGCGACCAGTCGTTCGAGCAGTTCGGTCAGCTCCCGAACCTGCTGGGGTTCGCGGTCCTGCAGGTTTTTCTGCTCGCCGAGGTCATCGGCCAGGTTGTACAGTTGCAGCGGTGGAAGACCGGCCGCTTGTTGGGTGCCCGGCCGTGGCGGGCTCCAGCCGCCCGAGTCCGCACACAGCAACAGTTTCCAATCGCCACGGCGGATGGCGAACGAGCCGTTGATGGAATGCGACACCAGATGATCGCGTTTGCCTTCTTCGCCTCGCAGCGCCGCCAGAAAACTGATGCTGTCCTCGCCGGCATCGTCGGGCATCGCGACACCGAGAATGTCGGCCAGCGTGGCCATGATGTCCACTTGGCAGACAAGCTGCGCACTCTCCGCGCCGGCAGCCACTTGGTTCGGCCAGCGGACGACGAACGGCACGCGAAGTCCGCCCTCGAACAGATCGGCCTTGTGGCCCCGCAGCGGTCCGCTGGGAAGGTGCCCGTGGGCGGCCAGTTCCTCGAACTTGGCCTGGGGCGAACAGCCGTTGTCGCTGGTGAAGATCACCATCGTATTCTCGGTCAATTGCTGCCGGTCGAGCGTCGCTAGGATCTGGCCGACCGCCGCGTCGGTCTCCATCACGAAGTCCGCATACGGATTGATGCCGCTCTTGTCTTGCCAGGGTGCGGTGGGAAGGATCGGCGTGTGTGGCGAGGCGAAGGGCACGTACAGGAAAAACGGTTTGCCCGCCCGTGCGTCGGCGGCGCAGCGGTCGATGAACTCGATAGATTTCCGCGTCACGGTCGGCAGCACGTCGGCGGCATCGAAGTCGGGCGCCGTCGGGCCTTTCCGCGTCCGGCCACCTTGCTCGCGGCCGTGCATCATCAGGAAATCGCGGTCCTCGGTCGGCAGCGACACGACGCGGTCGTTCTCGATGAACGTGTACGGTACCATGTCCAGCGACGCACTGATGCCGTAGTAGCAGTCGAAGCCCACGCTATTCGGGCCGTTGGCGATCGGCTGCGAGTAATCGACGTTGAACACCTGCCCCCGAGGCTCGATGTTCAGTTCCGACACCTCCGCGTCCGGCTTGACCACCCAGTCCATTCCCAGATGCCACTTGCCGACGCAGCCGGTGCGATAGCCCTGGGCCTTGAGCATCGCCGCGACCGTCATCCGCTCGGGTTCGATCAGTCGCGGGCTCAGGCCGCCCAGCACGCCCCGCTTCAGCTTCGATCGCCAGTTGTACCGGCCCGTCAGCAGCCCGTACCGCGTGGGCGAACAGACGGACGAAGTCGTATGCGCATCGGTGAACCGCATCCCTTGGGCCGCCAAGCGGTCGATGTGCGGCGTGGGGATCTTGCCCCCGTAGCATTGCACATCGGCATAGCCAAGATCGTCGGCCAACATGACGATGACATTGGGCTTCGAGTCCGCGGCGGAGGCGGGTGTCGAGCCGTGCAGCAACACGACGGCGACGAGGAACAAGGGGCAGAGTCGTGAGAACATGCTGAGGTTTCTCCTAGTTTGCTTGTTCGCGAGATTGCCGGAAGCCGGCACGACGTGGCGTCCGTGACGGTCGTCACACGCCAGCCATGGATCGCGGTGTTCGTTGCTTCGTTCCCAAGTAGAAGGAACTCACGAACGCGACGCCAAAAAGGAGAGTCGTCGCAATATCCGCGGGCGTCAAAACCGAAGCGGCCGCGAAACAGGCCGTGGCGGCGACAAGCCAACGAGCCCCCGGAATTCCGCGCCAGCAAAACAAGGCAGCGGAAATCGCAATCGCAGACGTCAACAATACTTCCAGCACACCGATCGAAAACATGGTACAAACCTCCGGAAAAAGCGAACCTGGAAATCTCGGCGAAAGCATTCCGTCGACGTCCGCCACGGAGATGAACCGATGAAACATCAGCCCTTGTTGTACTCCCCCGCACCTTTGGAAGCAATGTCCTTTCTTACTGGATCATCGCCGGAAGACGATTCTCGATCCCGTCGCGCGAGATCACGGGTCCGTCAGATTCGGCGCCCAAACACCTTCGCGCAGCGCGGGCGTCTCGCCGGAGAGCGGGAAGGTGGTCTGCACGGCGGCGTGCAACTGTGCGGCCAGTTGCTCGATCGTCTGGGCGTGTGCCGGGTCGTCGGCCAAGTTCGTCAACTCGCCGGGATCGGTGCGGTGGTCGTATAGCTCGCGGCCCTCGCGGCCTTCGTCCCACTCGGTGTAGCGCCACTGCGGCGTGCGCAGACTGTAGCCGAAAAAGCGAGGTACCCGTGCGGTTCCGCCGCGCGTGACTTGGCTCAGCGCCCAGCCGCGGTCGGTGACCGAAACGTCTTTCAGCATCGGCACCAGACTCTGCCCTTGAAGGCTATCGGGGGCGGGAACGCCGCACAATTCCGTCAGCGTCGGGTACAGGTCGACATGTCCGACCGGCGCTTTCGCTACGGTGGCCTGTTTCGCAACGCCCGGAGCGACGATCAACAGCGGCACGCGGGCACTCTCCTCGAACACACTCATCTTCTGCCACAATCCATGCTCGCCCATGTGGTAACCGTGGTCGCTGGTGAACACGATGATTGTGTTGTCCGCCAAGCCCAACCGGTCCAACGCATCCACCACGTGGCCGACCTGCGCGTCCATGAAACTGATGCTGGCGTAGTAGGCCTGCAGCACTTGACGGCGGAGGTCGTCGGTCAACTTGTCTTGTTCCCGCTTGTAGCTGCCGAGCGCCGGAGGGGGCAAGTCTGCCTGGTCCTCCGCAACGCCCTCGACCACGCGCATCTTCGACAGCGGGTAGTAGCCGAAGTACGGATCCTCGGGAGCGACGTAAGGCGTGTGCGGCCGGTAAAACCCGACGGCCAAGAAGAACGGTCGGTGTTTTTGCTTGGCACACCGCTCCAGCACCCAGGCAGCGTCGGCGGCCAGCATGCCGTCCGTGTGATACTCGTCGCTCTTCGGCGAAGCGTACCAACTGAGCGTGCCGCCAAACTGTCCCGGAGTGAGCGAGAAGATATGCGGTTCTTCCTCCATCCGGTCGCAGCCCGCCGGGTTCAACTCCAGTTCCCACGAACCCGGATCGTCGTGGCCGTTGGTGCCGATCGACTTGGGCACGTTGTAGTGGTACAGCTTGCCGATCCGTGCCGCGAAGTAGCCTTGCTGTCGAAACGCCTGCGGCAGACTGACGTGCGAGGGAATCGTCTGGCGGAAGATCTCGGCGTTCCGCAGAATGCCGGTGCTGTTCGGATACAGCCCCGTCAGCATCGAGTTCCGACTGGGCCCACACAGCGGAAACTGGCAGTAGGCCCGCTCGAAGGTCACCCCGCGAGCCGCCAACCGATCGATGTTCGGCGTGCGGGCCAGCGGATCTCCGTAGCAGCCGAGCATGTTGTTCAGGTCGTCCGAGATCAAGAACAGCACATTGGGGCGACTGGCATCCGCGGCCCAAGCCGAACCGCAAACCAGCGACAGGAGAAGCGGGGCGGCAAGTCGAGAAAGAGTGTTCATGGGGCGGCTCCAAATGGAATGTTCGGGTTTCCTGCCAGGGATTTCTTCCGCGGCAGCCATTGTACCGCCCTCGGTCGATGAAGACACCCCTCGCCGATCATTCCTCGAAGGTCAGTTTCATGTCGTCCAGGTAGAACGCACCGTCGGTGTCGTCGCTGGCGATGAAGCCGAGCCAGCGAAACTCCCGAAAAGTGTCGTGCCGAAACGGGAGCGTGTTATGAATCGTTGCCCCATCGTGCCGGAGAGTCAGCCGGTAGGTGCGGGGCGCAACTTCGCCAAGCCGGAAGTGGATCTCCACTTGGGTCCAGCTTCCCGGCGGGGCCATCAGCACTTGTTTGCCGTCGGCCAGAATGCGGCCATCGGCCAGGAAACGCATCAGCGGGCCCACTTCACTGGTGCCGCCGGCGCCACGGAACTCGACGATCAACGGTGCGGGCGAGGCGGCGGGCAACATGACCGCGAACGAAAGGGTGACCGGTCCGTCGCTCAGGCCGCGGGTCGTGAGCTGCATCAGCGGATAGAAGCTCTTGGCCAATCCCTTTCTGTCACTGCACTTAGCCGACTTCGTGCCGGTGTACGCGGCCTCGTCGGTCACTTGGAAGGTGCCCTCGCCGGAGGTGCTGAGCCGGAAGATATCGGGCTGGTACCCGACGGGCATGTCTTCGAAGTTCGTCTCAAAAGCGACAAGGCGGGCGAGATCCTCGGGCGTCCAGGTCGCGGACGGTTGGCGACGAGGATATTGTTCGCCAATGCTGCGCCATTCGGGTTCGCCGTACAGCCCGGCCTTGCAGAGTTCGTGGTCGAACGGCTGGAAGCCGACAGCGGACACGGCCGGCGAATCGGGTCGCAGCGAGAAGTCGTCGCGTGCCGGGTCGGCAAAACCCGGATCGCCGACGACCGAGCCTTCGTCCTGCCCCGCGGCCTGCCACTCAGCCAGCGTCTTGCCGGCAAAAGTCAACTCGGTATCCGGCGCCAGCGTGTGGTACATGTTCTGGCGCAACACCGGGGGCCGGTCGCCGGGAACCCAGTCGTGACGCAAGGCAATCTCGTTGTCGGTCACGTACAGGTTCCGGTACGCCTCCATGTGGTTGGCTTTCCAAACATCGCTCAAGCCACCGCGGCGGATCAGGCCATCTCGGGCGAACGCCCCAACGTTGTTGCGAAAGACGTTGTCGACTCCCTTGTGCTGGAAGTAGGCATACCAGTCGACTCGGTACACCAAGTTATTCTCGACCACGGCTCCGCGCGACTGCTCGTCCAAGTAGATGCCGGCGAATCCGCAGATGTTCGGATAGGCGACGTTGTCGTGGATGCGATTGTGATGGATGTGCGTATCGAGCGGACCGAACTGATAGATACCCGCGGCATCCGTGTGGTACCGCAGGCCCAGATGGTGCAGGTGGTTGTACGCCACGACGTTCCCGTGCGAGTACTTCTCGCCCTTCCAATTCCAACGGGCATCCAGACCGATGGCATCCCAGTGGACATCGAAGATCTCGTTGTGCGTGATGCGAGTGCGGCTGGCGAACCGGTTGACAATGCCGTAGCAACCGTGCCAAACAGTGCCCAGCCGGTGGATGCAGTTGTTGTCGATCACCAGCCCCAGCACTTCCTGGACCGCCGCGCCCTCGCCGTCCGGCGGCGGCAGTTCGGCGACGCCGCTGCCGGAGTCCGCTGCCACGGGCGGCTTCAGGAGGGTTGCCAGATCGCTGACGCCCAACTGCATGGCACCGGCCCCGATGTCCCAGATGTGGCAGCGTTCGACTCGCACGTCCCGGCATCCGTCGGCAAGTTCGAGGGCATACTCGCCAAGCTGGGCGAACGTGCAGCCGACCAGCGAGGCGGAACGCAGTCCTCGGGCGACAACCGCCGCGGTCAGGAACATGTGGCCCTGCCGGTACATGCCGTTGTAGCGGTCCAGGTCGGCGTCTACGTGCCGGATATCGAGATCCCGGAAGTGCAGGTGCTCGACGAACCGTTCGGCCCCAAGGTCGCCGGCCAGTTCGATCATCTCCGACTTCAGCACCGGGGCGATGAAGACGGACGAGTTCGGATCCGTGCCGGGCATCGGATAGTAGTAAAGCGTGCCCGTGTGCCGGTTCAAATACCACTCGCCGGGCTCGTCCAGAGCCTCGAAGACGTTGCTCAGGTAGTAGCGGAAGTTCTTCTCCCAGAAGTCAACATCCCGGCCGTGCGAGCTGTGAAAACGGACGACTCGCTGGTCGGCATCGATCGCCTCGATGCGATGGATCGTGGGCGTCCACGACTGGAGCAGCACGATGTCGATATCGGTCGCGTTTGACCAAGCGGGATCGAAGTCGCCGGCGTAGTACCGGAACGCCTGCCGGGCATCTTCGCCCGCAGCCCGACCTTCGGCTCGCAACACCTTGTGCCCCCAGTTCGGTTCGCGCGACCGCATCCGCGACTCGCCATCCACAAAAAGCGAACAGAACCGCCAGCGAGTCTCGCGGACCTCGGGAATGTCCAACTGCCAGTAAGGCTTGCCGGGCGATTGCCGCCAGGTGCCCGTCAGACGCCGCCCGCCGCTCAGCACGGCGCGCTCCCCGGGGTACGACCGGTAAGTGACAGGCGACTCGGCCGTGCCGGAATCCTCGGGACCGAAGACCAGCTTCTCGGCGATCGCATGCATGCCGCCGCGCAGGAAAACCTGTACGGGACCCTCGGGGTTTTCCGCAAGCCGCAGGTCACGCACCGCTGCTCTGGCCCGCGCGAGCGTGGCAAACGGGTCCGACTCGCTGCCAAGTCCTGCATCGTTGCCGCCTGGCGAAACGTAGAAGTCCCGACCGGCGGCGACGGCTCGGTCGCCGAAGACAAGCGGCAGGGCCGCACTGACTGTCATGAGCATGGAAAGGAACGCAAAGAACGGGCAAGATCTGCTGGGTGTCATGGCGGGAGATCTCCGAGGCCGGTGCTACTGGACGATCGCAGACTCGTGCTGCCTGGTCGATCGGCGCAGTTTGTTTTCCCCGATCAGCCACACCGGCACAAGGCCCAGCGTTCGCGCCGAGCCAGTCAAGGCTGCGACCGCATTCTGTTTGGCCGCAGCAACTTTCCTTGCTGGCAGAAAGAATTTTTCCCAAGATTGACCCCAAGATATCGAAGTGATATCATTACGATATGACACGGCGGTGGGCGGCAGCGGCCGGTTTGGCGAGCTGGTTGCGTGCGATGGCTTGTCGGCGTATCGACGTCGACGGCATCGGGCACGGCGACCGGCTGGTTCGGTCAGGTGTCTGACGGACGGCTGTCGCTTGAATACCGCTGGGTCTGTGTGGGGAGACTTTGAGATGACTCACGAACGAGAAGTGCATGTGGTGAATGGTTGGGTGGCGTTGCTGGGAACGATCGCGATCTTTGCCACTGCTTCCGGGCTGTTGATTTGGTTCGTCTTCAACGCAATCGACGCGGACAAAATGAACCATTTGCCGAACTTCTGGATTCTGGTGGGCGGAGTTCTGACGATCGGGTTGGGCATCTTCACTTGTTTCGGTTATTTCACGCTGCAGCCGAACGAGGCTCGGGTTCTGGTGCTGTTCGGCGAGTACCGGGGTACGGTGCGGACCAGCGGATGGCATTGGACGAATCCGTTGAACAGCAAGCTGCGGCTTTCGTTGCGGTCGCGGAACTTCAACAGCGAGAAACTGAAGGTCAACGACAAGCGAGGCAATCCGATCGAGATCGCCGTCGTCGTCGTGTGGCGAGTGCAGGACACGGCGCAGGCCAGTTTCGATGTCGATCAGTTCCGGGAGTACGTCGAGGTGCAAAGCGAATCGGCGGTCCGTCATCTGGCGAACTGCTATCCGTACGATCATGGCGAGGAGGACGAGATCACGCTCCGCAGCGGCGTTGAAGACATTTCCCGCGCGTTGCAGCAGGAACTGCAGGACCGGGTCAACAAAGCTGGCGTGACCATCGAAGAAGCACGGCTGACCCATCTGGCCTACGCTCCGGAGATCGCCGGGGCGATGCTGCGCCGGCAGCAGGCCGAGGCGATCATCGACGCGCGTCAGAAGATCGTGCATGGGGCCGTCAGTATGGTGCAAATGGCGCTGGCCGATCTGGCCGACAAGCGGGTCGTCGAACTGGACGAAGAACGCAAGGCGGCGATGGTCAGCAACCTGTTGGTCGTCCTGTGTGGCGAGCAGGAGGTGCATCCGGTGATCAACGCAGGCACGCTCTATTCGTGATCGGTTCGAAATGAAATCTCGCAAATCATTTCCGTTACGCATCGATCCGGCATTGTACGAGGCGCTGGAGGCCTGGGCGCAGCAGGAATTTCGCAGTGTCAACGGGCAGATCGAATTCCTGTTGCGCGAAGCCGTGTCGCGACGCCGAGGTCGCGATGCAACTCCGCCGGCGCCGGAGGAGCCCACGTCCGATCGGGACGATGATTCGTAGCTGTGGAATCGTGCTTCGCGGCGCATTACATTGTGGAAGGGTGAGCGCCATTCGGCTCACCTTTTTTCCGCAATCGAAGTGAGGAACCATCATGATCTGGACACGTGTCGCCAGCGCCGTCATCGTCTTGGTTTGCTTCGCAAGCTCCGCTGTATCGGCTGCCGAATCGGCACCGGATGCGCTCGACTACCGTGTTGAATTGACCACCGCATCCAGCGGCTTCGACGGCCAGACGTGTTGGGTCCACGCACGGGCCGGAGCGATCCCAGCGGCGGCGCCGGGCAATCCGGGCCGCGCGACCTTGGTGGTGATGACCATGCAGAAGCTGCTGCTGACCGGTTCCGATGTGTTCTATCCGCTGCACAATCTTTGGACCGACGATTTGGGCGGGACTTGGACTGAGCCGCAGCTTCAACCGGTTTTCGAGCGCCAGGTGATGGGCGACGAGATCGAGATGACCGTCTGCGACTTCTGGCCGAAATGGCACGCTGCCAGCGGCAAGCTGCTCGGCACCGGCCACACGGTCTGGTACGAGAACAACCGCGTGATGCCCGTGCGCAAGCGTCACACGGCCTATGCCGTCTACGATCCTGACTCGCACGCTTGGCTGCCCTGGAACGAACTGCAGATGCCCGACGAGCCGCGGTTCGCCAACGCCGGCGGCGGCTGTACGCAACGCTTCGACCTGTCCAACGGCGACATCCTGTTGCCGATCTACTTCAAACGGCCCGAGGACAAGGTGTCCAGCACGACGGTGGTCCGCTGCCGGTTCGACGGCGCGAAGCTCCGTTATGTCGAACACGGCGACGAACTGTCGGTCGACGTCCCGCGCGGGTTTGGCGAGCCCTCGCTGGCGAAGTTCGGCGACCGCTTTTTCTTGACGATCCGCAACGATGTCAAGGGCTACGTCACGTCGGGCACCGGAGGTTTGCGATTCGACCCGCCGAAGCCTTGGACGTTCGACGACGGGACCGAGTTGGGCAATTACAATACCCAGCAGCATTGGGTGACACACAGCGACGGACTGTTTCTGGTGTACACTCGCCGCGGCGCAGACAACGACCACGTCTTCCGGCACCGGGCGCCGCTCTTCATGGCCCGGGTCGATCCGGATCGGCTGTGTGTCCTGCGAGCGACGGAGCGGGTGCTGGTTCCCGAACGCGGCGCGCGGCTGGGGAATTTCGGCGTGACGGATGTCGGGCCGGCGGAAACCTGGGTGACGGCCGCCGAATGGATGCAGCCGCAAGGCGTCGAGAAACGAGGCAGCAACAACAGCATCTGGGTGGCAAAGCTCAAGTGGAACAGGCCGAACCGCGCCATCGAGTGATGGCGTCTCGTCGAACGAAGGCCACGCTGCGGCACAACGCCTGCCATTCCGCTTCGTGATGAACTATACTAGGGAAGCTTCGGGTGCCGCTTCGTGCGCTGTCGGAACGCTCCTCGAAGGTTTTGCCGGTGGGCGTGCGACGCGCCAGTACGGCCTGCGGGGCGATTTGGCAAGAAGGGGGGACTGCCCCTTTTTCCGTGTCTGAATGAAGGGGGGAGTGCATGGGGTCGATTGGTTTTTTCGCAGCTCATTTCGTAGTTCTGACCATTGCGCAGCCCGGACCTCAAGCTTCGCTGGTGGTTGTTCGGCCGGCCGAGTTGCGGCAGGATGTCACGGAAAGTCGCGAATTTGTGGGGACCGTCGTGCCGCTGCAGAGAACGGTCATCGGCAGCGCCGTGGACGGGCGAGTCGAAGAATTTCTGGTGAACGACGGAGACTGGGTGCCGCAGGGCCAGCCGCTGGCCGAGCTGCTCAAGACCACGATCGGGCTGGAAGTCGCGGCGGCCAAGGCGGAGATGGAACTGCGCAGCCACGAATTGACCGAACTGGAGAACGGCTCGCGACCGGAAGAAATCGCCCAAGCCGATGCCGCACGCGGTCGAGCCCGCGCCTTGGCCACCTACGCCGATGCGAGGTTGGAGCGGACCAAGACTTTGTACGAACGAGGCGCTTCGACATCGCAGGAGGAGCTGGAGGAGGCGATCTCGCTGGCCACGGCCGCCCGGCAGACGCTGGCGGAAGCCGAATCTACCTATCAGTTGGTTCTGGAAGGTCCGCGGCCGGAGAAGATTCTGCAGGCCAAATCCCAGTTGGAACTTGCCCGCGCCAACCACGAACGCCTGCAGGACATGTACAAGAAGTACACGGTCCGCGCTCCGTTCGATGGATACGTCACGAGCGAGCTGACCGAGGTGGGCGAGTGGCTGAACCGGGGCAATCCCGTCGTCGAGATGATCGCGATCAGCTCGGTGGAAATCACCGTGGGAGTGCCCGAGGAGTTCATCGACGTGCAACGGCCCGGCCGGGCCGCCGAGATTCGACTGGATGCGTTGCCGGGTCGGGTGTTCCCGGCGAAGATCAGCCGGGTGATTCCTCAGGCCGATGTAAAATCCCGCACCTTTCCCGTGAAGATACTGCTGCAGAACCAGGAGCAATCTCGAGAGCCGGGGCATGACGCCACCGCTTCGACGCAGCTCGGCACGCCGTCCACGGCCGATCGCGGTGGCGAGTCGGACTTGGCTGCGGCGGCTCCTCGATCGCCGGCCGTTGCTGCACCGCCGATCGGGTACTCGGTCAAGGCAGGCATGTTGGCCCGCGTGACGCTGGCGGTCAGCGCGCCGAAATCGGCGCTGATGGTTCCGAAAGACGCCCTGGTTCTGGAAGAGGGCCGCGCGACGCTGGTGTTCGTGGTACGGAAGGATCCGGCCTCGGGAGCTGCGGTCGCCGTCCCGGTCGTTGTTCAGCTAGGGATCAAGCAGGACGCCGATGTCGAGGTGATCGGCGATCTTCGAGACGGGGAACCTGTGGTGGTTGTCGGCAACGAGCGGTTGAGCCGGCGCCCGCCATTTTCCTTGGTCGACGTCCAGCGTGTGGCGGAGAAATGACCCGGCCGCGCTGGTTCGTTTCCTCGAAGCGGACCTGGCTCGATCCGACCAAACAACCTGACGTACTCCCGCCCCGAGACTGTTATGCATCCCATCGAAGCTTTCATCCGCAATCCGATCAAGGTCGCCGTCGGCGTCTTGCTCGTCGCCCTGTTCGGCATCATCTCGCTGCTGCGAATGCCGATGCAATTGACGCCGGAAGTGCAGATTCCGACGATCACCGTGCAGACCCGTTGGCCCGGCGCCAGCCCCAAGGAGATCGAACAGGAGATCGTGCGGGAGCAGGAAGAGTTTCTACAGAGCGTCGAGGGCCTCACGAAGATGACTTCGGAGAGCCAGGATGCGGTGGCCACGATCACGCTGGAGTTCAAAGTCGGCACGAACATGGAAGAGGCGTTGTTGAAAGTCAACAGTCGCTTGCAGCAGGTCAGCGACTACCCGATCGACGCCAAACAGCCCGTGATCAGCGCCTCGAGCGCCTCGGATCGTCCGATCGCCTGGTTCATCATGAGCGCCCGCATCCCGACGGCCGAAGACCTTCGTGAGTTCGTGGCCAAGCATCCCGAGCTGAGTGCCGAATTGGAACCGGTCCTGGCCGCGCAGAATCCGGGGCTGGCCGCGTTGCGTCTGCGGCGCGCGGCCGCGAAAGACGAACGATTGCGCGATCTGCTGCCCGAAGAGATCGACGTGACCAAACTCCGTAAGTTCGCCGAGGATTACATCGAAGCAGCTTTCGAACGCGTCGAAGGCGTCTCGAACTCGAACGTCTTCGGCGGACAGGAGCCAGAGGTCCAAGTGATCGTTGATCCGCAGAAACTGGCGGCCCGCGGATTGACCATCGCTGACGTCCGTCGGGTTCTCAGCGAGCAGAACAAGGATACCTCGGGCGGCGATCTCTGGGAATCGAAACGGCGCTGGGTCGTCCGTACGTTGGGCCAGTTCCGTTCGCCGGAGCAGGTCGCGGAGCAAATCCTGGCGATTCACGACGGCACGCCCGTGCGGATCGGCGATGTGGCGACCGTTCGCGAGAGTTTCAAGAAGCCGGATGGCTTCGTGCGGCGCTTCGGCACGTCGAGCATCGCGGTGAATGTCCAGCGGGAAACGGGCGCCAATGTGCTGGACGTGATGAAAGGTCTGCAGGTTGTCAACCAGCGGTTGAACGACGGGCTGCTGAAGGAAAAAGGGCTGAGCCTGACCCAAGTCTACGACGAAACCGAGTACATTCACTCAGCGGTCGGACTGGTGAGTCAGAACATCTTGGTGGGCGGCCTGCTGACCGTGGCGGTCCTGCTGCTGTTCCTGCGCAGCGGTCGATCGACCTTGGTGATCGGTCTGGCGATTCCGACCAGCATCGTCGGCACGTTCTTGATGCTGCACCTGATGGGACGATCGCTGAACGTCATCAGTCTGGCGGGACTCGCCTTTGCGGTCGGGATGCTGGTCGACAACGCCGTGGTGGTGCTGGAGAACATCTTTCGGCACTATCAGCGCGGCGATTCCACGTTCGCCGCTTCGCTGCGCGGAACCAAGGAGGTCTGGGGAGCCGTGGTCGCCTCGACGGTCACTACGCTGGCCGTCTTCCTGCCGGTGCTATTCGTCCAGGAAGAGGCCGGACAGTTGTTTCGCGACATCGCCCTGGCCATCAGTTCGGCGGTCGGATTGTCGCTGATCGTCTCCGTCACGCTGATTCCGACGTCGGCCGCAAGACTGTTGCGCGAACACGGCCACGAAGTCCAGGATCACGAGCGGATGCTGCGGCGGTTGCGCGGGCCGCGGTGGCTCGATCCACTGGACCGCCTCGGTGGAATGTTCGTCCGCCATGTCGTCGCGCTCAACGCGGCGATCCTCCGCAGCACGCCGCGTCGAATTCTGGTCGTGGTGGTGTTGGTAGCGATTTCGGTCGCGGGCAGTTACCTGCTGTGGCCCAAGGTCGAATACTTACCCGCCGGAAACCGGAACCTGGTGTTCGGCATCGTGCTGCCTCCCCCGGGTTACAACCTCGACAACCTCATGCAGTTGGGCGAAACGGTCGAAGAAGAGTTGCGTCCATACTGGGATGTCGACCCGGACAGCCCGGAAGCGAGGCAACTTCCGTTTCCGCCGATCGAAGATTTCTTCTACGTGGCCCGGGGACGGCAAGTGTTCGTCGGATTGCGTTCAGTCGATCCGTTGCGGGCCGGCGAGTTGGTGCCGCTGGCGTTTTCGATGCGTCAGAAATTGCCCGGCGCGATCGTCGTCGCGGCTCAATCCAGCTTGTTCGAACAGGGCTTGACCGCCAACCGGGCGATCGACATCGAGATCACCGGCCCGGACCTCGAACGGTTGGTCGGCATCGGCGGGCGCATCCTGGGCCAACTGATGAACCCGGAGGGTTCGCCGGTGCCCGGCGCCCAGGCGCGGCCCATCCCCAGTTTGGATCTATCCAGTCCCGAAGTGCATGTGATTCCCAAGTTGGTCCAGGCGACCGATCTGGGGATTTCGACCACCGACCTCGGGTACACGGTCAGCGCCTTGATCGACGGCGCGTACGCCACCGACTACTACATCGGCGCGGACAAGATCGATCTGGTGATCCTGGGCCGCGAGCAATACGCGGGCCATACGCAGGATCTGCAAGGTCTGCCGATCGCCACTTCCCAGGGTGTTGTCCCGATCGCCGCCGTGGCCGATGTGATCCTGGCCTCCGGTCCGGAGCAGATCAATCACCGCGAACGGCAGCGGACCATTACGATTCAAGTCTCGCCTCCGCCGGAGATTCCCTTGGAAACCGCCCTGGAGCGGATCCAGACGGAGATCCTCGAACCCATGCGGCAGGAAGGAGTGCTGAGCGGCGATGTGATCGTCAATCTCAGCGGCACGGCGGACAAGTTGCAGCAGACATGGCAAGCCCTTCGCTGGAACGTGGTGCTCGCCCTGCTGATCACGTACCTGCTGATGGCGGCCCTGTTCGAATCGTGGGTCTACCCGCTGGTGATCATCTTGAGTGTCCCGCTGGGTGCCGTCGGCGGCGTGCTGGGCTTGCAGGCGCTGAACCTGTACCTGTGGGCCCAGCCCTATCTGATGCTGCAGGCCAAGGCGCCGCCGCCACAAACGCTGGACGTGCTGACCATGCTCGGGTTCGTCATCTTGATCGGTACCGTCGTGAACAACGCGATCCTGATCGTTCACCAGTCACTGAACCACATGCGGGACGAGGGCTACTCGTCCGACGATGCCATCCTGGAGAGCGTCCGCACTCGCATCCGTCCGATCTTCATGACCACGGCCACCACCGTCTTCGGCCTGCTGCCCCTGGTGCTGTTTCCCGGCGCCGGCAGCGAGTTGTACCGCGGATTGGGAAGCGTCGTGCTGGGCGGACTGTTGGTTTCCACCATCTTCACCTTGGTTCTGGTGCCGACGTTGTTCAGTCTGTTCATGGACCTGTTCGAACGCTTGGGCCCGGCCCCCGATCCGTTTGTGGACGACGATCCCGGCAACGCAGATTGCCAGCCCGAACCCCGCAGCCCTGGCTGCCAGCCTGTGGCCCAGAACATCGCCGCCGCCGAACGACCTTAGCCCGCCGCCCGCGCAGCCCCGGCTGCCTTGCCTCCGTAGCACAGGCTGCCAGCCTGTGGTCAAATTCATCGCCGTCGCCGAGCACACCGAACTTGAGCCAACCAACCTCACTTGCCCACGACGCCGCACAACCGAGCGTGCTGCTGATCAGCACGACTTGCGGCCTGCTGTCGGCCATCGGCTACACCGGCGCCAACGGATTCCTGCGCGCGGTGGCACACTGCGACCCCGTATGGGTCTCGGCGGTGAAGGCGTTTCCGAACATCTTGCTGGTTGGTCCCTGGTTGCTGGCCTTGCATTTCCGCGGACTCCCGGTCCTTCCCGCTCGCAGCGTGCTCGTCAAGATCGCACTTGCGGGCTTGGTGGGCCAAGTGTTCGGCAACGTCCTGTTTCAGTGGTCGTTGGGTGTGATCGGACTCGCGTTGGCGGTCCCGCTGTGTCTGGGCACGATCATCCTGGGCGGCGCCCTGTTGGGCCGGATCGTCCTGAACGAGCCCCTGACGGTGCGAACCTTGTTCAGCGTAGGCCTGTTGATCGGCGCGATCAGCGTGTTGTCGCTCGGCGCCGGCGAAGCCCAGCAGTCGGTCGCTGCCACGTTGGGCAACGTGTCCCCAGCGGATTCCTGGTGGCGGTTGGCCGCCGGCGTCGCCGCCGCCACATTTTCCGGTTTGGCGTATGCAGTATTGGGCGTCGTCATTCGATACGGTGTCTCGGGCCGAGCGTCCCTGGCGGCGACCATCTTCATCGTGGGACTGGCGGGCGCGATCAGCCTTGGCAGCCTCACGCTGTGGAAGATCGGCTGGGAAGGCGTGATGGCGACCCGCTCGGACGACTTGGTCATGATGCTGCTGGCCGGCTTGCTGAACACCGCCGCGTTCTTCGCCTTGACCAAGGCGTTTCAACTGGCGAGTATCGTGTACGTCAACGCCTTGAATGCTACCCAGGCGACCATGTCCGCCATCGTGGGCGTGCTGCTGTTTCAGGAAGCGTTTTCGCCGGAACTCGTGCTGGGCGTCGTTCTGACCATCGCGGGTCTGGTGCTCATGAAACGGTAAGGACCGTCCTTCGTCTACATCTGCGGCGAGGGCAGGTCGATGGTTACGGTCTTTAGACGGCCCTGTCGTTCGACCAGCAGTTCCATCGGACCGGTCCAGCCGTTGACCGTGTCGCGAAACTCGTCGCCGTTGGCAAAGCCGTAGCCGCCCACTTGGTAGACTCGGTCGGCGACCTGCAAGCCTGCCAGTCCGGCAGCCGAATTCGCGACGACTTCGCACAATACCACGGTACCGGGTTCCGCGCCGTCCTCGCGCCACGAGATCCCCAGCCGCAGCGGCTTGCCGTCCAGTGGAACCGCCAGTTCGACCGTTTCCAACTGGCCTTCGTTTTCGCGTCGTACCACGACGGTCGCGGGCGATTCCGTTCGCACCACCTGGGCCAGCAGCGATTCGATCGTGGACATCGGCTGGCCGGCAAAACTCAACAACACGTCCCCGGGTTTCAAGCCAGCACGATCCGCCGGCAGACCGGGATACACGTGACTCAGCACGATCTCCCGCGACTCCGAACCGTTGGTTGCCAGTGTCACGCCAAGTCGCGGAGGACGAGGTGGTGCAGGACGCTCCAACTCGACCAAATGCTCGGGCCTTTCCGATCGAGCGGACGGGCGAAACGCCGGAAGATCGTCTTGATTGGCCAACTCGTGAGTGATGGCGAACAGTAACCGAGCCACCGACTGGCTGCCGTCGTGGTTGATCCGGTGCGCGTCATCGATCGGTCGGTGATAGAACTCGTTCAGTCCCGTGTGGAGCATCAGCACCGGGATTTCACGGTCGAAGAACGAGTAATGGTCGCTGTTCGCCTTCAGCTCCCAGGTGAAATCCAGGGTCAAATCGGTCGAGGTATTGCACTGGCTGACCAAGCGGCGGAGCCCCCGGCTGCTTCGCGTCCCGTAGATCGTCACCTGGTTGCCGCGCAAGTGGCCGATCATGTCGGCATTGATCTTCATAACCACGCGATCGATCGGGACCGTCGGTTCGGCGGCCCAGTGTTTCGAGCCCCACAGCCCCTGCTCCTCGCCGTCCCAGAACGCGAACAGAACCGATCGGCGGGGAGGTTGCCCCAACGCAAGAAAGCCCTCGATCACTTCCAGAACCCCGGCCACGCCGCTGGCGTTGTCGTCGGCCCCGTTGTGAATGTAGCCAATCGGCCCGAGGCTGTTCTTTCGGCTCCCGTATCCCACGTGATCGTAATGGGCGCCGACGACGATCGTCTCGTGCTTTCGATCGGGATCGGTCCCTTCGAGCATCCCCAGGATGTTTCGGCAGTTGCCGCGAAATTGCTGATAGTAAGAACCGCGTTCTCCGGCCGGCTTCAGTCCGTAGCGTTCCAATTGCTGGGCCAAGTAGTGCCCGGCCGCATGCCCGCCACGGGTTCCCGCCTCGCGGCCCTCGAACGAATCGTCGGCAAGAGTGTCAATGTGGATCTTGATATCCGAAGAATTGATCGCGTCGAACGCTGTCGTCAATTCATTGGCGATTGCCAGCTCTGCAAAGCAGATCAGGCCTAGGAATGTTACCCCCAAATGTGCATGCCCGGCTAGTCGCATTGCGGTGCCTCCAAAATGAGCGATTACCAGAATATGCCATGTGGCTAGAAGAAAGCGATGAAAAACAGCAATATCTGAAGACGGGTTGCAAACCCTGTTGGAATCAGGCACAATTTTGCAACGATCCGCTTGGGTATCGTGTCGATAAGAATACCCGCGGCGAGTCCACCCCGGAGAGGTGGCTGAGTGGTCGAAAGCGCCGGTTTGCTAAATCGGTGTAGGGTTTACGCCCTACCGCAGGTTCGAATCCTGTCCTCTCCGCTCCCGCCCGCTGGCCGTGGTTCCATGTGTTGGGGCCACGGTCAGTTGCGTTTCTTGGCGCCGATTCGCCGACGGATGCATGGCTGCTCGATCACCGAGACCTTGCCGATCTTCGCGGACGCTGGTTCGTCGTGGCCGCGATCTGCTCGGCTTCTCCTGCGGCAATGTTCTCCGTCCTACGTGTTCAGGTACGTGATAATGTCGAGGACGTCGGCGGGGGTGGCGCGGCCGTCGCCGTTGACGTCCCAGTAGGGCGGGGGCGGCTGATCGGCCTCGGCCGACAAGGTCCGAGATCCGTTGCGGTTCAGTTCGTTGATCAACGTCAGCACGTCCAACGGCTGAATGAATCCATTGTCGTCGACGTCGTGACGGCGTCGGGGATTCTGCCAGGGGCGTTCGGAGAGGTTCGGGACGAAGCGGGCCTCGCGAGTGACCGCATTGACTTGCACAGTGCCCAAGTCGGTGCTCCGCCAATACAGTGGACTCGCCGACACCACATCACCGGCAAAAGTCGCGCCGGGATCGATCGCGGGGCGAGGACGCCAGGGCGACAAGCTGGTATCTGCGGCATAGCCGGGTTCTCCCCAGCCGATGGCTTCGTAACCGTAGAGCAGCGCGGAGTACCAGGCGTAGGCGAAACGCTGCGCATCGAAACTCTCCGCCGCGCCGTCGGTGGTCACGGCCAGGATGCCGAAGCCGACCGATGTTCGATAAGCTTCAAGGCTCGCCGACTTGGTATGCCAATCCGTCTCGCTGACATCCGTACCACCGACGATTTGAAAGCCTTCGTAGAAGTAGTAGTCAGCCGCCGTCATCCGACTGGGCTCGCCAAGTGGGTTGTGCGCTGCATCGGGGTGATCGCCAAAGATTTGATCGAGCGAGTCGCCGCTGGCGATCACGACCAGTCCCCAGCGATGCGCGCACACGATCGCTTCGCTTTGCCTTGATCGGGATGTCCCCGAATCGTAACCGAATCCGTCGAGTAGCACGCCGGACACGCCGATTGCTTGCCACTGCGCGATTTGGTCACAGACGGTTTCGATTGGCAAGTTCTGTGTGTCGATGCCCAGATCGACGGATCCGTAGAACGCCGTCTCCGAAGCCGTGGGATGATTGACGATCGCCACGGTGCTGGTGCGATGCGGATGATCGTCGGCTTGATAGCCGCTTCCAAACATCACGTGATCGTAAGCGGCGAACTCGACCGCCGCTTGGCCAACGTCGGCCGCTGTGTTGATCGCGATCGGTAGACCGTGGTAGACCAACAGATCGCGAGGCCGCAGACTGGCCGACTTGGCGACAACCTCGATGGACACAGTGCCGACGGCGCTGCCGCCACGCCCGTCGCTCGCTACGTAGGTCAGTTGATCGACTCCGGTGAAACCGCCGGACGCCAGGTAGCTCCAAACGCCGTCGCCGAGATCCTGCAGCGTTCCGTGGGCCGGAGAAGTCACCGCGGTGACCGTCAGCGGATCGTGGTCCGGATCGAGATCGTTGGCCAATAACTGCAAATCGCCGATCAACAGCAAGCGGTCCGTGGCAGTTCGCAGAAAGTCGTCGCTGGCGACCGGCGGCGAGTTGGGTGCCTGCACGCCGACATGGACGGTGATCGAGCCCAGGGCCGTCGCGCCGATCGCGTCGGTGACCTGATAGGTGAAGCTGTCCGTGCCGCGGAATCCGGCGGCGGGAGTGTAGCGGATCAGGTCGCGGAGCGGCGCACCGGGCGTTCCAGCAGCCAGGAGTTCGACCGAACCGGCACTGGGACGCCCGTGCAACGCCAAGTGGAGCGAGCCGCCGTTGGGACTGCTGTCGTTGCTGGTCGCATCGACGTCCACACTGGCGCCGAAATCGCTGAACAACTCGTCGCTTCCGACGTGGATCGGATCGGCCAGCGCGTAGAAACTCGCCTGCACATCGACGCCCGCGGCATTCTGACGTTCGGGATTGACGATCACCAACGAAGTCGGGTTTCCCAGCACCGCGACGTCCGGACCTGCGAAATAATCGGTTCGAACGCCCGAGGTACGAAACTCGGCCGTCAGGGCCTCGCCTTCCACGTTGAAGATCCGGTGGGCGTTGTTTCCGTCGGATGGCCCGATGGTGTTCTCCCAGCCGTCTCGCCAACTGACCACGCGGCGACCTTGGCCGTCGATGGCGATCGCCGGCGCGGATTGATCCTTGGACGTGGTTTCGTTGGCTTGCACTTCGTCGCTGATCGGCGTTCCGCCGCGGTAGAAGCTCCGCAGGAACACTCCGTCGCCCTCGCCGTCCTGGCCGCCGCTTGACCAGACCACTGTGAAATCGTTCGATGCGTCGCTTGCCACGCGCGGCCCTCGTTGATCGCCGGCGGTCGTGGTGTTGACGGAAAGCGGACCACCGTCCGCAATCCCATCCGCTGTGTAGAGTTGGGCGTAGACTCCCAGGCCGGACGTGTCGAGTCCGCCTTCTTCCCCCGAGTCGTTGTCCCACACCAGGACGAACCCGCCGTCTGGGAACGTGGTCACGTCGACGTTCGAGAAGTGACGGCCGCCCGGCGCACTCCGCTCGGCGGCATCGCGAGGCGTTCCGTCGGCAGCGAAGCGGCGGAAACTGACGTTCCGGTTGAGCACCGCCGAGGACCAGGCGACGACAAAGTCGCCAGTCGCCGGATCGACGGCAATCGCCGGCTTCTCTTGGTTTGCAAACGTGTACGTGTTTACTTGGAGCGTCGAACCGACTGGCGTGCCGTTCCAGGCAAATCGTCGGGCGTAGATTTCGTCGCCGTCCGTACTCGCGGATTCGCGGCCTTGCCAGACGACCACGAAATCGCCGTCTGCGGTCATGGCGACATCGGGATTCTTCGGTTCGCCCACCGCCGATGCGCTGACGAGCAGGGGGGTGCCGACGCGCGTGCCATCGCTCAGCAGTCGTTGGGCATAGATGCCGGAGCCACTGCCGTCTGGCGTTAGGCTCTCCCAGGCCACCACCAAGCGATCGTTTCCATCCGAAGCAACGGTCGGATTGCGCTGATCGCCGTCGGTCGAAGTGTTGACCACGGCGTCCAGATTCGGCTGAGGAACGGACTGGACCGCTCGTGGGCCGACCCGTACCAGCACGGTCCGTTCGGCTGATCCGCCTTTCGTATCCGACACAGCGAAGCGAACCGGGTACTCACCCGCGGCGGACCATTGATGCTGGACCGTCAGCGATCCGGAAGTCGTGGTCCCGTCACCGAAATCCCAAAACAGAACGTTTGCGTCGCCGTCGCGACTGTCCACCATTGCGGTAAAGGTGATGGTCTGACCGATTTCGGCCATGGTGGTATCGGCATCCACCACTGCCCAGGGCGGCACATTGTCAGGAGAGTTGCCGCGCTGCACAACGACCTCGACAAAACGACTGCCCGCCGTGGCGTCGCGAGCAACGGCCGTGACGTGCAACTCCGCCGGCCAGTCGGAGAAGGTCCGGCCGATGGGCAATGCGGCGTCCATCCGGTCCTGGCGGTAGTCGCCTGACTGGGACGCCGGCGTCATGTCGATCAGCACAGGTTCGCTGTGCGATGTGCCGTCGAGCCAATTGAAAACCAGTCCGTCGCTGATCGCGCCGCTGCCGCCGTTGGCGCGGTGCTCCACCCAGAACTCTTGTCCGTCGATCCGCGGGATGCGGAGCGAGTAGACACGATCGGGTTCCGTCGCACCCTGGTCCAAGGCGTACAAATCGAAGGTTCCGCTTGCCACCACCGTCGTCGTCTGCACGGGCTCGGTCAGCCAGCCGAGTTGCGTCTTCCAATACGCCGAGAAATCGCCCACCTCCAAGTTGCCGCTGCCCATCAGATCCAGGTGATTTCCGTACGGATAGTGCTGGCCCGCGGCGGCCGAGCCGACGACTTGGAACGGATCGTCCGGCTGCCAGAATCCCGAATGTCCGGCACCCAGATTGTGCCCCAGTTCGTGGGCCCAGAGCCAGGACGACAGCGAGTTATGCAGCCAAACCTGTTGCCCGCCGATGGTGGCCAGTCCGCCGTAGGTGATT
This sequence comes from Pirellulaceae bacterium, assembly GCA_023382975.1. Classification (GTDB taxonomy): domain Bacteria; phylum Planctomycetota; class Planctomycetia; order Pirellulales; family Pirellulaceae; genus SKKK01. The sequence goes on from JAHDXO010000006.1 coordinate 149,014, forward strand.
TGGCCGCCGTCCGACATGTCGGGGAACAGCACCACGATCGTATCGTACGCGGCAAGATTGTAGCCCAGCGACTGGGCGAGTTCCCGTGCCCGCTGATGGATTTCGCCACTGGTGTCGGGTGCCTGATTCAGTTGGGCGACCGTGCGGGGGATGGTGACGACGCCGGGGACGATATCGAGCAAAGAATCCGGATAGGCCACGATCCCGAACGAGTTGAAAAGGTAGAAGTCATCGATGTCGGCCAACCGCTGCCGGACAACGGCATCGGAATAATCGGCCAGGGGCGAGAAATCGCGGTCCAGAAACCGGGCGCGAATGAACAACACCGATTGATCGCCCGAGGCACGCTGCGAGCCACTCGAAGCAGTCAGCGGGCCGTACGGCATCCATGGGTCGAACTTCGCCGTCATCGCTGCGCGATCCCAAGTTTCGACCGGGTCACCTAGAACGCGCAGGGAGTCGGCGCCGAGCGCGTCGTGGGCGGCCAGCAGAGTGCGCGGTTCGAGCGTCTCAAACCCCAAGCCGGGGCGGCGGTATTTCGTCACGCGACGCCGATGACGTCGGGTGGAACCGGCAGCGGCAGAGTTCGTGGGATGCGAACATTTCCTCATGGATCGATCTGTTGACTTAGGGATGAATTGAATAGCGGACGGATTGGCGACTCGTCCTGGATGGTGCATTATACGTCATCCCGTAAACGGGCGAGGTTTCGGGAATCCCGTTCTTACCGCTTCGCCCGATTTTATGTATCCTAGGGGCCGTGTGTTGAAGGGTCTTGGACAATCGTTCGTTTTCTTGAGGAGAATGCATCATGCGGATTGGCACAAGTTGTTTGGTCGCCCTGTTTGTGGCCGTGTTGGCGTCGTCGGCCAAGGCGGCGGAGAAGGTCGATCTTCTGGCTGGCGATGGTCTGGCCGGGTGGCACTATCACCTGGTGGACAAGGACGTCAAGAAAGAGGATGTCTGGAGCCTCGAGGACGGGATACTGAAGTGCAAGGGTACGCCGTTGGGCTATTTGTACACCAAGCAGAAGTTCCAGGATTTCAAGCTGACGTTGGATTGGCGGTGGGCCCCGGATACGAAGCCCGGTAACAACGGGGTGTTGCTGAGGATCGCCGGCGAGCCCATCTCGTTCTTGCCGAAGTGTGCCGAAGCCCAGTTGCGGCACGGCGATGCCGGCGATCTCTGGGGCTTCTACGGCTTCAAATTGAAAGGCGACGAGGCGCGTTGGCGCGACGTCAAGGGCCACGCGGAGCTAGGTGATTTCTGGGGCGTTGGCAAGATCAAGGGGGCCGAGAAGGAACCCGGCCAATGGAATACGTATGAGATCACGATGCAGGGCGGCAAGCTGACCGTGCTGGTCAATGGCGAGAAGGTCAACGAGGCGACGGATTGCGACGTGTTGGCAGGTCCGATCGGGCTGCAATCCGAAGGCGGCGAGATCCACTTCCGCAACGTCCATGTGACGCCGCTGGCAGCCGAGTAGTTTCGAGTTAAATAAACAAGCCGCGGACACTTCTGTCCGCGGCTCGCCCCCATGCCACGCATACCGCGTTGCTGTCGATACTAGAAGCTCTGTGCGGGCGGGGAAATTCGTAGCCAGTCCAAGAGTTGGGCCGAACGATCTTGACTGGACGGAGCGGGCAACGAACGGAATTCGGTCGGCCGATCCTCGAAGGGCGGCGGTGGAAGAATTTCGGCTTCGTCTTGTTCCGACTCGGCTTCGACCGGTTCGCTGTAGTTGTAGTAAGGTTCGCTAATGACGCCGCCCTTGCCCTTGACGGTGTCGCAGGTGTCGCAGCCTTCACCCTTCAACAGGTGCTTGCGAGCACACAGCGGCAGCGTAGGCCACCAACCGCCGCGAATCGCGGGCGGGCAACATTCAGCCGACTTCTGAACGACGGGCGATTTCTGGACCGAGTCGGTTTTCTGGGTTGCCCAAGCCTTCTGCGAGACGATCGTCCTCTGCGGCACGAACGACTTCTGCGTTACGTGGCTCTTCTGCGGTACGAACGACTTCTGTGTCACATAGCCTTTTTGCGGCACATGCATCTTCTGGGAAACGACTGGCTGCCGAGGGGCACAGCCCTTCTGCGAAACCAAAGTCTTCTGCACCGCTGGTCCCTTCTGGGCGCAACCGCCCTTTTGAACGGCACACGTGCTGCAACCGGAATCGCATGAACCCTTTGCCGAGCATGATCCGCATCCGAATCGATGGCAGCCCCAGCCGCTGAACAAACCTCCTTGAAGCGGCCAATAGTCGTAAGCACAATGCCTCGCGGCGCAGAAACCGGCCCACAGTCGGCTGGTGCAAGGCGACTGAGCCTCGCAGCAGTAACCCTGGAATCCCAGTCCGCGGTAGCTGGAGTAGCCGGGGTAGTAGCCCGGGAAATCCTCGTACATCAGCGGCGCTGGCGCGGCGGGTTCGGCGGACTCGGCCGGTTCATACGTTTCCTCGACCTCGGGTTGCAGGCGAGTTGCCTCGAACACGCGGAAACCTCGCCGAGACGATCCGTCTTCCGCATTGGCGAAACCGGCGAATAGCAGGACAAGTGTGGCGGGAAGGAGAAGTAGGCGTTTCATCGGAACGGTCCTTATGTCAGAACACTCGTGAGGTTGCCGGACAGGAATCGACGACGTCCCGGCGGTGTGCGCAACCTGAGCGCGAAAGCGGCGGGCCGGCGAAAAACCCATGCTGCACCGCCTCGCCACCGAACTCTCCACCGAGACTCCGGCGCACGTCTGTGGAAATATGGGACCTTTTTCTGCATCAGGCAAATTGCATTGCCGAATTTTTCCGCGAATTGCGGTTGACAGACGGATTGCACCAGCAGCGGCTGACTGGCTACATTGCTCAGGGCACCTCTTTTTTTGACACTCGTTTTTTCTAGGTAAGGAGCAGGCAACTTATGGCAGCAATTCCCAAGGGCAAGGCACACAAGGCATGGCAGGTTGCGAAGAAGACCGCGCAGAAGGACGATGCGGAAGGCTTTGCAGCCGTGTCCAAAGCGTTCAAGAAGGATCTGGGGCCGACGCTGGACAAATTCGACAAGGCGGTCGAAAAAGACAAAGACACCGATGTGAAGAAGTACGCCAAGGAAGTCCAGGCCATCTTGGACGATTACAAGAAGGCGTTGCTGAAGAACAAAGAGGACATGGGGAAGGCATTCAACACGCTGAATTTCTTCCTGTCGGGTCTCCAAGCGTACGTGGAGGAGCACGGCGCCTGAGGACGGCTGCTGGAAGAAATCAACCAGCGTCCGGTGCGGGGCTCCGACACCGTCGAAACATCTGACTGCAGGTCTCCAGCGGATTGGGAGACCTGCGGTCGCGTTGTGTGGCTAGGTCAAAGACCGGCCACGGCGCCCCGGTAGGCCATTGCCTGCGGGATGCCGGAGATCTGCGAGAGGTTCTTTCCTTCAAAGCAATCGGAGACTCGACGATGAACCGATCCTTGCGATCGCGCGTCTACTGGCTGCTTCCTGTCACGATCGGCTTCGGACTGGTTACGTGCATCTCGATCGTTCTGGCGGCGGAGTCGCCGATCGACATGGAACGAGCGCGGCAGTTGCTCTTCAAGGAGCGGTCGGGCCAGACGCTGACGGCGGAAGAACAAGACTACTTGCAGCGTGCGCGCGAGGCGCGGCGGCAGGGCATGACGGGCCCGGTCCGGCCAGTTGGTCAACCGTTGCGGCTGGAACCTCGCCCGTCCACGGGAATGGTGCCGCTGTGCGACATGTCGGCCGATGATCGGTATCAAGGTGAAGACGGCGGACTGTACGGCGGTGGCCGAAACCTGCCGCCGGACGAGCATCGTCGCGCCGCCCAACGCGAGCTGGCGCAGATTCAGCCGCTCGATGCCCAGGGCCGCCCCGCGGCGGATGGCCGGATCGTTCTGGTCGCCCTCAGCATGTCCAACGCGACTCAGGAGTTTTCGCGGTTCAAACAGGTCGCCGACGCCGATCCGGAGAAATCGTCGCGAGTCACGATTGTCGATTGCGCCCAAGGCGGCCAAGCGATGGCCGAATGGGCCGATCCGCAGGCCCCGCCGTGGAATGAAGCGGCGCGGCGGCTAAATGCCGCTGGTGTCTCGCCGCAGCAAGTGCAAATCGCGTGGGTCAAGCTGGCCAACAAGGGACCACAGGGGGACCTGCGCCGTCACGGCGAAAAACTCCAACGCGACACGCAGGCCCTGTTGCAGAACGCCCAAGCCCGCTTCCCGAACCTCCGCATCGCCTATCTGGGCAGCCGCATCTACGGCGGCTATTCCGGCGGGCCGCTCAATCCGGAACCCTATGCCTACGAATCCGCGTTCGTCGTTCGCTGGCTGATTCAAGATCAGATCGCCGGCACCGCCGCTTTGAATTTCGATCCGGAGAAGGGCGAGCGGAAATCGCCTCTGCTGCTTTGGGGACCGTATCTCTGGGCCGACGGAGTCCAAGGCCGCAAAACCGACGACCTGGTCTGGACGCGCGAAGATCTGGCTGGCGACGGCACTCATCCCTCGCCTTCCGGCCGCGACAAGGTTGCTCGTTTGCTGCTGGACTTTTTCAAGTCCGATCCCCTTGCAGAATCGTGGTTCCTGAAGACGGACGGATCGCCCCTCCCTGACGCGAATCGCGGCGCGCGGTAATGCGCCCGGCGTGCGCGGCGGCGCTGGGACGAGTGGCAGATCCTCGGACTACCTTGTTTTCGCTGGCGTTGCATCTGGCCGGCAAATATGCTGGTAGGGAGACGACTTGCACGGCGCGGAGACTCCCGATGGCGAAAAAGAAGGCGGGCAAACGCTCGGCATCCAGAGCGAAGGCGGTGGCCGCGGATGCACTCGCGACGGGTGCCGCGGAATCGTGCGTGACGCTCAGAATCGGCAGCGGCCGGAATGACGCGATACGGATCCCTTGCGGACCGGTGCTCCAAGAGGCGGCGATGCGGTGGTCGTACATCGTCCGCAACCGACAGCGATGGCGCGAGGACGCGGCGTCCGGCAATGCGCCGCAGGGACTCTCGAAGCGGAGCCGCGAATTGCTGGTCCAGGAGTTGCACGTTTCCGAGGCATTCCTCGCCCGGATCGCCCAACAGGGGCTCGTCGAGGTCTGTGTGCCGTTCCGGGGCGAGCAATCGGCCTGGGAGGCACGGGTTTTTCCCTGGGAATACATGCTGAGCGCGGCGACCAAAGCGGATCGGAATGGCGCGGATCTGATGGTCGTGCGACGTCTGGAACGCAAGGCAGTCGCGTCCGAGGCGGTCAGGTCGGCGGACGAGATCAAAGCGGCCGTGGTTGTCGCCGCCCCGGGAGCGATTGGCGACGCCTTTGACTTCAACTACGAGCGCGGGCTGCCTCGTCACAAACTGCGGATCGAGACCGAGGTGATCGAGAATCCCAGGCTGATCGAATTGCCTCAACAGCTTTCAGGAAAATCGCTGATCCACATCGCCGGACTGGACCTCCATCAGGGAAGTGGGTTCGTCGAACTGACCCCGGCGCAAGCTCGTAAGGACGGAATGCTCTTGGCGGGACAGGATGGGCAACCGGTCGCCGCCGACGCCGACGAAGTGGCCACGGCCGTCGGTGTCGGTCATCCGATGCTGGCTGTCTACAATCTGCACCATTCCGCGGGGCGCATCGCGGCACTGACGGTCGCTCGAGGCGCCGATGCGGCGATCGGGTTCCAGGACACGATCGATGACTCGATGGCTGAGCAGTTCCTGGCCGATCTGTACGCAGCGTGGCGAATGGCGGATTCCGGCGGGGCGCTGCTCAGTCGCGACGTGCCGCTGGCCTTTGCCACGGCATTCCGGCTGCTGCGCGAGTATCGGCGGCCTCTGCGGGGCAGTTGCATCGTGCTCTGGTCTGCCCAGTCACTGTTCTCAAGCGATTCTTCCACGAGGCAGGAATTGGACAGTCGGGCTCGCGAACTTGCCAAACGCATCCTGCACGACCGTGCGAAGATCATACCGCTGGAGGGCCGAACGCTGGCGGACGCCCTGGTCGCCCAGTGCTTGCCAAAACGTGTCATCAATTTTGCGTCGCTGCACAACAATCAGCCGCTGTTCGACGAGTTCTGGTTGATGAAGTACCCGGAGGGCACGTTGGCGGATATCGACGTGGAGGTCGAATTGCATACCGGCGCGCAGGCGTATCCCTACCGGGCCAGCCTGACGCTCAAGGAAGACGTCCTGGATCTGGCCGCCAAGGTCACGATTCCGCTGACTTGGATGCGCGACGGAGGCTTCGACGAGAGCGTGCGGTCGAGCCTGCGGGTGCGCGTGAGTGCGAAGGGGCAACCGGTCCTGGCCGACACCTACGCGGTGACGCTGCTGCCGCCCGACGAATGGGAGGATAGCGACGAAAACCGGCAATGGCTGCCCTCGTTCGTGTATCCGCGTGATCCGGCGGTGAAGGCGGTCCTGCAAGCGGCTCAGCCGTTTCTCATGTCGCTGACGGACCGCGCCGCCGCGGGCTTTGACGGGTATCAGTGCATCGATCCGCAGGCCGAGGCGATGAGCAGATCGGCGATGCCGGTTGGATCCGAACCAGTTCCCTTTCTCCCGCGTTCGGACGACGATCCCTGCGCCGGCGTCGACCTTCAGGTGCGCGCGATCTGGTGTGCCTTGGTGTACCAGATGAAGCTGCACTACATCAATCCGCCGCCCGGTTACGTCGCCCAAACCCAGCGGTTGCGCACGCCTGCGGAGGTGCTGGCCGAGGGCCGCGGCACGTGCATCGACCTGGCGCTGTTGTTGGCCGCTTGCTGCGAATATGTCGACGTCCATCCGGTGATCGTGCTGTTGGAAGGGCACGCCTTTCCTGGATACTGGCGCAGCGAACAAGCGCACGAGGACTTCGTCCGCATCCGCGACGTAGAACCGGATTCCCTGGACGATGTCCAGAGTCAGGAAGGCCAGCGTTATGCGTGGGTGCTCGAGGGACTGGCCGGTTACCGCGAAGTCAAGAACCAGGTGCTGGCCGGAAATCTGGCATTGCTGGAGAGCACGTGGCTGACGCAAGGCTCCGGATTCGCCGAAGCCGAGGAAGAAGGCCTGGAGAACTTGCGAGTCGCCTCGGAATTCCACTCGATGATCGATATTCTTCTCGCCCGCCGTCACGGCATCACTCCGTTGCCCATTCGAGGAGCGCGACCATGAATCCTGCCAATGACCTCCGTCAGCAACGCGACCAGTTGCTCAAGCAATGTGACTCCAGTTGGGAGCAGTTGGAAATCTTTGACGCGAGCGCCCCGTTGCTTGATCGGGAACAGTCGGTCAGCACGCTGCGCCGCGGCGGACGGCGAAAACGCTCCGACGAGCCCGTCAAGGTGGTCACGTTGATGGAAACCGACGGCGTGCTGCATTGGGAGGTGGGTGTGCCGGTCCGCCGCACGGGCCCCGGTCGCCGCGGCGGACGGTTGGGCGCTGCCCGAGTCGCCGGCCAGCCGCTGCGCGAGTTGAAATTCACGACCATTCCACCGAATCAAATCGGCCAATTCCTGCAGACGATCGACGACCTGCTCACCCCGAACCAGGGTCTGTGGACCGTCAATCGCGCCGGCAAGATCGTGACCAGCAAGCCGGCACGACCGGTTGCCAAGGGACGTATCCTGCTGCTGATCCACGGCACGTTCAGCAACAGCGGCAACGTGGTCGAGTCCTTCCAATCGACCTCGCATGGCCAAGCCTTTCTCCGGTCGGCGATCGGCAAGTACGATCAGGTCTTGGTATGGACGCATCCGACGCTCTCGGTCAGCCCGCTGTTGAACGCGCTTGACTTGGGCCGGCATTTTTCCAGCACCCAGGCGGAAGTCGACGTGATCTGCCACAGTCGCGGCGGTCTGGTGTGCCGGTTTTGGCGCGAGGCGTTTTCGCCCGGCATCGCCGGCCGTTCGATCTTCGTCGGCGCTCCGCTGGGTGGAACCAGCTTGGCGGCTCCGCACCGCCTGAAGGCGGTGATCGATCTGATCAGCAACATCAGCATCGAGGTGGGCAGAGGCGCCAGCGTCGCGGGCCTCGTCTTCCCTTTGGCATCTCCGTTCATGACGGCCGCGGGCGGCCTGATGAAACTGCTGGGCAGCGTCACAAGTGTCGTGGCCAACACACCGCTGGCCGACGCGGCGGTGACCTTGGTCCCCGGCCTGGCCGCCCAGTCCCGTGTCGGCAACAACGCGGAGATCGTGCGATTCCGTTCCGCACCGCTGGATTCCCCGGACTATTTTGCCGTGCAAGCCGATTTCGAGCCGCCGCCGGTCGGTTGGAAGTTCTGGAAGCTGTTCAACGCCCGACGCGCCGGCACCGCGATCGTGGATGCGGCGGCGGATGCCGTCTTCGATGCTCCGAACGACTTGGTCGTCGACACTGCTGCGATGGTCGACTTGGCCGATGATGTGAGCATCGCCAACGACCGCACGCTGACCTTCCCCGCGGGCGCAGGAGTCCACCACGTCAACTACTTCGATCACCAGGACACGATCGAGTTTTTCCGCCAGCGACTCTCCCGCCCCGGCTTCCAACTGTGACGGTTTGCACCCATCAGGCCAGACAACGAAACGGACAGACGCCTAGGAAGCGCGGCGTGCGGAGACCACCGAGTTCATTCCCTCGTCGCGGCGGATCCATTCGATTTCGGCGAATCCAGCCGCTTCCAGATCGTCTCGGATCTCCGATAGGGTGTAGGCGTTACCTCCCTGGGTATTCACCAGCATGTTGACGGCAAACAGCGCGCCGGCCAGCGGTGCGATGCGCGATGGCTCCATGACGATATCGCGGATCAGCAGTCGGCCGCCGGGCTCCAACGCAGCCGCGATGCGGCGATACAGGGCCTGGTTTTGCTCGGACGTATTCTGGTGGATGATGGCGCTGAGCCAAGCCAGGTCCGCGCCGCGCGGCAGCGGATCGGTGTTGAAATCCCCAGGAACCAGGGACACGCGATCCGCGACACCGATTTCGGTCAGACGCTGTTGCGCCAGTGGAATCACTGCCGGCAAATCGAACAGGATGGCGCGCGCGGTCGGCTGAGCGTTCAGCCACGCCGAAGTCCAGGTGCCCGAGGCGCCGCCGATGTCCAAGACACAGCGGAATCCCCCGGGATTGATTTCGGCAATCAGCGGCTGGGCCGCCGCTCTCGAAACGACGTGCATCGCTTCGATGAACGATTTCTGGTCCGCCTCCGGGCCGCGAATGCTCGCGCCGCCGCGGTGCTCGATCGAGTTGCCTGACTGAACGATCCAGGGTAAACGCGCCCAGTGGCGAAGACAATTCGCCTGGTGCCGCAGCATGGCCGCGACGCTTGCCGGCGAATCGTCCACAAGCGCCGAGGCCAGTTCCGGGGCAAGCGAGTATTGATCCTCCGTCTTGACCAGCACGCCGACGCCGGCCAACGCGTCCAGCAGGATGGTGACCGCCTTCGCGTCCGCGCCCAGCCGATGGGTCGTCTCCGTCGCGGTCATGGGCGCCGCGGCCAGCACATTGAAGAGATCTAAGTCGGCCGCCGCTGCCAACACGCACGGAATCTGGAATCCGCGCATCAAGTCCAGCAACTGTTCCCCGCTCCTTAATTCCATGCTAAACCTCTGGATAGGAAATCGACGTCTTGAATGGTGTTCAGAATCACGGGGCAGGCCTCGATTCATTTGGTCAGGCGATCGATCAGATAGTCCGAGGCGCTTTTGTAATCAGGATGCGGTTGCTCCGGATGGACGAGCACCACGTCGACGCCCACCGCCTTGAGTCGCTCTGCCAACTTGACACCCATTACACCGGAGTGCGTCGGATCTTTGGGAGAAGACCCGACGACCGGGGCCTCGCCGCCGTAGAACATGGCGATCGGCGGATCGTCCTTCGAGACATGTTCGATCGGCGAATACTCCTTGATCCACGGCAGAACGGTCTCGCGGTTGTCGATCAAACTTTGAAAATCGGGCAGACCAAAGGCATGGGCGCCGTAACGGTAGTTGGGCAGCCACTCGCGCAGTTCCTTCGGATCGAGCGACACTTGCGCTCCGTTGACGGCAGCGCAGGTTAGCCGAGTCGATTCGCGAGCCACGGGGTCGTCGCTCGCCGGATCGGCCATGTCGTCGTGAAAGGCGAGCCAGAGCGACGAGCAGGCGCCCGCCGAGCCACCGGTGGCGCCGATGCGAGTCTTGTCGAGGTTCCACTCGGCGGCTTTCGACCGCACGAATTGCAGCGCGCGGGCGGCATCCTCCAGCGGCGCTTTTACCGGCGGCTCGATCTTTTCTTCAACTCCATTGCGGACGTAGCGGTAATTGATGGCAACGACCGAGATGCCCTTGTCGAGATAGGGTTTCGGATTGGTCTTCTTGTCGCCGTTCTGCCAACCGCCGCCGTGGATGTAGAACACGACCGGGGTGGGCGTGTCCGACTGGGCTTGGTAGAAATCGAGCACCTGGCGCGGATGCGTGCCGTACGCCACGTCGGTCAGTTGCTTGGGATCCTCAGCGCGGCTTGGCTGTGCGATGAAAAACAACGCGACAACAATAATGATTCGCTGCACGGTTCCTGCTCCTTGAAAATGTTCGGTGACCGGGAAAGGGGCGTTTGGGCAACCGCCCAACATCGAATCCCATTGTACCGGTCGAGGATCGGCAAACCACTAGGCGACCCTGCGGCGGTGTGCGAGATTCCCGTCCGGCGTCAGAAGGGCAGGTGCAGGGCGTCGCACAGGAAACGCATGAAGAGGCGACTGGCGGCGAATGTGTCCGCGACGGTCTCGATGAACTTCGGCTGCAGGACGTCTTGCTCGCTCAGCTCCTGCAGCCCTGCGAAATCGGTTCGTTTCAAGTCTTCGATCAGCAGATGGTCGGCTGGGAAGCCGCGCGGCGGCGTCTTCAGGCGATCGCCGTCCAGTTGCAGCCTCGACTGAAACTTGCGGTCGCCAATGGCTCGTTTCCAGCGGTCGGGGTGGTCCACGATCGCTTGGCGCACCAATCGGAGCGACTGCGGGTCCGGCCGCCAGACTCCCATCGCCAGAAAACACTCGCCCGGTGCGATGTGAACGTAGTACCCCGGCGCGTGGACGTCCTTGCCGCATTCGTGTCGGAACTGGATGCCGACATTCGTCTTGTACGGCGTCTTGTCCTTGGCGAATCGCGTGTCCCGGTAGATCCGCATGAGCGAACCGCCCACGCGCCGGTCGCTGGCCACAAAGTGCGGCGAGATCTTCGTCAACTTCGGAGCAAACGCGCGGATGAAGGCCAGACTGGGCTCGAGCACCTCGTCCTCGTATCGCCACTTGTTCGCTTGGAACCACGAGCGATTGTTGTTGTCGGTCAGTTCTTCCAGGAACTGGAAGATCGACGGATCGAAGCGTTGGAACGTCACGTTCAGCTCTCCAGATCGGGGAACGTCAATGCAGCCCGGCGTCCTGCGGGCGATTCATTCCGGAAAATCCTTCAGCAGGGCGTCCAGATCCAGATCGCCGTCCAAGCCAAGAGGATCGTAGCCCACGACGTGAAAGGGCGATTGGCGCCAGAAGTCGCTGGCCGCTTCGTAGTAGGGCTCGGTGACCGTCCGCTTCAGCGCCGCTTCGTCGGTCAATGTGGGATCGTAGTACAAATGGACGTGGGCCAGGCCGGGACCGGGCCACGCTTCCAAGCGGTAGTATCCGGGAATGGCGAATCGATCGTCTCGGTCCAGGAAGTACACCAGCAGATTGCCTCGACCTCGGCATGTCAGGTTCTCGACGTCCAATTGCAGACACGCCGTCTCTGCTGGTGCCTCGCCGCGGCGATGAACGAAGGAAGGCAGCGGGAACAGGTATGAGGCGGCCACCGCGACGCTGGTGCAGCCGAACAGGATCAAGAGCAGGGCGGCCTGCGACCAGCCGCGGCTTACCAGTCGCGGCGGTCCCCAATACAAGGCAGGCGGCTGGTTCTTAGCCGGACGACAGACCTCGACACAATTCAGGCACGACAAACAGCGGGACGCCGTCACCTGATCGACTCGGTCCACGGGAATCGCCATCGGGCACCGCTTGGCGCACACGCCGCAGTCGCGGCAGCGGGCTCCGTCGCGGTGGATGCGAGCGAGACCGAAGCGGGAGAAGACATTCAGCACGGCAGCCAAAGGGCAGAACCAGCGGCAGAAGGGCAGAACCATGAAGCTGGAAGCGACAAGGATCGCACCGGCGACCACGTAGGCCCAGACCGTAATGTCCTCTCCGTGACGGCTGATCAAGGCATAACAGGGATCAAAACCACGGAAAATCAACTCCCCGGCGCGATACGTCAACACCAGAATCAGAGCCAGCACACCGTACTTGAGCAAGCCGAGAATGCGGTCGATGCGGGCAGGAACCGAGACAGTCGGCAGACGCAGCCGGCGGGCCAGTCCGTTCGTCCACTCGGAGATCGTACCGATCGGACACAGGTAGCCGCAGAAGGCTCGACGCAACAGCACCGTGGCCAGCAGGACGCCGCCCAGGATGAAGAAGTTCGATGTGCCGAGCGAGCACAGCATGTTGCCTTCGACGGTGTACGTGTACAGCGCCTCGACGCCGCCGAAAGGGCACCAGCGTTCACAGTTGCCGCCCCACACAAAGACGCCCAGCAAGACAAACGCCAAGACGGCGCCTTGTACGATCCGTCGGTTCCGCTTCATCGCTGCCATCTTCCCTGATTTGGCGGATCACTGGCCTCCGCTCGCACATTGAGACCGCATCGGACAACTGCCGCAACTGCTGCCGCCGCTGCACGCTGATTCGGCGACCTTTGATGCCGTCTGCAACGCCGCGGCAAATACCGGAGTGGCGGAAAGAGAGGCGAAGTCCGGACAGGTACGAGCGTGCAGCTTCAAGTCGTCCAACCGGCTGGGCGGAACCGCCTCGAAGCAACGCTGCAGCGATGAAATCGCTGTCTTGTCGTCGCCCATCGCCCCATGCATTCGTGCTACCAGATAAAGAGTGCCTGGGCCAGCATCGTCGCTAACGGTGACTTGTCCGGCAACCTGGCGAGCTTCGTCCTGTTTGCCTTGCCGCGCCAAGGCGATGGCCAACAGCGCGCGTGCTCCCGGCGTAGCGAGTTCCGGCGTCAGACCGCTCAGCGCCTCAGCCGCCGCGGAATGTTCGTTCAACGCCAATCGCGACTCGGCCAACTGGATGGCGGCGTTCGCCGACTTGTCGCGTGCAAAGACCGCCTCGTCTACCGACAGCGCCTGCTTGTGCATGCCGCGACTGGCGTAGAAGGTCCGCAACGCCTGGGCAGACTGTTTCCAACGCTGCGCGTCCGTTTCCGTCTCGATCGCTTGGTGCAACAGAAGCACCTGACGTACCAGTAGGAATTGCTGCGCGTACTGCTGGTTCGATCGGTCTGCCTGAACGGCCCGTGCATAGGATTGCAGGGCGGCCCGCAGATCGCCCTGGGCCAACTGTTCATTTCCGGCCGCGTAAGCCTGCTCGGCCTGCTGCGCCACCGCGGACTGGGCCACCAGCATCCATACACCCAACCCGAACGCTGCTAGCACGCAATGCATTCTCTTCGTCACGACGCACCTCCCAGGATCTGTTGACCGTGATATCGATTGTGGATTGGAGGAAAAATCGCCGAAAATCAAGATGATATCCGGCGCTCTCTTTCCATCGGCAATCGCCGCGGGGCGACTCCGCGAAATCTAATTCACATTGGCGGTATTCTATTCGACTTCGAGCGTCAACCCAAGAGTGACTTCAAGTCGCGTTGCGACATGGCGGCACACGCATGCATGTCAGCTTTGCTCGAATCTCGACGACCGAGGTGGCATCGTCAGTTCGAGCGTTCGCGCGGTTTCCTATGCGGACTCAGGCCATCGGATCCACCAAGGCGATTATCAGTTGCTTGCCAAGGGCGTCGGCGTAGCGAGTAAGGGTGGTTACGGTCGGATTTGCGTCGGCCTCGTTCTCGAGTCGCGAAAGGGCTGGCGGGTCGCCTCCGCTGCGCTGTTGGATGTCCGTCAGCGTGAGCCCTTGCGACAGACGTTCGGCCTTGAGCAATCGCCTGACGTCGTGCAAGGTAGCTTTCCTAGCAAGCTCTTCTGCCAGAATCTCGCGACCTCGCCGCAAGATTTCCTCTTGCTCACCGTCGACCATGCGACGGACTTCCGCCACTCGTACCTTTTCCTCGGGCGTCAGCCGCCGCTTCGATTGCCTTGCAATGCGATGACTCACGGCTCTACCTCGTACGCCGAAATCGGATAAATCGTATCTTCGTCCAAAAACTCGTAGACGCAGGCCAAGAAGCGACCTTTCGAAGTCCATACATCCCGCCATGTTCCGATCTGCGTCGAAGGGATGCATCTACTCAGTGGCTGACCAGCGGTTTTTCGCGGGCGCCTTCGGCCTCGACGATGGGCCAGGTGGCGCGCAGTGGGTCGGCATAGGGGCCGATCTTGTCCCACGGAATCGGCTGGAAGCCCAGTTTCCAGGCGGGCGATTCTGGGCGCAAGCGGTAGTCGTCGCGGTCGGCGTCGACAAACAGCGGATCGGCCACCAGAGTGTTTCGATCCATGCCTAGGGCCTGCCAAGACGCCCACTCGTCGAGCGTCTCGATCTCGTGCAATCGCACGTCGTCGATCCACAGCGTGCCCGCCGGTTCGCGGAAGTCGATTCGGATGCGAAACTTCTTCATCTGCTCGTGAAAGCCGCGGTCGCCCGGTGCGGGCACACGGAACACGAACTGGCGTTCGATCCAGTCGGTGTCGGCGGTGGTCTCGGCGGGCGAACTGGCCCAGAAATACGCGCCGGCGATGTAGGACTGGAGCATGACGGCCGCTTTCGCTCCGGACGTTTGGGCTTTGAGCCGGGCGGTCAGTCGGTAGTGCTGCCCCGGCCGGATTTCAAAGTCCGTGCTGACGATCTGCGGGTGAAAGTCTCGTCCGTTGGACTCTTGGCCCAAGCCGCCGGTCATCCGCAAGGCGCGTTTTCCTTCGACCGCCGTCTCGTCAGTCCCGCCTGCCGTCGCATCCTTCGGCTTCATTTGCCAGGTCCAGCCATCGGGCAGCGAGTCCGGCTGACCCGACTCGAAACCCGGATTGGCCACGAGGTTTTCCGAAGTCGCCGGGCCGGCTTGGCTTTGGCCGGTCAGCAGCGGTTGGCCGAAATTCCAGATCAGATTCTCGTCACACGTGTTGTGATCGAAGGGGAAGGTGCGGAAGCTGGTATACTTGGCCTGCGGCTCGCGCCAGTAGACGATGTTCCGCCGATAGACGTTGCCCGTCATGATCTTGCCGTCCGGCAACACGGCCTGACTCGGGTGCAGTTGCATGTTCCGCATCGCTCGCCACGCAGGCTCGCCCGCGACCGACTCGTAACCCTGGATCATGGTCGGCAGGTGGCTGGTCCAGTACGAGTGCTTGTCGGTCCAGCCGTTGCATTCCATCTGTTGAAGTTTGCCGTCGATGAAGATGTTGTTCTCGATCAGATTGTCGCGGCCGTTGTGCAGGTGGATCAAGCCGCGCACGGCCCGCGCGACGACGTTGCCCACCACATCGACGCCGCCGGCATTGTCGTCCAGGTAGATGCCCCAGGCGTAGTGCGGCGAGACCCATTTGCCGTTCTCCTGGCCGTAGCCCAGGATGTCATGGAAATAGTTGTAACGGACCTGGGTGCCGCGCGAGCCCAGCCAATCGCGCCCGCCGGTGTAGATCGCGCCGGTGTCTGCCGTCTCCAGGTTGACGTGGCGGATGTGATTATACTCGATCACCAGGTTGTTCCCGCCAAAGCCAATCCCGAACCGCGGGCAATCGTGAATCAGGTTGTGCGAGGCGCGGTTGCCCACGCCGCTGAGCGAAACGCCCACGCCCTGCTTGTAGAACACGCCCGTGTGGTGAATGTAGTTGTTGTCGGCGAAATTTCCGGCGGCAGTCAGGGTCTTGCGGTCGCCGCCGCTGAGCGTAACTGCGTCCCGGCCGATGTCGTGCAGGTCGCAGCCCACCACGCGGTTGTCTGTGCCGCCGCTGATCGCCACGCCCGATCCGCCGTAATCGCCCACGTTGCGGACGATCGAGGCCGCGATGCGGCACCCCGTCGTCTCCCTCATCGAAATCGCGGTGCCCTCGCAACACTCGAACACGAACCCGCGGAAGGTCACGTGTGCCGTTCCCGGGCCGAACTCCAGGATGGTGCGCATCGTCGGCACGTACACCGGGCGGTCCCGCAACGGCTCGGGCGGCCAGAAGTACAGCGTCCAGGTGCGCCGGTCCAGATACCACTCGCCGGGTGAATCCAGTTCCTCGAACAGATTGCGGACGTAGTAGCGGTCCGTGGGGCGGATGGGGTACGAGCAATCGCCGGCCAACTTGATCGTGCGAGTCTCGCGGTCGATCGAATCGATACGGACGATGTTGTTCCACCAGTTGTAGCGAGGAAAGACAAACACCTCGCCCTCTTCCGGATGCGCCCACTGGCGTGTGTCGTCGACCTGGTACTGCAAGGTGCGCCGGTCCTCGCCCGGAACCTCGGCGTACATCGGCACCGCTTTGCCGTCGGCGTAGGCCCAGCCGCCGCCGTATGGGTTCTGGGAATCGAAGTTGGGATACCGCGCCAGGTGCTGTCGCCGGCCGGCGAAGATCAATTGCCGAAAGACCACGCCCTCCAGTCCCTGGGCCCGCACGTCGGCTTGCAGGATTTCGCCTTGATACGGCTGGAAGTCCGCGACCGGCCGACCACCGATCAGTTCCGGCCGCTCGTCCCGGTAGCCGCGCCACGTGACGGGGGCCTCGGCCGTGCCGGAGTCCTGAGCCTCCAGTTTCAACGTCTGGGGCAACGCGTACTGGCCACCCCGGACATGCACAGTCAGCGGCTCGGACAACTCGCCCCCCGCCTTGATCCGGCGGATTTCGTCGCGAGCCCGCTGGAGCGTGGCAAACGGCCCGTCGGTTCGTGAAGCGTTGACGTCGGCGGATCTGCCTGACCACGCATCATCGCCCTCGGTCGATACGTACCAATCCGCCGCGGCCGCGAACGGGCAGGCAGCAGCGATCACGATCAGGAAAAGGGAAGTTCGCATGATGGTCTCCTCGTTTGGGGTCCAATCTACCCGATCACGGTGTTTCGTACAGCGGCCCACGGAGATGCGGACGGCAGCGGTCGCGTCGGTTCCGCGTCAAGTGCCGTTGCGGTCGCTGGCTCGTCGTCCTGCGGTGCGCCCCAGAACTCGTGAAGGGTCAGGCCATCGGGACGCCGAGCCTGTCGACCTAAAAAGTCTCGCACCTCGAACAGCCAGGCACGCCGCGCGACACCGTAACACCAGCGCAGGGCGCGACGGATTTTTCGATCGCGGTGGGCCAACACGCGTCTCAGGGCGCGAGGCCGGAGTTGCAGGATCAGTTCCGTCAACTTCACCCACCAGAACAAACGCCACGGCGGGACGCCTGCCGCCAGGACTTGATGCCGATAGTCCCAACGGCCTGGATCGGTTTCGACGACGCGGCGATCCGCGGATTCGCGATAGAACGGCGTCCAGCGGTGCGGCGTGACGTACATCGCATTGATCAGGTCGGGATCGTAAGACAGCAATTGCCGCAGGCCCCGGTACAATTCGCGGTCGGCATCCTGCTCGAATCCGACAACGTAGGCCACTTGGGAAAGGATGTCGTGCTTGCGCAACAATCGGATGGCCTCGCGATCCGTCGCCTCGGTGGCGCTTTTGCGAATCTTAGCTCGTGTGTCCCTGTTCGTCGTCTCGACACCCAGAAGGATCCGCGCGAAGCCCGCTCGCTTGTACAGAGGCAGAATCTCCGCATCCCGCACGATGTCGTCGGCGCGGACCGTGGCGACCAATTGAACCGGCACGTGCTCCGCGATCAGCGCCTCCAGGAATTCCCGCCACAGGCGCGGAGACGAAGTCGGGTTCTCGTCGGCGAGGTCAACGAAGCGGACTCCGTGGGTGCGGTGCAGCCAGCCGATTTCGGCCGCGACACGCGTAGGCTGACGGTGCCGCCAGCGACTCCAAAAGCTGCGCTGGCCGCAGTACGTGCAAACGTGCGGACAGCCTCGGGAGAACTGAACCACAGCCGCCCGGCCCGCGCCCCAATACTGATACTGGTCCCAGTCCTCGATCAGTTCCCATCCCACTCGAAAGGCATCGAGGTCATCGAGAGGTGCTGCCGGCGGGTTGATTCGCGTTACGCCGGATTCGCGAAAGGCGATGCCGGGCACCGAGGCAAGGGACTGGCCTGCTTGGACGGTCGCGATCAATCGAAGCGAAGTCGCTTCTCCTTCGCCGCAAACCAGGACATCGATGTCGCGCTGCGCGTCGAGGATCTCGACGGCGTGATACGTGGGATAGACGCCGCCATAAACGGTCCACACGTCCGGCATCGCCGACCTCAAGGTTCGTGCAATCCGGAGAACCGTCGGGTGGGCCGATGTCGAGCCGGAATGTCCGAGGAATACGGCATCCGGTTCCCACGAAGAGGCGACCCGGGCAATCTCTTCGGCAGACAGCGGTCCGAACTCGGCATCGATCAACCGTACGTCGTGTCCGGCGTCGAGCAACGGGCCGCCGACCGCCAGCAACCCCAGCGGCGGCATGCGTCCGTCATGGCAGCGGCTCGATACGGCGGGATGCGGCGGATTGACAAGCAAGACGCGCACGCGATGATGCCTCGGAACGGTATTGTCTGGCATGTGGCTGCGGCGGAGAAAGCAAGGTCCAAACGACACACTGCATGGCTACGAAACGCACTCGCTTCAGCCTTTCTGCGGAAACGCCCGCTGGTCGTCCATCGGCAGCGGTGGAGTGCCAAAGATAATGAACTCGAGTTCCTGCCCGGAATCGGCCGCCAACGAATGCAGTACGTTGGCCGGGATGACGGCAACCGATCCGGGACGAACGGCGTGGGTTTGCCCGTCCAGTGTGATCGTGCCGGTGCCGGACAGAACGTAATACACTTCGGCGTAGCCCGTGTGCCGATGCGGGGTGCCTTGGGTGACTTTGACCACATGAACGTTGGCCACCCCGCCTTCGCCGCCGGTGACGATTCGCTGCACGTGACCGAACGGACAGTCGAGGCTGGTGGTCTGGTCGCGGTGTTGTACCAAGGGAAGCTTCATGATTCCACGTTTCTCCTTTCGCGAAAATAGCGGTCGACTCGACAGGGTGCAAGCCCCGGCTGGAATCACCCTGGGAATGGCGCGAACCATTCCTGGCATGCCCTGTCTGACTGGAACCACGCGGCGATGCTGCCGACAACATCGGTGCTGCTTCGCTGATTCATCTCGCTGGTTTCGCCAGGAAGGAGGCCGACAATGCGCTCTTTCACGCGTTTTCTTGAGTCATTCGGCCTGCGCTGCCGACTGGGCTAGTCTCACCACCGGTTCGGTCAGGGCCAGGCCGCCGTCTCAACATCCTTTCCGTCCGAATTCGATCCGGGCGTGTTGCTGCGCCCTTGCTCTTGGCTTGGAATCAAACATGAAACTGGATGAACGTACTCGCGAGTCGTCGCTCGCGATGTCTTGGGAAGAATCCGCCGAGGATATCGACGTGATCCTCGGGAAGGGAAGAAGGAAGGGTGATCGCAAGGAGAACCGGAAGGCGAAGCAACTCTGCCGCCAAGTGGCCGAGACGCTGAACCTGGTTCTGTCCGGCGACTGCCGCGAAGAAGTGCTGCAGGCCCTGCACGTCGTTTCGGTTGAGCCGGCACCGAACTCGACGCGACTGCTGGTGACCGTCGGCGCGGATCTGCCGACGGGCGAGTTGAACCGTCCGGCGATCATGGCCTTGCTGGATCGACACACCGGACGCCTCCGGGCCGAGGTGGCCGCGTCGATCCATCGGAAACGCGTGCCCGCGCTGGCCTTTCACGTGGTAGGCTGCGACGCGTAGCCGAGTTCGCGGGAATCCGGGATTTGGTTGCGACCGAGACCGCGGCGAGTGTCCGTATCGGATCGCTGTCCGCGATCATGGCGTCCAGCGTGGGGTTGGATTCCGGAAGTTGCTGCTGGTATAATCCGCCTGCATCCACAAGAATGCCAATCTACGAACGATCCCACCCGAACAAGGAGAAGCCCTGATGCTCGCTCGAATTTCCGGATTTTCCCTCTGGCTCATCCTGTTGGCGAGCGTAGCTACGCTCGGCCGCACCGCGGAACAGATCAACGAATCGGCTCGCGAGATCCCCGTGGCGTACGAGGTCGATGTGGTCGTGGTCGGCGGAGGCACGGGGGCGGTCTCGGCCGCGATCACGGCGGCCAGCGAGGGCGCCACCGTGTTCCTGGCGGCGCCGTATCCGTACCTGGGCGACGACATGACCGCCACGCTTCGACTGTGGCTCGAACCGGGCGAAGTGCCGACGGCCCCCCTTGCTCGGTCGATCTTCGGCGACGAAGCCTCATTCGGCCCCGACCCGAACCGCATCCCGTTCACCTACCAAGCCGATGCGCCCAGCGCGCCGACTCACCGCGACACCAATCCGCCGAGTTTGCTGACCGACGGCCGCTGGGGCAACGCCGCGAACCAGAGCGTTCAGTACGATCAGGACGTTAACATCGTGGCCGATCTGGGCAAGTCGCAGGAAATCCGTGAGGTCCGCGTCGTCTTCTACCGGCGCCCGCTGGACAGTTCGGAGGGCAACGGCTTTGAAGTCGGAAAGGTCACCGTTTCAACTAGCGACGACGGGCAGAACTGGAACCAGGTCGCCGCGGTCGCCAACAATCTGCCGCGCGAGAACGTCTCGACGCTGTCGGCCAAGATCGACGCACCGGCGCGTCATGTCCGCTTCTCTGTCGAACGGCCCGAGGGCTACGAGCGCATGTTGCTGGGCGAGATCGAAATCGTCGGACCGGAAAAACCGGTTGTGGAAGAAGCGGAGAGCACCGGTCCGCCGCCGCGTCCGATGCACGTCAAGAAATCGCTGGACCGGGCGTTGCTGGATGCCGGAGTCAAGTTCCTGTATAGCTGCATGGCCACCGATGTGCTCCGCGACGCCGATGGCCAACCCTGCGGCATCGTGATGGCGAACCGGGCCGGGCGACAAGCGGTGCTGGCCAAGACGATCATCGACGCCACGCCCCGCGCGACCGTCGCCCGACTGGCGGGCGCGGAATTCCGTCCTTATCCGAGCGGGACGCAGACTTTCAAACGAGCGGTGATCGGCGGAGAGACGAAGGAATTAGACTTCGGGTCGGCACGGGTCGTGGGCCAACCATTCACCGGACCGCACCCCAACGCCGCCCGGACGTCCAGTGGCGAATTTCCGGTGATCGAGTATACGCTGCCGTTGAACGTCGAGGACAACAGTTACGCCGCGCTGATGCGGGCCGATCAACAGGCTCGCTCGTTGACCTACCATCCCGAACAGCAGTTTACGTCCGACGAACTCTTCCAAGTGCCGCCCGACCCGATGAAAGGCCGTCAGTCGGCGACGGGTCCGTGGACGGGAGCGGACCAACTGCCGCTGGCTGCGATGCAGCCAGCAGGCGTCGACCGGATCTACGTACTAGGCGGCTGTGCGGATGTTTCCCGCGAGCAGGCCGAGCGGCTGCTGCGGCCGTTGAACCTGATCGACGTGGGCGACCGGATCGGACAGGCCGCGGCGGCCGATGCCAAGTCGCTGCCCGCGCCGCGCGGAGCCGCTTTGGTGGGAGAACCGGCCAGCCGCACGATGGCCGAAGGCGAAGTGCGCGAGTTCCTGAGCGGAGTCCGTCCCGTCCAACAGGACGGAGCAAACGTGAAGCAACCGTTGCGCAGCCTGCCCGTGCTCGGCCGTTACGACGTGCTGGTCATCGGCGGCGGCACCGGCGGAGCGCCGGCCGGAATCGGGGCGGCTCGACAGGGTGCCAAGACGCTGGTGATCGAGTACCTGCACGGGCTGGGCGGCGTCGGAACCCAAGGCACGATTGCCGGTTACTACTGGGGCAACCGCGTCGGCTTCACGGCCACCGTTCAGGACGGGGAGACGCGCTGGGTCGTCGAGCAGCGGGCCGAGTGGTATCGGCGGCAACTGCTGGATGCCGGCGCAGAGCTGTGGTTTGGCGCGATCGGCTGCGGTGCGTTCGTCAAGGACAATCGCGTGCTGGGCGCGGTCATCGCCACGCCCTACGGACGCGGGGTCGTCTTGGCCAATACGGTGATCGACGCGACGGGCAATTCGGATGTCGCCGCAGCCGCCGGCGCCGAGACGATCTACACCGACGCGTCCGAATTCGGCATGCAAGGCACCGGTCTGCCCGGCCGCAAACTGGGCGAGGCCTACAACAACACGGACTTCACGATCGTCGACGAGACCGACATGGTCGACATCTGGCAGATGTTCGTCTTCTCCAAGGAAAAGTATCCGCAGGCCTTCGATCACGGGCGGCTGATCGACACCCGCGAACGCCGTCGAATCGTCGGCGATTTTACGATCACGCTCAGCGACCAATTGAACGAACGGACCTATCCCGACTCCGTGGTGCGTTGCTGGAGCAATTTCGACACCCACGGCTACACGGTCGATCCGATGCTGCTGCTGGAACATCCCGAAAAGGTCGGCATCGCCGTGTACGTGCCACTGCGGGCCATGCTGCCCAAGGGCTTGGACGGTATCGTCGTCACCGGGTTGGGCATCAGTTCTCACCGTGACGCCGTGCCGCTCATTCGCATGCAACCCGACATCCAGAACGGCGGTTATGCCGCCGGGGTCGCTGGCGCCATGGTGGCTCAAGCCGGCACGCTCATCCGCCAGGTCGACATCAAGCGGTTGCAGGAACATCTGGTCGAGATCGGCAATCTGCCGGCCAGCGTGCTGACCGACAAGGACTCGTATCCGTTGAGCGACGAGCGGTTGGCCGAGGCCGTCGAGAAGCTGAAAGAAGGCCGCGGCGCGCCCGTGTTCATGACCGATCCCGAGCGGGCGCTGCCGATGCTCGAACGAGCCTACGCGGCTGCGGCGCCCGAGCACAAATTGGTCTATGCCAAAGCACTGGCCGTGCTGGGCAACGACATCGGCCTGGAGACCGTCATCGCCGCCGTGCGACAGGCAAACGAGTGGGACGCCGGCTGGAATTACAAAGGCATGGGACAATTCGGTGCGGCGCTCAGCGAACTGGACGCGCTGATCATTGCGCTTGGTCATACGGGCAGCCCGAAGGCCTTGCCAGCCGTGTTGGAAAAACTGGACTGGCTCCATGCCAGCGTCGCCTTTTCCCATCACCGGGCGGTCGCGCGGGCGCTGGAGTTGATCGGCGATCCATCGGCCGCCGAGCCACTGGCCAAGGTCTTAGCCAGGGAGGGCATGTCCGGCCACGTTCACACCGACATTCACGTGGCGATAGCCAAAGAGGTGCCGGGCGGGACAAACGCCGAACAGACGCGGCGCGAATCGCTGCGGGAACTGCTGCTCGCTCGTGCTTTGTATCGCTGCGGTGACCACGACGGCATCGGAGAAGCGATTCTCCGGCAATACGCGACGGACCTCCGCGGCCACTTGGCGCGTCATGCCACCGCCGTCCTGGAGGAAGGGAAACCGTAACGCGGACAGTGTACGCACTCCCGCTCGATTGGACTGTTGCGGCTACCGGCTTATGGTCGCCGCACTACGCGGCATTTCGATTGCTGGGGGCCGGTGTCGCCTTGCGTTTCGAGGCCGGTGTGCGGCGTCGGGCGTTGGGATCGCCCTTCCACCGCCGGTGCAGCCACCAGTACTGCGACGGCTCGGCCAGGATGATTCGCTCCAGAGCGGCGTTGTACCAGCGTGTCAGCGGTTTGACCCCGGCCAGTTCGGCCCCGCCTCGCCGGGGATCTGCGACTGACTCGACGCCCATTTCAAACCGCAGGGGGCCGCCCACCCTGCGGCCGTAGCAGACCAGCAGCGGCGCGCCGCTGACCAAAGTGAACAGCGCGACCGCTTTGTGGCACGATGCCGGACGACCGAGAAAATCGACCCAGCATCCCTTGGTGCCAGCACTTTGATCGCCCAACAGCGCGATCGTGCCGCCGGATCGCAGCACCGCGTCCACTTGCGCCGCGCTGCCGTCCTTGGGCAGAATGTACTGGCCATTGGCGCTGCGAAACAGGTTCACGTAGCGGTCCAAGTAGGGATTGTCCAGTCGCCGCGCGATGGAGAACGACGGGAACCCAAGCAAGCCGATGATGTACGACGTCAGTTCGAAGTTGCCGTAGTGCCCGGACACCAGGACGATCGGCCGCTGGTCCAGGAGGTAACGAACGGCCAGCTCTTTCTGATGGATGTGGATGTACTCGCGCCAGTTCGTCTCGTGGATCTTGCGCGGCGCGTGCGCGATTTCGCAGACCATCAACAACAGATGTTCCCACATTCCCCGAGCCATTTTCCGCCGTTGCTGCGGCGTCGCGTCGGGGTAGACGTGGCGGATGTTCTCGTCCACGGTCGCACGCCGGATGCCGATGACGTCACAAGCGATCACGGCCAGCCAGCGCGCGACGGTTTGGCACGTTTCCAGACTCACCGCTTGAATCAAGCAGATGAAAAAACGCACCACTAAGTAGACCAGCCAATCCGTTAGCTGTCTCATCGCAGGTCATCCAGTCTTCTTGCGGGCTTTCAACGAGGGATCGCCTTTCAACGGCAGCGCGACGGCGCGCCCCGTCTCGGCCGCCTTGTACACCGCCAGGATGATCTCGACCGACCGCCGGCCCTCGACGCCGTCGATCAGGGGACGAGTGCCGTTCTTGATCGCCTTCAGGACGTCCTTGAACATGGCGGTGTGGCCGTGGTGCCCGATCGCCGCCGGATCCGCTGCGCCGCCGCTCGTCTTGGTCTTGCCCGCCATCCGCGCCAGCAGATCCTCGTCCTGCTTGGTCTTCTTGGCGAACTCCCACTTGGTGATGTCCTCTTCCTCCAAGACCGCCGAACCCTCCGAGCCGTGGATCTCGATGCGTTTCAGGAATCCGGGAAACGCGGCGGTGCTCGCTTGAAGAACGCCGATCGCCCCGTTTTCGAAACGCAGCGTCGCCGCGGCGACGTCCTCGACCTCGATCCGCTGGTGAGCCAGCATCGCGGTGTGTGCCGTAATCTCGACAACGGGTCCCATGATCCACGTCAACAGATCCACGCTATGAATGGCCTGGTTCATCAAGGCGCCGCCGCCGTCCAATTGCCACGTACCGCGCCACGCGCCGCTGTCGTAGTACTGCTGCGAGCGATACCACTTCACATACGCGTCGCCCATCGTCAGCCGGCCAAATCGCCCCTTGTCCACCGCGCGCTTCAGCAATTGCGAAGATTCGTGAAACCGAGACGGGAAGATCGTCGCCAACGTGACGCCCGCCTGGCTGCAGGCCTCGATGATCGCGTCGCACCGCTTGAGTGTCACTTCCAGCGGCTTCTCGACGATCACATGTTTGCCCGCCTTGGCCGCCATCAACGCCGGTTCCATGTGTGCGCCACTGGGGGTACAGATCGACACCACATCGACCGCCGGATCCTGGACCATCGCCTTCAGATCGTAGTAGGCCTTGCAGCCCACGCTTTCCGCCAATCGATCCGCCGCTGCCGGGACGGTGTCGTAGCACGCTGTCACCTTCGCACCGGTAATGTCGGCGACCGCCTTGCTGTGAAAATTCGCGATCATGCCGCAACCGATGATCCCAAATCCTGTTGCCATGATTTTAACTCCCCCTTCTGGTTTGTGACGCGGTCATCCTGCGGCGGTTCGTCCGCCCGTCGGGCATATTATAAGTCGTTGTCGGAAATCCGGAAGGCTAGTTTTCGCGCCGTCGTATCGCGTCGCACGAACCGGAATTGGCTCTAGCCGCTGGCCGCCAGGCAATGGTATGGTGAAGCTTCTGCTGCTGCACGATGCAAGCATTTCCACGACATTGGCAGAGGGTAAAACGCAGGACGGATTCTCACGATTTCCGTGACAAAGGTCTTTGTTTCCACGAATTTAGCGACGCGAGCCGGAGTTGGGATGGACAACGAGAACGTGGGCATGATCGGACTGGGATTGATGGGCACGGCACTCACTCAGCGGCTGTTGGAGGCAGGTTACACGGTATGGGTTTTTAACCGAACACGCGACAAGGCCGAGCCGCTGATCGCTCAGGGAGCACGCTGGGCGGACAATCCGTTGGCCGTCTGCGACCGGGTGCTGATCAGTTTGTACACGACCGACACGGTCGAGGAGGTGCTCGGACGATTGGCCGACGAACTGAGGCCCGGACAGATCCTGATCGACACGACGACCGGCGAACCCCAGCAGACCGCCCGCCTCGGTGCGCGGTTGGCCGAACGCGGCGTGCGATATTTGGACGCTCCGATCTCCGGCTCCAGCGAACAGACTCGCCGCGGCGAATCGACCGCGATCGTCGGGGGGCCGCGCGAGACATTCGACGCCTGCCGCGACCTGTTCGAATGTTGCGTCGCGAAGACGATTCATGCCGGCCCGTGCGGGAGCGGCGCCAAGATGAAGCTGGTCGCCAATCTCGTCGTCGGACTGAACCGGGCCGCGATGGCCGAGGGCCTGGTCTTCGCCCGATCCATCGGACTCGACGCCGAAGCGGCGTTGCAGGTGCTCATGAACACGATGGCCTATTCGCGGACGATGGACACGAAAGGCCGAAAGATGATCGACGGAGATTTCCGAACCCAGGCCCGTTTGTCGCAGCACCTGAAGGATATCCGCCTGATCCTCGCGGCTGGGAAACAGGCAGACCAGCCTCTGCCGCTGACCGAAACGCATTGCCGTCTACTGGAAGCCGCCGAAGCCGCCGGCTTCGGCGACGCCGACAACAGCGCCATCATCCGTGCGTTCGACATCGGTGCGCACAAGGTGTCCGAATCGAGAAACGGCGCGAGCATGTAGACTCGGCAGCACCTGAGGCCGCCGCTCGGGCATTGACTTCGGGACAGTCCGCGATAGGTTTACCAAGATTACCCGTGAGGAACGCCATGAAACGTTTACCTTTGGTCGCATTCTGGTTCGCTCCGTTGTTGTGCCCGGCCGTTGCGGTCGGAGCGGTCGACGATACGGACACGCTCGTTGCGGCGGTGCGGGATGGGGCCGAGGGGGCGTTGATCGAGTTGGGGGCGGGAAACTTCGAGTTGGCGGCGCCGCTGGAATTGAAAGCCGGAATGACGCTCAAAGGCGCCGGCATCGACAAGACGATCATCACGCATGCCGCGGATTGGAAACCTTCGACTAGGACTCTTCCCGATCCCGAGATGACTACCAAGGGCCTGGACACCCAGGCGTACTTGATCCGCCTGCGGGACAAGGCGGCCGACATCACGGTCTCGGACCTGACCCTGCGCGCTCCGCAGTTGCACGGAGCCATCTACGGCTGGGAGAACGAGAACGCACACCTGCACCATCTGCGCATCCAGGACACGCTCTGGACCGGCATCCGGACGTTCCTGCTGAAGAACGGGAAGATCCACGACTGCGAGTTCATCGACGCGGGCGGGCGCTGGGAGCGCGGCGAGCCCGGAGTCAAGGGCGGTATCACGGGGGGCGCGATCTTTTCGATCTGGATGGCGGACACGGAGATCGCCCACAATCGTTTCGTCCGCACCCAGATGGACAAGGCCGATGAGTTCTACGGCATCAAGGCCCGCCAGGGCAAACGCTGCCGCATCCATCACAACACCATCGAAGTCAACTTCTCGATCGAATTCCCATTCGAGAACGATGAGGAGGTCGAGATCGACCACAACGTCTTGTACGGCACGGTCTCGATTCCGAAGTACGCTGGCGGGGCGGTGCCGGCCAGCGGACGCACGTTCCACATCCATCACAACTGGTTCCGCGACAGCTATGCGATCGAGTTCGTCCGCAACGGGGCGGAGATCAGCCACAACCTATTCGACTTCGACGTGCAGAAGGACCATGGCAACCTGATCTCCGCCTTTGGCCGAGCGGCGGCGCCGGGTCCGGCCAGCTTCCACAACAACCTGGTCAGCAATCCCGGCCGCGGCGTCGTGTGGATCAACGAAGTGTTCAACAATCTGGAGATCCGCAACAACCACATCGTCACCCGCACCACCGCCACCCCGCGCACCGAAGGGCTCTTCGGATTCAATCCCGCCTGCGACTTCAAGACGATCACCATTCGGGACAACATCATCGAATGCCAGGGTCAGACTCGCCCGCTGCTCCGCTGCGACGAGAGCTACGGATCGGTGCTCCAGAACAACCGGCTTGAAAACGTGTCTGACACCGAACGTTACGAAAACCGCCCCGCCGACCGAACCCCCGGGCTCGAAAGCCCGCTGCAGTTCGAGTGCGGAGTCCACGGCGAAGTCAAGGTCAACGGCTGGCAGGCCCGGCCCTGAGCAACCGGGCCAGCGTCCGCTAGTCGCCATCATGGCGCCGTCGAAGAGCAACTCAACGTCTGGCCGAACCAGAACACCGCCAGCGGTTACGGCGCCTGATGTGGGCGGGATCCGACCAACACGGGCCGAAACCCGATGTAGTTGACGCGGATGTCGGGCAAGTTCTTGCTACGGTTGGCAGAGCGGCAGTACGATCGGAGGAGGAACCACGACCCGCCCCGATGAACACGGTCTTTCCCAACCTCGTACCAATCCTCGCACCACTCCGCCACGTTGCCATGCATGTCGTAGAGACCCCAGGCATTGGGCTTCTTCTGGGCGACCGGATGGGCGTACTTCTCGCCGATGTCGTCTGCGTTCTTGTCGTACCACGCGTAGTCTCCCAAGTTGGCGTCCTCGTCGCCGAAGCAGTATGTCGTCTTGCTTCCCGCCCGACAGGCATACTCCCATTCCGTTTCCTTGGGCAGGCGAACTTGCAACCCGGTCTTGGCGGACAATTTGCCGCAGAATTCCACGGCGTCGCCGTAGTTTATGTCGGTGGCTGCGTGGTTGGGACCTTCGTTGACATCGTCCTCGCGTTTCCACGGCGTGGTGCCCATCACGGCCTGCCACTGGGCTTGCGTCACTTCCGTTTGGGCCATGTAGAAACCTTCTTCAATCCGTGAGACCGACAACTTCGTATCGCTCCCCGCCGGGAAATCGCCGGGCGGTATCCACACCGCCTTGAGCATGACACCGCCGCCTAGCTCCACTTCGATCGTTTTGCCATCCCCCGTCGAAGGACCAGCCTCGGGCGTCCGAGCAACCGCAGGTGGCTTGGCAGCCGCGGGCGTCTTGGGAGCCACATTTGTCGTGGCAGCCTGCGGCGTCTCGCCCGCTCCTGTCCACTTCCCAACCTCGTCAGGCAAGCCAGTCGCGACGTGACGCCTGAGAAACGCGCGGTCGGCCTCGCTGAGCTTCTCGAGGGGAAGGGTGACTGTGCTGCTGTCGACTTTCTTCAAGGTGACTTGGCCATTCTTGACTTCAAGCAGTTCCGCCTCGATGTGGAAACGTCCGCTGGAGTCTGTCCAAGTGCGTTGGATCGGTGCTCCCATAGCCGTTTCGTCGGGCCCGGCCACTTCACGCACCGGCTCAATGCCCTTCGCTACCGTAGCGGCGCGGTCGGTTTTCGTATAGCCAGCGGGAACTGCGAATGCGGGCAACTGGGCAGCGTGAACAGTCCGTTCGGAGTCCATCAGGAACAAGTGCAGTCGATCGCCGAGCGTGGCAGCCACATGCAGATCGCCAATATCGGTTACGTCTAGAATACGATCCGGCAGCACGAGGGGACGCGAACCGAGATCCTCGAGCGTGCGGCCCAAACCGATGCAGCGGACTTCATTTGCCTTGAACGCGTAACAGACGTCGATGATTCGATCTGCGACGAGCAGTCGATCGGCCTCGATCATCGCCTTCATCGGCATCCCCGTGAATACTTGGCGGCCGCCGAACCAGTAGGGTGACTCGCCGACTTGATAGAGCAGCGGAAACGAATCGACTTGTTCGCCCGCCGACGGCGTTGACCGGCCTTGAGACACCGCGGCGAAATTGAAGATGCCGGTGATGTACCGATTGGGCGAGCCCGCACGACTCTGCACAATCATCATCTTTCCGCCGTAGTCGACGTTGGCTGCCGAAGTGCGTCCATTACTGAACACGCTGCCTCGGCCACTAATCACATTCACGATCACCACGGGCAACGCGTCACGGCCGTTGCCGCGGCAGCGTACGGCAATCACGCCGCGAAAGTTGCGACCTCCGGGTGCCGACATGAACTCGGGATTTGGGTCACCGGCGGGGATCGATTTCACTTCCTTCCACTGGCCGCTCGCCGAGAACACCGAAATGGTACCGAGTCCTTCATTCGCCGCGAACAAGTGATCGCCGCGCCACAACATGGCCCGCGGAGCTGGTGTGTCAATCGTCGTCACCAAGTCGAGCGATTGCGTGTCGACGATAGAAACCAAATTGGCTTCGCGATGCGAGGCGGCCAGGTAACGTGCGTCCTCCGAAAGAACCATGCGATCGACTGGATGCTCCAGTAGTAGCGATTGAAATCGACCGGGTTCGCCGTATCCGTTGTCCTTTGCGGATTCGATGATGATCGTGCCCGTCGCTGGCCGACTCGTCGTTCCCGCATCTGCCGATGGCCCTCCAGCGGTATTATCTTCCATGACCGGCGACGTTGTGTCCGACGCGTCTTTCGGCGGACCGAGGTCGGGTATCGTGGCAACGTCGAGACGCGGCAGCATCTCCGTCAGGCGTATATTGCGAAACTCGATTCCCGAGTTCTGGCTGCGCAACGTGATCTTGCCTTCGCGAGCCGAAAGCCCGTGCCCTTCATTGACGACAACGCCGTTCAGCGTCACCGTGACTCGATCTTCGTGGCAAGAGATCCGGAGGTCATTCCATTCGTGCCCGACGACATGCGCTGGTTCGCGCAACCAGCCAAGCACGCGGTTCGCAACGCCGTCCGTCGCTGCGCGGTGATTGCGGAACGAGACGCGGTAGGCGACGAACGCACCTGTGCCTACTGCATTCTCAAGATCTTTGCCGGGCCTCAGGTCGATCTCGAGACCGTCGAGATTGGGCTCCCCAGCGTCAAGACGTTCCGCACGGACAACAACGCCGCTACCATTCGGCGACACTTCACTATTCGGCCGCCAACGCCACTGCAGATTCAAGTCGAAATCCTGATACAACGCGACGGTCGCCAAGTCACTCCAGTCTTCGCCGGTGCTGAACAACACTCGCCTCTCTTTGTCCACAAACCACGACGGATTCGTGCGGTTCTTGGTGTATTTCAGGGGAACAAAGGTCCAGCCGGACAAGTCCTCGCCGTTGAACAACTCGACCTCGCGCGTCGCGCCGAAACCGGGGCGAGGTGGAGCACGTCGCGGCCTCATGCTGCTGACGATGTCTGCTGCGTCCTTTTCGACGAACTCAGTCAGTCCCTTGGGCGTCTTCGCGTCGACCACCACGTTCAAGCCTTCCTGCCGCACGGCGACCGTCCCGATGAAATCGTCCAGCAACGGAAGAAGTGGACTGGCCGCAGCATCCGGCATCTCCTGCGGCAAAGCGTCGCGTAGATCTCGCAGATCCTGGACAAGACTTTCTGCCCACTCGTGCAACGGGGTTGCCGATTGTGCATCATTTGCCTCAATCGTCAGACGCAGCAGATCGTCGCCGGTGAGATCCAGGGTGGCCACCGCGCCCCTCGTGTATTTCGGCACCGCAGCGAGCGTCCTGCCCCAACCTAATTCCTCCGATGCCAAGTCCAGCAGTTCAGCCGCCTGATCCTGACAGCCATCGAACGCTACGACACCGACCAAGTCGTGGTCGAGGTCCACTTGCGACAGTTTCTTGGTGAGAGGCGATTGCCCCGGTGGGCCGGCGATCAGGGCGCGCAGTCGCCGCTCGTCGGTGGAGACGATCGTCTTGTCGTCCACGAAGAAGACGGTGGAGACCGACGCCGGCGGCTCAACAACACCTTCCGCAACGGGCGGCTGGACAGACGGCCCTGAAGTGGCAGCGGCGGGCGAACACTGCTCGATCGTGGCGTTCAACTTCGTCGCGTCCCAGTAGGCGTCGGCTTTGGGATCGACGACGAAGTCCACTACCGAGCCAGGTCTTACGGATGCGCGAACGTCAAAGTCAATTCCCTTGGCATCGCGGGGGCCGACATCGTCGGCAAAGTCTTGCTGCCCGTCCACAAAGACGATCACATGGACACCATTGCTGTCCTTCGCATCGGCGAGTTTACGGAAGTTTCCTCGGACTCGAATCTCGGCCAACACACGGCTCTGCCACCGCAAAACCGCGTAGCAAGGTGGATCGGGAGACGGATGCAACGCCTCGCCGATCGCCGGGAAGACATTGTTGTTCCCGCGTTTGGGCGATTGGTAGCGTTGTTGCACTGCATCCCAGTTCAGTTGCACGAGGTTTGCCTCGGACGATGTCGGATTCTGCGTTTCTGATGCTTGGTAGAACCAATTTCCGCTGCCGCTGCCGTCCTCGTGCCCACTGTCGTCGGAACGCAAGTCGTTGGGATACCGAGCCAACACTCTGGATTCCCCGTCGGTCGTCGTCTCATGCGAATGACCGTTTGTGTCGAGGGAACGATCGTCATTTTCTGCCGCCCGCGCAAGGGCAAAGCGATAGTACGTCGTGCCTTGAAACGCCACTTCCTCGTAAGGCAGCTCTCCGAACTCTCTCGCCAGCAGCGACGCTCGCGGCCTGGGGCTGGCGAATTGGATGATGGTGCAGTCGCTCTCCGACTCGTCCGTCGGAACGCCCATTGTATAGATGACGCGTTCCATATTACCCGGCTCGACACGAGACCGGCGCAGAGCAGCTTGAACGACGTCGAGTTTCAACAACGCCTGCCCAACCTCCGAAGCCGCAGCTCGCTTCGGGTGAATGACCAACGCGCCGATCGCGTCCTGCGGCACATACGACAGCACGCCTCGAGGCGCCGCACTCGCGGGCAACGCGGACGCAGGTTCGGCCGGCTGCGTTTTCGGCGACGGAGCAGCAACGGATGCCGATGGGTTCGATGCCGGCTCAGCCGTTACATTCTCTCGCGATTTCTGCCCGGTTCCACCGGCCGCTTGATGGGGCGCAGCAGGCGGTTCGCCTGAACTGCATCCACCCGCAGCCGCCAAACAGATCATCAGCAGGCTGCCAGAGAGAATATGACGCATTTCCTGCCCCCCTACATTCGGATTGTGTTCAGGTTCAGCGGGATGACGAGTTTCGACGGGTCTGAGTTAGTGAGTAACAAACTCAAGATCTTCGGCAGTGCCTTCTGTAATGGGGCCGGCCCGCCCCGTGGTCTCGCAGCTTCCTGCCGAAAGCGTGTAATGGCCAGTGGGTGGGCGAACCGCTATCCGCCCAGCAACTCGCTTCTGGTCCTGAAGGGCGATTGCGTTGCTCCCCGACAGAGCCCGACTCGTTTCACCGAGCAATGTTGATGCTAGGAGACTGACATCAACCGGTCAAGTAGGCTGCCGTGCCATCGCCCACCCCCGGACCGCGGCGTCCACACCCGGCAGACTGCCGGAAATTAGGGTTTTCGGAAAGGTCGGCCGTCCGCATTGGACACGAACCGACGAGCGTCAGGTTGTCGTGTTGTTGCCCGAGTCCGTGCGAATCAATGGACTTGTCCACTTTTTCCCATCCAAGCGGTTTGTTCGGCGTTTGTTGATTCCCGCATACGGTACGGGTATTCTGCTTATTCGGTACGTGAACGCAAAACCCACTGAGGATCGAACGCATGGTGTCATCTCGTTTTCTTTGCGCGACATCGGTCGCTGTCCTGTTTGCCCTGCCAAGCTCACAGACCCTTGCGGGCCAGTACGTGTTCAAGGTCCGCGGTGACACGATCCTGATCAACGATCATCCCTTCAAGATCCTCGGTTTACGCTGCTCGAATGCGTTGATCTCGGACGCCAAGACCAGCGAGTTGATCAACAACCTGAACACGTTCAAGTCCTACGGTGTCAACACGGTAAGCGTCTTCGTCATGGGCTCGCGATTTGGCGACATCAAGGGCTATCGCGCGAACGGTTCGTTGGATCCCACCTACGCCGCAAGGCTGGGCCAAATCATCGAAGCCGCCGACCAGCGCGGGATGATCGTGCTGGTCGGGTGCCTCTACTGGAGCACCTCCACGGCCAACGACGACCTGGCGGCTTGGAGCCAGGCGGATGCGAATGGGGCCATCGCCAATACGGTCCGTTGGCTCAAGGATCACGACTACCGGAACGTCTTCGTCGATCCGGACAACGAAGGGATGGCCCACGCGGCTAGGGGGTGGAGCATCGCGCAGATGATCGACGCCGCCCACGATATCGATCCGACGATCATGGTCGCCTACAACCACCGATCCTCGCCGCCGTCCAACGCCGACCTGTACATCCATCACAGCCCGAAGGTGACCGGCAAACCTTGGCTGGATAGCGAGGCCACACCGACGAACTCGCCAGGAGGCTACTGGGGCAGCTACAGCAAGGACACGCACAACAAGATTGACTACTACAACTACTCGCGCATCGGCCGCTACACCACCGGCATGAAAAACAACCAGTTCGCCCAGACTCGCGACGGCTGCGAGAAGTACAACGGCCATATTCTGGCTTCCACTTGGCTCCAATGTGTTCCCAACGAGAATGTCAACGGACCGTTCATGACTCCCGGCGGCCGATCCAACATCGACGACGTCCATGCCAGTATCGACACATTGCACCCGGATGCTGGGATTTTGTGGTGGCTCGAATACATCAGAGACCGCTACGGCGCCTGGGCCCCGCCCAAGCCATTTGTTCACTCGCCCACGTTCGGTAACTGATGCGAGGGTCAGACGGCGCCAGTCGTCACGCGTGCGGTTGGACCGATTCATCAACGACCGTCGTCACGTCGCGTGCCTTGAAAACCGGTCGAGTTCGGTCCAGAATTTGGGACTGTCTGACGAGCAGGAAGTCTATTCGTTAAAGGAAGACTGGTATGAAACGAACTGCCATTTGGATACTCTGCTGGGTATGCCACTGCGCCGCCATCGGGGCTGCGGAGCAAACGTACGTGTGGTGGGAGGGGGAAGCGTTCCAAGAGACCAATCTGCCGAAGCCCGTCGACATGAGGTCGCCCGGCAACCGGAACGAGGAACAGCAGGCCAAGCTCTCGTGCGGGCGGTGGCTGACTCCCAGCGGGCCGGCGAGTGACACGCCGTATTTCGTCAAGTACGAAATCGAGGTGCCCAAGACCGGCGAATACAACTTGTGGGCGCGCAAGTTCTGGCACCACGGCCCGTTCCGTTGGCGTTTCGGCGAAGACCCGTGGCAGGTCTGCGAGCGTCCGGCGTTGCACGATCATACGTTCCTCGAACTCCACTGGGGCGCGTATTGGGTCTCACTCGGCTCGGTCTCCCTGGAGCAAGGGACGCATACGTTCCACATCGAGATGCTCGGCAAGACGGGCGGCGGGGCAATCGACTGCTTCGTTCTGGTCGACGGCCCGTTCACCCCGCGCGGCAAGCTCAAGCCCGGCCAACGGGCGGGCACGGCCGCCGAGGGCTTCTTCGCCTGGGAGCCCGACGTTGATCCGCTGGCCGACGGCTGCGCAATCGACCTCCGCTATCTGAACGAGGAAGCCGCGGGGCTGAAAGGTTTCGTCCGGCGCGACGGTGACCGATTCGTCCTTGGCGATGGTCGCCCCGTGCGTTTCTGGATGGTCCAGGCCGACCTCAGCGAGATGTCGAACCCCGAGATCGACCGCTGGGCACGCCGCTTGTCCAAATACGGCGTGAATCTTGTTCGCATGC
The DNA here is from genome assembly GCA_023382975.1 of Pirellulaceae bacterium. Classification (GTDB taxonomy): domain Bacteria; phylum Planctomycetota; class Planctomycetia; order Pirellulales; family Pirellulaceae; genus SKKK01. Next base: position 184,586 of record JAHDXO010000006.1, read on the forward strand.
AGATGAGCAGCTTCTTCAAACACCACGCCAACAACGACCGCGCGGCGTTCGATCGGGAGCTCGAGCGTCTGCACTACGTGGTGGCCGCGCTGAAGCGGGAGGGGATTTATTCTTACTTCGGTCATCTTTACTGGCACACCAGCAATCCGATCACCGAAGAGATCGTTCCAGGATTCGGCAAGGGCCAGAACGCGATCGCCTTGTTGATCTTCAGCCAGCAGTTCCAAGGCTGGTACAAAGAGTATCTTCGCGCCATCATGTCGCCGGTGAATCCCCACACGGGCGTGCCGCTGGCCAAAGAACCCGCGGTGGCTTTCGTCGAGATCTGGAACGAATCGAACCTGCTGTTTTGGACGTTCACCCCGAAGAACTTTCCCGCGGCCGAACGCGATTTGATCGAGAAGCACTTCGGCGACTGGCTGATCGCCAAGCACGGATCGCTCGACCAGGCCGTCGCCTCGTGGGGCACGGACCGGGCGCCAGGCACGCGAACGCCCGACCGTCTCCAGGAAGGCCGTGTAGGGCTCTATTCCGCCGGGCATCTGGGCTCGGCGGACTGGGCCGTCAGCCAGCGCGTGCCCCGCCGCGCCGCCGACCAACTGCAATGGATGATCGAGTCCACGATTGACTTCTATGAGACGATGAAGCGGGAGCTGCGCGACGAGGTGGGGCTCGGACAGATGATCGCCGGCAGCAACTGGAAGACCACGGACGGCAAGGTGCTCGGCGGATTGGACCGCTACACCTACGCCGCGACGGACGTTGTTTTGCGCAACGAGTACTTCGGACCCGACTACGCCAAGGACGGCAATCCGCGTTTCTACTCGGTCGACGAAGGAGACACCTTCAAATATGTCTCGTCCCTGAAGCCGCCGGCCACGCCGGGTCCGCTGCTGACGCCGCTGATTGCCGGACACCCGTTCATGATCACGGAGAACAACTGGGAACGCCCGCTCCGCTACCGCGCCGAGTGGCCGTTTCTGGTGGCGACCTACGGGCGGATGATGGGCGTCGACGGTTGGAACTTCTTCGCGCTGAATTCCTCGGACTGGCAGCACACCATGACGGTTTGGGACGTGAACAATCCGACGATTCTGGGCCAATTCCCGGCAACCGCCCTGATGTTCCGGCGCGGCGACGTGACCGAACCCGACACGCCGGCCGTACGCGAGACCGTCTCGCTTTCCGACGCCTACGCCATGAAGGGCACCAAGTTGTCTGCCGGCGGCGGACGGGATCTACTCTGGGTCGCGAAGATCGGCGATCTGGAAGGCGCCTCGGTTGCCGGCGCCTCGGAGGTGGATCCCAAGGCCTTTTTTGTGGGCCCGGTCTGGCAGGAGTTCGTGGACGCCCCGGCGAAGATCCAGACCGTGGATCTGGCCCGGTACATCGACACGGACAAGAATCTAGTTCGCAGCATGACGGGGGAACTCACGTGGGATTTCGGCAAGGGCGTCGTGACCGTCAACTCGCCGTGCGCGCAGGGCGCCACCGGCTTCTTGAAGGCGGCCGGGCGGATCGATCTCGGTGACGTGTTGATCGAGGCGGGCAACGACTACGGCACGGTCCTGGTCGTATCGCTCGACGGCCAGCCGCTGAGGACGAGCGCACGCATGCTGGTCCAGACCGCCACTTGGGACCAGCCCTACGGCTTCCAGACGCAGAAGCAGGGCGACTTTGAACGCATCACCAACCTCGGCGGCTATCCGCTGAACGTCGAGAAGATCAACATGCGAGTGGCGATCCGCGGCGCAGGCGGGAAGACCGCCCACGTGCTCGACGAGAATGGCTACCCGACCGAGCGCCGTGCGCCGACCGGCGTCTGGGGCGGCGGACTGACCATTGGCGGACTGACCATTCTCCTTCCGGAGGATGCCATCTACACGCTCGTCGAGTAGCGATGCGTCGCGTTGATCGATAGCTCGTTGGGGAGACTGTCCGTGAGAAGACCGACTTGGCGATGGACGATTGGCGCGATCGCGGCCGCCGCGGTGGCGATGTACATCGCGGTTCGGGTCATGGCCCCGGACTTGGTTGCGATCCCGGACGGTTCGGCAGAGGAAGAAGCCGATGTCGACGAGGCAATTCTGGTCGAAGGAGTCGCAACGGTCTGCACGACGGCTGACGCATCGACGAACGCCACGATGCGGGCGATGATTCGGGCTGCCAACGCAGCGTCCAACGCCGCGACATTGACCGTGGACTACCCGCACGACGGCACTGTCTTTCCCCCTGAGATTATCGCCCCCGTGTTCCTCTGGCACGAACCCGACGCGCGGGCGGATGCGTGGCTGATCGACGTGGCTCTGGAAAACGGGGCTCAGCACGTCTACGCACTGACTTCCGGCCGGTTGCCCCCGCCCGGCCCGATCGACCCGGCTTGCATCGCCGAGACCAACCAGATTTACCAGCCGACGCCGTATCAAGCATCCGCCAAGAGTTGGACCCCGAGCGACGATGTCTGGACCGCCATCAAACAGGGCTCGGTCAACCTGCCTGCCGCGGTGAGCATCGTTGGCTTTCGACGCGGCGATCCCGACACCGTGCTGTCGCGGGGCCGTATCGAGTTCACCACGTCCGCGGATCCGGTCGGCGCCCCGATCTTCTATCGCGACGTCCCGCTGGCGCCAGCCTTGACCGAGAAAGGGGTGATCAAGCCGCTGGGCGACGAAGCCGTGGCGCTGATCGGCTGGCGACTGCGCGACATCGGCAAGCCGGAGAGTCGGCTGCTGTTGACCGACGTTCCGACTTGCACGAACTGCCATTCTTTCTCGGCCGACGGCACGACGCTGGGCATGGACCTGGACGGACCGCAGGGAGACAAGGGCGCCTATGTCATCGCGGCGGTCACCAAGCATATAAAGTTCCGACAGCAGGACATCATCAGTTGGAATTCGTTCCCGGACAAGCCCGAGGGGCATCGCACGATCGGCTTCCTGTCGCAGATCTCGCCCGACGGCCGGTATGCCGTGACGACCTTGAACGAGGCCGTCTTCGTGTCCAATTTCATGGACTATCGGTTCCTGCAGGTCTTCTACCCGACGCGCGGCGTGCTGGGATATTTCGAGCGAGCCAGCGGGGACATCCGCGTATTGCCCGGGGCCGACGATCCCCGCTACGTGCATTGCGACGCCGTCTGGACGCCCGACGGCGAGCAGTTGGTGTTTGCGCGAGCCGAAGCCAAAGACCCCTACCCCGCCAACGGTTCGCTGCCCGAGCATCCCAACGACCCCACCGAGACACAAATCCAGTACGACCTGTATCGGATTCCGTTCGACGGCGGTCGGGGTGGCCGCCCCGTGCCGATCGCAGGCGCCTCGCAAAACGGCTGGAGCAATACGTTCCCCAAGGTCTCGCCCGATGGCAAATGGATCGTGTTCGTCAAGTGCCGCAACGGCCAACTCCTGCGTCCCGACAGCACGCTGTGGATCGTTCCCGCCGAGGGCGGCGAAGCGAGGCGCATGGCGTGCAACACCAGCCTGATGAACTCGTGGCACAGTTTCTCGCCGAACGGCCGTTGGATGGTGTTCTCGTCCAAAGTCAACACGCCCTACACGCAGATGTTCCTGACGCACATCGATCAAGATGGAGTCGACAGTCCTCCGGTGCTGATCCCCAACTCCACCGCTGCCAATCGCGCCGTCAACCTGCCTGAATTCGTGAACGTCGCCTACGACGAACTGGTCAGCATCGAAGTCCCCGCGATCGAGCACCTGCGGCGATCGTTGCGAGGCGTCGAGTTGGCCAAGCAAGGGCAGTTCGACGCGGCGATCGCCGAATTCGACGCCGCCGCGGAACTGAACCCGGACTTCTACCAGGCCCACATCGATGCGGCGATCGCGCTGGGCAAGCAGGGCAAGTTCCCGGAAGCGATGGCGCGGCTGCATCAAGCTTTGGAGTTGTCTCCGGGCGACAGTCGGGCTCAGGCCCATGCGGGACTGGTGTTCATGCATAGCGGCAAGATCGAGGAAGCCGTGGAGCATTTCCAGACCGCCGTGGATCTCGATCCGGCCAATCGCATGGCCCACCTCAATCTGGCAAGGATCTTCGTCCAGCGCGGCGAGCTTGCATTGGCGACCGTTCACTTCCAGTCGGCACTGGAATTGGATGGGCAAGACCCGCTCGGGCACCTGGAACTGGGCAACTCTCTGTTGCAGCGCAACATGCCTGTCGAAGCTGCCGCGCAGTTCCGTCGCTCGCTGGCCATCGATCCCGGGTCGGTCGATGCTCGCCTGGCGTTGAGCAAAGCGTGTGTTGCACAAGGCGATTACGGGTCCGCCGTTGCTCAACTCCAGCAGGCCGTGTCCCGCGACCCGAACAATATCCGGGCGGTGGCGGATCTGGCGTGGTTGCTGGCCGTCTGCCCGGCCGACGACGTGCGGAACGGACGAAGAGCCCTGGAACTGGCGCAACGAGCCTGCGCGGTCACTCGCTTCCGCAATCCGGTACTCTTGAACACCCTGGCCGCGGCCCACGCGGAGACGGGCGACTTTGCCGCGGCCATCGCGGTGGCCGACAAGGCCCTTCAACTGCTCGGTCCCCAGGACGCGGCCTTGGCCACATGGATTCGCCAGAACGTCGATTTGTTCCGGGCCGGTAAACCGTGCCGCCCGCCGGCCGGAGACAGTCCGCCGTGATCGAGTCGGGCGTTGCTCCGTTGAGCACGAATCCCCGGACCCGAGGATCACGGAGCATGGGCGGATGGAGTCGCCGGAGGTTGCATCGCGAATGCATCGCCTCCGTCGGCCAAGGACACGCTCTCCTCCGGGAGTTCTTCCGGAAACGCCGTCTGCACCGCGGGTGCAAGTGAGATCGACGAGTGCATGATCTTGGTTTGGATGTTCAACTTCATGCGGTCGGCGCGTTCGTAGATGACGCTCAGTAAGTTGCTGTACAACAGCGACGAGTTCTCCTGCGAATAATAGCCGCCGATCACGCTGATCAAGCTCAGCAGGTCGCTGCAGATCGACAGGTACAGCAGGTTTTCGCGCAACTTCGCTGGGCAGGTCAAGCCCAAGACGTCCTTGTCGCCTTGATGCATGCTGATCAGACTGATCAGTGTGTTGAGTTCGTGAAAGCGGCGGCGGTAGGTGGTAACCTCCCAGCCCAGCAGAGCAAGGAACGCCAGACCGATGTAGACCAGCACGCTGAGGAACGCTTCCAGACCTTGCAACACATCGGCGGTGCCTCCCAACGTCGGTTCGTAGCCTCGTTCGACCAGCGAATCCGCGTCGGTGTCCAGCAGGTGCCCTGCCGCCGCCAGCAGTCGCGGCGTCAAGCCCGGCCGAGCAACCAGATAGGTCGCGACGGAATAGGTGAGCAGCGTCTGTTCGGGAATGGATGGAGTCTGGCTCAGATGGCCTGCCGGGATTTCGATCGCCTTCAGATAGTCCAAGCCGAAAGCGTGCGCCCCGATGTGGGGCGACGCCAAACGGAAGCCCGCGGCGTCCAGCCGTTCCGCTGCCTCCAGCGTCTGCCCGTCGGCGATATCCTTGATGAGAAATACCGCGTCGATGTCCGCCGGGATCTCCTCGGTGCGGCCCGACTTGAACCGCCGCCAATCGTGGACAAACTCCAGTCGGTCGTCGATCTCCCAGATCCGAGCGAATTCCCGAGCGACACAGTGACTGCCCTGCCCCTCGGCCGAGGTCAGAATTCGTCGCACGTCCTGCGGATGCTGGACGCCTTGCCGCACAAAATAGAGCACCAGTTCCGGCGAGGGATTCGTGCGTCTTGGCAGATCGCCGGGCACCGGAATTCCTCCTTGGAGAAACGCCAAATCGGCCTCGTTACTCATCAGCAGCCGCAGGCTTTCCTGCGAACCCTCGGTCAGCACGATTTCGAACTGCATCCGGTCGACTTGCGTCAGACGCTCGTGCAACTGCGTCGCGTCCTCGACCGGCAGCGCGATGCGCAACTTGGCGACGTGGAAGAAATTCCAATAGATCCAGGCGGCAAACCCGAGCAGCGCCAACGCCGCAAACGCCGCGGGCAGTCGATGCGGTCCCAAGGGACGGCGCAAGGCTCGGGCCACTCGCTTCGCCTCGTGAGCAGCGTCGGCGATGCCCCGAGCCGCCCGGATCAATCCCTGATGATCGGCCAACTCCTGTTGAACCTTTTCCGACAACCGCTCCGCGCGCTCGATGACCGGATCGATCTCCAGCCGCAACGGTCGGTGAGTCGCCTGAGGCTTCATCGGCAGTTGACCGTCCTTTCCAGAGTTCCGTACAGGGACCGAAGACATCGCAGCGTCGCGGTCCCGCAGCATTCGATGGCAACCGCCCGATTCTCCCATCGTCCGTCCGACGGTCAAGAGGCCATCGGCCAAGCCGTCGCGAAACTTGGCGAATGCGGGCTCACGATCACCTGCGTAGCATCAACAAAGACGCGACGAAATCGGCATCGGTGTTCCCTTTTCGGCCTTGCGTCGAGACAATATCGATTATGGAAACCAGACGTGGCCAACGCAGCGTGGCTTCCTCCGAGGCCAGTGTTTTCGCCGAGGCGGTTGCGGGCGCGCCGCGGTAACAATGCACCCCTCGCATATCAAGGAAATACGATGACGCACTTCCAACCCACCTGCTTCGCCGCCGCGGTCTGTCTGTCGGCCGCGCTGACCAACTGGATCGGCGACTGCCGGGCGGACGACGCGCCGTTCGCTCATCCCGGCGTCCTGCACAGCCAAGCCGAATTGGACTTTGTGAAAGCCAAGGTCGCTTCGGGCGACGAACCTTGGAAATCCGCCTGGGAAGAACTTCGCGGCCATTCCTTTTCCAAGCCGAACTGGAAGCCGCGGCCCGCGACGGACGTCGTGCGGGGACCGTACAACAACCCGGACATCGGCGGCACCGACCTGATGCGGGATGCTGCCGCGGCCTATTCGCACGCGATCCAGTGGTGCGTCACCGCCGAACAGTCGCACGCGGACAAGGCGATCGAGATCCTGAACGCCTATGCGACCACGCTCCGGTCCGTCGGCGGCCACGACGCCAAGCTGCTGGTCGGCATGGTTGGCATCCAGTTCGTCAACGCCGCCGAAATCCTCCGCCACACGCAGTCCGGCTGGAGCGACGTCGATCGGAAGAAGTTCGAGCATCTGCTCAGGAACGTGTTCTACCCGACCATCGAAGACTTCTATCCCACAGCGAACGGCAATTGGGACGCCGCCATGATCCAGACGATGATGGCGATGGGCGTGTTTCTGGACGACCGACCGATGTTCCAGCGGGCCGTGGATTACTGCCTGAACGGACAAGGCAACGGAGCGATCCGCAACTATGTCAACGACTTCGGCGAGTGCCAGGAGAGCGGCCGAGACCAGGCGCACACCCAGATGGGACTCGGATACCTGGGCTGCGCGGCCGAGATCGCCTGGAAGCAAGGCCTGGATCTGTACGGCGCCTTCGACAACCGGCTTGCGATCGGATTCGAGTACACGGCCAAGTACAACCTGGGCCACGACGTGCCCTACGAACCCTACCGCAGCTACGAAGGCCGGTACCATTACCCCGCGATTTCCGACAAGGCGCGGGGCCGTTTCAGCAGCATCTTCGAACGCGTTTACCACCACTACCATGACCGCACGGGCCTGGACATGCCGTTCACCCGCCAAGTCGTTGAACGAAATCGCCCCGAGCGCTGGCAGGCACCCTTCGCCTCGTGGGGCACGCTGATGTTCGCGGGACAACCCGTGCGGCGAGCGGAGAAACCAAGGGGCAGCGGAAACCAATGAAACTTGCGACGATCTGACCATGTCTGATTGCGCTGGCCGCACCGGCGATGGCGACCGAACCACGCCCCAACGTGCTCTTCATTCATGCCGACGACTGGGGCTGGGGCGACTTGGCCTGTCACGGCCATCCGATTATCACGACACCCAACCTGGACCGCCTTGCGAAACAAGGCACCGATTACCACCGGGTCACCGTCTGCAACCCGGTCTGCTCGCCTAGTCGCACGGCGATCGTGGCCGGCCAATTCCCTGCCCGCCAAGAAATACACCAGCATTTCGCAGGGCATCAGGAGAAGGTAGCACGCGGGGTGCCCGGCTGGCTAAATCCGCAGGCAGCCATGCGCCAGGGCTGTTCAAACAGGCCGGTTACGCGACCGGGCACTTTGGCAATTGGCACTTATCCGTCGGGGGGCTGGAAGACGCCCCGCTGCCAGCGGCCTGCGGTTGCGACGAAGCGGCCGTCTGGACAGGACTAGGTAGGGACGTCTTCGAGAGCTCAACGGTCGCCGACAAGATCGGCACCGCGCACGCCGCCGCCAGCTACCTGACGGCCGCGAACTGACGCTGGTAGAATACCGCACCGTCCTGTATCTTGCCTCGGACGACTCGTCGCACATTTCGGGCACCGAGATCGTCTTGAATCGAGGCCACTGCTGAACCCGGTCTTCCCGGTCGAAACGCAATGAAGCAGGCCGTTGCATCTTGGTTACGGGTGTCGGGACGGCAGGTGCGAGCCGACAAATGCCGCCACGGCTTTGCCCACCAGCTCGGTTGCTTGTGGCTGGAGATGCACGCCATCGCTGCCGATCAGTTGCTCCACGCGATCCGGCGAGGCGGGAGTTGCCAGAGCGGAATGCAGATCGTTGATCGGAACGGCCAAGTCCTGCATGACTTTCTTGGCGATCATGTTGTACTGGCGAACGCTCGCGTCGAGCAGTTCGTAATCCCGGTCGCGCCGGTGCCGAGCGGCTCGATCATCGAGAATCGGCGTCGTTGTGGCGAACAGCACCATGGCCCCAGTCTCCTTGCGGATTCGTGCAACGATCTCCCGCAGATTTGCCTCGTACTGCTCGGGCGACACCTGAAACGCGCCGGTGGACTTGAACTTCTTCGTATCATGGATTCCGCAGTTGAAATGAACGACGGTCGGCTTTTCTTTGACAACCCACTGCTCCAAATGCTTGAGCACGTTGCTGCTGTCGCCTCCGTTCGCTGCCGCACTGATGACGATGGCCCGACCGGCGAGATGTCTGGCAACGGATGGTGCGTAGCTCAATTGGATCGAGTCACCGACCAATACGACCCGCGGAGAATCCGGTCGTGCCGTTTCGTCATCTGCATGAATTCCAGAGGCGATCGCGGCGGCGAAGCCAGAAAGCAGCATGACGCGGGACAATGCGATCATCGGGAAACCTCCGAGGTGTCAGTCGTGGTGACGGTCGATCCACTCGCGGTAGCTTCGACGTCCATGAATCACAAACACGTTGTTTGCGGGCTTCGAACACCTGGCCAGGATTGAAGTGAAAGGGCGCAGGACCACGAAAAAACCCGCTGTAAGTGACTGACTCACAACGGGTTAAGCAGTGGGCGGTATTGGGCTCGAACCAACGACCTCCACGATGTCAACGTGGCGCTCTAGCCAACTGAGCTAACCGCCCGAATGGGGCGCGTCTGAGATTCCGATGAATTCAAACGTCAGGCGACATTGTTGGCGATGCGTCCCCCAGGCGTCAAGACGGGGACGGAAAAAGTTCTCGCAGCCCCCTCGCTAAGGCTGAACTTGCGAATTGGCAAGACGCGATCGCAGATGCAGTTATTTCAGGTGGCTCCTATGTGTCTTCTTGCTCGTCAATGCCATACCGACGCCAACTCCTGGGACAAGGGGCTTGGATCACCAGCGGTTCCTTGCGCACGGGATGCTGCAGCGTCAGTCGTCGCGCATGCAACGCGATGCCATCGGGGAAATTTGTGGTGGCGCCGTATTTCGCATCTCCCAGGATAGGATGGCCGCGGTCAGCCAATTGCACTCGGATCTGGTGCTTCCGGCCGGTTTCGAGGGTGATCTCCAACAGCGTCCCGCTTACCAGCTTGGCCAGCGTCCGATAGCACAATCGAGCTTGTCGGGCCTGCGGATGCGATTGCCGCGTGACGAACATCCGCTGTCGGCGCTCGTCCTTCATGATCCAATCGACGCACTCGGCCTGTGCGGGTTCAGGGCATCCCTCGACGGCGGCCCAATAGATCTTTTCGACCGTCCCCAGGCGAAATTGCTCGGCCAGGCGCGCAGCCGCCTTCGAAGTCCGAGCAAGAACCAGGACCCCCGTGGCGGAAGCGTCCAGCCGACTGACGACTCCCAAGTAGACGTTGCCGGGCTTGTCGAACTTCTGCTTGAGGTATCCACGCGCCAGATCCAACACACTCGTCTGGCCTGGAGCCGCGCCCTGAGTCGCCAGTCCGGCCGGTTTCGAAACGACCAGTAGGTGGTTGTCTTCGTACAAAATCGGCAGCGTTGGCAGAGTGGGCAAGGTGTGAGTTTCCGGAGATGCAATTGGTCGGACAAAACGGCAAGCTGTTGACGATGGCTCAATTAGACTCGATGATCATTCTGCCACGATCGATTTGCCAGATCAATTCCGGCTGGATTGACAGATGGATGGGGCTGTTTGAAATCCGCTCGCTCCTGACTTCTACCGATCGACCTTCGCAACATTCACCACCAACTGACCGACCATGCCGACCGTCCTCAAGAGAAAGCCCGAGTTGATTTTGGCCAGCCGCTCACCGCGACGGCGGGAACTGTTGGCCGAGTATGGCTATACGTTTCGCGTCGTTCCGCCCTGCGATTCGGCGGAAAGCGACGAGCCGCTCGAGTCGTGGCGCGGGGTATTCATCGATCGTTCGGATAGCGTCTATTTTCACGGTGCCTGGTCGCTACCCAACCCGTTTCGTCACGACGATGATGGCGATAGAGAAACGCCGGCGCAGTTGGTGGCGCGACTGGCCTGGCAGAAGGCTGCCGATGTGGCGGAGCGTTGCGAGTCGGGCTTGATTGTGGGCTGCGACACGGTGGCGGTATGTGTTGGACAGATCCTAGGAAAACCTCTCGATCTGCCGCATGCTGGCCAAATGCTGACACTGATCCGAGGTCGTGAGCACCGCGTGTTGAGTGGCCTGTGCATCTGGGACGTCTCTTCCGACCGATACAGGATCGGCGTCGCTGCGACACGGTTGTTCATGCAGAACATCTCGGACGGTCAGCTTCAAGATTATCTGAACAGCGGCGACTGGCAAGGCAAAGCCGGCGCGTTCGGCTATCAAGACGGCCACAATTGGCTGCGAATTCTGGAGGGCAGCGAATCGAACGTGGTTGGATTACCCATGGAACTTCTGGCTGAAATGCTCGGCCTCGCACTAATCAGCGTTACTGCCACGGCTGAATCACCTCGCTGTGACGGATGAGAAATCGCAGGTTCGGGTTGATAGGCCGCGCATCGGGCGCGTGTCCGGCATAAATCTGTTCGGCCGTCAACCAGCAGTTCGCGCGGTCGGCATCCACACGTTGCCATGCCGACTTCCGGTACAGATCGACGACATAGAAGGCCACCACGATGTGGGTCTCGTGGGCATCGCCCGGCAGCGCATCGAAGAAGTCCAGGTTGATCCGGGCCATGTTCGAAACCAAATAGTCCCGCTCGCGTTCGAGGTCCAATACCCAGCCGACCTCGCGGTCGATGCACTCGCGGAACGATTCGTCTCCGAGAGGCTCGCCCATGATGAAGTCGTACCAGCGTCCGCGGTCCTGCCAGCGGGCGAGCCAAGTGGTCCGGCGTTCGGCCGGTTTGCGGATGAGCGCGATGGAACGACAGAATTGTTGCATGGTGGCGATACTCGATCAATACGCCGCGAAGTGACAGGCCACTGCCAAACTCTACACCCGCCGGACATCCCCATTGGTAGCGGGACGTCTGGTGAAGGAATGGAGCGAATCGAGTAACCAGTCTGGCAGCGCGCCCTCTTGGTCGCAAGGCAACCTCTGGATACCATTCACAATAGCGGTGAACTCGGTCAACAACTCGCAGGCTGCTCCGATGAATGTTGTCGGTCCCGATCTCTCGTGGGCAATGGTGGTGATAGCACTCGCCGTGGTTGTCGTCGTGCTGTTGTTGGCAATTTTCATTTTCTTGATCGTGACGGCACGCCGACGCCAGAGATTGCCGTCGTCGTCGATCGATCTGACGATCGACGTTACTCAATTGCCCGCAGGCGGACCTCCGAGCGATGGCCCGACGCTTGAATTCTACGGCATGCCGGTGCGTTTGGCGGTGGTCGTTCTTGCTCCTGCTGGCCGCAACGCTCATTTGCCACCGGAGAACAAGTTGACAGGGGTACTCGACGATCTGGCGCCCGGCTTGTCGTCGGTTGTTCTATCTCACCGTCCCATATTGCGGGTATGGCCAACTCAACTGAGTACCCAGGGCTTCGTCCATGCGTTTTTTAATCACCTTCAACTCCCCGGCGATCGTGGAAAGGGAACCCCCTGGTGCTGTGCTGCTGGGCGTTTCGATGCGGGCGACCAACAACTGCTGGTCGGTATCTTGTGCGCGGCGAACAAGCCGAATTCGCTGAGCCAAGTGACGGTCGGCAACGTCGGGCAGTGGATGGAGGTTCTTCGGGTCCGGTCATGAGGCGTTTTCTCCCTCGACCGAATGTGCTCTCTTGTCGCGGTCTATTGGGCATTTCTCTCGTTTCGACCCCGCTGCTCAACCGATACTAAGGTTGACTGCTGTGAGGCTGCCAAAATTCAGGAAATGGACAGGCCCCTGCCCGTTGATGTTACCCAAGGACGCCAGGCCAAGAGGTCGGGACCCATTACCCGGCGTTCAGCAACCTCCCCGTACCGGTGGTTCAAGGCCGTGCGATCCGCAAACTAGGCCTTGACCATTTGAGGCACAGCACGTAGCCTAATGCGAACAATCTTGGCCCGTGGTGTAATTGGCAACACACCTGACTCTGGATCAGGCATTCTAGGTTCAAGTCCTAGCGGGCCAGCTTAGTTTTTCGGTCAACACGGCCTCTATAAACCCAATATTCACAAGGACTTGTGTCAATCCGACGCGAGTCCTTTTTTGTTGGCCGGATGAAAAGTAGTGGCAGAGTAGTGGCAGAATTGCAGTTACAGGGGGGTTAGAGGGGGACGCTAGGTCGAGAATGGTGACCTGTGGGATACGGTTCAAACGTGGTATTGTCACTTCAACCTCACTGATTATGCAGAATTCTATCAAAGCGAAATTGGCGGACGAGGCGATCGTCGCAATGATGGCCGAACTGACCACATGGCTGTCGGGGCTTTCTGAAGAGGAGCGACGGCAGATTCTGGACGAGTACGCGCCGTTAATGGCAACGCTGCATTGGAAACACTCGGAAGCGTTGGCGGAGGGAGTAGCCGAAAGCTGAGACTCCGGCAACCAGCGGGAGATTCCGGATGGAGGCATCCGGATTGGAAGCAAGTGAGACAGCGGCTACGAAATGTCCTGAGTGAATACGCAGGACACCGGTTTGTGGTCGCTTAGATGAACCTGGGAGGGCAGGAGGGCGGTGATGCGGTCGAAGATCTCGTGTTCGACTTTCCCGGCGTGCGGTTCGACGCGGATCGGCAACTCGCCGCGCACGAATGCCTGGGTGAACATGATGTGATCGAGCAGGATGTGCGGGTTGCGGGAGGGCTCGATGCGATCTTCGAAATGGGCAGTCCATCGAAGCTCATCAGGGTAGTCGAACAGGGCGTGGTTCAAGAACTTCTCGGCCTCGAACACGTCGCCCTGGAGGTTGTTCAGCAGATCGAAGAACAGGAACTGCCGTTCGAAGAACTCCTTGCCTGGACCGTCGTTGAGATCGCCGAGCACCATGACGGCGGGAGAACGCTCCTGCTTGAAACGGCGGTCGATGTAATACCGGACGTTCTGGGCCTCGGTCGCCAGTTTGATTCGGTTTTCCAGGGTGGCTTCGATGAAGGCCTTTCTCTTGGCCTCGTCGGGGCTGTGAAAATTGCCGACTGTCGTCAATTTGCTCTTGAAGTGTCCGCCGATCACTTCGGCTCGAACACCGCCGAGATCAACGACGAGAACCTGCGGATGCCGGTAGTGCTTGTGCTTAACCCTCTCGATCTGCCCCCAGCGATGCACCGGCCAAGAGTCGGTATGTTCGCCGTTGGGCGACGCGGCCTCGGTGTACTGTTGCCAGACACGGACGGGCAAGAGCGATACGCGCGACGCGAGCTGTTCGTGCACCACGAACCAGATCCACTGGTTTCCAGACTGATGGTACGACTCCCCTTGTGGCCGCGTAACAGCTACGTATCCCGGTAGTCCGTCAACGAACTGCTTGATGCCATCTTCGCCCCGCGGACCTTCGGTGATGCAGAGAACATCGGGCGCAATCTCGGCGATGGTTTGATAGATCCCATCCAGCCGCGCCTGCAACCGTTCTCGCTGGGCTGCAGATGTCGTTCCGGCATTCAAGCCGGTCAAGAGCTTGTCCAACCACTCGATGTTCCACGCAACGACCTTGTGTTTGATGTTCATGATGAAGCTCCGTGAGACCGATTGGCGCCGGCCTGTCGCGCGACAGGATCGGACACGAATCGGAAAATACCCCCTGACTCGGGTGCGCGTTATCAGTCCTTGCGAAATTCGAAGTGGATCAGCATTTCAGTGTAATTGGAGGTGGTGGTGGAACAAACAATCCCGTGGAAATGAAGCAGCGAAAACGCCCCTTCCAGTGTACGAAAGGGGCGGGATGCTGCTCCCAAAGGTGGTTTGAAACCGGACCGACACTAGCTCGACGGGCGGCGATCACGCGGCTTGGGCGGCGATGCCGTAGGTGCCGTCGAGCAGTTTCTGGAGGGTGATCGTCTCGTGGGCGGCCCGGGCGGGCTGTTGCCGCTGACGATCTTTCAAGACTTCCGTGAAGGCGTTCAGGAGGCTCCATGCCGTCCTCTCTTGGAACTCGGGATGGGATGGGTTTCGCCACTGCCGAATCACATCCGGCAGTAAACGGGCGCCGATGATCCCGCGTTCGTAGGCTTGCAGGATCAGCGAATTCGCCTGGTCGCGCGCCAGCTCCGTGGTCCGATACAACTCGATCCTGCGAGCTTCGTTCTGGCGAAACTCATGCAGGCCAGCGACCGTCGCGGCGATCGCCTCGCCGAAGTGGGCCTGGCCGAAGCGCGTGTGACGGCGAGTGATGACCACGTCCGAGCTGAACGCAAGGTTGTCGCAGACGAAGACGTGCTGGCCGCAGCAGAACCCGATCGGCAGCGACTTGTCAACGCTGTTGCGGCAGCCGACGGCCAGCGCGACCCCCGGTGCAATGTGCGCCTGCAACTGCAGGGTGCCGAAGAAGCGGGCGTCATCCGGGGTGACGGCCAGCTCCATCGACCGGATTTGAAATCCTGCCTGGTCGAGCGTCTGGACGACGGATTCGAGAACCCGGCTGTGGGGCAAGGGAAACCATGTCGCGGTGGCCGGCGGGGTGCGCATTTCGTCGAGTTCGCCCCACGTGACCGCGCGGGCACCGCAATGCTTGATGAGTGTCATGGCAGATCTCCGCCTGTGAAAGAACGGGAGCAGCCGGAGAAGCGTATCGCCGTGGGACGTCGAGCGCAATCCAAATCCCCCATCTGATGACGGCATCAGCAGGGCACCACCCGGAGACGATTGGTTTCGAGCCGCGTCCAGCTCATAAGAATCCATGACGGACCACCTCACCGTCCCATCGGAACGGCGACCTTCCTGCGGATGTAGAACCGTCAGGTTCACGGCGAGGCGTGGGACTGGCTAGGATGGGCCGGAAGTACACCAGGCGCCGGCAAACGCGGCCAGAACTCGAAGCATTGATTGTGTCTCCGTCCGGCGTTCTACCGGTACGCCCGTGGCTCGCCAAACCGCGGGGCGGCAGACCGGGAGTGCCTTTGACATAGATTGTCTATTTCAGACAAGAATATCAGACTTTTGCAAATCGAGACTCGACGACTCACAGTTTCCTACTTGGGTGGGCACGACCTGTGTACTTTAGGCACCTCCCGTTTCCTGCTCCGGTCGATTTCACCCAGGTGCGCAACGGATTCACCTGTGCGCGCAACGGCAGGCAGTGGCCGAAGGACTGGCTGGTCGAGTGGGGCGCAGTTCGGCCGCACTTGGCTTCACACTGACAACATTATCCAGTATAAATGAATTGGCGGGGCCGGGTTCGGCCGATTCACCGGCTCGCGCGGCCACGACGGTTGATTTTGCCGCGTGTTCCTGCTACGTTGACCCCCGTGAATGCCACAAGCAAACCCATATCACTCGCGTGTGGGCAACCTAGCCAACTGCAACGATGTCGCCACCACGCGCTGCCGCCACCAGAATATCTCTGTTACCGCCATGAGTGAACCTGAATTTGCTGCGAACCTGATAGGACCGTCCATCTCGAAAGTGGCCGAGAAACTGGACCGCATCTTCACAGTGTTCTCCGATTCTGACGACACAGAGCACCTGACCCAGTCCTTCAAGGACTATCTGCAACAAACCATTCCGCTATCGCATGCGTCTCTTTGGGGAAAGGATGAGAAACAGCAGCGAGTCTTCATCGCCACCGAGTTTATTAGTGACATCGGCATCTCAGACTTCCAAGCCCTGAATGTGCATGGCTACGACGAAAGCCTGCTGGGCGAGTCCGCCCGCACTGGGAAGAACTTCTTCCTGAGCGCAGGTGACTTCTCGACCTCGATCAGGAAAGAAAGCGTTCGAGATTACCTACAGAGACAGCAGGTAAAGACGCTGGCAATAATTAACCTCTACCACCACAAGCACTACCCCGCGTGCCTCGTTCTAGCGTCCCGCGAGGGCGTTAATGAATTAATACGCAATACGCTCGTCGAATTGCGAGCGGTCGCCGCCGCGTTCATAGCTGTGTACGCCCAACTTCGAACGCGCGCATTTGAATCTCAGATCTCACGTCTAATAGCCTCCAAGATGAGTTGTGAAGGCCTGGGATATCTCAAGCAAGTCTGCGACGAATTGAAAACAACATTTGAGGCATCGAGTTTCTCCATTTGGGAACGACGCGCTAACCAAGTGATCCCTACACATTTCTCGGAGCCGCATAAACAGTCGTCCGTGAAACCTTATGATCTTGGCGAGGGACTAACAGGCCATGTCGCGAAGACCGGCCGCCCGATATTCTTGCACCTGCTAACAGATGCGTCCAAATTCTACGGGGCGCAGTGGGCCGCGAAGGTAAGCGACTTCCACGCACGAAGCCCCCAGTCCGGGGACCACATCATCATCGTTCCATTGTCATTCCCGCAAAGGCCAGAAACTCCGCCAACCGTCAGCGGAGTGGTTCGGTTCGTCAAGCGAGCGGAAACGCCCAGCTTCTGGCCAATTGACTTCGCGCGCGCTACGTCAGTTGCAAATATCCTCTCCGTTATTCTATACCAGGAGCGCCTGCTTCAGATAGAGGCGTCGACTTCGAGAATTCAACAGAACCTCGTCAATTTGGCATGTCATACGGTTCCCGCGGGTGACATGGAAGACAGCGTGCTGGCGTTCGTGGATACAATCGAACGGTGGCCGGGTGTTAACGCGGTGTCCCTGGTCGAGATAAGAGAAAACGACACTTTCGCATTCGACCGATGTAACCTGCTGAAACCAGAAGATCTGGGATTGCTGCGCACTCGAACACCAAAGGACGTGAAAGGCCCCATCGAAGTGTCCGAGACTCTGTGTCTTTGGCCCCTGCGATCCGAAGATCGAGTTTACGGCCTCCTTGCAGTTAGGTTTGAGACGGGCGAAGGCACACAGGCTCGGGGCTGGCTCGATCTCGCCACGTACCTTCTCAATTACGTATACAGGATTGGCCTCCTCATCGATGAGACGGCGCGACTGCGGCACGACACCGAGGAACGCCAACTTGCATCACTGGCAGGCACCGCTGCACGCTCGTACGCGCATGAAGTGCTGAACGCGGTCAAAGCGATCAGGTCATGGATCTCCAATTCTCGCTCCGGGTCACCAAATTACGCTGCCTTGGAGCAACGGGTGAGAGAGATCTTTGATAATGTAACAAGTCTTCTCGACGCAACTGGCTTTACTAAACTGAACATACGACGATGCGTATTTAACGTGGAACTTGACAAGTTCCTAGGGAGGTTGAACTACAAGCATGGGCGAAAGCTGGATGGTTGCGAGTTAAAATTGAAGATTGCCGGTCACAAACACCGCGCGGTGAATTTTGATCCGGATACGCTCATCGCCATACTGACCAATCTCGTCACGAATTCAAAGGAGCAGTACTTACTGCACAGTAGAAAAGGTCCCATCGAGATCGGCATCGTGGAGAAGCAAATAGGCAGTGCTCTGTGGGTAGGTGTATATGTCGAGGATCACGCCATTGGGATTCTGCCGGAAAACATGGAGAGGATATTTCATGATGGTTTCACGACCAAGCCCGACGGGAAGGGCATAGGCCTTGGCATGGTCAAGCGGCTGGTAGAGGATTGCGACGGCCAGGTCCTGGCAAGCTCGGATTTCGTGCCGACGACTCGATTTGAGGCTATTTATCCCGTAGCGGAAGAGATCAGGAAGGGCTCCACATGACGGCGCAACACAAGAAGATCGGCTTTAGGGTCTTAGTCCTTGAGGACGAGGAGGAAGTAGCGAAACACATTGAACGGGATCTTGCGGAGAAGCTGCAGTCTTCGCCTTTGGCTCGGCAGGAACGCGAGGCCCCGGCATTTGGCGAAGCATGTGCTTTCGAGTTTGATACTCAGGTCGTTGCGACCGACAACGTTACGAATGCGCGCAAAATACTGAAGGAATCGTCGGTGGACCTCTTGATTGCCGACCATCGGGTAAAGGCCGATCGCGATTCTCGAAAGGCCGACACGACTGCACATGCGCTACTGAGCGAGCTACGCAGATCCGGCAGATTCCTCCCGGTGGTCGCGCACTCGGCCTTCCCTCGCCTCTCTGAGGAGGCGCAGAAGGACGGCTGCGTGGATGTAACGATAAGCAAGAGGGACTTTGACAGCACGGAAAAGGTTATCACGCAAAGTGCGGAAATGGCCGCGGAGTTGCTGGCGTTCAAGAGGGATCTTTTGGGGTCGTTCGCCATGCTGAAATGTGCGGCCGCCACGGCATCTCCTATTGACCGTCAGCGGTTTTTGAAGGGGGCACGTGAAGGATTTGGCGATTTGACAGCATGCTCTCTAGCCCCGCCGGACTATCGAAAGGGGCTGCTTGTATTGTGTTCTTTCCTAATGCGCCTAAGCAGTGTACCGAGTGCCCAGTTCGGGCTTAAACCTTTGTCTCTTGAATTGGTGGACCTGCTTGAGCCCCTCGTTCGTCGACTGAGCACCCCTAACTTCAACTATGACCGGGATGCGGTTGCGGTCTTCGAGGGACTTGAAGCGAACGGGTACGATGTGATTTTACGCGTTGAGGATGTATGAGCGAGCAACCCGCAGCGTTTCTATTGGATAACTCCGTCCAGATAAAGCGCCTTATCAGCGCAAAATGGCGTCGCGCGGGCCACGATGCTCTCTGGAATGATGTCACGCCTGTGGTGTCCACTTACACATTTATGGAGTTTAAGAGCACGGTCATTGCCGCTCTGCAATACCTCGTGGACGTGTTAAGGGAAGCCGTGATCGCGTCAGGCGACGCGCCCGACAGCGCGCAATTGCGGCTGGAAGAGGTAATAAGACATCTAACGGTGGACACTTTAATAGTGGAAGGGGATAGGCGCGTCAGAATTGCGGTTGCCTACGCCACACGGTTTTTCGCAGAAAATGAACTGTTTCCGCGATTGCGAACGCTTGGGGAACTGATTGATCGAATACTGGTGGAGGCTGAGAATCTTGAGAAGATATGGTTCAGACGATTTGCGACGAACGGAAAAACGGAGACTATGAGATGCCTTGATAATGTCAACTGTTACATCGGGAGAAACGAGACGCCGCTGGTCGCTGGGAGAGGGGGTTTCCATTGCAGCGTGCAGAAGTTTGCCTGTAATGTGGTGGGCATTCTCGAGAATCGGTTTTTTGAGATTGATCGCGGAGTTCAATCAAAGGAACTGAAGCTGAAAAGCACCAGACTTCGGAAGGGACTGGAAGACTGGAAGGAGGCCGTGACATCCGAGAAGGTGGCTGATGGACTTAGCATTGGAGAGAAGCTGTGTCGGCCTATTGGAGATATGGTTATTGTCTGCAAGGCGCACGACGGCGATGTCGGGCTCATCACTGCAGACCGTGACCAGGCTAAGCTTGCCGTTCACATGAGGGTTCGGTGCCTATTCTATGACCTCAACAGTAACACATTTCTGGAGGCGGGCACGGCTGAGAGTGAATAGGGAGTCGTCGTCTAACTCGGTCTGTGGTCTGGGACGATTCATGCCGAGCCACACGGGCGGATGACGGAAGCGTGTCGCGCCTTGCAGCTGGGCGCATCCGGTGATTGGTAACCGTTCACGGGTTCAGCAGAGCATTGCGCGAGCCGCGGGCGGCAGATGAAAGAGTCTCGGGAGAGCCGACGGCGAGCGGCAACACAGATCCGCGGCGACGGGGCGGCCGCTTGCAGTGACCGGAGGCGGGAAAGCGGCGCAATCGCGTCTCTTCGATGAAGGAAGGTGTTCGGCGTCAATTAGCAGTGTTCTTTAGCGACAATTAGACGGTCCGAGAGAAAGTCGGGATTCAGGATGGTTCGGAGCCGGGCTTTGATTCCTGCGTAGCGGCTGGGGTGTTCTTCTGCTGCGCCTCTTCGAGGCGATAACTCTGGAGGTTCAGCTCGACGATCACGGAGTGATGGATCAAGCGATCGATCGCCGCGGCCGTGATCATGGGGTCTTTGAAGATCTGCTCCCATTTGGAGAACGGCAGGTTGCTGCTCAAGAGCACACTCCCGCGTTCGTACCGCTCGGCCAACAGCGTGAACAGGACTTCCATCTCTTCGCGGCTCTGCTGGACATAGCCCAGGTCGTCGATGATCAGGGCCTCGTACTTGCGGAGCGCCTTGAGGAGCCGCTCCAGACGCAGATCGCGCTTGGCTCGCAGCAGTTCCTGGACGAGCAGTTGGCAGGTGCTGAAGCAGACCGAACGGCCTTGCCGGACCAACTGGTCGCCCAAGGCTCACAGCAGGTTGGTCTTCCCGGAACCGGGCCTCCCGAAGATCAGCACATTGTCCTGACGGTCCAGGAACCCGCCGCTGCGCAGGGTCTCGAATTGATGTCTCACCTGTAGCGGAAGACGCGACCAGCGGAATTGTTCCCAGGTCTTCCCCGCCAACAAGTTCGAGTTCCGCATCAATCGCTCGATCCGGTTTTGGTGTCGGGCTTAGCATTCCTTGCTCGTCAGTTCCGCCAGGAACTGGAGGTGCGTCCAGCCTTCCCGCGCCGCCTGGTCCGCCACCAGCGGATGCTGTTCGCGAAAGATTGGCAGACGCAAAGCCTTCAGTTGCTCCGACAGCTTCTCGATGTCGGTCGTAGGCCGCGAACTGGGCGTCGACGCGACAGGTTTCTTCGAGGCTCGCGCGGGACTGGCCGACTTCGTGGTCGTCGGTCTCGGTGGTCTGTTCATCGTACACTTCCTTGTGTGAGAGGAGAGAATCAAACACTTCCAGATCCGGCGACTCGACAGTCACCGCCGTCGGCTCCCCACCTCGTCACTCCTAATTGTCCCCAGGACAGACAAACTAATTGACGCCATACAGCAGCGGAAGTAGCTGTCGATGTGTAGGTACTCACATTCCGCACCCCAGAATTCAAGTTGACGGTGACAAGATACGGCAGATG
>JAHDXO010000007.1:0-44041 GCA_023382975.1 Pirellulaceae bacterium
GTGGAGCCTCGTCATCCATCCTGACACCGGGTAGATTATTTTCTGCGGGCTGCCTTAGCGTCGCGGTTTCGACAGATTATCGAACTGCCGATTCCGGGATCGAAGTCGTTCCGCGTTCTGAATTCGCTGGATTGGCGTGAATTGACTCGTCACTTCCAGAATCGCTTGCCGTCCCTACCTGCCAGCGTTGTCGGTGTCGATTGGACACAAGTGGTCGAACCGCTGCTGCAAGCTGCCCGTGATGAGAAACCCCACGTTCGAACAATCGCAATCGTCCGGCTGTCAGCCCTATTTGAATACGGATGTCTCGACGAGTCTGCAAGGAAGAAGCTGGCGGACGTGTACTGGTCGCAACAAACGCCGGACGGATTACCAAACGTCGAGCGATTGCCTCTGTATATGTCGCTTGTCTTGCCGGAGCCTGAGCTAGGCCTATCAGTGACTCGTTTTCGAGCGTATGCTTGCAAGCGTCGCGCGAAATCCAAGATCGACATCAACCTGCTTCACGACTGGATTGGAGCCACCCGGCTGGACCCCGAACCGCGTGCTGAAAAAAGACGGTTCGTCGACTGGACCAGGGATGAGATCCGCAGCATGGTGGCACAAATGACAAGCTGGTGGAGTCAGTTCGATATTCTTGCCGAAAAACGTCGCGAGGAGGCCATCTCGCGCGCTTGGATACCGGCCTTCGGACAGATCTCGTACCGGGAATATGCTTCCAGAATCGTCGAAGTTCTTCGGTTCGTTGTCATTCCCCACATTCAAGAAGATGGCGACACGATCGCAGAGGTCGTATCCTTGGTAGACGATTTCGCAAAGCACGGAGTTCCTTTTGCGGCGCTTCTTCCGGCGTTGCGGATCCTTCAGCCTGATCGTGACGTCGCACTTGAAATGCGGTTGGCTTTGGCAAGCCTCGACCCCGACGGCTACTCGTCGGCGCTGCGTGGACTGATCCACTGGCTGCAACTCCGCCGCGCGCGGCGGAAGCCTTCTGCGGGGACGACTCTGCCCGAACTTCCCACGGATCTGCTACGAGAACTGGGTATGATCGTCGCGACCCGTCGCCAACCCGGATTGCTTGAAGCGTTGAACACGGTCGCCTGGGTGCTGCAGAACTGTCCAGACGTCGTCGACTCGCACTTCCTCGATTCGATTGTCGTGATGCTTCAGTACCTTTGGGAGGAAACCAAGTACCGCTCGTTTGGAAGCGACAGCAATCGCATTCCCTACAGCGAAGTGCCCGAGTACCGTCTGAAGGCCGTGCGAATTGCAGCGCTTCTGCGAAGAACACCGGCGGCCGAAACGTACCCGGTCGGTCCATGGCTCGCGGTTGCTTCGGATGACCCGCTGCCGGAAATCAGGCGAGTGATCGGGACCGTCGCCGTCCAAGAACCGGAGCTTGTTCGAGCGGTTACTGCGCAAGAGCTGATCAACGTTATCGAGGCATCGATTCCAGAACAAGTTTCTTCCGAAGAGAAAGAAACGCTGTTTGCCACATTTGCGCCGCTCCTCCAACAGGCCGAATTCGCTTCCTTCCAGGGCGCCGTTCCACTCGACGAGCAAATTCAACTCGCCGCACTCCTCGTTGTTCGCATTTCGCAGACGCTTTCGTCGGCCAAGGCAGCGCGTTCGGCAATCAAGGCGATCGTTTCTCGAATCGTCACCAGCCCTGGCCGGTTGTCGAGTGCTGCGAGTGCCGACTTGCATCGCATTGCGGTTCGAGATGACTTGGCTCAGCCGGACGAAACGTTGATTTGGCTAAGAACGTGGACGGCACAAGCGGGAAACCTGGGGAGAAAAGCGGCGCGGTCGAAGAAGGACAAAGCGCCCGATGCTTCGTGACCGCCCACCCTATGCAGCGGTTCGCTTCGGTCCTTTCCCCGCCAAGGCTGCCTCGAACCGCTGGCGAATCTCCGCAGCCTCGACCGCATAGCCCCGTCTCAATTTCGCTGCGAGGGAGTCCTGCCGGCCTGGAAAGCGCCCCAGTTGCTGCCAACACGCATCGAAGTCGGCCAATGACATCTGTCTCATCAGGTAACGCTTCGAGACCTCGGGGCCACCGGGACGCGTCAATGCCTCGTTAAGCTGCTGTACGTAGTCAAGGTAAAGCGGATAAAGCGTCTTTGCGTCCATGCTGCTCTTGTCCTTTTTCGCTCGACGGTTCGCAATACCATATCGACGTACGCCACTCTCCCGTCTGCCCGCAAGGAAACCACGCCTCTCGGAACGTGAATCATGGTGCGTTTTCGCGTCTGATACAAGAGCAGTGCAGTTGTTGCAGCCGTTTGCCGCTAAGAGAGGAAAGATGGGAAGACACGGCATGTGCCCGCGGGCGGGCGATGCTGCGGAACGCGATGGCGGTTGGGCGCATCGGACGGATGGTCAGGGCCAGCGAAGCTCGATGCCTTGGCTTTCCAGGTCTCGCTGGAGATCAGCCAGTTGCGCGGCGGTTTCCTGGATCGCGTGAGGGGTGCGATGGTGCCGCAGCGCGTGAGCGGCCAGGCACCCGGCGGCTTCACCGATGCCCCACTCCACGGGATGCAAGCGGTAGCAGCCGGACGTCAAGTGCGTCGTGCCGATGTTCTTGCAGGCGGCGATCAAATTGGTCACCCGACGCGGCAGCAACGCGCCGAGCGGGATCTCGAAGGGCAGCGTTTCGAAGTCGATGTAGTTGTCGCCGCCCGTCGATGGATGCAGATCGATGTTATAGCTGCCGACGCCGACCGAGTCGTGGAATTCGGCCGCCCGTAACTCGCTTCCGCTCTGGCCGGTGAGCATCGCCCGCTGCTGTCGCCCGACGTGCTCTTCCAATACGGTACACACTGCCTTGATCCGGCGGGATTCGCGGACGTAGGGGAATTTGGCGACCCCGGTTTCCGTACCCAGCAGATCATCGCGCAGCCGCAACTCGGGAAAGCCCTGCCCGCCGTCGGCTCGCGGCGCCTCGGTCTGCAACCAGAAAATCAACGATAGACTCAACTGCGTCGCCCGGGCGATGTGGTGCTGCCGTTCCTCGTCCGTGCCCCCAACCAAGTTGCCAAGAAAATAGTCGTTCTGCGGCCAATTGACCAGGATGATATCGCCCGGATAGGTTCCGAGCCGAAAGTTGGTGGCGTCCGCCAACCGGCGGTAGGTCCACAGATTGATCGTTCCGTCGGGACGGGCGCCGCTGGGATCGAATCCCAGTCGCCTGGGCTGGCCCGTGCGGGGATGGGTGTAGGTGAAATCGAGCAATCTTCCCGGCCACGGCGGTCGTAACTGCGGAACAAACGTCCGCCAGAATTCGTACTCGGCCGGTTTGTCGATCGTGTGATCCTGACCGGGTGCGTGGTCGATGGCAAAGCACATCGTAAACGACTGCTGATTGAGCGGGTCTTCTTGCTCCAGCGCGTGCAGCTCGTTGGTGTCTCGCTTGGCTTCCGCGCCGGTCACGAACTCGGTTCCGGTCAGCGGCAACAAATCGCCCAACTCGCTGGCATCCAGAAAGTACGGCGCGGCAAGCGTCCGCTCGCGACCGGACCGCACCGATCGGACGGTAACCGCCCGCACCTTGTCTCCCACCACATCGGCCGCGATCGGGCGATGTTCCGTCAGAAGGGTCAATCGCCCGCTGCTCAGCCACGGAGCGAACCAATCATGCAGCACGGCCAGCGCCACGCGAGGTTCGTGACACAACCGGGAAACGCTGCCGTTGCCCGGATTGAGGCTTTCGAGTTGGCGGGCCGCTTCAGTCAGCGGATAGTTCGTGCGGTAATAGTCGCGGATCCGCGTTCGCAACCCGCGGTACGAGGCATTGGCGCCGTGCGTCTCGATCCAACGGTGCTCGTCCGGAGGCACCGCTTGCGACGTAAGCTGCCCGCCGATCCAGTCCGTTTCCTCGGTCATGACGACCTGCAAGCCGCTGCGGAGCGCCGCGATCGCCGCGGCGCATCCTCCGAGACTGGCCCCGACGATCACCACATCCGCCCGCAGCTCGCGCGCAGCCAATCTCGCCGACGCCTCGGCCGCACCGGCGTCAGCCCTCCAAGAGAACAGCCCCGCGGCGGACACGGCGCCGACCGATCCTAGAAAACCGCGCCGGTGAATCATCAAAGCCTCCTCGAAGTCTGTTCGTAGCGAATCTCGGTCCCGGAACGACCGGACCACGTGATTCGCTCCGCCATCGGCTACCGCGGGCAAGGACGCGCTTCAACGAACTGCGACGGAAGAGGAAACAACACAAGCAGACTGCGAAGAATCCCAAGAGGAATATCGCAGTCGCCTTATGGACATTATGCGGCCTGCAACGACGGCGAGCGTCCCGCACTTCGGAGAATCCGGCTTCGACAGAAGTCAGGATTCGCGTTCGTCTTGCTCGCCGGACGCCAGAACTTGAGAACCGACACGAGTCTGTTGGATCATGGACATCAGTTGCTCGAACCGCTCGCGGTCGATCCGGTAATAGATATGCTTGCCTTCGTGGCGAGTATCGACGAGTCCCGCCATGCGCAACAGTCCCAGATGGTGGCTGACGGCGGGTTGGCTCTGCCCGAGTCGTTCCCACAGATCCCGGACGCACAATTCCTTGCGCGCCCCGAGCATGTCGAGAATGCGCAACCGCGTCTCGTCGGCCAACAATTTGAACAACTGAGCGAGATCTTTCACCACGCCACCACCCAGGCGACCGGTTCGCTCGTTATTCGACTCGGAATGTGTCGTGTTCCCAAAGCGGCTGACCATGAATTCCAACACTCCAAGAAAATATAGACCCGCATCTCAGCCGCGAATTCGGCGATCCGCGGCGAGGGAGGCTCGTTTGTCAAGTTAATGCTTAGGCAGATGGCGCTTCCGGCTCGGAAGTAGCTTCCGGCGTCGGAGCATCCACGACTTCCGGCGCCGTTTCTGTCCGGCTTAGCGGAAAGCGACACAGGGGCTTGTGCGGTCCCGGCACGTCGATCAGCGCCGCGACGCTGGTAGCGCTGAACTTCTCTTCCAACATGCGGGCCGCATCTTCCAGTTGACGGTGAAGCGGGCACAAGTCGGCCCCGTGGCTGGGCAGCCCAAGAGGGCACTCGGAGAACCTTCGGATGGGGTCCACCGCACTGACCACTTCGTACATCGACAGTTCGTTGGGATCGCGTGTCAACGTGAATCCACCGTTCAGACCTCGTTGCGAATGCACCAGTCGCACTCGGCTTAGGGCCTGCATGACCTTGGCCAAATAGCCAGCAGGGACTTGCGTGGCCTCAGCGATTTGCGCCGTCGTTCGAGGGCTGCCGGACTGGTCAGCAAGATACACGATGGCGCGAAGAGCGTACTCTGCAGTCTGAGAAATCATGGGTTTCACCTCAAATCCGATATTAGGATACTCGCATCCAAAATATGTGCTGCTTTCCTGCTTGTCAACGTGGCCGAGCCTTAATCTATCATTTTGTCTTCACGTTGCCAATCAGATACCAGACAACAATCTCAAATTGGCACGACCCGCAGAAAAATTCCAGACATTTTGCGTTGACTGTACCGGCAGAGTCGGTCAAGACCGTACACGACGATCCGATGGTTCTCAATCGCAGTCTTCGCACAAGCGAAAACGCCCTTTCAACGGCCAAAATGCTTTATTCGCCAACAACCGGCATGTTTCGTGCGTCCCCGATCATCTTTCCCCATTTGCCGATATCTACCATCTTCGCAATGAATCGCGGCTCGTGTGGCTTCCGATACGATCAACGGCACGACGGCAATTCACTGGCCTGACGAAGACGGGGACAGGCAGACAATGCGAAATTTCATCCGGTATCTTCTCGCTCTTTCCGTTCTGACGATGGGATTCTACGGAGCTTCGCAACATCGGTTGTCTGACGAACAAGCTCATTCGCCGCAGACGTTGGCGTTGGAACAACTGATTCCAACGGCAACTCCCGATCCGGCGCCCCAAATCCCCGCTACGGCGCGTCAAGTGCCGATGGCCGCTCTGATCGACACCGATCGCACGCTGGCCGTCGAGCCGACGGTGGATCCACGCGCCACGCTGAAGACACTGCCCGAAATCGCCCGTCGCGAATCCGTGGATTCGCCGAGTGTTTCCAGCCAGGTTGGGAATCGTGACGAGGTCATTCCGGCAAAAAAGCGGGCGAAAAGCAAGCCGATTGCCCATTCGCCGACTCCGCATGTCGAACGCACGGTTCCCGACGCTTCCCCCCAGATACCGGCCAATCGCGATAAAGGCGAGGCGGAATCGCGCGCTGCGTCAGCGCAGGATTTTGCGGACCGCCGGCCCGCTGACGAGCCGCGCAGTCTGGCGTCTTGGGCTTCGATGAACGCTGATTCCCGCTTGCCAATGCCCAAGCTCGATCCGCGTCCAGGCAATCGTTTCACCCTGCCGGATCCTCCTGAACCGAATTCGTCCGCCCCGGTTTCCGATGAGATAAGCCCGTGGGATTGGCTCGGGGAAGCCGACGATCGCACCGATGAGCACGCCGCCGACTTAGCGGAAAACGACACGCGGAACGCTCCCAAGGTGGCAGAGGCCGAGGCGACGGAGACCGAGGGGGCAGAGACCCAAGTGGCGGAGCCGGCTGCGACCGTGTATTCCATCGAGGAGGGCGACACGCTCCCGAAATTGGCAGAAAGATATCTGGGAAGTCGCGAACAATACGAGGCGATCTATCGCGCCAATGCCGACATTCTGGGCGACCCTCGTCTCTTGCCGATCGGTTTGCAGATCAAGATCCCTGCCCAGTCGGTCGCCTCGGCTCCCGCGAACCGAGGGAGCGCCAAGACGCCCGTGCCCGAACCGCTCGACGCGTTGCACGACGAACTATTTGGGAAACCTGCCGAACCCGAGGATTCGGGCAGCGACCTCATCCCAATTCCGCCCCAGGCCCTGCCGCCGCATCAGTACGGCGCGTGGCAGTACTCCGTTCGCTGATCAAGCACTCATTCCTGCCAACTGCCCGGTGCTGAACGCCGCTTGGAAATTGTAGCCCCCGATCGGACCATCCAAGTCCAGAATCTCACCGGCCAGGAAGAGTCCCGGCACGACCGTGCTCTGCATGGTCCGCGAGTCGACTTCGTCCAAACTCACGCCCCCGGCGGTGACTTCCGCTTTCTTGAACCCCATCGTTCCGGCGACGGGAATCGCCAACCCCTTCACGGCCGAAACCAATCGAAGACGCTCGTCGCGGCGACAGTCGGCACCGCGACGTTCCATCGGCAAGCCGGAGCGAGCAAGCAGCATTTCAGCGCAACGGCGCGGGAGACGACGTCCCAACAGAGTGACCAGTTGCGATCTGCCCTCGTCGCGGCAGAATCCGTCCAGCCATTCCGAACATTGTTGCTGGCTGATTCCCGGCAGAAAATCGCAAACGACGCACAAGTCGGCGGGACGGGAATGTCCGCTGACGACGCGACTGACGTTCAAAATCACCGGCCCGGTCAAGCCAAAGTGGGCCATCAGCAACGAACCGCGGTCGGTTGCCAAGGCGTTGCGCTGTCGAGCTTTAGCACTCATGCTCCCGAGGCAGTCCTGCGGTAGAACTTGCACGGCCACATCCGGCAGTGTGATTCCGCGCAGATCGCGCACCCATTCCTCGTGCGTCGTAATCGGCGTGAGCGCGGGTCGAGGAGCGATTACCGTGTGACCGAACGCTTCCATCCACGCATAACCGTCCCCTGTCGTGCCGCAACCAGGGTAAGACCGGCCGCCGGTCGTGATGATCACCCGCGACGCCGAGCGGTTGGTGCGCGAAGTGGTGAGTTGAAAACCGCCGCCTTCCACCCGCAGATCCCGCAAGGATTCGTTCAGCGCCAAGTGCGCACCGCTGCGGTGCAGGCGGGCAAGCAGCGCATCGAGCACATCCGACGCACGGTCGGTTGCCGGAAAGATCTTCCCGGTCTCTTCCGTTTTGGTCGGTACGCCTTCGGAAGCGAGCAGACGGACCACATCGTCGGGCGACAGTCGCGCGAGGGCCGAGTGTAGAAACGACCCCTGCCGCCCGTATGCCCGGACAATTCCGCGCACATCGGTAGCGTGCGTGACATTGCACCGAGTCCCTCCGGACATCAGGATTTTGACGCCCGCACGGGTGTTCTTCTCCAGCAGCAGTGTTCGCTTCCCGCGCTCGGCTGCCGCGGTTGCCGCAAACAAGCCCGCAGCTCCCGCTCCGACAACGACCACATCCCAACATGCCTCCGACACAGTGCCTCCTTGGTTGGAGTGTACCCCTAACGTAGCCTGCGGCCGCAACCAACTCGTCCAACGCCCAGTCGGAATGCCTGCCTCCGTGGACGCACGATCCGATCATCCATTGAAACACCATTCGAACCGTTTGCCGAGGGGCATGCCAGCAAGCCAGAACTGCGGAAACCCTCGATGTCACGCCCCATTGTACTAGGCAATTGTGGCCGACGGGGGTTTTGATCGCAGATCTGCCAGATGGTAAACTACGCACCTTGGAGACTGCGAAAGAGAATTTGGGACATACTGCGATCATGACAAGAAAGGGAGAATTTCTAATGAGGTATCTGCAATTCAGCGGGTTGATCTTGGCAGGGCTGTGCCTAGCCGCGTTGGCGATCATGTTTGTCGGCTCAACGATTCCGGCTCGTACTGCGGTCGCGGCTGAAGCGGAGAAAGCGCCAATTAAACCGGAGCCGGTCGAGGACAGCGACCACGAGTTCATGGAATACGCGTTTGAGCCCCCGTTCAACCGTTTGAAGAAAGCGTTGGCGGCCGAGCCACAGGAGCGGGCCGAGTGGAAGAGCATCCGCTCCGACAGTCTGATCCTGGCCGAAGCCGCCAACCTGTTGCTGCTCCGAGAATCGGCAGGGGACGACGAGTGGGATCAGCCCACCGCGCAAATGCGAGCTGAGGCGGCCAAAGTCTACCGCGCGGCCGGCAAGCCCGACTTCGCCGCGGCCCGCGAAGCTTTCCGGGCGATGACCGCCAGTTGCAACCGCTGCCACGAGGAATACGGCGGTGAAGATCTCGAACCGTAGGCTTCGTCAAACCCAGCGGGTGCGAGTCGGTGAAACCACACGACGGGTGCCGCCGTAGCGAGATGACGACTGAATCCGTGGGCCGCAGGGCGCCGGTTCCCCTATGCGCCCTCGATGCATGCCCGACGGCGGAAGCGATAGTGGGAAACGAACCACTCGCCGCCTTGGCGGTAGCGAAACAGTTCGGCGCAAGCCATGAAGAACATCCGCCACCGTTGCAGCAGCACGGCGGGAGGATCGGGACAGTGACTGTCGGCCAGAACGTCGAGCAATTCGGCCCGGTTCCGATCCAGGTTGTCCAGCCAGTGCTCGCACGTCCTCGCGTAGTGCTGGCCGTTGAAGGTCCAATGGTCCTCGATGGCCAGATCATCCTGGAAGTGCAGCAACAGATCGTCCGACGGCATGATGCCGCCCGTGAAGAAATGCCGCCCCATCCAGTTGGCTTCGCCCTCGGTCTCAAATTCGTAGGCCAGTTGGCGGTGACAGAAGATGTGGACCATCAACTTGCCGCCCGGCCTCAACCACTGGGCGATGCGTTGGTGTAGCAACTGATAGTTCCGCATGTGCTCGAACATTTCGATGGACACGACTCGGTCGAACACCCGCGAAGTCGAGAATTCTCGCATGTCGGCCGTCTGGACGTCCAGATTGGTCACTCCACGGTCACGGCACTGCCGTTCAATGTACTCGCGCTGCGTACGCGAGTTGGAGACGGCCAAAACGCGGCAATTGGGATAGTGCGAGGCGATCCACAAGCACATCGAGCCCCAGCCGCAGCCCAACTCGAGAACGTCCATGCCGTCCGCAATCTCCGCCCGCTTGCAGGCCAGCTTCAGCATCGACTCCTCGGCCTCGGCGAGCGTCGTGTTCGGCCGGTCGTAGTAGCAACAACTGTACTTCCTGTTCGGCCCGAGTACGCGTTCGAAGAATTCCGTCGGCACTTCGTAGTGCTGCCGATTGGCCTCGTCGGTGGCGATCGCCAACGGCCCGGAGCAAAGCTTGTCGATGAAAGCCCGCAGAGCCTCGCGACGGAATTGAGGATCGTCCGCGTCCTCCTGCTGCAAGCGTCGCTTCAACAAGCGACGAATTCCCAGTCGAACGATCGCATCCGATAAGAAGCCGCGTTCCGCCCAGTCGATCAGACTCATACTACGGACTCTCCCTCTTGGGAAACCACGGGACGAACACGCTGGTCGAACGCTGGTAGCTGCGGTAATCGTCGCCGCGACTCGCCAACGCTTGCGATTCCGTCGGCGGAATTCCGGTAACGAAGAAAAAGAAGTACAGCAGCACCAGTGGCACCAAGACCGCGAGCCATCCGCCGGGTGCGTGGATGACCAGCGGCGCGTAGGCGCACCAGTGCAGCCATTCGAAGAAATAATTGGGATGTCGCGAATACCGCCACAGGCCCGCGCGGCAGGTCTTGCCGCGGTTCTCCGGCCGCTGCCGGTAGACCGCCAACTGCCGATCCGACAGCGCCACACCGACAATCCCGATTGCCCAGACCGCAACCCCGACGAAATCGAGCCACGATAAGCCATCCTGAACTCGGTTGGCCAGTACGAGGAACGGGAGAGCAAAAAACAGTGCGGCCGCCGCCTGAATCTGGAAGAAGACGAAGAACCGACGTTGCGCGTCGTCACCCCATTTCGCACGAAGCGTCGCGTAGCGGCCTTCTTCCGGATGACCGACGACGCGACCGAACAAGTACCAAGTCAGACGACCCGACCAAACTGCGGCGAGCACCGCGGCCAGCCATCGACTGGTCGCGTCGCCGCTGCCGGTGGCGGCGAAAAAGACCGCAGCCAGTCCGATAGTGCCGGCCCAGGCCACGTCGACGGTTCCGGCGTTGCCGGTGCGGCGTTGGACGGCCCAAAGCGTTGCCATCAGCAACGAAATAACTGCCGCAGCGACAATGATTTGAACGAGTGGGGACACGCAACGGTCTCCGATCAGCGCAACGGTTCACGGCGGCACGAGGGCTTGGTCAGCAGGATCTGCGAGACGCCCGTCAGCCGCTCGCGGAACCCGGCTTCGCAGTAGCTCAGGTAGTAATCCCACATCCGCAGAAACGTTTCCGAGTAGCCCAGCGTGCGGATGCGGTCCTGGTTCGCGAAAAAGTTGTCGCGCCAACAGGCCAGCGTGCGGGCGTAGTCCGGCCCGAACTCCTCCCAGTGAAACGTGCGGAAGTCGGTCTGCTGCAAGGCGCTGCCGATCGTGGCCGTGCAGGGAAGGCAACCGCCGGGGAAGATATAGCGTTGGATGAAGTCCACCGACCGCCGGTAGCGTTCGTAGCGGTGGTCGGGGATCGTGATCGCCTGCAAACACATCATGCCGTCGGGCTTGAGCAAGTCCGAGCACTTCCGGAAATACGCGGGCAGGAAATCGTGCCCGACGGCCTCGATCATCTCGATCGAAACCAACTTGTCGAATTGACCTTCCAAATCGCGGTAGTCCTGCATCAGCAGCGTGATCCGGTCGTTCAGTCCGGCGGCTGCGATCCGCTCGCTCGCCAATTCGTACTGCTGCCGCGAAATAGTCGTCGTGGTGACCCGGCAGCCGTAGTTGCGAGCCGCATGAATCGCCATGCCGCCCCAGCCGGTACCGATCTCGACCAGATGGTCGCGCGGCGTCAACTGCAACTTGCCACAGACGCGGTCGTACTTCGCGACCGATGCGTCGCGCAGCGTGGCATCCTCGCTCCCGAAAATGCCGCTGGAGTAGGTCATCGTATCGTCCAAGAACAAGGCGAAGAAATCGTTGCTCAGATCGTAGTGCGCGGCGATGTTGCGACGACTGCCTGTCCGCGTATTGCGGCGCAACCAATGCCAAACCCGCCGTGCGGGTTCGACCAACCGGGCGGGACCGCGGTCAACCTCGTCCAACGCCGCCAAGTTTCTGGCGAACACTTGGAGAACTCCGGGCAGGTCGTCGCACGACCACTGACCGTCCATGTAGGCCTCGGCAGCCCCCAACGATCCGTTCAGGACGACGCGGCGATAGAAGCCGAGATCGTGTACCTGCATCTCGACGCCATCCGGCGAATCGCCCGTTGCTCCGACGCAGCATTGGCCCAGCGAGTCGCGTACGGTTAGACGGCCGTGCTGGAAGCGCTGCAAGGTCCGAAGCACCATGTCCCGCGCAACGCGGTCCAGCCAACGGGCCGAGGCGTGTTTCGTGGACTGGCCGGGAATGCCAGTCGGTGCAAGTTCGACGCCGCTTCGCCGTCCAGCGTCTAGCGGGACGGGTGGGGATAGTAGGGACATTTCTTCAACCATAACCGCCATGCCTCGAAGTAAATCTGTGCGACGATCAGCATCGTCATCCAAGGGAACCGCAACGTCATCCAACGCAGTTTCCAACGGCTGATTGGGCGTTGCTTCAACGACATGGAAGCGTCGAAGAAGCGCTGCTGGTCGCGGATCGTCGTAATGCCCGCAAACAGAAATCGCCCGGGAGAATTCAGTCGCCACAGATACTCGCTGTCCATTCCCATGAACGGCGAGACGTGGAAGTTCTTGGCATGACGGAACCTCAACCTCGCGTCCCGAGTCGTGCGATTGCCCTCCCACAGGACGTAGCAGTGCATCTCGTTCCACGGCGTGTTGTTTACTTCCGCCACAATCGCCTCGACCGACTGATCTCTCTCGTCGAAACAATAGTACAGGTTCAAGGGGCTAAAATAGTGTCCGAAATAACGCAATTGGGTGAGCAAGCGAATCGGTCCCCGCGGTCGAAATCCCGCGGTTTGCTGCTCGACCAAGTCCCGGACAGCCAGATCCAAAGGTTGGTCCGGGGCGCCCAGGTGATCGCTGCGCCGAAACGATGCCCATGACCACCGGTGTTGGGAGAAAACGCCGCTCCGGCCGATCAATTGATCGAGTTCCGCCAGATCGATGTAGACAGCGAACAGTCGGTAACGGAACTTGTGCGTTACCGGGGTCTCTCGGCGGTGCTGGACGTGTCCTTCGTAGATGCAACTGTGCATGAATCCAGATCCTTCCCAAAGCACTTGGCGACCGCCAAGGCGCTGACCACACCGTCCTCGTGAAACCCGTAGCCCCAGTAAGCGCCGCAGAAATACGTTCGGCGGCGGCCGTTGATCTCGGAGTGCCGCAACTGGGCCTGGCGAGACCTCAGCCCGTAGGCAGGATGCTGATAGTCGATGGTGCGCAGGATTTTGGCCGGAGCAATGCGGCCGTTGGGGTTAAGCGTCACCAGCACCGGTTCCGGCGAACCGATCCGTTGCAAACGACTCACATCGTACGTGACCGCCACCGGCAGATCGCTGTCGCGGGCGATATGATAGTTCCAACTGGCCCAAGCCCTTCGCCGTCGGGGCAGCATCGATGTATCGGTGTGCAGAACCGTCTCGTTGGATTGATATTCGAAGGCGCCGAGAATTTCCCGCTCCCGTTCGTCGGCGTCGGCGAGGATCGCGAGCGTTTGATCGGCGTGCGTTGCAAAGACGACGTGGTCGAACCGCTCGGCCGCTTTTCCCACCGGCGTGACCAAGACGTGATCGTCGTGACGCGAGACGCTGGCAACGGGACAGTTCAGCCGCACACGATCGCTCAACGGAGCCAGCAGCCGGGACACGTAGGTCTTCGCGCCTCCGCAGACCGTCTTCCATTGCGGCCGGTTGCGGATTTGTAGCAGCCCGTGATTGCGGAAGAAACCTACAAGGAATCGAGCGGGAAAATCGAACACGGCGCGCGGCCGGGCGGACCAGATCGCAGCCGTCATGGGGATCAAATAGTGATCGATGAATTCCCGGCCGTACTTGCGCTGCTGGAGGTACTGGCCCAGCGTCATCGTGTCCGCCTCGTCCTCCAGCAGCTCCAGCGACTGGCGGTTGAACCTCAGCACATCGCGTAACATCCCGTAGAATTTCGGCTTCAGCAAATTCGAACGCTGCGCGAACAGACCGTTCAGCGAACTGCCCTGGTATTCCAGGCCAGTGCGCTGGCAGCAGACACTGAAACTCATGTCCGAATCTTGCCAGGAAACGTCGAGCCGCTGCAACATCCGGACGAAATTCGGGTAGGTTCGTTCGTTGAAGACCATGAAGCCTGTGTCGGCCAGCCAAGTCTTTCCCCAAGCTTCGAATTCGACCGTGTTGGTGTGCCCGCCGGGATAGCCGTCGGCCTCGAACAGGTGGACCTCGTGTTCGGAATTCAACAGCCGGGCGACCAGATTGCCGCTGACGCCCGCCCCGATAACCGCGATTTTCATCCTTGGTCCCCATCCGGTGAAATCGGCCGACTCGCGCGATGAATTCCAGAGCCAGACGTTTCAGGTCAAGAAAGCGATAATTGCTATCGTAGACGAGAAACAAGCCCCTATTCAAGGCGAGCCGCCCCATTTCACGGCGGAATGTCACCCCCGCGAGCCGTCTTGGCAGACGCCCCCGACCATGGGTGATTGGATGAAGAAGCGGCAGGCGATCGGTGCGAGGGCTGATTTACAAGGCAGCCTCGCCGGATTCGCCGGTACGAATTCGAACGGAGTTATCCAGAGAGTAAACGAATATCTTTCCGTCGCCGATCGATCCCGTCTTGGCGGAAGCAACAATCGTCTCGATTACCTTGTCGACTTGATCGTCGCCCACCACCACCTCGATCTTCAGCTTGGGAATGAAGTCGATCGTGTATTCGGCTCCGCGGTACGTTTCGCGTTGCCCCTTTTGCCGTCCGTAGCCCCGCACTTCCGTCACGGTCATCCCGTGGTATCCGCGCTCGACAAGTGCGGCTTTGATCTCGTCCAGTTTGTGATGCCGAATGATTGCTTCGATTTTCTTCATGCTCTCGCCTATGCCTGGTACTGATGCCAAAAAACCCCGACGACCGGGGGCGCCATCTGGATGGCCACCTAAACGTGCAATCAGCGTGCCGGACCGCGATTTCGATCCTGACAGTCAAGAAACCCCGAAAAAACGGGCAATCTCTGCCAACAGTCCCGCCAACCGTCGTCGAATTCAGCAAGACGTGCGCGGTATCTGCGCGGTACTGCTCGCTGGATCGGCATGGATCAACTGCGCGTCAATCAATCGTATCTGCGGACGAGGAAGCGTCAGTCGCGCCGCAAAGTCTCTCCTGCTTTACAGTCCTGCCTCGATCCTTCATACTACTCGCCCGCATGGTCAAAGCACGGAGGAGCGAACCGGGATGGCACGTCTATCGATGAACGAGATTACGACCTTTCGGTGGTCGTTCGAGGAAGACGTTCAGAACTACAGCGCCCTGGGGATCGATGCGATCGCGGTCTGGCGGCAGAAACTCTCGGACTTTGGCGAAGAAAAAGGTCTGGAACTGCTCGCCGACACCGGTTTGCGAGTTTCCGCGCTGCAATGGGCCGGCGGATTCACGGGCAGTGATGGCCGCACGTTCCGCGAGAGTGTGGACGATGCCTTCGAAGCGGTTCAACTGGCAGGCGACTTGAATGCCCACTGCCTGATCTTGTACAGCGGATCCCGCGCGGGCCACACGCACAACCACGCACGACGCCTGTTCCGCAACGCGCTGAAGGAACTGGCACCGGCGGCCTCCGAGCAGAATGTGTTGCTGGCCATCGAGCCGATGCACGTCGGTTGCGCTGCCGAGTGGACATTTCTGAATGGCTTCGAGGACGCGCTGGAAATCATCCAAGCGATCGAATGTCCACAAGTGCGATTGGCTTTCGACGCTTACCATTTGGGTCAAGACCGTGACGCCCTCGGGCGGTTGCCCGAGCTCGTACCCTTGCTGGCCCTGGTGCAATTGGGTGACGCGCGCCGGGCGCCGACCGGCGAACAGAATCGCTGCCGGCTGGGCGAAGGCACAGTGCCCCTGCGCGAGATCGTCGCAACGCTGAATCAAGCCGGTTATCAAGGGTTCTACGATGTGGAGCTGATGGGCGAGGATCTGGACAATTCGGATTATCGAGAGTTGATCCTCCAGTCCAAGCAGACCTTCGAATCCTTGCTCCAGGATGCCTGTTGATTCTGTCTGCTCGTCGTGCCGCGACGGCGCTACTGCATCCCGATGACCCCGGAATCCTTGAGTTTCCATCGTCCCGACTCGCGGTGCATTACGGTCATTCCGATCAAACTGAAGTCCGACCAACTGATGTGTGCTTCGGTCAACTCGTCGTTCAATTCGATAAGAATGATCGTCGGGTAGCTGAGCAAATCCCAACCATCCCAATGCCCCGGCATGACGGTGATCTGCCGGTTGATGAATTGGAAACGCTCGAACCAATCATGCGGCCCATCGTCCGATTTGTTCGCCGAGCCGGCGTCGCGAACACGGCCGCGGTCTTCGAGAAATCGCACCAGTGCTTCCCGATACTCGGAGGTCAGAAACACCACGGGAATCCGAGATCCCCGGACATCCGGCCGAAAGTCGCTCAGCGTTTCCTCGGCCCCCTTGCCAACTCGAAAACGCAACTCGGTTGGCACAACCAAGTACTTTGCATTCTCATAGCGGTTGTTGTACGTCTCTTCAGTGTCCTGCAAGAGCTGCCCCATCAATTCGTCCACGTTGAACGGGCGGAAGAACGCCGAGTACAGAGCGACCAGTTCCCGTTCAAGCGGATCTTGCACCGCTCCGATATCCACCGGTTGCACAGTCTCGTGCCAATGGCGAAAGAACGCGGCCAGTTGATCGTCGGAGTTCGAACGATATGCATCCTCCAACTGCGAGGTCAGAGCGTCTGCAGACCCAGGCATTTTCGCAGTCGGAACCGCGGACTTGCGCTCGCTGCCACAGCCAAACGCAATGACGGCAGCAGTAAGAACCGCGGCGATTCCCGAACTCGACTGTCCCATTGAAAGCGCCCCCCGGCCGCGACTTCATTTCGTACCGAAGATTTCGCTCTGCACTACTTCATGCACGAGATCGCGAAAGCCATATCCCTTGGCGGCGACCGCGTCGGCGATCCGCTGCAATTCGGCGCGATCGGAGAATCCCATGCCGCGACCGGTTGCGTAGATGGCCAGTTTCTCGGCGAGGGTACGAGTAAATCGCTTCGGATCGCTCAGCAGAATCTGCTTGTAATCGGCCAAGCCATCGAAACGCTGGCCGTCGGGCGTTTCCCCCGACGCATCGACGGGCGGGCCGATGCGCCACGGTACGCCGCGCCCACCGGTGGCTTCCCTGGGCGGCGAGGGGAATTGCGTCCCAAGGCTGCGGTAGTGCTCGCGCCAGCCGCCCATGACATCGTAATTCTCCAGCGCGAATCCGGGCGGGTCAATGATTCGGTGGCACGAGTGGCAACTCGAGATGCTGCGATGTTTGTCCAACTGCTCGCGCAGCGTCGCCGCGCCACGGATGTCCGGCTCGACTCCCGGCACACCGGGCGGTGGCGGTGGCGGCTGGATGCCCATAATCCGCTCCAACACGTAGGCTCCGCGGACCACCGGCGACGTGGTCGTGCCATTGGCCGAAACCTTCAGTACGCTGGCGTGCGTCAGCACCCCGCCGCGGCGGTCCTCCGGCTTCAGCACCGCCCGCCGCATCGCCACTCCACGAACGCCCTCGATGCCGTAATGCCGCGCGAGCCGCTCGTTCAGGAACGTCCAGTCGGAATCCAGAAAACTCGACACGCTCAGGTTCTTGGCAAGCACTTCGCCGAAGAACCGCCGCGTTTCGTCGAGCATCGCGGACTTCAACGGCTCGTCGTATTCCGGGTACAGTTGCCGGTCGGGCACGGTGAAGTCGATCTCGCGCAGATTCAGCCACTGCCCGACGAACGTCTCGGTGAACCATGCGGCCCGCGGATCGTTCAGCAATCGTTCGGTCTGCGCTCGCCGCTGGGCAGGCTGGAACAATTGGCCGCGCGCGGCCAGCGCCAAGAGTTGCTCGTCCGGCGGTAGGCCCCACAGCGCGTAGCTCAACCGAGCAGCCAGCGCGTAATCGTCCAGCCGGCCGGGGCCTTCGAGCAGATACAGGAAATCCGGCGAGCAGAGCACAGCGGTCTGGGCGGTTCGCAGCGCGTCGTCGATCGTCGCGCCGCTGGCCAGTTCCTGCCGCGCCAAGGCGATGAAGGGTGCCGCCGCTTCCGCATCCACGGGACGCCGGAACGCGGCCTCGATGAACGGCAGCAGCACGCGTTCGACGTCCGACTCCGGATCTTCGGAAACCAGCCGCCACACGGGACGATACCAGGACGCCTGCCGCTGGTGTTGCGGTCCGGTATCCACCGCCTCCAAGTCGCCGAACCGCAAGCGATGCCCGCGGCCCGGCCATTGATCGATCACCGGGCCTTCGACCTCGACCTTCAGCACGGCCAATCCAGGACCGGCGAACTGGTCCGCTTTGCGGTTGACCGCTGCCCAATGATTGACCGACGGATCGAGTCCGTGGACGAACAGACGCAGCGTATCGTCCTTCTTCAGTTCGGCGGTCAATTCGTCCACGCGAACCGCCCCTGGCAGGGCTTCGCGGTACGAGTGCAGTGCGGCGGGTTCTTCCAGCGAATCGCGGCCGAAATGGACGGCGTACGCGATCGGCCGATCCGACTGGTGCGCCGCGACATGCAGGCGGATGCGATAGACGCCGGGCGCGCGAACGCGGAATTCCTGGACCTTGATCCCTGGGTATCCGCCCTCCAGGTAGAAGACCACCGCGCCGTCGTCGCGCCGATGCCAGTGTTCGCCGACGAACTGCTGGTTCCGCCCGGTGTCGAAGCGCAACTCTTCGAAGCGAGGTTCTGGCTTCGGGCCGAACTGGACGGCGGCGTCCAACGCGACTTGCGCCGCCTGCAAGTAACGCTGCATCTGGACGGGCGAGAGGTCCAGCGCCTCGCCGATATTGTCGAAACCGTGGGATTTGCCGTCCTCCGGCAGCATCTCGGCCACCTGGACTCGGACGCCCAGCAACCCGTTCAGCGTCCGTTCGTATTCGTACCGGTTCAGACGCCGCAGCACCGTTCCTTTCTTCGCGGCGTGCGCGGTGGTCAGATCGGCCGCCAGCGTTTTCAGAAAGCCGTCTCTCGCAGCGGTCGGCGGTTCGTCCACATCGGGCGGCGGCATCTCGCCGTCCCGCACCCGGTCGTGAATCCGCTCCCACTTGGCGAAGACGGCCAAGTCGGAAAGATCGCCATCGAGCGAGGTCAGATCCAAGCCGCCCTCCTTGGTCGCCGCGTCATGACAGTCGTAGCAATGCTGCCGCAGGAACGGAGCAAGGGACGCCGGAGGCGCGGCGGGCACGTTGCGCGGGAAAAGAATCGCGACGAACGCGACAAGAACAACGAGGCCCGTCCGTGTTGCCACCTGTTGGAGTGTACGCTTCAGCGTTCGTTTTCGCTTGTCGTTTGCCCGCGTCATCACGACAGTCCTTTCACGCTGGTCTTGTCGCTACTGCCGAACTGGTCGGTCTCGACGCCCATGCGTTGGGCGATCTGGACGAACAGATTGCAGAAGCGGGCGTTGTCGAGTCCCGCGCCGCCGGCCGCGATGTGCTGCCCGTGCCGAAACCCGCCGCCGGCCAGAATCACGGGCAGGTCGCGCCAACTATGGCTGCTCGCGTTTCCCAGATTGCTGGTGACCAGCACCTGGGTGCTGTCCAGAACCGATCCGCCTCCGTCCCGGGCGGTGCGCAATCGCGTCAGCAGCCCGTTGATCTCGCGCAATTCAGCCATCTCGATCAGTTTCAATTCCTCGATCTTCGCCTCGTTTTGACCGTGGTGCGACAAGTCGTGCCAGCCCGTCGCGACGCCGGAGACCTTGGGAACATCGTTGGAGGCATTGCCCTTTAACGTGACAATCCGCGTCGAATCGGTTTGCAGGGCCAACGCGACCATTTCGAACATCAGCCGCGACCGCGCGGCAATGTCCATTCGGTCCGCGATATCCACGGGAACCTGTACATCGACGCTCGGTTTCGGTCGCCGCGCCCAGTCCTCGGAAGCCAGCAGTCGCTGTTCGAGTTCCCGGACGCTGGTCAGGTACTGATCGAACTTCTCGCGGTCGCGCGGCCCCAAGTCGCGGTGCAACCG
Source organism: Pirellulaceae bacterium (assembly GCA_023382975.1). Taxonomy (GTDB): domain Bacteria; phylum Planctomycetota; class Planctomycetia; order Pirellulales; family Pirellulaceae; genus SKKK01. The sequence goes on from JAHDXO010000007.1 coordinate 19,954, forward strand.
CTGGGCCCGGTCGTTGACGGCGTCCAGGATGCTGCGCCCGCGCTGGAGTTCCGCCGTCTGGTCCTCGATCTCCTGCGCCGTCCCGGTGACGAACATCATCTTGAACAGCGAGGCGGGCGAACTCTCCGCGGGCAGATTCACGCCGTTGGCGGACCAGGAGACTGAGTCGCGCGACGCGACGCTCAGCACCAAACTGGGAAACCGCGTGTCGGGGACGAGCTTTTCCGCGAGGTACTGGTCCAGGGAAATCGAGTTCTTGAAGCCGGGCAGTCCAGGATGTTTGGCCGAAGTCAGCACGGTCAATTCGGACGTATGTCCGTTCGCCCCGTTCTGTTCAGGGTGAGACAACCCCGAAATCACGGACATCTGACCGCGATTCTCCTGAAAAAGCTCCAGATACGGCGTCGGCGTGTACGAGGCCCCCGTTTCCTTCGGAAACAACGAAGGTCCGTGAAAACCCAGGCCGTAGTTGATCGCCAAAAACCGCTGCGGTGGCGTCTCCGCCGCCGCGGCTTGAGCCGGACTGGCCAGCGCGGGCAACATGGCATCCAGCCAGGGTAGGGCCATCGCCACGCCCGTCCCCCGCAGCATCGCCCGCCGCGAGATCTGTTTTCGAAGAATCGTTCCGCCCATCATCTCGTTCCTTGAACCGGTTGTTTGACCCTGTCTCACTGTAGACCGCCCAGGCCAAACCGTCTACGGCTGATGCCGCCTGTGAAGTGGATCCAGAAACTGGACCACGGCGGCCGCTTGCTACGCGAGACTCGGAAGGCCCTTCGAGGCGGTCTGAAGATCATTCGCACGTCGAGAAGGATCGTCTACCGACTGCTGGCCTGGAACCCTTGGCAACCGGTGTTCCTGCGGCTGATGGAGCAGTTGCGCCAACCCCAGCGTTGCTGACCGCTGCAGTCTTGAAGCCGAGGTCCGGATGCCTCGGTATCACCGCCGCGACACCCATGCCGCAGGCAGCTTGCCCGCAGCCGCACGCATCGGCCGACGGTCCCCGAGTTGATCGCCCGCACCTACGGGCCGCAGCCCGTCGACACCTCGTGATCACAGGCCGCTGCTCGATGACGAGACCAAACCCCTTGCGCTGTTCCCCGCTGCTCCGTCCCCTCGACGGCCGATCGCTACGTGGGCCCAGCCGTTTGGCCGTCCAGCACTACCGGCATCTTCCCGGTCGTCCTGCGCTCGGCACACCCCGTCCGCACCGTTCGGGCCACGATCGTCGGGAAATCGCGGGAAATCCCGCACTCTGGTACTTGACTTCCGCACCCGAGGCCGGTTACCGTGCTGAAGTGCGGACGGTGCGGCGGTAAACAAACTGCATAGCCGCCGCGGCTCAGGTCGTTCGGCCACGAACCGTTCGCCAGCAAGACTTACAAGGTTCCACTACACGGATTGTTTATGGACGAATCACAAATACCTTTACCCGTCATTCTCGCGGAACTTCTCCGAATTCAGCGTTGGGCGGGAGGCGACAGCGTTTCCGCCGAGCGCATTTTTGGACTAATGCACGGCATTGAATCGGTCATAGGACAAGAAAACGAGTCGTTCGGCATCAGCGAGGAAACGCAGCGCAAAGTCGAAGACCTGCTGGAAGATGTCGACAATGACAAGCAATCAACCGATGGCATGGCTATTAAGGACCGATTGCGACGCGATGGTGTTGATGAAACCGACGCGGCAAGGATCATGGAGTTGTGTCGGCTGCAAAGCCGGTTTGGCACCGCAATCGACAAGGTTGTAAACGGCAAAGGCTCAACATTCAGCTATCTCGACCGATCCCGTTCGCCCGAGCAAGACTGGTTTGGATCGCTTCACTATATGGAACTTGTTGATTGCACGGACGGTGCGCGCAACAAGATGTATGCTGTGTTTGCCCCTACGGTTCCGCGTGTTGGTGAAATTGTGTCGCCACAAAAAGGCTCTACAATGAAAGTGGTTGGCGTTGACCACGTCGTGATTGACCAAGGACGGCAACAGGGTCTGTCGCGACACTACCTTGTTCCACACGTTCTGCTTGAGGCGACTGACGATGATGAGTCGTAAACGCACCGCAATCGCTCGGGAACAATCGGGTGAACGGGAGCGGGCAGGTTTGCGTCTGTTCAACTCTGATTCCGTCGGTTATGGTAATCGGTTGCTGAAAGTCCTTTCCTTCGGCGCGCCTCGTTAACTTAGGCAGTGGGAAGAATCTTGGCCAGGAAACCGAAGCCACCACCGAAAGTTGCAACGCACGAGATCGTCGATGGCTATTTGCACACCTACAACGCTGACGGCCGTTTATGTCTCGATATAGAGAACCGCGAGCGAATTGTCCTGGTCCACGATCTTCGTACCTACGGCGACGACCTCCACATTGGAGCACTCGGTTGGACCATTCCCGAAACGACCGATGGTTACACATTTGCGGATGTTATCTTCGATACCGGACAAAGACTTCGCCTGAAGCGATACGCCTTTGAACGGGTAACTGTGCAATCTGCGAAAGCCGTCGCGGACCAACTCATCGAAGATAATCGGAACACCAGATTTGATGCTGATCCAGTTGTCGCTGCATCCTGTCGTGAAGACTGGATTGCAAAATACTACGGAGAATACCTGACCCTATCGGAGACGATCGTAAAAGGGGTTGGCGATCAGGAGTTGTATGCTTTCACCTTTCCATCGTTGACCGAGTTGGCGACAGTCAAGGGCGACGAACATTATCCGGTCAAGGTCGGGTTTTCGAAGAACTCGTCCGATGGTGCTTTCGGTCGAATCCGGTCGCAGATTCTTGAAAAGGCCGGTTTCCCTGAAAAACCAAAAGTGCTTCTCGTGTTTAGGACATGGGATGGCCGGCAATTAGAAACGCAGGTCCACAAGCGGCTGCGATCGTTGGGCCGAAGAATCCCGGATTCTCTCGGCAGGGAATGGTTTATGACTTGCACCGGCGAACTGCTTCAATTGATCGACCAGTGTGATCTTGCAGATTTACCGCCCGACCGTGTTATCACAGGTGCCGACGAGACGATCGAAGAAGGGTTTACCGGGCTCATGGCGGACGGGGCTACGATCGAGATGGGCATGGTCCCGGGCCAAGCGGCGGTTTCAATTGGCATCCGGTATCCCAACGACAAGGCCGAACTAATGAAGGATTAGATCGTGCGGTGATCAGGGGGAGAGGTTTCGGGGTAGAGAGGCGTTGTTGCGGGAACGAGGTTGCGAGGCGGTAGACTCCGCCACGATCTAGTCCTCGTTCAAGTAGCCCGGCGCGCTCGGCGGAAGAGAACGGCAGCGTGGGAGAAAGGGCTCGCTGTAAGCTTTTGCATTTCTACTGGCCGGTTCCGGGCAGCGCCATCGAGCATCCAGGGGGCGCCGAGCTCCAGACGCATCGGGGGCGCGTATCGAGACGGCTGTTTTCACTTCGCTGATGTCTTGCAGTGATCGCGTTCTCGAAGGCCGAAAGAGCACGGATGGCAGAGCCGGAGCACCGATGATCAGCAGCCCGTTTCGTGCTGGGAGCGAGCCTTGGGCTGGACCGCCGCGCGATGCGGCTCGTGTCACCGCCGACCCTGCGTCGGCGGAGAGGTGACTGGCAGGCTAACGGCCCTCGAAAACTCGAAAACCCATCCCTTCTCTCCCCGTCCGCCGCCGCCGTGGACGGCGGCGGACGGGGAGAGAGAAGGGCTGGCGGGGTGGGTGGCGCGGCGTCGAGCCTATCAGTCGGCGATCCACCGACGCTGGGTCGGTGGCGAATAAGAAACGCCAATTCTGCCGGCCGGTTTCGGCTAGCGTTGCCGGGCATCGAGGGGGTGGCGGCCGGGTTGCTGCTGTGCGAACGGTTGCGAATTCGACTCGCGTTCGGCGCCCGCGAGCCACTCTTGGCTTCCCGGACTCTCGTTGCGTCCGGCCAACTGCAAATCGTGTTGCATTCGCTGGGCCAGGGCGGACAGCGGGATGCCTTTTCGCTTGGCGGGGGTGGACGAAGGTCGGACGGGCCGGTTAGAATTCGGGGAACGGCGTGCCATGGGCAGGGTCTCCAGGGAAAACGTCCGCGGCCGGAGCGGGCCGAAATGACCCGCGCAATCCGCCGCGGTCAGGAGCACTGTGGCCCATGTCACGCCCACATGCAATCAATCGACCCCCGCGTGGCACCGGCCCCCATCCGCCGCGCCAGCGGCTTACTTGAACCACGTCGTGAACCCGATCGAAGAACCCCTGGTGCTCGGGCTTCTTGTCATCCGGAACAGGGTGTCCCAACCGCTTGGGAATGCCGCCTTCCTCGCGCCACAACCGGCAGTGATGGATCTCGTTCCATCCGTCCGACAGACACTCGAACCGGTTGGGATCGGTTAACTGGACGATGAACAGTCGCTTGCTCTTGTTCGCCTGGGCTTCGAGCGCCCCGAGAAACGTCTCTCGCTCCTGCCGACACCAGTCGGACGCCAGGTACTGGTTCGACAACAACACGACCATCACGGCCGAATCGGAGACCGCCTGAGCGATTTCGTCCGTGAAATTGTCGCCGCAGCTCAGACGCTTCGTATCACGCCACAGCAGAACCTCCCGTTTCCGCTTCACTTCGATACTCAGTTCCAATCGCAACTGACGCTCGAAAACGTCGCCCCAGCCTGGCTCGTCCTCCGCGGGTCGGATGTTGTCGGCCACTGCGTAACTGATGAAGACGTCGTAGCGGAATTCGGGAACGTAGGCCGTGGCAGAACGCCGCCGCACGAAAGGGGGTAAAGCACGAGATTAGGCAAAACGGTCACTCAGTATAGTTGCTTGGCTCGGGCGCACAATCAGACAAACTTCGCCTCGATCCTTCCGCCGATCCCCGATGTCAACTCGCCCGCTCTCAACGATGTTTGGTCGCATCTCGAATCGGCAATTCGAAACGAATTCAAACTGCTGACTTCAAGGTGTATCTTGCCGCGGGCGGGCCTCGCCGCCTAATCACGGGGAATGCGGAACCGACGTCCAATGGGCGTCCGGTTCTTGATCCAGGTCCAAGGGATTGCGATTTGAAAACTATTGGTGTTTTCCCGATGCCGGGACTAAAATCAGAGCTGCGGGCAATCAGAGAAGAGGAGTCTGACATGCGTGGAAGCTGCTGCGGCGTGGTCTTTTCGTTCTTGGCGTACGGCTTGCCTCCCCTACCATCCGGTCGATCGTTGCAGCTCGTCCACCCCTCAGCCGCACCGTATCGTTGCTGGATGCATGAGTTTCGTCGGGCGGTCGCCGGCGGTTGGGTGGCCTTGATCTTGCTGGTGCCGTTGGCGGTGCGTGCATCCGAAGAGGCTGTCGCGGACCCGCCGCCCGTGGCGAACGATATCGCTCGCCGGATGCAGGACCGCGAGTACGCGGCGGCCGTCGAGGCCATCGATCAGGCGCTCGCCCGACCGGACGAACCTCGCGACTATTTGCTGTACCTGAAGGGCCGCGCACTGTTGCTCGACCGGCAGTTCGATGCCGCGGTCGCCGTCTTTGAACAACTCGGCCAACAGATGCCCGACAGCCCCTGGAACCGGCACGCCAGGTTCGCCGCCGGCTTGGCCGCGGTGGGTCGAGAGGACTTCCAGCGGGCCGCGATAATCTACCGGGAGGAAGCCGAATCGCTGCTCGACGCGCAGCGTAAACACGAACTGGCGGAGACGTTGCTGTCGTTTGGCGAAGCGTTCTTCCAGCCGCCGAAATCGACCGACTCGCCGGACTACTCGGCGGCGCTGCGGTACTTCGAAGAAGCATTGAAAGTGGGACTGCTGCCCGATGTGCGTGCAACAACACAATTCCGCGCGGCTCGCTGCCGTCAGGAGTTGAAGGAACATGCCCGCGCCGCCACGGGATTTGCGGAATTTGCCTCGGAGCATCCGGACCATCCCCTGGTGATCGAAGCTGCTTGTCGCGCGGGGCAGTGTCTGCTGGACGCTGGGAAACCCGTCGAGGCACGACGCGGATGGTACGATCTGCTGGACGCCCATCCCGATTCGCCGTCGGAGTGGATCGCCGAAACCATGTTCCAGATGTCGCGCACCTGGGGATTGCCCGAGCCGGAATCGGACGCTGATCTGGAATTGGGTGTCGAGTGGATCGAACGTTTTCTGGCGAGATTCCCCGCGCACAAACGGGCAGCTCAGGCCCGTCTGGATCTCGCGGTCAGCTACTTGGCGCGGAATCGCGACGAAGACTCAGTGCGCGAATTAACGCTGCTGCTGGCCGACCCGCGTTACCAAGCGGACCAGGCGATTCCGCAAGCCCGCGTGCTGCTGGGCCAAGCCTACAGGGACCAGAACAAGTTCGCCGAAGCCATTCAAGTCTGGCGCGAGTATCTGGTCCAGCACGCGGCCGACCCGCAGTGGAGCGACGTGCAGCAGCGAGTGGTCGACGCCGAGTACCTGCTGGCCCTGGACAAGTACCGTGCCAAGGATTATCCGGCCGCCAGCCAGTTGCTGGCCGAGTTCCTGGCAAAGTATCCGCTGGATCATCGCTGCGCCGGGATCTCGGTTCTCTTCGGCCGGATGAAGTACGAGCAACAGCAATGGAACGAGGCGATCGCCGATTGGCAAGCGGTCGTTTCGAAACACCCGAAGACGAACGAGGCATCCTACGCCCAGTACATGATCGGATTGGTCACCGAACGGGAATTGGCCCAACCGGACAAGGCGATCGAAGCGTACCGCCAAGTCACGCGGGGCGACCACGCGCGGAACGCCCAAGCGGCGGTTCAGCGGTTGACCGAGAATTCGCTGACCGTGGTCACCGAGCGGGTGTTCCGCTCGGACGAAATCCCAGCGGTTCGGTTGACGACGCGGAACATCCCCGCGGTCAAGGTACGAGTCTACCGAATCGATGCCGAAGCGTACTTTCGGAAATCGCACCGACTGGATGGCATCGAAGATCTGGACATCGCCCTGATTGCGCCGGACGCGTCGTTCGAGTTTCCGGTTCCCGACTATGCCGAGTACCGGGAATTCGAGAACGTCATCCCCTTGCCGCAACCGGAAATAACCGCCGGTGCGCTGGTCGTTACCGTCGGCAGCGAAACGCTGGAAGCCACGACGCTGGTACTGCGCAGCGACTTGGAAGTGATCGTCAAAGCATCGCCGTCCGAGGTCTTCGTGTGGGCCCAGAACATGCGAACCGGCAAGCCGTGGCCCGGCGCGAGGCTGCTGATTTCCGACGGGAAAGCGATCGCCGACGGGCCGGTGACGGCCGACGACGGCGCGTGCCGATGGAACCGATCGCGGGCTGGGGCGCCGCTGGCCGCTGAGGCAGAAAAACTCGCGGATTCCGACCCCTTCGAGAATCCCGCATCGCAGGCTCTCGACGGCGGCGCCGTGTCGGTCCTCGCCTTGGCCGACGGTCACGTCGCCGCGAACCATCTGTCCCTGGAAGGTCTGAGTGTGACGCGGGCCAAGACCGATCGGGGCTATCTGGTCACGGATCGGCCCGCGTATCAGTGCGGACAGCAGGTCTTCGTCCGCGGCTGCATTCGCGGCACGCCGGACGACGCCGAAGGCAACGCGGCGAACGCGGCGTTCTCGCTGGAAGCGCTCGATCCCCGCGGGCGGATCGTGTGGCAACAACCGGCGACCCTCGGTGCGATGCAGACCTTCTCCGCCGAATTCCCGTTGCCGCCGATGGGCATCCCGGGCACATACCGAGTTGTTCTGCGCGCCGCGGACGTGTGGCAGTCGGGACAGGCACCGAGCTATGAAACCCGGTTTGAAGTTTTCGAACCCCGCCTGGACCCGGTGCGGTTGCAGATCGAATCGCCTCGCCGCGTGGTCTACCGCGGCGAGGACGTCGAGGGGAAGTTCCACGCCGTATTTCCCGACGGCACACCCGTGCGCAATTCGCAGTTGGTCTATCGACTGGCTGACCAGTCGGTTCAAACCGTCCTGACCGACGATCGGGGACTCGCGCCGTTCAAGCTGTCCACGCGGGATTTTGCCGAGAGCCAGGTTCTGACGGTTTCGGCCGAGTTGACGAGATGGAGTGTCGCCGCCCAAGCCAATTTCTGGTTCGCCGCACGCGGACTTGACGTCCAGCTTCGAACCACGCGCGGCAGGTACGTTGCGGGCGAGCAGTTTGACGCCCGGGTCTCGGTTCGCGATCCGGAAGGAAGCCCTGTCGGTCAAGCGGTGAAGCTCAGTGTCTTCCAATTGGTCTCGCAGCGAGGGCAAGTTAGCCAGCAACTGCACAGCGAGCAGGAGATCGAAACCGCCGCGGCCGACGGCACGGCACGCGCGACGCTGAAACTGGACAAGGGAGGGCGTTACCGGTTGCGAGCCGAAGTTATTGACCGTCGCGGTAGGCTCTGTTCCGCGGAGACCATGCTAACGATTTCCGACGATCATGACCGAAAGCGTCTGCTCGTACTGGCCGACCGCCGACGCTACCGGGTGGGCGAGACGGCCGAAGTCAATTTGCACTGGCGCGAAAAGCCGGCGCTCGCGCTGGTCACGTTCGAGACATCTCGCGTGCTCGACTATCGCTTGGTGGCGTTGAACACCGGCGCGAACAAGTTGACGATTCCCATCACCGCAGGACTCGCGCCGAACTTCCAACTGGCGGTGTCCGTAATGACGGATGCGGCCCAATTCCACGTCGCATCCGCGGGTTTCCGGGTCCGTCGCGACTTGCAGATTTCGCTTGAAGTCCGCCAGACACCGAACGCGGGGCAGGCGCCGGACATCCGTGACGCGGAGCCAGCTCGATCTAAGGTCGAGGTGACGGTCACCACCCGCGGACCCGACGGGCGACCGGTCGCCGCGGAGGTGAGTCTGGCGTTGGTCGAACGCAGTCTGCTCGAACGCTTCCCCGCAACCCAACCGCGAATCGGCGAAGTACTTGGCGAACTGCGACAGACGTGGGCGGTGCGCACCGGTTCCAGCGTGACCTTTGCGTATCGCCCCTCGACGTGGTTGACGGGCACGAAAATCCCGGCGCAATTGCCAGCACCAACCAACGTCGGTAGGCACGGACCGTGGCGGGACGCAGTCGGTGTCGTCGGACAGTTCGGGGGCTCCTTCTTCCAACCGCAGCAGGCTCAGGCCAATTCGTTCCGGGAATTGGTCGAGTGGATGGAACAGGGCGACAGAACGCCCGACGAAGACGTGGATGACGAAAGCGAAACCACTGAAGATGAACCGTGGAGCGACGACATCGATACTCCATCCGACGAGTCGACGGTCACAAAGCACCGCTTGGATCCAGCAATCTCGAACGAGTCGGGCGGTTGGTCGAGCTACAAGGAACCGGAGACCGGGTACTGGAATCCAGCGGTGATCACCGGCGACGAAGGCCGGGCGACCGTGGTGATTCCGCTGCCGGGTCAGATGGCTAGGTGGAAGCTTTTGGCCCAAGCCATCACGGCCGACGGAGTAGCGGGCGACGCACAGGCAGACATCGTCGAGACAAAAGAACTGTACGGCCAGTGGAGGCTGCCGGCCGCCTGGACTCGCGGCGACTCGGCGGACGTGATCGCACTGGTCCATAATCGCTTGGCGACCGAGCAAGCCGTCGAGGTGAAACTGACCGCGCAGATCGGACCGCGACGCATGGAAGAACGAAAGACGGTCCAAGTCGCCGCGGCCGAGTCCGCCGAGATCCCATTCTCCGTGGCATGGGACGCCGACGATGCCGACGCCAACACAACGGAGATCGTATTCCGTTTGGAATTGACCGCTGGAACGCATCGGGATGTCGTGCGCCAAGCGATACCGATACGAGCCTTCGGGATGATCCGCGACGTCGCTACCAGCGGCGTGGCCGAGGCGGATTACCTCGTCGAGATCGAATCGCCGGACGACTTGCCGCTGCACTCACCGCGGTTGCAGATCGTCGTCGCACCGACAATCGAACGCGCATTGCTGGACGCGGTGCTAGCCGACCGGACTTCGGTTTACGGATCGCCCGTCGAAACGGCCGCTGCCGATCTGATGGCCGCCTTGGCCCTGCAGAAATTGGTAGCTGAGGCTCCCGGTGCCGACGAACCAGTGGCCCATGAACTCGACGCGCGCATCCGCGCCGAGTTGGGAATTCTGGCCAGCACCCAACTCGGCGTCAGTGTTCATCTGGAGCCGCCCAACTTCGATCCTTTTAACGCTGCCACACCCGATGCCGATCCATTTGGTGCTCCCGCGCCGACCGCCAATCCATTTGGAGCGTCGAATCCGCCGGTCGTGAAACAAGCGACCAGCGGCGGTTGGGCATGGGCGGCTCGTGGCAGGAACGCCGATCTCTACGTGACGGCCCACGCTTTATGGGCCTTGGCGTTGGCGAACCGAAGCAGCTATCCCGTCAGCCGAGAATCGCTCGATAGCGCGTTGCGTTGCACCGCCGAGCAATGGACGGCTTTGGCGGACAACGACTACGACGGCAAAGCGATATTGCTGCACGCCCGTTGCGTAGCTGGCCAGCGGGAGTTCGAACAAGCCAACGGTTTGTACCGCGAGCGGGCGACGCTGTCTGCTTCGGCACTATTGCATCTGGCACTCGCCTTTGTCGAGATGGAACGTCCGGCCACGGCGGCCGAGTTGTTGGATCTGATCGCCCAACGGAGACTGCTCGACGGCGAGCCAGCCAACGAACCGGACGCTGGCAGGTGCTCACCGCACGACTCGCCCTGTGAGCTTCGAGCGTTGTACGCGCTGGCTCTGCTGGCGGTGCGTCCGCAGGATCCGGCAACGCGGGAAGTGATCGACTGGCTGTTGGCTCATCGCGCCGGCAACCGTTGGATGCCTGACCGCGCCACGGGTCCGGCGATGCTGGCCCTGTGCCGCTGGTTCGACCAAAGGCGCTCGGCGGGGGGTGCCTACCAACTGGCCGTCTCGGTCAATGGCCAAGCGGTCGGAAAGTTCGAACTGGACGCCTCGGGTTCCAGTCGAACGATCGAGGTGCCGGCCAACGTGTTGGTTGCGGGCAAGCAGCAGGTGAAGTTCGAATTAACCGGGCCGGGCCGCTACGCCTTCCGCGTGTTGTTGTCCGGCACCCTGTCGGCCGACGAACTGTCGAGCACGACCAAGTCGTGGAGCGTCGAGCGATGGTACTCGCCCGGACCTCTGGAACGCGACGGACTGACGGTCCCGCGTGGAGTCAAGGGACTCCTCAAACGCAAGGTTCCGCCGCACCGCAACGAACTGCACCAACTGGCCGCAGGCCGGCTGGGCGAAGTCGAATTGCGTATCGTCCGCCAGAGTAGCGCGAACCAGCCCGAGTACCTGGTCGTCCGCGATCCGATTCCTGCGGGAACCCGCGTCGTCGAATCGTCAGTAAGAGGAGTCTTCGAGTGGTTCGAATTGGCACCGGGCGAAATCGTGTTCTACGTCGGCAATCGCTCCGCGAGCTTCAATTTGTCGTACGCCTTGCAGGGCTCGCTGCCGGGCAGCTACCGCGCATCGCCCACGGTCGTGCAAGACGCCTACCGCGCGGATCGGATCGCCGTCGCCAAGCCTGGCGAGTTGGTCGTTCTGCCGCTCGGGACGGAGAGCACCGATCCGTACCGTCCGAGCGTGCAAGAACTGCTGGCGTTAGGCCAGCGGGCGTTCCAACAACGGCAATGGCAGGATGCGGGCCGCCTGCTGACCGAGTTGTTGGCCTACGGAGAATTGGAGGACGGTATCTACCGCGATGCCGTGTTGATGCTGCTGGATGTCAGCCTGGAACTGAACGACGACGCTCAGACCGTGCGCCATTTCGAGGTCATCCGCGACAAGTGGCCGGGGACGACGATCCCGTTTGCCAAGCTGCTGCGGATCGGCGGCGCCTATCAGAGGATCGGCGAGCACGAGCGGAGCTTTCTGGGCTACCGGGCGCTGGTCGAAAGCCTGTTTACCGCCGAGACAGGTGTGCCGGGATTCCTTGCGTCCCGTGACCACTTCCTGCGAAGCGTCGATGTGATGGGACGTTTGCTGCGCGAGTATCCGCCGGAGCCGTACGTGGCGGCGGCCCGGTTCGGACTGGCCCAGCAAGTGACCGCGAAGGCGCCCGAGGCGGATCGCGTCGCGGAACTCAAAGCCGCTGGAATTGGACGCACCGAACTGCTGACTCGCTCGGGCCGATTGCTGGAAGCCCTGTTGATCGATCATCCGGACGATTCCGCAGCGGATCAAGTCGCTTTCGCCCTGGCCGGTGGACTGCTGGAACTGGGACACCATGAGGAGGCCGCGACAGCTTGTGAACAGTACGCCGTGCGTTACCCCGACAGCCCGTTGTTGGACAGCTTCTGGTACATCAGTGGCTATGGCCGCTTCATCGCGGGCCAGCCAGACGCCGCGCGGGAGATTCTCCGCCAAGTCGCAACCAGTCGCCCGATCGACCGCGCCACGGGCCGGCCCGCGGACAGCGTCAACAAGTGGCCCGCGATCTACATTCTCGGCCAAATCGAACACAGCCTGGGACGCGTCGCCGAAGCGATCCAGCAGTATCGCCGCGTCGAGGATCGTTTTCCCGACGCCCGGCAATCGATCGTGTCGCTGCTCCGCAAGACGGTTCAGTTGCCGGAGTTGACGATCGTCCGACCAGGGACGCCGGCCAAGGTGCCCTTGGAATACCGCAACTTGACGTCGTGCGAAATCAAGATGTATCGCATCGACCTGCTCAAGTACGCCACCCTGCGGCAGAGTCGTGGCGGGATCGAGCAGGCCAATCTGGCAGGCATTCAGCCTCTGCATGAAGCGACCGTCGAGTTGGGCGACCAGCGGGACCACCGCACCCGCACGCATGCACTGTCTCCGGGACTCGAAGACGAAGGTGCGTACTTGGTCGTCTGCCGCGGCGACCAGCAGTTCGCCAGCGGATTGCTGCTGATCACGCCGCTGGAAATCGAGGTTCAGCACGACTCGAGTTCGGGCCAGGTTCGCGTGACCGTCAAACAGGAATCCACGGACCAGCCGGTCTTCGACGCGCGTGTTTCTGTCACGGGCAGCGCGATGCGGCGAGTTGTCGCCGGCGCCACGGATCGTCGCGGCGTGTTCGTCGCTTCGGCGATCGGCGGCAGCCCGACTGTGATCGTCCAGGCAGGTGAAGCCGCCTACGCGTTCTGGCGCGACCCAGCGATCGTGGCCGGAGCCGTGGCGGGAGCGGCGGCGGGCTGGCATTCGGCGCAGCCCATTTTGCCGCTCGGTGATCGCTTGACGCCGCAAATCGTCGCCGCGGTCGAAGACGGCAAGACCGTCGGCGTCGTGGTTTCCGGTCCGGGCGCCAGCGCCGCCGAACAACAGATCGAGCGGATACTGGACTCGCCCACCGTCTTGAAATTCGAGGAAACGCCCCTAGCGGATGTGGCGGCTGCCATCGAACGGCTGCACCGAATCCCGGTGCGAGTCGACGAGCGGGCGCTCGACGACATGGGGATCGGAACGGATGCGCCAGTGACCATTACGGCGCACGACACGTCGCTCCGCAATGCGCTGCGGCTGATCCTCAAACCGCTGGACCTGACGTTCGCAGTCAGTCACGACAGCATCATGATCACCACGCCCGAGGAATCCGAGTCGACGCTGACCACCGCGCTGTATCCCGTGACCGATTTGGTTCGGTTCCGCGATGCGCAGGGACAGGTCTGGGAGGACTACGAATCGCTGATCGAGGTGATCACCACCACGGTTGCACCGGTTTCGTGGGACGTGGTCGGCGGTCCCGGTTCGATCGAAGGGTTCAAGGTGCGTCGCGCTGAAACGCTCGTCGTGTCGCAGACCCAGCAGGTGCATCGGGAAATCGCGGCGCTGCTGACCAAGCTACGTGCGTTGGCCGCAGAAGAGGGCGACGACGGTCAACCGCCGATCCGCGAACGTCTTGCAAGGCCCGAAGGTTGGCAAGGCATGGGCGGCATGGGCGGCATGGGCGGCATGGGCGGTGGATTCGGCGGTGGTATGGGCGGTGGATTTGGTGGCGCACCGCAGGGCGGCGAAGCGTTGCCGAGTGATTTGTCGCCGTCGTCGCCGAGCCCCAGCGGACTGCTGGAGGGACTGGAAGCCACCCGAGACCGCTTGCAGCAGGGTCAGGTTGAAAAACTGCAACGCATGTACGACGCCGGCATGGGAGGCGGATCGGGAGGCATGGGCGCCGGTGGGTTCTTCTGACCGCGCCGCGGTGGCGAAGAATGAAACTTGGCTCTGCCGGGCTGTGGCGCACCCCATCCCGACTTCCGGAGTGCGATGACCCCGCAAGAGAGCGAAGATGAAAAAAGACAAAATTCAGTCGTGGAAACAGTTGGTAGACGAAGGAGGGTCTGCTACGATAAATCCGTCTCGTCGCCACCCATCTACAAAGGAGAAACCATGCGTCAGTTTCATTCTCTTCTTGGCTCCGGGCTCTTATCGCTGGCGTCCTTGCTAGCTGTGTTGACCGTCCCATCGTATCCGGCGGCTGCTCAAGACGATCCGTCGGCCGCGGCCGAGACTCCGAAGGATACGCCCACGCCCACGGCTTCCCACGTTCAGACGGCGATTATCAAGGTGACCGACGAGTCGGGCCAAGCCATGCCGCTGCACACCTTCTGCCTGAATGGCGACGGCAAGATTCTGGCGGGTGTCGGCGCGGGCCCCGGTCAGATCCGTGTCTACGATGCCGATGGAAACTACGTCGCGTCGTGGAATACCTCGATCAGGCCCGAAGCGATCAACGTCGGACCGGATGGCATCGTTTACGTGGCGGGCAGCGGCAAAGTGCAGAAACTGGATGCCGAGGGGAATCTGCTCCTCGAAAAGCCGGCGCCGCACGCTCAGCAGGGAAAGGAACTTGAAGAGAAGCTGCGCCAGCAGGTGATCCAGCAGCACAAGCAGCAGTTGGAAGCCTACGCGAACTATCCGGCGTTGTTCCGCCAGCAGATCGCCAAGTTCGAAGAAGCGATCAAGCAGATCGATGAAAAGGCAGAGGGCGAAAGGACGGTGGCGGACGAGAACCGCCGGAAACTGCTCCAGCAGCAGATCGAACAGTACGCCGAGACGTTGAAGCGGTACGAGGAGATCGCTGCGCAGCAGTCCCGGGAACTGACGGATGAACAGATCCAGCAGCAGGTCCAGATGATGCTGGACATGAAGTCAAAGATCTCGTCGGTCAGCGCGACGGCAACCGATGTTTTTCTCGCCTGCCAGGCTCTGGAAGGGTACGGGTTTGAAGTCTTGCGGATGAACGCGAAGTTCGAAGACCCAGTCAAGATTATTACGGACCTGCGCGGCTGCTGTGGTCAGATGGACGTTCAAGCCGGCCAGGATGGCGTGTTCGTGGCGGAGAATGCGAGATTTCGCGTGTGCCGCTACGACCGCGACGGCGAAATGAAATGCGAGTGGGGTAGCCGTGAGCGCGAGGGAATCGATGGTTTTGGCAGTTGCTGCAATCCGATGAACGTGGCCTTTGGCCCGGACGCGGAGGTCTACACGGCCGAATCGACCACCGGCCGGATCAAACGCTACAACGCCGAGGGCGAATTGCGTGGTTTGGTGGGCAGTGTCGAAATCGTGCCCGGTTGCAAGAAAGTGACGATCGCCGTCAGCTCGGACGGCAGCCGCGTGTACATGCTGGACATGACCCGCTCGCACATCGTCGTGATGTCGAGGAAAGCCGTGCCGAAGACGCAGGATACGGCGGCGAAGTAGGTACGATTCCCTGCGGCGGGGCGTGACCCAGGAACGATTACCGCCCTGTTGGAGTTCACGTCCTCGCTGGAGTTCACGCTTTAGCGTGTCCTTGTCCCTACCTCGGCACGCTGAAGCGTGAACTCCAACCTGGGTACGTTGAAGCGTGAACTCCCGCGTGGGCGACTCTGCCTCCGTTCGGTGCGGCTCATCCAGTTCAAGATCGCGAGGATTACAAGATGGTTCTATACATTTGGCGCCACAGATTCGCTGCTTGCGTCGTGTCGCTTTCCGCCGGTTTGGGTTGGGGAGCCGAACCAACGGCCGAGCAGCCGGCGGAGCTATCACTGGTGGTCATGGATCCGCTGGCCGCACCGCTTTCATGCCCCTGCGTCGAGGGCTATGCACAGCGAAAATACGAGAAGCTGGCCGAGTTTCTCGAACGGGAGACCGGTCGCCGCGTCCGACTGACGTTTTCGGAATCGCTGGCCAACGTGGTCCAGGGCGAGAATCCGAAGCCCGCGGACGTGGTGATTGGCAAGGACTCGGTGGTGCGGTACGACGCCGCCAAAGCCGAATTGAAGCTGACCGCGGTTGCCCGCTTGACCGGCAAGGACGGCAGCACGACCCAAACCGGCTTGTTCGTCGTTCCCGCAGCCGATCCGGCGCGGGAGGTTGCCCAATTGAAAGGCTACCGGCTTTTCTTGGGACCGGCCGATTCGGAAGAGAAGCATCAAGCGGCGCTCGATGCGCTGCGCCGCTCGGACGTACCTGCGGGCGAGAAGATCGAAATCAGCAAGTCGTGCAGCGACGGAGCATGCCGGGTGCTTGAATTGGCGCCCGCAGAACGCGCCGTGGCGGTGATCTCCAGCTATGCCCAGCCGCTGCTCGAAGGGTGCGGCACGATCGACCGCGGCGCTTTGCGAGTCGTCGGGCGGACGGAACCGGTTCCCTTTATCACGGCGTTCGTGTCCCAGCGTCTGGCTGAAGCCGAGCGGACAAGGATCGCGGCGGCATTGCTGGCGGTTGGAGCGAACCGCGACCTCTGCACCTCGCTCGAGACGCTGCTTGGCTTCGTCCCCGTCGAAGCCGCGAATCAGAGTGATCGTGGCAGCAAGACAAAACAACCGGACGCCACGGACGAGCCAACGGCTTGGCCGGGTTGGCGTGGCGAGCGTCGCGACGCCGTTTGCCGGTCGTTGCCGGCGAATCTTCCGGAGAAGCCGAATTTCGTGTGGCATCGCGATCTGGCTCGTTCCGGATTGGGCGGCATCGCGGCGACCGATCGCTATGTGATCTTCGGCGACCGGGACACGTTGGATTTCTGCGACGTCTTCCACTGCTTGAACGCCGCCGATGGCACGCCCGTGTGGACGGTCGAGTATCCGGCGGTCGGGGAACTCGACTATGGCAACTCGCCCCGCGCCACACCGCTGGTCCACGGCGATTTCGTCTATCTGCTCGGGGCTTTCGGCGATCTGCACTGCGTTCGGTTGCAGACCGGCGAGACAGTGTGGGCCCGGAACCTGCGGCTGGACTTCCATGCTTCGGACAAGATGGTCTGGGGAATGTGCTCGTCACCACTGCTCGTCGAAGGCAAGCTGATCGTCAATCCCGGCACGCCGGAAGCGTCGCTCGTCGCGTTGGATTCAGGGACCGGCGAAGTGATCTGGAAGACACCGGGTGAATTGGCCGGCTTCGGGTCGCTGATCGCGGCGAACTTGGGTGGCGTTTTGCAGATCGTCGGACACGACCGGCGTTCGCTGGGCGGTTGGGACGTCCAGACGGGGCGGCGGCTATGGACGATTGTGCCGCCGATCGAAGGCGACTTCAACGTGCCGACGCCGGTGATCGTCGGCGACCGTTTGCTGGTCACGACCGAGAACAACGGCACACGACTTTACGCCTTCGAGCACGGGGGCAAGGTCGTCGCCGAGCCCGTTGCTCGCAGCGAGGAACTGGCTCCCGACATGAGCACGCCGGTCGTGGTCGGCCAACGAGCGTTTTGCGTTTGGGGTGATCTGTTCTGTCTGGACTTGGCCGAGGAACTGAAGACCCGTTGGACCGGCTCGGACGAGGCATTCGGAATTTACGGCGCGGTCCTTGCCTGCGAGCAGCGCATCCTGGTCGTCGGCCGCGGCGGCCAGTTGGTACTGGCCGATGCCAGCGGCGACCGGTTCCAAGTTCTCTCGAAACTGCGAGTGTTCGGCGATGCCCGAGAGGAATTCTATTCGCACCCGGCTCTGGTCGGGAACCGTCTGTTCATCCGAGGCGCCCGTTCGATCGTCTGCCTGGATCTGCTGGGATCGTGATTGGGGATGTCCGGCGTTCCCGCGTGACGTACCGGGTGCCACAGGCTGGCAGCCTGTGCTACGGGATGGGCGGCGAAATTTTCCGGATTCTGTTGCGTAAGTGGTGCTGATCCTTTCAAATGCACAAGGGGCAGACCGTGCCTTCGGCGTTCGTCGATCAGGCAGGGTCCGAGGAGGTGTCGCTTTTTCGCGCCCGATTCCGGGCGTCAACAAGGGAGCGGTCCGATGACGATGCGCGATAATTGGAGAAAGTGCAATCGAAGCAATTGTTTGCTGGGACCAGCCGCCGTACTGGCGGTCGTGGCGATGGTCGCCGAGGGATCGGCGGCTGGACGTGTCGAGAAGCAGCGGCAGGCCGAGAGGTTGGTTCATCAGGCCCTCGCGCACGAAAGCCTGGGATTGACCGAACAGCGGGATCGTCTGCTGGCCGAGGCCAGCGCCAAGGCACCGGACTACGCACCGGCGAACTGGCATCAAGGCCGCATCCGGATCGGCAAGGATTGGTTATCGGTCGATCGTCCGTGCGAAACGGAGAACCAACGGAAGTTGCGGGAATCGTACCAGCGGCGGCGCGAGGAAGCGTCGGATACGGTGGCTGACCAATTGGCCTTGGCCGATTGGTGCGCATCGCACCGGATGACGCCGCAAGAGACGGCTCATCTGCATCGTGTAGTTCAAATCGAGCCGAATCATCTTGTCGCTCGCAACCGTCTGAACGAGCGTCAAGTGAACGGACGATGGGTATCGGAGAGCGACCTGTGGCAGGGCTTGCAGGACCGGCAGCGACTCCAAGCATCGATCGAGAAGTGGAGGGACCGACTGCTGCGGGCCGCGGAGAGCTTGACGGACCGTGGCCGCCGACACGAGGCGATCCGGAACAAGTTGCTGGACGAAATCGTGCCCGAAGCGATACCAGCGGTCGAAGCGGTCCTGGCCGCGCACAGCGAAGCCGGCGGCATGTGGGCCGTCGAAATCCTGGCGCAGATGCCGTCGCACGAAGCCTGCCACTCGCTGGTCCGGATCGCCGTCCTGTCGCCGTGGGCGGAAGTCCGCGTACAGGCAGCCGAGCGGCTGACTTCGAGGCCGTACGACCACTACGTGCCGTTGCTTCTGTCCGAGCTGTCCGCGCCGATCGAATCGCGGGTCGAAGCGGCGCTGGTCAACGGTCAGATCCTCTATCGACATCAATTCGAACAGGAACTCCAGGACCGCCGGCAAGTGGCGGTGTTGGACACGGCGTTGCTGCGACGCCCCAGCTTGGTGGAGACAGCGTGGGGCGAAGGACCAGTAGCGGCTTCCGTGGTTTCGCTGCCGTCGATCGGGGCGGCCGAAGCCCAGACTCGAACCCGCGTCCTGTTAGACATGCAGCAGGTGATCGTTGCGCGCGAACAGCAGCGGCTGCAACGCAATTTGTGGATCTACACCATGAACGAACGCATCGGTCAAGTTCTGAGCACGGCAACCGGCGAAGATCTTGCGCCCACACCGCAAGCGTGGTGGTCGTGGTGGGATGAAATCAACGGCGTACGAATGGAAGGCGAGAAGTTCACAGACATTCGCCACAACACCGACGTTCAGATCTACGAAGACGTCGCGCCCGTGATCGCCACGGGCAACAATGGCGGCGCGAGTTCCTCGCCAGCGCCTCGCCGCGCGGATTGTTTTGTGGCGGGCACGCCCGTTTGGACGATCGCCGGATTGCAGTCTATCGAGCAGATCCGCATCGGCGATCTGGTATTGAGCCAGGACGTACAGACCGGCGAACTGGCTTATAAGCCGGTGCTGCAAACCAACGTCCGTTCCGCGGAGCCACTGATCCGCGTCACGCTGGCGACCCTCGGACGCGAGATTCTCGAAGGCAGCGGCGGGCATCCGCTCTGGGTGGCCGGCGATGGCTGGACGATGCTGCGCGAGCTGGAGCCGGGCGCTATTCTGCACGGCATCGGCGGCTCGGCCATGGCCAGCGAGGTCGGTGCCGGAGAAGACGCGGAAACGTACAATCTGGTGGTCGCCGATTTTCATACCTACGTGGTGGGCCATGCCAAGATCGTCTGCCACGACAACACCCCGAGACGACCGACCAACGCGGTCGTACCCGGCTTGGTCCCGCGATAACATGCTGAGTATTGACCGACGCATCCAGATCCCGCTTGCCGAGTTCCGATTGACCTTCGCGCGCAGCAGCGGTCCCGGCGGCCAGAACGTCAACAAGGTGAATTCCAAGGTGACGCTACACTGGTCGGTTACCACGTCGCCCAGCATCCCCAGTGATGTACGCGAGCGGTTCGTGGCGGCCTACCGGACACGGATCAATAGCGAAGGACAATTGGTCATCCACAGCCAGCGTTACCGCGATCAGGGCAAGAACGTCACCGACTGCCTGGACAAGGTTCGCGAGCTGCTGTTGGAAGTGGCGGTGCCGCCCAAACGTCGCATCGCGACTCGCCCCAGCCGCGCGGCCAAGCGACGTCGCGTCGACGATAAGAAGAGCCGTGGGCAGAAGAAGGATCTTCGTCGAAAACCGCGGTTGGACGAATAAAAATGAGGATGGCCGCAAGAGAACACAAGGAGCACGAAAGGGAGAATTCTTCGTGTGTTCATTGCGTTCTCTCGCGGCAATTCAGTACCTCCAACAAGAACCTGCTACATGGGAGACGATAACGATGCGCACAGGCAGATGCGGCTGTTTTTCATGGTTGCTGATTCTGGCGATCCTGGCCCCGGTTCGTGCGGGACGTTGCGAGCCCATCGCCAGCTCGCCCACCGGCGCAAACGTGCTCTGGTACGCGGAACCGGCTCGCACTTGGGTCGAGGCGTTGCCGGTCGGCAACGGCAGTCTCGGCGCGATGGTGTTTGGCGGCGTGGGCCAGGAACGCATCCAATTCAACGAGGATACGCTCTGGCTGGGAGCCCCGAACGACTACGCGCGACCCGGCGCCGTTGCTTATTTGCCGCAGATCCGCCAATTGCTGTTCGAGGGTAAGCAGCGCGAGGCGGAACAGTTGGCCATGAAGGAATTCATGTCGGTGCCGCTACGGCAGATGCCTTACCAGCCGTTTGCCGATCTGCTGATGAACTTCGACGGACACGAAAACGCAGCCGATTACCGCCGCGAACTGAATCTCGACACGGCGATCGCCACGACCCGTTATCGCATCGGCGAAACGGAGTTCACGCGGCAGGTGCTGGCGAGTTTTCCCGACCGGGCGATCGTGATCCGGATCGTCGGCGACCGGGCTGGACAACTCGATTTCGAGGCCGCGTTCGGCTGTCCCCATCCCGGCGCGGAAGCGTACGCCGTGGACGATCGCACGTTGGCGCTGCGAGGCCGACTGACGACCGTCAAGCACGAGATCGAAAGCGTCTTACGGTACGAATCGCGGGTGCGAGTGGATATCGAGGGCGGCCAAGCGATGGTTCAAGACGGGAAGATCCGTGTCGTTGGCGCCGACGCCGCGACGCTGGTGCTGTCCGCGGCCACCAGTTTCCGCAATTTCCGCGACGTGTCGGCCGACCCTGCGGCGCGTTGCAGCGACGTACTGGCACGAATCCACGAGCCGTACGCGACGCTTCGCGACCGCCACATCGATGACCATCGGCAGTTGTTCCGCCGCGTGTCGCTCGATTTGCGCGGCGGCCACTCGCGGAACCTGCCAACCGACCGGCGTTTGTTGGAATACGCCGCCCGCCCCGACCCCGATCTGGTCGCCTTGGTATTCCAGTTTGGACGTTACTTGCTAATCGCCAGCAGCCGTCCCGGCAGCCAGCCGGCCAATCTGCAGGGCCTCTGGAACGAGAGCCTCACTCCGTCTTGGGAGTCGAAGTACACGGTCAACATCAACACGCAGATGAACTACTGGCCCGCCGAACTGACAGGGTTGAGCGAATGCCACGAGCCGTTGTTCGACGCGCTGGACGATCTGGTCGATTCGGGACGCCGCACGGCCCGCGAACACTACGGTTGTCGAGGCTGGGTGCTGCACCACAATTTCGATTTGTGGCGCGGCACGGCGCCGATCAATGCAGCCAACCACGGCATCTGGCCAACCGGCGGAGCATGGCTTTGCCAACATCTTTGGTGGCGATACCTGTTCAGTGGCGACGTCGACTTCCTGCGCGACCGTGCGTATCCGGTGATGAAGGAAGCGGCTTTGTTCTTCGTCGACTATTTGGTCGAAGATCCCGTCCACGGCCAAGGTTGGCTGATCAGTGGCCCGTCGAATTCGCCCGAGCACGGTGGATTGGTCATGGGCCCGACCATGGATCACCAGATCATTCGCCATCTGTTCAGTTCCACGGCCGAAGCTGCCGGGATCTTGAAGCAGGATGCCGATTTGCAGAAGCAGTTGATCGAACTGCACAGTCGCCTTGCGCCGAACCGGATCGGCTCGGAAGGGCAATTGCGCGAGTGGCTTTACAAGGAGTTGCCCCGGACCACTCATCGCCATGTTTCGCACCTCTGGGGCCTGCATCCCGGTGACGAAATCTTGCCCGAGACTCCAGAGTTCTTCGAAGCCTGCAAGAAGACATTGCAGTTCCGAGGCGACGGAGGGACAGGCTGGTCGATGGCGTGGAAGGTCAATTTTTGGGCGCGTCTTCTGGACGGCGAGCACGCGCAGTCAATGATCGGCAACCTCATGCGACTCACCGGTTCGCCGCTGACGGACTATCGAGGCGGCGGCATCTATCCGAACTTGTTCGATGCCCATCCGCCGTTTCAAATCGACGGGAATTTCGGCGCGACGGCGGGCATTGCGGAGATGCTGGTCCAGTCGCATCGCCGCGACGAGCAAGACCGTTACATCATCGATCTGCTGCCGGCGCTGCCGTCCGCTTGGCCCGATGGCCGCGTCACCGGGTTGCGGACGCGTAGTGGTCGCGAAGTCGACCTCGAGTGGAAAGACGGTGATCTGGCAGGCGTCCGGTTGCGGGGCGGAACCGGCCAGCCCTGTTCGGTACGCTACCGGGGCAGAACCGTCCTTGTGCAGGAGGCCGACGCCTCGCTCGACGGCCGGTTGAATCCGTATTAGACGGGATGGACTATCCTCAACACCTTTCGAAATCCGCCGGTTCGACTTTTCGCCGTCCCGTCGCTATGATCACGCGGTGGTAGTGGACTGTTCCCCTGCGAACCCGGAAAGATTTCCGTCGGTGTCGGACGGACCGACCCAAGTGGAACGGCCTCTGTTCGGCGCTCACCCCAAACCCTTCGGAGGGCAACTCGCATGATCGACCCGAAACAACATTCAGAGAACCGCGGAATGATCGAATCGGTACTGCGTTACATCCCGGGGTTCCGCGGATATCTGGAGAAAGACTATCGCCAGGAAAGCGATTACCTGCTTCGCAAGACGATGGCGGATCGGCTGCAGCGGAGCAAGCAGGCGTTGGACGAGTTCATGCTGCAATTGATCAACACAGGCCAACTGGACGGGCTGACCGAGTGCGAACGTGCCAAGAACCGTTTGGACGGTTTGATCCTCAAGATGCGAGCTGCCGTGCGGGGATACAGCGGCTTTTTCGATTATGTCCGCGTCGATCTCGCGCTCCTGGACCGCGTCTACGAACACGATCTGGCGCTCGTCCAGGACGCCGAATCCTTGGGTCAGGCAATCGAGCAGTTGCCCGCCAAGCCCGACTCCGCCGAGACGTCGATCTCCGACATCCTGCGGCGAATCGACGAGGTCGCTCGCAAGTTCGACAACCGCGGCGAACTGCTCAGCGGCGTAGGTGCTTGATGCCTGATTGGTTTGGTTCGGCCCAGTCAAGCAGACGCGCTAGAGCTGACGCTTCGGCGCAATCTTGTTGCAGGCCTGCCCCCCAAGCGCGAACGCGGACACACGGGGCAGACGACCAACCGCTTGACAGGCTGGTCGTCATTCGACTCTGACGATCAGGCGAAACCGTTCGTTCAGTTTTCGGTTTCGCTAGCGGGCTCCGGCGGCGCTTCCGGCTTGTTAGCAGGCGCAGCCTCTGCCGGTGCCGCGGGTGCTTCTTCGGCCGGCGCGGGGGCCGGTTCCTCAGCGGGCGCCGGGGCCGGTTCGGCAGCGGGCGCCGGAGCCGGTTCAGCAGCGGGCGCCGGAGCCGGTTCAGCAGCAGGTGCCGGGGCCGGTTCAGCAGCAGGTGCCGGGGCCGGTTCAGCAGCGGGCGCCGGAGCCGGTTCAGCAGCAGGTGCCGGGGCCGGTTCAGCAGCAGGTGCCGGGGCCGGTT
>JAHDXO010000007.1:44141-196169 GCA_023382975.1 Pirellulaceae bacterium
GCCGGTTCAGCAGCAGGTGCCGGGGCCGGTTCAGCAGCAGGTGCCGGGGCCGGTTCAGCAGCGGGCGCCGGGGCCGGTTCTTCAGCCGGCATCGGGGCCGGTTCGGGTTGCGGTTCCGGAGTTGGCTCTGGCTTCGGTTCTGCGGGAACCTCGGGTGCCGGCGGTTCTGGGACGACGGGTGCTTCGGGGACCTCGACCATCGGCTTCTGGATCGCGCCCTTCTGAGCAGCGCCCTTCTGGACGGGTTCTGCGGCTACCGCGACTTTCGTGACTTCGCATTTGGCAACTGGCTGGCAGCACGCGCAGGCTCGTGGCCGGGGCGCGATTGACTTGAGGAAGCAGACTCGCGGCCGGCTTCGCAGCACAAAAGCAAATCGCTGGGGGCAAGGCCTTGTGCAGGCAACCGAAGTCCGGGCCCCTTTCTGAAAGGCAGTCCCTTTCTGGGCCACCCCGTAGCCCGCATCAGCTCTTGTAGCAAACAAAGTCAAACCGATCAGCCCAAGCAGGCAGATCCCAGCAGTCAATCGACTTCGGCGGCGCGTCATGGCAGTTCTCCTTATGATTCTCGAACCCACGGTGTATGCCTATTTTTACCAAAGTTCTTGCCTGATGCAATTTACCAAGACGGCTTTTCCGACTAAATAGCTCGAAAGAGCGGGATTGAGGGTCAACGATTCCGAACTAGGTTACCGCGTCGCGCCGAAGCGCTACTCGTCAACGCTTCACCAACGCGGCTGATCTATGGGAACGTGAATCGCATCCGGCATGGCAACCGGTATAATCGTGGACATGGCAAAACAGGAACTTGGCGATGGACTCTTATTTGCGCACCGCGAGATGGTGGCGTTCTGAATCCATGTTTTCTCTCCCGTCACGTCCGACATCCGAGCGACCGATGGTTGTTTTCCATGCGATCGAAGTAGGAGGCTGCTTTCGATTTCGCGGCATCGGGTTCTGGTCGTTGCTGGTCTGCGTCCTCGTGACGGCGGCGATGGCGGCGGACGAGGAATCGTCTGCTCCGCCACATTTTCGGTTGCGCGATCAACGCAGCGAATATGCGGGGCCGGGGCGCGACGTTCCGCCGGTGACCGACGTGGATGAGGTGCTGATCGGCTACTTCGGGCCCGGCGATCCCGACGATCCGGTCGCGGGCGGCATGTGGCGTGCCGCGGTGTTGGCGGTAGACCAAGCGAACCGCGACGGCGGCTGGCAGGGTAAGCCGTTCCGATTGGTTGCCGCTTGGGCGGAAGACCCGTGGACAGCGGGCGCCACCGTGCTGGCTCGTCAAGTCTACCAGGATCGTGTTTGGGCAATCGTTGGAGGAATTGACGGACCGACAACTCATTTGGCCGAGCAGGTGGTTGCCAAGGCGCGACTGCCGATGGTCAGTCCCGTGGCGACCGACAAGACGGCCAATCTGGCCAACGTCCCTTGGCTGTTCTCGGTCGCGCCGGGGGATCACTTGATCGCGGTGCCGCTGGCTGCGGAGATCGCACGAGAGATGGATCGGCGCGGCTTGATCCTCGTCTCGGCGGGCGATCATGACTCGCGGCACTTGACCGTCGAATTGCTGGCGGCCCTCAAGGCCAAACAGATCGCACCGAAGTACCGCTTTACCGTCCCCAGCGGCCAAGCCGACTATGGCGGGTTGGCCCGGCGGGTGGTTGATGCGGACAGCAGTTGCGTACTGGTGATTGGCGACGCGCGCGATTCGGCGACCTTGGTTCGAGCGCTGCGCGCGGCGGGGTCAGCGAGCCGGCTCTTCGGCGGCCCGGCAATGGGGCGGCACCGTTTCCGCGAGTTGGCGGGAGCCGCAGCCGACGGTGTGGTCTTTCCGCAACTGTACGTTGCCCCCGAAGATGCGCCCGCCGGCTTCGACTATGCTGCCGCGCACACCTACGACTCCGTGCGGTTGCTGATCGCCGCCATCCGCCGCGCGGGACTGAACCGCGCGGCCATTGGCGATGCCTTGCGAGAATTGTCGCCTACCGCAGGCATCACCGGCCCGATTCGATGGGACAACCTGGGCAGCAACACCCGCTCGGTAACCTTGAACCTCGAAGAACCGGTCGGGGAAAAGAACGAGTAGATCCCGTTATGGGATCGATCACTTCCCGCGGCGAGGCGGTGCGGGAATGTGGATCGCTCGGTGGTGGATCGCCAATGCGGCTTCGCCCAGTGCTTCGGCCAGGGTCGGGTGCGCGTGGCACAGGTGGGCGAGGTCCTCGGCGCTGGCGCCGAAGGCCATCGCGGCAGCGGCCTCGGCGATCAAGTCGCCCGCACGAGCCCCTAGGATATGAACGCCGAGCAAGCGGTCGGTTTCCGCGTCGGCCAAAATCTTGACCTTGCCGTCAATCTCGCCAAGGGTGCGTGCGCGGCCGCTGGCCTGCATCGGAAAAACGCCTTTGCGGTACTCGCGTCCCGCCGCCTGCAACTGTTCTTCGGTTCGGCCAACGCTGGCCAGTTCCGGATGCGTGTACACCACTCCGGGAACGGTGTCGTAGTCGACGTGCGCGAACTGGCCGGCGATCGCGTCGATGCAAACCAACGCTTCGTGCGAGGCCTTGTGGGCCAGTTTCGGGCCGCGGATGCAGTCGCCGATCGCATAGACGCCCGGCGCGGACGTCGCGTAATTCTCGCCGACCAGGATCTCGCCTCGGCGGTCGACTTCGATCCCCGCGCGGTCCAAACCGATGTCGTCCGTGTTCGGGACGCGGCCGATCGCCAGCAGCACGCGGTCGCACTGGATCGGTTCGGTGCCTTCGCACCGAACAACGCAACGGCCCCCGTCCACAACGGCCTGCTGCACACGGGTCTGCAGTCGAAACTCGAAGCCTTGCTTCTTAAAGATCTGATGCGCGGCCTGGGCGATTTCCAGATCCATTCCGGGCAGAATCCGGTCCAGAGCTTCCAACACCGTGACCTTGGCCCCCAGGCGGCGCCAGACGCTCCCCAGTTCCAGACCGATGTAGCCCGCGCCGATCACGACCAGGTGCTCAGGAACCTCGCCGTAGGCCAACGCCTCGGTACTGGTGCCGATCCGGTCACCGTCCAATTCGACGCCGGGCAAAGGCGCGGGGCGACTGCCGGTGGCGATCAGGATGCTCTTGGCGTCGAGACGGGTTTCGCCGTCGTCTCCGGTCACGGTCACTGCGCCGGAACCGTCCAGCCGTCCGCGGCCGAGGTAGCGGGTGATGCCGCCCTGCTTGAAGAGTCCGTCGATCCCCAGCGCCAGGGTCTTGACGATCTGCGTCTTGCGGCGTTGCATCTGCCCGACGTCCAAGCCGACTTGCCCCACGGACACTCCGTGCTGGGCCAGGGAGTGGCATGCTTCGGCGTATCGTTCGCTCGATTCCAGCAGCGCTTTGCTGGGGATACAGCCGACTCGCAAGCACGTCCCGCCCAACTGGGCGTTCTCGTCGATGCAGGCGACCGACCAGCCGAGTTGCGAAGCACGAATCGCTGCGACGTACCCGCCGGGACCGCCGCCGAGGACAACCAAGTCGTATTGATGCTGTGTCACGATGTTGTTCCGTGGTGAAAGGGGGCGGGGTGGTCCAGGGCCGCGATCAGATCTCCAGCAACATGCGCGCGGGTTCCTCGATGATCTCTTTGATCCGTCGCAGGAATGTCACTGCCTCGCGGCCGTCGACCAAGCGGTGGTCGTAGGTCAGGGCGACGTACATCATCGGGCGGATCACGACCTGCCCCTCGTGCGCGACGGGACGCTCCTGGATGGTGTGCAGGCCCAGAACACCGCTCTGCGGCGGATTGACGATGGGCGTCGAAAGCAACGATCCGTAGACGCCGCCGTTGGTGATCGTGAACGTGCCGCCGGTCAGTTCTTCGGGGCGAATCTTGTTGCCATCGGCGCGGCGGGCCAGATCGGCGATTTGCAGCTCGATTTCGGCGAAGCTAAGCCGCTCGGCGTTTCGCAACACGGGAACGATCAGCCCCCGGCCACTGCCGATGGCGATGCCGATGTCGAAGTAGTTGCGATAGACGATCTCCCGGCCCCGAATCTCAGCGTTCAGCGCCGGGAACTCTTTCAGCGCCTCGATCGTCGCCTTGGTAAAGAACGACATGAAGCCGAGTTTGCAGCCGTACTTCTCCTGGAAGCGGTCGCGGTATTGCTGCCGCATCTTCATGACGGCCGACATGTCGATCTCGTTGAACGTCGTCAGCAGCGCGGCTTCGTGTTGCGCTTGGACGAGTCGCTCGGCGATGCGGCGGCGGATCAAACTCATCGGTACGGCTTCCTCCTGCCGCGCTGCACCGGCGGCAATGGCCGTCCCCGCGGGCACTGCGGTCTCGTCAAAATCGCTGGCGAGGGACGGAGACGGTGCCGCCGTCAACTTGGCTGAGGAGGACTTGGCCTCGGTGGACTTGGTCGTAGCGGGTTGGGGCGCGGCGGGTTGGGGCGCGGCGGGTTGGGGCGCGGCGGGCTGTGCGGGTGCGGCGGGCTGTGCGGGTGCGGCGGGCTGCGCAGCCGGCTTCGTGGCTTCTTCAATCTGCTCCGGAACCTTCGGTGCGTCGGCCGGCTTCTGTTGCTCCAGATGCCGCAGGACGTCCTCTTTCAGCAGACGTCCCCCGGGACCGGTGGCTTCCACGTCGCGGCCTTGCAACCCGTGCTCCGACAACAGACGCTGCGCGGCAGGCATGATGATCAGGGGATCGGGAAGCGGGCCGGGCTGGACTTCCGCCTGGGCCGGTTGCTCCGCGCGGGCGGACTCGTCGATCAGCGCGATCGTCTCGTCGATCTCGGCGGGATCTCCTTCGTGCTTAAGGATCTTTGTCAGCACGCCGGACACCGGCGCAGGCAGATCCATGCTGGCCTTGTCCGTTTCCAGCTCGACCACCGTCTCATCCCGCTCGACCCACTGACCTTCCTTCTTGAACCACTGACCGACTTGGACTTCCTGGATCGATTCGCCTGCTCGCGGAATTTTTAGTTCGTGGACCATTGCCGTGTTGCTCGTCGGTAAAGGATATCGGGAAATCGCACACATCACGGGGCCAGTAGGAGGGCCTTTTCAGTCTGTCTCCCCGGCCCGAGAGGATCGCCCCGCCTGTCGAGCCGGATAACTATCTTCTCGCCACTCCTACGTCGGCTCACCAAACGCTTGGTCGATCACTTCCTGCTGTTCCAATCGGTGCGAGTTGCTCGACCCCGTGGCCGGACTCGCCGATGCCGGCCGCGTCACCCCGGCGAACGGATAGCGGTCCTGCAGTTTCTCGCCCAGACGCCAGCGCAGGAACGACCAGGCGCCCATGTTCTCCGGCTCTTCTTGAACCCAGTACACGGGCGTTCCTTCGCCGTACGCCTTCAACGCCTCGAGCACCTGTTCGTCCGGCAGCGGGTAGAACTGTTCGATCCGCACCAGAGCCACGTCGCTTCGCTGGCGTTTCCGCCGGGCCTCTTCCAAGTCGTAGTACATCTTTCCGCTGCACAGCAGCACGCGCCGGACTCGCTCGGGTTCGGCTTGCGAATCGGGCAGAACACGGCGAAAACGACCGGTCGCGAATTCGTCCAGGTCCGATACCGTCAGCGGATGCCGCAACAGGCTCTTCGGGGTGAAGACCACCAGCGGCTTGCGCCACCGACGGACCACTTGCCGCCGCAACGCGTGAAAATGCTGGGCCGGAGTGCTGGGCATGACGATTTGCATGTTGTCTTCCGCCGCCAGTACCAGGAACCGTTCGAGCCGGGCGCTGGAATGCTCCGGGCCTTGCCCTTCGAAACCGTGAGGCAGCAGCATCACCAACCCGCTAAGATGCCGCCATTTGTCTTCGGCACTGGCGATGAACTGATCGATAATCACCTGGGCGGCGTTGGCAAAATCGCCGAACTGTGCTTCCCACATCACCAGCCCGTCGGGAAACACCAGGCTGTAGCCGTACTCGTATCCCAGCACCCCCGCCTCGGACAACGGACTATTGACGACCTCGACGGCGGCTTGATCGGGACTGATATGCTGCAACGCGGTGTAGGTGCGGCCATCGGTCGTGTCGTGCAGGACGGCGTGGCGCTGGCTGAACGTTCCTCGTTGGGAGTCCTGGCCGGAGAAGCGAACTCGGTATCCTTCGGCAGCCACGGTCGCCAGCGCCAGCAATTCGCCCGAAGCCCAATCCAGCGGCTTCTCGCCCGTGGCCATCGCTCGGCGGTTGTTCAGCACGCGGCGCAGTTTCGGATGGACGTGGAACCCGTCCGGAACGGAAGCGAGCCGTTCCATATACCGCGACAGATCCTCCCGCTCGACCGCGGTGTCGACATCCTCGACGAAACGTTCCTCTTGCCCCATGTAGCCCTGCCACATGGACTCCAGCGTGCCGAGCTTGGGCGAGTAATCGTCGCGTCGCGCCAGTGACAGTTCCTGTTCGAGGATCTCGTAGCGGCGTTGCGAGATGTCGTCGGCTGCCTCCTTGGTGACCATGCCCAACTGCATTAGATGGTTCAGGTAGCCCTCGCGAACCGTCGGCCGCTTTTCGATCGCCTCGTACATCAACGGTTGCGTGAACGCCGGCTCGTCGCCCTCGTTGTGCCCCCAGCGTCGGAAGCTGTACATGTCGATGATCACGTCGCGCCGGAACGTCGCACGGAAATCCAGCGCCATGTCGACCACCTGCGCGACGGCTTCGGGATCCTCGCCGTTGACGTGGAAGATCGGGATCTGCAGCATCTTGGCGACATCGGTGGCGTAGGCGCACGATCGGCCCTCGCCCGGCGGCGTCGTGAAACCGATCTGGTTGTTGACGATCACGTGGATCGTCCCGCCGATGGCATAATCGGACAACTGGCTTAGATTCAGCGTCTCTTGAACGATGCCCTCGCCGGCAAACGCCGCATCGCCGTGGATCAGCAGCGCCGCGGCCACCTTGCGCTGCGAATCGCCGAATCGGTCCTGCTTCGCGCGGCAACGCCCCAGGGTCACCGGATTGACGAACTCCAGATGCGACGGATTGAAGCCCAGCGAGATGTGGACCTCGTGCCCCGTGGCGGTCGTGCAGTAATTGTGATAGCCCAGATGGTACTTCACGTCGCCTCGGTTGCTGTACAGGACGGGATCCACGTCCTCGAACTCGCGGAAAATGTCGTGGTAGTGCTTGCCTAGGATGTTGGCCAGCACGTTCAGTCGCCCGCGATGCGCCATTCCCATCACGATTTCGCGGACTCCCTGCAACGCCAGTTTTTCAATCGCCAGGTCGAGCAGCGGGATCAGCGTCTCGGCGCCCTCCAACGAAAAAGTCTTCATCCCCACGTACTTCGTGCGAACGAACTCCTCGAAGATGACGGCGTCCGTCAGCTTGGTCAGAATCCGAACCTGCTGCTGGTAGTTCAGGCGCAGGCGGTTCTCGCGGTTCTCCATCCGGCGCTGGAGCCAGCGGCGGGTCTCCAGTTCGTCGATGTGCATGAACTGCGCACCGATCGCACCGCAGTAGCTCTCTTCCAGACGTTGAATCACCTCACGCAGCGTCTGCACGTTCGAGCCGCGGATCGCCTTGGTCGAAACCTGCGAGTCCAAATCCGCCTCAGAGATCCCGTAGTAATCCAGGTCCAGTTCGAAGGGTCGCGGATTCTGGCGGCCCAACGGATCCACCCGCGCGATGATGTGCCCCCGAAACCGATAGTTTCGGACCAGGATATCAAACCGCTCCTGCAGGCGAGCGAGATGCAGCTTGTCGTCCAGAACCGCCCGATCCCCTCCGGACGGCGGCCTGAAAATGCTGGCTGGCCGGAACGAGGGGCCCAGTTGGCTATGATGGTTGTCGCTCGCCCCTTCGGCCAGTCGTTCGAACCAATTGCGCCAATCGCTGGGCACGCTCTCGGGGTTCTTCGAAAAGTCGGCGTAGAGCCGCTCGATATACGACGTGTTCAGCGCGTTTCGCCAGTCGTCCATGCCTTGCCGCCCTATCGGACAGGAATAACCGAAAAAACCCTCACAGCTCACGACGCTCGCCAAGTTCACCGAAACGAGCTATCCTAATATAATCTACTCTGCCCGCTTTGTTAGTTGGCAGAGTGGCGAAACAGGGCAGTTTTTTCGGCGGCAAGTGGCATTGCAGGCGATGAGCGGCTTCGGGGCTCGACGACCCGCGGCCCGGGTCGGAAGAAGAGTGTTCGACGTTTCTGGAAAGAGTTGGTGGCGAGTGCGATTGGGTAAACTGGGTTTTGGCGGGCTATTTCTGTTCGTTCTCTCGGTCGCGTTCTCGATCGCTGCAGAGCAGCGCGAGGCTCGAAACTGGACTTCAGCCGATGGCAAATTCACGGTACAGGCCGTGATGCTCGGCTATCAGGACAAGCAAGTACTGCTGCGGCGCAGCGACGACGGCCGCGAGATCAGCGTCCCGCTTTCGGCGCTCAGCTATCGCGATCGGTTGTACGTTTCCAGCCAGGTGCGGCTGAGCAAGTCCGAAGCGGGAACGGACGCCGACGATGAATCGGGAACTCCTGCGGCATCCCCCGCGGCGAGTGCGTTCGATTGGCCGCGGTGGCGAGGTCCCAATCTGGACGGAGTCTCGTCAGAGAAAGGCCTGCTGGCCTCGTGGCCGTCGGGAGGGCCTCCGCTGGCCTGGCAGGTCGAGGGACTGGGCACTGGCTTTGCCAGCGTCTCGGTGGCCGGTGGGAAGATCTACACGATGGGCCGCCAAGACGGCATGGAACACTTGATGGCCCTGAGCGTTGCCGACGGATCGAAAGTGTGGTCGACGCCGATTGGACCGGGCCGAACCGAGCGAGGTTCGAATGGCACGCCGACGGTGGACGGCGAGCATGTCTACGCGATCTCGATCGAGGGCGATCTGGTCTGTGCGCGGGCCGACAACGGACAGCCTGTGTGGAGCAAGAACTTCGCTCGCGACTTTGGCGGCCGAATGATGTCCGGGTGGGGATATAGCGAGTCGCCGCTGATCGACGGTCCGCTGCTGGTCTGCACCCCGGGCGGCCCCAATGCAGTACTGGCCGCGATGGACAAGCGCAGCGGCAAAGTGGCATGGACCACGGCGATGCCCTACGGCGGCAGCCACGGACAGGACGGCGCAGGCTACTCGTCGATCGTGATCAGCCAAGCCGGGGGCGTCAAGCAATACGTCCAGTTGGTCGGCCGCGGGCTGATCGGCGTCCAGGCGACCAATGGCCAGTTGCTGTGGCGCTACGACCGAATCGCCAACGGCACCGCCAACATCCCGACCCCCGTGGTGTTCAACGACTACGTGTTCTGCTCGACCGGCTACGGCACGGGATCGGCCCTGCTGCGGATTGTCGGCGGCGGCGGCCGGGTCCAAGTGCAGGAACAGTACTTTCTGCCCGCGGACCGGTTGCAAAACCATCACGGCGGCATGGTGCTGATCGACGGCCACCTGTACTGCGGCCACGGGCATAACAACGGTTTCCCGGTCTGCGTGGACGTGCGCAGCGGCCGGCTGGTGTGGGGCGGAGACGAACGAGGCCCCGGCAGCGGGTCGGCGGCCGTGGCCTATGCCGACGGCCAACTGTATTTTCGCTATCAGAACGGTACGATGGCGTTGATCCAAGCCACGCCGCAACGATACCAATTGAACGGTTCCTTCCGATTGCCGTCCGTCCTGGCGGAAAGCTGGCCGCAGCCAGTGCTCGCCAACGGCCGCATGTATCTGCGCGACCAACAGGTCTTGATGTGCTACGATGTTCGCGCCAGGTAGGGATCGGCGAATCGACAAGTGTCGGATTATGAGAGGAGCATGCGATGACGCGAGACTGGATCGGAGGCCTTCTGCTGGCGGTTCTGGGAGTGGTTTCCGCGGGAGTTGCGGCGGAGACGGAGTTGCCGCCGTCGACGGGTTTGCCAAAGGCGACAGCGGACCGCTTGCCGCAGTGGCGCGGGTTCAATCTGCTCGAGAAGTTCAACCGTCCACGCAACACGGAAGGCTTCCGCGAGTCCGACTTTCGTATCATTCACGAGTTGGGCTTCAACTTCGTCCGATTGCCGATGGACTATCGGACTTGGATCGTCGACGGCGATTGGACTCGGTTCGACGAACAATCGCTGCGCGAAATCGACCAAGCGGTCGCCTGGGGCGGGCAGTACGGAATCCACGTCAGCATCAATTTCCATCGCGCGCCGGGCTACACCGTGGCTCGTCCCGGCGAGGCCAAGAGTTTGTGGACGGACGCCGAGGCGCAGCGGGTTTGCGCCATGCATTGGGCAATGTTCGCGCGCCGCTATCGAGGCATTCCGAGCGAGCGGCTGAGCTTCAATCTGTTCAACGAACCGGCTGACGTGGAACCCGAGGTTTACGTGCGGGTCGTCAAGCCGATCGTGGAGGCGATCCGAGCCGAGGATCCGGAGCGGTTGATCATCTCGGACGGTCTGCAGTGGGGCCAGCGCCCGGTCTTGGAATTGGCCGACTTGCGTCTCGCCCAAGCAACCCGCGGCTACACGCCGTCGGACGTCACCCACTACAGGGCCAGTTGGATGTCAGGTGCTGACAAGTTTCCAACGCCTGTCTGGCCGCGGCTTCGGGCCAACGGGACGTTGTACTCGCCAAAGAAGGCCGACATGGCGCCAGAGTCGCGCGCTCCCTTGATCATCCGAGGTCCGTTCGATCGCGAAACGGTGCTGCGAATCCACGTGATGACCGTCTCGACTCGTGCCGACTTGGTCGCGCGTGCTGATGGCGCGACGATCTGGGAGAGATCGTTCATTTGCGGCCCCGGCGAAGGCGAGTGGAAGACGGCCGAGTACCGCGAGGAATGGAAGATCTACCAGAACGTTTACGACCGCGATTACGAGATGACCGTTCCCGCCGGCGCGAAACAGATCGAGTTGGCGATGACCGGCGGCGACTGGCTGCAGATCTCCGAAATCGGGTTGAAGCACGGCGATCTGCCCGAAGTCACGTTGCAACTGCGCAACGACTGGGATAAGCCGCCGGCCGATGTGACATTCCGCCCCTCGGCCTCCGGCGGCTCGCTGGTGGGCCAGCAGATGGAGGACCGGCGTTGGTTGTGGGAAACCATGATCGTTCCTTGGAAGGAAGCCCAGGAACATGGCATCGGGGTGATGGTGGGCGAATTCGGTTGCCACAACCGAACGCCTCACCCGGTCGTCCTGGCCTGGATGGAAGATTGCCTACAGAACTGGCAAGAGGCCGGGTGGGGCTGGGCGTTGTGGAATCTGCGAGGCTCGTTCGGCATCCTGGACAGCGGTCGAGACGACGTTCCGTACGAAGACTTCCACGGACACAAGCTGGACCGCAAGATGCTGGAGTTGTTGCAGAAGTACCGCTAAGCATCGTTCGAGAAATAACTGTCCAGTGTTTATTGCTGATCATCCCACGGAGTGTGATGGCTACATTGGCGAGGCGACAGTTGTTTCTCGAACGATGCTAACGTGCCGCCGCCTCGCGGCCTCGGCCTTGGTAAACGGCTTGCTCCGTCACGACTTTGTCCATGAACACGTCGTGGGGAGCAACGATCAGATCGTCGAACAACTGGCTTTCGTAGCAGACGGCGATCAGCGGGCAATCCGCGCGGACTTGCTGCAACAGGCGGTCATAGTAGCCCTGGCCATTGCCCATCCGCGCGCCCTCGCGGCTGAACCCCACCCCCGGAACCATGACGATGTCCAATTCGCGCGGATCGACTTCCTTGCCCGGCTCGCCCCATCGCTCGCGCGGCGGCTCCAGAATCTTCCACGTTCCCGGAACCAACTCGTCGATACTCTCCAACCACCACAGGCCCAGCTTGTTCTGGCCGAATTCATCGACTGTACAGTACGGGATTACGATCCGTTTGCCGCTGGCCAGCGCCGCGGGCAGCGCATGCTTGGTCCGCAATTCCGAACGGCAATGGAGATACCACATGGCCGTCACGGCTCGTCCGTATTCGGGCAATTCGATAAATCGCGCAATCGTCAGTTCGCTCAGACGATCCTTGTCCGGCTGAGCATTGCGCGCATCGTAGGCCTCGCGACGCATCTGCTGTTTGCGTTCCCTAAGATCCAATTCGCTGGCTGTCATCGGTGCCTCTTGCTCCACAGATCTGCTTTGTGCGTCGGAGTTGCCTCGTACAGGTCCGCGATTGTAACGCGCGTCGCGGCGAGTGCCAGGGTCCATTCGCAGTGCCTCGACGCCTGCGACCGCGACAGTAAAATCATGGTCGTCCGCGCACGATGCCGGAACGACATTTTGTGTTCAGCTCGTAGCTCCCCAGGCGCGCCGCTTGACCGGCAATCCGGCCCATCACGGCGAGCATGTACGGGAGCGGTACTGAGAACAGCCCCACGAACGTGGCAGACTGTACTCGCTTGCTTGACTGATCTTGCAAGTCCGGTGGATAATTCACCCTAGGGTCACGGGGCTTCATCAACCGATAATGGGACGGGCTTCCGGTCACGGAGGCTAAGCATCGTTCGAGAGATAACTGTCCAGTGTTTATTGCTGATCATCCCACGGAGTGTGATGGCTACATTGACGAGGCGACAGTTGTTTCTCGAACGATGCTAAGATCCTGAACCATTCTCAGAGCCAAAGATCGGGGCGTTTGTGGAACTGTTTTCCATCTCCTGCACCACGTGCCAGAAACGGTTGAAGGTTCGCGATGCGTCCCTGATCGGCGAGATCCTGATCTGCCCGAACTGTGGCAGCATGGTGCTAGTAAGCCCCCCGGACAACTGGCATCCCGATGCGGAGGATGGTGGCGACACGGTCGAAGAGATCGAGCCTCCGTCGGTATTCGAACGGCCTGCGCACATCGAGCAGGCCGGATTCACACCGCCTCCCTTGCCCGTGAGGACTCCAACGACGGGTTGGAGGGCGGATGCGACGCACGATGTCGAAGATCCTTTCGAGCAACCGCCACCGACTGGGGTGGTATCTGCTGAGCCGATGAAGCCGCCGGTCGAATCCAATGCAGCCGCCGAGCCTCCGGTTTTCGAGACAATCGCACCGCCCTTGCCGGACGGTGGGCGACGATGCCTCGTCGAAGATACGGAGGGTCTGGGGCAGGATGCTGGCGAGCAACTGGAATTCCCTGGTGAGTACGACCTTGGCTCGGAGCCCGTCCCGTTTCCCGACAGCCCAGCCGCACAGCGGCGACGGCAATGGGTGTTGGTCGTTGTGGCAGCGGTCGTTGGCATTGGCATGTCGGTGATACTGCTCGGACTATGGGCTTCTCGCAATGGCGACGCTTCGCCCGAGCTGACTCAATCGGAAACCGTGCCGGTCGCGGATGAAGTACCGGACGTTGCGGAAGATCAGGCCGATCCAGCAGAGCCCGCGCAAGCCGTGGTGGAACCTAAACCGAATTCCGACCTGGACCCCGCCGAACCAGCGGTCGGCGAACCAGCCCCCGCCGAACCAGGGCCTGCCGAAGCCGATACGGTGGACATGCCGGTAGACGCGCCGCGTGACGATCCCGACGGTCCCGATCCGGCTCCGTCAACGAAAGTGAAGCTCCCAGACGATTCTCCGCTTCCGAAAACGGCGGCGAAAACGAACGAAACCGTGCCCCCGGAAGTTTCCAAGCCGAACGGCGAACCGCCAGACGCTGGCTCGCCGGACACGGCTGCGTTGACCCGAGCGCTGCAAGCGTTTGCTCCGTTCATCCAGGACGAACCGTACACCGCGCCGGACCCCGCCAACTCGGACGATAGCGAAGAGCCCATGCTGGAAGTGCCCGAGTTCGACGGGAGCGGCACCGATCAAATTTCGATACCGCGGCCGGAACCTCGCGAGGTGAAAGTTGCCGACCGCCTGCGGGACACGATTCCCGAACTGGATATTTCGGGCATGCCGTTGATCTCGTTCGCGCACTTTGTGACGGGGCTTAGCACCATCCCCATCTCGCTGGATCCGGACGCTTTGGCTTTGATGCGGATCAGCCCCGATCGGCCCGTGGCGGTCAAAACGTCGGAAACCGACGTGGGCGGTATCTTGACCGCGGCGTTGCAACCGTTGGGCTTGGGCTATGTGCAAGTGGACGATCAACTGTTGGTGACGCGTCCCGTGCCGGCCAGCGGCGAATTTCGCAGCCTCCGGCATCCCGTCGGGGACTTGGTCGGCGGTTCGGCGGAGCAAGTCGATCAACTGGCCGAATGGATCACTACCGTCATCGAACCGGACTCGTGGGACGTGCAGGGCGGACCGGGCAGCCTCCAAGCCGAATTGCCGGATCTGGTGATCCGGCATCAAGACACCGTGCTGTTCCACACGCTGCTCTTCTGCGAACGACTGCGAGTGGCCCGCGGACTGCCGACCAAGACGAATCTAGACCCGGGGCTGAGCCGATTGGAACCTCGATTCGCGAGGATCCAACCGATGCTGCAGAAGCCGGTTCGCATCCGCTATTCCGAGCCCACCTTGATGCTGCAGATTCTGCAACGCTTGACGCAGGACACCGGACTGCAGATCCTGGTCGACTGGCAGGCGTTGGGAAAGATGGGCTGGACGCCGGCTGCCGAGACCGTGCTGCAAGCCGACGGAGTGCCCGTGGCCGAAGCGTTGACGAACATGCTGAGCCCGATGGATTTGACCTATCGCGTGGTCGACGCCGCGACGGTTCAGATCACGTCGCCCGAGGCCGACAAGAACCATTGGGACATCGAGTTCTATCCCGTCAAGCACCTGCTCGGCAACTCGTCGGATGCCACCGCGCTGATGGACCGTCTGGCGGTCGCCATGCAGCAGTCGAGCATCGGTGAATCAGAAGGCTTGGTGTATTTCGACCCCGCCAGTCGGCACCTGATTGCGGCAATGTCCCAACCCCACCAACGTTGGTTGGCCGAACTGCTCGACCGCTGGCGACTCAGCGCGCCGGCGCCGTAAGCAACCGCCGAGAAGGAAGTGTCAACAGTCATCTGTGCGAAGCACCCGGAGGACCGGAGTCCCGCCCGCACTTCCACATCCATTTTTCGCCGCCTGACAGTGGCGAGCGGCTGACGGATGCTTACAATGACCGTACCGGCCGTCGGCTGAAGATCGTGTTCGCCGGGCCGACGTTCCATCCGGTATCACCGGACCTTCCACGGGAGCAGGCAGACATGTTGAAAACAGGCGAGGTACTCGATCAATACTACCTGGAGGTGCGGTGTATGCTGCTCGACATCGCCGCGACCTTGGACCGGCTGGATGCGGCGGCTCAGCGGGACCAGAGTCCGATCCCGCGCGAGGACCGGCGACTGAAGGAGATCTACCAGTCACTCGAATTGCTGGCCCAATCCGACACGTCGCCGGATCGCGCCGAACGATTGTTGAATCTGTTCTCGGACCTGGATTGAGCGGAGAAACGACATGCAGATCATCCAGCCCCACTACCACGGGATCGCACGCACCTGTCAGGACTATGAACGGATGGCAATGGCCGGCGTGGTCGCCGTCGCCGAACCTGCCTTCTGGGCCGGCTTCGATCGGAAGTATCCCGAGACCTTCGTCGACTACTTTCGCCAGATCAGCGAGTTCGAGCCGACGCGTGCTGCCCAGTACGGGATCCGTCATTTCTGCTGGGTTGCGGTCAATCCGAAGGAAGCCGAAAACCCGCCGCTCAGCTACGAAGTCCTGAAGCACATGCCCGAGTTCTTCGAGAAACCCAACGTCCTGGGCGTGGGCGAAATCGGCTTTCACAAGACGACGAAGAACGAGGAGGAGATCTTCGAGGCTCAGATCGAAATGGCCTTGAAGCACAACCAACTGATCCTGATTCATACGCCGCACTTGCGGGACAAGGTTCGCGGCACGCGGCGAACACTGGAGGTGTTGGCTCACATGCGAGTAGATCCGGCTCGGGTCTGGATCGACCATATCGAGGAGCACACGATCCGCGCGCCGCTGGACGCCGGTTACTGGGTGGGCTTCACCTTGTATCCGATCACGAAGTGTTCGCCGAAGCGAGCGGTGGACATGCTGGAACGGTACGGGACCGAGCGCATCCTGGTCAATTCGTCAGCCGACTGGGGACCGAGCGATCCCTTCACGTTGCAGGAATGCGTCGTCGAATTCCGCCGCCGGAAACATTCGCTGCAGGAAGCGATCGAGGTGTTCCACAACAATCCCTGCCGATTCCTGGGGCAGAACCCGAAGTTCGACATCCAGCCGATCCGCGTCGAGTACGACCGCTGATGGCGAGACGCACGTCCCCGCTCACCCTTGGTCTCGGCCTGCTGCTTCTCGCGACACAGGCCGCCGCGCATCCCATTTCGGTGACTCAGTCTTTCGTCTACGTGACGCGGGACAAGGTTACGGTTCGCATCGACGTATTCGTCGAGGATCTGTTCCTGTTCCACAATCTGAAGCCGAACGACCAGGATTTTCTCGAACCGGACGTCATCGACGACGGCATCGGCAAGCACGAGCCGTTTCTGCTGGACCGATTCGCCATCCGAAACGTGCGCGGGGAACGGCTCGCCGGCCGCAGCGTCGAGGTCAAACGATTCGACATGCAGCCCGAGGGCGTGCCGATGTCCGAGCTGATGGCCCACAAGCTGACATTCGTCCAGGAGTACGTGCTCGATGCGCCACCCGAGTTCCTGACGTTCAGCCAGCATTTCGTCGACGACAAACTGCTGGTTCCAGCCGAAATGCAATTGAACGTGAAACAGGAGAACGCCGACACGCCGCACCGCCAGGTGCTGTATCCCGACTCGCCACAGACCGTCCGCTTCAGTTGGGACAATCCGCCGTTATCTGCCGACGCTTCGGAGGACGAGTGGCAGGATTGGTACGAACGTCAGAAGGAAGAAACGCTGGGCATCACCAGCTACAGTGCGGTCTACTCGTTCCTGTACATCAACGACTACGAGGTTCGCCACGAGATCCTGATCCCGCTGTTGACTCTGGACGAAAGCGTGCTGATCGCCCGCGACGACGAGAATTTCCTGGAGATTGCCGAGCAGGATTTGGCGGCCGAGCAGATTCAAGCATTTTTCAAAGCAGGGAACCCTGTCGAGATCGATGGAGTGCTTGTCGAGCCGGTGGTCGACCGTTTGGACTTCTACGGCCTGGATTTCAAGGACTTTGCCCGCCGCGCCGAGCGAAGTCGCGTGAGCATGGCCAGTGCGCGCGTCGGCATCATCCTGTCCTACAGCACCAAGGGTACGCCGGATACGGTCCGAGTCACCTGGGACCGCTTCAATCGCTTTCTATGGTCGGTCAACATGGTCGTCTATGCATTCGAGGATACGCAGACCGCTGCTCTGACCCGAATCGGCCGCCAGAACACGTTTGAGTGGCGAAACCCAGGCCGTCCGCCCACGCCGCCGCTGGAACAGGTGGACGTCGTGCTGCCGCCGCGGCCGATATGGTCGTTGC
Source organism: Pirellulaceae bacterium (assembly GCA_023382975.1). Lineage (GTDB taxonomy): Bacteria > Planctomycetota > Planctomycetia > Pirellulales > Pirellulaceae > SKKK01. The sequence continues at coordinate 61,422 of JAHDXO010000007.1, forward strand.
CGTTGGTCTCGCTGGGCCTTGCTCTGCTGGTTCCCGTGGCGGTGATGTACCGGTTCCGAGACGATTCGACCAGTAGCCGAAGTCGTGAGACTTCGGACCGCAACCAAGAAACGCCGGATGCTCGCCGGTCCGGTGATGGCCTGAAGTCGCGACTCCGCGGACCGCTGGTGTTGCTGCTGATCGGCGGAGCAGTTGCCGCCTGGCCCTATGCGCGGTGGCAACTGCCCAATCCGTTAGCGGGAACGCCTCAATTGCCCGACGATCAAGCCGCAGCCACACTCGCCGCGCTCCATAAAAATCTCTACCGCGCGTTCGATTATCGAGACGAACATCAAGTCTACGACGCCTTGGCCAAGAGCGTCGATGGGCGGTTGTTGCGGGACTTGTATCTGGAGATTCGTCGCGGCTTGGTGATGCAAGAGCAAGGCGGCGCGGTGTCGCGAATCCGCGAAGTCCGCATCGTCGACTACCGATCCGTGCCGCCCGACCGGACGACCGGCACGTCCGACGAGCGGGCATTCGCCTACCTCTGCCGCTGGACCGTCACGGGCACTGTCGAGCATTGGGGCCACATCCACGCGCGGACGAACGAGTATCAGGCCCACTTGACCGTCGAACCCCGCGACAATGCATGGAAGATCACGTCGCTCGACCTGCAGGACGAACGACGAGTAAGTTTCGAAACCAGCCTGCGAGGCATGTAGGAAATCTGCCGTTCTCCGGACTGGGCAAACGAGATAAAATACCAGCGATGGAAGTTGCGACGCCGCAACCATCGTGGCCGAATCCAAGGGAATTCGGAATCTCTTGAATCCACCCGACCTCTCTCGGATACGGCTTCAGGTTCACGATCGAGACTGGACCGCGCGAACCTCCAGGTCGGTCGGACGTACAAGAAGTAGGACCGTTTTACCGGAGTCTTGAATTCTTCACAGTGGCTTCATTACAACTTAACAAACATGGCGATAATGGGCAGATTGGCATATTTGGCCGACTTGTCTCACTACCCGGGAGTCGTCGATGTCGCGATCGCAGGTAACGGATTGCCGCAAACTGTTTGTCCTGGACACGAACGTCATTCTTCACGATGCGGGCTGCATCGAGCGATTCGAGGAAAACGACATCGCAATTCCCATTTCGGTTCTGGAAGAGTTGGATCAGTTCAAGAAAGGCAGTCAGGACATTCATTTCCAGGCGCGCGAGTTCCTTCGACGCTTGGACCAGTTGACCGACGACGTGCTGGCTGCCGAGGGCGCGTCGCTGGGTCCGGACCGAGGGAGCATCCGCATCGTCCTACACGGCAACGGTGAGGATCGCCTGCAATCGGTTTTCTTGCGGGATTGCCCCGACCATCGGATTTTGAGCGCGGCCTTGACCTTGCAACAGCAGTTCCCGGGGCGATTGGTCGTCTTGGTCACCAAAGACACGAATCTGCGTCTCAAGGCGCGGTCCTTGGATCTGCCGGCCGAGGATTACAGCAGCGACAAAGTCGAGGGACTCGACAAACTGTACTCGGGCAAGCGGACGATCAACAACCTGCCGAGCGAGTCGATCGAATCGTTTTACGGAAACGGCGGAATCGCCAAGTCGTCGTTGTTTCCGGAGATCGCCGATCCGATCGCCAACGAGAACTTCATTCTCCGCAACGGATCGAAGTCGGCGCTGGCCCGGTATCGCGCCGCCGACCAATCGTTCCTGAGAGTCGAGAAGATGACGGCGTACGGAATTGCGCCTCGCAACGCCGAGCAGTCGTTTGCCTTGGGCGTCTTGAGCGATCCCGAAATCCGTCTGGTGACCCTGGCGGGCAAGGCGGGAACGGGCAAGACGTTGCTGGCGCTGGCCGCGGCGTTGCAGTGCCGGTCGCATTACCGCCAGATCCTGCTGGCTCGGCCGGTGGTGCCGCTCAGCAACCGTGATCTAGGGTATCTGCCCGGGGACATTTCGGCCAAGCTGGATCCGTACATGCAACCGCTGTACGACAATCTGGCAGTGATTCGGCATCAGTTCGACGAGGCCGACCAGTCGTCGCTGCGTATCCAGAAGATGTTGGAGTGCGAAAAACTGGTCATCTCGCCGCTGGCCTACATCCGCGGACGCAGTCTGCAACGGATCTTCTTCATCGTGGACGAGGCCCAGAATCTGACGCCGCACGAAGTGAAGACGATCATCACGCGAGCCGGCGAGGGCACGAAAATCGTCTTCACGGGCGATATCCACCAGATCGATCACGCCTACCTGGATTCCTTGTCGAATGGGTTGAGCTATCTGATCAGCCGCATGGTGGGCCAGTCGTTGTACGCGCACGTCACGCTGGAGAAAGGCGAACGGTCGGAACTGGCCGATTTGGCGAGCGATCTGCTCTAAGCGCGCGGCGGACGAGTCGCGGCGCGTCTTTGCGTCGAGTCGGCGAATGCGAGAAGAAATCGATCTTCGCGCAAACTACCAAGGAAATTTGCGAAACCTACATAATCGTTGCGTAGAATTCAGCAACAACCAACCATTCGCGACGATTTGCTTGCGCTACGGCAATGGTGCCGCGCGTGAAAGTCAGAAAATTTGGAGAAAGAGAACCGAAGAATGTATCAAGAGATCATGTTGTATGAAACTCACTCGCACACACCGCTCTGCCATCATGCGGTCGGCTTGCCCTACGAGTACGCGGAGGTCGCTTACCGGCGCGGCCTGCACGGATTGATGGTGACGTGCCACAATCCGATGCCCGCCGGCTTTTCCTCGAACGTGCGCATGAGCGTCGACGACTTCGACGACTACTTGCGGATGGTATTCCGCGCGCGTCAGGACTGGCGCGGGCGCATCGATGTGCGGTTAGGGCTCGAAGCCGACTACTTTCCAGGCTACGAACGTTGGGTCGAGCACCAACTGCAGTTGGCCGATTTTCAGTACGTGCTCGGTTCGGTTCATCCACAGATGCCCGAATTCAAGGAACGCTACTGGAAGGGCGATCCGTTGGATTTCCAACGCACGTATTTCCGTTTGCTGGCCGATTCGGCGGAGACCGGCCTGTTCGACTGCCTGGCTCATCCCGATCTGGTCAAGAACGAAACGCCTCTCGCGTGGCATCCCGAATTGATCCGCGACGAAATTGGGCAGGCCCTGGATCGGATCGCCGCGACCGGCGTTGCCATGGAACTGAACACCTCCGGGGTGAACAAGGCGATTGCAGAGATGAATCCGTTTCCGCACATGCTGGCCGAGATGCGCCGGCGTTCGATCCCCGTCGTGATCGGCGCGGACGCGCATCAGCCCGAGCGGGTCGGCGACGGATTCCTGGCCGCCCTGGATCTGCTGCAGCAATGCGGCTACGAGCACGTCAGTCTTTACGTCAACCGCACCCGCCGCGACATTCCGATCCCGGTGGCCCGGCGCGCTCTCCAGCCGCGCGAACCTCAGCCGTCCTTCGCCGCCGGCATCTACACCGGTTCCGCAGTTGCCGCAGCCCCGGCGCTCGCATAAGCGGCGCTCGAGAAAGAAGTGTCAGGAGTCATTCGCCGCGAACCGTTCTCGTCCACTCTCATGCACGGGGCGCGGCAGGCCATGCGCAAGGGCTCAAGGCCCCGCCTCTTTCCCGATTTCAGCCATCCGTGCCTCGGCCCTGCCATCCGTGCCTCGGCCCTGCCATCCGTGCTACTTGAGGGTCTGGACGAGCGAGGCAAATCCACGATCCCTCGGACACCGGGATCCGTGCAGAAAATCCGGGAGTTCTCTACCTGATCGGGCGACTTGGTGGCTGAGGTTGGACGGCAGACGGGCTATACTGGTCTGTTGCCAGGTTCCTTTGCTTCCTTCGGAGATCACCAGCCATGTGTTCCGCCCGAATCTTCACCGTCCGGCGCCCGTGCCTTTCCCGATCGAGCATCCGGGCCGTCGTGCTGCCGGTCGTTCTGTGCGCCCTGTCGGTTGGTGGCCATGCGGCCGAGTTGCCGAGTCAAGGACAAGTGATCTTCGCGGCGGATTTCGAGTCCGCGGAGGCCGGCTCCCAGTTGCTGGGCGAGCCGCGATTCGCCGCGGGTTTCGAGAGCCCTCGGGCTCTGTGCATCGAGAGCCAAGACGGCACAGCAAGCAGTTCGTCCTCGATCCGCGTGCGGTTGCCAGCCGAATCCCTGCGCGGTTGCACGGTTCGAGGATCGGCGATGGTTCTTTCGCAGGACGTCAGTGCCAAGCCGAATCCGTGGAACGGCATCAAGTTCATGCTGGCCATCGAGACGCCCGACCGGAAGCTGTGGCCGCAGGCCTCGTTGGACACGGGCACATTCGACTGGAAGCGTGCGGTGTTCAGCACCAAGATCCCCGCCGACGCGACCGCCGTGACGCTGATGTTGGGACTGGAACAAGTCACGGGCCGAGTGTGCTTCGATGATATCAAGTTGGTCGTGGCCAAGTCGCCGCTGGCGGCCAAGCCTGCTCCGGCTCCGGGGATCGCCTTCAAAGGCCACGATCTGCCGCGGCTGCGCGGCGCCATGATCGGACCGCGGATCGACGAGGAAGGTCTGCAGACGCTCGGCCGCGGCTGGAACGCGAACTTGATCCGTTGGCAACTGATCCGACACGGCCGACCGGGACAGCCCAGTTCGCTGTCGGATTACGATGCGTGGCTCGACGGGGAACTTCAGCGGTTGGACGCGGCGCTGCCGGTGTGCGAGCGATACGGGATCTACGTGGCGCTCGACCTGCATTCGCCGCCCGGCGGCAAAGCTACGGTCAGCGGCTACATCGGGTCGGACGATCGCCTGTTCACCGACCGAGCCGTGCAGGAGAAGTTCGTCGACGTCTGGCAGAGGATCGCCCATCGGTACAAGGGCGTCCGGACGATCTGGGGATTCGATTTAGCCAACGAGCCGGTCGAGGAGTTCGTCGAGGAAGGCTGCGACGACTGGCACGGCTTAGCGGAACGCACGGCCCGAGCGATCCGCGAAATCGATCCCCAGCGGACGATCATTGTCGAGGCCCCGCCGTGGGGCTCGCCCGAGAGTCTCGCCGACTTCACTCCCTTCGCCGTGCCCAACGTGGTGTACAGCGCGCACATGTACGTCCCGCACCAGTTCACGCACCAGGGGGTCCACCAACGGAACCAACCGCCCGTCATGTATCCCGGCGAGGTGGCCGGTAAGTATTGGGACAAAGACGCACTGCGCGCGGCCCTGCGGCCGGTGGCCGAATTTCAGCGAACCTACAACGTGCATATCTACATGGGCGAATTCAGCGCCATCCGCTGGGCGCCCGGCGACAGCGCCCACCGCTATCTGCGCGACGTGATCGAGATCTTCGAAGAGAACGGCTGGGACTGGAGCTACCATGCGTTCCGGGAATGGAACGGCTGGAGCGTCGAGCACGGACCGGATCGCAACGACACTCGTCCGGCGGCCGAGCCCACCGACCGTCAACGGCTGCTGCAGGAGTGGTTCGGTCGGAACCAGAAACCGGCGTGGACGAGGGAGAGAAGCGAATGACGAAAGTCACCTGTACCGACTATTCGCCCGAGTTGTTTCAATCCCAGGAGATTACCGACCTGGGCGAGTTCCTGGCCCGGCATCGCCCGGAATGGTGCCGCGTCCGCTGGATCGACGTCCTGGGCCTCGACCAGCCCGAGATCATCCGGGCCCTGGCCGACAAGTACCAGCTTCACCCGCTGGCGGTCGAGGACATCGTTCACCTGGTCCAGCGGCCGAAGGCCGAGGACTATCCGGGCTCGGGCGACCAACCCGGCCGGTTGTTTGTCGTGGCCCGGGCCGTCGATCCGGACGAGGGGCAAGTGCGAACAGAGCAGGTTGCGCTCTTCCTGGGCCGCACGACCTTGTTGACATTCCAAGAGGAACCCGGCGACATTTTCGAGGCGGTTCGAAACCGCATCGCCGCGCGCACCTCGCGGGCCCGCGAGCACGATGCCAGCTTCCTGCTCTACTGCCTGATCGATGCAGTGGTCGATGGCTACTTCCCGGTTTTGGAGCAGTACTCCGATCTCCTGGACGATGTGGAAGAAGAACTACTGACTCGTCCCTGTCTGGAGACCAGCCGCAAGCTTCATGCGTTGAAGCGCGAGTTGGTGATGCTTCGTCGCGCCGCCTGGCCGATGCGCGAGTTGATGGCGCAATTGTTGCGGGAAAAGCACGAATGCGTGATGGAGAACACTCGAACCTACTTCCGCGACGTCTACGATCATTGCGCGCAGATCATCGACCTGATTGAAATGTACCGGGAGATCGCGGCGGGCGTGACGGAAACCTACATGTCGGCCGTGTCGAACCGCATGAACGAAATCATGAAAGTGCTGACGATCATCAGCACGATCTTCATTCCGTTGTCGTTTGTCGCCGGCGTCTACGGCATGAACATGTACGTCCCCGAGGCCCAATGGCGGAGCATGTACGCCGTCTTCTGGCTGATCTGCGGCACGATCGGCGGCGGCCTGTTGTTGTGGTTCCGCCGCCGTCGATGGATTTGAACGCGTCGATCGCGTATCCTGAATGGCCTGACCGACCCTTCCATGGAGAAATGACTCATGAGGCGAAAAACAACCTGGCTGAGTGTCCTGACAATCGCGGGTCTCTGGATAGCCGTCGCCGAGGGCGCAGCGCAGCAACCGCCAACTCCGCTCGAACTGGGCGCCGCGGCGCCGGACTTCGCCCTGCCGGGCGTCGACGGCAAAACGTATCGACTGGCCGACTTTGCCGCAGCCAAGGTCTTGGTCTGCGTCTTCACGTGCAACCACTGCCCGACCGCCCAGGCGTACGAAGAACGCCTAGTCCAAATGCATGCCGACTTCAAGGACCGCGGCGTGGCGATGGTCGCGATCTCGCCCAACGATCCTCTGGCGGTCCGACTCGACGAACTCGGCTACACGGACGTAAACGATTCGTTGGAAGACATGAAGATCCGCGCACGCGACCGGGGGTTTGCGTTTCCGTATTTGTACGACGGCGACACGCAGGCCACGTCGCGGGCGATGGGCGTGCTGGCCACCCCGCACGTGTTCATCTTCGACGCCGACCGCAAGCTCCGCTACCAAGGCCGCATCGACGACTCGGAAGTTGGCGAAGTCAAGTCGCACGACGCTCGCAACGCCATCGAAGCGCTGCTGGCGGGCCGAGCGGTACCCGTCGCCACGACCCGCGTGTTCGGTTGTTCGACCAAGTGGTCCGACAAACGTCCCAGCGCGGTCGAAGCGTTGGCCCGCTGGGACGCCGAGGAAGTCGCCGTTCAGACAATCGACGCGGCAAGCGTACGCAAACTGTCCCAAAACGACAGCCCGAACTTGCGGCTGATCAACGTCTGGGCCACGTGGTGCGCGCCGTGCGTCGAGGAACTGTCGGAGCTGGTCACGATCAACCGCATGTACCGCAAACGCAAGTTCGAGATGATCACGATCAGCCTGGACGATCCGAACGAGCGCGAGACGGTGCTGAAACGCCTGCGGGAGAAGCACGTCTCCTCGACCAACTACATCTACGACTCGGACAACCGCGATCAGTTGGCCGAAGCGCTCGACAAGCAATGGCCCGGCCCGGTCCCGTACACGATCCTGGTCGCGCCCGGCGGCAAGATCCTGTACCGCAAACACGACACGATCGACCCGCTGGAATTGAAAAAGACCATCGCCGACCACCTCGGCCGCACCTTCGCCAGCCGCTGAGCAGTTCCCCGGATCCTCGCCGCTTGCCGTAGCACGGTGAAGGCGTGCCGTAGCCGAATTCGTGAGAACTCGGACGATTGGTTGGTGTCCCGGTTTGGCCTGAATTCTCACGAATTCAGCTACGGTTTTGCGAATTCGGCTATGGGTTGGGCAGCATGACGGCTTTGATAATCGGTTGCGTCCCGTCGATGATCGCCTGCATGATCGCGTGGGCGTCTTCGTACGCGAAGCGGTGGCTGACCAGTTGCGTGCCGTCGACCAGTCCGTCGCGCAGCAGCCGCAGCGAGACCGGGAAATTGATCGCCGGTTCGGCGAAGGTCGGGATCAGCGAGATCTTGCGGAAGATCAGTTCGTTGATGTCGATCGGAATCGTGCTCTGGCCGCCGAAGTGCAATCCGTAGAACGTGATGATCCCGCCGAACTTGATGATCTTCAGCGCGTCGGTCATGCTCTGCGGCGGCGACGAAACGATCACGCGGTCGACGCCTTGAGGAAACCGGCGTTTGATCTCGGCCTCGACGTCTTGCTTGCCAACCTCGAAGAAATCGTCGCAGCCGAACCGGGCGGCCAGATCCAGGCGCGCCCGCTCGCGCGGGTTGTCGGCCGGCAGGCCCGTGATGGCCACGTATCCGGCGCCGTACAACTTGGCGACGCGGGCGGACATCAATCCCAGCGGTCCCGGCCCAAGCACGACGACGCTGCCCCCGAGAGGGATCTGCGCGTTCAGCACCGAGGTGAGCGACACCGCCAGCGGCTCGGTCAAGCAGGCCACGGCGTGCTCGATGCCTTCGTAGCGGACCAGGCTATTGAAGCGGACCGACATGTACTGGCCCATCCCCGGCTGGCCTTCGATGTTGTACATGTTGCGGCAGAACTGCGGCTGGCCGCTCTTGCAGTTTTCGCACACGCCGCACATCGTACAGTCCTCGACGATCACGCTGTCGCCGGGCTTGACGGTGGTCACGTTCTTGCCCACCTCGACGACTTCGGCCGAGATCTCGTGGCCCAGCGCCATCGGCTGATCCGCCCAGTCGCGGACGAAATTGATGTCGGTGCCGCAGACGCCGCAGGCCCGGACTCGCACAATCACATGCTCTTCGTCCGGCGGCGCGATCTCGCGGACCCGTTCCTGGATGTCCAAATACTTTTTGCCGAACAGCCCCTTGCTTTGCATGGTGGAATTCCTTGTTCTTCGTTGGACTTCACGCTTCACCCGACTCCGTACAACCGGCCGTCGAAGCCGGGTTTGATGTCGTCGTCGGCGTGGTCCATCACCTCGCCCAGGTTGCTGAACACCTTGTGGAACGCCTCGACGACCTTCTCGTTCAAATCCAAGCCGTTGGGCGGATGGATCGAATGGATGTTCGTGTACGTGTCGCACAGCATCTGGGCCACGGGGTAGTCGCGCGGATCGTACTTGTACGTGACCCCCTGCGCCTCGTTGATCGCCCAGGGATACCGCTTGCCGATGCCGATCATGCTGTGGAACAAGTCCTGGCCCGGCACCGGCATGACCTGCCATTGGCCGACCAGTACGCCTTCCTTGAACACGGCTTTCTCGACCGCGATGCGGAATCGGCGCGCATCCACGTCCAGTCCGGCCGCCTGGGGATCGAATCGCACGGCGTAGAACCAGTAGACGTGTTTGCAGTCGGGCGGGCAGTACGGAGGGATGATCCCGGGGATCTTGCCCAGTTCGCGGGTCAGGTATTCCGAATTGCGGATCCGCGTGTCGTTCAGCGCATTGAGATGCTTCAACTGGCCGCGGGCCAGCGCCGCGGGCAGTTCCTGGTTGCGGTACATGTAACCGAGGATCGAGGCGTTGTACTTCTGCCGCATCGTCTGTTCGTCGCATTCGTCGCCGAAATAGCGGACCAGATCGGCTCGGTGCAGCACGTTCTCGTCGTCAGTGACGAACAACCCGCCCTCGCCGCCGCAAAGGTTCTTCAGGTTGTTCAAGCTGAACGCCCCGGCGATCCCCATCGTGCCGCATATCCGGCCCTTGTACATCGCGCCGTGCGCTTGCGCGGCGTCTTCGATGATGTGCAGATTGTGCTTGCGGGCGATCTCCAGGATCGGATCCATGTCGGCGGGGCAGCCCTGGATGTGGACCGGCATGATGGCTCGCGTTCGCGGCGTGATCGCCGCTTCGATCTTGACCGGATCGATCGTGTACGTCTTCGGCTCGATGTCCGCGAACACGGGGATGGCCATCTGGTGCATCGCGCTCGAGGCGGTGGCCAGGAACGTATAAGAGGGCACGATCACCTCGTCGCCCGGTCCCACATCGATGGCGGCCAAAGCCATGTGCAACGCCGCCGTGCCGCTGCCGGTGGTCAGACAGTACTTGGACCCGGTGAATTCGCGCCATTCGTTCTGCAGCGCGACGGCCTGAGGCCCCGTGGCGCCGGCGACAATCCCGCTGTCCAGCACCTCGTTGACGAAACGCCGGTCGTCTTCGGTGATCACCGGCCAGTTCCTGTAATCCGCGCGAGTCAAAATCGGGTTGCCGCCGCCGATCGCCAACTTTTCCGCCATCCGAGACCTCCTTCTAAAGCCAATCTGCCCATGCATGCACCGACCTCGGGACGAATCGCCGATCCGTCGCTCCTGGCCAGCCAACGACAGCGTGAAGTGTGACACCACCGCCGGCGTTTTGCAACCCGACGATGAAACCGTACCGCCGCCGATGAAGCTATTCGGACCGCCTTGTTGCCGTGTCGAGAACCCCTGGGCTATCGGGGGCCGGCGTTCTCGCTGGCCGAGTCGGCTCGGCGTTCGAGCGTCGGGTCGCCCCAAGCTGGCAGATTGTGCAACGGATGCTCCGCGTTGTCGGTCGTCGTTCGCAATTCCAGCTTGAAGACGGGCTTGCGCGGCAACGCGACCCTCAATGGCTGCGCGGCGTCGCCGCGCCGAATCGGTTCGGATCGAGCCGCCGGCTGGCCGTCGATCAGCACCTCGAACGTCACGCTGGCGTGCTCGCCCGCTTGCGGCGTCAGCCCGACCGTTGTGCGCAGTTCGTGGTACTCGCCGCCCACGGCCAGCGTGAACGGCAGCGTATGCGGCACGCCCATGCCGTAGCCCCTTGCCGGTTGGTGAGTTTCCGAGCCATCGGCAATCCGCAGAGGATGCAGCGCGCGGCGGTCGTCCATGGTTTGGTCGACCAAGTAAGGCACAACGTAATACGGGTGCCGCGTGGTGCCGGCGTCGGTATCGGGCAGGAAATCGGTGAGCGTCAGTTGCCTCAGGTGAGCCGCCTCGGGCACTTCGTCCGCGGCTTCATCCCGCATCGCGAGGAACAGCGCCGTGTAGATCACATCGGCGATCAGTTCGGCGTTGTAACGGATCGCCCTGCCGACAGCCGCCTGGTAACGCTCGGCATCGTTCTCGACTTTGCCAAGGATGGCTGGAACGATCAGCCCGGCACTGTGCCGCTTCAGCCGCTGCTGCAAATGCGTCAGCCGAGCCGCGGCCTGGGGCACCGTACCGCCGATCAGTTGGGGCCGGTAATCGGCGCCGTCCAGTCCCACGTTCGCCTCCAGGCCAATCCAGCCGTAGCCGAACAAGTAGTTACGGTTCTGCATTTCGGCCGGCGGCGGGATAAGCTGTCGCAACACCTGCTCGCTGACCGGACTGGAATGCGCCGAGAGCGAGCCTGGGTCTTCGCACCAATGGCACAGTACCCCAAGGTACTTCATCGCTTCATCGCGGCGTGTGACGTCGTCCGGGGCAGCGCGCAAGTGCTCGACAATTCGCTCGAAGTACCACTCCATGCCGGTCCGTGTGGGGCCGGGCGGATTGACGTCGTGCAGCGACAATCGCACGCCGGGTACCACGCAGTAAGGGTCCAAATGCGGCGAGTTGCCGCCAGCGTGCGAGTCCTGCAACGAGGTGTACTTCTCGTGCAGATTCGCCAACGCTGCCGGCCCGACGAACACAGCCTGCTCGTCCGGCAATCGCTCCACAGCCCACTTGCGGATGTACCGGTGGGCGCCGCCCCACGCGTGACACGGTGCGGGGAGTGGCAGGCCCAGGATGACCGCGCCGACCGATGCACACAGCCATCGAAGCGTTCGTTGCCGTCGTGCAAGCTGATTCATGCCGTAATCTCTCCTTCGGATCGTTGGGTGGCACGCAACGCGATCGGGGCCGCGAGTCGCTTTCAGGCGACGACAACCCCCGTGCGTCGTCATTGTTGCAGTTTGATGTTGTCCAGATAGAAGACGGTCTTCGCCTGGGCAAGACTCACAAAGCCGAGCCATTCGAGTCGCTGCAGTCTGCGTCCGGGATACGTCAGCCCGGGAAACAATCGCGGGGCTTCGCCGGGCAGCGTCACGGTCAGGTCGTACGTGCCTGTCGCCTGGTCGCCGAGCGTGCTGGCGATCTCGACGCGGAACCACTCGCCCACGGGCGCGTCGAGCAGTTCGCGGCCATTGGCGACGAGTTTCCCTCCGGCCGAGATCCGCAACGACGGGCCCATGCGATACGGCGATCCACCGTCGCGCCACTCGTGGACGAGAATCACGCCAGGCTCCAGACGCACGTCGAAGCTCGATACGGCCCGGCCGGTGCGGAATTTCGGCGCGTAAAAGAAATGCGGGTTGAAAGCATGGTCAAGCCCCGGGGCATCAAGCACCTTCAGGCTTTGCCGGCCGGAGGCTGCCTTCTCCGCCGTGACGCGCACCTCGTCGCCACGCCCTTCCTCCACGACCGTGGCCAGCGCGGGCCACCGGCCAGCGGGCGTCGCCTCGAAGCCGTCGTTGATCGGTGTCGGCTCCAGCGGGGCCGGCGGCGGAGGCAGCACCGTCGGCGGAAACTCGACCTGCCGGGGCAACTCGCGCCACTCGGCCGGCCCGATCAATCCCACGCGGCTGGTGTCGATCGGCTGGAAGCCCACTTCCATCGCGGGCGAATCGGCCTGAAGGCGGAAATCGAGCCGGGCCGGATCGACGAACTTCGGATCGGCCACTCGCGAATTGCGATCCACACCCTTGGCTTGCCAATCGGCGAACGCCTGTCCGTAGAACTCCAGCGGTTGGCCGTCGGTTCGCCAGTACAGGTTGTGATCCCACTTGGTGCGATCGTCCGTCCGCCCACCGTCGTTGCGGAAGAGCTCGCCCTGGGTCAAGTAGAAGATATTCCGTTCGACCACCGACGGCGGGCCGTCCTGCAAATGCAAACGCCACACCGCGTGCTGGGCGCTGAGCGCGAAGATGTTGTTGCGAACGGTATTCCCTGGTCTGCCGGTGTTCATCAGCCCGCCGGTGAGTGTGTGATACACAACGTTGTTTTCCACCAGCAACCCCCGGCTTCCCTGGTCGAAATAGACGCCCCACGCCATCGCGGGCTGGCCCGTGTAAGGCCAGATGTCGTGGAAGACATTATTGCGGATCACCGTTCCGGTCTGGACGCCCAGCGTGTAGATGCCGCCTGCATCACTCAGCACGCCGCGGACTACGTGATGCACATGGTTGTATTCGATGGTATTGCTGTGAGTGCGGTTGGGGGCTTCGCTCCAGGTCCAGCCGAGCGAGATGCCCGAGTAATCGAAGCTGTGGATTTCGTTGTGCGAGACGGTGTTGTGGCTGCTCTGCGCGAGCCACAGGCCGACGCCCGCGGCGTAAACGTGGCCTCCGTCGTGGATGTAGTTGTTGCTGACGACATTTCGGCTAGCCTCGGCCACATCGTGCTCGGCCATGCGGTCCTCGCCGATGCGCACGCCGCCGGCGCCAAGGTCGTGGAGGTGGTTCCGTTCGAGGCGGTTGTCCTTGCAGCCGCGGCCGAACCACACGCCGTACGTGCCCACGTGGGCGATTTCGCAGTCTTCCAGCACGCAGTGCCTCGCGCCAGTGGCCATGACCGCCGCCGGCACGGTCACGGCCGCCTGCGTGCTGCTGTTGCCCTTCGGCGCCAGCTCCCAATCGGCATGGTGCAGCGTCAGCCCCTGCAGCGTCACGTGGTCGACGAAGCGCCCTTCATCGGCGTTGCCGTCCAGTCGCACCAGTTCGGTCAGCACAGGGGCGATCACCTCGACCGCCCGGAGATCTTCGCCGGGCAGCGGCATGTAGCTGAGGACGCCCGTCGTTCGATCGAGATACCACTCACCCGGTTCGTCCAGCAATTCCAGAGCGTTTTCGACGCAGTAACGCTGGTTCGGTTCCCAGTACCCTATGCTCCACCACTCGCGCATCGGTGCGGTGAACGTGACGATGTTCGTCTCGGTGTCGATCGACTGGATCGGATGGATGGACGTCTCCCACGAGTGCATCAGGACCACGCGCACGTCGCCCAGTCGCGACCACGGCCGGAGGTCGCCGGGCGCAAAGACGAATTTCTCGCGGGCGATCGGCTTGGCTCGCGGATCGGGCGGTCCCGGCAGAAGCTCGGCGATGCGATAGTAGCCAGCGTTCGGCGATCGCGCCGGCCGCCGCCGCGAACCGTCGACGAACAACTGGAGGAATCGCCACTGGCCGGCCCGGACCTCGGGAATTTCCGCGGTCCACACACCGCCCTCGCCCTTCTGCCAGCCCGTGATGGGCCGGCCGCCCGACAGAATCGGCCTTTCCCCGTGGTACCCCGTGAACGTCACGGGGCTCTCGGCGGTGCCCGAATCGTCCGGCGTGATGACCAGCGGCTCCGCAAGGCGCTGCGTGCCGCGGATGCGGATGGTTACCGGGCCGGGAAGCGCCCCGTCTCTCCGCAACGCGCGCAGCGACTCCTGCGCCCGGCCGATGGTGGCGAACGGACCGTCTTTCTCCGCCGCGTTCGGCTCCGCCGCACGGCCCGACCAAGCATCGTTGCCGCCGGGCGCGACGTAGAAGGTGACCGGCTCCGCAGAGGTCGTTTGTGCCGAAGTGGCGACGGCCAGAAGGGTGAACGTTACAAGCAACACGCGAATCGCTTTCATGGCGGACCTCGGGTGGAATGTTGGAAAGGACAACGTTCAAGTCCGCAGGAATTCGCAGCGTCTGATTTCGCTGCGTGGTACGTCACGCGTGTGCCACGTTCTCCGGCAACCAGACATCGGTCGAACAGACGCTGATTTTGAATCTCGTAGCCCTGTACGTTCACACCCTGGTGAAAGCAGCAAGTGTTCGAAGTCATGGCAGAAAAACACGTCCGACGCCACGGAAACTGTCCATGTCGAAAAGCAGATCAAGCAAGCGGTCGGCTCAGCGAGTGCCACAACTCGCGGCGAGCCTCCGTGTGAAGCAGTCGCAGCAGGACGCGGAAGTGTCCTTCGCAATTTGCATCAGGTACGATGCCCCACACAGTTGGCCTCCGGCGCGTCGACTGGCTGGCGTCCGGTCACCCAAGCAAGCCGTTTGGCGCGAGCTTGCTGAAGTCTTGACTGAACGTCCGTGGAGTTACCGCGTGCGTTGCGTTGTTCGATCATCTCATGGGTGCGTCGAACCTCGCTCTCATGTTCGCTGATGTAGTCCAGGGCCGCCTGGACTTGGACTTGCGTGACGCCGAGCACTTCCGCGATTTCGCGGTTCTGCCAGCCATTTTCAAGATGATGAAACACATCCCACACGGTAATCCGAGTTCCCGCGATTCGGTGATCAACAATATCGGTCATAGGCTCTCCGGCATGACTCGCATTCCGAGAATTTACGTCAAGTCTTCCGAAATTCTACCGCTCGGACCTGCTTGATGCAAACGTGACGGCGGCAGAAAGGGGCGTCGCATGAACGAACGTACCCCGATGGCCAAGGCACGTCGTGTTTCAGAAATCGGCTCGACTTTCACATGGACTCGCGTGCCGTGGAGCAAATTGCGCGGTCTGACCAGCCACTGAATGGTGGAAACAGCCAAACGAAACAGCCAGCTTTTCGGGGCGTTGGGAGGGCGCGACAATACGGGACGAGGCGGAATAGCGCTTGGTACAGCCATTTCGGGTTCGCGGAATCCAGGCTTGTTCCCGTTCGTCCAGGAATTCAACGGTTACTCGTTTTTCAGCCGTTTGCTGCCGGAGGTCAAAAAATGGATCAGGACGCTTGCGCCGCTGTCGACCGGCCACCCACGCCCAGATTCCAATTCCGCGTGATCCACGTGCTGTACGGCATGGCCTTGCTCGGCGCTGCCTTGGCGACGTTCGGCGAATCCGGGTTGGTTGTGGCTTTCGTCGTCCTTGGCTTCTGGGGGTATGTCTTCTCCCGTCGTTCCCGCCTCGCCGCCTTGGCCGAAGGCTGTTTGGGGCTGGTGATCTGCGTTTGCTTGTTCGGGCTGTTGTTTCCCGCCATCCAAGGCGATCCAAGGGCATCGCGCCGAGCACGGTGCGACAACAATCTCAAGTACATCGCGATGGCCTTGCACAATTACCACGACACGCACGGCGAGTTTCCTCCGGCCTTCGTTCCCGACCAGGATGGCCGGCCGATGCACAGTTGGCGCGTGCTGATCCTGCCGTTCCTCGAGGAGAAGGCTCGCTACGGCCAATACGACTTCCAGCAACCCTGGGATGCTCCGGACAACCTGCGACTAATGCTCCCTGTGCCGTCGGTTTACCAGTGTTTCGCTGACTTGAAAGCTGGGCGGGGCCGCGGCAGTTGGACCAGTTATGTGGCCATCGTCGGCGAGCGAACCGCCTGGCCCGGTTCCACATCGCGCAAGCTCGCGGACTTCGCGGACGGCACCTCGAACACCGTCTGGCTGGTCGAGGACCAAAGTCACCAGATTCCGTGGATGGAGCCGCGCGATCTGACGTTGGACCAAGCGATCGCCCTGCTCAACTCGACCGATCGACAATCCGCCACCCGTCATCGCTCGGGCAATTTCTTCCGAGAGTACTGGGGCTACCGAAACATCGGCTTTGCGGACGGCAGTGAGCGTTTCTTGTACGATGGGCTGCCCCGCGAGATGCTCGCCAACCTGCTGATCGTGGACGACGGCGTGGGCGTAGATCAGGCAGTTCTGGACCGCTGGCCGCCGCCCGGCACGATCTCCAAGCGTCTGAGACTGGACAACTGCTTTCGTCTCGCCGTGTTCGTCGCGCTCACGCTAGCCCCGCTGCTGCGACTCCGACGGCGCCGCGCTGTCACGCTGCTGGACGCGGCGTAAATGCTCGCGGGTGGCGAGGAAGGAATCGCTTCGGCGCTCGAACGACGCGCTGCCTGTCTGCCGAAAGCAAGCTTCCACGGCGCGTTCCAGGCCGCCGTGTTGTTGCAGGAACTCGCCCAACCGCCGCCACTCTTCGGCGAACTCGGCCTCGACTCCCGCAGCATCGCAGTAGCGTGCGACCTGCTGGCGCAGGGACGTCTCCAGCTTCTTCGCCAGACCGTTCCGCGCTGCCTTAAAGTAGTTCTCTGCATCGGTCAGCTTGATCCCCAGCGCCGCGCTGATGCATGGCATCGTCAGCCCTTCGCACAGCCGGCCGTGCAGCACGCGGAAGTAATCGCCCTTGCCCGCCGCATGGTAATCGCGCATCAGCCCCGTCACGGCTCCGTCCAGCAGATCATCGACCCAGGCGGCATAGAAGGTGTCCGCCGGTTCTTCCGTGGGTTCCTCCGCGTAGGCTTGCAGCGGCGTGCCGCCGCGCGCGAGTTCTTCTTTCAGCAGCCGCTCGCGCCCCGCCTGAACCCGCGCCCGATTGGCCAGCACGTGCCGCACCACGGTACAGGGCAACGTGCGCAGACGCGCCCCTTGGTGTTCGTGCCAACGCACCAGCAACCGGTTGGTCAGCAGGGACTCGAACGTCTTGGCGGCCACGTCCTCCGCGTCGGCTGTGGACAGCCGGCCTCGGCGCGCGGCGAAACGGCAGATCGGACCCCAGTAGTCCTGCAGGAACTGCTGCCAGTCCTGCTCGCTGGCACCCGAGGAAAGCCGGCCGATCAGTGTGAGATGGGTGTCGGGAAAAGCCATGGCTCCGAATTCTATCCCGCCGGGCCGGTTCTTGGAAACCGGAAAACACGGATTTTATCCGCCCGTTTACCGGAATCAGCGAGCCGCTACATCAATAGGAATGAAGGCATTTGCTGCGTCGTATCCGAGAGGGCCGATCGATGTTCATCCTCCTGCCATTGGAATTGAAAACGGCCGCAGGGACCTCCAAGCCGTTCCCCGTGGGCAACGTAGCACTGGTCGCGGCCAACGTGGTGCTGTTCCTACTGACCGCGCCCCAGGGCACCTACTGGGTGGCCGGCCCCGGTGCAAACCTCCTAGGGATGGTGCTCTACGGGTTTTCCCACGCCAGCTTCTGGCACCTGTTGTTCAACATGTGGGCTTTGTGGGTGTTCGGCAACCCGGTGAATCGACGTCTGGGGAACGGGTTTTACCTGCTGAGTTACGTCGGCACAATCGTGATCTTGGGCTTGCTGGCCCGCTTTGTTTTCGACGGTCGCGTGCTGGGGGCGTCCGGCGGCGTGTTTTCGGTAATCACCATTGCCCTGCTATTGATGCCTGCCGCACGGCTGACCTTGGCCTACGGGGTAGTCTTTCCGCTGTCGCTGCTGGTGGGATTCTTCCGCCGTCCTCGCTACGGGATCGAATGGTTCCTGTGCGGCGGCACGATGGCGGTGAAATGCATCTGGTGTCTGGCGCTGATCCCGCTCATTGAATTCGCCACGATGTGCTGGGCCTGGTTCAGCGGCATCGGCGGTGTGTGGAGCCTCGGACACCTGTTGGGCATGGTCTGCGGAGTGTTCATCGTGCTGCTGTTGCCCAAGCGGATCAGCATGCCGTCGGCGGGGCGTTTTGCGGCGGCGTAGACCAGCGAGATGGAAGCCGGTTCGTCTGGCTTTCCATGGGAACAGATTCGGTGAAAGATTAGGACTTTTTCTTGGGAGAGTGAACATGGGCATGTTTAAGCGAATCCAGGACATTATCAGTGCCAATCTGAACGACATGGTCGAGGGTTTCGAAGACCCGGAACAACTGCTTCGCCAGGCGGTCCGGGAGATGGAAGAGGCGATCGGCCAAGCCAAACCCGAAGTCGCGCGGGCCATGGTCCAAGAGAAGATCACCAAGAAGGAACTGCTGGAGAACCAGGCCCAGGCCGAAACCTGGACCCAGCGGGCGGAAACGGCCGTTGCAGCCGGCGACGACGGTTTGGCTCGCAAAGCTCTGGTGCGCAAGCGCGAGTGCGAGAAGATCGTGGCGGCGCTCGGCGACGAACACGAGGCGGCGGCCGAGGCGAGCCAAACGTTGCGCCGCCAATTGGAAGCCATGCAGGCCAAGCTGGCCGACGCCCAACGGCGGTTGGGCACGCTGGTAGCCCGCAAGCGAGCGGCCGACGTGCGGGCCCGCGTGGCCGGCGCCAAGATCGGAGGCGACGTCGAACTGGGACACAAGGCGTTCGATAAGTTCGACCGGCTGAGCCGCAAGGTGGCCCAGGCCGAAGCCGAAGCCGAAGCCCTCTCGGAATTGGCCCAGGCGTCGCTGGCGTCCGGCGAGACGGTGGACGCGCCGAGCGAAAGCGAGGATATTGAAGCGGAGTTGCAGGCTCTGAAAAGCAAGCCCCATGCGAGGTAACCCGTCGTGGCTTCTTCCATCGCTGCCCAACGCATCCATGCGACACTTCAACAAGTCCTGGAGGACCGCGGACCTTTGACGGCCGACCAAGCCCTGGCGATCCTGCGCCAAGTGACGGAGGAGTTGGCCCGTTGGCATGCACAAGGCAGGCTGCACCGCTCGATCGGCCTGCAGACCGTGCTCTCGACCGGTGAAGGCCGCGTCCATCTGGCACCGTCGCCAGCGATACGCTCGTTCGGCGGTCCTGACATCGACGAGGAAGCTTGCTCGTGGGAATTACAGACCGAGCGCGTGGTCCAGGTTCCCGACAGCTTGCAGGCGGCCCGCGCGGCATTGGCCGACGCCGGCATCGAACTCGACCCGCGTCGCATCGACATCTATCAGGCGGGGGTGCTGCTGTACCGGTTGCTGACCGGCACGTCGGTCACCGAATACCTGCGCAGCCCCCTGTCCAAGTCTCAACTTCCGCCGGGCCTTCGAACCTTGGTCGATGGCTGCTTGGACTCCGGCGCCGGCGGATTCGCCTCGGCCGAGGAGCTATCGGCGGCGCTAGCCGAACGGCTCGGCCCCTCCGGAATGCTCCCGCCCCAGGCCGCCGACGATTCCGACACCTCGCCGAGTTTGGCTGGTGACGAGAAGCGGCCAGACACGTCCTGCGGGCCGGCGCCTCGCGAGCCGGCGGAATCCGCGCCGCTGCCGTTTACGAAGTTGGCACACTACGAGATCGTCGGTCGCATCGGCCGCGGCGGGATGGGAGACGTGTTCCGCGGCTACGAACGGGAACTGCACCGCGAAGTGGCGATCAAAGTGCTGCCCGACACGTTTGCCGACGATCCGGATTTCGTGCGGCGGTTCCGCGCCGAAGCCGCCGTAGCGGCCCGTATCGCGCACCCGAATATCGTGCATGTCTACTTCATCGGCGAGGACGCGGGCCATCTGTTCTTCGCGATGCAATACGTCGCCGGCCGGTCGCTGGCCGACCTGCTCGCCCAGCGGCCGCAACTGGAGGTGGACGAAGCGATCACGATCATCACCCAGGTGCTCTCCGGACTTGCGGCGGCCCACGCCCAGGGAGTCGTCCATCGCGACATCAAGCCCGCCAACATCCTGCTGGACGCAGCGAACCGCCGCGCCTTGCTGGGGGATTTCGGACTGGTGAAGCGGGTATCCAGCGGCGAGAACAAAACCGCCACCGGGGTCATCATGGGCACGGTCGACTACCTGTCGCCGGAACAAGGCCGCGGCAAGCCCGTCGATGCCCGTTCGGATCTGTACTCCGTCGGCGTGTTGCTGTACCGCATGCTGAGCGGCCGGCTGCCGTTCACCGCCGACAGTGCGACTGCGATGATCTTCCAACACGTCTACGAGCCGCCGGTTCCGCTCACGCAAGTCAGCCCCAACACACCCGCTCCGCTGGCGGAGATCGTGAGCAGGCTGCTAGCCAAGCGGCCGGAGGATCGTTATCAGACGGCGGACGACGTCCGAGCGGCGTTGCTGGAGTTTGCCGCAACGCGGATGCCAGCCGGCGAGTCGCCCACCCCGGCACGCGACAAATCGGTAGCGGCTCCGGCGACCCCCGAGGTGCTGTCCGACGTGCAGTCCGACGCGGGCGAACCTCCCGCCGCTGCGGGTCCGCGCACGGCGATCATCCGCGACTTGGCCGTCGAGGATCTGCCACGGTGGCCAGCCGCCGTGGCGCTGTCCCGCGTCGACGGGTGGTGGCCGCGGGTGCGCGACCGGATGTTGGCGAGTTTTCAAGCCCGGGCGCCCCGTTTGGCCGAGCGGTGGCTCACGACCCAACAGCACGTCGACGGGGCCGTCGCCGTCTACGAAGAACGTTACGCCGCGGTCAACCAGTTGGTCGGCGAAGCGGAAGCGGTGCTTCGCGACCTGAGCGTCCAAGCCGCATGCAATCTGCAAGCCGCGCAGCAGGCCGAACGCCGGGCCGAGCAGGCGTCCGGTCCCGAGTCCGCTGCGGCAGCGCAGCGCGAACAGCGGGAATCCCAGCAGGCGGCGGAGGAATTGCTCGCCCTGAAAGCAGAACAAGAGCAGGAACTGCAAGGTCTCCGGGGAACGCAACGCGAGCTGGGCTCGCGACTCCAGCAACTTCGCAGCCAACGCGCGATACTGGCCGCTCGACTGCAGACCGCCCAAGCCGAAGCTCGCACCCACGGCGGCGGGCAGGCTGCCCACTGGCGGCAGCGGCCAGTCTGGGCGGGGGTTGCCGCCGGCTTGATCCTTGTGCTGCTATCCGCTTTTCTGCTGTCGGGATCGTGGTCGCCGACGGGCGAACCGGTCTCCGTCCCGCCCGCCGGTGTCTACGGACCGTTGCCCGATCCGCGGAACGTCGTGGCCGAGGTCGCCGGATCGCAACAAGCGGAGTGGGCCAGACGGATTGGGCGGCCGGTTCGTTTCCAAAACCGGCTCGGTATCGAGATGCTGCTGATCCCGCCCGGCAAGTTCCGCATGGGCAGCCCCACCACCGAACCCGGGCACCAGCCGGACGAGCAGCAGGCGGAGGTCACGTTGACCAAACCGTTTTACTTGGGCAGGACCGAGATCACCCAGCAACAGTGGGAAGCGGTTATGGGAACTCGCCCTTGGCAAGGGCACACCGGCGTGACGGAGGGTCCCTCGTATCCGGCGGACCACGTGAGTTGGTTGGAAGCTGTGGAATTCTGCCGGCGGCTGACCGAGCAAGAGCGCGAAGCGGGGCAGTTGCCCGAGGGCTGGGTGTATCGTCTGCCGACCGAGGCCCAGTGGGAACAAGCTTGCCGAGCAGGCACCGAGACTCCGTTCTACTTCGGCACCGACATCGGCCTTCTCAGCGACCACGCCTGGTATCATGAGAATACCAAGGGACAGGGCCTGATGTCCGCCCAGCCGGTAGGCATGAAGCAACCCAACGCGTTCGGTTTGCACGACATGTACGGCAATGTGTGGGAGTGGTGTGCCGACGGCTTTCGCCCCGTGCTTCCCGGCGGAACCGATCCCGAGGCGACCGGGATCGATCCGGCCAGAAATCTGCAGATCATGCGTGGCGGTGGCTGGGACCATTTCGCCAATCAATGCCGCTCGGCCAACCGCGAACGAGCCGCATGGCGGTGGGCCGCGGGCAGTTCGGGCCTCCGCGCGGCCCTGGTCCAGCAAGCGACATCGCCCGCGACTTCGCCCGCTTCCACCCGCTGAATGCTTGGGGACTCGGTGACACAGCAAGCAAGTCGTACCCAATAGTGCGACATTCGCGGGTGCCCCCAGCCTCACTCTACCTCGGGCTGACATGTTTCGCCCCGTTGGGCAAGGAACCGCGTTGCGAGCGCCAATTCCGGATGGACGCCAATTTCTCTGCGGCTTTTCTCCTCGGCCCGCCGGCGCGGTATACTGGCGTCTTTGGAGGAGCCTACGATGAAGCGATTCGCTTGCTTGGCGGCCGTTGCGGGATGGGCGTTTGCTGTCCTCGGCCCTGTTGTTTTTGTGTCCGGTCAGCCCGTTGCGGAGCGGAATATCCCCGGTTTTGCGGTCGAACCGCCTCAGGATCGCATCGAACCGGGACGGTTCGTGATCGACCCGCCCACGATCGAAAACCTGGGCTTTCGCTGGTACGTCGCTGGCGACAGCAACCGCAATGCGTCCGTTCGGGTCTCGTACCGCGAAGAAGGCCAAACGGATTGGCGCAACGCGCTGCCGATGCTGCGAGTCCACCACGAGGTGGCCAATCAGGACTACGAACCCTATCGGACCGGCAATCTGTTCGCCGGCAGCGTGCTGTTCCTGAAGCCCGGCACGCGGTACGAAGTCCGCTTCGCGATGGACGATCCGGACGGCGGCGCGCCGCCGCCCAAGCAGGTAACCGTGGCGACGCGCCCCGTGCCGGAGGCTCGGCAGCAGGGCCGCCCGATACACGTCTATGCAACGGCGCCGGTTTCCGGACTGCCCGCCGGTGCGATCGTCGGCTTGCAGCCCGCGTTGAACGCCGCAGAGGCGGGGGACATCTTGCTGCTCCATGCCGGAACGTACACGGGACGGTTCGCCGCCGCGCTGAAGGGCGAAGCCGACCAGCCGATCGTGCTGCGGCCGGCCGGCGATGGCGAGGTCGTGCTGCAGGGCGAAGGCCATCAGGCGGATCTGCTGGACTTGAACGGCTCCCGTCATGTCCATCTGGAGAATCTGTCGCTGCGGCATGCGCGGACGGCGATCCGAGTTGGCAAGCGAGGCGAGGCCGGCGCGGCGGGCTTCGTCGTGCGGCGGTGCAAGTTCGACGACGTGATCTCGGGGATCGTCACTTCGTCCGAAAACGCGCGAGACTGGTACTTGGCGGACAATGAACTGACGGGCATCAATCCCACGTGGTATCCGCGACCGGGCGACAACAAGTACATGGAGCCGTCGCATACCGGCATCAATGTCTACGGCCAGGGCATCGTCGTCTGTCACAATCGCATCGAGCGTTTCAGCGACGCGCTGGCCGTGAACAATTTCGGCCCGCCGGTCGACGACATCGAACGGCATGGTGTGGCCATCGACTTCTACGGCAACGATCTCTCGTTCGCCCAGGACGACTGCCTGGAGACCGATTACGGCTGTCACAACATCCGCGTGTACCGGAACCGCGGCTACAACGCCCACACCGGCTTGTCGGTCCAGCCCAGCTACGGCGGCCCGATCTACCTGATCCGCAACGAGTTGTTTGGAATCACCGCGTTGCCGTTCAAGCTGCACAACTACTGCACCGGCATGGTGGTGTACCACAACACGAGCTGTTGCGCCGGCGATGGCTTCATGAGTTTCAACCGCTGGCAGAACGGCCACTTCCGCAACAATCTGATCCTGGGCGGCGAGCCCGACGTGGACTCGCGCGGCAACGTCTCCAACCGGCGAGCGATCAGCACCGGAACGATCAGCGCGTATTCGACGTTGGACTACAACGGCTACCGGCGCAACGGCCCGGGACGATTCATTCAGTGGTACGACGGTCAGAAACAGGCGAGTTACGAGTCTCTGGAGGAGTTCGCCGCAGGAGCCGGACACGAAAGGCACGGCGTGATGGTCGACTACGACGGTTTTGTTCGAGCCGCCCCGCCCGAGCGTGGAAAGACCACGGAACCGGATCAATGGGATCTTCGCCTGCAGCCCGGAACGCCGGCCGTGGATCGCGGTTGCATGCTAGCAACCGTAAACGACGGCTACGCGGGGGCCGCGCCCGATTTGGGCTGTTACGAACTGGGCGAAGAGCCGTTCGCCTACGGCCCGCGATAGGATCAACCCGGATTTTTCGCGAAGTGCTCCGCGGGGCCGTAGTACAGGCTGCCAGCCTGTATTTGGGAAACACAGGCAAGCTGCCTGTGCTACAACGCGCCCCCGTGAATAATCCGGGTCAAGTCACCCGTGACCGAGTTCACGAGAGTTCGGACGAGGCTGCTTCGCGCGACTTGCTGTGCGACTGGCCAATACGGTGTCCGCGCGACTGGCTGGCCCGGCTGAATCGCGCCGAGACCTACGCAGAGTTCGAGAAACTGCGGCGATCGCCGCAGCAGGGTAGGCGTTCGATGGACGGCTCTGCCATTTCCCGAACAGCTCGGCGGCGCAGCCCCGGTCTTCGGGCACATGCCGGGCAAGGTCAAGTCGCCCGGCTTGGGCGGTCTATGATGTCCTTGCGGCGCGTGCCTACTGATCGTCGGGAGTTTGGGACTCGCGAGGCGTGGGCATCAGGGCACTGGTCTCCTGGAGCCAGCGGCCGAGTTGCTCGTCGAGCTTCGCAGCCAGTTCCGGCTTCTCGGCGGCCAGATTCTTCGTCTCGCCCACGTCGTCGGCAAGGTCGTACATTTCGACCGAAGCATCGTCGTAACGGCGGATCAGCTTGTACCGGCCGGATCGGATCGCGCCGCCCGGACGGTTGGAGCGGTGCCAGGCGTAGTGCGGGTAGTGGAAGAAGAGCGGAGCGCGATCCAGCTTCTTCCCTTCCAGGAGCGGGCGCAGCGAGGTGCCGTCGAGCGATTCGCCCGGACCGAGCGGGGCCTGGGCCGCGTCGAGAATGGTGGCCGCAAGGTCCATGCTGATGACCGGCGTGTGGTCGACGGCACCGGGAGCGACCGGCCTGGCCGGCGCAACCACCTGCGGCCAGCGGATGATCAGCGGAACACGGATGCCGCCTTCGTACAGGTCCCCCTTGCCGCTGCGCAGCGGTCGGTTGTCGGTCGCGCCCTCCCAGCCACCGTTATCGCTGGTGAAGAGGACCAGGGTTCTGGCCGCGAGGCCCAGTCGATCGATTGCTTCAAGCACCGTGCCGATCGCGCGATCGGTGGCCTCGATCTGCGCCCCGTAGACCGGATTCTTCAGGCCCGGCCCCTCCTTGCCACGGTATCTGGCGACGAGTTCTTCCGGGGCCTCAAAGGGGTAGTGCGGGTTGTAGGTCCACAGGCAGACGAACATCGGCTCGTGGCGGTGGGCTGTTATGAAGGAGACCGTTTCCGCCGCAAGGCGATCGGTCAGGTATTCGCCTTCCTTGCGGAGCCGGATGGCCGGGATACGATACGGATCGAAATACGTGGGCGGGCCGCCCAGGCCGCAGCCGCCGACGTTAACGTCGAACCCCTGGTGCTCCGGCCAGAAAGCGGGGCCGCCCGCGGCCGGATCCTTTGAATCCCGGTCCCCGGAAAGGTGCCACTTGCCGAAGAAGCCTGTCGCGTAGCCGGCCGCCTTCAGGCGATCCGCGAGTGTGATGGTTTCCAGCGGCAGCACGTGTTCGGCGGCGGGCGGCTGCACCGGCCGATCCTTGGGCCAGAACACCGGGCCATCCTTCCCGTGCTGCGTGATGCGAAGACGCGCCGGCGCCTGCCCCGTGATGATCGCTCCGCGAGTCGGCGAGCAGACGGGCGATGCGGAATAGGCATCGGTGAAGCGGACTCCCTGCCGGGCAAGCCGATCCAGCGCCGGCGTCGTCAGGCGATCGTTCCCCTGGCAGCCGAGATCCCGCCATCCCATGTCGTCGGTCATCAGCAGCACGACGTTCACCGGCGGCGCGGCAGCCGGGCCGGCTACCGCCAGGAGAAGCATGCCGAGGAAGGTTGTTGCTACGCTCACGGCACTCTCCTGTTTGCCCGATGCTTCGACGGCGCGCGAGGAACCTCGCCGTCGTAGCACAACTCGGCGACCACGACGGAACAAAGTCGAAGTTCGCGGGGGCTGCACGACTGAAACCGAGCCACTACGCCTGCGTTCCGATTGCGCAAGCACTCGACGCACGCGTTGGTGTCCAATAGGTAGGCGGTCACAGTGGCTCGCGATGCTCAAAGGAGCCTTCGGATTCACACACAAAATCGCCTTGCCATTTGCCGATCATCGAGTGCAGGTAACCGGGAGGCCATTCCCCTGCGGTCCGCGATTCCGCCGGCTGTTCGTCGAGGATCACCAGGACGTGATAGGTGCATCCGACCTTGTCGACCGGGATTTCCAGCCGCAATTTGCCATCCGGCCCCGCCTGTTGTGATGTCTGAATCGTCTTCATCTCGGCCTCAGGAATCGACCGCTCATTGCTCTCCGGCGCCAAAGAACCTCCTCTTCGGAGGCATCCACCGTATTATCGGCGACGAGGGGACCAGGCACAAGTGCCAAGCAACTACAACGCCCACACCGGCTTGTCGGTCCAGCCCAACTACGGCGGCCCGGATCGTCAGCCGCGGACCGTGGTTGCGTGCTAGCTTGCGGCCCGCGATAGACCCGTAGCCGAATTCGTGAGAATTCGGACGGTACGCTTCGGCCGGTCGCTGACCGAGCCACCCGGCCGACCGAAGGCATCCAATATCGCGGGAGACCTGCGGTCGGCGGCTTCGGCGCTCTTCGGAGAACCTCGACAAGAATTCCCGTTTGCGCGCCGGCGCTGTAGCGGTAGAATCTAACGGAGCCTTCCGAATTCTCGCGAATTCGGCTACGAGTTCACCGCAAGAAGTAAGACATTGGCGATTGACCCGCGGATGCTTGTCTCTCCGGCCTTGGTCCGAAGAACACAATCCCCCCTTATTTTCATCCTGAGTACCTGATGCCAAACCATCCTGACGTGACCACCCAACCGATTGCCATCGTGGGAATCGGCTGCCGTTTTCCCCGAGCGAACAACCTTGACGAGTACTGGAACCTGTTGCGAGGCGGAATCGACGCGATCCGCGAAGTGCCGCGGGACCGTTGGGACGTCGACGCCTTCTTCGATCCCAATCCGGGTGTGCCGGGCAGGATGTACACCCGCTGGGGTGGGTTTCTAGACGGCGTGGATCAGTTCGACCCGACTTTTTTCGGCATCGCCGTGCGCGAGGCACAAAGGATCGACCCGCAGCAACGATTGATGCTCGAAGTGGCGTGGGAGTCGCTGGAGAACGCCTGCATTCCGCCGGACAGCCTGTCGGGGACCGCGACCGGCGTTTTCGTCGGGATCAGCAACAGCGACTATCGCCTGCTGTACAAGGACTTGATGGAGATCGACGCCTACGTGGCCACGGGCACGTGCTTGTGCATCGCCGCGAATCGCTTGTCGTACCTGCTGAACCTGCGCGGTCCGAGCATGGCGATCGACACGGCGTGCTCTTCGTCGCTGGTGGCCGTGCACTTGGCCTGTCAGAGTCTTCGGCAGGGGGAATCGGACGTGTGCTTGGCGGGCGGCGTGAATCTGATCGTGTCGCCCGAAGGGACAATCGCCTTGTCGCAGGCCCGCATGATGGCCCCCGACGGGCACTGCAAGACGTTCGATGCCGCGGCCGATGGTTACGTCCGCGGCGAGGGCTGCGGAATGCTTGTCCTGAAGCGGCTGTCGGATGCGATCCGCGACGGCAGTCCGATTCTGGCCGTGATTCCCGGTTCGGCCGTCGCGCAGGACGGGCTGACCAACGGCCTGACGGCTCCGAACGGTCCGGCGCAACAGGCCGTCATCCGCCGAGCGTTGGCGGATGCGGGACGCCAACCGCATGAGGTCAGCTTCACCGAGACCCACGGCACAGGAACCGCGTTGGGCGATCCGATCGAAGTCCGCTCGTTACGTAACGTATTGATGACCGATCGTCCGGCCGACCGGCCTTGTTGGCTGGGTGCCGTGAAGACGAACATCGGACATCTGGAAGCAGCCGCTGGCGTCGCCGGGCTGATCAAGCTGGTTCTTTCGCTGCAACACCAGCAGATCCCGCCCAATTTGAACTTTCAGAAGCTGAATCCGTACATCTCGCTCGACGGGACGACGTTCGAGTTGCCGACGCAGTGCGTTGCTTGGCCCAGCGGCGACCAGCCGCGTGTGGCGGGCATCAGCTCGTTCGGGTTCGGCGGCACGAACTGCCACCTGATCGTCGAGGAGGCGCCGCGACAACCGACCGCGGACACTCGGCGGGCACCGTCGCCTCACCTGCTGGTGTTGACGGCCAAGACGCAAGAGGGCTTGTCCGAGGTGACTCGCACGTTCGATCGCTTCCTGGCCGGCAAGTCGGACAGCGAGTTGGACGAGATCTGCTTCACCGCCGCCACGGGACGAACGCACTTCGACTATCGCGCGACGGTGTCGGGCCGCTCCTGCGACGAATTGCGAAATGGTTTGCAGGCATTTTCCGCCGCGGGCCAAGTCGAACCAGTGCTGCGCAAGAGCGGCAAGAAGCGTGCGGTGAAGATCGCCTTTTTGTTCACCGGACAAGGCTCGCAGTTGGTTGGCATGGGACGCCAGTTGTATGACAGCCAGCCGCTGTTCCGCGAGACGTTGGACCGCTGCGATGAACTCTTGAAACCGCTGCTGGCTCAGCCGTTGCTGTCGGTCATCTACCCGTCCGCGGGCCAGACCTCGCCGCTGGACGAGACCGCGTACACCCAACCAGCGTTGTTTGCGTTCGAGGTTGCGTTGGCTCGACTCTGGCAATCGTGGGGCATCGAGCCGAGCATGGCGGCGGGGCACAGCGTCGGCGAGTACGTCGCGTGCTGTCTGGCCGGCGTGTTCAGCTTGGAGGATGCCCTGCGATTGGTCGCTGCCCGCGCGCGGCTGATGCAGGCCTTGCCAACCGGCGGACAGATGGTTGCCGTGTCGGCCGACGAACGGCGAGTCGCCGGCGCGTTGGCCGGACTGGAGGACCATATCTCGATCGCCGCAGTCAACGCGCCGCAGCAGACCGTGATTTCGGGCGCCGGGCCCGCCGTGGACCAGGTCATCCAGCGGTTGGCGGCCGAAGGCATCAAGTCGAAGCGGTTGACGGTGTCGCACGCCTTCCATTCGCCGCTGATGGATCCGATGCTGGCCGAGTTCGAGCAAGTCGTCGCCGGCGTGGCCCTGTCGCCGCCGCGGTTCCCTGTGATCTCCAATGTTTCGGGGCAGGTCGCCGGTCCGGAAATCGCCGAGTCCGGCTACTGGTGCCGCCACATCCGGCAAGCGGTACGTTTCGCGGACAGCATCACGACGCTCGCCGGACTTGATCCAGACGCCTTCCTGGAAGTCGGACCGCAGCCGATCCTCAGCGCCTTGGGCCGCGCCTGCCTGCCCGCCGCCAAGCAACCGTGGCTGCCCAGTCTTCGCGCCCGGCAAGACGACGAACAGACTCTCCAAGCTTCGCTGGGCACGCTGTTCGGCATGGGCGCCGACGTGGACTGGTCGCAGTTCCACGCCTTGGGCCACCGGCGCAAGGTCGTGCTGCCCACCTATCCGTTCCAGCACCAGTCGTGCTGGCACGAGTTCGCGGTCGGGGTGGGGCAATGGGGCAAATCCAGTCCGAGCGAGGAGTCGGGGCAACGGTCCGTTCATCCGCTCGTCGGACGTCGCCTGGACGTGGCCGGCAAGGAGGCCGTCTTCCAAGCCGTGTTGCGGCCCGATTCGCCCGGTTATCTGAACGACCACCGCGTGTGGGAGGCCGTGGTCGTGCCGGCTGCGGCGCTGGCCGAGTTGGCTTTGGCCGCCGGCGTCCAGTATTTCCAGGACGAGGCGGTGGCGGTCGAGGATCTGTTCATTCAACAGGCGATGGTTCTGCCGCCGGCCGAGGCGCGGCACGTGCAGGTCATTGTGACCGAAGAGGACGAGCGGACGCTGGTTTTCCATTTGTTCAGCTACCTCAAGCAACAGGACACCGACGACAAGATCTGGACTCAGCACGCGGTGGGCAAATTGGTGCGACAAGCCGAATCGTCGGTGCCGTCGTCCCGCGATCTGGATCAGATCCGGCAGACCGCCGCGCAGGAACTGGACGTCGCAGCGTTCTATGCCGAATGCCAGCGACGGGGACTCGCCTACGGTCCGAAGTTCCAGGCGATCCGGCATCTGACCGCCGGCCCGCTCGAGGCCCTGGCCGACGTGTCGTTGGACGACGACCTGCGGCAGGACGCGGCTGGATACCGGTTGCATCCGGCGCTGCTGGACGCATGTTTTCAATCGATCGGCGCCGCCTTGCCCGCCACGGACGATTCGGACGTGCTGCTGCCCGTCGGACTGAATCGTCTGCAGGTGTTTCGGCCCGGCGTCGGACAGGCGACAAGCCACGTGCGGATCACCTCCGATCCGGCCGCGATGGCCACGGGCGTGACGGCCGACCTTGCGATCCTTGCCGAGGATGGCCAACCGGTGGCCGAGATCACGGGGCTGAAACTACGCCGTATCCGCCGCGAGTTGCTGCTGAAGCAGATTCAGCCGGACTTGGACGAATGGCTGTACCGCGTCGATTGGCGGCCGAAGGATCGCAGCAGCGGCGGGCCGCTCGAAGAAACGGTCGGCGATTGGCTGATCTTGGCGGATCGCGGCGGCGCTGGGAAAGCGCTGGCGTCGGTACTCGCCGGACAAGGCCAACGGAGTGTCGTCGTCGAAGCCGGCCAGCGGTTCGAGCAAGTCTCGCCGCTGCATTTCCGCGTTTCGCCGGTCGATCGCGCGGATTTCGACCGGTTGCTAAACGAAGGTTTCGCGAGCAGCGAACGGAAGATCGGCCATGTCGTGCATCTGTGGAGTCTGGACTCGCCAACGGCCGCAGCAGCGGACGCGACGGCGGTCGAGGCGGCGCAACGCACCGGGTGCGGCAGCGTGCTGAGCTTGGTTCAGTCGTTGCTGGATGTGGCCGGCGGCGGATTGCCCCGTCTGTGGCTGGTGACGCAAGGCAGCCAGCAGGTGCAAATCGGCGACACCTTGGGCGGCATGCTCCCGGTGGGCCTGTGGGGAATGGGCCGGGTGATCGATTGGGAGCACCCGCAACTGCGCTGCACCCGTGTGGATCTGGACCCGAAGGTCGATCCGCTGGCCGCGGTGGATCTGCTGGGCGAGTTGACTCAGACGGACGGCGAGACCCAGATCGCCTACCGCGACTCGGTGCGGTTCGTGTCTCGATTGGTCAAAGCTTCGGACGCACGCCCTGAGATGCTGAAGATCCCCGGCGGCCAACCGTTCGCCGTGCGGCTGACCAAGTACGGCGTGCTGGACAACCTGACGATCCAGCCGCTGACACGCCGAGCCCCGCAGGCCGGCGAAGTCGAAATCGCCGTCCTGGCCACGGGACTGAATTTCCGGGACGTGCTGCGCGCGTTGGGCATGCTGCAAGAATACGAAACGCAGATCGGCATCCAGTCCGAGCAGGATGTCTGGTTCGGCTTCGAGTGCGCCGGCAAAGTGGTCGCCGTCGGGCCGGGCGTCGACCGCTTCCAGGTCGGCGACGACGTCGTCGCTCTGTACCCGGGCAGCATGGCCAGCCACGTGACCGTCGACGCCAAGTTTCTCGTCCACAAGCCGCCGGCGATGACGGCCGAGCAGGCCGCCACGATCCCGCTGGCGTACCTGACCTCGCACTACGGGCTGAATCGACTGGCGGGACTCAAGGCCGGCGACCGGGTGTTGATCCACGCCGCGGCCGGCGGAGTCGGGCAAGCGGCCGTCGCCCTGGCCCAGCGCGCCGGGGCCGAGATTTTCGCCACTGCCAGCCCGGGGAAATGGGACTTTCTCCGCTCGCTGGGCGTGCAGCACGTGATGAACTCGCGGACGCTGGATTTTGCGGACCAAGTCATGGAGGCCACCGGCGGCCGAGGCGTCGACGTCGTGCTCAACAGCTTGAACGGCGACTTCATCCCCAAGAGCCTGTCCGTGTTGGCCGAAGGTGGTCGATTCATCGAGATCGGCAAGATCGACATCTGGACCGCGCCCCAGATGGCCACGGAACGTCCGGACGTCTCCTACTTCCCGTTCGATCTGGGCGAGGAGGAGCAGAATCGGCCGGGATTGGTCCAGTCGATGCTCGACGAATTGTTCGTCCAGTTCGAGTCCGGCGAGTTGGCCCCGCTGCCGCACAAAGTCTTCGCGATCGACGACGTGGTCGCCGCGTTCCGGCACATGGCCCAGGCCAAGCATTTGGGCAAGGTGGTGGTCACCTTGGCCGATCATCAGCAACTGGATACCGTTCCCGTCCGCGTTGATGGCACGTACTTGGTCACCGGCGGGTTGGGCGGACTCGGTCTGCAGGTGGCCGACTGGCTGGCGGACCGAGGGGCGTCGCACATCGTGCTGACCAGCCGGCGGAATAGTCTGTCCGACGTGGCGCAGCAGGTGATCCACGGGATTCAGAGCAAGGGCGTCACGGTGACGGTCGTCGCGGGCGACATCTCCCGCGAGTCCGACGTGCGGCGAGTCCTGGAACAGATCGCCCAGCATTCGCCGCCGCTGCGCGGTGTGATCCACGCGGCCGGGGTCTTGGAAGACGGCGTGCTCCGCCAGCAATCGTGGGCGAACTTCGAGCGTGTACTGGCCCCGAAGATCTTGGGCGCGTGGCATCTGCACCGGCAGACGCAGTCGCTGCCGCTGGACTTCTTCGTGTGCTTCTCGTCGGTCGCCTCGCTGCTCGGTTCGCCCGGACAGAGCAATTACGCCGCGGCCAACGCCTTCTTGGATGCGTTGGCCCAGCACCGCCGCGCTTGCGGGCTGTCCGGCTTGAGCATCCACTGGGGACCGTGGAACGCAATCGGCATGACCGCCGACAAGGACCAGCGCGACCGCGACCGCTGGCTGGCCAGCGGGATGGGAACGATTCCGGTCGACCGGGGGCTGGCCGCCTTGGAGCAATTGCTGCGGCAGTTCCGCGCCCGCGTCGGCGTGCTGCCCATCGTGTGGCCCAAATTCCTGAAACAGTCGCCCAAGAACGACAGCCGCACGATGCTGGCGGAAATCGCCGCCACCGTCGCGGCGACCGGCCAGCCGACTCAGCGCGGGCAGGAACGCGCGGGAATCATGGGCCGGATCGAGGCGACACCCCCGGCCGGGCGCGGCGCACTGGTCCGCGCGCACGTGGCCGAATTGGTGGCCAAAGTGCTGGGGGTCGGAGCCGCTCAATTGGATCGCGTCCAGCCGCTGAAGAACATGGGCTTCGATTCGTTGATGGCGATCGAGTTGAAGAGCAAGATCGAGGCCGATTTCGAAATCGACTTGCCGCTGGAAGTCTTCTCTGAAGAGACCAGTGCGGCCAGTTTGGGCGAGTCTGTCTGCACGCTGGTTCCGCTGGCCAGTGCGGGCGGCGGCGCCGAGGCCGGAGCGGAAGCTCCGGCCGACGCAGCCGACGAATCCGCGACCGCTCCGGCGGCGAAACGAGTCGCCACGGCAGACATCCCCGAGGAACTGTATCGCTTCAGCGCCTGGCCCGAGTACCGCAAGTTGGAAGCCCAACTCGGGCAGATCACGATGCTGGGCATCGAGAACCCGTTCTTCAACGTCCACGAAGGGCTCACGTCAAACACCACCGTCATTGCCGGCCGCGAGATGATCAACTTCTCCAGCTACAACTATCTCGGCCTGTCGGGCGATCCGGAAGTCAAGCAGGCCGTGATCGATGCGGTGATCCAGTACGGGGCGGGGGCGAACGCCAGCCGCGTCGTCTCGGGCGAGAAGACCATCCACGGTCTGCTGGAACGCGAGATTGCCAACTTCATCGGCGCGGAAGACTCCGTCGTGTTCGTCAGCGGCCACGCCGCCAACCAGACCACGATCGGGCACTTGTTCGGCCCCGGCGACCTGATCCTGCACGACGAACTAGCTCACAACAGCATCATCCAGGGCGCGATCCATTCCCACGCCCTGCGCCGCCCGTTCCCGCACAACGACTGGCGGGCCCTGGACGCCATGCTTGCCGACATCCGCGGCGACTATCAGCGCGTGCTGATCGCCATCGAGGGCGTTTACAGCATGGACGGCGACTTTCCCGATCTGCCGAAGTTCCTGGAGGTGAAGACCAAGCACAAGGTCATGCTGATGGTCGACGAGGCGCACTCGGTCGGCACGATGGGCGCCGGCGGCCACGGTCTGGCCGAGCACTTCGGCCTCGACACGTACGACGTCGACATCAAGATGGGCACCATCAGCAAGGCGTTGGGAAGTTGCGGCGGATACATCGCGGGCAGCCGCGAATTGGTCAAGTACTTGAAGTACACCGCACCGGCGTTCGTTTTCAGCAACGCCATTTCGCCCACCGCCGCCGCCGCGGCCTACGCGGCGATCCGCAAGATCGCCCGCGATCCGGAACCGGTGACCCGCTGCCGCGCGAGGTCCGAGTTGTTCCTGCGGCTCGCCAAGCAGCGCGGCCTGAACACCGGACCCAGCCACGGCACGCCGATCATCCCGATCATCATCGGCAATTCGCTGGTCGCGTTGATGCTCTCGCGCAAGCTGTTCGAACGCGGCATCAACGTCCACCCGATCCTGCATCCCGCGGTGGAAGAGAAAGCCGCACGATTGCGATTCTTCATCACCGCCGCCCACACCGAGGACCAGGTCCGCTACACCGTCGCCACCCTCGACGAGGAACTGAAGAAGCTGATGGCCCCTTAGGCGAGCGGCGTGGCGTCAGCCCGCCGGTAATGCGGTCCCCGTAGGCGAGCGGCGTGGCATCAGCCCGCCGGTAATCTTCGCCACCCAGGCGAGCCGCGTGGCGTCAGCCCGCCGGTAATCGCGATCGCAGTCCATAGATGTCGCCCCGAAGGGGCCTGAACAAATCAGCCCAGGGCAGCGCCCTGGGTTGTGGAGCCAAATGAATCCGATCGCCCTGAAAGGGCAGGACAGTGGCCTGTGCCGCCCTTTCAGGCAACGCCGTGAAGGATTTCCTGGCGTGGAAAACACCGGGAAAACGACGGTAGCCGAATTCGTGAGAATTCGGAGTCTCCCCGGAACGTCCGAATTCTCACGAATTCGGCTACGAAAGTACTTCACGGCGTTGCCTTTCAGGGCTCAAGACGGATATTTTCCACCTCAACCCAGGGCGCTGCCCTGGGCTGGTATGGAGCTGCCCCTTCGGGGCGAGGAATTTCGCAAATTTCCACGGTTGTGCATTGGGACACTCCCCTCTGGCGAGCGGCGCGGCGTCAGCCCGCCGGTGATCACGCTCGACG
Source organism: Pirellulaceae bacterium (assembly GCA_023382975.1). Classification (GTDB taxonomy): domain Bacteria; phylum Planctomycetota; class Planctomycetia; order Pirellulales; family Pirellulaceae; genus SKKK01. The sequence continues at coordinate 96,886 of JAHDXO010000007.1, forward strand.
AACAACGCGCTGTGAGCGTTCTCTGACCGAGCCACGCCCTTCGACCGCGGGTCTCCCGAGCTGCTGGAAACCTACGGTCGGGCATTTCGGCGATCTTTGGAGCCCCGCTTCCAGCGCGCCGCCGCAACCACCGGGCGATAAGCTGCGCAATCTGGGAAGTATTTTCCCAAGGTGCCGGAAACAGTGGTGGAAGGGGTTGGAATCGACGAACTAATGGTAAGGATTTCGCTCGCTCTAACGGCGAGTTGATCGTTCACGCATGGCATGCCCAGGGGAGACGACGCGCATGGTACGGCGAACATGGAAATTCAAGCCAGCGGCTCTGTTGATCGGACTCACGCTGATGGCGTTCTCGCATCCGGCCTTGGTCTCGCACGCTCTGGCCGACGGGTGCCAGTGCGGCGCAGGTTGCGTCGAGCGTTGTCCGGCGGCCGAACCGGTGCTCGAGACGCTGTGCGGCCAGAGTCTGTTCTGGCACGATCCCTGCGGCAACGGGTACCGAGACAGGGAATACGATTGCTACTTCCACCAGTCGACGCCCCCGCGCTGGTACGCCTCGGCCGAATTCGTCCCCCTGTTCCGCGACCAAAGCGGCTCACAAACCTTCCAGGCGCTGGCCATCGAAGACACCTCCGATACTGAGACGCCCTGGGTAAGGCAAGCGGTTCTCGGCACCAACGACTTCAACAGCGACTTCGAACCTGGCTTCCGAGTGCTCTTGGGACGCGCGCTGGGCGACTGGTATCGCATCGAGGCGTCTTACCTCGGAACGCATTCTTGGTCGGATTCGGCGGAAGTGCGGTACAATGCAGGTGCTCCTGACAACGGCAATCTCCTTTCACCACTCTCAAACTTCGGGAATCCGGGTGGATTGCCGGGGCTGTTTGACCTAACCGACGATGAATTCAATCCTGTCGTTGGAATTGACGGCAACACGTCTGCGAGCATCCGCTTCAAATCCGAGATGGACAATGGCGAAGTGAATCTGCGGCGTCGCGTTCGAGTGGTGCCCGATCCCCAAGTCCGTGCGGAAACGTCGTGCTTGGTCGGTCTGCGTTACATGAACATTCGCGAAATGTTTGAGTATGAAGATAGCAATGAGAACAGCGTCACCGTCAACACGGACAACGACATGTTCGGCGTTCAGATCGGTGCGCTCGCTCAGTTCCTGGTCGTCGATCAGGGCTGGATCGATTTCGAGATCAAAGGCGTAATGTTCTTCAACGACGCGTCCAACCGAATTGAATCGACCCTGGACGATGATCCTCTGCCTGCTCAAAGAGACCGCACCTCCTTCATGGGCGACCTGTCGTTGACCTATAACTATCAGTTCGCTCCGTCCTGGACGTTCCGCCTGGGCTACAACGCCATGTGGTTGACCGGCGTCGCGCTGGCCTCGGAGAACTTCATCGTGGACACCAGCGCCCTGGTGACCGGGCCGAACGCCATCGATCATAGCGGTCGGCTGGTCTATCACGGGCCGACGATCGGTTTGGTCTTTGTCCGCTAGCCGTCGCAGGCAGGGGTTCCCGACGTCAGTTGACGCACGCGGTTGCCGGGGCGAGGACGCGGTTCATTTCGCGCACCAGCGCCTCGGCGTCCACCGGCTTCTGGAACCACTGGTCCACGCGGTTGCAGGCCCGATTCGCCATATAACGATCGGGCTCGCTGCCGGTGACGGCAAAGACCGTGAGCCCGTCGAACCGCTTGTCGCCGCCCAGATCGCGCAACATCGACGGACCATCGCACCGGGGCATGGCCATGTCCAACAGCAGGACATCCGGATGCTCGGACGCTTCGAGTTTCTGCATGGCGTCGCATCCGTCGCGGGCCGTCTCCACCTGGTATCCGCAGGCCCGCAGATACGCGGCCAACAGTTCGCTCTCGTTCTCGTTGTCGTCGACGACCAAGGCCCGGCGGCGGCGCGATCGAGCCGGAAACTCGTCGTTCAAACGCTGCTCGACCGCGGCGAATTCGTTCAGGGCGCGCTGCAAGGTCTCCTCGGCTTCCTCTTGCCGATCGATGCTCAACAGCCGCTGGGACAGTCGCAAAGCTAGCTGGGCGGTATGCAGCCGGTTGCGCAGCTCGTGCGACAATTCCCGCCGCAGTCCGGTGCCTTCGGCGCTGCCGTCCGCCGCGTCGGTCGGCTCCAATTCATCGCGCAACACCGCAATGTCCCGGGGCGCCTTGACCCCGATGCGCACCTTGTTCCGACCGATCTGCAGCACTTCGACGCTGATCGAGAGCCGGGGGAACACGATCTTCTCGTTTTGACCGCGAGATAGTACAAGCATGATGGATCTCCCTCTCCGAGGCACGACATGCACGGCCAGCACATGTCGCCGACGGGTATCGTGCCTTCTCCGCCTTGAGCTAGAAAGCTTTCGTACTGCGGTGGCCTTGGGATGCGATCCACGCATCACAAACGCGGCTCTGGCCGCGTGCCACGGGTCTCAAGCTCCAGTCATCCTTGACTCGCTCCGCTGGTGGGGGCTCGGCAAACCTGCCGTGGACAGCTCGCTGGCCGCAGAGCCCACCGTGGTTCCACGGCGACCGCTGGGAGCTGCTTCCGCACTTGCCGGCCTCGGAGCGTACGGAGTTCCTTTCCGTCCGCTTGTACCACGATATCCGGATTTGTTTGGCAACTCCGGAATCGTTCATGGGTAGTTTGTACCGCAAGGGCTGAATTCGTGTCAACGTCGATTTCGCAGAGAAAATCTGGCTGACCGCCGCACCCGGCGGCTCGAAGCTTGAACAGCTAGCCCGAAACTCGCCGAACCCGTGTCGACGGACTCACGATTTGCGGCGAACCATGTTCGCCCCGAAGAGGCAGCCACATACCAGCCCAGGGCATCGCCCTGGGTTGAGGTGGGAAATATGAGTCCTGAACCCTGAAAGGGTGGCACAGTTCGCCACCTGTTGTCCTGCCCTTTCAGGGCGACCGGATTCTATTGTCTCGGCAACCCAGGGCGTTGCCCTGGGCTGATTTGTTCAGGCCCCTGCGGGGCATCATTTGCGGACTGCGAGTCTCCGCAACTTTCCGCCTACTCAGCCCCTATTCTTTTCGAGCGACAGCGCTTTGCCGGAGCGAATTGCCAAGCAACGAGAATCCAAAATCAGCCAACTGCCCCGCGATGGGCACGGAGGTGGCGGAGACGGGAACACAGACTGTGACGCGGATGTTTCCATTGGTCAAGTCCGATGAAGGTGCCGGGCAGTCTGGCTCGCCTTCTTTTTCATTGAAGTCGTTCTCAGGATCCTCCAGCCGCACCGCCGCAACATCATCGTCGATCGAAATCCCTTGCTGCGATAAAACACCATTCACGACGCTCACCACGTAGTTGATATCCTGATCCTTCGCCGCCGCGCGAGCCCCCTCGATCGCAGCTTGATTAACCGTCTGTTGGAGCGATATCACGCTGCCAAACTCGATGGTAGCGATGGTGGCGATCACCAGCAATGGAATGATCATCAGGGCTTCGACGACCAGACCGCCGCGTCGAAGGTGGCGGCGAGAGCGGGTCAAACGGCCAGTTTTCACGGCGATTCCCCTCGTAGGTTCCCGGTTTTCGAACGTTCTCAAATACTGGGCGGTTCGTTGCGTCGCATGGACCCAGCGACTAGTATAATATCGAGAATCTGAGTTGTCTGTGCTGTTTGCGGAAAACGAGTGAGAGCGGCGAGTCGAGTATGAATGCAAGTTCGCGTTTTTTCCGGATACTGGCCAGGAGTCGCGCCCATCGCCGGCGTGGCGTTTTTATCGCTGAACTGCTGCTGACGATGCCCGCATTCGTCGTGTTCCTGTTCGCCATCGTGGAGTTCGGCTTCCTGTTCGCGAATCTCCAACTGGTCTCAATGGCATCCAGAGTCGGAGCGGATGCCGCTGCGGATGCGACGCTGCCTACCGTGCCTCCCCACTCGTTTCCGTCCGCTGTGCTGACACCCGTCCAACAGCACCTAAACAGTGCGGGAATCGATACGATTACGATTCGGTTGGAGCACAATGTCGGCGGCTCGGTCGCGGTGCTCACGCATGGCACGTGGACCGCTTCGTGTCAACCGAATGAAGAACTTGACGACCCGCCGGTGTCCGGCGAGGCATACGTCCGCGTGAGTGTCTGCGTGCCGATGAGCGAGTTGACGGCCAATTTGTTGGAGTTGTTCGGATTCGACATCACCGATCGGCAGGTGTCGTACACGACCGTGCAGCGTTACCAATTGTAGCGACGCGCGGGGGCGGTGTGGCTCGCAGTCAGCTAGTGAGAGAACCATGGTAGATCTGAAGGATGGCAGAGTGAGAAGCCGACACGGTCACTTTCCTCCGTGGCGTTGCCGGCAGGCACATCGGCGCGGCTTGGCGACAATGTGGCTGATCATGTTCGGCCCCGTGTTTCTGGTCATGCTGTACTTCGTGGTCGAGATCGGCCATTTATATCTGGCGAAGACCGAACTGAACAACGCCCTTGAGGCCGCCGCCCAAGCCGGTGCGCAGCGTTGGAGCGAAGGTGGGACAACGGCGGAGGCACGAGCAAACGCCTACGGATATGCGCAGGCCAATACCGTTAGCGGCGATCCTGTGGAACTGGACACGGACGAGGACACCACCGAAGACACGGACGATCCGCCCGCCAATCCGAACAACAACGTCAGTTGCGATGGCGAGATCGTGTTGGGAGCCGTGAATGCGACAGATGACTTCGATGCCAACGAGGCGCCAACGGGCGCACTACAGTTTGGCGTCCGCGTCCGCAAGACCGTGAGCGTCGAACCGCTCAGCAGCACCTTGTTAGGAATCTCTATGGGGCCATTCGATCTCAGCGGCGATGTGACCGCGGCGTGCGCAACCGGCGATACACCAAGGCTGATCCGGCTAAACAGTTTCACCTGTACGTCGCCGTAAGACGTTGGATTCGATCCGTTCCGGTGCAACATCGTCTGTCTTCGACCGCGACCAGGAACCTCCGATGCAAGAAGCGATTCGCGACGCGCTGGTTTGGATGCTTGGTTTCGGCGTCGTGACCACCGTGTATCTCGCCATCGGTTTGACCCTGATCCGGCGTTGGCGGCAGCGTAAACAGTCGGTTCGGCAACCAGCGCCTCCATCGCAATCCGACGAACCGGCCCATACCGATGCTACTGGCAGCAGCGGTTGACTTCGGGGCTGGGTTGGGCGCCGGGCATGTCCATGCGGGGCGTTTTCTCTAGCAGGCGTTCGATGGGTTCGAATGTGGCCAGGATCGCTCGATAGTCCGTATCGTTGGTATCGGCAAACACGGCCGTGCCGCAATGCTCGGTGCCGCCGGCGGCCTTGGCCAGCGGGGCCAACAGGAACGAGTTGTGCTGCGGGTTGGTGACCCGCGTCCAGACGTGACGAGGAAACTTGCCTTCGGCGTGGCAGGCGACGCATCGCCGCTGGGCGACTTCGGCTAGCACTTGGTCCAGATCGGCGGGCATCATCTGGCGGCAACCGGGGGCGGTCGGATGCGCCGTCTCGCTGCTGCCGTAGTACGGCACGTTCAAATCGATCCAGGCAAAAATTCGACGCCGCTCGGTGTCGTTCAAACGAACCTGCGGCTGCCCGTCCCGGTCCGGATGCCCGTTCAGAATCAACTCGGCCAGCCGACTCTGCGGCGATCCCCAACTCTTCGGTTCGATCCGCAGGATGTTCTGCTCGTGGCCGTTGTAGGTCGGTATCCAGCTCACGAACGGACTGCCCGCGCGGCCTTGGTTTTCGCGGGCCAACACGTCGTACGAGACGTTGAAGAAATCGGTTTTGTCGCCACTCAAATCGACCCCGCCCTGCTTGTCGTGCGGATGGTGGCAGCGGACGCAGTGCTGATCCAACACGGGCTGGACGACGGTCGAGTAATCGAAGCCGCCCGGTCCCCACTCGGGCGGCGCGAGCGTCACGGCGGACAAAAAGGGGACGGTCCCCTTTTGTGCAAAGCACCCTTCGGGCCGTTCCGGCAAAAGGGGGCCGTCCCCTTTTTGCCCCGGCAGGCTGTAATCGCTCATTAGGGTGCGCGGCGATTCCAGCCGGTGCTCGTGGCAGCCGATGCAGCCTTGGACTTCGCCCGGCATGAAGTGGGTAAAGCTGCGCATGCGTTGGACCGCTCGGCCCTGGGCGTCCAAGGCCATGAAGTACAGCGGCACGCCGGCCGGAACTTGGAAGCAGGCGGAGCCGTCGGACTGGACCTCGACGTCGCCGATCACCTCCTTGCCCGCGTAGGTGGCTCCGCACGAAATCACGGGGAACTGGAATCCGAACGCCCGCAGCGAAGGATCGATCCGCACGGTCTTCTGCAGTTCACGCACCACGCGGATCGTTTTCACTTCGCCTCGCGCCACCGCTGGTTCCAGGCCGTTGTACACGTCCTGCAGGTAGACGGTTGCCAGCGGACTGCCCGATTCGGCGGGCTGATGCTGGGGGATCGCCGGAGGCCGCGGGCGAGGCCGCACGGGCAAGGCGTTGAAATACTGCATGCCGTCGGCCGGGCGGGCGAGCGCCACCGACTGGCAGGTACCCGCCAAGTCCCGCACCAATACCGGGCCGCGGGCCGACAACAGCAGACGCTGGCCGTCCAGCGGAACGGGGCTGCTGTACAGCTTGCTGCCGTCGGTGTTGCCGTTGCCCTGGTCGACCGCCGGGACAGGAACATCGGGCGTGATGTTTTCGATCGCCGCTTGCGCGTTCACGCCTTTGGTCCGGTCCACGATCCCGATCGCGCCGCGAGTCGGCCCGTTGTGGCCGGTCATGGTGCAAACGATCTTCGTCGTGCCGGGGATCTGTCGCGCCTCCATGAACGTGCCCGGCGACAGGACGCGGTTGCCGAAGTACCCGGCCAACCCGGTCCCGTCCGGATTGATCGTCCACAGGCTCTGGATGGGAATCGCCGGCCGGTCGACGTATTCCCAGCGCGAGTAGATGATCCGCCCGTCGTCCATCACGACCGGCGTGAAATCGTTCAGGTAGTTGGCGGACAGACGCCGCACCTCGGAACCATCGGCCTCCATGCGGTGCAGTACGCCGACCGGCGCGTGCCAGCAGTAGGCGAACTGCGGCGCGCGGGTGCTCAGAAATCCGATGCCGCCGTCAGGCAGCCAGCAACCGTTGTAGTCGTGCCACTCACCCTCGGTCAACTGCGTCAGCCCGCTGCCGTCCACGTTGACGGTCCACAGATGATAGCCCTCGCCACTGCGACGCCGCCAACTGAACAGCACCTTCGTGGCGTCGTAGGACAAATCGCAGTCCAGAATCTGGCCGTCGCTCGAATCCACCAGTTGCACACTCTGCGATTCCGGCTCGTGCGGCGAGATCACGTACAGCCCGCCGCCGTCGCGTTGGCCTTCGTAGTGGTACGTGTACACGTGCGATGCGGTGATCTCGTGCCGTTTGATGACCAGCAAGCGGTCGACGTCGAACAGCAGCGCCGCCCGCTGCAATTCGGCCAGTCGGTCAGCCGCCTCTTCGTCCCCGGCCGTTTCCAGTCGCTGCAACTGCCGCAGGTGGTCGTCCGCTTGCGGATAGTTGTCCCGGTGCGCGGTCTTCAACGCCAGAATCAAAGCTCGCAGCGAAGGCGGATCGACGTCGTTGGCGAAACCCTCGTCCAGCGATCCGGCCAACTTGTGCAACCCGGCCAGTTCTTTCTTGTCCAAGGGCTTGGCAAACACCATGATCTCGGCCGCGCCGGGATTCGGGCCTCCGTAGGAGTTCAGGAACTTGATCGTCAAGCGACCGGCGCGCGCGGGGGTCAGCCGGATCGATTGCGGTCCGTGAACCATCGCGAGCGTGCCGCGCGCCACCGGTTCCGCGACGTCGTCCAGATAGATCTCGTAGTCCTTGAAGCACTCGGACACGTACCACGCCGTGCGGCCGAAGTACACGATTTCGGCGATCTCTTGCGGCGTTTGCCAGGCGAGGGTGAAATCGGCGGCATCGCCCGTTTTGGCTTTCAGCACGCACCAAGCGGCATTCAAATCGGCCGTCGCGCTGCCGGCCGGCGGTATCCGTCCGTCGATGGCATACTTGGCCAGATACGAGGTGTTGTGCTCCGACGTGGCCGCAGCGGTTGCCGTTCTCGCGAGATTTTCGGGAGCGGCCGCTTGCGCGGTTCGAGGGACGCCCCATGCCGAGAGCACTGCGAGAAGCAGGAACGTCACCCGCTGAATGCTCCGGAGATTCCGCAACGATCCGTCCCATCGAGCAACCATGATTCCCTCCCCCGATGCGATGATTGTAGAAAAAAGGTTCGAACGGTGCGTTCAGCCGAAAACTTCGTTGATGCTGTCGGACGTGAGAATGCGCTCGGCCCAGTTCAGCAGTTGTCCGCTGTCGGCGTCGGCAATCCTGCGTTGATACTCCGCGTCGATCGTACCGAATTTTCGTTCCAGTTGTCTCAGCAAGATGGCGGACTCCCCTTCTTTCCGGCCTTCCTTCCGGCCTTCCTTCCGGCCTTCCTTCCGGCCTTCCCTCCGGCCCTGGTTCTGCCCGGCCTCTTCGCCCTCCTTCCGGGCTTCTTCCTGCCACTGCTTTTTCCAGTCTTTGACGCGTTCTGCCAACATGGTTCTTGCCTCCTGTAAGTTCTCAACCTCTGGAATCTCGATGTCGGGCATCCGACTGGCCAGCAACGAGCGGCGGAGCCAGACGACCAGCGCCCGGGCCAAGTCAGCTTGCTCGGGAGCCTGCAACCACTCTATGAGGCATGCTCCGATTATAGCCGCAAACCCGTCGTCAAAGCAGATGCTTCGCAAATCAATCAAGGCCAAGGATCTGGGACTGGAGCCAGTCGAGTGCTTGTTGGTATTCGGCGGTCGTGGCGGGAGACATCGAGTCGGCGTGTCCGGCGTCGGGCAGGACGATCACCCGCTTCGGGCCGGCGTAGGACTCGTGGATCTTCTGCTGGTACTTTGGCGGGACGATGGTGTCGCATTCCGACATGACGAAGACGGCGGGGGCTGAGCAGCGTTGGGCATTGGCGCAGCAATCCAATTCCGCGGGCACCTGGCGCGCGATGAGCCACGCGCCCAGAAAGCACGATCGCCAGCCGAAGCGGCCCACGATCAACTCGGGCAACTGCGGCGGATTGCGGAGAATCAGGCCCGCGACCTCGTAACGGGCGGCCAGGTGCAAGACGCACGTCCCTCCCAGGCTGTTGGAGACCAGCACGATCGGGCGACCGGCGGCCAACCGCTGCAATTCCTCGAACACGGCGCGGGCGGTGGGTGCGAGCTTCCGCACACTGGCTCGTCCGCTACTGCCTCCGTAGCCGGGCGGATTGACGGTCCATAACTGGGCGCGAAGCGCCGGCCAGAAGCAGGCTGGTTGGGGAGTCGCCAATTCGGCTCGGCCCCCTGTCCCGCCGAACTTCAACACAAACAGTTCGACGTCCCGATCGGCCGGCCCCGTGTCCGCAACCCAAATCTCGACGCGGTCGTCGCCTGCCGTCAACGAGCGGCAGGTCTTGTCCGAAACTTCGATGGGATGCGTCGTCGGGAACAGAATCAGCCGGTCGGCGATCCGGCCCAGCAACTTGCCCAGCATCAATGGACCCGCTGTCCGGGCTTGGCGCCCGAGTCCGGCGAGAGCAGAAAGATGTCGACGCCGCCCGAGCCGGCCGCAGTGACCATGCCTTGGCTGAGCCCGAACTTCATCTGGCGCGGCGCCAGATTGGCGACCACGACCACTAAGCGACCGACTAGATCCTGCGGCTGATAAGCGGACTTGATTCCCGCGAATACCGTGCGGCGTTCGTCGCCGCCCAGGCTGACCGTCAGCTTCAACAACTTGCGGGCCTCGGGAATCTCTTCCGCTTCGACGATGCGGGCGATCCGCAGGTCGACTTTCGCGAAGTCGTCGATCGTGCATTGTTCGGCCAGCGGTTCGTCCAACAGCGGTTGACCGCTGTCTTCGAAAGCGGGCGCGGGCGGTGTTTCGGGCGAATCGGTTTCCCGGCTTTCCTCGATCATTCTATCAATGTCCTTCTTGTCTAAACGAATCAGCATGTGCTCGAACTTTGCCACGGGCGAACCGAGCAGTGGGCTCTTCGAGTCGTCCCAATGTTCGATCGGCCTGTTCAACAACCGGCCCGTCTGCTCGGCCAGTCGCGGCAGCACGGGCGCCAGATAGATCGCCAGTTGGCGGAACAGATTCAGCGCGACCGTGCAGACGTCCTGCAACTGTTTGGCTTGCGTAGCATCCTTGCGCAGATTCCACGGCGCCGCCGCCTCGACGTACGGATTCGCCCGGTCGGCCAACTCCATCACCAAACGCATGGCGCGACCATAATCGCAGACCTCGTAGGCTTCGGCGATCTCGTCACCCACGGCCGCGGCGTTTTCGAACAACCCGCCATCGTCGGGATAGGTCGCCGACAGCCCCGTCGTCTCGACGAACTTCGCCGAACGACTGGCCAGATTGACGACCTTGCCCACCAAGTCGGCATTCACCTTGGCCGCGAATTCGTCGAGGTTCAAATCGATGTCGTCCAGCCGCGATCCGAGTTTCGAGGCGTAGTAGTAGCGGAGATAGGCGGGATCGAGGTGCTTCAGATACGTCGACGCTTTGACGAAGGTGCCCTTGCTCTTGGACATCTTTTCGCCGCCGACGGTCAAGAAGCCGTGGATATGCACCTTGGTCGGCAATTGGAATCCGGCCACCTTCAACATGCCAGGCCAGAAGAGCGTGTGGAAGTAGGTGATGTCCTTGCCGATGAAGTGATGAATCTCCGTCTGCTCGTTGCGCCACCAGTCGTCGAGTTGTTCGCCGTGCCGGTCGCACCACTGCTGGCTGGAACCGATGTATCCGATCGGCGCATCGAACCAGACGTACCAGTAATTTCCGGGGCTGTCGGGGATTTCGAACCCGAAGTACGGCGCGGGCCGCGAGATGTCCCAGTCCTTCAGCGGCTCGTGCAGGAAATGGCCCTTCAGATAATTGGCCACCTCGGGCTGCAGATGCTGCCCGCATTGTGTCCATTCCACGAGAAAGTCGTGCAACCGGGCCAGTTGCACGAACAAGTGGGTGGCCTCGCGAATCTCCGGCCGCGCCCCGGAATGAACGCTGACCGGGTCGATCAAGTCCACGGGGCTGTACGTGGCTCCGCACTGACAACTGTCCCCCGGCTGATCCGGTCGCCCGCACCGCGGGCACGTACCGCGGACGAATCGGTCCGCCAGAAACGTGCCGGCTTCCGGATCGTACAATTGCGACACGCTTTTCTCGACGATCAGATCTTCCCGACGGAGCGCTGCCCAAATCTCGTGGCAGACTCGACGATTCTCCGGGCTGTTCGTGCTGCCGTAATTGTCGAACCGGATATCGAAAGCGGCGAAATCGCGTTCATGCTGACGCTGCATCTCGGCGATCAGTTCCTCCTCGCTGCGTCCTTCCTGACGCGCCCGGATCATGATCGCCGTCCCGTGGGTGTCATCGGCGCAGACGTAGACGCAACGATGTCCGCGCAGCTTCTGGAACCGCACCCAGATGTCGGTCTGGATGTATTCCACCAGATGCCCGATGTGGATCGGGCCGTTGGCGTAGGGCAGCGCGGACGTGACCAGCAACCTTCGTGCGGACATGCAAACTCCTACTAGATTTCTTTCCATTTGCCGGGCACCGGAACTTCGAACTGGCCGTTTTCGTCGGCCAGCAGCGGGGCCGGGCTATCGTACGTCAACTTGTCGACATCTGGGCAGAACATAAAGTTCGAGTTCATAATCTGATCCCAGGTGACGGTCTGACCGGTATGGCACGCCGCGCGGCCCATCAGGGTGGTCAGGTCGGAGTAGCACGCTCGTTGACACTCGTTGTGCGCCCGGTCGGTGCGAATGCTCTTGATGAATTCGTTCCATTCGTATTGCCACGGGCTGAAAGCATCGGCCTCGGGCGTCCAAGCGATGTTGTCTTTGGCGATACGTTGATCGTTGAACATGTGGACCGTTGCGGCGTGGATATTGCCGGAGAATTGCGCGGCGCTCTTGGTGCCGTGAATGTAGGTGGCAAAATCCGATTCGGTCTTGTCGATTCGCCGGAATCCACAGAAGGCCTTGGCACCGTCGGCAAACGTGTATTCCATCGAGTAGACGTCGATGTTCTGGCCGCGGTCCGTGCTGCCGGGCACCCGTCCGCCGAACCCGCGCACTTCGACGGGCCAAGCGTCCTTGATCCAGCAGCATTCGTCGATCTGGTGGATCAGGTAGTCGACCATGTGGCCGGAGCCCAGCCAGAACAGGTGAATCCGGCCGAACATCAACTGGTCCATGAACCGGTTCACCTTGTCGCCCTGGTTGCCGAGCCAGCCGCCGCCGCCGAGCCGGTTGGCTCGCACGAGCAGGATTTCGCCCATCGCCCCGTCGCGGATGCGTTGGATCAACGCTTGGCGGGCCGGCGAGTGGCGGCACTGCAAGCCAGCCGAGATCTTGACGCCCTTGCGGTCAGCCTCCTCGCCCGCGCGAAGCAACCGGTGCAGTCCGCCCGGATCCGAAGCGAAGGGCTTTTCCATGAACACGTGGATCCCTTTCTGGACCGCGTACTCGACATGGGTCGGTCGGATATACGAACGAGTCGTACATAGGGCGATATCGCCGGGTCGCAGCGCGTCGATGGCATGGCGATAGGCATCGAAGCCGGTGAACATCCGTTCGGCCGGAACATCGACCTGGGACTCGAACTGCCGTTTCAGCGCGGCATGCGACGACTTCATCCGTTCCTCGGAGATGTCGGCCATCGCATACAACTGGATCGGCCCCTGTCCGGCGACGGACAACGCGTCGCGCACGGCGCCGTTGCCGCGGCTTCCCGCCCCGATCAGCGCCAAGCGGATCGTGTTGTCTTCGGCGGCATGGACGGCGGGAAATGTGCCGCCCAGCAGCGCAGCCCCTGCTGCAAGACTGCCACTCTGCTGGAGGAATCCTCGTCGGTCGACGTTCGGCATGCTGGGGTCTCGTTTCATGCTGTTCTCCTCGGCTGATTCGAGCTTTCAAAAGGGGGGTCTGCAAAGGGTTGAATGTACAGGGCCGACTTCAACGCTGGGCAACGGACACTATCTGCCACCCGAAAATCCAGCTTCGAAGTGGACCTAGATCTTACCGCGGAAGGCGTACCGGCTCAACTCCATCGGTTTTGATTCCAACGCAGCGCCGATTCGCCCTTCGTCAGACGGCTTTCGCCAAATCCGCGCTGTGCGTTTGAATCTTTCTGATCGCGTCCAGGATGTGGTCCATCGCACTGCGGTCGGCCAGCAGCATGGATTGCGACAATGCGACCGTCTGCGCACAGACTTGCTGGTTTCCCTTCAATTCGTGGAAGCTGTCGCGGTAGTCTTTCAGTCGTTGAGCGCTGAACAGACGCTGGTAGCCGCGCGAAGCAATCGCCTCGTCCAACATGCCGTCCAGGTACTGCTCGCGGTAGCCGCTGCTGCAGGGAATCCCTTCGGCACCCAGCGCTCGCATGAATCCGGCCCGCGACAGCCCGTTGAAATGCTCGGCGTCGTAGCGCATCGGGAACAGATGCCACACGGCCCGGCTGTTTTCGGGCAGGCGTGCCGGCGCGATGCCGGGAATCGCCTCGAGGCTGGCGATCAGGTAGTCGGCATTCGCCCTGCGGACCTCGGTCTCCTGCACCAGTTTCTCGATCTGCTGCAGCAGCATGGCCGCCTGGAAATGCTGCATCCGGAAATTGCTGCCACGTGTGAAACAGCCGCTGCCCTGAAAACCACCAGTGGCCCGGCCACAGTTGTGAAAGGCATGGCACCGGTCCAGCAGATCGTCGCGGTTGCCGGTGACCGCACCGCCTTCGCCCGACGGGATGTGCTTCGAATTCTGAAAACTGAAACAGCCCAGATCGGCGAGCGTGCCGCATTTCTGGCCCTTGTATTCCGCCAGCCAAGCCTGGCACGCATCCTCGACCACCGCCAAGTCGTGCTGCTTGGCAATGGCGTTGATCCGGTCCATGTCGCACGGCAACCCGTAGATGTGGACGGGCAGGATCGCCCGTGTCCGCTCGGTGATCCGACTCTCGATCGATGCCGGGTCCATGTTCCAGGTGTCCGGGTCCGTGTCGGCGAACACGGGCAGCGCCTTGTTGATCAAGATGGCGTTGTACGTCGCGCTGAAGGTGTAAGGTGATACGATCACCTCGTCGCCCGCGTCGACGCCCACCACGTACAGACTGGTGATCAATGCCGTCGTGCCGCTGGCGGTCGCCAGACAGCGACGGGCTCCCAGCAAGCTGGCATAAGCCGCCTCGAACTCCGACACATGCCCTGGTCCGCTGCCGCGATACCACCGCCCGCTGCGCAGGATCTTCAGGATCTCGCCCTCCCACGACTCGCGCCACTCGGGCCACTTGGGCCAACCGCCTGTGTGCGCGGGGCGGCCTCCCAACAACGCAGGTTTCTCCGCTGCCGCAACGAATCCGGCCGGCGCCCGCCGAGCGCCGAGCCAGGACAGGGCGGCCGAACCAGCCGCCGCGAGGCGCATGAAACCACGTCGAGTCAAGTAATCGTCCATGTCCGGTCCTTTCTTGCGTGCAGAAGGTCTTATGGTGCGGTGCAACGGACTTGCGCGGCGAGCGGAAGGATCGGATCTCCCGTACGTCGTCCCTTCCGGGCCGATCTTGGCGGCCTGAAAGGATCCTTGTACGAAGGTGCTCGCAAGTTCGCTTCGGCCACCCGCCCAGCCTCCCGCTCACCAGCCTTTAGTCTACCCCAAGCCGGACTTCACCGGAAACGCCCTGTTCCTGTCCGCAGTGCGTCTGGTATCATCCGTACTCCACTTTCCGTCCCCGGGTCCATCGAACATGTCCACCACCAGTCCCCGTACCGTCGTTTTCGTCTGCACCGGCAACTACTATCGCAGCCGATTCTCCGAACATTTGTTCAACGCCTTGGCCGAACAACGGCAATTGAACTGGCGGGCGACCTCGCGTGGCCTGAAAACGTGGATGGCCGACGGTTGCGGACCGATCTCCCGTTCGACCGTCGAGCGACTGGCGGAGCGGGGCATCCATCTGAACGGGAACTTCCGCTATCCGATCTCGCTGACCGAGGCCGATCTGGAAGACGCCCACTTGGTCGTGGCCCTCAAGGAAGCGGAACACCGCGACATGATGGCCGAGCAGTTTCCCGCGTGGGAAGATCGCATCGAATACTGGCATGTCGACGACATCGACTGTGCCACGCCCGACGACGCACTGCCCGTCTGCGAAACCCATGTCGAAGCCCTGATCGAACGGCTGGCGGGCAACGGCGGGTACTAGGGGCTTTCGAAGAACCGAACGAGGGCAAGTTTCGGGCCGACACGATTGCGCGGATTGATCCTGTTGCGCGAGGCTGGGGAATTTAGGTTCAGAGATCCCTGTGGACAGCCGATGATTCAGCCGGACACGGAGGCGTTCATTTCTGTACGGAAGCCCCCATTGAGCCGTCTTGAAGGAAGCGTTTCATGTCCATTGGTTGGATTCAACCGACGATCGGGCTGGTGTTCGTCATCATTCTCTTGCTCAGCGCTCAGATCGTCGTGGGCGAGCACGGTTCGCGCAGCGGCGAATCGCCACAATCGGCCTCGCCCAGACGGAGTCGCGCGAAACGGCCGACGATCCAACCGCATTTCGACTGAAGCACCTGGCCCCGCACGAAACCGCCAACGCGTCGAAACTCGCCATGAGTTTCCCGACTGCCGGAGCCACCCCTGCACCGTCATGGGCACGGTGCGAAAAACGTGTAGTAAGCTTCCCCGCGCACGATGCGTTGGACGTACAAGGCCAATTCGCGCAAGTGGTAGTCTCCCCACATGCACGACTCGCCGCGCGGGATCTTGGCCCCTTCGGGCACATAATCCCAGCCACGCGGCCGATGGTAGATCGTGTGCAGCAGCAGTCCCTGGTGCCCGGCGTCCGCACTCAGGTAGGGCTCGCCCAGCAGCGTCCGGAGAACCGTCAAGCCCGCCTGCCAATACGTGGACCCCTCGTCGCCGCGGCCCGTCTGCTGCATATAACGCCCCAGTCGCAGCAGCCCCTGGGCCGCAATGGCCGCCGCGGAACTGTCGACCGGTTCATGGTCGTTGAACGGGTCGGCAGGCCGATCGAGATAGTCGCTCAGATGCACAAGGCCCGGTGCTCCCGTGTCCCAGTACGGCACGCCGTCGGTCGGGGTTGACTGCAAATAGTAATCGCACGCGGATCGTGCCGCCTGTTCCATCCACTCGATGATTTCTCGCCGGCCCCCGTGGGCCTGCAGCTCCGAATCCTCCAAGCCGTGCAGGAACTCCAGTTGCTCGGCGTACCCGGTCATGATCCAGGCCAGCCCGCGAGTCCAGGTGGAAAACGGGCTGAAGCCCTGTTGCGTGCTGGGACAGCGGTAGCGTCCGTCGTTCGGATTGAAGATGCTCTCGTGGACGACCCGGCCGCGCACGTCGTAGGCATCGCGTCCCGCGCCATAGTAGACGTTGTACTTGGCGGTCGTGCGAGCATGTTGAACCAACCGGTCAAGCAGCGAGACGGAAACGTCGTTTTCTCCCATCAGTCGGTGGCCCAGCCGATCCGCAAGTGCCAGCACCCGCAGCGAACGGATCGTATCGGAAAACAGCGAATGGGGACCGTTGAACGAGTAGATATACCCGTGGCCATCGCTGGTCTCGCTCCAGCGGGCTGCCTGAACGGCGCCACTGGCCTTCAACGCCAATTCGTAGAAATCCAACTCTCGCGGATTGTCCGCGATGCGGCCTTCGAGCATCAATCGGCGGAGATTGCCATAGGTGCTGACATTGTTGAAGCCGTGGTCATGTACCCCCAGATGAGTCACGTGCGATGCCATACGTTGAATCGTGTTTTGACGCCCGATTTCAAGGAATTCGACGTCGCCCGTCGCATCGAATTGCAGGATGGCAGAGCCGAATTGAAACCCCTGAGTCCACTCGGTCCAGCCCTGCGTCGAGTACTTCCCCGCCACGGTGAAGACGGGAGTTCCAGCGCCCGCCCCGAACGCATCTTCAATGGACCGGATTTTGCCCGCCGAAAGCTCCCACATCCGCCGAATCGCCGCTTCCAGATGCGCAGGCTGCAATTGGTAGTCGATCTGTATCATCCGTACGTTCCACTCCTCGAATTCAATCGCCCGCCTTCACCAAGGACCACGCCGGCAACCATTCGGTTTCGACGTGTTTCAAGCCGAATTGCTCCTGCAGACGCTTGTGAAAGTCCGGCAGATGGCCGGCTCCGTAGAAGATGGCCAAACGCTGCTTGCCCGCGGCCAACTCGCGCTGCAGCACATCGAGCGCCTTCTTGTTGCGTTCGGTCACGATCGTCGAACCATCCGGCCCGTCGAACATGTCCATTTGGCTTTCCAGATCCGCGAACTGCTCGGCCATGATCAACTTCAACTGGTGAGCTCGATCCGGGGCGAACATGGCCGCTAGCAGCCGAATGTCGCCCGAGCCGAACGGATCTTTGGCCTGTTCGCCAAACGACCGGCCCAGGACGCGGAAAAACATGCCCGTGAAGCTCTCGTTGCGCTCTTTCATCGTTCGCGAGAACTCTTCGGGCGACATGTCGGCGTGGACAAGGTTCTTCGCCCGGTAATCGATTTCGTCCAGTTGAAACGCCAACTCCAGCATCGCCTTCATGCCCATCTGCATTCCGCCGATGGCGGAGCCTGGGCTTTGCCCGGGACGAGGCACGTTCGCCTCCTCGGGGGCCACCAGTTCGTACAGCACGGCATCGTACTGGCGAAAGCGCCGATTCAGCTCAGCAAAGTAGGCCTTGTCCCCGATGTGGATCGCGCCGATCAAGTCGACCAACACTTCGCGTTCCTGATCATCGACTCGCTTGTACCGGACAACGGCCGTTTCCAGCGCCAGCGGCTTTTTGTCGTCGTCCCGCCGCAGGCGCACGAATCGATCCTCGGACTTCTCTGAGTCGGTCTGTTTGTCGGCAGCGACGACCGCGTGTGTCGCAAGCAGCACGCCAGCCAGAATCAACATCGAATGCAAACGTTTTTTCATGGTTCCCGAACCCGTTCGATAAGAGATGTACCGAGGCCTGTCCGCCGAGGCGGCTGACAGTGCTAACGTTGCAGTATATGCAGTCGGCAGCCCGTTGTCGATTTCCCTGCCAACGGGGAATTTTGGCGATTTTGGGCAATTCTGGAATAAATCGCTTGCAGGCGTAAGCCGCCGAAACATACTGACATTTGACGGCTGGCTTCGCCAGTCTCTCATTGGCCTCCCAGGTACCTGCCCCACCTGCGGAGGCTTTTTTCATGGGTGCATTCGCCTCCACGTGCCGATCGAACCCGCTACTCCCCGTGGACTGGGTGCTTCGAACTGGCCGTCCCAAGAGGAACAAGCCAGATTTTCGGCAAGGCTTGCCTTTCTTATTCAACTTTTGCAACGAGCCGTTCCGATACTACCGTCACGCACGGAAAAATCCGCACGTCCACTACTCCGAACGATCGAGTTGAAGTCGGGGTCGGGCGCGTGGTGCAGGCAATTCGC
Source organism: Pirellulaceae bacterium (assembly GCA_023382975.1). Taxonomy (GTDB): domain Bacteria; phylum Planctomycetota; class Planctomycetia; order Pirellulales; family Pirellulaceae; genus SKKK01. Next base: position 115,375 of record JAHDXO010000007.1, read on the forward strand.
GTGATGCGACGGAAAGGCCGCTGTTCTCTTCAGCGCAGAACCCAGAGGGTGGGACGACTATGTTGCTCAACAGATTCACTTCCTGGCTGACCGGAAGCCTCGCGATTTTGGCCGTAACGGGGATCGTTCACGCCCAGAATCTCCAGCCTTTCATTGAACCGGGTTATTTCGAGCACGATCTCCAGTTCTTCGCGCCGGCGACGGATATCGACGACTACGGGGGACCGGTGATGAGGGAGGGCTGGTTCGGTTCGTACGACCGCATGTATCTGCGGGCGTCGCGCCCCGACGACGTCGATTCGTATACTCAGGTCGACCGCGGCTGGGGAAACCGCTGGGATCTCGGTTACATCGTCGACGGCGTCAATCACGACCACGGCTGGTTATTCTCGTACTCGACGTTCGACGTCTCGGCCTACCACACGGTCTACCAGGAGAAGATCAACCGCGTGAACGAGGACGACGAAGGGCGTCCCCCGGCGGACGAAGACGACCCGGAGTTCGTCAATCCGGTGACGGACCGCAACGATTCGGGACCGCCGAACCAGGCGAGATTCTACAATGTTCGCGACAGTCTAAACGTCGGCAATTTCAATAGCATTGAGATCAACAAGTTGTTCCGGACGCCGCCGTTGCACCACGGCGGGCTGCTGGAACCGTTCTTCGGGTTCCGCTACCTCCAATTCAACAGCGTGTGGCAAGATCAGACGTACATTCGGTACAACGAAGATGGCATTGTGTTCCCGTTCCCGCCGGTAATCCCGAACCGGGAACTGTTCGACATCGGCGATGCGGAGACCGAGGACTTGGTCACCGACCGGTTCCGCTTCACCAACGACATGATCGGCGGCCAACTCGGTATCCGCTGGTCGAAGCGGCTTAGCCGATGGAATCTCTCGAGCGAACTGCGGGCGATCGGTTTCCACAACTTCCAGAACCTTCGTCGGAAGTACGAAATCGAACGGAACTACTACGATGGCGGTGGTACGGGCTCCGAGGTGGAAGGAACCGTCAGGACCGCCTTCACCGAGAATTGGCACGACAGCTCGACGGTGGTGGCGACCGACATCCGAGCCCAGGCCGCCTACGAAGTGACTCGCGATATCAAATTGCAGGTCGGGATGCAGTACCTTGGCTTCTTCGACGGCATCGGTCGCGGGCAGTTCATCAGCTACAATTCGCAGGATCTCCACCTGATCGGCTTGACCTTCGGTTTCGAAGTCAACCGGTAAGGGCGTGGAATCGACGGCCTCGCGCAGCACGGGCGGAACCCTCCGCCCGTTTTTCATGCGCTGCCGGATCAGCGGTGAAGCCAGACGGCCAGCAGCATCGCCAGCGCCAAGACGCCAAACACGGGCATGGCTCGCCGACCGCGGACGCCCCAGTCGCTGTCGGCAGGCAACGCACGCGACAGGCCGAAGCCGGTCATCAGCGTCATCATCGCCGAGGAAATCATCAAGGTTGCGGCCCGGTCCAACCACGGCGATTCGCCCCCGATCCGATAGCCCATTGCATCGATCCGAGCCCAACCGACCGAGGTGGTGAACACCAGGCCCGCTGCCATGGCGGCATACTGCCAAACATGGTGCCAAGGCCCGTGCGTCTGCCAAGCCATCACGATCGAGGCTCCGACCAGCATCAGTGCTGCCACGCACCCCGTCGCGCGTCCCGCCATTCCGAACAACGCAATGCCCTGCCCCACGCCATCGAAACGAAAATCCAATGAAATCCAAGCGGCCAGGACGGCGGTCGCAACAATCAGCAGCAACTGAGCCGGATCGAACCAACTCCGCGACCACCGACCGTCGCGGCCTGGCGGAGGCACCCAGCCCAGACGGCGTTCAACCCGAGGTACGGCCCAACCCACCACGGCCGCTATCAACGCGAACCCGGCCAATTCACAACTGCCGCCCCACCAGAAAATCGCGGCGGGAGCAAGACCGCGTTCGATCCACCACCAACCGAGCACCACCAGCCCGAACGCGTACAAGCCGCCTGCCGGCAAGAAGGCCGCTGCATTCCACACCCGAAGTACGACGGCCGTCCCGGTGACCGCCAGCGCGGCCCAGTGCCATGTCTGAAGCCGCAGCGGTGGAAGATTCTGGATGGCACGCAAGACGCCGGCCACGGCAACCGCGGCGAGCAAACCGGCCGCAACGGCGGTCGCCAGATCGGTCAGCCATCCGGAAAGCGGGCGATCATCGGTCCGCATCATGGGCTCGTCACCCCGAGAAAGGGTTTTCACCGCTGGAGTCGGCTCGCAGCGAAATCAACGAAAAAGCCGAAGCTCGATGGCTTCGGCTTAATGCAAATCGAACTCTCATTGGCCGAAAGCGACGTCAAATGTCCCAGTCATGACCGCTTTCGACTTCCGCTGCCGATTCACGCTCTTCCGGCATCGATTCGTCGTCCGCCGGAGCCGATTCCTCCTCGGCCGGGAAGAGGTCGTCCAACGTGAACGTATCGCCCTCGACGGCTTCCTCGCTCGCCTCTTCGTCCATCGGCAACACCACGATGCGCGGGCGGTTGGCGATAACGACCGGGGCCGACTCGGGAGCCGCGGTCAGATCGTCCGACGGTTCGACCGGCGCGGGAGCCTCGGCCGGAGGCAAGTCGGAAATCACCAGCGGCCGGACGCCCGACCGGGGCACCCAGTCTTCGCGCACCGCAACCGGCGGCTGGGCATGATCGGGCTGCGGCTGAGGCTCGGTCTCCGGCGCGTCCGCGATGTGCGTCTCGACGTGACTGACCGTGTAGCCCACGGGAACCATGACGTCGGGATCCGTCAGCGCCAATTGTCGGTCTTCGCGATAGGGATCGACGACCACCCATTTCTGGCGAAGTTCTTCGGGTACCGAGTCGCGCCAGATGGCCAGAACCTGCTGGACGTTCAAGTGCGGGTTGCCCGCTTCGTTTCCAGGCTGACGCCCCGCTTTGGGTTGAAGCGGCAGCCACAGCATATCGATTACCGAACTGTCCGGATAGAAGCGACCGCCGACGATGTCGCCGTTGGCATTCAAATCCAACAAGTAGTGGAAGTATTTCACTCGGAAAATCTTCGGACTCTCGTTGTACTCGCCGTTGCTGTCCTTCAGATATCCCAAATTCAACTTCACTTCGACTTGGCGTGGTGAACGCCGGGCCGCATCCGAGTTATAAGCGTAAATCGGGTAGTTCCACTTCTCCTCGCCCGGCTCCGATTCCATCGCCAAGCCGTGCCGACCTCGTCCCAACCAGTTCGTGAGCACCGCGTGGAAGACGCCCGCATTGACCGTCGTCCCGGAACCGGAAAGATCCTCGATGTCGTTGTAGATGTACAGTTCCGCCAACATGCCCTTGATGTCCGAGGGAGTGAAGACAACCCCGTTGCGGACCACGTTCTGCTGAGGTTCCGCGTGGCGGATCGCAGCGGACGCCCATCCGTTGCAGTGCCCCGACCAATCCGGCACGGCCATCCGCGACCCCCAGCGCATCCCGAGCGGACCACGAATGTCCACCTTCCCTTTGTACGCCTTGACGTCCCATTCCTCGAACGACGTTGCCAGAGTGCGGCCCTGGTGAAAGGCTCGGTCGTATTTCCGCATGATCGAGATCGTGCCACCGCTATTGTCAGGGTAGATGTATCCTGAATACGGCACCTGATGTCCGGGGACCGCGCCCTTTGCGGGCAGATCTTCGAACTTCCACGAGAAATCGGTACCCCAATAACGCTGGTAGACTTGCTCTTGTTGACGAATATCGTTCTGCGGAATCGTCGCACCGAGGTGTGTTGTGGCGATTAACATCGCCAGCGCAACCGAGGTTCCCATGATCTGCTCCGGGGGGTAAAACAATGGTAACGGGGGGCAATTACGGCATGCTATCGGGCAGTGGATCAGGTGCTGATCGCACGGGGAAAGAGCGGCGCAGGTGCGCGCACTCTTTACCCCATATTCTTCGGCAAACGGTCAATACGACCGTGATCGATTCGCTGGAAAGCCATCTGTTGAGCGAGCCGACGAACGGTGGCGCAGCCTATGTCGAGGATGCAGGAAAGGCTAGATTTGGGGAGACGCGATGGAGGTAAGCTGGTATTTTTAGGTGATTTCCTACGGATCAACGTGGCAGTCGACGCAAAAAGTCAGCGCAGTCGCTACAGATTCCAACGCTCGATTCGCGCAGCAACGATGTGACGCATTGTCGGCATGCCACCAAGCCTTCAACGCGAGATTCTGCGGCAGGATGTGATCGAGGCAAATCACTCTTGGTTGGAGCGCTAGGGAACAGAGCCGCGTACTGAGGGGCCTAGACGCTGAGTCAGGAACTCCATCCTGATTGATTCACGTTGGCATTTCATCAGCCTCAGCCTTCAGGAGCTTGGTCCATCATCGGCGGTTGCGAGCAAGATCGAACCCATCCCTCGCCGGTCGATGTAATCGATCATCTGCTGCAGCGCTTGCGGCACATCCACCGCCCCGCCGATCACGTGAAACCGACCGCTTCGATGCGCTTTGATTGCCCGCCGAAAAGTATCCTTGATGCGACCGGCCAGTTCGCTGTCCGGAGCAAGGAACCCGTTGTCGTGGGCGCGCCGTCGCAGCATGAACACGATGACCAAGGCAGCGTATCGGAAAATGTACGCGCCGCTTCCGTGGTTCAGTTGGTCGTTCAACTGTTTCAGGCAAATCTCCATGATAGCGAGGCAATGTTCCGAAGCGATCTCCTTGGTCGCATCGGAACGATAGCAGAGTGTCGCCGAAAGCGCCTTCAACCAATTCAATCGATTGCCAATGCGTTGTCTCGAGAAAGCACGCGAGAACCGGTCAGCTAGAATCGCAACGTGAATGGGCTTTCGGAAGCACTGGCCACACGCAATTAAAGCGTCTCCGGCGTCGCCGTGGGAGAGCTGGTGGGCCAGCCAATCCGCGAACTCTGCATGATTGGTGGACGTGTACCCGAGGCAACGGGTAATTCGGACCTTCAATTGCGCAGCGGATCGACGATGTTGATCTGCAAGCACGGCGACAAACTGATCAAGGACAGTCTGATGGTGCGATACTGTCCCCTCGGAGGAAACCGCGGTTGCGTCGCGCGGGTAGGCTGTAGGATCCTTCTGTTTCAGACGCTCGATGATTCGGTTCAAGTACGCATCGCGTCTGAGTTGATTTGGCGCGAGGAATCCCTCGATTTCGCGCAGAACCGCTCTCCATCTGGCAGGACTGTGCAGCCGCGGCAGCAGTTCCGGGTAGATTCGGGGCTGGCGATTGATGTACTCTTCGCGATTCACGGACTGACCAGCTTCGTCCAGAACGGGGCGCATTCGTTTCCAATCCACCAGAATGCGGCTGGTCCCGAAAAGATTCGGTCGCTCGGGCTGAACTTCCAGGCGAGCGTTTCCGTGGGCTGGCGTCATTGAAACGTGAAGTCGGGCGGGTTCTTCTCGATCGCAGGACCGAGGCAATTGAACGTTGAGTTCGCGGACGCCGGGATGCTCCTCGTGGTACACGGCGAAGATCAGTTGAGGTTCGCTTCGCGGGATGGCGAGATCCGAAACGGGTTCGGGACGGGTCCAGACGCGGCCGCCCGGCACGTAGGCGTGACTCTTCTCCAGCAGATCTTCCCAGATCATTTCCCCATCGCGCCGAATCAGCAGTTGCAGTCGCGGCAGCGTGTCCAGGTAGGTTGGCAGGCCTGCCGCAAGCCGAGCCGAGAACAGGGCCGCTCCACGTGCAAGGAGTGTTCGCCCGTTGGTGGATCCGCTCAGCAAGATTCGTTCCTTCGGCAAATCGAGGGAGCTTACTAAGGTGCTGCTCAGGCAGAGACCAGTCTCGATTGCGACCGATGCCATTTCGCCTGTGACAACGGCTCCGATGATCCGCTCGCCGATCGTGCGAGTTCGCCCTTTGAACCAACTTGACATTTCACCAGCACCACTTTGCACAAACGAGCATCGTCCGAGCAATTCCACCCTGTCACAACTGACCTTCGCGTGACGTGACGATGACAGAGGCGTCGCGCGAACTCGCGTGCCGCTTGGCAGCTTGATCCACTCGACAGCCGGTTGGTGCCCGTTCTCGTACTCCGCCAGTCTGGCGCTTGCCCAGTTGCTGGCAAACAGAATCTGCCAGAGTTGTCCGTCGTCCAGCGGCAGTCCAGCGTCGGCAAGAACCGTCAGAGCTTGGCTCTTGAGGAACGCCCAGCCGGAACTCGCGAAACTGTCCTTATCCGGATCGGGGCGGCGACGAGCCGGAAGAAACCAGCGTTGCTTCCCGTGTTCCGCAAGCACCACATCCAACAGGGCCGTTTCCACCTGAGCCAGTCCAAGGTGAAGACATACCAACCGACCGACAACGCTGCCGGGGCCGATCTTTCGACGGCGGCCTAGTTCTCTAAGAAAGTCGTGGTTCTGCTCACACCACACCATCGCTGAGGCAACCGGCCTCCAAAGCAGTTGGAGCGAGATTCCGGCTTGGCTTGCTTCATCCAATAGCGCCTGCTGCTCTGACTCGCGAGTTGTGTTAGGGATTACCAACGTTGGCTTACCATCCGACGTCAGACGCGGGTGCAGACGAAGAACATCAGCGACGGCCACCGAGATTGCGTGCGAAGGAGCGATTTCGAGAACGCGATCGTCTGGTCGCCAAGTCCACGTTTGTCCGCTCGGCAAACTCGCCCAGGCAGCCGCCAATGGAAAACGGCCAATCCCGGCTTTGATGTCCGCACGCGCCTCCGGCGGCCAACAGCAGCCCGTTCCGCGTGGATGCAGTGGAATTGCACAATCCAAGCGAGGTGGCTCGCCTGGAACTCGTGGCATGATGACACTCGGAGGGGCATGGTAATCGGTGGAAGCCACTAAGGAACGCGACTCACAATCCGCGGTGCAGCGAACCCCTGTGAAGCCGAGTTCGTCGAAAACCAACGCGGTACCGGTAGTGTCCATCGCGTTCATCGTGCTCATCATGGGCAGTCCAGCAAAGCAAGAACTAGCTTTTCCAACGACACTTGGGCAGTCCACAAATTCAGGGGAAGATTGGCAGTGAAAACGGCCGAGTCTACACCGTTGACTCGCATTACGGATTGTTGGGTCGGGTCGTCGTGACCGACAAGGATGCATCCGCTCACAGGGACTTGGCAATCCAGACCGTGCAAAGTCTCCGACAGAGATTCGCCAAGGCGTCTTAACTGATCCGCGGGGTTCGCAACGCTGGTCAGCGTCCAAAACCCGATAATTCTCGTCGAATTTGAATGCGAATCGGGACTTCGGACCCCCAGCATGAAGTCCGGACACAACGAGTTGATCTGAGAATTTCGGCCCAAATAGTCGCCCGTGGCGAAATCCGGAACAAGTTGAACGACGGCTTTGCGATTCTGCGTCTCGAACCACCAATCGCCGGGGATGGTCCGCGTATCCATAAATCGGCCGGCCATGTGCTCGTCTCGGAAGTAGCACTCGCCACGACTGGCAGGCGAACGTTGGCATACCTGCTGTAGGGCCGAAACGACGCCGATCCAGCACATTTCCGCCCAAGTTCGTTCGCGCCAGCGCCACAGCGAATCTTCCTGTCTTTCACGACGAAGCAAGTGCTTATAGGCAGTCCAAATGCGATGGTAGTTCGGATCGTACTGTAGAACGTAGTTTGGTTGAGGTACGACGGTCAGCGGATGGACGCCACCAATTGGAGAATCCTGTAACAACCGACGACACTGCGCGACAAACCGGCGCACAAGCAGAAGGCGTTCATGGCCGGAGAAACGCTGATTATCCAACACGTAACGACGTCCAGCCCCGATGCAGCGGACCAGAACGTCCCTGACGACGCGGTTTTCCAGGGTATTGGCATCCTCGAAGCGACGAACGCTCTGCAACTGCTGCTTATGTCCCGCCTTCTCGACCAGTGTGCGCCCCGGTTGTTGGGATATCCAGCGAAGGCAGGCGGTATCAATTTCCTGAATCTGCGCGACCGGGGTAGCGACTCGTTCGCGGCGCAGCACACGACGCGGCTTGCCGCAGATCGCCTCTAGAAGTGGGGGCAAACGTCTGGCAAGTTTCACAACGAGGGCCATCGGCGGTGCGTCAACGGTCGCGATTCGTCGCCAGCGCGCGGTCAGTCGGCTGACGCTGCAGGCAGCGACATCTCGAAGTCTCCCTTCCCATGCCCGCGTGGACGGTCTTAGTTCATCGTAGACTTGGTTGATGAACTCCAAATACTGGCCCAGGGCGCTTTGGATTGCTCGTCCAGAATCCAGGACGGCGTTCGGCCAATCCAGCTTTGCTGCTTCGTCGCTGAACAGAGAGTCGCCTGCTCGGATCAACTCGCGAAGCAACGGAAGATCCGCCGGAACCTGAGCCAGCAACGCGGCAGATTCTCCTTCGAGCCCCAGCCACAAGTGGATGTCCTCCCGTTCCGAATCCGGTGTCGCTCGGCAAGCGCTGGGAAGTTCGTATCGAGCAATACGACGTTCATCCGATCGCGCCCAACTTCCAATGCAAGGCAAATCGGAGCCCGTTACGTCCGCAACGATCTGCAATACATGATCGTCAACGTCGATGCAAAATCGCGAAAACAGTCGCAATTGATCAGCCGTCGCCAGTTTCTGCGACCAGCGAAAAGCAACAACTCTGAGATCTACATGAGCCGCGTCTGAAATCATAGCGTGTATATTTCCCGCGATCGGCGATAACAGACCCTTCATCGGTCCCAAGCGGCGAGTCAGGCTTGGCCGCGGGATTCATCGTCAAAATCGCGTTGGACACCCTGCCACAGGAACTGATGCTCCACTTTCGACTTGTGCATCGCTTGGCGAAGCGGTTCGTCCTCCAGTTCCGCTACCACACTTTCCACCTTGCCGAGGGCAGATCGGATTTCTGGTTCCGACGGGTCCAGCCCTCGGAATTTTGGCAAAAGCTTCTGCTCGATCTGGTCGGACATTGCCCAGTTCAGCCACGGTTCCCCTTCAATCCGCGGAAAATTGGCCACGTAAGCCTCGATCGCGCGACCCACGCGGTATGCAAACGGCCGTCGGATCATTTTCATGGCCTCGTTCAGTCCTTGAATCCACCCATGCACTCGAGTGCGCGTATCCTCGTCTAAAGATGAAGCATCCCGCTGCCAACTGCGCCAAGCGTCGTAGGCCAGCCGGCGACCACCCTTTGTGTTGCCATTCGACGAAGGTTCCCTCGAACCCGAGTTGACCATCACCTTCTTGGGCGGCCCAAAGCGAAGCACGTTCGCCCGGTCAACCACTTTGTCGGACAACGATTGGGTCGTCTCGTCCTCGTTCATCGTTCCCGTGAACAGGACATTCTGCCCCACGAACAGATGCATCACTGAACCACCCTTTCCACTCCGCCCAACCTCCAGCGGGATCTCCGCCTTGCCGCGATCTGCCACATTCGACAAGTCGACTCCACGACGCATTTCCAGGCGGCTGAGAAACTCGCTAAAATAGTACTCGACGCGAGCGAGGTTCATCTCGTCAAGCAAGACCATCAACACCTGATCACTTCGCGAATTCTCGCCCCACCCGCGGGGCGGATTCCAGCCTCGGTCCGGCTCGTCGAAATACTGGTCCATCTGGATCAAGGCACGTCCCAACTCAGTGGCGCGATATCGCCCTTCGAGGTAGTTGAAGAAGCCGAACATGTCCTGGGGACTGTCCCACCGAGGTTGCACGGCGATGTTCAAGAAATGCATCCCCATCGCTTTGGCGTAGCGACGTGGCAATTCGCTCTTTCCGGTGCCACTGATCCCCGCCAGCACCACCAAGGGAGAGATGTCGTTCACTTTCAAAGCAGTGTGAAACGCGTACAGGATTCTGGGGTGAAAGCGAAATCCACTCTCTTCCAGGTGATCTTGGAGCTTCCTCAACTGTGACGATTCGTCGACCTTTCGCATCAATTCCCGATCGTGACTGGGAAGCACGGGTTGCCACAAGTCGCCTGTACGTTCTTCGTCCGCGACATGACCGACCCGGGTCATCATTTTTTCCCAATCATCCCGCAACAGCGGCAATCGATGGTCAAGTTCCTCTCGTTCTGCGCGCAACCCGGACAGCTTCGCTTCCGCCTGTTCCCGTTGATGTTTGAGTTCATCCAGGCGGTCCTGTTCAAGTCGAAGTTCGTCCTTCATGCTGTCGCGGTTCTGTCGCAATTCTGCCAGGTCGCGGTTGTAGTCGTTCAGTTTCTTGCGAGCTTGTTGATCGAGCGATTCCACCTGTTGCTGAAGCTCCCGCTTCTGCTTTTCCAGGTTGTCAACGTCTTTCTGAAGCTGGTGAAGACGTTCTTTGGCCGACTCCGCCTGTTGAACTTGGCTTTCAAGGTCGCGAAGTCGTCCTTGGAGTTGTTGGGCTTGGAATTCGCTGCGCAGAATCGCCTGATCGAGATCGAGTTTCTTTCGGTTCAATTCCGCAAAATCGGCTTGGAGTGTTTTCAGTTCCTGGCTGGCCCTCTCCAGTTCCGCAAGTTTGCTGTCCGCCTGCCCTTGTAGCTCGCGATTCTGCTTTTCCAAAACATCGATTTCCTTCTGCAAGTGTTGGAGACGCTCTTTAGCTGCCTCCGCCTGTTGAACTTGGCTTGCAAGGTCGCGTTGCCGCGCCTCGAGTTGTTGAACTTGAAGTTCGCTGCGCAGAATCGCCTGCTCCAGATCGAGTTTCTTCTGATTCAAGTCCGCATAGTCGGCTTGGAGTCTTTCGAGCTCTTGGCGGACTTTCTGCAGGTCGGCAAACTCCGCGTCGCGTTGCCGCAACTCGTTTTGGAGATCGTCCAGACGCTGTTGAGCCCGATCCCGTTCGTCGAGAATTTGCTGTGCTTCGAAGACGGCGTCGCGAAGGCGATCGAATTCCTGTTGCATTTCAGCGATGCGGTGTTGAAGGAATTCGTACTTCGTGGCTTCGGGAAGCCGTTGTTCTCGCTCCCAAAGCGACAATGCTTGCCGCCGACAAGCGCCGAACACCAGCGCGCAGAAAAAGACGCTCAAGATCGTCGCGACACTACCGAGGACCACGAAGAAGATCGTTGAAGTCATGGGGAAGCTGCTCTGTTGGCTCAAGGCATGGTGGATGTCGGTTCAGTGCCCATCGAATCGTCCGATGAATTAGGTTGTCCGGATGATTCGGTCGCGTCGCCCGATGTGGGCTTTCTTGGTGGGTCTTCAGGCCGTTCTGTCATCTGGGGTACCGCCTCGCTGCGACGACGAAGTTCGTCCAGCAAGATCCCAAGTCGCTTCTGCAGCGATGCCTCGTCGCTCCTTGCCGATTCGATGTCGCCGTTCAGTCTGGTCAACTCCGATTTTTTCTGTTGTACATCCGACTCCAGTGTTCGCTGCTCATCACTCAGTTGCTTGATCGTCTGATCGAGCGACAAGTTCTGCTGGCGGGCGTCGGCCACCTGCCTTTCCACGGCTAGAACCTGTCCCTCCAAATCCGCAACTTGCGTTCTGAGACTGGCAATCTGCGTTTGCGATTGGGTTTTCTGGAGTATGAACGTTTCGATCGAAGCACTCAGGGCGGTTTCCTGACTCTTTAGCTCCAGAAGTTTTTGCCGTAGAATGGTCTCTTCATCCCGCAAATCTGCGATGGTCTGCTGGGCTGATTTAACTTCCCCCGATACCTCCGTCGATTTCACTTCAAGATCTGCGATTCGTTTCGTGAGTGCTGCCTCATCTTCTTTCAGTCGACGCAGCTCCTCCTGAACGTTGTCGATCTGCTGCCCAAGGCTTGCTAATTGCTCCTTCTCTGCCTTCGCCGCCACCAATTCTTCTAGCACTGTCTTGAGTTCGTCACGATTCGTGCGAAGTTGAGTATCCAGACTTGCTCGTTCGTCCTGCGCGGTCTTGATCTGCTCTCTTTGCTGTTCCAACATCGTCTTGTTAACCGCCACGCTCGTCGAAAGCGCGGTGACTTCTGCCTCGAGCCCTGGTTTTGCGCCGTCCAATTTTGCCTTTTCGTTGTCCAGCCTTGCCAATTCCGTCTTCAAAGACGTTGCCTTCTCCTCAAAGGCTTTGAGCTCCTCGGAAGCCTTCGCGACCTTGCTCAGCAGTTGGTAGTACTCTTTCACTTTCTCCGCGATGTTGCGACTGACCCCTTCCAGTTTTCTTTCCTCGGCCGTCAGTTCTTTCAGCACTGCGTCATGTTGGCGCCTTATTTCAACAAGCTCGCCTTCAACCTTGGCTTTGTCAGTTTGTAGGCCACCCATTTGTGCATTTAGACCGTCAACCTGGCCATTCAACCGCTCAGCTTCCTTCTTCAGTGCGGTGACCCTGACCTCGGCCTCGATTAACTCGTTGTTTGCGACTACTAACGTGAAAATGGAGTTTCCTTGCGCCGCCAGCGCCGTCACTGCGACGAGAGACGCAATCACCATCCACCAAATGCCGGGCAATCCGGAAATCGAACGCTTGGTGCGGGTGTCCGGTACGCTAGGAGCAGAGGGTGTTGCGGGATCCCTATATTCCGAAAAGATCTGAATTTCGGGGGCATCAAATCTGTCTGCGTCGGTGTAGTTGGGCATTTGATTGTCTCCGCCCCTCGACCGGGTGTCAGTCCCGTCATTGGTTCGAATTACTCTGAATATGTAGTATACTCGGTGCGGGGGGATGTCAACGATTTTCGCCGAAGCTGGTGGGACACGAACGCCAAAACCAGGGCAAGTAGCAACCATTCTGGAAATTGATTTATGAACAAAAAAGGTACATTACTGGACTTTGCGGAACGGATACGCTGGGAGATCAGCTAGATACGTACTCGCTATCGGGGGCTCCGTCTCAGCCCGCACAGTCAGACGACCAAGGTACTCGGACGCCGTCACGCGTCCTCGCCACGTCTACGTTACGTTCCAACGGCGCCGAATACGTTCGACGCAGCCGGCCAGATCCTCTCGAAGTTGATATACCCAGAATCGTTGAACCGTCCAGCCGTTGGCCACTAGCAAGAGGTCTCGCTCGAGGTCTTCCCGTTTGCGAGACCCGTCCCAGTTCTTGTGGTAGGTCTCGCCGTCGACCTCGACGTTAAGTTTCAACCCCGGTTTCAGCAACGCGAAATCGAGGAACTTTCCGCATGCCGGATACTGTTGGGTAAAAGGTATCCCAGCTTGCACAAGCGCCTCGGCCAAGCGTGGCTCCCAGACAGGTCCGATCAAGTCTTCCCGAAGTGGGGACGCGGCACCAGGTTCGTCCTTGCAGCTCTTGGCCAGCCGTCGAATGTGTTCGGCCGGGCAATTCTTGGCCCACTCAAGATCCCCGAAGACATGCAGCAGATGCATGGCGCGGCTGACCGCGACGTTAAATCGATTCGGCGTTTGGGCCAGGAACCTTGCAGAACCGGCGGGCATGTCCGGCCCGCCTACCAAACTGAAGAGGACGACATGCCGCTCGTCCCCCTGAAACCCATCGGCTGTATCAACCAGCATACGCCAGTTGTCCAGCAGCGACTGGTCAAAGTGTTCCCACACCGCATCCCGAATGCGATTCGCCTGCTGCCGGAACGGAGTGACTACTCCCACCGTTCCGGCAAAATGCTTGTCCCGAAGCCGCACCAATTCGGCAAGGACGGCGTCGATCTGACGTCGACTGATTGCGCCCCCTCCGGCAATGCCCTCGGCATCTGCAGGGACGTCGGTCCATCGCAGGCCGCTCTGTCCCGTGCCCAATCCGCCCGCGTTTGTCATGACAACGAGCGTCTCCCGATAAAAGGCCGAGTTGCAGTATTCGGCGATTCGTGGATGACAGCGATGGTGTTGCCTCAATTGGATCGGCCGAGACAAATGTTCCGCGGCGGCGGCCAGATGAAAGGCCGATGTTGTGCGGTAGCTGTAGCGTTCAAGCTTGGGCTCCAGTAGCTTGAACTGACGTCGCAATTGCGTGTCCAGGGCTCCGGAGATCCGCGTCACGTGCGACAACTGCATCGGATCCCCGACAAACATTGCCCGGCGGCACCGGAACAGCAGAGGTACGACGGAGGCAATGTCGCACTGGCTGGACTCGTCGATGATCAGCAGATCGATACTACCCGCCTTCCAGGGCAAGTGTCGGCCAGCGGAAAGGTTCGTTGTTGCCAGCAATGGAACATGATTCAACAGAATCGGAAAGGAACGCTGCAGGAGACGGTCGAGATTCCGCTCGGCTAGATCCCCGCCGAGGGCCTGGTAGTTCTGGATGCCGGCCCACAGATCAACGAGTTCTTGCCGTTCTTCAGGTGTCAATTCAGCGCCCCAAGCGTCGGCCACGCCCCGAAGGCATTCACGTGACGCAGCAACATCAATCGCAAGCACGCCCGCATAACGGGCGTAAACCACATCGAGACTTTCGCTTCGTCCAATTCGCTCGCGCAACTCCGCGACCTTGCGAACGGCCTCGATGGCTTGGGCGACGCGGAGCCAATGCCTGAGCCGAAATCGCAGCAAGTCTGGCTGCTTGGTGTCCGCGTTTGGCAAGGAAACTGAAGTGGCGGTATCCGTACCGAATTGGGCCGTGAAGGCGTCATCGATCTGCCGGGCGCGTCGCACGCACGCGCGAAGAGCCATCAGCCGACGGAAGAATCCGACGAACCACTTCCACGAAAACGCAGCGGGTGGTAGCGGCCCCAACGTCTTCAGCAGCCCGCCGATCTCCATGCTGCAGGCGGCGTCTTGAACCAACGCAAGTTGATCGATCATGTCGGTTGGCAGCGTGACGCGAGCGTCGCTGACCGCATATTCGGCCTCGGCAAGCGATGCGTGCAACTCTTGGGTCTCGCGGACCTGTTGTTGGATTTCCGCAAGGCGGGCGACGATTTGTGCGCAACGTCCTCGAAGCTGGTCCCGGAGCACGAGCGCCCGCTCGTGGACCGGTTTGCTCAAAATGTCCGTGAGCGCTTGGGGCAGGCTGGCATCCACTTGTTGTCCAAAGGGTCGCGCCAGTCGAAGGATGATCTGTGACGGTTCGACGGTAGCGTTTAGCCGGGGAACCACTGCCTCCAATGCCTGATGATTTCGGCTGGCGAAAAGAGCCGAGCGGCCTGCAATTGCAGCCTGAGCTAGGACGGCAGACACGACGCGCGACTTGCCCGTTCCGGGCGGTCCTACGATCACACTCAGTAGTTCACTGGCAGATGACTGGCAGGCTTTCAGTTGCTCGTCGTTGAGAGCCTCGACCATTGCCAAATGCACCAGGGATTCCAACTGGCAGCTAAGATCGTCGGCGGCATCCTCCGGCATTGCGGGCGCTTCCCCGTGTTGTAGTCGCTCGACGCGGGAGGCCCCGCGAGGATGCAGGTTGAGGACCGACGGCTTGCATGCGGCGTGAGGGAAAACGTGCGCCAGCGCGCTATGATCCAATTCGTCATCCGTCACCTGCCAAGCCAATTTGAGCAACTCGTCGTGCAATCGTGCCGTGTAACGCCACTTTCCGGGAACAAACAGGGCGGCTCGATTGTAGATGCCGTCGTTTTGCAGATGTGACATGGAGGGCGAAGACCGCAGCCGGCGAATGTCCAAAACATCTGCGCACCACTTGGCGTAGTAGTGGCTCAACAAGTCACAGAACGGGGCGAAACTGCGGTAGTGCGGTTCGGACGAGGCGAAGTCCGATTCTTCGATATCGAAGCCGCAAAGTTCCAGGAATACCCGTCGATCTTCGCTGTTTTTCAGGCGGCGTTCGAGCCATCCGTCATTGATCCGGACTTGCCCCAATGCTCGCAGGTGGAGCGACGTTCGGTCGATTTCAAAAGCGACCGGCGCCAGAAAGACTGGCGACACAAACACCGTCTCCTGCCCCGTGCTGCTATCCTTCCAGCGGTAGCGATTCAAAGGAGCGCCGAGATACAGGTGAGTCCCCTGCTTGGCATGTTTGATAAATTCCGACCAGCCGCTGGGAATCTGGAGCATCATCTGCGGCGGTTCGTCGCTTTCCGGCCACGCCAGATTGCCCGCCAAGCAGACGAACTTCCAATTCTCTTGGTCTGCCTTGCCGTGCAAAGTCGTTCCCTGATCCAGACGCACGCACTCCGCGTAGTACTGGCACAGCCTGCGAAACACGGACCAGCGAGAACTGACCATCGACAACCTTGGAGGTTGTCGAGCACTTTCCGGAGTCGCTGCCCCTGCGAGCCGTGTCGATGAATCGCGGCTCTGAATTCCGGGCGTGCGAGAATGATTGGACGGGCCCGAGAGATCGGTCGGTGTGGCTCGCCCGCCGGACAGTCCCACTGATACGTCGAGTTCTTTTGGTCGTGAGGTTGTTTGGAGCCGCCATCGACGTCGGTGGCACGTTACAATTCCTTCTTGCTGGAGATTCAGCAGGCACCTGTGGACCAACGGCACTGGCAGTCGCGTTGACTGGGCGATGTCGCGAGTCGCCAGTGCCACGGTGGCACGGCTGAGCCGCTCCACAATCGTCGTCCTTGCCTGAGCATCTTCGTCGTTGTTGCGAGGGTTCATAAGTTCATCGATGCGAGTCGTGCTGTCAAAGGAGTAGGGGTGCCAGAAAGCTGTGCGGCTTTTCCGCGTCGGCGGGGACGCGTGCCCCGGCATGCGGACAACTCGCCAGCGCGGATCCCCGGTGTGTTCTACGCAAACATTTGCACCCCTACAAGCCGAGTGACGGAACAAAGTCCGCGTGACCAGTCTCCAGAAAAGACCCCCGATAATCGGATCGAGCGGTTCATCGATCATGCCGATGCCTTCCCGATCAGAGCGGAGGGATCCCCTTGGAAGAACAGCAAAACGGCACATCACATCGCCCGGCGATGCCACGGCGGATGCACTTTCTGGGAAGGGACAGCAAGACTTGGGTTACAAGCGAGTGTTTGCGCATCGCGAACTGATGGCGGATCTGTTGCGGCGGTTCGTCTCCGAGCCGTGGGTGTCCAAAGTTGAAATGGACTCATCGGAGTGAGTCAGCGGCACGTTCATCAGCAACGATTTGCACGAGCGCGAGGATGACATCACCTGGAGAGTCCGACAATTTGGCGCGGGCGCTGATCGTCTGGCTCTGCAGAACCCGTAGTGGTCAGAACTTCGGGAATGTTCCAGGGCGTGATTGGTTGGGCGGATGGTTCCGCTGGGCGGCCTTGTGCAGAATGGCGAGGGCGTCCTCGGGCAGAAGAAATCCTTCGCTTTGAAGTTCCATCGCGGCTTCGGTGATTCTCGCCAGATACACATCGCGCGTCGGGTAGCGCTCGCGAACCGCCGACCGCGGGTCGCTTTGTCGGCTTCGTTCATCGCTCGTCGCGGGAAATGGCAGGTACATGCCGTCCAATCCGGAGAGCATCTCCTCGGCCCCGAACTTGGCGGCGCGCAGATTCCATCCCGTGTGGGTGCCCAGCGGCACGGCGATGTCCGGCAAGCGGATCCCGGCGATCTCGTTGCCGTCGCTGTCGACGGCTGGAACCAGCGTGCGGTACGGCTGGCCGACGATCGTCGGCGGAATCGTATCCGCGATCCCCTGCGATTGGAATCGCGGCCCGAAATCCAATCGCAACGGCTGGTAGAAACCTGTGGGCAAGTTGACGCCCGGGATCTTGGGAAACTGCTCGCGGAATGTCTCCAGGTCGACCAGCGTCCCGTCGTCGATCCGCGGATAGCGACTCGGCGGCGGTGGTTGATCCACACTGGCCCAGCGGTCCAACGCGACCAGCATAGCGCGCAGGAGCGGACCGCGGTCGTCCAGCGTGTTTCGCGGCTGTTGACAGATCCCCGGCGTCGGCGGCCCGGCGCCCAGATGCTGAGCACCGGCCACCAAATAGACGCGCACTTCGTCCGGCAATTCCAGATCGCGTAGGCCCGCGACATCGGTGGTCAGCAGCGAAGCGGCTCGGTTCCAGTATTCGGTCGACGTCTGCGTAAACATCATCTTCGGCACGCAGCCCTGTTGCCGGGCCCGCTCCAGGGTGTCCGCCTGCTGGCCCGAGACCAGATCGATCTGGGGTGCCGGGCTGAATGGAAACAGTTCCGAGGCAGCCAGATTCCCCGTATGATGCGAAGCGAAGATCGTCGCCATGCGGAAGCGGTGGTTGAACATCCCCTTGCCGGCCCCCGCCACGTGTGCCAATGCGCCGTCGAAAACGATCCGTCCGGATTCGTCGGCGTTGAAGCCGTCGTAGACAAACTGATGGATCAATCTGCCCGACTGGGAGATCCCGAAGATCAAAGCAAGGTCCACGCACCCCGCCAACGGACTGGCAGGCGTGCGGTCGTCGCCAGCATGGCGGAAGAACGAAACGCAGTCGCGCACCGCGGCCATCCCCAACCCGCTGACCCGCGGATCGCGCGCCGTGTAGACCAGATCGTAGAGCCACCCGGGACGGAAACCTTCCTCCACGTACAGATGTGCGGCATCGGGCACCGCCCGCCCGTTTTCCCACCGAGCGAACGACCAGCGGGTGCGCGGAATCTGGACGGCAGGCGCCGAGCGGCGAGGCCGCATGGTCAGCGTCGCGTCGCGATTGTCCAGGCTGACCGATGGATAAGCAGCCGACGTGCCCCAAGGACTGTAGAAAAACGCCTGACTGAATGTCGGCTCGTCCACGCAGATCTCCACGTGAGCCGGCCCGGTGACTGTCTCGCCGCCCTGCCGAACCACCGGCAGATCGATGACGGTGCGTTGATTGCCGTCTTCTACGACATCCCCGTCCCAGCCGCACCACAGCACACTGTAGCCTCGACGCATCAGAAACCCGTCGCCTACGTCGGCTGCGGTCGAAGGATCATTGCTGCGCGCCGCGAGATTGAACGTCCACAACGCCAGCTTGTTGCCGCGGTTGGTAACGTCGAACAGCAACCGTCGGTTGCCGCGCAGCGGATCCGTCGGCTTGAGCAGGAAGAAATCCGTCCAGCATTCCACGCGGCCCCGCGCATTGCGCGGCGCAAGCTGCAAATCGCGAATCGCCGCATTGGCCGGGGCGTCCGGATCGACCTCGATCAGCATTCGACCTCGAAGCTTTTCATAAGGGCCCCGGTCGCTAAAGACCTGACCGTCGGCCAGCAAGGTCTGCTCGTGAATCTCCACGCGGACCACCTCGCCGCGAACGACGCGTCCCGTCGCCGCGATCGTCGTCGCTGCCAAGACGATGTAGAGCCATGCCAATCGAGTCATGATGTCATTCCTTGCCGACCGAACTGAACCGCAATCCCACGTCCCAATTGAACCAAGCATTCCCAATGGCTGCAACACCGACGTCACGAAATCCACCTGTCGCGGCACTGCCGCCTGGGGTTTCGGCCTGGTAGAATTCGGGCCGGGAAGCTCACCGGAGGAACATCGACCATGAAGCAATGGCAACGAATCGTACTGTTTCTCGTCGTCCTTCTGCCGCCGACACGGATCACGATGGGCGCTGATGACGCGCGGGGGGTGCTCGAACGTAGCGGCGACGGACTGCACTACGAACAGATGATGCAGGTCATGCGGCAGCAGTACGCCGAGCGACGGATGGATTTCGAAGCGTCGCTGGTGTCGGTCGAGTCGGCAGAGCAACGCCGGTTGCGGCAGCGAGGGCAGTTCCTGGACATGCTCGGCCCGTTTCCCGAGCGAACGCCGCTGCACGCCAAGGTGGTGGGAACAATCGACAGGGATGGCTACCGTATCGAGCGGGTCAGCTACGAAAGCCGCCCCTGTCATCGCGTCACCGCAAATCTCTACTTGCCCGACGGCGACGGGCCGTTTCCCGGCGTATTGGTCTCGTGCGGACATTCGGACAACGGCAAGGCACTGCCCGCGTACCAGGCGGCCTGCATCCGCATGGCGCGAGAGGGCTTGGCCGTGCTGATCTTCGACCCGATCAGCCAGGGCGAGCGGCACCAAGTACTCGATCTCGCGCCCCACGGCACGACCGAGCATACCCTGCTGCACATCGGCGCCGTGCTGGTCGGCCTGAACACGGGCCACTACCGCACCTGGGACGCGATCCGCAGTCTTGACTATCTGGCCGAACGTCCCGAAGTCGACGCCCACCGGCTGGGCATGACCGGCAACTCAGGCGGCGGCACGATGACAACCTGGGTGATGGCCATCGACGAACGCGTGTTTGTCGCGGCACCATCGTGCTTCATCACCACGCAGCAGGCGGTCTTCGAACAGTTGGGACCGTCGGACGGCGAACAGCAGTTTCCTCGCCAAGGCCTGTACGGCATCGAGCGGGCGGATTTCCTGATGATGCGAGCGCCCAAGCCGACGAAAATCCTGGCGGCCGAACGGGATTATTTTCCGATCAACGGAGCGCGCCAGGTCTATGACGAAGCCAAGCGGTTTTTCACCGTCTACGACCGCGCCGAACGCGTGGAGTTGTTCTCCTACGACGACGCTCACGGCTGGAGCCAGCCGCGGCGTCAGGCGGCCGAACTCTGGATGCGCCGCTGGCTGCTGGACCAGGAAGATCCGCAGCCCTCGCCGCAGGACTTCGCGCTCCAGGCTCTGCCGGACGCAACATTGCAGGTCACGCAATCCGGCCAAGTGCTGCAGGAATACGACGACCAGTTGACGGTGCCGCAGTTGAACCTGATGCGTGCCAAGTCACTGGCGGAAGATCGCCGCCGCTTCTGGTCGGACCATGACAGAGCCTTCCGAGCGGCACGCATCCGCGACTTGCTGGGCCTGGACCGGATGGCGGGATCGGTGGAGTTCGAGCGTCGAGGCGCGGACGAGCGAGAAGGCTATCGCGTCGAGCGTCTGCTGATCCAACGCGACGGGTTCCCGCTGCCTGCGCTGCTATTCGTTCCGCACAAGGTGCGAGACGGCGGGTCGGCAGCGCTGGTGCTCGACAGCCGGGGCAAGGACCATGCCGCGGAAGAAGCCGAAGGACCGGTGCTTTCGCGCGTCAGGCAGGGGCGGATTGTGCTGAGCGTCGACCTTCGTGGTTTCGGCGAAACGCGGGACACGCAGAGCAACCCGAAGTACCGCAACGACGCATTCCGGATCGCCATGCTGGCCATGCACATCGGCCAGCCGCTGTTGGGACAGCGTGTGGCGGACGTCGCCGCCGCGTTGCACACGCTGGGCCGAGACGACATTGCGGGCAACCGGCCGGTGGAACTGGTCGCGGTGGACCGAGCCGTGCCCGTCGCTTTGCACGCGGCGTATCTCGATCCCCGCATCGGCAACGTCGAACTGCAGGGCGGCATCCGCTCGTGGGTGGACGACGTCGTCGCGCGGCCGACTCAGCCGAACCTGATGGAACACGCCGTCCCCGGTGCCCTATGCTGGTACGATCTGCCCGATCTCCGCCGCGCTATCGCCCCGGGCCAAGCTCGTGAATAGCAACGACCGGCTCCAAGCTGACTCCGCCACGACAAAGGGAAGCAGCTTTCACGGCTGCCGTTCCCTCGCCCTCGAACGGTCCCGCGGGCATCAGCGGTCGAAGATCAGTTTGATGGCGTGCAGGGTGGTGGCTCGACCGGCGTGGGCGATCGAGGTGGTGAGCGGGATCTCTTTGGGACAGACGGCGACGCAGTTCTGTGCGTTGCCGCAGATCTGGATGCCGCCCGGGGCCATCAACGCGTCCAACCGTTCGCCGGCGATGTGGCCGCCGATGGGATGCGAATTGAACAGCACCGTCTGGCTGATGGCATGGGCGCCCAGGAAGTGCGTGTCGTAGGTCTCGTTCCGCCGTGCCTCGTATTGTTCGTCGGTTTCGCCCGGCTTACGAGGAAGCTCGATCTTGGTGTACTGCGGACAGGCTTCCAGACAGCAGCCGCAACTCATGCATTGGCTCAGCGGGTAACGGGCTTCTTGTTCGCTGCGCGATCGCTGCGGCCCGGCACCCATGTCGTAGTAGCCGTCCACAGGCACCCAAGCTTTGACTCGCTGCAACGCGCGGAACAACCGCGAGCGGTCCACCACCAGATCGCGCACCACGGGAAACTTGCTCATGGGCTGCAATTCGATCACGCCCGGCTTTTCTTCCAGCAGCCGGTCGACCAGTGCCGTACACGATTGCCGGACTCGCCCGTTGACCAACATCGTGCAGGCGCCGCAAACCTCCTCCAGGCACCCGCAATCCCAGGCCACGGGAGCAACTTTCTTGCCTTCGATCGTTTCCGCTTTCGCCGCGATCTTCTGCAGGACGCTGATCACGTTCATGTCGGGTTCGTATTCGACCCGGAAGGTCTCCCAGTAGCTGGATGTCCCCGGCGCGTCCTGGCGCAGGATCCGCACCTGGAAATCTCGACACCTGTTCTTGCCGCTTGCTTGTTGGTCAGCCATGGTCCATGCGACTCTGATTATTCGGGTTACTCTTGAGTTTTCTGACGTGCCCGTTTGGTCCAGACTTCTTCGATCACCTCGGCGCCGTGCAGGCCGTACAGTCGCGGCCGAGGCGGGATGAGCGAAGTATCGACGTCCTCGTAGGAAAGCTCCGGCTGCGACGAACCGGAATTCCACGTGGCAATGGTCGACTTAAGCCATTTCCGGTTGCTTGCTTCGAAGTCGTCGCACCATTTCTCGGCTTCCCGCCGCCGCTCCTCGGCCGTCTGGGTTGTGAGATTTGGGTGAGCGAATTCGGGCTTGAAATGGGCGCCGCGGCATTCGTCGCGCTGCAAGGCCCCGCGGAGAATGGTCTTGGCCAACGGCATCATATCCATCAGGCCACTGGCGAAGATCAGATTCTGGTTTGTCCAGTTGCCGGTATCCGAGAGGGAGCAACGTTTTGCCCGCTCATGCAGCTCGTCGATCTTGTCGATGGCCTCGAGCAACTGGTCGTTGCGGCGGACCACCGTGGCGGCTCGCGTCATCAAGTCGCCCAACTCCTTGTGGACCGCGTACGGACTCTCGCCGCCCGCCGGACGGCGACTCAGTTCCTCCTGGGCGGTCTGATGGGCCTTGCGAGCCGATTCGAACAGCGAGGCGGGCTGCTCGGCCGCCGCCCCCTTGGCTTGCGACGATAGCAGGTTCTTGATGCCGGGGGCCACGAACAACCCTGCGAAAATGCAGCTCAGCAGCGAGTTGGCTCCCAGTCGGTTCGCGCCGTGGTACTGGTAGTCGGCTTCGCCGATGGCGAACAAGTTGGGAATGTTGGTCTGCTGGTTGCGGGGCGAGCCTGGCTGAAGGCCGCCATCCGCCGTGCGCTCGTAATCGACCCACAGTCCGCCCATCGAATAATGCACGGCGGGAAAGATCTTCATCGGAGTGAAGCGGGGATCGACTCCCTGGAATTTCTCGTAGATTTCCAGGATGCCGCCCAGCTTGCGCGACAGCTCCTGCGGCTCGATGTGCGTCAGGTCCAGGTAGACGCACATCTTGTCCTGTTCGACGCTCAAGCCCTCGTTCACGCAGATGTCGAAGATCTCTCGCGTGGCGATGTCGCGTGGGACGAGGTTTCCGTATTTCGGGTAACGGTCTTCCAGAAAGTAGTATCGCTCCGATTCCGGAATGTCCACCGGGTTTCTGGTGTCCTGCGGCTTGCGCGGCACCCACACCCTGCCGCCTTCGCCTCGCGCCGACTCGCTCATCAACCGCAGTTTGTCCGCACCGGGAATCGCCGTCGGATGGACCTGGATGAATTCGCCGTTTCCGTACTTGGCACCGGCTTGAAAAGCACGACTCGCCGCGGCTCCCGTACAGGACATCGAATTCGTCGACCGGCCGTACACCAAGCCGCAGCCCCCCGTCGCCAGCACGACGGCATCCGCCGGAAACGCCCGGATTTCCATAGAGACCAGATCCTGGCCGATACAACCTCGGCATGCGCCGTGGCTGTCCAAAACAGGGCCGAGAAAATCCCAGAATTCGTGCTTGGTGACCAGACATTCCGCTTCCCAGCGGCGGACCTGCTCGTCCAAAGCGTACAGCAGTTGCTGGCCCGTCGTCGCTCCCGCGAACGCCGTCCGCTTGTACAACGTTCCACCGAACCGTCGCCGGTCGAGGAAGCCTTCGGTCGTACGATTGAAAGGAACGCCCAACCGGTCCATCAAATCGATGACCTTCGGGCCCCAGTAGGCCATCTCTTTCACGGGCGGTTGATGCTGCAGAAAATCGCCGCCGTACACGGTGTCGTCGAAGTGCTTCCATTCACTGTCGCCCAGATGGCGCGTCTGCTCGTTGCAGGAATTGATCCCGCCCTGAGCACACACGCTGTGCGATCGCTTTACCGGAACCAGACTCATCAAGTCGACATGCACGCCCAATTCGGCCAGCTTCATGGATACGGACAACCCGGCCAATCCGCCCCCGATCACCATCACTCGTTGCTTTGCCATGAGTTCCCCTAAACCGTCTGACTGGTCACTCTCGCTTGGTCCGCCGATCAGTTCGACGAGTCGATCACGGGCCGATCCGCGGATCGCTTCTTTGTATTCTCCTTAACATCGCCGGAATCGACTCGCACATGGTACATCCGGTCCTCGTCCTTCCGCGCGTCGTCCACATCCACGGTAGCCGCTCCGAACAAGGCCGACAGGCCGACGACCGCAAGCAACACGCCGAAAATTCCGCAACCCGCCAGGGCACGGCTTTGAGCAGCCTGCGATGTCCACACGCCCCAGGTGATCCCCATCGTCCAGATCCCGTTGGCCAGATGGAAGACGCAGGCGAGGATTCCAATCGCGTAGGCCACTTGAATCGCCCAACTGCTCATTGCCATGCCCAACGTCGAGGCGGCGTTATAGGCCCTGAAGTTCGCTCCGTTCCACGGCTTGGCCACGTTCTCGATCCACCATTCGAAGTGAAACCAGCCATGCAGGTGAAAAACGTGCCAGACGATGAAGACGAAGGCGATCATGCCCGTCGCTCGTTGCAGCGTGTAGCGGAAATTGGCACTCGTGGGGTACGACGAAACGTTCGGCAACCCGCCGTAGATGATCACAACGCCCAGAATCGCATGAAACAGGATCGGCAGGAAAATGAATGTCCACTCGACGATCACCAGCGCGTCTTCAAGGCTGTGTATCTGGTACACATTCTTCTGAAACACCGTCGCACCCGTCAAAATGGTCGAATTAACCAGCAGATGGACGATCATGTACGCCCCGACAGGGATCAACCCAGTCAGCGAATGCAGGCGGCGTAGAAGGAATTCATGCCGAACTAGAAACGAAGGGGAACTCACGGTGAGCCTTTCCTGCGACGACGGTCCGAGGGTGCATCGGAGCGGTGCTCATGCCCGCCCCTCGCCATGTAACGCCTGCCCAAATCGTGAACCCGCTCAGCCCCTGTCAGCGGCTCAGCGTCTGAGCAGTACCAACCAATGCGGAGCCGGTCCCATTTTCAACAGCGACACATGGGCGATGAATCAAAAGGTCTGTACAGTATAAATTGCTGTCTATTCATTACAACCGGGCGTTGGCATCGAGAAGCAACCGCGCGATTGCCGCCGTTTTTCGGATTTTCGCCGCAGTGACTTGGACTTGGAAGCAGCCCGGTCGTAACATACAACAGGGAAATTCAGCGGATCTCGCGATTCGACCGATGCATGTTATTTGCCGCGTAAGACGTTTGTCACCCGACTTGCGATGAAGGTGTACCGTGTCGCTGCAAACTCCGTCTTTGCTCATTACCGATGACGATTTCGACTTCCGCCAGACCGTGCAAGAGGCTTTTGAATCACAAGGTTTTCGCACGCTGGCGGCCGGCGACGGCGAAGAGGCACTGGCCGTCGTGCGCCGGGAAACGGTCCATGTCGTGCTGCTTGACATGCACATGCCGCGACTGAGCGGCTTGGAGACGATTCGTCGCGTCAAGGAATTGCAGGAGCGATTGCCGTGCATACTGATCTCGGCCGCGATGGACGAAACGCTCGTCGAGGAAGCTCAACGGGCGAATGCATTCTCGATTCTGTCGAAACCGGTTCGTCTCGCCGAATTGAACGGAGCCATTCGAGGCGCCCTTTGGACGACCTACGCTTGGCAGGACAACCCCACGCTTGGTTCGCAGGCGCGAATCCGTCTAGCGTGATTCGAGTCTCTTTCCCCGGCGGCGGGGCTCAGAACACAGTGACTTCGCAGTTGCCACAAAATTTAACGGCCAGATGAACGGCTTTTCCGCAAAATTCGCTATCTCGCGGCGCGGCATCTTCCAGAGGCACATCAAGGTGCGATACTAGAAGTAACTGACAAGCGACTGACGTTACGCCAACGACCGAGCAAGGGAGAGAGACGACATGTCCGACGTACGCACAGCCACCGCCGCGGAGCCGCGAATCCGGGATCGCAAATCGACGTTCCAATTCACTCGCCTGATTGGAGAACGAAAACACCGGGCTTCCAGTCTGTCGGAAGTGTTGGACGATCGCGACTTGGCACAACAGACGTGGGTTTTCGTCAGCCCACACGACGACGACCTGTGCATCGGTGCCGGTCTGCTAATGCAAGCCGCTGTCCGAGAAGGAATCGACGTCCAAGTGCTGATCGTGACCGACGGTTGCCTGGGCTATTGCCGGGACGATCAAAAAGACGGAATTGTCGAGATTCGTCGTCGCGAGACGTTCGAGTCGTTCGGCGTCTTGGGCATCCCGGCCAGGAATGTGACGTACATCAACTATCCGGACGGCGGACTGTTCCCTTATATCGGACGGCGTCCTGCCCACGATGGCGAGCCGGCAATCAAAGGGTACGTGGGACTTCAGAACGCCTTCACGTATTACCTCCGCAAATTCCGCCCGACCCGGGTATTCGTGCCGACACACACGGACTTGCACCCCGATCACCGGATCACTCACAGCGAGTTGATGATCAGCCTGTTTCACGCTGCGGGAGCCATTTGGCCGGAGTTGGGGGCTCCGTTGATGGACGTGCCGAGCGTTGGCGAACTGGCCGTTTATTGCGATTTCGCTCAGGTGCCGAATCTCGAGATCATCGGTGACGACGAGGTGTTTCAGACCAAGCTGCGGAGCATCGAGGTCTACCATTCTCAGGTGCAGATCGCCTCGCTGGTCGCCAGCTTGCGAGCGGCCGGCCCGTACGAATACGTTCGCGAGAGCGAATTCCGCCTTTTCTCGCCGGAACACTACAAACAACTGTTTGCCTGATTCACGCCCGCGGATGGAACGTCTGGTGTACCCGTTTCAGCCGCGATTGATCCACGTGTGTGTAGATCTGGGTCGTTTGGATGCTCGCATGTCCGAGCATCTCCTGCACCTGACGTAGATCCGCGCCACCGGCCAGCAGATGCGTCGCGAAACTGTGCCGCAGCGAATGCGGGCTGATCGATTCGGGAATCCCCGCGCGTCGAGCGTATTTCTTGACCAACTCCCAGATGGCCTCGCGCCGCAATCGACGGCCTCGGCGTGACAGTATAACCCACTCGGGTGGCGAGGCGGCGGATTCGGCCAGGACCGGGCGTTCGTTTTCCAGATAGTCCTGGACGGCTTCGCGCGCCGCCCGCCCCAGCGGTGTCAGACGCTGCTTACCCCCCTTCCCGTGACACAGGCAGTAACCATCGGACAAGTGGAGGTCTCGGCATTGCAGATTCGAAAGTTCCGACGCACGACATCCCGTCGCGTACAGCAATTCCAGCAAGGCCCGATCTCTGCGTGGGAAGGCGTCGTGTGGTCGGGGGCATTCCAAAAACCGCTGCACCATCGTTGGGGAAAGTACCTCGGGAATTCGCTGCCAGAGCTTCTGACTGCCGAGCAATTCGGCCAGGTTTTCGTGGAGAATGCCCTCCAATTGCAGATACCGGAAGAACATTCGCACGCCGACGATGTGGCGCGCGATCGATGCAGGTGCCAGTTGTTGCTCGTGCAACCAACCGACGAAATCGGAGAGTTCCCGGATCGACAACTCAGGAATCTGCCGTTCTGTCGCCGCCAGCCACTGCTGAAACCGCCGGATGTCGCGTTGATAGGCCACGACACTGTTTTCCGCCAAATGGCACTCGCTACGTAGATAGTCGACGAAGGCAGCGGACCACCGAGCGGAGTTGTCGCCAACCAGCTTTGGCCGAAGCGGCTTGAGTTGCGGTTTCAGTTTCAGTCGGGACATGACTCTTCCAATGCATGTTATGCGGGGATCCGATTAGCCCGAAAATGGGATTCTGTCGCGGATATGGATACTGGGTCACTGACCCAATCTCCGTTCTTTGCATCTGTTCGGACCTGGAAATTGGCCGAATTCAGAGGATCGCGGTCCGTCGGCAGGAAACCGATGGCTGGATCGGTGATCGCGGGGAAAATTCCGATTGGAAAGGCCGGTCGGACAATTGGATTTGTAGGGTATCAGCGAATCTCCTTGGCATGGGACCGTTGACCGCGTCACCGCCAATCCATTACTTTATGTAGTTCAACTTCCTGTAACTCCCCATTCATTGAATGGACTGGCGATGCTTGCCAAACGCGTGATCCCGTGCCTTGACGTTGACCGCGGTCGTGTCGTCAAGGGAACGAATTTTGTCAAATTGCGCGACGCTGGCGACCCGGTGCAGGTGGCTGCGAGATACGAGGAAGAGGGGGCTGACGAATTGGTGTTCCTGGACATCACGGCCAGTCACGAACAGCGCGACATCATGATCGACGTCGTTCGCCGGACGGCCGAGCAGGTGTTTATGCCCTTGACGGTCGGTGGCGGAATACGCACGATCGACGACATTCGGGATCTTCTGAATGCGGGTAGCGACAAGGTGTCCATCAACTCGGCGGCTTGCCGCGATCCCGAATTTGTCCGGCAGGCCGCTAGGCGGTTTGGCAGCCAGTGCATCGTGGTGAACATCGATCCCAAGCGAGTTCAACGCGAGGGCCGGGAGGTGTGGGAAGTGCATATCAACGGCGGCCGCATTCCGACGGGACTGGAGGCGGTATCATGGGCTCAGGAGGTCGAGCTTCTGGGAGCGGGCGAGATCGTTTTGACCAGCATGGATTGTGATGGGACCAAGGACGGCTACGACTTGGAGATCACGGCTGCCGTGAGCCAAGCGGTTTCGATTCCGGTGGTCGCCAGCGGTGGTGCTGGAAAGCCGGAGCACTTGGCCGACGCGGTGTTGATCGGCAAGGCTGACGCGGCGCTGGCCGCCAGCATTTTTCATTTCGGCGAGTATTCGATCCGGGAGACCAAGCGAGTCATGGCGGACCGAGGCATCCCGGTGCGGTTGTAAGGATTCGGGGCTATCGCGAGAGGGAAATTCGATGTCAACAACGCATGACGAGACGGTGGCCGGCGCCCCGGCGATGGACACGGGGCACGCTGCTATCCTGCAACAGCTTGCCGGTACGCGGCAGGAGTTGGAGGTGGACAAGCTGTTCCGCGCCCTGGTCAAGTTCGAGGGTAGCGACTTGCATCTGAAGGTAGGTCGGCCGCCGATGATCCGCTTCAAGGGCGAGTTGCGTCCCTTGAACCGGCCACCGATCGATGCCGAGGAGATGGTGCGGTTGCTGTGGCCGATGATGAACGAGCGCAACAAACGGATCTTCGAGGAAGATGGCGGTGCCGACTTTGCGTACGTCTGCGAGGTGGACGGGGTCGATTGGCGGTTCCGCGTGAACATGCTGACGCAGTTGGGCAAGATCGGCTTGGTGGCTCGCCGGATCAACAACTTCATCCCGGACTTCGAAGGGCTCTACCTGCCGGCGTCGGTCGAGCGGTTGTGCAACTACGACCAGGGCATGGTGCTGCTGGCGGGAGTCACCGGGTCGGGCAAGTCGACGACGATCGCGTCGATGCTGAACTACGTCAACCGCAAGTACCGCAAGCACATCCTGACGCTGGAGGATCCGATCGAATTCGTCTTCACGGAAGAAAAGTGTCTGATCAACCAGCGCGAAGTGGGACAGGACGTCAAGAACTTCGGCATCGGGATGAAGCACGCGGTGCGTGAAGACCCCGACATCATGTTGGTGGGCGAAATGCGCGACGAGGAGACGTTCATGACGGCCATTCACGCGGCCGAAACAGGACACTTGGTGTACGGGACGATTCACGCCTCGAGCGGTTCGTCGACGATCGGCCGTATCCTGGACTTGTTCCCCGAGGAGATGCACGGCGCCATCCGCAGCGCGATCGCGTTCAACATGAAAGGCATCGTCGCTCAGAAGTTGCTCAAGTCGATCAAACCCGGCGTGTCCCGCGTGCCGGCGGTCGAGATCATGTTCTTCAATTCGACGATCCAGAAACTGGTGCTCGAGGGTGAGGACCACAAGTTGCCCGACGCTGTCCGCATCGGCATGGAGGAAGGGATGCAGGATTTCACTCGCAGTCTGAAACTGTTGCTGGATGCGGAGTTGATCGACCGGCCGACGGCGTTTGCCGTAGCGCCGAACCCCGACGCGCTCAAGATGGCGATCAAGGGCATCGACGCGTCCGCCCCGGGGATTCTTTAGCCGCCGGCAGAGCCGACTGTGGCGGTATTCCAGAGCTTTCGCAGGAACAACCCAAGCATGATTTTCTTCAAGAAGAAAGAAAAAAAAGACAGCGGCGACGATATCCCGATCGATCTCAAGGCGGACAGCGGAGCCCCTGCGGAGAACCAGCAGCGCGAGATCGCCGCCCGGCAGGGCGAAGCGATACCGCCGCTCAAGGAGTTGCTTTACGACGCCCTCGTCAAGGGCGCCGAAAAGACGATGCTGGACTACAGCCGCGACGCGGTGACGGGCACCTACCTGATCGACGGCGTGTGGCACAACACCGATCCGCGGGACCGGGAAACCGGCGACGCCATGTTGGTGGCGATCAAACTGCTGTGCGGCATGAATCCCGACGAGCGGCGGGCTCGCCAGGAGGGCAAGTTCATGGTGGAACACAAGGTGACCAAAGCCAAGTTTCTGGGCAAGGTCACCAGCCAGGGCGTCAAGACGGGCGAGCGGGTGATCATCGAGGTCCGGCCCAAGAAGTTCAAGGGATTCAAGTCGCTGGACGATCTCGGCATGCGTGAGCAGATGCAGGAGCGTCTGCGGGAACACATGCGGGCGGAACAGGGGATTGTCCTGATCGCCGGGCCGCCCGGGGGCGGCTTCACCACCACGTGGAATGTGGCGTTGAATTCCACCGACCGCCTGCTGCGGGACTTCGTCGGGCTCGAAGACAAGCACCACCACGAGACGGACGTCGAGAATATCAACATGACGTTGTTCGACGGGGCGGCGGGCGAAACGCCCGACCAGATCATTCAGAAGATCATGCTGACGCAGCCCGACGTCCTGACGCTGGCGGACCTGTGCAACGCCGCCACGGTCAACAAGCTCTGCCAACTGGCCAACGCTCCGAAGGAAGGCAAGTTGATCATCGCCGGGGTTCGGGCGAAGGATGCCGTGGAAGCCCTGCTGCGAGTGCTGCTGCTCAAGGCGTCGGCCCCGGACTTCGCCGAGGCCGTGCGGGCCGTGTTGTGCGTCCGGTTGATCCGCAAACTGAACGACACCTGCAAGCAGCCCTACCCGCCTCCGCCGCAACTACTGCAGAAACTGGGGATTCCGCCCGGACGCGTCCAGGCGCTGTACCGCGAATGGCAGCCGCCTCCGCCCGATCCGGAAGAAGAGAAGAAGAAAAAAAAGAAGGCACTGCCTCCGGGAGCGTGCCCGCTGTGTGAATTGGAAGGTCCGTTGTGCCACGGAATCTTCTATCGCGGGCGGACGGGGATCTTCGAGTTGCTCGAAGTGAACGACGAACTCCGCGAGGCGTTGGTCAAGAAGCCGCAACTGGAAGTCTTGCGGAACATTGTCCGGGCGTCGGGCCATCGCGGGTTGCAGGAGGAAGGAATCCTGCTGGTGGCGCGCGGACTGACGTCGTTGAACGAACTGCAGCGAGTGATGAAATAGACAGGGCTTGGGCCGCGGGCCGGTGTTCGCCCCGCGGTTCGTGTTGGGGTTTCTCTGGAATGCGTCAAGTGTCCGAAACGGAACGTCACGATCCCGCTTTCTCGCAGCAAGACGACTCGCTGCCCGCCGAGCCGCGTGCGATCAGCGGACTGGCGCTGGCGGCGCTGGCGCTTGGGTTGGCTTCCGCGCTGGCCCTGGCTGCGCCGTACTTCTGGATGCTGCCCATCGCGGGCGTCGTGTTGGCGGTGGTGGCGATGGTGTCGATCGCACGCGAACCGGAGGCGCGGATCGGCCGGTCCGCGGCGGTCGCCGGTTTGACGTTGAGCGTCCTGTTCGGGTCTTGGGGCGTGAGTAACGACCTAACGCGGCAGCAGTTGCTGTACCAGCAGTCCGAGCTCTATGCCCAACGCTGGCTGCGACTGGTGCTGGACGGAGAACTCTACGCAGCGCATCAGTTGAAGATGGCACAACCGGCCCGCCGGCCTCCCGGCGCCGATCTGGCGGAGTATTACGAAAACGATTCGGAAGCGCGCATCGATCTGCGGGACTTCTGCAAGCGGCCACCCGTCGCGGATCTGATTCGTTTGGGACCGAACGCGGTGTGCCGCTTGGTTCGGAACAAGCAACTGGATACCGAGCGGGACTACCAGGGGCCGGTCGACCGGATCGTTCAACACTTCGAAATCGAATCCCCTGGAGATCCGGACCAGCAACGCTCGTTGGTGCAGATTGTGATGACCCGGATCCGGGATTCCCAGACCGGCGAAGCGCGTTGGCGAATGGAAAGCATCGACCCCGTTGCCGGCCCCAACCGTTGACCTCGCAGGAAGCTCCGATCATTGCACTTTGCTCCGCGGATACTAGCATGGCATCGAAACAGGCAATCGGTATCGACCTAGGCACCACATTTTCCGCGATCGCGCACTTGGATCGCAACGGCGCGCCGCAGACGGTCGCGAATCTCGATGGCGATCTGATCACGCCCAGTGCCGTCTTCTTCGACTTTGGCGAAGCCATCGTCGGCAAGGAGGCGCTCAAAGCGGCTACGTACGAACCCGACGCTGTCGCCTTGTTCGTAAAGCGGGACGTCGGCAAGCCCTACTACCAGCGTCCGATCCGCGGCCAGCAATTGCCGCCGGAGGCGATTCTCGCGGCGGTGTTGCGAAAGATGAAGAACGATGCCGAACTGAAGCTGGGCGAGGTGGGGGAGGTCGTGATCACGGTGCCCGCGTTCTTCAACGAACCCAAACGCAAGGCGACGATGGACGCCGGGCGTCTGGCCGGTTTGAAGGTTCTGGACATCATCAACGAGCCGACGGCCGCCGCCATCGCGTACGGGGTCCAGTCGGGGTTCGTGACGCGAGCGGGCGAGGTGAGGGCGCCTGAGACGATCCTGGTCTACGACCTGGGCGGCGGGACGTTCGACGTGACGCTGATGCGGATCGAAGGCAATTCCTACACCGCGCTGGCCACCGATGGCGACGTCCAGTTGGGCGGCATCGACTGGGACCAGCGAATCGTCCAATTCCTGGCCGAGGCGTTTGTCGAGAAGCATCGTGTCGATCCGCGAAAGGATCCGGTCGCCCTGCAAGTGTTGACGCGCGAGGCCGAGGACGCCAAGCGGGCGCTCAGCACCCGCAACAGCGTCACGGTTCGGTTCTCGCACCAGGGGCACCGCGTCCAAGTCCAGTTGAGCCGGGAAGAGTTCGAGGCGCTGACCGCCGACTTGGTTCAGCGGACGATTTTTACGGTCGAGAAGCTGCTCCGCGACGCAAGAATGAAATGGTCCGACCTGACTCGGATCCTGCTCGTGGGCGGATCGACTCGCATGCCGATGATCTCCAGCGAATTGGAACGCCATTCCGGAATGGCCGTGGACCGGTCCATGTCGCCCGACGAAGCGGTGGCGCACGGTGCGGCGCTGTACGCGGGGTTTCTCCAAGAAGGCAAGGGAGCGTCCGACCGCAATCTGGCCGTTAAGAACGTCAATTCCCATGACTTGGGCGTATTGGGGCTGGAAAAAGAGACCGGCATGAAGCGACGACGGATCATGATCCCCCGCAACACGACACTCCCGGCGCGCAGCCGCAGTCGCTTCGTCACACATCGTGTTGACCAGCGGCGAGTGGTGGTTCACGTGGTCGAAGGCGGCGACGACAGCGGAAAGAACGCGACGCCGATCGGCAAGTGCGTCGTCAGCGACCTGCCCAACCGTCTGCCAGCCAAGACGCCCGTGCTCGTGCAGTTTTTTTACGCCTCGAACGGGCGGCTGAGCGTCAAGGCCACGCTGCCCGACGTGGGCATCGAAGCGTCGACGACCATCGAGCGGGCGTACGGCATGAGCGAAGAAATGCTCGCCCACTGGGAAGGCCGAGTGGCGCGAGGGGAATTCCTGCTGGACGCCGCTCCGAGTCCGGCGACTGCGGATGCAACCGCCGCGACGTCCCTTGCCACGCCCGCAGCGAAAGCCCCGGGCGCCGCGGACGAGGATTTTGACGGTCCCCATGTCTTTCAGGAAAACGAGGATTCGGAAGTATTTTCCGACCTGGATTTCTGAGTTGGCGCCAGTACAATGCTGCGCAGGAGGCTTGAACCAATGGCAAGCGTAATCAAAGTAGAACGAAACGGCGTCCTGTTCCTGGTCATCGACCGGGAACGCTTGGTGGATGATATGAGTCTGCAGGGAGTGCAGCGCGAGATCATGGAAGTTCTGGATCGTGGCGAGTCGCGCGTTGTGCTGGACCTGAGCCGGATCAGCTTTGTTTCGTCCGCCGCTCTGGGCATGTTGGTGCGTTTTCGCAAACGACGCTCCGACCACGGATTAACCCTGAAAATGTGCGGGGTCGGCACCATGATCGAGGAAACCTTTCACATCACCGGCATGAGCCTGCTGTTCGAAATCTACAAAACCGCGGAAGAGGCGATCGCCTCGTTCGATCAGCAATGACCGTTCGCCTGGAAGATCTTGGCGGGTAGGAAAGAACGTATCTGCGGCTCGGTATGCGGCCGTCGAGGCGTCATCCCCGGCGATTCGTTTGACGGCGCAGCATCTCGTGGTATTTTTGAGAGTCGGCGCTGACGACCTGCCTCTTTCCCCCTGCTCGCCATCCCGCATGATTGGAGTTTCGCATGCACGCGACGATTCTCGTGGCCCTCGCGGTCGCCCTGAACACCCCGGGAGCTTCCATCCCGGAAAAGGCCGTGGAACAACAGGACGAGTTCTACCAGAAGTACTGGGGAACCGGATTTGAATGGCGTTTCGACGCGCTGCCAACCGAGGGAACCGTGGCCAAGTACCGGGTGCCGTACTCGGGCTACATCTATCCGGACACCGCGGGTGGAACCGCGTCGATGCTGCAGAAGTACGACCGGGCCTTCCACGGTGGTCGGTATTTGGCCACGGCGCACGAGCGTTGGGACGTCTCCGCCTACGACAAGCCGACGCCCCGGCGCGGCGGACTGCTCGGGTTGCGCATGACCACGGTCATGGAGACGCCTCACTGGCACGGCCATTGCAACGGCTGGGCCGCTGCGGCGATCCGTCACGCCGAGCCTCAGAATAGCGTGACCCGCAACGGTGTGGTATTCACCCCGGCCGACATCAAAGGCCTGTTGGCCGAGATTTACATCTACAACGACATTATCCAACTGGTCGGTGGCGATTTTCCGATGAATGCCGGCGTTCTGCATACCGTGCTCGCCAATTGGCTGGGACGTGGGTCGCATCCGATTGGAATGGAAGCCGATCCCGGCGACGAGAAATGGAATTATCCCGTGTACGGGTTCGCGACGACATCGGCCCGACGCTCCAGCCGCGAAGTCGAAGTGAAACTGAATATCGCCTACGCCAAGGACTCGAACGGGGAATTTCAACAAAGTCCTCGGAATCAACGCACCAAGTACTTTCACTACCTGCTGAACCTGGATGACGAAGGGCGAATCGTCGGTGGTTCGTTCTACCGCGACAGTTCGATGATCGACTTGCTGTGGATGCCGCTCCGCCCGAAACAAGGTCGCCAGCCAGGGAACGAACGCGGCAATCCCTACCTGAATGTCGACGAGGTTCTCGCGATTTGGCGCGATTCGGTTCCCGAAGAAACTCGGAGCATCTGGCCGATCATCGACCCGCCGGCTCCAGACCGCATCCTGGACGTCGCCCAGTTGACCGGACTGGTTCCTGCGCAGAACCCGGACGCACCACCGGTCGAAGTTGCCGAGGCGGAAACGGCGACGGAACCGCCGGCGCCAGCGAATTCGCCGGCCGCGACGGAACAACCGGCCGCGTCCGACTCGCCGGCGCCGTCGGAACCGACCGACTCGACCGACCTCGCTACCTAGCCCAGTGACGCCCGCAGCGCTGCGGCGACATCGGCCAGAGCGGTCTTCGCCTGGTTCAATTGTTGCGGACGACGGATGAAGCCATGAATCATGCCGTCGTACCGTTTGACGGTAACCGCCACACGTGCTTCCGCGAGCCGTGTGGCGTACGCTTCGCCTTCGTCCCGCAACGGATCGTACTCGGCCGTCAGCACCATCGCGGGAGGCAAGCCGCGCAGATCGCCCTCGCGCAACGGGGAAGCCAGCGGCGTGTAGCCGTCGAGTTCGCGGGCCAGATACTGGCGCCAGGTCCAAATCATGTCGCCCCGGGTTAGGTGAAACCCGTTGGCGTTTTCGCGGTAGGACGGCGTGTCGAAGTCGAAATCCAACACCGGGTAGATCAGCAACTGAAACGCCAGCGGCGGGGCGCCTCGCTGACGAGCCATCAAGGTGACCGCCGCCGCCAGATTTCCGCCCGCACTGTCGCCGCCCACCGCGATTCCGTCCGGCCGCAGCGCCAGCGATTCGGCATGGTCGGCCAGCCAACACGTTGCCGCGTAGCAGTCGTCCAAACCGGCGGGAAATTTGTGCTCCGGCGCCAACCGGTACTCGACCGAGGCGACGGCCACCCCGGCGTGCGAGGCCAGATTCCGGCACAGCGCGTCGTGCGTTGCGATGCTGCCCATCATCCAGCCACCGCCGTGAAAATAGACCAGCGCGGGCAGCGCCGGATCGGCGCTGGGACGGTAGACCCGAACCGCCACCGGTCCCGCCGGTCCCGGTGCCTGATGATCCTCGACCGCATGAACCGGATCGCCGCGCCCCAGGAAACAACTTCCGACCAGCATCTGCTCGCGAGATTCCTGCACCGAGAGCTGGTCCAGCGGCTTCACGCCGGATCGGGTAAATTGATCCAACAGGGCTCTCGCCTGCGGGTCGAGTACCATGTTCTTTCGCCTTTCACTTCTGGAAGATCAGCAGGAAGCGGCATTCGGCAGGTGCGGCGCCCTCGCGCAGGAAGGTGAATCCGGCTTCGTTCATCTGCTGCTTGACGGTCTCGGCCGCAATCATCCGACGGTGGCTGGCTTCGCGGTGCGGGATCGCCGCGGGTGCCTGACGATCCACAATGTAGACCTGCCCGGAGTCCTTCAGGCGTTCGCGGAGTTTGCTGAGCAGCACCGGGCCGTGGAACAGCAAGTGATAGGTGTCCAGGAAATACACGGCGTCGAGCGGGTCCGGGCCCAGCTTCGGATCGCCGCGGTCGGTCAGCACCGACGGCATCTCGACGCCGGTGGGCAACGCCGGCCGTTCGTCTTTCTGCGTCGCCCATTCCTCCAGCACGATATCGATGGACTGGCACGGGTTGGCCTTTAGAAACGGATCGATCAGCTTCCGGCCTTCGCCCAGTGCGACGAACGCCACGCGACCGAAAGTCTGTCCGGCGGGAGGCAGCAATTGCGGCAGCGTCTCCGCGGAGATCGTCGGCATGGTGTCGGGATCGCGACTCGGCGACTCCAGACCTTCCGGCCGCTGAAAGACCAAGACGAACACGTTGTTCGCGTGCCAACGGTCTTCGGCGTATTGGACGAAGGCGTAGCCGTTTTCGCGCGCCTCGCGCACCACCGTCGTCTCAGCGATCCAGAAGTGCTTCGGCCCGCGGTCCTCGCGCGGAACCCAGTCCATCAGCGTGCCCAACCGTTGATCGACGATCACCAGGCGTCCGCCTGGCTTCAAGGCTCGCCAAATGCCCTGCAGCATTTCGTTGGGTTGGGTGACATGATGGTAGACCAGGTGCATGAACGCCATGTCCACGCTGGCGGCCGGCAAGCAGGGATCGTCGGTCTTTCCCAGCACGGGCTCGACCTGGGTCAGTTTCCGGTTCGCGGCTTCCTTGGCGATGGTATCGACCTTGTTCTTCTCGATCTCGACCGAATACACCTTGCCCGACGGGCCCACGATCTGCGCAAAGGTCCAACTATCGCGCCCCGCGCCGGCACCGATATCCGCGATGACCGAGCCCGCACCGGCTCCACAAAGCTCGGCGAGCTTCTGCAACGACTTATCACGTTGCTGGGAATCTTCCTTGGCACGGGGTTTGGCCTTTGCAGCCGGTGGCGCAGACGGTTGCGCGAAGCCCAACGGCGTCACAGTCGCCAGACTCAGGAAGAGACACAAAATCAGGCGGGCAATCGGGCGGAACATGATGGTGGACCTTTCGGTAAAGGAAGGAAGAAAAAAAGCGAGGGGGCGGGAACGACTGCTTGCGGAACCGCCTTGGGCCCGTCCCGCATTCAACGTTGCAGGCATCCAGCACACTCGGGCTCGGGGATTCAGCGGATGCTCCATGGAAGATCTTGATTCCCGTGCTCGGCTTCCAGGTTAACCGATATCGCGTCAAAGTAAAGCTGCCGATTGCCGTGTCCGGCCTGTGCTTGTCCCGCGTCGGTACGACCGCCACAATGGGCAGCCAAACCAGGATTCGATCGGCACCAGCGAGATAGAACGAGGTCACCGCGCCATGCAGCATCAAACCGCAAGAGAAAAACGCACGAGCATGATCCAATGCGCCACCGCATTCGCCGTGCTGCTCGTCTGCCAGCCTGCCTCGGGACAGGGAACCCGCGCCGACTACCAGCGGGCGGCGGAGTTGCCGCGACGAGCGTCGGGCAAGGTATTCCGCGCGGACGTGCGTCCGAATTGGCTGAACGACGGACGCCACTTCTGGTACCGCGTTGACACCGGGCCGCGTTCTCACGAATTCGTGCAGGTCGATGCCGAGCAGGGGATCAGGCAGCTCGCGTTCGACCACGCCGCACTGGCTCGGGCGTTGCGTGATCAAGGCGTCACGGAGTCGCGCGCCGACCGTCTGCCGTTGGAAGACTTCGGTCTGGACGTCGAGCAGGATGTGGTGCGTTTTCGGATCGGCGGACGCTCGTTCCACTTCCACCGACAGGATGCGAAACTGGACGAGGTGACAGCGCCCGCCGAGACGGCCGTACCGCTGGCGGACGCGCCCGTGCCGCAGCGCAGCCGCAGTACTGGGGCGGAGACCAGCATCCGCTTCCAAAACGCGACGGTCAGCGAAGTCGAGATTCTCTGGCTGGATCTGGAAGGTCGGCGCCGCAGTTATGGCAAACTGGCGGCCGGCCAGACTCGCGACCAACACACGTTTGACGGGCATGCCTGGTGGGTGGTCGATTCGGACGGCAAACGACTCGCTGCGGCCGTGGCGCACCGCGATCTCCCCGTGGTCCGGATCGACGGACAGCAGCGAGTCTACGCGATCGACGCACCGGCGCGAACGGAACGAACACAGCGCGAACGCCCCGCGGCGCGCATGGGCAACGACCAGTCGCCGGACGGCCGCTGGCAGGCCTTCTATCGCGACAACAACGTCTGGATCCGTGTGCGAGCGGACGACGAAGAGTTTTGCTTGACCACCGACGGATCCGCCGAGGACGCCTATCGCGGGCGTTTCCATTGGTCGCCCGATTCGCAACGACTTGTCGTCGTGCGCACACGTGCGGCGGACGAACGGAAGGTGTACTACATCGAATCGGCGCCCAGGGATCAAGTGCAACCCAAGCTGCATTCCTACGACTATCTGAAGCCCGGCGATCGCGTCGCAATCGACCGTCCGCAACTGTTTCACCTGGAAACCAGGCAACAGATTCCGATCAGCGAGTCGCTGTTCGAGAACCCGTGGGACATCCGCGATATCCGCTGGTCGCCCGATTCAAGCTTCTTTACTTTCCTGTACAACCAGCGCGGACACCAAGTGCTGCGGATCGTGGCGGTCGATGCGGCAACGGGAGACACGCGAGCGATCGTTGAGGAGCGCAGCGAGACGTTCGTCGATTACTCCGGCAAATTGTTCGTTCAGTATCTGGACGCAACGGGGGAGATACTCTGGACGTCCGAGCGCGACGGTTGGAATCATCTGTATCTGATCGACGCGGTCACCGGCCAGGTCAAGCAGCAGATAACGAAAGGACCGTGGGTGGTGCGGGACGTCGAGCGAGTGGATGCGGAGAATCGCCAGGTCTGGTTTGCCGCGGGCGGGGTCCGGCCCGAGCAGGATCCGTATTACCTGCACTACGGGCGAGTCAACTTCGACGGCTCGAATTTGGTGTGGTTGACCGAGGGCAACGGCACGCACGCGATCCAGTTTTCGCCCGACCAACGCTGGCTGATCGATACCTGGTCGCGAGTCGATTCGCCACCCGTGACCGAGTTGCGCAGCGCGGACGACGGCCGGCAGATCTGCGTGCTGGAGCAGGCCGATTGGAGTTCGCTGCTGGAGGCAGGTTGGCGGGCCCCCGAGCCGTTCGTCGCCAAGGGACGCGACGGAGCGACCGACATCTACGGCGTGATCTTCCGGCCGACCAACTTCGACGCGAACGGGAAGTACCCCGTCATCGAAGACATCTACGCCGGGCCTCAATCCGCCTTTGTGCCCAAGCGGTTTTCCGCCTTTCACCGCCAGCAAGCGCTGGCCGAACTCGGTTTCGTCGTCGTCAAGATCGACGGGATGGGCACCTCGCATCGCTCGAAGGCCTTTCACGATGCCTGCTGGCAGAATCTGGGCGACGCCGGCTTTTCGGATCGCATCCCCTGGATACGCGCTGCGGCGGCCAAGTACCCGTCGCTGGATTTGGATCGAGTCGGCATCTTCGGCGGATCGGCCGGCGGCCAGAACGCTTTGCGGGGATTGCTGGCCCACGGCGATTTCTACCGCGTCGGCGTGGCGGACTGCGGCTGCCACGACAACCGCATGGACAAGATCTGGTGGAACGAGCAATGGATGGGCTGGCCCGTCGGCCCGCACTACGCCGACAGTTCGAATGTCACCCACGCCCACCGCCTGACCGGCAAGCTGCTGCTGATCGTCGGCGAAGCCGATCGCAACGTCGATCCCGCCTCGACGATGCAAGTGGTCGACGCGCTGATCCGCGCCGACAAGGACTTCGATCTGCTGGTCATGCCGGGCGTCGGGCACGGGGCGGCCGAAACCGCTTACGGCAACCGCCGCCGCCAGGACTTTTTCGTGCGGCATCTGCTGGGAGTCGAACCGCGCCGCGAGCCGTGAAAGAGCGGCTCTCCGTTTCGCGTTGTCGCCCGGCTTGTGCAGAAACGCCGACCATGCCAGACTTGGGGCTCGAGGCAAGTGTGGCGCAGGAGCGGGAACGGACAATCGAGCTTGAAAGAGGAGATTCCACGATGAGTAACCGGATGATTGGAGTTTGGTTCTTGGCGGGTGCGATGTCGGCGGTCAGCGCGGCGGCGGACATTGTGGCGCCCGGGTCGGAGCTGCAGAAATTGTCCGACGGTTTTAAGTTCACCGAAGGCCCCGCCGCGGACGCCGCGGGCAATGTGTTCTTCACGGACCAGCCGAACGATCGGATTCTGAAGTGGAGCACCTCCGGCGAACTGACCACGTTCATGCAGCCTTGCGGCCGATCGAATGGACTGTATTTCGATGCGGACGGTAATCTGTGGGCCTGTGCCGACGAGAAGAACGAACTGTGGCGGATCAGCGCCGACGGAAAGCCGACCGTGATGGTCAAGGACTATCAGGGAAAACTGCTGAACGGACCGAACGATCTGTGGATCCGGCCCGACGGCGGGCTCTATTTCAGCGACCCGTTCTACAAGCGTCCCTACTGGAATCGCGGCGAGCAGGAACTGCAGATTCAGGGTGTCTACTATCTGTCGCCGGACCGCAAACAGGTGACCCGTGTGATCGACGACTATCAGCAGCCTAATGGACTGGTCGGGACTCCAGACGGCAAGACGCTGTACGTAGCCGACATCCGCGCCGGCAAGACTTACGCCTTTGATGTCCAGGCCGACGGCCAACTGACCAACCGCCGCCTGTTCTGCGAACTCGGGTCGGACGGCATGACGATCGACAGCGAAGGCAACGTCTACCTGACGGGCAAAGGCGTCACCGTCTTTGACAAGACCGGCAAGCAGATCCGGCACATCGAGGTGCCCGAACGCTGGACGGCCAATGTCTGCTTTGGCGGCGCCAACCACGACACGCTCTTCATCACCGCCAGCCAAGGCCTGTACGCCCTGAAGATGCAGGTCCGAGGCGCAGTCAGGCCGTAAGCATCGGCAAGGAAATAACCGTCGCCGAATTTGTGGTCGTCACGCTCCGGCCGTGACGACACGTCATCACAGCGGAGTGTGATGACCACATGGAGAATCCGACGGCAATTCATTTGCCGATCCTAAGCGTCGTCCAAGTGCGGCCCCCACGATTCGATCAAGTCGGAATTGCCGCGACTTCAACGGCCAAACGCGAGCTATCGCAGCGGTTGCAGCCCGGGTTGGTCGGCCAAGGGTACGGGGGTGGTGAGGGGTGGCAAGTCGGGCAGCAGCGGCAGCAGCAGACTGGATGGGTGCTGGGTGTCCTGCCGGATCGTCACCGTTCCCGGAGGCGGGTTCGAGGCGTAGCGGTAGCTGGCCGAGCCGGAACGCGTGACGCCGATGGGATCTTCAGCGGGAGGACGAGTGATGATCAGCGCCAGCTTGTGCCCTGGTCGGAAGACGTGCCCGACGGCGAAGATCTCGATGTGGTACTCGGTCGGCTCGTGCGGCGTGACCGGCGCGACCGCGTCGTGCCGATGCTTCGGACGGATCAACGTTTGCTTCCCGTCGAGGTTTGCAAAATCCGACGCCTCCCGGTCCAGCGTGCGGTGCGACGTCCGC
The DNA here is from genome assembly GCA_023382975.1 of Pirellulaceae bacterium. Taxonomy (GTDB): domain Bacteria; phylum Planctomycetota; class Planctomycetia; order Pirellulales; family Pirellulaceae; genus SKKK01. Next base: position 158,029 of record JAHDXO010000007.1, read on the forward strand.
AACAATCCTCGCTGCAGTCCGTACAACTTGCCGCTGGGGTCTTGGTCAGCCAACAGCACGAAAAAGTCGGTTTCGACCGTGGACGATTCCGCCCACAGCGTCAGCACGGCGGGGCCGCAGATCGCGGTGGTTTCCTCGAATTCCAGCAGGTACTGAACCTGCTGTTCCTCGCCTGCAGGCTGGCTGTGCAAGACGCTGTATCGGTTGCTGCGTTCGTTCGCGTCCGGGGGCTGGGCCGAGAGTCGGCTGCCGGTCCGCAGATAATACCGCGTCCAGCGCGTCTGCGGCAACGGGAAATCGGCGGCCAACAGCGGTGCGTTGCGGGCGACCGGACGGGACGCGCCGCCGCTGCTCTCGAAATAGCATTCGACGCGGCGCGCCGGATCGGCGGTCAGTTCGTCAGAAACGTCCAGCAGCCAGTGCCCGAACCAAGCGTTGACCCCGCTGGCCGGCTCGGGGCAGGTGCCGTGATTGCCGTGTCCGACGACCAGCCGCTTCGGCACATCCGCAGGGATTCGCTTCCAAAGCTGCCAGCCGGTGGGACCGGTCTGCTCGTCCTGCCAAGCATGCGTGATCAAGATCGGTGCCTGGATCCGGTCGGCGTAGGTGCTCAGGCTCGTCTCGCGCCATCTCGGATCGTCCAGCGGGTGGTGCAACGACAGCCAAAGCGGATCCCGAGTCAGGTCGCGGGGCGGCCGAGCAGCAACGATGGCTTGAAGCGTTGCCTGATCCATTCCGCGTGCCAGGCGAGCCGCTTCGTCCGACCCGAACACACCATCGGTGCGATGGAAATTGTTGAGCCAATCGACAGGAAACCCGCTGTTGCGCACACCGCCCGGATAACAGATCCCGTGGTAGAAATCGTCGATCAGCCCTCCAACGCAGACGGCCTTGAGCGACGGCGGCTGAGTGGACGCGGTCAGAAACCCGAGCAGTCCCGGCCACGAGAAGCCGTGGATGCCGACCTTGCCGTTCGACCAGGGTTGCCGAACGATCCAGTTCTCGATGATCTCGTAGCCGTCCTGCCAAGTGCGCGGCTCCCAGGGACCGAGCGAGCCGCCCGAGGCGCCGGTGCCTCGGATCGAAGCATGCACCGTAACGTAACGGTCGCCGTAGTCTGCCGGCCGAGCCGGCACGGTCGTCCCGGGGTAACCACTGGTGCGGAAGATGGCTGGCCACCGTTGTCGAGTGTTTGCCGGATCGAACTCCCGGGGGTAACCCACGGCCAGTGCGATCCTGACGCCATCGGACATCGTGGCGAACGTGTATTCGTGCCGGAAGTCGAACTCCGTTCGCCCAGCGGAGTTGGCGACCAGCTTCTGCCGGTAGGCCTCCGCCTCAGCGACGGTCAACACGCCATCGCGGTTGGCGTCGGCGTCGGGATACTGCCGTAGCCACTGACGCAATTGCTGCGGACTGGCCTCGGTAATCGGCGCCGAAAGCGACTGCGCCATCAGCGATGTCTTTGGGCAAAACGCCAATCCCAGCGCCAACAGCACCAGCAGCAGTTTCGTTCTCATCGGTTCCTCGCAATCGTGACTTGGGCCGCGAATCCGCAATGTCAGGTTGAAGTGGCTTCCAAAAACGATCGGATCGCTTCGTTGACAACCGCGGGGTTCTCCAGCGGAGCCATGTGGCCGGCGTCGGGGACTTCAACGAAGCGTGCGGCGGGAATGCGAGCAGCGATGTTGCGCATTTCATCGACGGTGGAGATCGCATCGTATTGGCCGCAAACGACCAGCGTCGGAACGTCGATGTCCGGCAGCAGGCCGGTGACGTCCGCACGCTGAGCCATACCGCGCAGGGCTGCTGCGATTCCGACGGGCGACGTGTTCAGGATGGTCTGGCGAGTGGCCTCGATGATTTCGGCGCGATGTTCTCGAGCGTCTTTCGACAGAGCGACCGGCACCGAATCATGGATGTTCGGCGCCAGTCCTGTTTTCGGAGCGAACAACTTCTCGATCATCCCGTCGGCCAAGAACCCGGGGCCTTCGTTCAGCACCCGTTCGGCCGAATCGCGCCGGACTTGCGCTGTCTCGGGCGCGTCGGCCGCGGCGCGAGTGTCGCACAGGATCAGCTTTGCGAGCCGCGACCGGTGTCGCCGCCAGAATTGCCAAGCGACATAGCCGCCCATCGACAGACCGCACAGTGCAACCCGCTCGACGATCCCAAGTGCATCCAGCAATTCCGCCAGATCGTCCGCCAACCGTTCCATCGTGACGGTCCCTGCGGATACGCCGCTGGTCCCGAACCCACGCAGATCCGGAGCGATCACCCGGCAGACGTCCGCTAGCGCGTCGACCTGCCCCGACCACATCGTGTGGTCCAGCGGAAAGCCATGCACCAGCAGCAGCGGCGTTCCGCAGCCCTGATCCAATACGTTCAATTCCACTTCAGCCAGCGGTACGCGAACCATCTTCACTTCCCGTAAACGGATTGAACCAGAGATAATTGAGGTGGCGGTACAGCGCGTCCTGCTTGAGCAGTTCCGTGTGTTCGCCCTGGGAATGCAACCGGCCTTGGTGGAACACCATGACTTGGCTGGCGGTTCGCAAGGTGCTCAGACGCGAGGCGATCACAATGCTGGTTCGCCCGTCTGTGGCGGCGGCCATCGCCAAGTCCAACTGATGCCGGGCGTCGTCGTCGCGCGGCTCGTGCGGTTCTTCGATGACGATCACCGACGGTTCGGCGGCCAGGGCCCGCGCCAGTCCGAGTCGAAAGGCGATCTCCGGTCCCGGATTGCGCCCCAAAGGGCCGATCGTGGTGTGGAAACCGTGCGAAGACTGCTGGATGAAATCGAGCACTCGGCAACTGGCCGCCACTTGCTCCAGGCGGTCCAACATGATCCCCGGCCGGCCGCAGCGGAGGTTGTCGGCGATCGTCCCCGTCAGCATTTGGCCGTACCGCGGAACAAAGGCGAACTGCCGGCGAACGCTGGCCAGCGAGAACTCGCGCAGATCGACCTCGTCCAGCAGGACGCGCCCGCTGTCGGGGTCGCAGTGGCGAAGCAATAGATCCGTCAACAGCAGCAGCGTCTCGGTGCGTTCCGCGACCCAAGCCACCCGCGCACCTGCCGGGATGTCCAGGGTGATCGCGTCCAGCCCCGCGCCGGCATCGCGCGCGGCCGAGACATCTTCGAATCGGATCGAGCGAGTTGGGCGTTCCAGTTCGCGCGAGACGCCGTCCGGGCCGATTGCGGGAGTCTGGTCCAGAAAGTCGAGAATCTCTGCCGCCGCCTGCTCGCCCTGGCCGGACTCGGACCAAATCTGCCGCAGTCGCCGCGCCGGAATGTAACCGCGTGCGTAAATCAGCGACAGGAGCAGAACCCGCGTCATGTTGGCGTCGGACGAAAGCCCCACAACCAACGCCAGCAGGCCCGCGCACAACGAAACCAGCAGCACCAGCGCCGGGATGCGGGTGGCTTCCCAAAACGCGGCTTGCTGCAATGGTTGACGGAATCGCTGCGCATGTTCCTCGAATTCCGCCCGCAATTCCGTCTCCGGACTGCACGTCGAAACCGTCACTTCCGTCTGCATCCGATCCTGCAGGACTTCCCGGCGGTGTTCCGCCAGTTCTTGGCACGCGGCGACGTGCCGGTCTAGCCAACCGCGGTACAGCCGGTGCGTCCAGACGGCGAAGACTACCAGCAGCAAGGCATAGAGGGCCAGAAAAAAGTCCATCGCCAAGCCAACGGCCAACAGCAGGGGCAACAGCACGACCGTGCGCGGCGCGATCCTCCAGCGAGCAGCAACCTCGCGGCGCACTTGGTCGCAGGCTTCCGTCAACAACTCGCCCGCTTTGCTTGACGGCATGTCGCGCGCCGTGCGCATGCCCAGCCGCACAGCGTGCTTGCCCACCACGGTCTGCAGTCGGGCCATCACCCGCAGTCCCGCTGACTCGGCAAATCGGTGCAGCACCAGCAGCAACGCCGCTTCGAGCAGCCCGAGCAGGAAAAACAGCGCGATCAGCGTCAGCAAACTCGTGTCGTACGTGGCCAGCCAAGGCCAATCGGCCAACGAACGCACCGACCAGCTTTCGGTCAATTGACTGAGCGTCGCTTCCGACGGATCGTCGCGTTTCAAGAGCAGGTCGAAAATCAAACCCACCACAATCACCAGCGCTGTCGTGGATACGGCCGACACGGCTCCCAACGCACAGGTCGCCCATTGGCCGCCGCTCGAGCCAGCGAGACGAACCGCGCGGCGAACTGCAGACTCACTCATGGCGTCTCGCCTTCCTTCTGACGCGGCCTCGCTTCGCTCGGCCGCACCCCACTCGTTTCGCGGCAAGCCGAAGGCGTCTGCGTCCTCACGTGGCTACCGACTCGCGCAGGCGCCAGCAGGAACGAAATCAAGCCAAATCACGGTCCTCGAACAGCACCAAGGCCAACAGCATGGCGATCAAGGTATAGATCACGCAGTAGACCAAGGCGACGAACAGATAGACGAAGGGCACCGGCAACCCGGCCGCCACCGCCGCTTGAATGTCGAAGTGATCCAAATTGGGAAAGACCGTCGCGACGAACTGGCCAAAAAACTGGACAGGAACAAACTGCCCGATCGACGACTTGACAATCAAGGGCGTCAAGTGTCCCAGCAGATAGATCCCCAAGCACAGGATGAAATTGGCCAGCAGCGGCAAGCGTGTGGAAATCGCCACGCTGATCGCCCCCATCACAACCGTTTCCATGAACATCAATGCCAAGCCCGGCATCGTGTAAACCATCTCCAGATGGCACAACTGCCAAGTCAAGTCCTGCGTCGCGGCTTCGCGCGACTCGTGAATCGGCTTGTATGCCACCACGATCAACAGCATCAAACCCAGGAAGACGAACAACACCGCCAGCGTCCAGACGATGCCCAGGAACTTGCCGAGAACGAACGACCGCCGACCGATCGGCTTGGACAGAACGGTCAAGGCCGTCTTGCCCTCGATCTCGTCCGCCACGGAATTGCTGGCTGCCCAAACAGCCAAAATAATGCCCAGGATGCGGATCAGCACCAATCCCGCGTCTTTCAGCATCTTGATGTCTTCACCGAACGTGTTGTACGGAATCCAGATGAACATCCACAAGGCGAACAGCCCCAACAGCAGCAGGATGCCAAACAATGGCTGGGCCACCTCCGACTTGTAGGCCGCCAACGCGATTGCCGACATCCGCGGTGCCACGGCACGCTGCCAGATGTAAAGCAAGAACACCACAGCGATCATCAACGCCACGATCGGAATAAGCGCGACTTCGGGATCCGGCGGCGCCGTGACCGTCGTCAAAGTCAGTTTGGCCACATCGCTGCCGAGATTGCGGATATGAAATTCCGTGACGTCGGCGTCCACCAAGGGGCTGACTGTCTGAACGCCCTTGTGCCAAACCGCCGGTTCCCCAGCATTCACCTCTAAGGACGCGCCCGGCTTGACATCGAGGAACGGACGGGTGGCCACCGACAGACGCTGGTCGCTGGCGAACGTCAACGAACGGACTTCCGCGACTTTCAGCGACACGGGGATTTGCGAAGCTTTCAGGTCGCTGAACGAATCGTTGGGGTCTTCCGGCTCGGAAACGGGGATCTCGAACTCCAGGGTCGCTGTACCGACGCTCGGCAGCCGAGTCAGCGAAGACAATAGCTGCAACGGCTCTTCCACAAAGATCGCTCCGAAAATGCCGAATGCTGCCAGCGACACCGTCGTAAGAAAGATGGGCCACAACGCGCCTTCGCGGACAGCGGCAGGGATCTCCGTCACCGTCCTGTGCGAAAAGGGCACCAACAACGGGCGCAAAATCCACTGGGTGAAGAGTGCTCCCGAATCCTCGGCCCGCGCGTCCTGGATGGCGTTGGCGGAACGACCGATCACAGGAAGACGAGCGACGACCAGGGCAAAGCACCACAGCAGGAGCAACAGGGCCAAGCCGAAAATCGCGCCGACGCCCAACAGCCACACGGGAGTCAGCCACATGCTCACCCAGTTGTCGACCGCGCCAAACAAGACCAGGGAACTCATCATGTCGATATTACCGTGATTGATTAAGCCGAAGGAATGGTATTACGTCGCTTGTACGGTCGAGGCAGTATCGCAGTTCGCCCAAAATCCCGATCGCAGCCAGTTTTTCGCGCCACCCACGGCGAACTCAGTGGTCCGCAAAGTCTAGACGATACAAGACCGCGGCGTCTCGAAACACAACATCCCCGTCCGTCCTTGTTCTCAAGATGAACGGTGGATTTGTCCCGAGTCCTAAAACCGCACTTCGAACCCCCCAAATTCTCCCGTCGCATCAACTTCGCGAATGTCCGTTTTGCGGATATAGGCATCCATTGTTCGCGACAGGTCGTCGAGGAACGCTCGAACTTCGGTCGGCAGCCCTTCGACCACCACCTGAACCCGCCGATCTGGCAGGTTGCGAACAAACCCAGTCACGTCGTAACGGCTCGCAACATGCTGCGCCGAATACCGAAATCCAACTCCCTGGACATTGCCCGAGTAAAAAACTTCGCGTCGTTGTAACGGAGAAGATTTCACGGATCGACTCGTCGAGGTTGACCGAACTTGCTCAGTATAGATTCCGAGCAGTCGAGATGCCAGAGCCGCTGTCCAGTCTTCCCAGACCCCGCAATTCGTCTTGTTGCAGTCGCCCGCTTCGAGTACAAGCCACCGTCGGTTCTAGACCGTCGGATGACACTGCGAACGGTGGATGCACACCCGTCTGGAGAATCCAATGTCCCTTCGAATTGGCTGCTTGTGTATTCTGACCTCTCTTCTAAGTATCTTGGTCGTATCTCCGGCCGCTGCTCAAACCGCGGGGGGAGCTGTGAGCGATGGGTCAGGCATTGAGGTTGCCGGCCTGAAGGACCAATTGACAGCCGGGTTGAGAGCCCGACTTCCCAGTGAATTCACCTTCATCGAAATCGTGATCGAGAAAGTCGAAGCCGACGAGTTGCCGCTGGACTTGGTGATGAGCACGTTTCTCTGGGCGCGCCGCAAGCTTCCGTATCCGTTTCCCTATTTCGAGCATGCGCTGCGCATGCGGGCCAAGAGCAAGGGCATACCGCTCTGACACTCCGCAAGTCCGTCCGCGAGGGAGACTGCCGGACGATTTCTTTCACTTCTGCCTACAATTTTCGTTACGCATTCGTCGATTGCTGGTATGATCATTCCGTGGTCGAAACCCCGTTCTTTTTCAAAGGTCGGATGGTATGAAGCGAAGGCACTTTTCACGCCGTGCTTCGTCGAGACGGTGCATCTTCGAACAACTGGAATCCCGCGTCGTGTTGGATGCCGGGATTGGTGCGTGGGAAGGTTTGGCGGAACCGGGTGCGACGAACCAGGCCTCCGTGCTGGACGATTCGGTTGTCGAAGCATCCTCGTCCGCCATCTCTCGCTTCTCATCCGCTGAGGAAATCGAGCGATTTTTGCTCCAGGACGCCGCCAACCGCTACGGGCATCTGTTCGGTCAGCCTACTTGGGGTTATGGACCATGGAGCGATGCCGTCTACCTGTCCTCGTCGTCTCGAACCACTGAGGTGGTGACCGCGGATTTCTCGGGTACGAACGTGCAGGTTGCCGGAGTGGACGAGGGCGATCTGATCAAGACGGACGGGCGATATCTGTATGTGGCCCGACAGGACGAATTCAGCGTCGTCGACGTCCGGACACCCGAATCTCCGAACATGGTTGCCCGTCAATCGATCGATGGCGAGATTCAAGCCCTGTACCTGACGGACCACCGGCTGACCGTCATTTCTCGAACCGACGATTTCACGCTTTACGCGCTGATGTGGGACGAGCTGAATCGCTTCGGCGAACCGTGGCAATCGGAACCGACTTTCCAGGTGACAGTGTTCGACGTCTCATCTCCTGAGACGCCCGCGGTGATCGGCCGCTTCGAACTGGACGGGCAATTCTCCGACTCACGATTGCTCGGCGAGACCATCTATCTCGTATCGCAGTCCGATTTCTATCTTCCGGCGCCAACGTACTTTTGCAGCGACGTCGAGTGGACTCCGGAAGACGCCCCGGCGAACTGGTCCGTGACGACGGATGCCGTGGAACCGGCCGTCATTCGATGGATGCCACTGATCGGCCGCGGGAACTCGTGCGTTTACGAAACCGAGGCCGCTTACTTCGCGCGGATCGAAGGGCAGATCCTGTCCACGGTGCTGCCCGCGTACACCATGTTCGACGCAGACGACGAGATCGCCGACGGAGGATTGCTGGCGGATGCGGGGTCCATTTTCCGGCCTTACGGGCGCGAGCACGACCGCTTGCTTTCGGTCACGGCCATCGACCTGACGGGCACCCCGGCCGTCGTCGACGCGGTGGCGGTGCCGGCGGGGTCGGTCGATCGGATTTACATGTCGCTGGAGAGCCTGTACGTCGCTGTGCCGACGGCGCTGACGACCGACGATGGCCAGTACCGCAGCGCGGTCGGGTTGGTTCAATTCGCGTTGCAAGGCGTTGGCGGCGGCATCGAACTGAACGCGCAGGGCGTGGTGGCGGGTTGGTTGCCGAGCGTGTTTGCGATGGACGAGTATGACGGGTACTTCCGCATCGTCACGCAGGAAGGCTGGGGGCGGGATGCGTCCACGCATCTGTACGTGTTGGAAGCGGTCGATGGCCAATTGTTGACAGTCGGCGACCTATCGGGACTAGCGCCGGGGGAACGTCTGCATTCCGTGCGGTTCATGGGCGACCAGGCGTTCGTGGTCACATTCGGACCGATCGGCGGAAATTGGATCGATCCGCTTTGGACGATCGACATTTCCAATCCAACGGATCCGCGGGTGATCGGCGAACTGGAGATCCCCGGTTTCTCAGACTATTTGCATTGGACCGCGACAGACCAACTGGTGGGCTTGGGACGCGACGCGGACATCGAGACCGGGCGTTGGTTGGCGCCGCAGCTATCGTTGTTCGACGTTTCCGAATTCGAGGCACCTCGGTTGAGCGGTCGGGTGACGTTCGGCGACGCAGACTGGAGTTGGTCGGAAGCTTTCGCGGACCATCACGCGGTCAGCTATTTCCCGGAGAGCGGAGTGCTGGCGATCCCGATGACGACCATCGAATCCCGGCCAATGACTCGCAACGGTCAGCGGATGCTCTTCCAAGAGGAACGGCACGATCTGTGGGTGTTCCAAATCAGCGCGAACACCAGCGACGAAAAGCCGATCCAGGTGCTGGGTCAGATCGAACACGATTCTCCGGTCCGGCGCAGTGTGCGGATCGGCGCGGCATTGTACTCGGTGTCGCACGACGAGATCCAAGTCCATCCGCTCCTCGACCCAGCGACTCGCTTGGCCCGATTGCCGCTGGGCCCGCTCGCGACTTCCGACTATTTCCAAGTCGATGCCAGTCAAGGCGATCATACACTGGATGTGCTGGCCAACGATCTGCTGAACCGGGACGGATCGGGACAGATTACCGGCGTGAGCGAAACCGAGCAAGGCGGTCTGGTGTCGATCGCAGGGGACGGGCAGAGCCTGCTCTACACACCGCCCGAGGGCTTCGTCGGCTGGGACCGTTTCACCTATGTCGCGTCGGGGCACGAGGGCCAGGACAAGGCTTCGGTCGAGATCGAAGTGCTGTCGGCTGACGACAGGCATCCGTCCGACGATGGATGGGAGCAATCGGCCGAATTGGCCGTTGACGATCTGGCAAGGCGACTGGGGGTCCAGCCAGTGGACATCGGCATCGAGTCCGTCGAAGACGTCGAGTGGCCGAACGGTTGTCTGGGAAATCCCGATCCGTCGCTGATGTGCATCCAGGTCATCGTACCCGGCTATCGGCTGATGCTGTCCCACGAAGGTCGAGTCCACGTTTACCACACGGACCGTGAATCGCGAGTGTGGTATGCCGGCCCGCAAGACGACAGCGAGCCGATCGTTCGAATTCGGCTGGAAGCGGTGGATGCAGAAGGAAATCCGATCACGCGGATCCAAGCGGGCGAATCGTTCGTGGTGAACGTCAGCGCCGAAGATCTTCGTCCGGACGCGCAGGGCGTGTTTGCCGTCTACGTCGACGTGCTGTACCAGGACCGATTGCTGCGGGTCGATGGCGACATCGAATTCGGCCAGGAGTTCTCCAATGGCCAGCGCGCTCGCGTTGGATCGCCGGGGCTGATCAGCGAGATCGGGGCCTTCGGGGATTTCTCGTCCCTGGGCGCAGGCCAGCGCGTCGTCGCCCGTATTCCCGTCCTAGCCGAACGTACGGGACTCGCTTCGCTCGCTGTGGCCATTGCCGACAACTCCAGCAGCGAAGTTCTGCTGTACGGTGCGAACGAAGCGGTGCCTCAGCGCCGGATCGTGCTGGTGGGAACCGAACTGACCGTCCGACCCGGCTGGCACAATTTCGACGAACCGACGGACGTGAACCAGGACGGGTTGACCAGCGCCCAGGATGCTCTGGTGACGATCAACAGCATCAATCGCGACGGAATTCGTCCGCTGGGCCTCGTACCGGACGACGTCGAGGCCACGCCGGGCGCGGCGCATTATTTCCTGGACGTGAACCGCGACGGCCACCTCTCGCCCTGGGACACCCTGCTGACGGTCAACGCGCTGAACGCAGCGGCACGGGCGAACAGCGAGGCGATGCGACTGTCCAGCGCGCCGGTAAACGACCCGTTGGGCCGCATCGCCGACGAGCCGCTGGCCGCTTGGCTGGACTGGCCCGCGCTGATCAAGGAATTGAGCGATCCGCAATGGCAAGCGGCCTTGGATTCCCTGCAGGTTTCCGCAGCCGACGCAGCCCGACTGGCACATCGTCTGCTGATCGCAGCCGACGTCCGCGTCCAGGACTTGTTCCAGTCGGGATCATGGTGGTCCGAGTCAGAGACCGAAGCGGTCCGGCAAATCTGGCGAGACTACCAGCGGGCTCGCGGCGGAGCGGTGACGATCGATCAAGCCGTCGCCGCGATTCAGGAATTAGGACCGCTGTTGGAGCAACTGGACGTGGACGCCCTGCTTCCCGGCTTGGCGAAGCACGTGAATCCGTCGGCGACCGACATGGCGATCCGCGACGCCGTTCTCGCTCAATTCGATAATCCAGCCTCCTGGCTTGCGGTTCTCGGATTCTAGCGGACGCCGAGTAGACGCCATTCACATCGAATTGTCGGAGCAATCGGCTGCCGACGCGAGTCTTGCGGCGCATCCCGAAATCGTCCACATCGGGAACCGAGAGAATTGCGAATTCTACCGGGCTCGGACGTGTTTTTTTGACGACATGGAACCTATACTCACACAGGTTCATCTGCGAGGCGGGAGGGATTCCCCCGCGTTGAAAACGATCGAAGCGATTCTAGCGGTCTTGCGGAAAGTCCTTCGCCGATGAGAACATCGTTCTTCTTCGTCACGGTCATCCTGGCTGCCGGCAATGCGTGGTCCGAAGACGCACATCCGGAAAGTCCCCTGGCCACCGTATTGCAGCGGGCACTGGCCGGCTACGAACGGATGGAGACGGAGATCCGCGACTATTCGTGCATTCTGACCAAGCGGGAACATATCGACGGGCGGTTGCATGGTCCCGAGACTATCTATCTGAAGATTCGGCACGAGCAACTGGGCGGCGAGAATATCGAGCAGCCCTTCAGTGTCTACCTGCGTTTCCTGCGGCCCGCGGCGGTTCGGGAGCGCGAGGTGATCTATGTCGAGGGACGACACAAAGGAAGGATGATCGTCCGCAACGGAGGACTGCGGTTGCCTTTCGTCACCACGACCCTGCCTCCCCAGAGTGCGGCAGCGATGCAGGAAAGTCGTTACCCGATTACGGAGATCGGCGTAAAGACGTTGACGGAACGCTTGATCGAGGTCGGAAAGAAAAAGCTACAGGACGAGAACTGCGAAACGCAGGTGGTCGCGGGGGCCAAGATCAACGGCCGCGTCTGCACGTTGATCCAGGTCGGGCACCGCGAGCGCCGCGACGATCACACTTTTCAATTCGTCCGCGTCTTCATCGACGACGAACTCGAACTGCCCGTCTACTATGTCGCCTACGATTGGCCCGCCAAACCCGGCGATCCCCCGGTGATGCTGGAAGAGTACACTTATACGGACATCAAGCTGAACGTCGGCCTAACCGACTGGGACTTCGACCACCGCAACGAACACTACCTGTTCCTGAAGTCCTTTTCACCGTAACAAAGTTCGTCGTTTTCTTCCGAGTGTCGCACGGTTGGCGCGAACCCGCCAGCAGTTATGCAACCGTTGGGTCGAACCTGCTTACGGCGACTCTTCGCCGAATTCCAGGCGGACTTCGCCTAGCAGGCCGGAGGGTTCGAGTTCGTCGGCGGCGGTGTAGCCTTCGCAGCGGCGACCGAGTTTCACGGTGGGATCGGATTCCAGTCGCATGAACGGACGGGTCAGCCGCTGGTCGGCCGGCAGCCGCGCGTCGCCGATCAACCGGTTGACCCACAGATTGATGACGTCAATTTCCAAGAAGTTCTTGCCGGATTTCACGTGACCGGTGAGATCCACCGTCCAGGGCGCGGTCCACACAACGCCCAGCGACTGTCCGTTGGCGCGCACCTCGGCAATGTTCCGCACTTCGCCAAGCTGCAAACGCACGAGGCTGCCCGCTTGATGATCGTTCAGATCGAAGGCGATCCGATAATTGGCGGTGCCCGAGAAGTACTTGATGGCCGGGTCGGAATGTTCGTTCCACGGTATCAGCCGATCGAACACTGTCGATTCCGGCGCTCCCCACCCCGGCGCGAAACGCACTTCCCAAGGACCGTTCAAGGTCCGCGGCGCCGAGAGGTCTTCGACAACAACGGTACGCCGTTCGCCTTGCGCGTCTGTCAGTTCGTAGCGACCGTTTTGCCACAAGCGCAGGCGGCTCGGAGTCCGTTCCGATTCCTCGCCACGGTCGGCCGCGATTTCCAGCACGCCATCGGGGCCTGACACGGCGATCAAGTGATGTTCTTGCTGCGGCCGGCGGAAGACGACGAAGACGGCGCCGTCCTTGGGCAGATCGAGCGGCACCGCGGTTCGCCCGTCCTCGGTCTGTCGGTGGATGCCCGCGTCGCGGACGCGGCCCGTGACCGGATCCCAGAATTCCGGCTCGCGTCCCTGGACGCGGAACAGACATTCGGCCTTGCCCGCTCCGGCCAGGAAATAGATGTCCGTGTCGTCTATTCGGCGATGGATATACTCGAAGGCTCCCTCGAAATCGGCCGCGAGGCCCTGGTGACGCAGCGCGTCATCGAGGCTCATGCCGCTGACGACGCAGCCTTCGCCCAACGTGCGAGCGCCCGCTTGGTCGCCATCGCTCCACAGCCGGGCCGCCAGACGTTGCACTCGCGCATCGCAGTCCGGATAGTCGCGCAGCCCCGGCGATTGCTTTGGTCGCCGACTGCCGAGCACCACGGTCGCGCCTCGGGCAGCCAGATCATGGATCTTCTGCAATGCTTCGGGCGACGCCTCGTCCGAATCCAGGTCGACGACCAGCATTCGGTACGACATGCCGTCGGGCAACACGAGCCTGCCGTGCTCGACGGACAATCGTTCCAGCAGGACCTCGGTGTTGAGCAAGTCGTAGGCGTAACCCTTGGGCAGCGTCAACGACGAATGGCTGCTCCAGCGTTCGCCGCGCCCCCAGTGCAAATAAGTCGCATCGCCCGTGTAGACGCAGGCGTCGGCAACGAAGTGTCCTTGCTGCAAGAGGAATTGGCAGCGGGCGAGATACGCCAGGAAGGCGCCCGACTGCTGCCACCAAGTCACGTTGGGATTCAGGTGAGAGCCCGCCCAGTAATGGATGCCCGGCAGGCCGAACTCCTCGGGCGAGGCGGAAAACGTGTGCCAGATGAAATGGTTGATGCCGTCGCAGAACGCGAGGTCCGCTCCCGGCTTCAACAGCGCCGGATAGACCGAAAAATGCCGGACCATGTGGGTAAACGCTTCGGTGGCGGCGAGCGGCCGGCCGTAGATGTGCGAGGCCATCGCCGCCGGTCGGTTGATCGCCCGATTGGGATGCCAGAACTCGCCCTGGGGCATATCGGTGCGTCCGAGGAACGCCAATTGATCCGCGTGAGCGAAGATCGGCAGCTTGCGGTCCCACGGTCCGCCCGATTCGGAATGCCACTGCAGTCCCGCCGCGCGGGCCGACGTTTGAACTTGGCCATAGAAGTTGTTCATGAACGTCTCGGCCAGAGTCTTCTGGTAGTCGCGGTGAAACCGTTCGGTTTTCGCCGGATCGCCCACGACCATTCCGGCCAACGCGGGCAGGTACGGCCGCAGTTCGTAGCCTCGCAAGGTCTTGAACTCGTCCTCGAAGCCCAAGGACCAAGCCGCCGCGACTCCTTCCCAGCTTACGTTGTAGAAATGCGTCAGTGTCTTGCCGGCCCGATCGCCCGCGTCCTCTAGGAACCGGCCGCCCATGCGGTCGAAATGCCGCCTGACGGCTCCCGCATCGAGGATATCCACATCGCACTCGCGCCCCTCGACCGTCTGAGCAACGAAACGAATCAGCCTCCAACGCCCCGGCGGCGTCTGCCACGACAGCTTTCCACCGGCGACGCGATCCGAGAGGTCAACGACTTGGACGACGGTGTCGTGATCGTCGCGGCGCGCACCGACCACGGCCACTTCCCAGAATTTCCCCCAGTCGCCGCGGGGCAAGTCGCCTTCGTACTGCTGCGGACCTTCGAGATCCGTCGCGGCCCAGGCCAGTTGCTTGGGGACGTCCTCGCCGACCTGCCACGGACCGGTGAGCGTGCCGGCACAACTGCTCAGGTTGACGCTCATCTTCAATCCCAGCCGATCCGCTTCGGAAATCGCGAATCGCACCATCTTCCGCCACTCGGGGCTCATGAACTCCATCCGCGACGGCGGAGGCTGGATATGGTCGTGGTAGCCGCGCGCATCGAACAGCAACAATCCGCCGATGCCTTTCTCCTTCATCCCTTCCAGATCCCGCGTAATCGATCGCTCCGTGACGTTCCCGTACAGCCACCACCAGTAGACCCACGGCTTGTACGCGTCGGGCGGCGCGAGAAAATTCTGCTCCAAAGAGGGATCAGAAACCGAATCGCTACCCTCGGCAGCGTGCAGAATCGCCGAGGGTTGCACCGGAGACAGCCCTGCCAAGCTGCCCAGAAAAACCAGAACCAGGATAACTCGACGTACGACGATTGAGCTCACAGCGTTCTCCCTTGCGGTCCAATAGTACGTGGTAGCGCCCGCACATGGTACGGTGCTGCAAGATTCCGAGATAGGTTGGATCATACCCGGAATTCGCGCCGGAGGGCAGAACGGCAAAACGGATTGCACCGTCGACGCGGAGACTGCGGGCGTTATCATCATGGATGGCCTTTCTTGGAAACTTTGTCCCTAAACAGGAGGCAACCATGTCTCGATTCGCCTTGATCTTCGTGGTCATCGCCAGCGCAACAGCCGTCCGCGCCTCGGAACCGGCGGGCGCGCCGACTCCAATCGCCGCTGAATTTAAGGTCCGCCCCATCGGCCATGTGAAGAAGTCGGAAGACCGCACTTGGATCGTGCTCGACAAACAGTACGCGCCCGGACTGCTCGGTCTGGACGGTTTCTCGCACATCCACGTGATCTGGTGGTTCGACCAAAACGATACGCCCCAGAAGCGGGCGGTGCTGCAAGTCCATCCGCGCGGCGACCGCAACAATCCGCTAACGGGTGTGTTCGCCTGTCGTGCTCCGGTACGGCCGAATCTGATCGCCCTGAGCCTGTGCAAGGTGCTGACGGTCCAGGACAACATGGTCGAGATTGACCAGACCGATGCCTTTGACGGTACGCCGGTGCTGGACATCAAGCCCTACGCACCGGGCATCGACTCGGCATCAGACGTTCGCGTCCCGCAATGGGCCGGACCAGCGAAATGAACGGGATTCCTAATCGCAAGGACCGTATGACAACGTCTCTTGTCGATTCCTGGACATCGATCGGCTTCGAGGATTTGCCGAATCGTTTGCTGCTGGGCTGGGTGGCTGGGATCCTCGCATGGTGTTTCGGGGCAAGCGGTCTGCTGCCGCCAGCGTCAGCCGAGTCGCCTGCCCAGGTGACCGTCGGGGCCTACCTGAACAACATCCAGGAAGTGGCGCTGAAGGAACACAGCTACGAGGCGGACCTGTACATCTGGTTTCGCTGGCGGGACGAGGAGCTGTCGCCGGCCGAAACGGTCGAGATGGTCAATCCGACTCAGTTGTGGGGCATGGAATCCAACGTACTGTACGACGAACCGCTTCTGTTGCCTACGGGCGAACTGTACCAGGTGCTGCGCGTCCAAGGCCGGTTCAGCCGCAAGTTCTTCTTCCACAATTACCCGTTCGACCGCCAGGAGTTGATCGTCGAGTTCGAGGACTCGGTCCACGAAACCAACCGTCTGGCGTACGTTCCCGATCAGAAACCCGTCGCCGTCAATCCGAATCTGCTGTTGCCCGGATTCCACCTGTCGCCGCCGAGGCTGGACGTTGTTACCTTTGCCTACCCCACGACGTTCGGGGATCCGCGCCGTAGCGAACCGGGGACGTACTCGCGGTCCCGACTGTCACTGCCCATCGCGCGACCCGTACTCACGTCGATGTTGAAAATGCTGCTGCCGGTACTGTGCGTCGGCTTGGGAGCGTCGCTGATGCTGTTGCTCAAGACGACCTTCATCGATGCACGTCTGGGGATTGGGATCACGTCGCTGCTGACCGTCGTGGCGATCCAACTGGCAGCGAACGAGACGATGCCCAGTCCCGATTACTTGGTGTTGATGGACAAGATCCACCTGACGGCCTACGTCTACGTGCTGGCGGGACTTGGCGTCGTGCTCTACACCGCCCGCCAAATCGAACGCGGCGAGGCTGAAGCCGCCGAGCGATTTCAGCGTCGTTCGTACTACATTACCAGTGCGGTGTTCCTGACGATCGTCACCGTCTTGATCGGGATCTCGCTCGTCCAAGGCTGAACCATGCATGTAGACATAGCCGCTTCCTCTACAATTGGAAGCAACATGCTCACCGTTGGAGCTATGCCGGAAAATGCGCAAGGTTGTCCCTCGTCAGGGATGGCTGGAAAAAGGACTATGGACCACCAAAATGATGGACATCCGGGGGTCGACGAACGCTTGCGGATTGTGATATAGTACCCGGTTTGACCGTTTCGCCCGAGCGTGGGTTTCGGGATTTCAAGAACACAGGAACTGCAATCGTGAGACGCCCCTTCATTGCCGGCAATTGGAAGATGAACACTACTCGCAGCGAAGCACTCGATTTGGTGCAAGGTCTGCGGCAAGCGCTGCCCCATGGCAACTCGGTCGATGTCGCCGTTTGTCCGCCAAGCGTTTACTTGGCGCCGGTCGCAGCGGCACTGGAGGGTTCGGCGATCGGATTGGGCGCCCAGAACATGTACCACGAATCCGGGGGTGCTTTTACGGGCGAGTTGTCGGCGGCAATGCTGCTGGACGTCGGTTGCCGGTACGTCATCCTCGGCCACAGCGAACGACGGCACATCCTGGGTGAATCGAACGAGGACGTGTGTCGCAAGGTCCACGCGGCGCTTACCGCCGGGTTGATCCCGATCGTTTGCGTTGGCGAGACGCTACAGGAGCGCGAGGCTGGCAAGACGTCGGATATTGTGGCCGAGCAGTTTTTCGGTTCATTGGCCGGAGTGTCGGTCGCGGATGCTTCGCGAGTGGTGATTGCCTACGAACCGGTATGGGCGATCGGAACCGGGGTCAATGCGACACCGGAGCAGGCCGAGGAAGTCCACGGCAATCTGCGCGGAATCTTGGCGAGCCGCTTCGGAGCGGCAGTCGCCGACCAGGTCCGCATTCAGTACGGTGGCAGCGTCAAGGCGGACAATGCGGCCGAATTGCTCGCCAAGCCCAATATCGACGGGGCCCTGGTGGGCGGTGCGAGCCTGAAGGCAGCCGGCTTTGCCGCAATCGTCCAGGCAGCCGCATCCTAGGAGTGGGAGAATCCCTTTACAAGGAGTCAACGGGGTGATGTTTCCAGTTTTGCTCGGTGCCAGTGTCTGGCATTACGTTTTCGGCATTTTGATTTTCCTGACGTCGCTGTTTCTGATCCTCCTGGTTCTTGTCCAGCGGGGCCGCGGCGGCGGGTTGACTGGTGCGCTTGGCGGAATGGGCGGTCAGAGTGCCTTTGGCGCGAAGGCCGGCGACACCTTTACCCGCGTCACCATGGTTACGGCCACGTTTTGGATCTTGATCTGCATGGCAGCGATCAAGTTGTTGGGCACGGACGACAAGTTCGGGTCCGATCGAGGAACTGGAACGGAAGTCATGACGCCGCTGTCCGGAGCCGGCGGCAGCGATGATCAGGGCAGCACCGCTCCAGGCGCAGGGGCCGAGACCGGCGGTGCGGCAACAACCGACGATGCAGGTACGGGGGCCGACACGGGAACTGGAACCGACGCGGGGGCCGCTTCCGACGCGGGGGCCGCTTCCGACGCGGGCGCAGCTTCCGACGCGGGCGCAGGGGCCGAGGCGGGGACGGCCGGTAGCGGCGAAGACTCAGCGCCCTAGTGCGGACGCGAGCGATCTCTTACATCATCCATTCGTTCAGTGCCGGGAGATAGAACTTGCTGCTGAGCATGACCGGCCATGGCGAGGCGCAGGGCCACCGCGAGCACGCGATCGTCGGGATCGAAGTCCGGGCGGTCAATAACCGTTTTCTCAAGGTTTCGACGCGGATCAGCGAGGGATTCGGAGCGTTGGAGCCGCTGGTCGAGTCTGCCATCAAGCAGAACGTTCGGCGCGGGACGATTCAGGTCAATGTCCGCATCGACCGCGAGCCGGGTCCGGATGACTTCCGACTGAACGAAGCCGTGCTGGCTGGTTACCAGAGGCAACTGGAGGGGATGAATCAGCGAATCGGCAACTCGGACCCCGTTCGCCTGGAATTGCTGCTGGCGCTGCCTGGAGTGGTGGTTGACGATGTCGCTGGCGAGCGGCGCGTCGAGGAGTTTTGGCCGCTGGTCGAAAGCGTCTTGCTGCAAGCGTTGGAGAACCTGTCGCGGATGCGAGTGGAAGAGGGCGCCGCGATGGCTGCCGACATGCATGCCAATTGCCGGATCATCGCCCAGCAACTCGATCAGATCGGAGAGCGGGCTCCGTTGGTCGTCGAGGGATACCAGCGGCGTCTGACGGAACGGGTGAGCAAACTGCTCGCCGAGTACAACATGGGACTGCAACCGGCCGATGTGGTGCGGGAGGTCGCCGTTTTCGCGGATCGCAGCGACATCTCCGAGGAGATCGTGCGGCTGCGAAGCCATCTGGAGCAGTTCGACACGATCGCGACGGCCGAGGAGAGCAGCGGCCGGAAGCTCGAATTCGTGATCCAAGAGATGTTGCGCGAAACGAACACGATCGGCTCGAAAGCCAACGATGCCGAGATCTCGCGGCACGTGGTCGAGATCAAGACGGCGATTGAACGAATGCGAGAGATGATTCAGAACGTCGAGTAACCGCCTGAGATGGACTACGCTACCACAGGAAAACTGGTGATTGTCTCCGGTCCTTCCGGGGCTGGAAAATCGACGGTGGTGTGGCGTCTGCTGGAAGTTTGCCGGTTGCCGCTGAAGTTGAGCGTGTCGGCGACAACCCGCTCGCCTCGCCCCGGCGAAATCGACGGAAGGGAATATCATTTCCTAACTGTCGAGGAATTCCTCCGACGCCGAGACAATGACGAATTTCTGGAATCGAAAGAGGTATTCGGCCGAGGCGACTACTACGGAACGTTGCGGAGCGAGACGGCATCTGGTCTTTCGCAGGGCAAATGGGTAATTTTAGAGATCGATGTCGAAGGAGCCCTGGCGGTTTTGCAGCAGCATCCCGAGGCGATCACCATCTTCCTGCATCCAGGCTCGATGGACGAACTCGAACGCCGTCTGCGGTTGCGGGGCACCGAATCCGAAGCATCGATCCAGCGGCGGCTGGAGGTGGCCCGGCGTGAATTGGCCATGATGGACCGCTACCGATACGAAGTAATCAACGACACCGTCGAGCGGGCGGTGCGGGAAATATGCGATATCCTCCAAGCGAATCGGGGAGAACCTAGCTGATGCATGATCAATTGAAGGAAGAAGAGATCGTCAAGAAGGTGGGCGGACGTTTCAAGCTCTCGACGCTGATTCAGAAGCGTTTGGTCCAGTTGAACCGGGGCAGCCGGCCGCTGGTCTCCAATGCGCCGAGCGACAGGATGGAGGTGGTGTTGCAGGAGATCCTGCAAGACAAGATCTTCCTGGACACCTCGAACGAGGTTCGCATCACCGGGGAAATGCCGATCAGCATCGACGAACCGGACTTTGACGACTGATGGACGGCCGCGAGTTGTTGATCGGTGTGACCGGAGGCATCGCCGCCTACAAGACGGCGGCGATGGTCAGCCGCCTGGTGCAATCCGGCGCGGGCGTCACGGTCGTGATGACCGAGGCGGCGACTCGCTTTGTCGGCCCGACGACGTTCGAGGCGTTGACCGGGCGCACGGTCTGCCTCAGCCTGTTCGACCACCCCGAGTATCCGTTGGGCGGCCACGTCTCGTTGGCGGACAAAGCCGATTTGATGTGCGTGGCGCCGGCGACGGCCAACTTTCTGGCCAAAGCCGCCCAGGGCATTGCCGACGATCTGCTCAGCACCCTCTATCTGGCCTTTCCGGGCCCCGTCGTGGTTGCGCCGGCGATGAACACCGTGATGTGGAACCAGCCGGCCGTTCAACGCAACGTGCGGCAGTTGCGTGAAGATGGCGTTCACTTCGTCGATCCCGAGGAAGGTTGGCTCAGTTGCCGAGCGAGCGGCGCGGGACGCATGGCCGATCCGGAACGGATCCGTGCCGCGATCGCTCAATGGCTGCCAAGCCAGTAACGGCCATCGCCATGCCGCGCATCATGATCACTTCCGGGCCCACCCGCCAGTACCTGGATCCGGTTCGCTACCTGACCAACGGCTCGAGCGGCCTGATGGGCCGCAGTCTGGCGCAGGCCGCGCTGGAATTGGGATACGACGTGACGATCGTCAGCGGGCCGGTCGATATCGACTACCCCACGCGGGCCGAAGTTGTCCCGGTGATCTCGACCGAAGAACTGCTCGAAGCCTGCCAGCGGATCTTCCCGCGCTGCGACGGGCTGATCGCCGCCGCCGCGCCTTGCGACTACCGGCCGGTGCGCATCGCTTCGCAGAAGATCGCCAAGACGGGACGCCCTCTCGAATTGCAATTGGTTGAAACTCCCGACGTGGTAGCCACGCTTGGCGCGACGAAGCGACCGGATCAATGGATTGTCGGCTTTGCGCTCGAGACCGAAGACCAACGCCTGCGCGCGCTGGTCAAACTGGAGAAGAAGAGTTGCGACTTGATGGTCCTGAACGGCCCCGAGGCGATGAACTCGCGGCGCAACCAAGTCGAAATTATCGACCGCCGAGGCAGTCTGATCGACGCGTTGGCCGGACCGAAAGAAGAGGTCGCCCGAGGCATCTTGCAGGTCATCCAACGCCGCTTGATCGAACCGTATCGAGAATAGCCGACCACCGACTTCGGGACTCGGCCAGCATGCTGGCCGCATCTTGACAACAGCGTCGCCGAGCATCGACAATCGGAAAATCGGAACGATCCGTATCCCGCCTTGTTTGCCAGGAGACCTGAAATCATGTCCACGATCAACCGTCGCACGTTCCTCGACCAGTCCAAGAATTCGGCCTTGGGCTTGGCCGCCGGTTTGACGATCCTTCGCAATGCGAGGTCCGCTCGGGGGGCTCCGGCTGCGGACAAGGTGATTCTGGCCGCTGTCGGCGTGGGTGGACGCGGGATGCATCTGGCTACCGATCCCAACTACGGATTTCTGTGCCGAGGCGATTGCGAGTACGCCTATATTTGCGATCCGGACGCCAGCCGCGGCGCGGGCCGCGTCAAGCCGATCGCCGACATGCAGGGCGGGCGCGAGCCGCAGGTCGTCCAAGATTTCCGCAAAGCGCTGGACGACAAGTCGGTCGATGCGATCATCAGTGCGACCCCCGACCACTGGCACGCGTTGTCGACCGTTTGGGCCTGCCAGGCCGGCAAGGACGTGTACGTGGAGAAGCCGGCGCACCACAGTTGCTGGGAGGGCCAACAGATGGTGGCCGCCGCCCGCAAGCACAACCGCGTGGTGCAGATCGGCACGCAGAACCGCAGCGCTCCGTACAATATCGCTGCTCGGAAATATATCGAAGAAGGCAGGCTGGGCGGAATCCACCTGTGCCGCATCTACAACCAGAAGCCACCCTGGGGCATGACCACGAAGCAGCCGAACAGCGACCCACCGTCCGGCTTTGACTGGGACATCTGGAACGGTCCGGCGCCCGAGCATCCTTACAACGTCGGGCTCGTGAGGACGTGGCACCATCTGTGGCGTTATTCCGGCGGCGATATCGCCAACGACGCCAGCCATCAAATCGACCTGGCCCGCTGGCTGCTCGGCGTGGACTATCCCAAGACGGTTTACTCGACCGGCGGCCGTTTCGCCACCGATCCGGAACAACTGGTCGCCGAGACGCCGGACACGCAGATCGCGCTGTACGACTTCGACCGGTTGCTGGTCAGCTTCGAACTGACGCTGTACGGCCAGTACATGCTGAAGACGGACGAAGTCGTGCGCAACAGCGACATGTTCCCGATGTGGATGCAGAACGCAACTCGCATCGAAATTTTCGGCACCGACGGGCTGATGGTCGTTGGTCGGCATGGTGGCGGCTGGCAGGTCTTCGTGCGCCCGCAGAACCGCGAGCCGGTGGTCAAAGACCAGATGTACGGCCGGTTCCCGGACCCGGAGCACAAGGAGAATTTCATCCAGTGCATTCGCAGCCGCCAGAAACCCAACGCCGACGTGTTGGAAGGCCACCGCAGCGCGCTGATGATCCACTACGCGAACATCAGCTACCGATTGGGCGGCCAGAAACTGACCATCGATCCGCAGACCGAGCACATCGTCGACAATCCCGAAGCGATGCAGATGTTCCAGCGCACGTACCGGGCTCCGTGGGTCGTGCCGGAGATCAAGGTCTAGCGCATACATCGTCGCTGGACGTGTTCCCGCTGTCGTGATTGCACTGGTGCGGTGATGGGATTCCATCGCCGTAACACCCCAGCGTCACTCGAGGAGCCGCTCGGGTTCTTCTGCGATTCCTGGCAAGGCGATCGCGGATTGATCTGATCGAAGCGAGCGACGTAAGGAACCAGACCTCGGGAACGGTCTCGTCTTCACCAGCTCCCGCCTCGACGACGCCATTTTGCAGGATCGCTCGCCGAGTGAAACAACCCGAGCACTTGCACGTTCTTCGCTCGCACACGAAACAGTAGCAAGTATGGAAACTTCGGTATTCTGACAAACCGAAAATCCGCGTCATCAAAAGCGAGTGGGAACATCTCGGGGCATCGCCAATGTCATCGAAGCGAGCATCAACGGCCGCACGAAATCGCTCCCCCAGGCCAACCGACCGACTTTCGTACCAGTCGATCGCAGCCGCGATGTCCTCAGCCACCCGTGGGTGATATCGAAGCCGCTCAGCCATTTCGGGAGTCGACGCGACGCCAGAGTTCCTCCCGCGTCAGTGCAATTGAAGGGTCCGCATCGAGTTCGGCCGCGCGGCGTTCTGCTTCATCGCGGTGCCACGGCGGCAACGGGAACGACTCGTCGGATTGGCCGATATTGTCCCAGAGTTCCTCGACCACACGCAGTTTTTCTGCAATAGGGAGTTTCCGAAGATGCTCCAGTTCCGGATGCACTTACCCACCTCGCAGGCTAATTGGACCTGTCGCACGGACAACGCGGGCAAACCGCCCTCCACATCCGCGGCACATCCCCAGTATCGAGCAAGCGTCCCAGCCGGTCAAGCGGCCCATGGCTTCGGACCAGTAACACGTTCCGCGACCGTGTACAAGCGGAACACGTTGATTTCCGTTGCCGCGTGTGACGCCACTAACCCGCCGAACAAGATCGGACTTCGTGGAGCAACGTTCCCCGGGCCGTTGCTCGTGAATCGGAACGGCCAGAGAAATGAAATGACAGAAGAATGGTCGGGTGTTATGTCATTGTAGGGCCGATGGTACAGTGTCCGCGGTTGCGGATCTGGTGTATCCTGTGTCCGGTCAGCATGCGTGTCCTGTTTGTTTCGGCGCGGCGAGATGTGGGACGATGGATGGCGGGGTGGGAGGATTCTTTTTTTATGTTTGGATGGTTCAAGGCGCCGTGTCCGGTGGATCTGCGAGAGAAGGTGTGGACCGAATTGCGTTTGGGCTGGCTGGTTGAGGGCTGGGGCTGGCAGCGGCTGCGCGAGGGACCGGTCATCCTGCCCACGGCGAGTTTCTTCGAGATTCCCGAGCGGGGTGGGGCGATCGACGCCGAGCGGGTTTTGACCGACGTCTGCCGCTACGTGGGAAGCCGTCGGGAATCGCTGCGGCTGGAATTTGCGCCAGCCGAATCGCTGGCCAACGGATCGGGCGAATATCTTCGCGGCGACGTGGCGACGGTGCGTCTGGCCGAATTCTGGCGGGATGATTTGGAGAGTCTGATCGCGATGCTGGCGCACTACGCAGCGCTCGACCTGTTGCTGCGCGACGGACGGTGCCGCGATGACGAATCGGACCTGGGCTGGTACGCAGATCTGGCGTGCGTGTTCTTGGGCATGGGAATTTTCGGGGCCAACAGCGCGATCAAGCAGCGCAGCGGTAGCGACGGAACGTGGACCTGGTGGCAGATCCGCGCGCGTCGTCACTTGCCGGCGCGGGTTTTCGGGTATGCCATGGCGTTGGTGGCTGCGGCACGCGGCGAGCGCCGGCCGCGCTGGGCGGACTGGCTGGGGGACGACGCCCGAGACACTTTCCAGCGAGGCTGCCGGTTTCTGCAACGACGCGGCGAGTGCGTGCTCGACTTGGAGGCCAACGGCGCGCTGCGGGTCGCGGGCAGCGTGCCGTCGCTGGCGGCGGATCTCCGGCACGGCAACGACTCCTTGCGTTTGGCGTCGCTTTGGGCGCTGCTGGAGTATGGTTCGGCGTCCGCGGCAGCGCTGGACGAAGTCGCCGCCTGTCTGAGGTCTGGAAGCAGCGTGTTGCGGAGCGAGGCGGCACGGGTGATCGGCGCGATCGGCGTCGAGAAGGTGGCGGTTTCCGACGAGTTGATGGCGCTGCTGGACAGTCGTGACCGGACCGTGTGCTGCAGCGCGCTGACGGCCTTGGGCCAGTTGCAGGTGCCGCTGGACCGCGAGGGACCGCGCGGCGAGATATTTCTGGACGAGTTGCGGATGCTGATCACGGACGACGATGTGCAAGTCGCTCAAACTGCCGTCCTAACTCTGTGCCGATACGGCCGCGCGGCTTCGGAAGCGTTCGAGACTCTGGCCGGCGCGATGCTGGAACCGCTCCGCCGCGCTTTGGTGGCTTGCGACTATCGGAGCCAGGATCTGTACTTCACCGCGCTGCACGCTGTTTTCGGCGGTGCGGAAGAGTTTCTCCAAACGCACTTCCAGGAGTACGATCCGGATTTGTACCCCCTGGCGCTCGGCGCCCTGGAACTGTACCGTCAACAGCATCGGAACGAACCGTGATCCTTGTTCCGTTGATCCTACTTCCGTGCCTGGCCGCGGCATGCGGCTCGTCGACCGCGCTGGCCGTCCAGCGGCCGAATGGGTTGGCCGGTCGATCGTCGATGTTCGTGACTGGAACCGGTTTCGAACCGATCTTGCGCGGACGAACCGACTCGGTTCACTGCTTCGTCGGCTGACGGAATTGCCATCAATGCTATCGCGATGGCAAAGGAGAAACGGCGCATTTCGGCCTTGATTCCGAAAACTCCGTGTTGACCGCTCGGGTCCGAATTGTAAAATTTACCGACGTGCTATGGATAGCACTTCACTGCCGGTTGACCCAGAACCGGCGGCAAGGAGGATGGATCAGGGAAGTGACACACCGGCCGTGGCCTTGCAATCTCTCCCGCAGGCTCATCGCTACAGGACTTTACGGTGTCCTCCGCGTCATATCAAGATCAAGATTTCAAGGAGCGGGTTCGTCAGGCGACGGATATCGTCGAACTGGTGGGCAGCTTTTTGCAGTTGCGCCGACAGGGAAGCGGATACGTGGCGCTCTGTCCTTGGCATGACGACAGCCGGCCCAGTCTGCAGGTGAACCCCAAACGTCAGTCCTGGAAATGCTGGGTCTGCGATGTCGGCGGCGATGCGTTCAGCTTTGTCATGCAGCACGAGCGGATCGGCTTCCGTGAGGCGTTGGAGTTTCTGGCGGACAAGGCCGGGATCGAACCGCCCAAATCCACCCAGCCGCGCACCGAGCCGGGCAGCCCGAACGACAAACGCACCCTGTACCAGGCGGCTCGCTGGGCCGAAGAGCAATTTCACCGCTGTCTATTGCGCGACCCCGTCGCCGAGCCGGCACTCAAATATCTGCGAGAAAGGGGCATCTCGGACGAGAGTATCGAGCGGTTTCAGCTCGGGTTCTCCCCGCCGGATTGGACGTGGCTGGTCAACCGTGCCCGCCAGAGTTTTTCGCCGCAGGTGCTGATCGCGGCCGGACTGTGCGGCCGGTCGGAGACCAGCGGCAGCTACTACGACCGCTTCCGCGGCCGGGTGATCTTTCCGATCCGCGACGTGCAGGACAAGACGATTGCGTTCGGGGGCCGGATTCTGCCTTCGCTGGCCGACCAAAAGGGCGCGAAATACGTCAATTCGCCCGAGACGCGGCTGTTCCTGAAGAACGAACATCTGTACGGTCTGAATGTGGCTCGCGAAAGCTTGGCCAAGGCGCGCGAGATCGTGGTGGTCGAGGGCTATACCGACACGATCATGGCTCACCAAGTGGGCGTCGGCAATGTGGTCGCCGTGCTGGGCACCGCCTTGGGCGAGAACCACATCCGGCTGCTCAAGCGTTTCGCCGACCGGATCACGCTGGTGCTGGACGGCGACGAGGCCGGCCAGCGGCGGACGAACGAGATTCTAGAACTGTTTGTCGCGGCGCAAGTCGACTTGCGAATTCTGACACTGCCGGAGCAACTGGACCCCTGCGATTTTCTCTTGCAGCAGGGGGGCGACGCGTTTCGCCAGTTGCTGACCGGTGCGATCGACGCCCTCGAACACAAGGTGCGGATCGCGACGCAGGGCGTCGATCTGGTCCTCGATACTCACCGCGCGAATCAGGCGCTCGAGGACATCCTCGGCACCATGGCCCGGGCGCCGAAGGCAGGGGCGGAGGCGGCCGGACAGACGCGGCTGCGCGAGCATCAGATGCTGGCTCACCTGGCGCGCCGCTTTGGCGTGGCGGACAGCCAGTTGCGCACACGCCTGAGCGAACTGCGACGCCACTCGCAACCACGGCCGAAGACGGTGGCGGAAACCAAACCGAGCCAGGAAGCGGCGGCGCCGCCGCCGCACGTGCGGGACATGGATCCGCGCGACCTCGAATTGCTCGAGATCTTGGTGTTGCATCCCGAGTACGTCGATCAGGCGATTGCCGCCATCGACGTCGGGCAACTGCATTCCGTGCCCGCCCGCAAGATCTTTTATACGATTCACTGGCTGCACGACGAGCAGCGAACGCCGGATTTTGGCAACGTGTTGACCGCGTTGGAAGATCCGGCGATGAAGAACATCTGGGTAGAGGTGGACGAACGAGCCCAAGCAAAAGCGCCGGAGGCACAAGAAGATGCTCGGCAACGACTCCAGGGGCTGATCGACGACTACCGCTATTTCCGGGAGAAGAGGAGCCGCCAGCACATGGCGGCGGCGTTGCAGGAGAAGAAACTTAACGAACAGGAGGAACTGGACGCTCTGCAGAGGCTGATCGCCCAAGAGCGATCGCGGCGTGGTATTTCTGGACCCAAGGACGGGTAGGACCATCGAGTCGTTCCGCGGCACTGCGACCCAGCCGCCGCGCGATGCTTCGGTCGTCCCCAACAGCGCAAGGTTGCGCAGGAGAAGTATCGTGGATCATTTCGACAAGGACCTGCAGGATTTAATCGCCACTGGAAAATCGCAAGGCTACCTGACCTACGACGAGGTCAACCGCTACTTGCCCGACGAGGGCATCAATCCCGAGAAGCTGGACAATCTGCTGATGGCCCTCGAAGAGAAGGGCATCGAACTGGTCGATCAGCCGCCGGCCAAAGTCGTCGACGACGAATTCTCGACCGGGCCCACCGCGGAAGAATTGCAGCAGGTCGTCGAGGAGGAACCGCTGCCGCTGTCGGCGGCCGATCTGCCCAAGCTGACCGACGATCCCATCCGCATGTACCTGAGCCAGATGGCCCAGATCCCGTTGTTGTCGCGGGAGGAGGAAGTCGCGCTGGCCAAGAAGATCGAGATCACCCGCAAGCGGTTCCGACGCAGCGTGTTGGCCTGCGACTTCGCCATGCGGACGACGGTCGAAACGCTCCGCAAGGTCCATCAAGGCGACCTGCCCTTCGACCGAACGATCAAAGTCTCCTTGACCGAACGCTTGACCAAGGAGCAGATCCAAGCCCGCATGCCGCACAATCTGCAGACCTTGGAGCATCTGCTGGAAGCCAACCGGCAGGAATTCGATCTGATGATCCGCCGCTCGACAACGCCCGAGACCCGGTCGGCCGTTCGTCTTTCGTTCCTCCGCCGCCGCCGCAAATGCCTGCAACTGGTCGAAGAACTCAGTCTCCGCACGCGCCGCGTCCACCCGCTGGTCCAGCAACTGTCGGACTTCTCCGACCGGATGCAGGAATTGAAATCCGAGTTGGCCGAAGTCCGTCACGATCCTGCGCAGGCCGAGGAGAGCGCGGAACTGCGATCGGAATTGCGCGACCTGATGCGACTGACCCAGGAGAGCCCGACGAGTCTGAAGAACCGGGTCGAGACGATCCGCAAGCAGTACGCCGAATACGAAGAAGTCAAACGCCAGTTGTCCAGCGGCAACCTTCGTCTGGTCGTTTCGATCGCCAAGAAGTACCGAAATCGGGGGCTAAGTTTCTTGGATCTGATCCAGGAAGGCAACACGGGATTGATGCGGGCGGTAGATAAATTCGAGTATCGACGGGGCTTCAAGTTCTCGACCTACGCCACTTGGTGGATTCGCCAAGCGATTACGCGGGCGATCGCCGACCAAGCCCGGACGATCCGCATTCCGGTCCACATGATCGACGTCCTGTCCAAGCTGCGAAATATTGAAAAGAGGCTCTTGCAAGAACTGCGTCGAGAACCGACAACAGAGGAGGTTGCGATTCGGGCAGGCATGGACTTGGACGAAGTCCAGCGCGTGCTGGACATCGGTCGCCATCCGGTCAGTCTGGACCGGCCGGTGGGCGATGGCGAAGACTGCAGTTTCGGAGAATTGATCGAGGACGTCGAATCGGATAATCCGGTACGCAATGCAAACAATGGAATCCTGCGGCAAAAGATTGAAGCACTCCTCAAGACGCTCACGTTCCGCGAGCGAGAGATCATCCGGCTGCGGTACGGCTTGGGGGACGGTTACACCTACACGCTGGAAGAGGTCGGCAGGATCTTCAAAGTCACCCGCGAGCGGGTGCGCCAGATCGAGGCCAAGGCGGTCCGCAAGCTGCAGCATCCGGTCCGCAGCCAACAACTGGCCGGTTTCCTGCGCCCGGTCGCATGATGTACCGTGCCACCGCCGAGCAAGCCAAGCCGCTGGTCCCCTGACCAGCGGCTTTTTTTGTCGTTATGCGCCTGCGGCTCCCCCCACCGATCAGCAACGAACCCGATGACAACGTAAGGCAGGCTGCCAGCCTGTGAAGAGACAAACCGCGAACGAAAGAGGACTTGCCCATGAACACGGTGACCGCCGAAGACCTGCGTCGGCTGCGACGAATCCATCAGCAGTTGGCGGACCTGAACGATCGCATGGCGCGGGGGCCGCGCCAAGTTGCCGCCGGCCAAGTGGCGGTGACCAAGACCGAACAGGAAGTCGCGACGCTCAAAGAGAACTGGAAGAAGATGCGTATGCAGTCGGACGACCAGCAAGTCCAGTTGAAACAGCGCGAATCGAAAATCGCCGACTTGGACCGCAAGTTGAATGAATGCAAGACCAACACCGAATTCAAGCTGCTCAAGGACCAGATCGCCGCCGAGCGTCAGGCGAACGCCGTCCTCGAGGACGAAATCCTGGACAAGATGGAACGGCTGGACGAACTGCAGGCCGAGATCAAGCGTGCGGAACAGCGGCAAGTGAAAGCGCACGAAGAGTTCGACAAGGCACGCCAGCGAGTGGAACAAGAGCAGGGCAAACTTCAGGACGAAGTGGCCCGCGTCACCCGCGAACTGGACGACGCGGAAAAGAATCTGCCGCCCGATTTCAAGGCCGAATACCGGCGTCTGGTCCGCAGCCACGGGCCGGAGGGGCTGGCACCGGTCGAGGGCGAAACCTGCGGCGGCTGCCACACCGTGCTTTCCGCCCAGACGATGAACGAACTGTACATGTCCCGCATCGTCTACTGCAAGAGCTGCGGCTGCGTCCTCTACCTGGCCGAAGACCGAGTCCACCGCTCGTCCGAACCCGACTGAACGACGACTGGCCGGGAGACAAGTTGATACCGCGCGACCCGCGTTCGGCGCTCGCGGGCCGCCAGCTAGCGGCGCCACCGTGGCCCACGGACGCCCCTCTAGCCCGCGGGCGCCGAACGCGGGTCCGTCATCCGTCGGCACCCGCCAGCTAGCGGCGCAAGCGGCGCCTGAAACCAAGATACCTGGACCGAGCCGGAGTCCATCGAAACGACCGCGACTTCGGTTGTTCACTTGCGCGAGCGGGAAAACATCGGTTGACACGGGTCTCGGTTCTTCGGTACAAACCGGCCGAAATTTTCCGGGCGTCAGCGCTGCTGCGCGTTCAATTGCTACCTCTCCGATGCGGGGAACAGGTCATGGCCAGCTTCGTGCCGTTTCGAACCGGACAAGAGTCCGATCGTCCTTCGTTCGACGTCAGCGACGTATTGCAGGAGGTGGCCGAACGATTGGAGATCTACGGGATGCGCCGGGGGGTGCAGGTCGAGGTCGACGCGCCGCCCTACGCGATGGTCTCGGCGGAACCGGCGCGGATGCGGCAAGTCTTTGCGCAGTTGCTGACACTGGCCATCGATGCCACGTCGCCCGGCGGCGACGTGATCGTGACGGCATTTCACGAGGAAGAGGGCGTCGAGGTGGAATTCGCCGAGGGCGGGGCCGAGATGATCGACGCACCCGGTGCGGTGGCGAATTCGCCCATCGAGACGGCGGCGTCCGAGAAACGACTGGCCGACGCGAAGCGGCTGCTGGCCGCCGAGGGGGTCGAGTTGGAAATCCGCCAATGCGCCGACGGCGCCAAAGCGTACATCCTGCAACTGGGACGTCCCGGCACGCAGGACGCCGAGTCACTGCGGGCGGCTTGACCGCGTTTGCGTTTCCCTTGGATCGACGACGGGAGTTCGATGAATGGAATTGCTCAGCCGGCTGGGCGAGCCAGTGCTCGAACGTCTCCGCGCGCTGCCCGCGCAACGCCGCTTGGCCGGGATCGCTCTCGGGCTGCTCGTCGGCGTCGGACTCTGGCTGTTGGTCGGCCGCGCCCTGCCCGTCGATTTCGTGCCTCTGCTGGACGGCCGTGAATTCTCCGAACCGCAAATCGCCCGCATCAGCTCGGCTTTTCGCAAACACCGGTTGGAGGGCGCCAGAATCGCGGGTCGCAGTATCGAAATCCCCCGCGATCAAAAGAGCGTCTACCTCATGGCGCTGGACGCCGAGAATGCTTGGCCGGCCGAATTCGACGCGCCGGTCGAGCGGGCGTTGGCCGGCACCAATCCGCTGATGCCCTGGCAGCAGAGCCGAGAGAATCTGCAACGCGGCGAGAAACAGATGCTGGCCCGCATCGTCGCCGAGATGAACGGGATCGAGAACGCAGCGGTGCAATATGACGAAGTCCGCCATCCGGGCTTTCCGCCGCGAGTCGAATCCCGCGCCGTGGTCGCGGTCAAGGCCGTGGGCCTACGGCACTTGGAACCGGACGAGATCGAAGCGATCCGCGACACCGTGGTGGCTTTCAAGAGCGGACTGGAACGCGAACAGGTTACAATCACGGACTTGAACGCCTGCCGCGCCTATCCGGGCAACCGCATCCCCGACACGTCGTACACTGCCGCCCGGGCTCTGGCTGCGGCCAAACGCGCAATCGAAGAGCAATGGCAGGCGAAGATCGAGGAGCGTCTGCGGATGTATCCCGATCTGACAGTCGCCGTGAACGCGCATTTCGACGAAACGCCGCCGACCGAACGGATCGAACTGCCGTCGGAGTCGTCCCCCCCGGTCTCGTTGCGGCTGGTCCAAGTCACCGCGTCGATCGATGTCCCCAGAAGCTATTTTGTCGATGTGTGGCGTCAGCGGTGCGGCGCCCCGGATTCTCAGCCTCCCGACCTCGAGCAGGTTCAAGAGATCGAGCAGGAGATCTGCGGCACGATCGCCCGGGCCGTGTCGGCGATGTTGCCGCCGCCGGCGCAAGGCTGGCAGACGCCGCACCAGGTGACAGTCACATCGCACGACGCGATTCAGGACGATCCCGGCCGATTCGCCCGCATCGCCCAGTGGCAGGCATGGGGCTGGCCCGTCGGCGCTGGTTCCGCGTCGGTTCTTGCGTTGGCCATCGCTTCGGTCTGGTATTTCCGCCGCCGCTCGCGATCCAAGTCCGATTCGGAGCCCCGCTCCTCGGCCCCGCTCCCGGAGCGAATCGGGCCACGTCCGCTGAGCGTGGTCGGCGTCGAGTCGCCGCCGGCCTATGTCGAACTTCAGCAGCAGTTGACGGCGCTGGTCCAGCGCGACCCCGCAGCGGCGGCCGAAGTCCTGAAGCAGTGGTTGGGTCGAGCGGCCTGACCGTGTTGGAGCCGCGGCTTCCCTTTTTCGCACAACAGAACGAGCCAAGGAAACGGTGACTTGCCCATGACGTTACAGGACGAATTCTTTCGCAAAGCCGCAGTCTTAATCGCGACGCTGGACGATCAGGCGGCCGAAACGCTGCTCGATTTGATCGGACGCGAACAATCGCTGCGATTGCGGCGCATGCTTGCGGAACTCGCACCGGTCTCGCTGGACGAGCGTTCCGTGGTCATCCAGGAATTCATGCACGCCGGCGTCACCGGAGCGCCGGGACTCCAGGAGTCCGAAGGCGTCGAAATGGACGACTCGCTGGTCGCCAAGATCGCCCTGGCCGATTCGAACGCCACCGCGGACGAAACCCTCGCCGAACCGACGGGCGGAGCCCTGGACCGACAGACCGGCGCCGCGGCCGAGCACTCCCCGTTTTCGTTTCTCCTGGCCGCGACGCCCGAGGTGCTGGGCGATCTCCTGGCGGCCGAGCACGCCCAAACGATCAGCCTAGTGCTATCGCATCTGCCGTCGGTCAAGGTGGCCGAGACTCTGAGGCAACTGTCGGCCGCTCAACGAAGCGATGTGCTCGATCGTTTGGGGCGGCTGCAACCGACGGACGATTCGGTCGTCGCCGAGATCGCTCAGCAACTGCAACGCCAATTCCACAGGCGAATCCGAGAACCTGGCCGACCTTCGTCTCTGCAGACCGCGGGTCGCGACATTCCGGAAAACTCCCGCAGCCCCGTTGCCGCGCGTCTTCAATCGTTCGGTC
The DNA here is from genome assembly GCA_023382975.1 of Pirellulaceae bacterium. Lineage (GTDB taxonomy): Bacteria > Planctomycetota > Planctomycetia > Pirellulales > Pirellulaceae > SKKK01. The sequence continues at coordinate 191,603 of JAHDXO010000007.1, forward strand.
CGGGATCGCAGCCGGTCGCGAAAGACGCCGCGAAGGCCGCGGCGCACCGTGACCCCTTGCCCGCGTTCGACTTCGACGACCTGAACGCCCTGAACGACCAATCGCTGGCGATGGTCTTCCGGCGAGCCGAGCCGCAGGTGTCGCTGATCGCCTTGACCGGGGCCAGCCCGAATCTCTTCGACCGGATTCAGCGGCAACTGCCGTGGCGCGAAGCGCGCGAACTACGGCGGCAAATCGAGCGACTGGGACCAGTCCGGTTGAGCGATGTCGAACACGCTCAATCCAAGCTGGCCGAAACGGCCGCCACGTTGATCCAGGAAAAAGTCATTCCGCCTCCCCAGAACCGCCGCTTTACCACCGCAGCCTAGAACGCCATGGTCCGCATCATCAAAGCCGCCGAAGCCGCCGTATCCGCTCCGTCGTCCGCGCGGTCGCGCGGAACCTTCATCGACGCGTCGCACGACGTAACGAGCCAATTGGAGCAAGCGCGGGTGCAAGCCGCCCGTATCGTCGACGACGCTCGCCAGCAGGCTGAGCAGATTCGTCGGGAAGCCGCGGAACAAGGGCGGCAGCAGGCCGAAGCGACGTACCAAGAGCGAGTCCGAGGCGAGGTGCAGCGACATTTGGCCTCCGCGCTGCCGGCCTTTGAGCAAGCGGTTCAGGCACTGCGGGAGGCGCGCGCCGGCCATCTGCGGCAGTGCGAAACCGGCTTGATCCGGCTGGCCTCCGCGATCGCCGCCCGCTTGGTCCGCCGCCAAGTGCAGCAGACTCCCGAGGTCGCGCTGGATCTGGTCCGCGAGGCGCTCGAACTGGCGACCGGCAGCCAACAACTGAAGATCCGCCTGAATCCGGCGGACTTCGAAGCGTTGGGAGCCAGCGCGGCCGAACTGGCTCGCTGCCACGGCGACGGTGTGACCGCCGAATTGATCGCCGATGCCGACGTCAGCCGCGGAGGCTGCGTGCTGCAAACCGAATTCGGCACGATCGATCAACGCTTCGAATCCCAACTGGCCCGCATCATGGAGGAACTGTCCTAGAGTGGCTCGCGGGCGCCGAACGCGAGTCGGGTGGCTCGCGGGCGCCGAACGCAAGTCCAGTGGCTCGCAGGCGCCGAATGCGACCAATTCGTTTAACAGCAAGCCGAAGGCGTCTTCGTACGGCAGCAGGTCGCACCATTCTCTCGCGCCTTGCAGTCTCCTTCGGGTCACCGTTAAACGAAGACTCGCACACGCATCCCACAACTCAAGCCTCCGACACGATACTCCTGGAAGACGTCGAACCTATGACCGTGGAACACTTGACCGCGCGAGTCGCCGCCATCATGCCAGCGGCGTTGACCGGATGCGTCGTCCGCACCGAGGGCGCCGCCACGGCCGTGGCCGGGTTTCCCGCGCCGATCGGGTCGGTGGTCGAGATCCAGCGACAGGCCGGCGGACCCGTGACCGGCGAGGTGATCGGGTTCCGCGACGAATTGACGCTCGTCTGCCCCTGGGGCGAGATGACCGGCGTGCGTTACGGCAATCGGGTCCGTTTGGCTCGCACGTCGCGCGATCTCCGCGTCGGCGGCGGGCTGCTAGGCCGCGTGATCGACGCGCACGGCCGCACGGTCGACGGGCGCGCCGAACCGCTGCTGGAGGAACGCATCGTCGTGCATCGCAGCGCCCCGCCCGTCTTCGACCGGCCGCGGATCGATACGCCGCTGGCCACGGGCGTGCGTGCGATCGACGGCCTGTTGCCGTGTGGGCGAGGCCAACGCTTGGGGATTTTTTCGGGCGCAGGAGTGGGCAAGAGCGCACTGCTGGGAATGCTGGCCCGCAACTCGGAGGCGGACGTCAACGTGATCGGCTTGATCGGCGAGCGGGGCCGCGAGGTGAAGGAGTTCCTTGAAAATCACCTGGGTCCGGAAGGTCTGGCCAAGAGCGTCGTGGTGGTGGCGACCAGCGACGCGCCGGCGCTGCTGCGACTCGAAGCCGCCAGGACGGCAACCACGGTGGCCGAGTATTTCCGCGACCGCGGGCATCACGTGCTGCTGGCGATGGACTCGCTCACCCGTTTTGCCATGGCCCAGCGCGAGATCGGCTTGGCCGCAGGCGAAACGCCGGCCGCTCGCGGGTATCCGCCCTCCGTGTTCGGGGCGCTGCCGAAGTTGCTGGAGCGAGCCGGGCCGGCAGCACGCGGATCGATCACCGCGTTCTACACGGTGTTGGTCGAAGGCGACGACTTGAACGAGCCGGTCAGCGACGCGGTGCGCAGCTTGCTGGACGGGCATCTGGTGCTATCGCGCCCGCTGGCTTCCAGCGGCGTGTATCCGGCGATCGATGTGCTGGAGAGCATCAGCCGCCTGGCGCGCGACGTGGCGCCGGACGTCCAGTTGGCGGCCATCAGCCGCCTGCGCCACTGGCTGGCCGATTATCGCAGCCACGCCGACGTGATCGCCATCGGGGCATACCGCGCCGGATCCAATCCCGCACTGGACGCCGCGATCCGGGCGCGCGCCGCCATCGATCGGTATCTCCGCCAGGAACCGCGGGAACGAGCGGTCCGAGCGGACTCGCAGAACCGACTGGCCCAAATGATCGATCAGATTGTCACCGGGATGTCGGAGGGTCAGGCCGCTTGAACATGTCGAGCCAACGTTTTCCGCTACAACCCGTCCTGCAACTGCGCGAAATCCATCGCGACCAATGCCGACAGCAATTGCTGTCGGCCCGCGATTGCGAAACCGCCGCCCAGAACTCGCTGTCCGATCTGCAATCCCAATTGGCTGGGATTCGCGGGCGTCTGGGCGATGCCGTCGCTCCGGGAACGCTCGACCTGCAGGATCTGCTCGCCCTGAAATCGCTCGAAGCGTCTCTCCGCCAACAAGTGCAGGACTGCCAACAACGCCGCCGATTGGCCGTCGAAGACAGCAACCGGCAGCAGGCGGAACTGACCGAAGCCGACCAGCAAGTCCGCATCCTCCAACGTCTTGCCGAACGGCGAAACCACCAAGACCGTAGACGATGATCCACGCATCGCTCGCTTTTCGTAGCGGCTTGATTTGCCAACAGGTCGCTGCGATACAGACGTACGCGTCGCTATATGGGCGAAGGTCACGTCAACGCACTCGTCCTCTTCCGCAGTGTTCTTGTAGTTAGCGTATGGACTGTGGGGCGCAATCTGTGGCGTCTTGGAAAATACGTCTTGGTCAAGGTCGGACACCGTGGCCAGTACGTGAAGTGAACATGGCGACAGTAGACGAGCGACGAGACTCCGTCTGATGCATGCAGATGCCCAACAGCGTTCGGGGCAGGTTGCAGCATCCCTTGTTGAACGGGGTGTTGGTTTCATCGCGCGGGCAGGTGGAGGTCGAAGCGGGCGTAGCGTGGGAGGGTGGCGCCAGCTTCTTCCCAACTGTAGGCGTAGCTGGCCAGGCGGCTGAGGCGGAGGGTGGTGTCGGCGTGGATGCGGTGGCCGCAACGCCGGGCGCGCTCGCAGAAGGCGTAGTCGTCCGGCAGGTATCGGCTGACGCCAATGGGAGTCCCGAACGAAGGAGAGAATCAACGAATCCCGGCCCGCGTTCGGCGCCCGCGGGCCACTGTCAGGCGTTCGCCACCCAACCGGACACTCGCTTGCCCGAAATTCGCTGGCCCCCGCCGTTTCTGACTTTCTGGTCTCGCAGCAGCCAGTCGCGGGTCACCGGGATCAGTTTCAAGGAGGGTTGCGTTCTCTTCGATCGCGCGTGAGAATCCCAATCCGTTCTTCGAAACGACAATCCGGGCAACGGCCGCGAACGGGCAATCTACCGTTCGGGGCAAGAGCGAGTGGTCGATCTGGAATATCGCGGGGCAATCATGTCGCTGGGAATCAAGCCGACGGTCGATTTCGTGTTCAAGAAGGTTTTTGGCAGTCCGGAGAACGTCTCCGTGCTGATCGGACTGCTGAACGCGATCCTGAAGCTGGCCCATCCGATCGTTCACGTGGAGATTCTCAATCCGTTCAGCTACCAGGATTTCGCGGACGACAAACTGATTGTGCTGGACATCCGGGCGCGCGATTCGGTGGGCCGGTGGCTGAACATCGAGATGCAGGTGACCATCTTTCCCGGGCTCTTGCAACGACTGGTCTACTACGCCGGTGCGATGTACGTCGATCAGTTGAAGTCGGGCGGAAGTTACGCGGATCTACGATCGGCGATCTCGATCTGCCTGCTTGACAAGATCCTGTTTCGCGAAGACGCGGTCGCCCACCACCGGTTCCGGCTGGCGGACCCGGAGCACGGCATGGAAATCCCGGACGCGATCGAGGTACACACGTTGGAGCTGACGAAGTATAATTTGCAGGAAGCAACGATTTCCCAAGCTTCGGAGATCGAGCAATGGGCATTCTTCTTTCTGCATGCGGATCGTTACGAGCCGGAGCGGTTGAGGGAGTTGTTGCCGGGAATTGAATTTCAGCAGGCGATATCCGTGGTCGAAGCGATCGCGGCCAAGACGGAGGATCGGATGATGTACGACCAGCGATTGAAGGCACAGCGCGACTATCAATGGGGATTGGACAGCGCGCGGGAGCAAGGCCGGCAGGAGGG
>JAHDXO010000008.1 GCA_023382975.1 Pirellulaceae bacterium
CCAATTCAGCTCTCCGACTGCGGTTTTCGTCCTAGATGAGTCGTCACTCGGAACGCTCTCGCTTCCCTGCCCCACCAGCGATCGGCTGTCCTTGCACCGTCATTTATACGGAAGTCCGAAACAGCGTCAAGCGTTTTTTCGAAAATCGGGAAATTTTTTCCCTTCCTCGTCCGGGGACCGCTTCCGGTAGCCGCCGTCCCGTCCGGAAACCGTCCCCCGATGATTGACCTATCGCGTTGGACCGCGTAAACAGTGCCCTGGTTCAGATTGACGCGCGTCCGTATCCGTAGAACGGAATTCATTCCGTTCGAAGCGGTCAACGAACGGAATGAATTCCGTTCGAAGCGGTCACCGAACGGAATGAATTCCGTTCCACGCGCGCCAACCAGTTCGCGCACCGAACGGAATGAATTCCGTTCTACCGTGGGAGCAGGAAACATGTCGCAGCGAGTGCCCGGGGGTAAAGAGGCTTCGTCTTGGTCGGTGCTTCCGCTGGTCGCCGCCTTCGCGGCAGGCGCGCTGTGTGCCGCGTTGCTGGGATGGGGCGCGCAGCAATCCGCGCGGGCGGCGAGTCCCTCCGAGCCAGCAGGCATCGCCGCGTCCGGCACCGTTGCGCCGCCGCGTTCGCGCTCGTGGCTGCCGACGCGCACGTTTGACTGCCCCGAGTGCGGTTGCGCCGTGCCGACCAACGACAATGCGCTGCCGGTGCTGCTGCTGGGCTTTGCCGGCCAAGGTGCTTTCGGATTGCGGTTCTTGCTGCAGTGGATCGCTTCGGAGCGCGCGCGGGCGAGTGTGATCCCCGAAATCTTCTGGTGGCTGTCGATCGTCGGCGGCCTGCTCTTGTTGCTGTACGGCTGGGCGCTGCTGGCCTGGCCGATTATCATCGGTCAAGGGCTGAACTGCCTGATCTACGGCCGCAACCTGGTTTTCATTCGCGCCGCGAGACAACCGGGGGGAGGAACAACACAATGAACGATCGAGAGCTTTCCTCATCGGATGCGCCGCTGAGCAACGACGAGTTGCTGGGTTGGATCGAGCTGGCCTGTTGGACGATGCTGGTGCTGTGGCCGCTGCTGTACTGGGCCAACGGCCCGGCCGTCTCGACCGACCAGCTTGTCATGCGCACCGCCCTGCTGTGCGTGTCCGCCCTCGGCGCCCTCGCCCTTCGCATCCGCTGCTGGTGCCGCCGCGGAGAAAGACAGCATGGCGATTCACCGTGATTGCCTCGTCAGCGGGACTTCGCGTTGCGTGAATTCTGCGGAGAGTCAGCTACACGAGCGTAGATGCGGAAATGGACGGGCTAGGAAGCCCGTCCTACGGATCATGTACGCAACTACGGGGCTCTAGCCACCACTTCCAACTGACCACTGACCGACTCACCGTGCCCGCGCGATCCGCTGCTGCTGGAGCAGTCGCACGTAGTCGTGGGTAAGCGCCAGGATTTCGTTGAAGTAGAAATCTCTCTTCACGACTTCGTCCGTTCCTTCATTCTGCTCTTCGAGCAGCTTTTCGTCTTCCTTGTCTGCGTCCAATTCGGCGCGTTCGGCGAAAAAGGTGGCCTCGTTCAGCGGAACTTGCTTGCGAGCTTTCTGCTCCAGGTAGCGGTCGATATTCCGGTTCAGTTTGGCGAAGTCCGCGCACTGGGCGATTCGGGCCTGCGATCGGGTCGTCAACTCCTGGACGATCTCGGGCGAAACCATGTTCAGGCGGCGGAAACGAGCCGGGGGAATCTGGTCGAACTCCATCGCAAAGTCCAGGTCGGCTTCGCTGACATCCATCTGGTCGGTGATCGACGGCAGTTTCACATCGGCCACCACTCCGCGCTTCTGAGTGCTGTCGCCACCGGGGCGGTAGAACTGCTGCATCGTCAGCTTCAGCGCGCCCAGGTTCGGCGGGTTAGGAATCCGGAACAACTGCGATCCAAGATCGAGCAGACTCTGAACGGTTCCCTTGCCGTGGGTGGCCGAGTCGCCGATGACCAAGCCGCGCTGGTAGTCTTGGATCGCGCCGGCCAGAATCTCGCTGGCACTGGCGCTGAATTTGCTGGTCAAAACAACCAGCGGGCCGTTCCAAACCATGCCGGCCTCCGTATCGTCGTAGGCCTGGATGCGGTCGTCAGAGCCTTTGACTTGAACCACCGGGCCGCGGTCGATGAACAGACCAGTCAGATTGATCGCCTCGGTCAAACTGCCTCCGCCGTTTCGGCGCAGGTCAAGTACGACTGCGTCCACACCTTGCTGGTTGAAACCTTCCAGGATCTTCCGCACGTCGCGCGTGGTGCTCTTGAAGTCATCCGCGCGGCGGCGAGCGTCGTCGCGGGCTCCTTCCATGTCCATGTAAAAACTGGGCAGCGAGATGACGCCGATTTTGTATTGGTTCGCGGTCCCATCACCGCCGTTGGCGCCGGGCGCCGGCTGGAGGATGACCTCGCCTTTGGCTTCGCTGTCTTTCAGTTCGATCTGCGCGCGGGTGATGCTGTAAATCTGAGATTCGGTGGCCCCCGCGGGAATTACCTTCAATCGTACCGTCGAACCAGCTCGGCCCCGGATCAATTGGACGACGTCGTTCAATTTCATATCGACCACGTCCACGATCTCGCCGGTCTCGCCCTCGCCGACACCAACGATCCGATCCTCGGGCTTCAGCTTGCCCAGTTTGTCCGCCGCTCCGCCGGGGATGATCTTCGACACCTTGGTGTAACCGTCCTCGAACTGCAGTGCGGCACCGATGCCCTCCAGATTCAAACGCATCAGAATGCGGAAATTCTCCAGGGAACTTGGTGACATGTAGGTCGTGTGCGGATCGTAGCTGCTGGTGAACGCCGTCAAGTACATTTCCAGCAACTCGTCAGCGTCCGTCTGATGCATCCTTTTGGCGAAACTCTGATAACGGCGATGCAGCTTGTCGCGGGCCGCTCGTTCTTCCATCTTGTCGCCCTTCAGCACGAGCAGATCGTATTTGATCCGCAAACGCCAACGTTCCCGCGCCGCTTGGTCATTGGCCGGGTACTGGAGCTTGTCGGAGTCGGTGACCATGAACTCGTTCTGGGTGAAGTCGAATTCCTCTTCGATCAACTCGTCGATCTGCTTCACCCGTTCATCGATCCGCTGCAAAAAGCGATTGAAGATCGTGTACGCGAAGCTGATGTCCTTGTTCGCCAGCATGTCGTCCAGTTTGTCCTTCTGCCGCATGAACTCGTCGATGTCGGACTGGAGAAAGTACATCTTCATCGGATCCAGCGACTTGATGAACGAGGTCAACCCGCGTTCCGAGATCACGTCGTCCAGAGGTTTCTTCGAAAGATGCTGGTCCCGGATCAGCGAAGTGACCACCGTCGTCACGTGTCGATCATTCGGCCGCGGAGCCACCAAGTCCGCCGGAACCAAGGACCAAACCCCCGCCACAATGCCGGAGCTGACAGCTAGGATAAGTAAGAAGCTTGGGCGGACGAGTCGCATCAAATAGTTTCGCACTGGCATTAGACCCTCTCGGACAGCAAGAGAAAAAATCCCATTTAGCGTTTAACTCACGCCAACAGAACAGTTTGTAAATGGTAAGGCGGATCGGCAAATAGGGCAAGGTCGACGCACGACCACGGGCCATTCTCTTTTCGATCCCGGCTCGCACCGATACACTGAGAGAGATTGGCAATAAGTTGTGCGGTTCGCAACGAATGAAACAGACATTTGACTCCAATGGCTTCCAAGAAGAGGGGTAGAACACATGGAACGGTCGCGCCGATACGGAGTTTTGTATCTGGCGGTTTTGCTCAGTTGCATGCTCTCCGGCCTGCCTCGTCAATCCCACGCTCAACCGATGCAGTCACCGCAAGAGGCATTGTTGCTGTACCGCGATGCGGCGAATTTTCAGAACAACAACGCCTTTGAACTGGCCGCCGAAGAGTGGGAACGTTTTCTGAAACGCTATCCCGACGATCCACTGATCCCAAAGGCGCAGCACTATCTAGGGATCTGCATGCTGCAGCTCAAGCAGTACCAGAAGGCGGCGGACGCATTCCAGGTCGTGGTCGCCAAGCATCCGGAATTCGAGGCGATTCAGGATGCCTACCTGAATCTTGGTTGGTGCCAGTACACCTTGGCTGGCACCGGCGTCGAGGGGATGTACGCGAAGGCCGCGGAGACATTTGCGGCGTTGGTCAAGAAGCATCCCGAGGGCAAGTACACCGACCAGGCGACGTTCTTCATGGGCGAGGCCGAGTACAACCAAGGCAACCGCGAAGCGGCAGTGAAGCACTATGCCCGCATGGTCGAGGCCTTTCCGGAGTCTTCGCTGCGTGCCGATGCGCTCTACGCGCTGGGGGTGACTTACGAAGAACTGGAGCAGTACGCGGACGCGGGAAAGATCTACGATCTGTATCTGAAGGATTTCAGCGAACATCCGCTGGCGGCGGAAGTGCGGATGCGCAAGGCGGAAACGGTGCTTCAAGCCGGCGAGCATGCCGCGGCGGCGGCGGCATTCGGCGAAGTCGCTGCATTGCCCGAGTTCGCGTCGGCCGATCATGCGCTCTACCGGCAAGCGTTCTGCCTGGCGAAATTGGACCAGCTTGCGCCGGCCGCCGATCTGTACGCCAAGATCGCGACGGATTACAAGCAGTCGACCTACGTGGCCGATTCGGTGATCTCTGCCGGACGCTGCTACTACCGGGCTGAACAGTTCCCCGCCGCCGCGAAATGGTTTCAGACGGCCCTGGACGCCGGCGGCAAGGACGCCCCCGAAGCGGCTCACTGGCTGTCCCGGATCGCCCTGAAGGACGGCAACGCCGATCGCGCGCTGAAATTGGCAAAGGACGCCTTGCCCAAAGCCGCTGAGAGCGAGTACTTGGCTCACCTGAAAATGGATCAAGCCGACGCGCTGTACGAGTCCGAAGGCGGGCGAGCCGAGGCGATGAAGATCTATCTGGCGATTGCCACGGACCATCCGAAGCACGAACTGGCGCCGCAGTCGCTTTACAACGCGGCCTTCGCCGCATTGGAGTTGAAGCAATACGACGATGCCGTGAAACATGCCGAGGCGTTTCTGGCCGCCTATCCCGAGGACCGCTTGGTTCCCGACGTACGTTACGTCGCGGCGGAGAGCCACCTACAGTTGGCCCAATACGAGCGGGCCGAGGCGGCTTACCGCGAACTGATCGACGGTCATGCCCAGCACCCGGAGATCGGCGTCTGGACGGTGCGTCTGGGGCTGGCGATGTACCTGCAGAAAAAATACGACGCGGTCGTGACTGCACTGCAGCCGATTGTCGAGCAACTGGCCAGTGCGGATGCCAAGGCTGAAGCGCAGTACTTGATCGGCGCCAGCCAGTTCTTCTCGGACAAGTTCGACCCAGCGATGGCCGCTCTGGCGGCTTCGCTGAAAGCCGCCCCGAAATGGCGTCAGGCGGATGAGACCACGCTACTGCTGGCGCGAGCCCAGCGAGCGGCGGGGCAACTGGACGAGGCGATCAAGACCGTCAAGCAGATGATGGCCGATTTCCCGCAGAGCCGCGTGTTGGACCAGGCGCACTATCGTCATGCCGAATACGCCTATGCCGCCGAGGACTACGCGACGGCCGCTTCCGAATACGAGGCGGTCGTGACCGGCTCGCCCCAGTCGCCGTTTGTTCCGTTTGCCGTCCACGGCAAAGGCTGGTCGCAATTGAAGGCCAAGCAATACGAACCGGCGATCGCATCGTTCACCAGCTTGATCACCGACCATGCCGAGCATGCGCTGGTGGGCGATTCGTACTACGCCCGCGCGCTCAGCCGACGGCAAGCGGGGCAATACGAAGGGGCGATCGAAGATCTGGACGCATTTCTCAAGACGGACCCGGATCTGGCTGCAAAGTCGGACGCGCTGTACGAGCGCGGCCTGGCTCAGGTCGCCTTGAAGCAATGGCCCGCCGCCGCGGCCACGTTCCAGCAGTTGCTGGAAGGAAACACCGACTACGCCTACAAGGACAAAGTGCTGTACGAAGTTGCCTGGGCCTACAAGTCGATGGACGAAGCGGCCAAGCAGGCCGAGGCGATTCCGTGGTTCGCCCGGTTGGCCAAAGAGTCGCCGGACAGCCCGCTGGCCGCCGAAGCGATGTTCCACGTCGGGGAATCGCTGTACGAAGAGCGGAAGTTCGACGAAGCCGCAGCGTCGTACACGGCGGCCAAGGCCAAGGTTGAAGCGGGCGAATTGGCCGAGAAGATCCTCTACAAACTCGGCTGGTCCCAGTTCCAGTTGAAGAAGTACGACGAGGCGTTGGCTCAGTTCACGGACCAGGCCAAGTCCTACGCCGCCGGGCCGCTGGCGTCAGACGCCGCGCTGATGAAGGCGGAATGCCTGTTCCGCTTGGAAGACTACAAGCAGGCGTTGCCGGCCTACGAGGCACTTGAGCAGGTCAAGCTGTCGTCGCCGTCCGTTTCCGCCCTCGCGCTGCTGCACGGCGGTCAATCCGCATCGCAATTGAGCGAATGGAAGAAGGCGATCGGGTTCTTCGAGCGTTTGCTGAAGGAGTACGCCGATTCGCCGTACGTTCCCGAGGCCCAGTACGAGTTGGCCTATGCTCAGCAGAATTCGGGCGACGAGGCGTCGGCCCTGAAGAACTACGAACTGGCGGCGGACGCCTCGCGCGGCGCACTCGGTGCGCGGGCTCGGTTCATGATCGGCGAATTGCTCTTCGGCAAGAAGGACTACGTGGCAGCGGTTCGCGAATTTCAACGGGTGATGTTCGGTTTTGGCGGAGATTCGGCGGCCGACGACGTCAAGCCGTGGCAGGCGAAGGCCGCTTTCGAAGCAGCGCGCTGCTCCGAAGTCCAAGTCCAGGACGCGGCCGCGCCGGCCCGCGCCGGACTGGTCGCCGACGCCAAAAAGTTCTACCAGTACGTTGTGGACAAACACCCCCAGCACGAACTCGTTGCCCAGGCGAAGACGCGCCTGCAGGCACTCTCCAAGTTGTAAAGCCCACCTTCGCATCGAGGCCATTGGCATGCTCTCTCACACATCCCGCGAGCGGAATCTGCTGTACGGCCTGTTCGCACTCGCCGTCATCCTGGCCGCTGGTTTCACCACTCTGCACTCCGCCGCGATGGCTCAGACCGCCGGCGAAGAAACCGCTGGTCCGTCCGCTCAAACCGGCGACGACCCGGCCGCTGCCGCGGCGAGCGATGAACCGCTCGATCCGGCGGCGACGGCCACCGAGGCCCGGCAGGAGATCGAAGGCATCAACGTTTTTTCGTTGCTCGTCAAGGGCGGCTGGTTCATGCTGCCGATCTTCCTGATGTCTTTCCTGGTCGTGACCTTTACGATCGAGCGTTTCATCGCCTTGCGCCGCGACAAAGTCATCCCCCAGGATCTGATCACGCGGCTCGGACAGCTCGGCGGCAATCAGGGCGGATTCGACCCCCGGCAAGCCTATCGGTTGTGCCAGCAGTTTCCGTCCACCGCGGCGAACGTGATCCGCGCCATGCTGCTGAAAGTCGGCCGTCCCCACTCGGAAGTGGAGCACGCGGTGTCGGAAGCCAGCGAGCGCGAAGCGGAACGGATCTACGCCAATGTCCGGTGGCTGAACCTGGCCGCGGCCGTGACGCCGTTGCTCGGCTTGATGGGCACCGTCTGGGGAATGATCCGGGCCTTTCACGACACCACGCAACTGGCGCCCGGCCAGAACAAGGCGGATTATCTGGCCGAAGGCATCTACGTGGCGCTGGTGACGACGCTGGGCGGGTTGGCCGTCGCCATTCCCGCTGCGATTCTGTCGCACTACTTCGAGGGCCGCATCACATCGATGTTCCACCAGATCGACGAACTGCTGTTCAACCTGCTGCCGCAAGTCGAACGCTACGAGGGCCGCGTGCGGTTCAGCCAGAAGCAGGGCGACGAGCGCATCGCGCCGCTGCCGGCCGAGAGCGACGCTCCCCCGGCGCAACAGCCTGCCTCGGCGGCGGCGAATTGAAGGAAGGACACTGCGATGGCGGTCAAGATCAAACACGGGCAGGCTCTGGGCATGTTGAGCCTTACACCGTTGATCGACGTGGTGTTCCTGCTGCTGATTTTCTTCCTGGTGGCCACGCGGTTCGCTCAAGAGGACCGCGAATTGGATGTCGTGCTGCCTTCGGCCAGCGAAGCCAAGCCGCTGATCGTCCAACCCAAGGAACTGTTCGTCAACATCGACCATCGAGGCAATTTCTTCGTCGACGGCAAGACGTTGAACGGCGACGAGGTTGAAGCCGTGCTTCGCCGGGCCGCGGCGAACAATCCGGCCAGCCAGTCCGTGATCATCCGCGCCGACAAGCGAGTGCAACTGGACTATGCCGTGCTGGTGATGAACCTCTGCAACAAGGTGGGGATCTTCGACTACAAGCTGACCATCGACGGCGAGACCCGCTGAACCGGGCGCTTCGACAGCCGGCTCGAGACCGAGAAGGGCACCATGGCGAAAACCCGACGCATTATCCGCAAGCTGAAGCTGCCCGTCGGTCACGCGTTCGATGACCAGCTATGGCCCGTCATTCTGGCCCTGTGCGTCCTGGCCGGCTTCGCAATGGGTACCATCCTGGCGTACCTGCGGTTCGACGATCCGCGCTGGTACGCCAACGCTGCTCTGTGGCTGGCTGTCACGCTGTTGGCAACGGCGGGCAGCGCCGCCGCGCTGTGGAAAATGGACAACCGCAAATTCCGCCGCAGCATGCAGTTGGCGATCGTGCTGGGGCTGTTCCTGCACGCGGTCTTCTTCGTGGCGACGCTCGAACTGAATATCTTTAGCCGCATCTACGACAACTTTCTGGCGCGCAACGACCTCGCTGAAAACCGCCGCCAAGTCACCGTTCCCAACTACGTCGAAGTGGCGCGGCCTGACGAACGACGTCCCGAGTTCGAACGGCCCGTCGAGGTGGAACTGCCCGAACCGCAGCCAGAAGTCGAGCAGGTCACGCGACAGGAAGTCGAACCCGAACAACGCGTGCAGCCTCAGCCCACGCCCGTCCCCGAACCCGAAAACACGCCGCAACCGAACGTCGTGCGAAGGGAGCAGAACGAGGAGACGTCGCCTCGCTACAGCGACCAGCGGTCGCAACTCAGTCGCCGGGTGACCGATTCGAGGCCGACGCCGCCCAGCAGCCAGGCTTCCGACGTGCCCACGCCGCCCGCACTCTCCCGTACGGCAGAAATGCAGGCTCAGGACAGCACGCCCCAGCGCCAGCAGACCGCGGCGGAATTGGCCGGTCGCCAACCCGCCGCCGAGCCCGCGACCAGCCAGTCGCGGCCCGACGTCCAAGTCGCCCGCCGCGCCGACCAGCAGACGCCCGAAATCCAGGATTCGGCGACGCCGACGTTCCAGCGGCAGATGCAGCCATCGGTCGCCGTTCCCCGCACCGCGGTCGATCTGGCGGAGGCTCCCGCGGTCTCGGCCGCAACCAACCCCAACGAACTCCGGCCCCACACGACATTGGCTCAACGGCAGAACACCGCGTCGCCGCAGCCATCGCAGACGCGAGCCGAGCCGGTGCCGGACACCTCGACCGACGTGGCCAGTTCGCCACAGCTCCGTCAGTCGCCGACGGAAGCTCGTCCGGACATGGCCCGGACTCCGGTCGCGGTTCCCAATCAGCGAACTCGCACGACCCCGCGTCCGGAAACGGCGACGGCGGCGAGTCGCATGACACCGACCGCCACGCCCGCGCCGCCGCAACCGGATGCTCGGCCGCTCGAATCGCCGCCGACCGAGGTCGCACGCACCACGCTTGATCGGCCCGTCGAACGTCGCACCGTGGCCGACGATCCGTCCACGCAGCAACCGCAAACGGCTGTGCAGGTCGCTCGTCGCGACCTTGGGCAGACACCGGTTCCGGAGACGCCGCCCAGCGTTACGCCCACGCCCCGCCGCACGACGCCGCAGCCGACCGTCGGCGCCAGTGCGTTGGCCCAAGTCACCCGTCCCGCCGCGGTAGCCAACGAGGCGCGGCAGAACGAATTGGAACCCTCCGCGACCACCCCCAGCCGCCAAGCGACGGCCAACGACCGGATCGCGAGATCCGCCGCGACCGATGCTCGGCTGCAACCCGCGCCCGCCGAGGCAACCGCGGTCGCCGCGCAAGCGATCCGACCGCCCCGCGCGGAATCCGCCCCGGACGTGGCCCAGTCGCTCAGGTCTTTGCCGTCCTCGCGTACGCAACCCGTCGCCCAACCGCGTCCCGACACCATCGCGGACAACGTCGGAGCCACCGCTTCGCCGTCCGCCGAAAGCGCCGCATCCCTTCAGCCCGCCGCAGCATCGATTGCCCGCGCGGCGGCTCAGCCGAACGCCGCACGATCCCAGGCTACTGCGGCCGAACCGGCCGCCGACGTTGCCGCCGCGACCAGCCCGACCATCCAGCGTGTCGCTACGGAGACGCCGGTGGCTCAGCCCGCTTCGCCCACGGTGGCTGCCGACGCGCCGGCCCGCAGCGCGACCGCCACGTCCACGACGCCGGCAACCGCCGCGGCGCAAGTCGCCGCGCCCGCTGCGGTTGCCGTAGCCTCAAGCGGTGCCGCCGATCAGCCTGCGGCTCGTGTGGCGACAGCATCCCGCCAGACCAGTCCGTCGGGGCCGGTTGCCCAGAACGCCCCCGCCCCGTCCGCGACTGTCGAAGCGACGTCGTCGCCGGCGCCGCAAGCGGCCGTTGCCCGGGCTGTGGCCCAGTCCGCGCCTTCGGCTGTTGCCCCAGCCGCGTCGGCTCCGGCCACAACACCGCGGCGCGCGGCCCAGTCGCCCAGTCCCGCCACGGAGATCGCGGCTCAGAGTCCGCAGGCTCCGGCCATCGCCTCGACCGCCGACGGTTCCACCGCCTCAGCTCCTGCAGCTAGTCGGATCGCCGTCAACCGCCAGACGGCTCCGGCCCCTGCGCCGGCCGTGTCGGGAGCCGATGCCGTGGCGGGTGTTGCAACCCCGACGCCCAGCACTGGCCCGTCCGCGGAGTCGCCGGCAGCGACTCGCTCGCCGCGCGGCTCGGCAGCTCCAGAGATTGCC
Source organism: Pirellulaceae bacterium (assembly GCA_023382975.1). Classification (GTDB taxonomy): domain Bacteria; phylum Planctomycetota; class Planctomycetia; order Pirellulales; family Pirellulaceae; genus SKKK01. The sequence goes on from JAHDXO010000008.1 coordinate 10,991, forward strand.
CAGTCCGACGTCAGTTCGCCGGCCCGACGGCAGTCCACGTCCGCGCTACCCAGCGCGACGACCGTTCAAGCCGACGTGGCGGCCAATCTGTCCGCCGCCCAGGCCCCTAGCGACCAGCCGCGGCCCTCGGCGGCGACCGTCGCCCGGCAGCAAGTGGCCGAACCGACTGCCACCCGCAGCCAACAAGCCGCGGAGGTGCAAGCGGCGTCGACAAGCACGCAGGTCGCCCGCGCGGCAACGCCCCGAATCGAACAGAGTACCGCGCCGAGTGTCACTCCGTCGGCTGATCCGACGGCTCGTCCATCACGAGCGGCCCTGCGGTCCGCGGTCGCTGCCTCGCCCACTGCGGTCGAGAGTCCCGCGGTGGCGGCGGCCGAACGGGGGGCTGGCGAACCGGTCGCGGCACCGGTGCGGATGGCGATGGCCAAATCCATGACCGGCACGGCCGGCGTCGGGGGAGGACGCAACCTGGACCGCGCCCGGCCAGCGGCCGATAGTCCCGCCATGGTCGCGTCGGCTTCGGCGCGGCGGGCCGAATCGATCCAGGACACGCCGCCAGGTCCGGATCTGTCGCCCGCGGCTCCGGCCTTGGTCCGTCGAGCCACCGCCGGACAGACCGCCCCCGGCGCGTCGCTGCAAGCGCAACCGATCACGGAACTGGCCACCGCGGCCGGTGCCGATCGGCCGACGGAACTGGCCGCCAGTGCCAGCGCCGCGCAGCGCCGCGCCGATGCCAAAGCGGCAGAAGGTCCGACGACCGCGGCCCGCGGCACAACCGAAGTCGATCTGGGCGCCACGCAGGTCGTCTCCGAAGGCCAGAGCGGCCGAGCCAGCGGCGGTGGGCAACCCGTGCTGAATTTCGAAACCGATTCACCTCAATTGGCCCGGTCGGAACAAGTCGGCGGCGCGCCTCTGGCGGCATTGGCCGAACCGACCCGCGTCGACGTGCCCACGGCGCCACCCAGCACCGGCGGCGGACAGCCGCCGACGCCCGAGACGGAAACGACCCCGACCGCCGTGGCCCGCACCGATCCGGGCGGCGGTCAGCCGATCTCCGGTGGCCCGTCGAAGTCCAGCGAAACGGGACCGCCGACCGAATTGAGTATGACGACGCGAGTCGCCGCGGCGTCGATCAGCCGCACGGAATTGGCCGAATCGCTGCCGGGAAGTCCCGCGGCCGGCGGCGGCGAGGACGAAGACGAGGAAGAGCGGAGACGCCGGCTGGCCCGAGCGGCGAGCCAACAAATCGCCATCGCGACTTCCACTGCTGCGGATCTTGCCGGTCCGTCCGGAGCAGCCGATGGCGGCGAGCGCCCGCAAGTCGCCGCTGCTGCGGTGTCGGTGGCTCGCGCCGAGGCGACTCAGGTTGCCGGCGCCAGCGCCGGCTCGGCCGCTGCGGCTGGTCCCGGCGAAGCAGCCGCCGTTCAAGTGTCGGCGGCGCCGACCGGTCGAGCGTCCGCTGCTGAACAGACGCCTGACGGACCGCTGGTTGCCGCTACCGCGGCCGGCGCACCGCAACGTGCGCCCGGCCAGAGCGGTGCTCCGGCCACTGCCACTGGTGCCGAGACGGTCGAATTGGCCGCGGCGACCGGTGCCGCCGAGACCGGCTTGGCGGCGAGTTCCGCCGCGGCGTCGCGCGCTACCGGGGCGACCGGCGCCCTGGCCGCCGCGCAGATGCCCGCAGCCTTCGCCGAGAGTCAAACAACCGGCGGCATCGCCGCTCCAGTCGCAACATCGCGGGCCACCACAGCGCCACAGCCGGCCCTGGCAGCCGGCCGTCCCGCTGCATCGCCGGCGCGGAGTGCAACGAATGCCGCACTACCCACGGTCGCGTTGGCCGCGGCGCAAGTCTCCGCGGGCGGCGAACCGGCGGCTAGCGGCACAACGCCCGGCGGCGAGCCGATGACCGCGGCGGCTACCGCATTGGCGAGAGCCGATACGACCGGTCCTCAGGCGACCACGGGTGGTCCGGCAGGCAGCGAAGTCGCAGTTGCTGCCGCCCAAGCAGAACCGATCGCGTCCGCTGCGATTCCGCGCTCGACCGCCAGTGAAGCGGCGCCCGGTCAAGCCGCCAGCGGCGGCGGCCAACCGGCGACCGACCGCGCAGCTACCGTCGACCGCGCCCTGGCTCGACGTCCCAGTGGCGGCGCACCGCAGTTGGCGCTGGCGGGTCCGAGTCCCGCCGACATCGCCCGCGCCACGGGGGCTCAACCCGCTGGGGGTGGCGCGGACGGCAGTCCTCTGACCGCACTTATGGCCGCCAGCCCGGAATCGGCCACCACCGCGCGGCAGACCGGCGGCGGTAGCCCGGCCAGCGGCCAACGCGGCCCGATTTCGGAGACCGGACCGACTTCCTCGACCAGCGGCGGCGATCTGCTGGCAGCAGCCGAATTCACGCGAGCCGAGGCGGTGGACGCAGCGGCCGGACCACCCGACATCGGCGGCGGCACCCAAGCGCCGGCGCGAGCCGCCCGCGGTCCCTTGTTGACCGCCGATCTGCGGGCCGACACGCTGCAGATCGCCGGGATGCCTGACTCCGGCGGATTGCCCGACGGCTCGCCGGTCGCTGCGCAGGGAATCCAGGCGGCGAAACTGGCCGCAGGGGCCAACGCCATTCCGACGTCCGGGCCCGTAGGCGCAGCCGCGGATCCGACGTCAGTGGACGCAGCGGTCGCCGGCGCCACGGGCGTCGCCATCGGCTCGCGTTCCACCTCGCCCAGCTTGGCCGACGGCCCGGCGGTCGCGGCGGCTGCCCCGGGCGGCTTGCCCTTCGACCGCTCCGGCCCCGATAGCTTGCCCTTTTCGGCCGCGGCCGTGTCGATGGTCGACGTGCCCGCTCTCGGCGGCGACGAAGCCTTCCAGCAGGCCAGCGCGGATCACAGCCTGCGCGGCTTGGCCGACGACGTGAGCGTGTCGCGGCAGACGACCGAAGGCGGTCTGGCCGTAAATGTGGACGCCCCGGCCGGTCCCGGCGGTCTGGGCACGGAGTTCGCGCCCGACACGGGATTGAATCACCGCCGAGCCGCTGCAGACAGTCTTCAGGTTCAGGTGCGGACAGCGCGCTTTGTCCGGCAGCAAACCGGGGGGCGCCCGGACTTCAGCACCGCGGCAATCGTCGCCACCGAGCCGTTCCAGCGGCGTCCCGGCGGCTCGCCCGGCGACGGTTCGGCCGGCGGGCGAGGTTCGCCGCCGCCGATGACCGAGGAAGCCATCGAACTGGGCCTGGCCTACCTGAGCCGCATTCAGTTGGAAGACGGCAGTTGGAGCCTGCAGGGCAACGGGGAATCCGCCGCGCTGGTCGCCGACACGGCCGCTACTGGCCTGGCGCTGCTCGCGTTCCAAGGCGCCGGCTACAACCACCGCGAACACAAGTACGCCGAAGTGGTCAACGCCGCGATCCAGCACCTGGTCAAGAACCAAAAGCCGGACGGCGATCTGTTCCTGCCGCTGGACGACGAGTCGAATCGCAGCGTCTGGATCTACAGCCACAGCATCGCCGCACTCGCGCTGAGCGAAGCCTTCGGCATGACCCAGGATCCGGCCTTGCGCGAACCCGCGCAGAAGGCGCTCGATTTCCTGATGGCCAGCCAGCACCCCGAGCGCGGCGGCTGGCGGTACTCGCCTCAGACCGGCAGCGACACGTCCGTGACCGGATGGGCCATGATGGCGTTGAAGAGCGGCGACTTGGCGGATTTGAACGTTCCGGAGGAAGCCTACAATCGCATCCGGCGCTGGTTGGACAAGTCCCAGGGTAGCTCGAACGATCCGCATCTGTACAGCTACAACCCGTATGCTCCGGACACCGAGGAGCAGCGGCACGGGCGGCGGCCGAGTACGACGATGACTTCGGTTGGTCTGCTCATGCGTCTGTACCTGGGCTGGCAGCGCGACAACGTGAACATGGTTCGCGGCGCGGAGTACCTGGCGCAGAACCTGCCGAAGCTCGGCAGCGCCAGAAATCCCGAACGGGACACCTACTACTGGTACTATGCCACGCAAGTCATGTTCCACATGGGCGGCGACTACTGGGAAGCCTGGAACGGCAAGCTGCATCCGTTGCTGGTCGGTCACCAGATCCGCCAAGGCCCCTTGGCCGGCAGTTGGGATCCCCGGCGCCCCGTGCCCGACCGCTGGGCGCCCCACGCGGGACGGCTGTACGTCACCACCATGAACCTGCTCTCGCTGGAAGTGTACTATCGCCACCTCCCGCTGTACGAAGACACCGCCCGCTGACTACCTTCAAGAGAGGGTTGTCCCAGCGAAAAAGCCAAAGCGTCTGTCAGCCCTGTTGACTCGCGAGAAGTCGAGAGGAGGTCGTCGATGAAGCGAAGATCGATGGTTCGATGCGGTAGGTTCGTTTCGTGGCAATTTGTGCTCGCGGTGCTCCTGCTGGGATCGTCGGCGTCGTCGTCGGAACAGGTCCGGGGACTCCAGACGCGTCACAGCGCGGGGCAGACGATCCTGACGTTCCTGGAAGTCGATCCTCCGGTGACGCAGGCGACGATCTCGGCGCTCCAATTGCGCGACGTGCGGCGACAGATGGACCAGCAGCGGCAAGTGCGATACCGGATCTACCGCAGCGACGTGCCGATCGTCTCGGTCGCTGAGCTGGAAGCGATTGCCGAAGTACCGCCGCTGACCTGTTGGAATATCGACTACTACGGCGATCCGCGCGCGGAGGATCTCGCCTTGCGCTATTCGGTCGTCAGTGGCCAGCCGCCGGTGCCGCCGGGCACGGGGATATGCGCTTACAACCCAGGCCGAGCCGGACTCGCGTATTACGCGGTGACTCGCGTCGTCGATGGCGTCGAGAACACGGCTCTGACGCCGGGGAACTGCTTGTCCGCACCGGTCGAAGAAACCGTAGGGCCGGGCGAGCCGGTCTTGCAGCGGATCGAGCGGCCCGAGCGGTTTCAATACGTCGACCGTCCCACGCTGCACTACTACGTGCGCTGGGAATCCCCGCCCAACTGCTCGGTACAGGGCAAGCCGATCGACTACGTGGTCGGCGTTCCCGAAAATCTGGCCCGCCCGGCGCCGGTGGGACTTCATCTGCACTGCTGGGGCGGGTCGCTGAACGGCGGCTACGGCTGGTGGTACGGCGCCGAGCGGGGGCATCTGCTGGTCGCGTCGAATCAGGTTCCTTACGACTGGTGGACCGGCTATCACGAGCGGTATTGGGACGGTCCGGCGAAGCAGGAGGCGTGGGAGCAGGGAGTCGTGCGGCCTTACAGTCAACGGCGGCTGCTGTCGATGCTCGACTGGGTGGCGACTCAGTGGGATGTCGATTTGACTCGCACGCATGTCGCCGGCAACTCGATGGGCGGCTCGGGCGCGCCGATGTTTGCCATCCGGCATCCCGAGCGGATCGCGTGGGCGACCTCTTGGGTCGGCGTCCACATCCCGCACCGATCGCCCACCTTTGCCAGCTCGTACACAAACGTCTACGGTCGGCCGGATTGGAATGTCGCGTTCGAGGACGGCACACCCGTCTGGAACTATTTCAACGATGCTTGGTATCTGAGGAAGCATCCCGAGGCCGAGATCGGTCTGATCTGTTTTTCCAACGGCAAGAACGATGGCGGCATTGGCTGGGCCCAGGCCGTCGAGTTCCATCGAGCGTTGCAGGAGACGCGTCGGCCACAAATTTTTGTTTGGGGACAGCGCGGACATAGTCAACGGGCGCAATTGCCCGTCTCGTTATCCGACCGCCACATGCCGCTGGATCTGCGCACCGACCAGAGCCAACCGGCGTTCACCCGTTGCAGCCTGGACCAGGATCCGGGCAACGGCGAGCCGAGCACGGGGGACGCCGAAGGACAGAGCAATCTGTATCTGTTCTGGGAAACGGAAAATGTCCTCGACCGCGCGGAACGCTGGGAGATGACCGTCGGCCTGGTCGAGCAAGCTCCCAGGGAGACTTGCAATGTCGATATCACGCCGCGGCGCGTCCAGCGCTTCCGTCCGCCGCCGGGCAGCAGAGTCACTTGGACAAATACCTCGGTCGCCGATCCGACCGACGTCCAGTCCGGCCACGCGACCGTCGACAAGTTGGGATTGGTCACGCTGGCAAGTGTCCGCATCGCCAAGGGCAAGAACCGGATCGTCGTGCGGTGCGAGCCGTCGAATTGACGGATCGGGTGGGGCCACACGTGAAGCCGACCTGCGTTCGGCACCCGCAGGCCGCATGATGCCGACCTGCATGCGGCGCCCGCGGGCTACGACGGGACTCGAATTGACGGATCCTTCCGGATCGACGCATAATGAGGAAAACGATTCAGGAGTTCTCATGGTACGTCATCAGCCTTGTCTCGCGCGGGCCTTTCGATTTTTGCTCTGCATCTCTTGCGGCTTGATCTTGGCGGCTGCCTCGTTCGTCCGGGCCGAAGTCGTCACGCTGAAGAACGGGATGCAGTTCGAGGGCCGAGTGGGAAAGATCGCTTCGCTGGGCGAAAATCCGCTCAACCCGGCCGGTGCCGCCGGGCAGGTCAAGGTCCAGCAGATCGTTTTGATCGATGACGACCTGCGGCGGATCTTCGTTTCGTCGTTGCAGGTCCAGTCGGTTGTGCCCCGCCAAACGCCGCTCGAACGGATTCGCATCGATCAGCGCACGGCCAGCGGCTCGCGCCGCATCGCCGCCGTGGGACCGATTCTGCGAGTCACGCCGTTCGACGAGTTCGGGCGGCGGATCTTCTCGATGAACACAGCGCAGGGGCCGGTGCATGTGGTCCAGGGGATCACCGAGGTGACGCCGACCTACACGCGGGTCGAGGGCCTGCAGGCGAGAAGCGCCTACGTTTGGGACATGCGGGTGGCGACCAGCTCGATCCCGCGCGACACGCTGTCCAAGATCCTGATGCAGCAGATCGATCCCAAGAACTCGGACGAGCGGCTGCGGCTGGTGCGGCTGTACATCCAGGCCGAGCGGTATCCGGACGCCAAGACGGAACTGGAGGGCGTGATCAAGGATTTTCCCGCGTTGGCCGACCTGCAAACGCAGGTGGTCTCGCTGCACCAGATGAGCGCGCGGCGTCTGATCAAGGAGATCGAACTGCGCCGGTCCGCCGGGCAGCATCAACTGGCGTACACGATGCTGGACCGATTCCCGCCCGACGGCGTGGCCGGCGAGATTTTGCTGCAAGTCCGCGACATGCTGGACGATTACAAGGCGATGAAGAAGCGGGCCGAAGAGGCGGCAGCCGCCTTGCAGGGCCATACGGCGGCGATCGCCAATGCGGCGACGCGGGCCGAGGCCGAACCGATCGTCGAGGAGATTCTCCGCGAACTGAACTTGAGTACCTTCGACCGCATGGCCGATTACCTGCGTCTGGCCGGCGACCCGAAACTGACGCCCGAGCAGAAGGTGTCGCTGGCGGTCAGCGGCTGGCTGCTGGGCAGCGGCGCCGGCACCGAGAACCTGGCGGTGGGCGTGTCGCTGTACCAAGTGCGGGCGCTCGTCCGGCAGTACTTGAACGCCTCACTGGTCCACGAGCGTCAGGAAATCCTGGCCAAGCTGCAATCGCTCGAAGGCAGCTCGCCTTCCTACGTCGCGCGCCTGCTGGCGCACATGAAGCCGCCGGTCGAGACTGAATCGGTCGAGTCCGAGCCGCCCGGTCACTTCACGCTGACGGTGCCCGGCCTGCAGGGGCAGGGTGACGTTCAATACTCCGTCCAACTGCCGCCCGAGTACGATCCGTACCGCCGCTACCCGTGCGTCGTGACGCTCAATGGCGCCGGAACGACCCCCGAACAGCAGATCGACTGGTGGGCGGGCGACTACCACGCCGAGTCGCGGTTGCGGCTGGGCCAGGCGACTCGCCAAGGTTACATCGTCATCGCGCCCGTGTGGTCCAGGCCGCACCAGCGCGAGTACGAATTCTCCGCGCAGGAGCACGCCGCGGTGTTGTACTCACTGCGGGACGCCTGCCGCCGGTTTTCGATCGACACCGACCGAGTCTACTTGAGCGGGCACTCGATGGGCGGCGATGCCGCGTGGGACATGGGACTGTCCCATCCCGATCTGTGGGCCGGGGTGATTCCGGTTGTCGCCACGGCCGACAAGTACATTTCGCGGTACTGGGAGAATGGACGGCATGTTGCGTTCTACTTCGTCGCGGGCGAAATGGACGGGGACCGGATGGGAAAGAACGGCATGGACTGGGACCGGTACATGACCCGGCCGTTCTACGACACGACGATCGTCGTGTATCAGGGCCGCGGCCACGAACACTTCCACGACGAAGTCCAACGCATCTTCGATTGGATGAGCCTGCATCGCCGCGACTTCCACATCAAGTCGTTCGAATGCGTGTCGATGCGGCCGTGGGACAATTTCTTCTGGTGGTCCGAGATCGACAATCTGCCGTCGGCCTCGGTGACACTGCCGGTCAACTGGCCTCCGACCGGCAGCGTGCGTCCGGCCCGCACCGAGGGCCGCATTCTGGAAAACAACCGGCTCATCCTCCGCACCGGTGCGTCGGTGGCAACCGTCTGGCTGTCTCCGCAGACCGTGGACCTGAACAGCCGAGTCTCGATCTCGCTGAACGGCCGCGACGTCCGCGAAGCCCCCGAGGCCAGCGTGCAGGTTTTGCTGGAAGACGTCCGTACCCGCGGAGACCGCCAGCATCCCTTCTGGGCCAAGATCGAAAGCAGCCGAGGCCGGTGACACAGACCACGATGCTCAAGTCGGGTGGGAAGGATCGGGGGGGTTGCGACTTCGAAAGACGAGGTTTGGACTGCTGCCCATGCGAGCGAAGAGGGCAGGAAGCGGCTATCATCCGTCGGCAGGTCAGCCCTGTCGCCTCGCGCACATCAGCCGAGTCAACTCCACGCCCCCTGAAGAAAGTAAAACAAGCGGCCCCTTGCCGATCCCTTTTAGCCCGATTATTATGGTCGGTTTTCCATTGGGATCGAGGGGTTTTCCACTATGCGCCATGTCCTTTCGGCCATCGTTCAAAACGTGCCCGGGGTGTTGGCCCACATTTCCGGGATGCTGGCCTCGCGAGGCTACAACATCGATTCGCTGGCTGTGGGCGAGACCGAGGATCCGAACCTGTCGCGAATGACGTTCGTGGTGGTCGGTGACGACCGCATCCTGGAGCAAGTGCGGAAGCAACTCGAAAAGATCGTCACGGTGGTTCGGGTTGACGACATCAGCTCCCAAGACCACGTCGAGCGCGATTTGATGCTGGTCAAAGTCCACGCACCGGCCGGTGGCAAGCGGAGCGAGGTCCGCGAGCTGGTCGAGATCTTCCGTGGCAGGATCGTCGATGTGGGCGAAGACGAGATCATGATCGAAATCTCCGGAAGGGAAAGTAAGGTCGAAGCCTTTATCGACCGGATGCGTTCGTTCGGCATCATCGAACTGGTGCGCACCGGCCGGATCGCCATGGTCCGCAGCAAAACCAACGAGCCGGATCGTTCCACCGGCCCTCAATTGCACGACAGTTCTATCCGACAGTACATTCGCAAGGAGTCCGACTGAAAATGCCCGCCAAAATCTACTACGACAATGATGCCGACCTTTCGCTGCTGAAGAACAAGACGATCGCCATTCTGGGCTTCGGTTCCCAAGGACACGCCCAGGCGCAGAACCTCCGCGACAGCGGGTGCAAGGTGATCGTCAGCGAATTGCCCGGCACGCCGAACTTCGAACTGGCCAAGAAAAGCGGGTTCGATCCGCTCACGACCGAAGAAGCCGTGGACAAGGGCGACTTGATCCAAATCCTGCTGCCGGACGAAATCCAGGGCGACGTCTACCGAAACCGCATTCGCGATCACTTGCGGCCGGGCAACATTCTGATGTGTTCCCACGGGTTCAACATCCACTTCGGCCAGATCGAGCCTCCGGCGGGCGTCGATACGTTGTTGGTTGCTCCCAAAGGTCCGGGGCATCTGGTCCGCAGCGAATTCGTCAAGGGGGGCGGCGTACCGTGCTTGATCGCCGTCGGTGAAGGAGCGTCCCGGGAAACGTTCGCCTTGGGCTTGGCCTATGCCAAGGGCATTGGCGGCACGCGCGGCGGCGTGATCGAAACCTCGTTTGCCGAAGAGACGGAAACCGACTTGTTCGGCGAGCAGGTGGTGCTTTGTGGCGGCGTGAGCGAACTGGTGAAGGCCGCGTTCGAGACGTTGGTCGATGCTGGCTATCAGCCGGAAATGGCCTACTTCGAGTGTTTGCACGAATTGAAGCTGATCGTCGATCTGTTCTACCAGGGCGGTCTGAACTACATGCGGTACAGCGTGTCGAATACCGCCGAGTACGGCGACTACACCCGCGGGCCGAGGATCATCAACCAGCAGACTCGCGACGAGATGAAGAAGATCCTGGCCGAGATCCGCAACGGCGAGTTCGCCCGCGAATGGATCTTGGAAAACAAGGCCGGCGCGCCCGCGTTCAAGGCCTACCGCAAACGCGACCGGGCACTGCAGTTGGAAGAGGTCGGCCGCCGCTTGCGGGGCTTGATGACCTGGATCGACGCAAAGGAAGTTTAGCCTCGCGGGCTCGATCATTATGCCCGCGGAATCGATTCACGCCCGGCACGAGAGATCGTTCGAGACAAACCGCTTCGTCTACCCGGTCATCAGCCGGCGCTCGGGCGGTTTGTCGATCGGCGTGAATCTGAATCCGGACAAGATCTGCAATTTCGACTGCATCTACTGCCAAGTCGACCGGACGGTTCAGGGGCTGACTCGGTTCGTCGAGTTGCCCGCGATGCTGACGGAACTCGAACAGACGCTGACCTCGGCTGTTTCGGGCAGTCTGTTCGACCATTCGAAGTTCGCTACCATTCCCGCGCCGCTTCGGCGACTGAACGACATCGCGTTCTCGGGCGACGGCGAACCGACCAGTCATCGAAACTTCGACGAGGTCGTCGCCGCCAGTGCGGAAGTCAAGCGCCGGCTGGGTTTGGATCGAGTCAAGCTGGTGTTGATCACCAATGCCAGTCTGTTTCATCGCGCCCATGTGCGGCGCGGACTGGAGATCCTGGACGCCAACCAAGGCGAGATCTGGGCCAAGCTGGACGCGGGCAGTCAGGCCTATTTTCAGTTGGTCGACCGGACGCCCGTCCCGCTCACAAGGATTCTGGAGAACATCACCCAGGCCGCTTGTGCCAGGCCGTTGGTGATCCAGTCGTTGTTCATGCGGATCGATGGACAGCCGCCGGATTCGAGCGAACTGGACGCCTATTGCCAGCGACTGAACGAGATCACCGCGGCCGGCGGCCAGTTGAAGCTGATCCAGGTATGTACGGTCGCTCGCCGCCCCGCCGAGACCTACGTGACTCCGTTGGCGGATGCCGAGGTCGATCAGATCGCCGACTTGGTCCGCAGACGCACCGGTCTGACCGCCGTTCCCTACTACGGTTTGTCGACCTGAGCGACCAGGGGGCGTCAGCAACCGCGGAGACCTGCGGGTGTTTTGGGCGCCGCGGTCGTTGGACGGGCCACTGCGCGGAGCGGTCGGGAGACCGGCTCCAGCGCCGCGGATTGCACGGAAGCATTCGATCGCTACGTGCTGGCCTTGAAGTTTCCTTTCAGCGCTTCGGCGTAGCGGGCGGCGACGGCATCCCAGTCGATGACGTTGAAGAACGCTTTGACGTAGTCGGCGCGGCGGTTCTGATATTTCAGGTAGTAGGCGTGTTCCCAGACGTCGATCCCCAGGATCGGAAGCTCGCCCGCGGTCAGTGGGCTGTCCTGGTTGGCGGTGCTGCAGATCTCCAACGCTTTCGACTTGGGCACGTAGCACAGCCACGCCCAGCCGCTGCCGAAACGCTTCATCGCGGCGTCGCTGAAGGCGACCGCGAATTTGTCGAAGCCGCCCAGTTGAGCGTCGATCGCCTGGGCCAGATCACCCTTGGGTTGTCCGCCCCCCTTGCCCGACATGATGTTCCAGAACATCGAGTGATTCACGTGGCCGCCGCCATGGTTGCGAACCGCCGTGCGGATCGCTTCCGGAACTTCGTCCAGCTTCGTCACCAGCTCGCACGGGCACGTCCCGGCCAGCGCTGTCCCGCCCACTGCGGCATTCAAGCCCGCGACGTACGCCGCATGATGCTTCGAATGATGGATCTCCATCGTCTTGGCGTCGATGTGCGGTTCGAGCGCGTCGTAGGCATACGGCAGCTTCGGCAGCTCGTAAGCGGCGGCAGCGGCCTCGGCGCTCATGCTCTGACGGCCAACGACCAACCCAGTAGCCAGTGCGGCCGACCCAACCAAGAATTCACGGCGTTTCATCACGTCTTCCTCCAATACTCCGAATACAAAACTCTCACCACAACGTAAGGCTCTAGCCTAGTGTAGGCGAGACACGATGAAAAGCCACTTGAATTAAGCTTGCTTATCTCATGAGGCTGGAAGGACTCGATCGGTCGAAGTTCGAGTATCGCGATGCACAGATTGCTTTCGGGTAACCAGCGGCTGATAATGCGTCTTGGTGAATGGCTCTTGCGCTGCGATGCGATTGAAGCTGCGTGTGCGACCGAGCCGGTCGTTCGAACATTTTCAGGGAGAAGTCCGCATGAAGTCAGGGTTCTTTTCAGCGGCGGCGATTGTTGCCTCAACGTGCCTCGCGGCGCTGGCTGCGGATCCCGTTCCCAAACGAGCGTTGGCGCCAATTCAGCCTGGGGTCGAGTCAGGCAGTCCAGCGCCAGCGAAGCCGTGGGCTGAATCGGAGACGATCTTCACAGGCCGCCTGGAGAACGTCCAGGCCGGTCCCGTCGGCCTGTCGTACCCGCCGATGTACACTCACACGTTGCGCTTCAAGGTGGACCGTGTGTTGCGAGGCAAGTTGGAGTCCGGACAGCAGTTGACGGGCTCGCACGTCGCTCGGCAGAGCGAAGAGCCGGTCTTCCCCGAGGGACAGGTGTGTCTAGTGGCCGGCTCGACGGCGCGGGGGACGTTCCGCATCGAGCGAATCGAGGTGGCCGATCCCGAGAAGATACGCGCGGTCGAATTGGCCGCCGCGCTGCCGCTGGGCTGGCGGTTGGAAGACGATCAGCCGGTTTCGCCCTGGGCGAGGCTGCCCGGCGACGGCTGGAAGAATTCCGCAACGGAACCCAAGCCCCTGCGGTGCGTTCCCAGCGGACGTCCCGCATTGATGGCCGGGACCAACGTGAAGCTGGCGGTCGAGCCGGTTCCGCCGGTCAAGGAGATCCAGTGGACCAACCCGGACGGCGATGGCGAATACAAGGTGACCGTGACGAACTCGTCGGACCAAACGATTCGCATTCCTGCGTTGCTCACGGACGGCCAGCGGATTCTGTGGGACGAAAGTCTGGCGATCATCTGCCAAGGCAAAGCCTATCCGGTTCCGGGCGCCAAGGGCGTGACCAGCCCGGTGCAGTCCGTGGAACTGGCGGCCGGACAGAGCGTATCGACCGTTGTCAACGCGCTGCGACTGGACGGCCCCGAATGGCCTCGCGGCGGTTATCGGATCGAATTCCAGTTCTGCCTGGGCGAGTTGAGTCAGACCAAATCGTTCTACTACATGTCGCGCCACCACGACCCGATCCGCGCGGCATTGAACAAGTGATCGGACGTCGATTCGAGGCGAAAGCAGCGGCGAATCGAGCGCGGTCGCTTGCAGGACGTCCTTGCCAGTCCGACGCGTCGGGTCGGAACGGCCGACGTGCGCTCAGCCATCTGCTCGCTGCTGTCGAATCCAGGAGATCAACTCATGCGTTGTTTCGTGCGTTTTCTGCTTCTCTGTGCCGCGGCCAGTCCCGTGTCGGCCAACGAAGAGACGGTCTTACAGAGCGCTCGCGAGATCCCCGTTGTCGGGCGAGCGGATGTGCTGGTCGTCGGTGGAACGCTGGGGGCTGTCGCCGCGGCGGTCGAAGCTTCGCGAGCGGGTTCCGATGTCTGGCTGATTGCCCCGCGAATGTACCTGGGCGAAGACTGCTGCGCCACGCTGCGATTGTGGCTGGAAGAAGGGGAAACGCCCGAGGGCGAATTGACGCGAGAAATCTTCCAAGACCGGCGAACCACAACGCCTCTGCACGTGAAGAAGACACTGGAAGCGGCCTTGCTCGACCATAACGTGCGGTTCGTATTCGGATCGTTCGTCACCGACGTGCTGCTCGATTCCCACGGCGGCCCGGCCGTCGCGGTCATCGCGAATCGGGCAGGGCGACAAGCGATCCGCACCAAGGCGATCGTCGACGCGACCAGCCGAGGCACCGCCGCCCGACTGGCCGGCGCGCATATCGTCGCCGGCCCCAACAGCGCCTACTTGGCCCGCCGCGTCGTACTGGAAGGCGAATCCGGTGGCGATTTGGACCCGGTCCGGAGCGTCGGAGCCGGCATCGTGTACCAAAAACGGGAAGCAAACTACTTCGAGTACAAATTGGCGCTGGACGGCGGCGATCTCCGTTTTCCGCAGTTGGCCGCGGCCGAGCAGCACGCGCGCGATCTGACCTACCGTCCTGGCCAATTGCGGGCGGCCGAATCGGTGTTCGCCGTGTGGCAGGACCGGATCACCGGCCGGCTGCCTGCGGACCAGTGGCAGCGCGGCGGCGAACCGGACCTCGGGCATTTCCAGCCTCGAGGCATCGAGCGGTTGTTCGTTCTTGGCGGCTCGGCCGACGTGCCGCGCGACGCGGTTGAGGGGATGCTTCGCCCCGATCCTTGCGAAGCGTTGGGACGCCGAATGGGTCGCGAAGCGGCTCGGCAAGCGAAATCCGTCGCCTGGGCGAACGGTCTTCGAGAGCGTCCGCACAACGATTCCGAGGCCTTGGCAGGCGAGGTGCGCGAGACGTTGCGGGGACTGCGGCCGGTTGGGAAGTCAGCCGATTCCGTTGCTCTGCCGGAGTTGCCCGTCCCGGTGCTCGCCGAAGTCGACGTGGTGGTCGTGGGCGGGGGCACGTCCGGGGCCTGCGCGGCGATCGGCGCCGCGCGGCAAGGCGCGCGGGTGCTGGTGGTCGAGTACCAAGAGGCGCTCGGCGGCGTCGGCACCGTCGGACTGATCACCCGGCCCTACCACGGTCGCAGCGAAGGCTTCAGTCGCGAGGTTCCGTTTCCCGACAAGCAGCACAACGTCGAGCACAAAATGGAATGGTTCCGCCGCGAGATCCGCGCGGCAGGCGGCCAGATCTGGTTCGGCGCGTTGGGCTGCGGAGCCTTTGTCCGGAACGGCCGCGTCGGCGGTGCCGTGGTCGCGACGCCGGAGGGCCGGGGCATCGTGCTGGCCGATGTGGTCATCGACGCCACGGGCAACGGCGATGTGGCGATCGCAGCAGGGGCCGAGTCGATGTACGCCGAGGGAGGGCAGGACGTCGCTCTGCAGGGCACCGGGCTGCCCATGCGTCCCTTGGACGCCGGGTACGTCAACACGGATTACCTGCTGGTCGATGAAGCGGACGCCCTGGACACCTGGCGGGCCCTGGTCGGCGTGCGATTGACCGCGGCGACCGATACCTACGACGTGGGCAGCCTGATCCAAAACCGGGAACGCCGGCGCGTGGTGGGCGATCACGTATTGTCCTACCTGGATCAGATCGCCGGCCGCACCTATCCCGACTCGATCGTACTTTCCGCCAGCGACTACGACTCGCACGGCTACCCCAGCGACATCTACTTCGCATTGATCCCGCACACCGAGAAGACTCGGCGAGCCAACCATCCCGCGCCCGGCGGCAGCGGGTATACGCCGTACCGCTGCCTGCTGCCCAAGGGACTGGAGGGCGTTTTGGTCGTCGGTCTGGGGATCAGCATGACACGCGATGCCAGCGCCATCGTCCGGATGCAGCGCGACATGCACAACCAGGGCTACGCGGCGGGCGTCGCCGCGGCCATGGCGGTGCGAGCTGGCTGCACCCCGCGGGAAATCGATGTGCGCGACTTGCAGAAGCATCTGGTGGAGATCGGAAGTCTTCCGGCCAGCGTCTTGACCGACGCCGATTCCTTTCCGTTGCCCGCGACGGTGGTCGCCGATGCCGTGGCGGCCTTAGGCGACGCCAGCCGTTCGCGCGACGAAGTGTGCCGCGCCTTGGCCATCGTGCTGTCTCATCGTCAGGCGGCGTTGCCGTTGTTGCAGGCAACGTTTCGCACTTCGACGGGAACCATCCGGCTGGAATATGCCAAGGTGCTGGGTGCGTTGGGCGATACCGAGCCCGTCGGCGTGCTGATCGATTCGCTACAGCAAGTGACGGATTGGGACGACAAGATTTTTCAGGGAAACATGGCCGAATATGCGCATCTGCCGACACCGATCGATGCCTTGATCCTGGCCTTGGGAGCCGCGGGCGATGCGCACGCCGTGCCGGCGATTCTCGCCAAACTCGAGACGCTGGACGCCAGTGTGACGCTGTCGCACCATCGTGCCGTGGCTCTGGCCCTGGAACAGATCGGCGATCCGGCGGCGGCCGAACCGTTGACGCGACTGCTGGACAAACCCGGGATGAGCGGCCATGCCATGCCTGAGTTGGAGCCGCTGTACGACCGCCAACGCGAACTCCGCCGCCGTGAAGGTCCGTTGCGCGAGATCGTGCTGGCGCGCGCCCTGTACCGCTGCGGCGATTATGAAGGACGGGGTGAAGCCATCCTGCGGCAGTATCAGCAAGACATCCGTGGCGTATTGGCACGTCACGCGACGGCGGTGCTGGATCCGTCGCGATAGCAAGATCTGGAAGCCCAGGGAACGTGGCCCGGTTGCCTCGGCCGAGGCAACCGGCACATTTCGACTCGCTGGTTGCAGGTCTTGGGCGGCTGGGTTATCGTACACGAAACGTGTTCCGCGCCGCGGGCGAGATGGTCGCTCCGCCTTCTTCTTCCCACGGGATCAAGCCATGAGAACGTCACTGCCGACCTGGTTGGCGATCACCGCCATTGTTCTTTTGCCGGTTCTTGGCGGCTGGTTGCAGGCCGCGCCGCAGCAGCGGCCGAACGTGTTGTTCATCGCGATCGACGACCAGAACGACTGGATTGGATGTTTGGGCGGTCACCCGCTGGCCAAGACGCCGCACATCGATCGGTTGGCCGAACGCGGCACCTTGTTTTTGAATGCGCACATCCAAGCGCCGCTGTGCAATCCGTCGCGGACCAGTCTGATGCTCGGCCTGCGTCCCACGACAACGGGCATCTACGGACTGGCGCCCTGGTTCCGCAATGTCGAAGCCTGGGCGGACCGGGTGACGTTGCCCCAGCATTTCAAAGCGCACGGCTACAAGACGTTCACGGCGGGAAAGATCTACCACGGAGGCGTTGGCGGACCTCAACTGCGAGCCCGGGAATTCGATGTCTGGGGGCCGGCGGGCGGGATCGGAGTCAAACCCGAGACGAAGCTGATTCCTCCGACGCCGATGGGCAACCATCCGTTGATGGACTGGGGCTGTTTTCCGCACAACGACGAAGACAAAGGCGATTACAAGGTCGCTTCCTGGGCCGTCGAACAACTGACCGCCATGCCCAAGGACCAACCGTTCTTCTTGGCGGCCGGCTTCTTCCTGCCCCATGTTCCCTGTTACGCCACGCAGAAGTGGTTCGATCTGTATCCTGACGACGACAGCGTGCTGCCGCCTGTGCGCGAAGACGACCGCGCCGATACGCCTCGCTTTTCGTGGTACATCCACTGGAATCTGCCAGAACCGCGTCTGCGCTGGGTTCAGGAAAACAACCAGTGGCGCAACTTGGTCCGTTCGTATCTGGCGTGTACCAGTTTCGTCGATGACCAAGTGGGCCGAATTATCGCGGCACTGGACGAAGCCGGCTTGGCCGACAACACGGTCGTCGTGCTTTGGGGAGACCACGGTTTCCACTTGGGCGAGAAGGCGATCACGGGCAAGAACACGCTGTGGGAGCGGAGCACCCGCGTGCCGCTGATCTTCGCCGGGCCCGGCGTGCGGGCGGGGCAGCGCACCACGCAGCCAGCCGAATTGCTCGATATGTACCCGACGCTGGTCGAATTGTGTGGGCTGGCGCCGCGCGACGATTTGGAAGGACTCAGTCTGGTTCCGCAGATCAAGGATCCCAAAGCGCATCGCGAGCGGCCGGCGATCTCCAGTCACAACCAAGGCAATCACGGCATCCGCAGCGAGCGTTGGCGCTACATTCGCTATGCCGACGGCAGCGAGGAACTGTACGACGTCCAGAACGATCCGCACGAGTGGACCAATCTGGCCGCGGATCCGCAGTATGTGGACGTCATCGGCGAACATCGCCGCTGGCTGCCCAAGATCGACCAGCCGCCCGCCCCCGGCAGCGCCCATCGTGTCCTGACGTACGACGAGACCACCGACGAAGCCGTCTGGGAAGGCGCGACCGTTCGCCGCACCGACGCGATTCCCGAGTGACCATCGCGTCGCAGAGTTTCTGGGAGACGGGAATCGCCGGTCTTGGAGAGCCCCGTCCACATGTTCTCCTGATGCCTCCTGAACCCTCGACCAAGACAGACGACTCATGACACTCAAACAGCTCTTCTCGGTCTCGCTTTCATTCCTGGCTTGCTTCGCCGCCGTCACCCAGGCGGCTGACCCGCCGCGGCTGAACGTCGTTTTCATTTTGGCCGACGACCTTGGGTGGGGCGAACTGGGGTGCTACGGCCAGCAGAAGATTCCCACGCCGCACATCGACCGGCTGGCGGCACAAGGCATGCGATTCACTCGCCACTACACCGGGGCGCCGGTTTGCGCTCCGGCCCGCTGCGCGTTGATGACCGGCAAGCACTTGGGCCATGCCGAAGTCCGCGGCAATTTCCGCGTTCAGGCCGCTTTCCCGGAATTCGACGAGGGCCAGTATCCGCTGTCCGAACAAGCCGTGACGGTGGCCCAGGTCTTCCAGCGAGCCGGCTACGCCACCGCGGCGATGGGCAAATGGGGACTCGGCCCCGTCGGTAGCACGGGTGATCCGAACCGGAAGGGGTTCGATCTGTTTTTCGGTTACAACTGCCAAGGTGTCGCGCATAGTTACTATCCTTCTCATTTGTGGCGAAACGCCGAGCGGATACCGATCAATGCCAATCCCATTCCCGGTCACCAGAGGCAGCCCGAAGGCGAAGTGCGTCTGGAGGATTGGACCGGCGAAACCTATGCGCCGAAGCTAATGATCGCCGAAGCGATCAAGTTCCTGGAGGCCAACCACGCGCGGCCGTTCCTTCTGTACTTGCCGTTCATCGAGCCGCATGTGGCCATGCATCCGCCGCGAGAATCGGTCGAGCGGTTTCCGGCCGAGTGGGATGCGGAGGTCTATCGCGGGCAATGCGGTTATCTGCCGCATCCGCGGCCGCGCGCCGGGTATGCCGCGATGATCTCCGACCTGGACGGCTACGTCGGCCGCGTGATGGAAACACTGAATCGAACAGGAGTCGCCGACCGCACTCTGGTGATCTTCACCAGCGACAACGGCACGACGCATCCGCGGCTGCCGGACACGCACTTTCATGTCGGTGGCGTCGACGCCGCGTTCTTCAACAGCACCGCGGGGCTGCGCGGCTACAAAGGCAGCCTGTACGAAGGCGGCATCCGCGTGCCGCTGATCGTCCGACTGCCCGGCCGGATCGAGGCCGGCGCGGTGAGCGACGTGCCGAGCTACTTCCCCGACTGGTTTCCGACTCTGTGCGCTGCGGCCGGTTTGGAGACTCCGCCGGGCATGGACGGCGAGAATCTCTGGCCCGTGTTGACCGAAGGGGTTGTTCCCGAGTCGCGCAACCCGATGGTCTGGGTGTTCCCGGAGTACGGCGGGCAAGTGGCCGTGCGAATCGGCGATTACAAAGTCGTCCGCCAGGGGCTGAAGACCAAGACGCCCGGCGATTGGGAAGTCTACGACTTGAGCCGGGACCATGCCGAAGAACACGATCTGGCATCCACCCGCGACGATTTGGTGCGAGAGGCGGAGACGATTCTACGCCGCGAAGTCGCGGAGAATTCCCGCTTTCCCGTCCCGATTCCCGGAGTCTCGAATTAGGATTTCCTCTTACGAGATATCGTCCGAGGAAGAAGTCGGTGCGTCGCTCTCCGAATCGGAGCTCTCGCCGATCGGCGGCGTACGACGAACCGACCAGGCATAGCCGGCAAACAGCATCGCCAGAACCAATGCGGCGGCACCCACCCAAATCCACCAGGAAGCGGACCAGATGGCGGACGAAACGCCCCGGTCGTCGTCCGATGCTGCGGTGGCGAGTTTCAGTTCGTCCTGCAGCTCGTCGATCCGCTCCTCGAACTCGCGTTCGCGCGACTTGACGCTGGCCAGCGCCTGGTCCAAGGTGTGCACTTGGCTGCGCAGTTTGGATTCCACTTTGGCCGCCTCGTCCAATTTGCGGCCAAGTGTCCGGATTTCGTCGTTGGAACGGCTCTCCAGTGCGCGGTAGGCTCGCACGTCGGCGTGCAGTTGTTCGATCTCGCGGCGCTGGTTCTCCAGCAACAAGACCAGATTCTTCGGTGCCTCGTCGTCCAACGCCTCGATGACGCGATCCAGCAGGTGCAACTGCGATTCCACTTGCTGCGTCTGCCGTTGGTACTCCGTGAGTTCGCCGCTGGCCGCGGGCGACTCCGTCGCCGCCGACGGACGTCTTGCCCCCGCGGGAGCCAGCGTATCCGGCGTGGCGAACAGCAGTTTCCACGCGAACAGCATCAAGACGAGCAGTTGCACAGTCAGCGTTCCCATGACGCCCAGGGCCAGCCAGCCGCTGCGCGGATCCGGCACGTTGGTCACGCTGACGGGAAACGCAGTCGGCTGCCCCGAGCCAGCAGAGTAAACATCGTGAGCCATCGAAAATTTCCCTTCGATTTGTGCGGCGAAATGTTCCAGTTCGCTTTGCCGGTGTCGCGAGGCGATCAGGTAGAAGCCGGCCGTCTCGCGCACTCGCTGGCCGGGATCGCCCGTCCACTGAAACCAGCCTCGTTCACCGCGGCACGGATCGATCACCAACGCGACGTCCAGCGGCCGGTTGAAGAAATGGTCGCAGATGAACATGTCCATGCCGGACAGGAAAACACCCCAATCCGGATGCGTGTGATACCAGCCGACCATCTGCAGTTCGGCCGGAAACTCATCGCGCCGGCTGGTGAAGTCGGCCCACGTGTCGTGCGTGAATTTGAAACTGCCCTTGCTGCTCTCGTAGTGCCGTGCGCGAAGCGTGTCCTGAATCACGACGTAGGGCTGCCCCGACTCGTCCTCGTACTGGCCGCCCAACAGGACCCCGCCCAATTCGACGCGGGTGTCCGACCTCGCATGGTTCTCCATGTCGCGCATCGCATCGAGATCGACGAAGATGGGCAGATCTTGCGGAGCTGGCGAGCCGCAGGCGACGACGGTCAATTGCTTATTGCGGTCGGGGCGCAGACGCGGCAGCCGCTTCGTCTCCTCGACTTCGCCGAATTGGATCTCTTGATCGGACATGCTCAGCCTGCCGCCTCGCCCCACGCTTCGTCGCGGTCGCCGGCCAGCAGGACGATGCGCTCGTCTTGTCCGCTGACGACCCGAACCAGATCGTAAGGCGGAATCCCCAACTCCGCCAGGGTCCGTCCCGCCAATTCCGAGTCGGCTGCAATCTCATGAACCAGTTCCGGCCGTCCCTGCTGCTGGCAGTGCGGACAGATGCCGCGGCTCATGCCAACTTTCGCCAGCGGCTGCATCACCGGGTCCGCGGTACCGCACGACTGGCAGACCATCGCGACGACCAGATCACGGTCCAACCGCAATCGCGGCGTATCGTTGCTCAGCGATTCCCGCACGGCAGCGAACAACTGGCGCGCGGTGACTTCCTTGCTGCTCAGCGGCGACTCGACCGCCGCGGGATACGTCTCGTGGCTGAGGCAATCTTCGCGGCGCTGGAACCGCGTACGATAGAATTGGTTGGCAACCCCGTTGTAGACCAGCGCTTCACCGCGTCCGACCGGCATGTCGTGAATCAGCTTCAACGCCTCCTGCGTCTGCCAGCCGCCGATCATCGAAGCGATCGTCGGCGCCGTGGGCACGCGGCCCGCCGCGATATCCTCGTGCCGAAGCAGCGGGCAACTATACCGCAGATTGATCAATCGGTAATCCATCTCGGTCATCGCGCACTCGTAACAGGCGCTATCGGGTGGGGTGAACACCTTGACGACGCCGTTAATTTCCTGGATGCCGCCGTCGACCCACGGCGTACCCGTCTTCCAGCAGCAGCGGTTCACCCACAGGCGAGCTTCCCGGTTGTCCAAGCAGCCGATCACGACGTCCGCGTCGCGGAACAGGCCCAGCCCCACATCGGTCAACACGTTGCCACAGCAACCGGTGACCCGCACGTCCGGGTTCAGATCGCGGACCGCTTCGGCGGCCACCTCGGCCTTCGGGCGTCCGCGGTCGCGGTTTCGGAACAGCACACTGCGCGTCAGGTTCGCCGCTTCGACCCGATCAAAATCGATCACGAAGATGTGGCCCACGCCCACCAGCGCCAGGTTCTTCAGCACTTCGTTTCCCAACGCTCCAGCGCCGACCACCAGGATACGGGCGCGCGACAACCGTGGCTGGTCCCACCACGGAATCAGCCGCAGACGGGCGTAACGGTCCTCGTCGTCGATCCACAGTTGTTCGCCGCTCATCGCCTTCCGCGGTCCATCCGCGCCTCGCTAGTTGTCGTTCGCCCGGCAACAGAATCCGCAACCGACCACCCGGTCGCCTTGCCATTGAAAGAAACCCAATTCCTTCCGTTGCGGATCGACCACCATCGCGACTTGCCACGCTGCGCGGAAAAAGTGGCGGTGAATGAACATGTCGTACCCGGACAAGAAAACGCCGAAGCCTGGATGGGTATGATGCCAGCCTACGACGTTCATGTCCGGAAAGCGATCGTGGACTTCTCGCGTCATCGCCGCCCATGTATCGTGCGTAAACGTCAGCGATGTCGCCCGGGACTTGGTTGCGACCGCCGGCAGAAAATCGCGGATCTCCAGAACGCGTTGACCGGAGGGCGGCACGGGCCCCAACAGGAAGCCGCCCAACTCGCGGTACAGATCGTGTTCGGAGTAATCGATCACCGATTCCAGCGCGGAATGGGCGATCACGATCTGGCAAGCGTCGGCATGCCAAGTGCCGAACGTTTCGCCGGGAAGCGAGGAACTGGCGGATCTTGTGGTGGTCCGAGGGTTCGACATGTCATTCGATGAACAGAATTTCCGGCGAACCCGCGAGTTCCGCCCCCTCCGGGACCAGTTCCGCGTCGATGATTTCGAGGGACTCCTCCATAAACAGAATCTCCAGTCCGTCCGTATCGAAGTCGCTGGGTACGGCGCGCACGGGGCCCTCGGTCGGAAAGCGGCGGCGCGGGACGTCTCGCACCGTAGCGTTAGCCCCGGTTCGACCGGCGATTGTCACGGGCGGCGGCGACGACATCCGCAGCGGACGCGGATCGACTGGAAAAGTGTGTGCGGTTTGCGTGCGCGCCCATTGCGCCGCCTCGCGGTTGTACGGGCTTTCGACGTCGTAGTTCTCGTAGCGGATCATGTCCCAAAGCATCTCGCACAATTGGTCCAGCCGCAAACTCGGCACCCAGTGCGTACTGTAGCCGCCCAAGCAAACGATCCCGTTGGACGAGATGTTTGGGTGGAATATCGGCGTCTTCCAAATCAACTCGGGCATCTGTCGAGGATACGCGGCGCCCAAGCGGATCAGCACTTGATGATGCTCGCGGATCAATGTTTCGAGCGAGCCTTCGGGACGGCTCAACCCTCGACCGCGGAAGCTCACCAAGTACACCTCGGGAGGACCTCCAAACGTCCGGCCCGGAACCGAATAATCCAAGATCGAACTGTTCGCCCTCAGTTGCTGAAGCGATCTCTCGTCGCTTGACAAGCGGCGGTGTCGAGGTGATTGCTGCATCGCGGGCTCCCCATCTCAGATGGAAAATGGGCGTGGTTCCGAGTCATGAATGCCCGCTACGATTTCGGGGTAGACGATCAGATGGTCGCCGTCACGAACCTGAGCCTGAGGCAGCGTCTGCTCCTCTCGCAACCGCCTGCCACCCTCTTTGTGGTCAAGGCTGTAGCTCATCGGCTGGCCGTCTGGTCCCATAACGGGAAGGTTCATTTTCGTAATGATGTTCGGCATGATGCGGCGTACCGGAACCGTATCCGCAATCACAGCGTCCACCGATTTGGCGCCCGTCTGGTCCAGAAACGTAACACGAGTCCCACGACGTTCGCCTCCCATGTCCGGTGCCGTCATCCCTCGCGCTCCTAAAGTACGAGACCAATTCGATCGTTTGAAAAGAACTCAGATCGTATCGTCGTTACGAGTACGTCTATTCGTCGGCGCACGTGAAATCTTGTCCGACATCTTGATGGGGGTCATTGTAGCAGGACGAACGGCACACGAACACCATCCGCTCAATGCCGGGCAGCATTCTCGGCAGCATGAGACGCCCGCCAGCGGCGGCGGGTCTCGAAAGCGGCGATATCGGCGATGGTCGTGCTCTCGAGGAAATCCATCAATTTTTCGCGATGCATCAAGCAGAAATCGTGGGCCGGGCAGGCGCGATCATGGCTACACGGATCGTTGCCCAGCATGCAGCGCGGCTGGATGGCCGGGTCTTCCATAGCGACGCACAGTTCCAGCAGGCTGATCTCTTGCGGCTGGCGTGCCAAGCTGACTCCGCCGCCCACGCCTCGTTGCGTATTCACCAGTTTGCGCCGTGCCAGTTGGTTGATGATCTTTGCCAAGTAGGCTGCTGGCATTTCGCACGCCTCGGCGATAACTTTCACCAAAACCGGCTTTCCCCCCATGGCGGCTATACATCCCAGAGCGCTGGCGGCGTAGGCAGTGGACTGGCTGAGCATGAGCGGGAACTCCTGAATCAAGGAAGAAGAACATACCGATTGACGACTTGAGTGTCAACTATTCATCGGTCACGAAGCGAATTCGCACCTGTCCTGGATGGCGAAATCAACCCTCAACCACTTGACGAGGCCACGCTTTTTGCCGAAAATCCGCACGACTATTGGCGAAAAAATGATCTACAGGTCATCTATTAGAATGGCCGTCGATTGCAGGAAAACAACGACCTAAGGAACCGGAGGATGCCGATGGCAGGGGAATCGCGGCCGGGTGCGGGCACGAGCGGTGCTGATCGAAGCGGGGTTGTTCCCCGGCTGGAGACCTTTGTGTACGACGACCGCATCGTGCGGGCGTTTTTGCTGGCAACGATTGTCTGGGGTTTGGTTTCGTTCCTGGTCGGTTTGATCGTGGCGATTCAACTGGCGCTGCCCGAGATGAATCTGGGCCTGTCGTTCGTGTCATTCGGACGATTGCGTCCTCTGCACACGAACGCCGCGATTTTCGCTTTTGCTGCGAACGCGATGTTTGCGGCCGTCTATCATTCGACGCAGCGGCTGTGCAAAGCCCGAATGTTCAGCGACTTCCTGTCCTGGTTCAATTTCTGGGGCTGGCAACTGATCATTGTGGCCGCGGCGCTGACCCTGACGACCGGGTTCACCAGCGGCAAGGAGTACGCCGAGCTGGAATGGCCGATCGACATCGCCATCGCCGTGGTATGGGTCGCGTTCGCCGTCAACTTCTTCGGGACCTTGTTGTGTCGGCGGGAACGGCACATGTACGTGGCATTGTGGTTCCACATCGCGACTATCGTTACGATCACGGTGCTGCATGTATTCAACAGCCTGGCGATACCAGCCGGTTGGTTCAAGAGCTACTCGCTGTACGCCGGGGTCCAGGATGCGTTCATGCAGTGGTGGTACGGGCACAATGCTGTCGGGTTTCTGCTGACGACGCCGTTTCTGGGGATCATGTATTACTACTTGCCCAAGGCCGCAGGGCGTCCGGTGTTTTCGTACCGGTTGAGCATTCTGCATTTCTGGGCGTTGGTGTTCATCTATATCTGGGCCGGACCGCATCACTTGCACTACACCGCGTTGCCCGAGTGGGCTTCGACGCTGGGCATGCTGTTTTCGATCATGCTCTGGATGCCCTCGTGGGGCGGCATGATCAACGGTTTGATGACGCTCCGCGGCGCCTGGTCCAAGGTCGCCGAGGAACCGATCCTGAAGTTCTTCGTGGTCAGCATCACGTTCTACGGAATGTCGACGTTCGAGGGGCCGTTGCTTTCGGTCAAGAGCGTCAACGCCTTGTCACACTACACGGACTGGACGATCGCGCACGTCCACGCCGGCGCCTTGGGCTGGGTCGGATTCATGACCTTTGGCATGCTGTATTGGCTGATCCCCCGCATGTTCCAGGCACCGCTTTACAGCAAGAAGCTGGCCAACCTCCATTTCTGGATTGCCACCGTGGGTATCCTGCTGTACATCGTGCCGATCTATGTGGCGGGGCTGACCCAGGGGTTGATGTGGCGTGCGATCGACAGTTCGGGCGATCTGGCTTACCCGGATTTTATCGAGACCGTGCGGGTGTTGATGCCGATGTACGCCTTGCGAGTGATCGGCGGCACGTTGTATCTGATCGGCGGAGTGCTCTGCGGCATCAACTGTTGGAAGACGATGGCAGCCCGGCCGGCCAAGTACGACGAGCCCGTCCATCAGGCGGCGCCGCTGACGCGGGACTGGGTCGAGCCGCCGAAGCCCGAGTCGCGGTTGCAGGGAGCGGCCGTGCTGCGTGTGGCGCACTGGCTGGACAAATGGTCGCAATTGTGGTGGCACCAGCGCTGGGAGCGTCTGCCGCTACGGTTCACGATGTGGGTCACGATCGCCGTCGTGGTGGCGTCGCTGTTCCAGATCATCCCCACTTTCTTGATCCGCTCGAACGTCCCGACGATCGCCAGCGTCAAACCTTACACGCCGCTGGAGTTGTACGGACGCGACGTCTACCTGGCCGAGGGTTGCTACAACTGCCACTCCCAGATGGTCCGGCCGATCCTGTCCGAGACGAAGCGTTACGGCGAGTTCAGCAAGGCGGGGGAATTTGTGTACGACCATCCGTTCCAGTGGGGATCGCGCCGGATCGGGCCCGATTTGGCTCGCGTCGGCGGGCAGAAATCGCCGCACTGGCACGTGGTTCATTTCCAGCAGCCTCAGCAACTGGTCGAAGGGTCGATCATGCCGTCGTACCCGTGGCTGCTGACTTCCAGGACGGATTCTGAGGCCATCCCGCAACGGATGCGGGCCATGCAGATGTTGGGGGTGCCGTACGCGGACGCCGATGTCGATGCAGCCGTCCAGGCGGCGAAGAAGCAAGCCGAGGGAATCGCGGCCAAGATCGTGGAGCAGGACAGCAGTCTGACAGGACTACAGGACAAGAAGGCGATCGCGTTGATCGCTTACTTGGACCGCTTGGGTACCGATTTGTTCGCGACCGCGGAAGCTGCGGCCGATCCACCGCCTGCGGAATCCGCCGAGTGAAAGGGGAACCGCTGGACTTCAAGCTTCATTCTTGAGGGCCGGTGGCGGAAAGGGGATTGTCGAATGCGTGTCATCGATGGGTTGATGAGCCGGCTGGGCATGGCGCCGTTTGCCGTTGTTTCGTTGGTCTTGTTCTTCGGCGCCTTTGTGGGGATCGTCGTCTGGACGTGGACTCGTCCCGCCCGGGAGATCGACGAGCAGGCCAACTTGTGGAAAGACGATGAGGACCGGATACGATGAAGACCGACGAGAAAGATCGTCTGCTGGACCATGACTTCGA
The DNA here is from genome assembly GCA_023382975.1 of Pirellulaceae bacterium. Taxonomy (GTDB): domain Bacteria; phylum Planctomycetota; class Planctomycetia; order Pirellulales; family Pirellulaceae; genus SKKK01. Next base: position 38,549 of record JAHDXO010000008.1, read on the forward strand.
CGGGATTCAGGAGTTCGACAATCCCATCCCGTTGTGGCTGAATCTGATCCTGTTCGGCACCGTGGTGTTCAGCGTGGTCTACTACATGTACTTTCAGATCGGACCGCTGCTGGGCACCAATGGATGGACCGTCGTCGAAGCGTACGACAGTGCCAAAGCCGAAAACCTGCGTTTGCGATTCGCGGAGATCGGAGAACTGAAAGCCGACGAAGCGACGCTGATCGAGTACATGCAGCCCGAGAAACGCGAGTGGCTGGCCGTCGGGCAAACTGTCTACAAGACGAACTGCCAGTCCTGCCATGCTGCCAACGGCAGCGGACTGGTTGGTCCCAACTTGACTGACGACCACTACAAGAGTGTTCAGACGCTGAGCGATTTGGTGACCGTGATTGCAGACGGCGCCGCCAACGGTGCCATGCCTGCTTGGCGGAACCGACTGCATCCCAACGAATTGGTGCTGGCTGCCGCCTATGTCGCATCGATGCGGGGCCAGAACTTGCCTGGTCCGCGACCGGCCGAGGGCAAGGAGGTTCCGCCCTGGCCCACCGCAGTGTCCGAAGCACCCGCCGACGATGCGCCCGCGGCCGATGCGGGAGAGACGCCCCGCACCGACACCTCCGAGGCCGAGGCGACCGCAGCCGAGAAAACCGAATAGTACGGAATCCGACTCCTCGAACTTACCGTCCGTCGCGCGAGTACACGATGAGCAGCCAACTGGAAACGCCGCCCGGCATGGTCAATTCGACGTGGCGCGAGGACGGGTCGCGCCGCTGGATGTATCCGCGGTTGTCCAAAGGTTATTGGCTGACCGCGCGGCGGACCGTGGCCTACGTGCTGATCGCCGTATTCACGTTGTTGCCCTACTTGAAGATCCAGGGACGACCGGCCGTTCTGCTGAATATTCCCGCTCGCGAGTTCACGATTCTTGGGTTCACGTTCCTGCCTACCGACACTCTGCTGTTGGCCTTGCTGTTGGTCAGTCTGATCCTGGGCGTATTCCTAGTCACCGCACTGTTTGGACGCGTTTGGTGTGGTTGGATGTGTCCGCAGACGGTCTACATGGAATTCCTGTATCGACCTTTGGAACGGTTGTTCGACGGCCCGCCCGGTCTGCGGCACTCGCCGGGCAAACGCCGCTCGTCGCGGCGCACCGTGGCCAAGTACGCCGTTTACTTGCTGGCGTCCGCTTTTCTGGCACACACGTTCCTGGCCTACTTCGTGGGCGTCGACAATTTGGCTCGCTGGATGCAGCAGTCGCCTCTTCAGCACCCAGCGCCCTTCCTAGTGATGCTGGCCACGACCGCGCTGATGATGTTCGACTTCAGCTATTTCCGCGAGCAGACTTGCATCGTCGCCTGTCCGTACGGCCGCTTTCAGTCCGTAATGCTCGACCGCGACTCGCTGATTGTCAGCTATGACCGCCGCCGCGGTGAACCGCGAGGCAAGGGAAAGCACCGCGAGCGTCAGGGGCAGACGCTGGGCGATTGTGTCGATTGTGGGTTGTGCGTCGACACCTGCCCAACCGGCATCGACATCCGCAACGGGCTGCAACTGGAATGCATTGCTTGTACGCAGTGCATCGATGCCTGCGACCATGTGATGGACCGGATCGGCAAGCCGCGGGGGCTGATCCGTTTTAGCTCGCAGGCACGAATCGATGGGCAACCCAGCCAACTCCTGCGTCTGCGAGTGATCGTCTATCCGGCGATTATGGTCGTCCTGCTGACCGCGTTTGTGGCGGTGCTGGCCAACCAGCAAGACGCCCATGTAACGCTGCTGCGTGGACCCGGCTTGCCGTTCAACGAGTTAGCCGGGGGCGAGATCTCCAATCAACTCCGCGTCAAGATCCGCAACCGCAGCGGTCGGGATGCCCAGTACACCATTGCGTTGGTCGGCGAGACTCCGGCGCGGCTGATGATGGAAAACAATCCCATGACGATCGGAGACCGAGAGACACAGATTCAATCGCTGCTGATTGCGGTTCCGCGATCCGTCTTCCGCCAAGGCCGGTACGATGTCACGCTGCGGATCTCCGATGGCCAGAGTTTCGATCAGCAGTTTTCGCACCGTCTGCTGGGCCCCCAAGGCCGGGAGAACGCCGATGGCTGATGATCGAAACGAACCCTTCCGTCGAGCCGAGTCGCGGCATCGCCGCTTTTGGGTCGGTCTGGTCGTCGTGCTGTTGTCCGCGCAGGCCCTGCTGATGTTGGTCACGGTGTACCTGACCGTCACCGATGGATCGTTCGCAGTCGAACCGGACTACTACCAGCAGAGCATGGACTGGGACGCGACGATGGCCCAGCGGCGACGCAACGAGCAATTGGGTTGGCAATTGGAACTGAGCTTGGCCGACCAGGCCAGTGTATTTGGCGAGCGCAAGTTGCTGTGCCGTTTGAATGATCGCCAAGGCGTACCGATTGACGGAGCCGTCATCGATCTGGTTGCCTTCTCGCATGCCCGGGGCAACGACCGGTCGTCGGCCACGATGACGCCCGTCGGCGAGGGGCGGTACGAGACGACCCTGCGATTGTCCCGCTCGGGCAAATGGGAGTTCCGGTTGGCCGTTCAGCAAGGCGACGAGACGTTCACGCATACGGAACTGCGCGACGTGGTCCCGCCGGGAGGCCCGCTGTGACAGCGACTCTGCTCGCCGTGCTGGCCGCCAGCCTGTTCGGCAGCCTCCACTGTGCCGGCATGTGCGGCGCGCTGGTCGCGTTCGCCGTCGGCGGCACGGAATTCGATTCACTGGCGTCGCGAGTAATCCTCCAGGTGGCCTACCACGGGGGGCGCTTGGTGACCTACGCCCTGTTGGGCGCCGTCTGCGGATTGCTGGGCGCAGCGTTGGACCTGGGAGGCTCGATGGTCGGCTTGCATCGAGCCGCCGCCGCGCTGGCCGGAGCCACGATGATCGCTTTTGGAATCGCCGCCATCCTGCGGTATCGGGGCGTGCATCTGCCGAGTGCGCGCGTTCCCGCCGGGCTGCAGCGGATCTTGTTCGCCGGTCAGCGGTTGGCGATCGGACTCAATCCTCTGCCGCGCGCCTTGACCATCGGATTGTTGACGGCGCTGTTGCCCTGTGGCTGGCTGTACGCCTTTGCCCTGATCGCAGCCGGGACGGGCAGCGCGGGGTGGGGAGCGGCCATCATGGTCGCGTTTTGGGCCGGCACGGTGCCGGTGCTGGCGTCGGTCGGAGCGGCCGTCCAAACGTTGACCGGCACGCTCGGGCGCCGCTTGCCGTTGATCACCGCCCTGCTGCTGGTCGCGTTGGGACTGGGCACCATCGCCGAACGATTCGTCTTATCGGGTGAGTCCTTGGTAACGCCGCTCTCGGCCAGTGGAAGCACCGATTTGGATCAGCAGATTCAGGCCGCCAGCCAGACTCCACCACCCTGCTGCCAGCCCAAGTGACCGTCGACTCGGTTGACAGGTGCGACGTCGCACCTATTCCGAGGCGTCCTCCATCGATTCGATGTAGCGCCGCAGCCGTTCGTTCTCGTCGCGAATATCTTTCAACTTCAACATATTCTCGACTCGCTTGAGCAATTCGATCTTATTGACTGGCTTGGAAAGGAAATCGTCCGTGCCGGCCTGGACGGCCCGCTCGATATCCCCCAATTCGTTCAACGCCGTGACCATCAGGATCATGATACGGCTGGTCTTCGGATCGTCTTTCAGTTGGCGACAAACCTCGAATCCGCTGAGGCGCGGCATCATGACGTCCAGCAGGATCAGATCCGGCTGAAACGCCTTGACCTGTTCCAGCGTTTCGCGACCGTCAGCGGCAAATGCGACGACACAATCCAGATCGGTTAGGTACGCTTCCAGCAGCTCGCAGTTCGGCTGATTGTCGTCCGCAATCAAGATCTTGTTCGGTTCGGCCATCTAGGCAGTTCTCCGGAACGCTGAGAGTGAGACGATTCATACACCGCGACGAGCGCCGTCGCGGCTGCACGGATTATAGCCTGATCCGGTCGTTTGGTACACGACCGAACCGCCTAGACCCGCCGCATTGCATCAGGAAGTTGCCCCAAGCGGAACGGGATTTGCGACGCTTGTAGCCGGGACCGCTGCCCCCGTTGGCGGCTGGTCGATGGTTGAGCCGGGACCCTCATGGATTTTCAGCGAGACGTGGGCGTCCAGGGTCATTCGGATCGTAGTTTTTAACGATTGGACGGGTTGTCCGGCCCGCTGCGAGTGAGGCAACTCGGCGAGTCCCGAGGGACGGCTGGTTGCTGCGGATGTTTCCGGAACACAACCTCGCGGTGAATGCTGGCCACCTATGTTGACACGGTGCATCGAAGCGGTTTACGGAGCGTCAATCCTGGTTGGCGCGCAAACTCGTCTCAGGCAATCGTTTGCGCGTCTCGTGAGAGAGACGGGATGCCGTTGGCACGTCTCGTGCGGACAGAAGGCAATGCGTCGGTATTCGTGCTCTCGGACAGGAACGAAGACTCGCGGAGAAGGGGCAGTATTTTGAGGACAACGCGCAACGGCGCCACGCGGCGCAGTACGGGGGAATCGAGCCGACCGTCGGGTCGATCGATTCTCAAAGACTCCATCGACGAACTCGGCATGGCCGGATTTCCACGTCCGGGGCGCCGGCGAACCCGCAAGGAAGATTTCCTTGACGATTCGCATGACGACGATTTCCTTGACGATTGCCGAGACGAACTGCACGAGGACGAGGACGACGACGACGAGGAACTCTTCGGCGACGAGTTGGAATCCACCGCGACGGCATACGGGCCCACCGATGATCCAGTGCGGGTCTATCTGATGCAGATGGGTCAGATTCCCCTGCTGAGCCGCACGGACGAGGTCTCGGCAGCTCGGAGAATCGACATTGCTCGACATCGTTACCGGCATAGCATGTTGGCGACGGACTTCATGCTGCAGGGCACCGTCACGATCCTGGAGAACATTCGGGACGGCGCACTGCGGTTGGATCGCACGGTCGAGGTTTCCGTCACGAACACTGCCGAGAAGAAACGCACGCTGAAGCGGTTGGGGCCGAACCTGCGGACACTTCAGCAATTGCTCGTCCGCAACCGCCACGATTACCGAATCGCGGTCAGCAAGCGTCAGCCGATGCCGGTGCGCCGCGCTGCCTGGGCCGCGATGGTGCGTCGCCGAAACCGCGCCGTGCGCTTGATCGAAGAAATGAACTTGCGCACGAACCGATTGCAGCCCTTGTTCGACCAATTGCGGGAGATTTCGGTTCGAATGCAATCGCTGCGGACCCAGTTGCTGGAAGCCTGCTCGCAAGGCTTTTCGAACGGCCGGTCGCGCGACGAATTGCGCGCGGAACTATGCTACCTGATGCGGATCACCTTCGAAACGCCGACCACGCTGGCGCGGCGAGTGCAACAGACCGAGGCGTATTGCGAGGAGTATGATGCCGCCAAACGCCGGCTGTCGGCCGGGAACTTGCGGCTGGTGGTCTCGATCGCCAAGAAGTACCGCAATCGCGGCCTGAGTTTTCTGGATCTGATTCAGGAAGGCAATACCGGCCTGATGCGGGCGGTGGACAAGTTCGAGCACGAACGCGGCTACAAGTTCTCGACGTACGCGACTTGGTGGATCCGGCAAGCGATCACGCGGGCGATCGCCGATCAGAGCCGTACCATCCGCGTTCCGGTCCACATGATCGATACCATGAGTCGGATTCGCAACGTCACCCGCGATCTGGTCCAGGAATTGGGCCGCGAGCCCACGCCCGAGGAGACGGCCGTGCGCGCCGGACTGTCGGTAGACGACACCCGCACGATCCTGAAGATGTCCCGTCAGCCGCTGTCGCTCGACCAGCCGGTGACCGACCATGACGATAGTTACTTCGGCGAATTCCTGGAAGACCATCGCAAAGACGATCCCCTGGCGGAAGCCAACCGCGAGGCGTTGAAGGACCGTCTGGAAGAGGTGATCAAGACTCTGAACTACCGCGAACGGGAGATCTTGCGAATGCGGTTCGGCTTGGCCGATGGCTACGCCTACACGCTGGAAGAGGTGGGGCGAGTCTTCTCGGTCACGCGGGAGCGCGTGCGACAGATCGAATCGAAAGCCGTTCGGAAACTGCAGCAGCCGTTTCGCTGCCGATCGCTTTCCAGCTTCATGGACGGCATCGAGATGCCGTCCATGGAGACATTCTGAAATTCTGAACCGGCCCCGAATTTTCGCGAACGCCACGACGAGATTCAGCCGACTCGCATCCGATTCAGTCGCTCGACCACCGCCTTGCCGTCCAGGGCAGGCGGCTGGATGCCGCTCTCCAACGCCATTGCCGCGGCGAGTCCGGCAGCCTCGCCCGTGCGGACGACGTTGCCGGTCAGCCGGTAGCTGCCCAGGGCGTAGACGTCGCCGGAGATGCATCGCCCCGCCATCAGCAGGTTGTCGACATCGGCGGCGATCAGGCTACGCAAGGGGATCTCGTAAGGCTGCACGCGGAACTGCGGCGGGGCCGGCAGTCCTTCGGGCGGCGATTCGTAGGGGTCGTCCACGGGATGGATGTTCGAACCCGATCGAATCTCCGCGACGCCGTCTTCGAATCGCGCCCCACGGTTCAGATCCTCCCACGTCAGATAGTACCGGCCGCGGATGCGCCGCGTCTCCCGGACTCCGATCGTCGGTCCCGTCCCGATGAGGAACGCATCCTTCCAGTCATCGCCGCCGTGCTGCCTGAAGACCTCGACGCACTTGCGGATCTCGTAGCGGCCCAGGATTTCGGCCCGGCTGAGGTCTCGAACGTTGGTGCCATCGATGCCATAGAATTGAGTGGCCATCAATTGGAACACGCCCGGCTGACCGGGCTGCGGAAACAAAGTGACCGGAGGATAGCTGGGCCGCCAGCCGCCACGTTCGAGGATTTCGACCAAGGCGCGCCCCTTGGCCGGTTGGCCGCGGTAGCCGCCGATGGTGCCGAACAACGTCACCGGCTGTGTCCGGCCATCGAACTCGCGGCCTTGTTCGAAGGCGCAGCCGGCTGCCGCGGCGATGTCGCCGTCGCCCGTCGTGTCGATCACGACGCCGGCTTCGATGAACTCGAATCCCGACTTGCTGACCGTGAACACGCCTCCGAGCCGCGAGCCCTCGCGGGCCACCGAGGCGGCGCGCGTGTGCAACTGGACTTCGACTCCCGCCTCGGCCATCATCTGATCGAGCAGCGACTTCATGTCCTCGATCAAATAGATATTGCGGCCAAATACTTGATGAACCGGCAGCCGCTGATGAATCTCGGCGTTCAATCCGTCGCGCCCGCGGCCATCGATCAAATGCGAGATGCCCACGGCGGTCCACACACCGCCCAGAAACGGCATGTTCTCCAGCAGCAATGTCTTTGCTCCGGAGCGAGCCGCGTACAACGCCGCAGCGCAACCGGACGGACCTCCACCGCAGACCAGCACATCCGCCTTGCGCACGACCGGCGCTTCGCAACGCAGCGTACGAGTAGCGGCGTCGGCGCCACCGCGACCAGAACTCGGCTCCTCGCCGACTGCATGCAACGCGTAACCGCCGATTCCCACCGCCGCGCTCGCCGCGAGAAATCCCCGCCGCGTCAGTTCGTGCTTCGTTGTCATCATGGTCTCCATCGATTCGCGCCGGGAGCCGTAAGACTTCCAACCACGAAGTCTCACGAACTCAGTTACCAGGTGTCAATTCGGATTCGTCACTTCGGATCTCGCTGCCGATACGTCCGCCACATCGTGGTGACGAAGTCGTTGGCTTGCTGCTCTTCCTGCCACCAACGATCCACGTACGCGAAGAATGGTGGGTGGTTCCAGTTCTCCACCATGCCGGTCAGACGAGCAGCTAACGCTTGCCCGACCCACGTCGGCCCATTCAGCCGCCGGTATCCTTCGGCTTTGTGCCCGTTGTTGCCGCGCCGGTCGCCAAACGTCTCCCAAGTCGCCGGATCTGCTTCTTCGTGGCGGGCGTTGGCATTGTCCGGCGCGATGGTCCACAGGGCTTTCTGACCGCGGAAACCGGGTCCGAAATACGTCTGCTGATCTTCCTGGAACGTCGCCTGAACGTGTTTCATCCCCTCGTGATCCAGCATCAAACCAGCGAACAGGATCGGCCACTTGCGGCCCGAATTGTGACCGCCGTTGGCGATCCAGAGGTTGTTGTCGGACTGGACAACACCGAAGTAGTCGATCCCCTTCTGAATGAATCGCAGCAGCAATGTCTCGCGCTGTCCATCTGGATCATCCAGCAACAGCAGCAGCGCTGCATCGGAAACCAGATTGGTGATCTCTCGCCCGTAGTCGGGCATGTTCTCCAGCGGATGCATGTCGCGGTTGACCCACTGCCGTTGATGGTCGAGCCAGATACGCTCGAAGGCACGTTCGTAACGCCGCGCGTCGGGCACGGCTCCCGGCGGCGCCAAGCCTGTCAGGCGGTCGCGGCGGATCTGTGACGCGGTGAACATCTCCCGCCAACTGCCGACGTAAGCCGGGCGAAAGGCGTCCGCGGGAGGCGGAGCGTCCAGGCACGTCAGCACGACCGCCGTGCGCAAGGGTCCGCGGCAGTAGTGCCCCGGGATCGTGTCCGGCGTCTTGACGCCGATCTGATCGACGCTCGCCACGCTGACCAACGAGTCCCCCGCTTTCAGCACCAGCGGAAATGTCGCGCGGAGCGTTGGATCGAAATGCGCCATCCGATGATCGTACCCTTGTCGGTCCCCGGCCGGCGGATTGACCACCGATCCGTGCCGGTCCCCGGTCGGAGCCGGACTGACGCTGCGAACCGTCGCGGGGCCGACAACCCACCAGTCGCCCGTGACGAATCGCCCGGCCACAACCGGCCCGTCGAACGTCCAGGTAACGCCATATTGGCTGATCGACGCGACCGCCGAGCGGGACGCGTGAGCCTCAGCCGGCGCAGCATTCGCCGCACAAGTCGAGGCGATCAGGATCGTCATCGAGACAACAGTCATGGTGTGGATTCCTCGGCCGGTGATTCGTGAAATCAAAACATGCTTGTCAGCATTATATCTTCGCCTTTCCGGGGACCGCAACTCGCACGGCCTTGGCGGGCAACGATGTCACCGGGGCGAGTCGTGCTGATGGAGCGGGCGAGGTGATGTCAGTTTGTGCTGGTCAAGCCAGTTGGTTTGCTCCCACTTCCGTTCGGATGTGCAAACTAGCCCTTAAACAAGCGAACGGGGAGATTTTTTTCGGCGGCTGGGCGGCCGGCCGCGGGGCCGGGGAGGCGAGCGCGGGGACTCCTCGCGGCCTCCGGCGGAGGCAATTTTTCGATCGAATTTTCGTGCTGCATTTTGCGGTTCCCTTCCCGTGTTCTACCCAAGGCGTTGCGGCGGTACCGAAGCATCCAGACTTCGGCTTCGAGTATCCTCTCCTCAGCAATTCAGCACGGTGGTCAGGCGACGGAACACGCCCAGCCACGGATTCCAGTTCAACAACCGATAGACGATCTTGCGACTCGTCCGTACGATCTGGCAAGGAAGTTTCATCATCACATTGACGAACGTGCGAAAGTCCATCCGCAATAGTTCTTGCTTTTCACTCTCATGCTTTTCTGACCACCGCCCAACCACTGGCAACCATAAGGCCGACCAAGCCTTGAGATTCCATGCCAAGGCGGTCATCACCATGTAGGCGTTATTGGAAATCAGGTTGTCCACCGGCGCTCGAAACGCACGCGCTCCATTCTTCAACTGCTCGATCAAATTCTCTTGGTTACAGCGGTGATTGCAGGAGAAGACGATGGCCTCTGCAGGACTCTCCCAGTCATTGGTGATGTAGAAGAAATAGGGTTTGGTGTCGAAGAGGAATTGCTGGCTCTTCTCCACACGTACATGCTTGCGAACCACAAGCATTCGATACTCTTGCTTGCAGGCCGTCGGACGATAACGGAACTCGGCCACTTCCTCGTACTGCAGGATCTGGTTTTCGTATCCACGTTTCTCGACAATGCCCTCTTTCACGTTGTCTGGGCGACGACGACGCGTCGTCTTCACCTCGTAACGCGGCTTCCGACGAAGCCGTTTCCAGGCGGTTTTTGGCAGTTCGTCAGCCATTTTCACCAGGTTCGGCTTCGCCTCGTAGCCGAAATGAAAGATCACGTTGTCGGCATCCCAACGGTCGAGATGCTCGGTCTGACTGAACTTGGTGTCGCCTCGGAGCACGATGCACCGAAAGCCACCTCGACGACAGAGGCCGATCACTCGGTCGCACAACGCGGCAGCGCCCTCCTGACTGGGCCGATTGCCGCTGCGATTCTTAATGAACAGCACTTCGCCTGTTTCCGCCAAAGAAAGCAACAGGGCGTGATACCCCCAGGTGCCATCATAGGCGACGTCCATTCCCTTCTTGCACTGCCCCTCCGTCCCGATCACCGTCCCGTCCATGTCGATCGTCGCTTGAGCAAAGAAATCCTCGTTCTGTCGCGCCCAGACGTTGAGACGGGCTTCATCGATCGCGTCTTGCAGGGCTCCGATGGCAGAAGCCGTAAAGCGGCGACAAAAGTCACCCGCCGTCGTCGGATCGGGGATGCGTTCGGCACCCAACGCGTCGAGGAACACTTCATCGTTTCGCCGCAGTTCAATGTCCTCTAACGTCCGGCCTTCGCAAAACGCGTTATAAGCGATATTGAGCACATGGTCCGATTCACGATACGGCTTATAAAGTTTTAACAGATGAAGCCGCCGGTCGATGGCATCCACCAGTCCCGATTGGCGAGCCAACATATGTATCAGCCCGATGCCCCCGTAGGTGATGGCCTTGGTACGCTCGGCCATCTCGTAGTTGATGTCCGTCGCGGAAAGGACCGGCCCCTCAAATCCGTTGATAAATTTGTCCCGTTGCAGCCGCCGCTCGATGCTCCGCTTGCGTTCCTCGATGACTTGTGGTGAAATCACTTGAAATCCTCCGTGTTCGCTGGCGACGGGATATCGCCAGAAGTTCGAAAACTGTCAAAAACACGGAGGATTTTCTATTTTCTTGCCCTCGATTGCGCAATCCCCTAAATGGCGTTCGCTTGTTTAAGGACTAGCCGCGAGGTGAATTCGGTGATGCGATTCGCGGCGTCGTAGGTCATCGCCGTGACGCCTCCGGCGAAATCCGTGATCGTGTCCAACCGTCCGCTGCTGTAGGCGAACGTCGTAGTTCGCCCGCCCGGCTCGACCATCTCGGAGAGCGCATCGGGCACGCCATCACTGTCCAGGTCAATATAGTCGAACGTGGTGGCGTTGCCCACCCGATCCAGCCGCGAGGTCAGCAACCCCTGCTGGTTGAAATTCGACCGGCCACCCTGCCGGTCGGTCAAGGTGAAGGTGCCGTCGGCGTTTCTCGCCTAGAAAAGACCCCCGTCGCCCCTTTTCCCGTCCTTCGTCCCTTTTTCCCGTCCTTTTCCCGTCGCGCAACCTGCTAATAGCCCCATTTCGTTGTGCTCCACACAACGTTTCCTTTGCGGTCGATGTACGCGGTAATATCTCCCTTCCTAACGAGAGCAAGACCATCGCGAAACGATTCGACCAGGTCGTATATCAATGGAACCACAATTGCACCGTCAACATCGATGACTCCCGCTGCCCGATGCTGATCATCGAACGGGTCACGTTCATCGAAGCGGTAAATGCTCGCCAGCCCCTCCCTAAACTGACTGATGCGGTACTCACTCGAATCAAAGGCCAGCTCACGCAACGTTTGCCCCTCGCGGTCGATTAGCAAAGTGCGCCCGTCCTTTACAGCAAACGCTCTACCGTCACCAAAGCTCTCGGCAAAATCGAATTCAAGTGGTAGCCGAATCTTCCCATCCAATCCAACGAAACCGTATCGATAGCGACTCTTGTCTATGGCACGCCATACGACCGCCAGACCATCGGAGAAGTCGTTGGCGCCGCCGTATTCGGGCGGCACAATCTCCTTCCCATAACGGTCGATAAACCCCCGCCGCCACCGACCATCGGCATCCACAAACTCGACCACACTGCGTCCTTCCACAAACCCCCTCGCGCCGTATTCGTTTGGAAGTCGCAAAACTACTTCACCATATAGATCGAAAATACACCTACGGCCCTGGAAATCTACACTCGCGAGCCCCTCTGAGAAATCGTGCATGAACCGGAACTGTACATCAATGACAAGCTTACCCGTCTTGTCAATATATCCTCCTCGCCCGGTGATATCACCAACCCAAAACTTCGCTCGGCCGTCGGCGAAACTGCCGTACGAGTAAGAGGGCATCCCAACGGAAGTGTCCGGCCACCTGTAATTTGGCGGAGGCCCCGGGCCGATGACAAACTCCCCCTTGGTATCGATGAATCCATATGCACTTCTTCCGTCGTTGTTTTCAATACTAACAGCGGCAAGCCCTTCCGAGAATTCCGATGCTCTCAGGAAAGTCGGCGATATCACAACTTCTCCTTTTTGATCGATGAATCCCCATCTATCGTCTATGCAAATTGAAAAAAAAGTCACCTCTTCCGCCTCCATCTCAGGGGCCGTCCCAATAAGCCAGAACAGAATCAAGACACGCATTTTCCATGCCTTTTTCTGATTAGGGTCGTCCGTACAGATCAGTCGGGATGCCGTGATTGTTGAAACGCCTGAGCATGGACTTTTCTTCGTCCAAACCGGGCTGACGAATCCACCAGCTTCCGCCGCTTCCCCATGTGGGAAGAAACAGGGTCGGGTCTCATTTGTGTCGATTCGGCGTTTCGTGCGACTGTTCACCGGTCGGGGCGGCGGCATTTTGGGCGGCCTGGGGGACGTAACGCGGATTCCAATCCCGGACGCTTCGCCGTGGCCTGCTGCCAGACCGTTTCGCCGAAGGGAGTGCCAACCTGGGCGCTCCGCCGCAAAGCCTTCAATTCCGCCTCCGTCTCGGCTTGAGTGACATAGTCCAGCCAGTTCTGTCCGGGGCGGAGAGGCCAATCGGCCAGTGTCACGGCTGCACTCTGGTGGACTCGGTGCCACAAGCTCGACCAACGCCACTGCTCGGCCGAGGTGACGAGGTTGGCACGCAGGGCGTTGCGCTCGACGTACCGACAGACGGTGAAGCGTAGTCGTCAACCTCTTCAAAGATCGTACTCCGCCCGACCGCGCGGTTGAGCGCGTGGTAGACATATCCTCCAGTTGCAATTCGTGGTCGTCGCGGCATGACGCTATCATACCCACTCAACCCGCTTTTTGCAAGAGAATGAGACCCGACCCCATTTCCGCATTTCCCCTCCGCCGTCGTACACGTGGAACGTGTCAGTGGTCAGTGGTCCGTTGTCAGTTGTGTGGAGCGTGACGCGGACCAAGCGGTTGAAGGCATCGTAGGCGTAGAGGATGTCAGTGGTCAGTGGGTCGTTTGCAGTAGGCCGGATGGTGATGCGCGTCAGCCGGTTGCGGTGGTCCCACTGGTAATCGGTCACTTCGCCGCTGGCGATGTGTGTGCGGCGGGTGCGGTTGCCTTCCGCGTCGTACTCGTAATCGTAGGTGCCGTCCGAGAGAACTAGGTTGTTGTCGCCGGTGGCGTAGCCGGTCATCGTCCGGTTGCCGTTGGCATCGTAGTCGTACGCTTCGTCGTCCTGGTAGTCGTATTCAGCATCGACCAACTGATCGGTCTGGTCATACGCGTACTCGGCGGCGCCGTCCAGCAGCGAGGTGAATTCGGTGACTCGATTCGCGGCGTCGTACGTCCAGGTGTAGCCGGCCAGCGGTGTGACGCCTTGGGCATGGCTCAGCCCAGTCAACCGTCCGGCGGCGTCGAAGGTGTAGTCGCTGGTGGCGACCAGCTTCGTACCGGCGAGGTCGGCGTAGCGGGTGATGGTCTGGTATTGACTGGCCGCGTCGTAGGTCAGATCGATCCGTTTCTCGGCCACCGCGTTACCGCCCGACTGCCCCGCCTGCTCGATCCGCGTCATCCGGTGCAGGGCGTCGCCACGCGATTCGTCCCGCCGGCCGGTGACATCGGTGCGTCCACACCGAATCGTCCAGGACGCCGACGGCATCCGTCTCGATGACCTCCCGTCCAGCGCGAACACCCCGCCCGCCCAGCACATCCCCGACGTCGGAAATAAGGAATCGGCAGTCATACTTCGGTTCCACTCGCGGAGGCCAACGAACGGCCCACCTGTATCCGCGGCCAATGCCCACAATCCTTGCTGGCGATCGAAGCCCACACGACTGCTGGATTTTACGGCATTGAAGCCGCACAGTCTATTCGTCAAGCCGCCAACGTTGTCCCGACTCGCTCGAGGGAAAGGTCACGTTCGGATACCTGAGCGAGCGAGACGCACCCCGAGATGATCGCGCAGCGGCGTTGATCCGCGATCAGGTGACCGGGCGGAATCCAAGCGAGCGAGGGTAATCCACAGGAAGATCGCCTGTTTCACAGCCGTCCGGGGCCGCGAGTTGTTGTTGCGCAGTTGCCTGATGCAAATGCAGTTGCTGGTCCGGTATTGCGTGCAGCCGCCGTACGCGAAAATCAGTTCGGACGACCGGGCTTGGCGCACGGTGCTGTTCGAGCACGGGATCGTGATCGAGCAGGTCTGCACCCCGCAGCCGGTGTTCGGTTACTTGCGGCACTCGGACAACACATGCGCGGTCAAGGCGGCGAAAAAGACTGCGAAGTAGCGGATGGATTCGGAGAATGCGGAAGGGGAACCGGTGCGACTGGACGACTTCGCGATACCGCTGATGATGGCGCTGCTGATCGTGGTGCAAGTCGTTTCCGGCCACGCGCTGCTCCCGAAACGCCTCGGCATTGCGCTCGTCTCGCGCTGCCGCAACGGCCCGTGCTATCGAGCGATCCTCCACGCCTGGATCGCCCTGACCGTCATCGCAGCCGTCGTCAGCTACTTGGCAACCGGATCCGCCGGCGCGTCGTCATGACGGAAATCACGGGGACGCGTTTCGGCCTGACGGTAGCTCTCGCCATCGCCAGTTCCCGCCTGTATGATTTCGTTGGTAGCCAACCGCGAGAACGCCCGCCGCACAGACTGGGGGCATTCGGCGAAGCCAGTGCAAACGCAATCGGGTGCGCGAACGGAATACAATTTCACGGGAGAGAGAAACATGTTTGCCAGAACGGAAGTCAGCAAGGGTTGGCTGGTTCTTTCGTTGTGGGTCGCATGCTGGCCCACAACGGGTCTGGCCGGCGATCCGCACGAGATCGGGGAGAACATCGCGCTGGGCAAGGGTTATCGTTTGTTTCCGGCGCCGAACTACGGCCTCTGCACCGATCCCGGCGATGCGCAGCAGTTGACCGATGGTCAAACGACCGACCAGTATTTCTGGACGCAGACCGGGACGGTCGGTTGGCAGAGCGTAGCCTATGCGACGATCACGGTCGACTTGCAGGAAATTCAGCCGATTCGCGGCGCGTCGCTGACCACCGCTGCTGGAACAGCCGGGGTCACTTGGCCGATGGCGGTGCAGATCCTGGTCAGCGACGACGGCAGGACGTTCCACGACGCGGGGGACTTGGTCGGGTTGGATCAGCAAGTCCGCGGCGCGTGGCCCGAAGGCTACGCGATCCGGCGACTCGGGACCGACCAACTCCGCACCCGCGGACGTTTCGTCCAGTTCGTGTTGATCCCGTTGCCGGGCGGACCGTACCTCTTCACGGACGAAGTTCAAGTGCTCCGCGGCCCGGACGCTTGGCGCGACACTCCGCCGGATCCCGCGACCGCGACGGATGCCCGACGCGTGTACGAGCAAGGCCGGTTGGCACGTTCGATCCGGCACCGCTGGCAAGCGGATCTAGCAGGCCTCGAACGAGCGATCGAAGGCAGCACGGTCGACGCTCCTCAACGCAGTGCTTTTCTCCAGCGGTTGCAGGGTTTGCGAAAGGCGGAACCCGATTTGATCGCTGACGCCGAAGCGTTCCGCGCCGTCCTGCCGATCGGCAAGCGTCATGCCGAGTTGTTCGGGCTGAACGCGGCCCTTTGGCGGGCGAAGGGCCACGACAACTTGGCTGTCTGGGCTGCCAACCCCTGGGATCCGCTGGAATTGTTCGCGCCGCCCGAATCGGCCACCGGGGTGGTGTCCGTCGATACGATGCTGGGCGAGCATCGCGCGGCAACGGTCAATCTTGCCAACAGCACCGACTCGCCGCTCGACTTGCGGCTGCGGTTTGACGCGGAGTCGGATTCACCGTTTCCGGCTTGTGTGCGCTTGCACCAAGTCGTCTGGACTGACACCGCACAGGGCATTCCCGTTGCCTCCGCGCTGCCGGAACTTGCCCGCGATGCGGACGGTTGGCGAGTGACGGTGTTGCCCGGCTTGGTGAGCCAAATCTGGATGAGTTTCCGTCCGTCCGACGAGTCGCCAGGACGGCACGAGGGCGATCTAGTGATCGAAGGCGCCGGAATCGCCCCGGCGCGAGTGCCGCTCGCTTGGCGCATCTGGCCGCTGCGAATGCCGCAGGAGAAGAGCCTGTGGCTGGGCGGCTGGAGCTACACCGACGCGGCCAGTCGCTACGGCGTGACGGCGGAGAACCGCGAGGAGTTCATCCAGCATCTACAGCAACGGTGCGTCAATGCGCCCTGGGCCAGTGCGGCGGTGCTGATGTCGTTCGAGTTCGATCCGGCGGCCCCTGAGAAGATCCGGCTGGACACCTCGGCCCTCGACCGCTGGATCGATCTCTGGCCCGATGCCAAGACGTACATGGTGTTTCTGTCCGTCGCGCATTACTCGGGCACGATCCGCAGCTCGCTGGGCGGCGCCGACATCGGTTCGCCCGAATTCCAGCGGCGAGTCGGAACGTGGATTACGGCGTGGGTCAAGCATCTGCGGTCGCGAGGCATCGAAGCCAACCGATTGGCGCTGTTGATCCACGACGAACCGCACGAAGGTTCCGACGTGACGGCTCTGCTGGCTTGGGCGCGGGCTATCCAGGCCGCGGAACCCGACGTGATCGTCTGGGAGGACCCGACCTATCGCGATCCGGCTGCCGCGCCCGCCGAGGTATTCGAGGTTTGCGATATCCTCTGTCCCAACCGACCCATGTGGTTGGAGCGAGGCGACGCTTTCCGCGACTTCTATCGGAACCAGCAACGTCGCGGTCGCACGCTGCAGTTCTACTCGTGCAGCGGACCGGCCAAGCTGCTCGATCCGTACAGTTACTACCGGTTACAGGCGTGGCACAGTTGGCACGTCGGCGGCACGGGTTCGTTCTTCTGGGCCTTTGGCGACAACAGCGGCGCGTCGTCGTGGAACGAGTATTTCGCCAAGGGCGGTCCGTACACACCCTTGTTCCTGGACGAGACTACCGTTACCGCCGGCAAGCAGATGGAAGCGATCCGCGAGAGCAGCCAGGATTACGAGTACTTCGTCATGCTCCGCAAGGCAGTCGAGCAGGCTCGAGCCGCCGGGCGCAACGACGCGGCGGTGGAACGCGGCCAAAAACTTCTGGACGAGGCCGCCGCCGAAGTGCTGATGGCCGAAGGCGCCGCCGGGCTGAAATGGCACGATGCCAAAGACCGCGGAATCGCCGATCGAGTCCGCACCCAGATCCTCGAAACCCTAACCGCCCTGCAGCCGGTCTCGCCGTAGAACCTTACCCGAATTCGCGCGAATTCGGAGCGATGTCCGTCGAAACGTATGTAGCTCAATCTCGGCTGCTGACCAAGATCCGTCACAAGATGGGCGGGGGACGCTCTTCGTGAGTCCCAAGGGACTTGTCGTCAACCTTTTTGGGTTGACTTTTCAAAGACAACCTTTTTAAGTTGACCTGCCTCGTCCGCACCGCGAAGTCTCCTCGAACTGGTCGATGACCGCATCGATGGCCGAATGCCCCGCGCCTCAGTGCCTTGACGCGATGAACGCGTTCCGGTAGACCATCGGGTGGTTGCAGAATCTTTGGCTGGATGGAGCGACGGCACATGGCGGACGAGCCTCTGAAAGATGGTTTGGATCTCAGGAACACTCGAACCATCATCCTGAACGAAGACGATGCTGCGGCGAAACGCGAAGAGATCAGGCGGTACTTTCACGCAACGTTCAGCCTGGACGAGCAGTTGTACGACACCCTGGCCTCGGAAGACGCCTTCTACTTGCGGCCCGAGCCGTTGCGGCATCCGTTGATTTTCTATCTCGGGCACACCGCGGCGTTTTACATCAACAAGCTGATCGTCGCCCGGATTGCCAACGACCGGATCAATCCTCGGTTCGAATCCATGTTCGCCGTCGGGGTCGACGAAATGTCGTGGGACGATCTGAACGCGGCGCACTACGACTGGCCGACGGTGGGCGAGGTCAAGGCGTACCGCGACACGGTGCGTGCGCTGGTGGACGAGACGATCCGGACACTGCCCCTGGCGATGCCGATCGATTGGGACAATCCGTTCTGGGTGATTCAAATGGGCATCGAACACCAGCGGATCCATCTGGAGACGTCGTCGGTGATTATTCGCCGCCTGCCGATCGAGATGGTTCGCCAGCTTCCTCTGTGGAGCATCTGCCCGACGACCGGCGATGCGCCGACGAACGAACTGATCGCGGTCGCCGGAGGCCGAGTCGTTCTGGGGAAGTCCAGAAACCATCCGCTGTACGGCTGGGACAACGAGTTCGGCCACCAGGAGAGCGACGTTTGGGACTTCGCAGCCAGCCGGTTTCTGGTTTCCAACCGGGAGTACCTGGACTTCGTCGAAGACCACGGTTACGAACAAGAGCAGTTCTGGACGCACGAAGGATGGCGATGGGTCGGCTACTCCAAGGCCCGGCATCCGCTGTTCTGGATCGACTCGCCGGACGGTTACCGGTTCAGGACCATGGCTCAGATCATCGACATGCCCTGGGATTGGCCCGTCGAGGTGAACTATCTGGAAGCCAAGGCGTTCTGTAACTGGCTGGCGGCCAGGACGGGAAAATCCATCCGTCTGCCCACCGAAGCCGAGTGGTATCGGCTGCGCGACTTGCACGACATCCCGGACCAGCCTTACTGGACGAAGGCACCTGGAAACATCAATCTGGAACACTGGGCGTCGTCGTGTCCTGTCAGTCAATTCCGCTTCGGCGAGTTCTTCGATCTCATCGGCAACGTGTGGCAATGGACGGAGACTCCGATCACCGGCTTCGACGGCTTTCAGGTCCATCCGTATTACGACGATTTCTCGACGCCCACGTTCGATACGCAGCACAATCTGATCAAGGGCGGTTCGTGGATCTCGACCGGCAACGAGGCGACTCGCGATTGTCGCTACGCGTTTCGAAGACACTTTTTTCAGCACGCAGGACTGCGCTACGTGCAATCGGAGCAACCGCTGACCATGCCTGAAACTATGTACGAGACCGACGCGGCCGTGTCGCAGTATTGCGAATTCCACTACGGCAAACCGTACTTCGGAGTGTCCAGTTTCCCGGCGAGATGCGCCGCGATTTGCAGCCACTACACCGGTCAGCGTCCGCGTCGAAAAGCGCTTGATCTAGGTTGCGCCGTCGGCCGGGCCACGTTCGAGTTGGCGAAGGACTTCGACCATGTCACCGGGATCGACTTCTCGGCCCGCTTCATCCGCGTGGCTCTGCAATTGAAAGAAAAAGGCGTGGCGCACTTTGAACTCGTGGAAGAAGGCGAGATCGTTTCTTACCACGAGGCATGCCTGTCCGACTTGGGCCTCGACCAGTTTGCCGACCGCGTTGAATTCTTCCAAGGGGACGCTACGAACCTGAAGCCTCAGTTCACCGGTTACGACCTGGTTCTGGCCGCCAATCTGATCGATCGGCTACACGACCCCGCGGCATTTCTGGAGACGATTCGCGAGCGTTTGAATCCGGGGGGCGTGCTGATCCTCACCTCGCCCTACACCTGGCTGGAAGAGTTCACAAAAAAAGAAAAGTGGCTGGGTGGGTTCCGCAAAGGCGGTGAACCGTACCTGACCTTGGACGCTCTCGGCGATCTGTTGAAGCCGCACTTCGAGATGCTCGACGCGCCGCAAGACTTGGAGTTCGTCATCCGGGAAACGCGACGGAAATTCCAGCACACGGTCGCGGAACTGACCGCCTGGACGCGCGTCTCCTGACACTTTTTTCTCGGCCGATGCTTAGCCGATGCTTAGATCGCTTCGATGTGCAGCGAACGCTTGCGTCTTTCCTTGCGGCGCACGTCGTCCAGAAGCGTGGCGACGCGCTTCACGTCGTCGATCCCGCGCATCCAAAGTTCGGGATGAGTCCGATCCGACGAGACGATCTTGATCGTTCCAACACCCAGCATCCGCTCGATAATTCCCTGTTCGACCGCAACATCGTCAATGTCGATGACCTCGATCCGATCGGTCGTGCGTTTCAACAAACCCGATTCGTGAATGAAGCGTTGACTGGTCAGATGGTACTTCACCGCCAGCTTGCGGTACGCCAATTGAAGTGCAAAGGTGACCCACAGTCCAACCGCAATCAGAAGGTATGCCCACCAGGTTGCTTGACCACCAATCCCTGTACCGAGGATGGCAATCGGTGCGATCAACGTCCAAGCGGCGGCCAGAATCCACTTGCCGATCATCGCGCGGGATGAAAACGTTCCCTGCCAGAGCTTCTCCTCCTGCTCGCTTGCATCCGATTGACGATCTTCAGCGGCTTGTCGCAATCGGTCCCCGGGCGATGGTCCGCCCGCCGTTTCGCTCGTCCGGTCTCGTTTCGATGCGTCCGATTGGTTGCCTTGAGGAGGTTCGTACCCTGTGCGGTCGTTCGCGTCGTCGCTCATGGATCTGCCTTTCATCGTCTTCGAGAGAGCTTCCAACCCGGGGGCATTATACTGGTTTCGGGATTTTGGCGTCAGCTCGGGGCTGGGTGCTTGGCTCATTTTCGTACCTCGACGCCCGTCCCATTTCCGCAAAACTCGGATATAATCCAACCATGTCAGGTTTCCGGGGCACCGAGCGGCTGCCGCTTGGTCAACGCCGCGCGACCGAACTCAGAGCCCCGTACTTTGTTGAACAGGTCTTGCCAACTGATGAAATGCCCCTTCTGTGAAGTCGACCGGGACAAGGTGACGGATTCCCGGGCCAGCGAGGACGGCAGCGCGATTCGGCGCCGGCGTCATTGTCTGAACTGCGACCGGCGGTTTACGACGTACGAGCGCTACGAACGGACGACACTGCAGGTGGTGAAGAAGAACGAAGTGCGGGAACCGTTCGAGCGGGAGAAGATTCGCAGCGGTCTGGAACGCGCCTGCTGGAAGCGCCCGATCAGTGCCGAGCAGATCGAGGCGATTGTTACGGCCGTCGAAACAGAGGTCTTCGACGACTTTGAGGACGAGATCGACAGCCGGGTTTTGGGCGAGATGGTCATGGACCGTTTGCGGACCTTGGACCAGGTGGCTTTCGTGCGGTTCGCCAGCGTGTACCGCGAATTCAAGGATGTTCGCGATTTCGTTCAGGAACTGCAACCGATGCTGCAGCAGCGCCAGTGAGCGCCGCGGCCATCGACAGACACGCCGTCTCGGTTTCGCGTCTCGTCGCTCCGCCTCGACTGCGGTTCCCGACAAGCGGCAAGAACTGCTTAGCGGCGGGAACGCCTTTCGACGCGCCCGCCGCTATGCTCTCCAATCGCTCCCGAGTCAGCAGAGATCAAGGAATTACGAAGACCATCCCCGTCACGGCACCAGCTTGCAGCAAGGCGCCCCGAGGGCTGATGGGCACCGGGGGAAGCAGCCTCGGCGCACAACTTCCCGGACGGTAGTAGCCCAACGGGTATTGGCACTCGTTCGGCGGATTCATTCCCACTTTGTAAGGCAGCATGGCCACGTTCAGGAAGAAGTGCGCACCGGACAGGACCGGTTCGGTAATCGGGCCCGTGGTGTGGCCGTAACGTTCCAGCATCCGCTCTTCAAAATACAGCGGCTTGTGACACAATGCCGAGGCCTTCCAGGTGAACGACACCGGTTGCCAGACGCGGGGCGTGTACTGTTCGTTGCCCAGCATGCATTCCGTCGGAACTTGCCACCAAGCGGCCAGAAAACACGTTTCGTCTTCGCCCAGTTGTCCCAAGGCGATCGTCTTGGTGCTGCCGTTCTCTTGTTGGACGTCGATGCGGCGGTTGTGGATGTTCACCACGCGACCTTCCGCCAGAACGCTGCCGTTGCGGTCGCGCCAGACCCGCGAGGGCATTCGGCGCAGTTGATTCTGGGCGGCTTCGCTCTCTTCTTCCGCGCTCTTGGCATCGGGCTTGAACGAAGCCGTGATGTCCAACGAGATGTTGCGGATCGAATTCTGCCTGAGCGCCAATCGTGCCGCCTCGCATTTCTCGTCCTCCTTGCAGCAATCCCGGTCGTTGTAGATCCGCTGGCAATCCCCCGCGGAGCGTTCTCCGCCAGGTATCACCGACGGCGAATCGACCGACGGAGCGGGCGCGGCCAAGGGCGGCGTTGGCTCGCTCGACCAGGGCTGCTTTGCCTTGGGGGCAGCAGAAGCTGGCGGCTGAGGTGCGGGCCGTGACGGAGCAGGGTTGAAATCGGGCAGCGCTGGCTGAGATTCCGGCAACGCGGGTTGCACGGGCAACGGTGCCGGGACTGGCAGGTCGTCCATACCGGGCAACTGCGGATCTTCGACAACATCCGCCGGCCGACTCGGTTCCGAGCCCTCGTAGGGCGGAAGCAATTGGTCCAGCGTCGGAAGCAACGAGGAAGGCTCGTCGCCTGCCGCCTCACCGGCCGGTTGGTATCGGGAATCGCGGTTTTGCGCGAGCCGGTCGCCAAACGGATCTTGAAAGGCATCCGCGGGCTGCTGATGAGCCACGGTACGCACGGACGACGGCGATTCGACCATGCCAAGCCCGTTGGCTGCCGTCAAGGGAATCGAGCCGTCCTCGCTCGCCGCCGGTGTCTCGGCAGGCGTGCGGCTTCGCCACCTGAGCACGCCGGAACTGGTGCTGGTGCTGGCTACGCTGTCTTGGCGGCTTTGACCCCAGCCCTCGCGCACCAATCGCAACGTGCTGGACGAACTCTCCGATGCAGCAACCGCATCCGTTGGGCCGCCGGGGCGTTCCGGCGACCAGATCGGACGCGCGTCCTCTGGCTGGTTCAGCGTCCGCGGCGCCGGTTGAGACTGGCTTCGAACTTCGGACGGCAACATCAACAGGCCGCCGCAAAGGAGTCCGGCGGCAATCCACCAACGGCCCGACGCCAATCCGGCTCGAACGTCGCGCCGCTCGGACGGGTCGCTAATTCCCGTCGCTTCCCGGTGCAGATTCGACACTGTAATTCGGTGCTTCCTGCGTGATCGCAATGTCATGGGGGTGATTCTCCCTGACCGATGCCGACGAGACCTGGATGAACTGCGTATCCGTTCGCAGTTGTTCAATTGTTCGAGTACCGCAGTACCCCATCCCGGCTCGCAAACCACCGACCAGTTGGTAAACAAAGTCGCTCAACGGACCCTTGAAGGGGACTCGCCCCTCTACTCCTTCGGGAACCAGTTTGCCGGTCCCAGTCACGTTCGTCTGTCGATAACGTTCACTGGACCCCTTCACCATGGCGCCCAACGATCCCATCCCTCGATACGCCTTGAATGTGCGTCCTTGGTACAGAATCGTTTTCCCCGGACTCTCTGCCAAACCGGCAAACAAACCGCCGATCATCGCCGAGTGAGCCCCGGCGGCGATCGCTTTGGTCAGATCGCCCGAGTAGCGAATGCCTCCGTCGGCAATGACGGGGACGTCGCTATCCTTGGCTGCTTTCGCCACTTCGTAAATCGCCGTGACCTGGGGAACCCCCACTCCCGAGACCACGCGGGTCGTGCAGATCGAACCGGGCCCAATCCCGACTTTCACGGCGTCGGCACCGGCTGCGATCAAGTCCTGGCATCCCTCCCTGGTTGCCACGTTTCCCGCGACGACGTCGATGTCCCATCGCCGCTTGATTTCTCGTACTGTCTCGATCACGTTGGACGAATGACCGTGAGCGCTGTCGACGATAAGCACATCCACGTCTTTTTCGATAAGGCTTTGCGCTCGGTCGTAGTCCCTGACCCCGATGGCGGCTCCCACTCGCAAACGACCTTGCCGATCCTTGCAAGCATTGGGGAACCGCTTCATCATGTCGATGTCTTTGATCGTGATCAGTCCTGTCAGAACATAATTTTCGTCAACCAGCAGAAGTTTCTCCACTTTTTTAGCCGTTAAAATTTTCTCAGCCTCTTCAAGCGTTACTTCTCCCCTAGCTGTCACAAGGTTTTCTTTCGTCATAACCTCCGAAACCGGAATATTCGTCCGTTCGAGAAACCGCAGGTCGCGGCGCGTCAAGATGCCAGCAAGCCGCCTGTCCGGGTAGGTAATGGGGATTCCCGAGACGTTGTGCTGATCCATCATGTGACGTGCATCCGCCACGGCCGCGTCTGGTGGCAACGTGACGGGATCGAAAATGATGCCGTTCGCACTGCGTTTCACCCGGTTCACTTCTTCCGTCTGGGCATCGACCGACATGTTCTTGTGGATCACACCCAATCCACCGACTTTGGCTAGTGCGATTGCTAGCTCGCTTTCGGTAACCGTATCCATCGGCGAACTGACGAGTGGGATGTTCAGCGGGATCCGTTTGGTCAGTCTGGTTCGGACATCCACGTCGGCAGGTACGATCTCGCTGTACCGGGGAAGCAACAGGACATCGTCAAAGGTGATTGCTAGCGGGGCGAATTTATTGTCCATGAGAATCAAAGAGCGTTTGGAGGCAAGGAAGTTCAAGACGTTCGGCAAGCCAAGCATTATGGCGGCGCAAACGGCTGCTGGCAACTTGCCCGGAGCGGAGACTGGGTTCGCTGGAATGCGCTGTCCTACGACCGCGCGTCCCGGAGAACCAAGCGCTGGTAGACGCTCTCGAGATCGTCTTCTTCGGGTTCCAGGCCCGTGATGGTAACCCCGTGCCGCTGAGCTTCGCGGAAGAAGATGCGGTTTGTCCATCCCTCAGACACCGTCACCTGGGCCTCGTTGCTGCACCGAGACGCGGTGACTTGGACACCCTGCTGGCGCAGTGCTTCGAGAAATCGATCGCCTGCGTCGCCGTCCCAGCGGAGCAGGTAGCTGCACGTCTTCAGCGAGCGAAGTTCGTCAAGCAGCCCGCTATGCAGCAGACGGCCCTGATCCAGAATCACTGCGTGGCGGCAGACTCGCTCGACGTCGCTCAACAGATGGCTGGACAACACCAATGCCTTGTTAGGTCGCGAGGCCAGCGCGCGCAGGACATTCAACATCGCGGTGCGGCCCTCCGGATCCAGGCCCGATGTGGGCTCGTCCAACAGCAGCAGATCGGGGTCGTGGACCAGTGCGGCCGCCAGTTTCAAACGCTGCTTCATGCCGACCGAATACTCTTCCAGGCACCGGTAGCGGGCTTCGTCCAGTCCCAGGTAGGACAGTGTTTCGTGGGCTCGCCGCCAGGCTTGCCGCCCCGGCATCCCGGACAATTGTCCCGCCAACGCCACGTACTCGATCCCCTTCAGGCCCGGGATGAACGCTTCCCGCTCGGACATGTAACCGATCGCGCCTCGCAGGGCGATGCCGCTAGCACGGACATCCCGCCCCAGGACGCGAGCCGACCCGTGGCTTGGGCGGATCAGGCCGAGCAAGATTTGCATGAGCGTCGATTTTCCCGCCCCGTTTTGGCCGATCAATCCGATCGAAGCGACCGGGACGTCCAGCGTCAGATCGCGAATCGCCTCGACGCGTCCGTAGCGGTGCGTCACACCTCGCAACTCGATCAGGGAATCGGATGACGTCTTAGGCAATGCAGTCACAGGCAGCGTTCGTGATGGACCGGCATCTGTTCCGACTTCCGAGGCAGCGGTCACTGGTCCGCACCTGTCTGAAGAACAGCCATGAATGCCTTCTGCGGGATGTCGACCTGTCCGATGGACTTCATGCGTTTCTTGCCTTCGCGTTGCTTCGCCCACAGTTTGCGTTTACGCGTGATGTCGCCCCCGTAGCACTTGGCGGTGACATTCTTGCGCATCGCGGGCACGGTTTCGCGGGCGATGATCCGCGAACCGATGGCGGCTTGAACGGCCACCTCGAACATGTGTCGGTCGATCTCCTCCTTCAGCTTCTTGACCACCGCTCGGCCGCGGCGGTCTGCGTCGGCGCGGTCGCAGATCACGCTCAGCGCGTCCACTCGGTTCCCGTTCACCAGGATGTCCAACCGCACCAGATTCGCTGGAAAATAGCCGATCAACTCGTAGTCCATCGTGCCGTAGCCGCGAGTCGCACTCTTCAGTTTGTCGTACAGGTCGTAGATCACCTCGGCCAACGGCAGGTGGTACGTCAGCATCGCACGCGTCGTGGACAGGTACTCGGTTGCTTTCAGTTCGCCCCTGCGATCCTGGCACAACTTCATGATCGTGCCGATGTACTCGGTCGGGACGATCAGGTTCACGCGCATGATCGGCTGCCGGAACTCTTCGATCATGCCGACGTCGGGAACCTCCTGGGGCCGATGGATCTCCACGACTTCTCCGCGTTTGGTCAGCACTTCGTACGTGACGTTCGGTGCCGTTTGAATCAAGTCGACGTCGGATTCCTGTTCGAGCCGCTGCTGGACGATCTCCATGTGCAGCAGCCCGAGGAAACCGCAGCGGAAGCCGAACCCTAGCGCTTCGCTGGTCTCCGCCTCGAATTCGAAACTGGGATCGTTGATGGACAGCTTTTCCAAAGCGTCGCGCAGCTCGGCGAAATCCTGTCCGTCGGAAGGATAGAGGCCGCAGTACACCATGCGCTTGGGGCGCTTGTAGCCGGCCAGCGGTTGAGCGGCGCCCGGTCCGACGATGCTGATCGTGTCGCCGATCCGCACTTTGTCCAACGTCTTGATGTTGCAGATCACGTAGCCCACTTGCCCGGCCTGCAACTGGGCGCAAGGCCGGGGACGAGGCGAGAATTGCCCCAGTTCGAGGACTTCGTACGTCGAATCGACCTGGAGAAACCGTATCCGCTGTCCCTGCCGGATCACGCCGTTCATCACCCGGACGTAGGTGATAGCGCCGCGGTACGAATCATAGTGCGAATCGAACACCATCGCTTGCAGCGGCCCCTCGGGATCGCCGGTCGGCGGCGGGATGCGATCGACCAAGGCTTCGAGCAGCGGCTGAACGCCGAATCCAGTCTTGCCGCTGACCCGCAGCACTTCGTCCCCGCTGATGCCCAGGCTGTGCTCGATCTCTTCGATCACTTCCTCGGGCCGGGCGTGCTTCAGGTCGATCTTGTTGATCGCCGGCACGATCACCAGATTGTGCTCCAACGCCATGTAGGCGTTCGCCAGTGTTTGGGCTTCGACTCCCTGAAAAGCATCGACCAGCAGCAACGCACCTTCGCAGCAGGCCAGAGAGCGCGACACCTCGTACTGGAAATCGACGTGCCCGGGCGTATCGATCAAGTTCAGTTCGTACGTTTGGCCGCGCAGCTTGTAGCGCAGCGCGACAGCCCGGGCCTTGATCGTAATGCCCCGTGCCCGCTCCAATTCCATATCGTCCAGCATTTGGTCGCGCATCTCGCGCTGGCTGACCGTGCCGGTTGTCTCAAGCAACCGGTCGGCCAGCGTACTCTTGCCATGGTCGATGTGGGCAATGATGCAGAAGTTGCGGATGTGGCGACAATTGAGACTCGACACGCTAGATCAAAGCTCCCGCTTCCGCTGGCGGATCTCGCATGGCGTCCAACAAACGACCCGGAGATCCCATGATGTTGTAACCGCCGTCGACGTGCAGCGTCTCGCCCGTGATTCCGTCGGACATTTCGGACAGCAGGAACGCGCCGGTTCGTCCAACCTCCTTGTGAGTGATGTTTCGGCCCAGCGGAGACATGAACCGGTACAACTGCAACATCTCGTTCACCCCGGCAGCCGTTCCCGCCAGCGTCTTCAGCGGCCCGGCACTCAGTGCGTTGACCCGTATCCCTCGCTGCCCCAGATCGTAGGCCAGGTACCGTACCGACGCTTCCAATGCTGCTTTGCAGATGCCCATGACATTGTACCCCGGCACGCACTTCTCGCCGCCGAAGTAACTCATCGCCGCAATCGCGCCTCGGCGGCTCATGATGTCCTTCGCCGCGTTGCACACGGCGATCAGACTGTACACACTGATGTCCATCGCTAGCTTGAATCCGGCGCGGCTGGTCTCGACCGTCGGTCGGTTTAGATCGTCGCGGTCGGCGAATGCAATCGAATGCAGCAGAAAATCGATCGACCCGAACGTGTCGGCGGCCAAATGCATGACGTGGGCGATCTGGTCATCGTCCTGAACGTTCAGCGGCACCAGGAATTTCGCCTGCGGATACCCCTCCAGACACATCGCTACCCGGCGACGGTTCTTCTGCTTGTCGTCTTCCGGGCGATCAGGCAGATGAGTGAAACCGCACTCGCCACCCTGGTCCATAATCGTCTTGGCGATCGCCCATGCGATGGAACGATCGTTCGCAACCCCCAGAATTAGTCCTTTTTTGCCTTCGAACAGGGCCATCCGGCTCTCCTTGACGCACAAGCGGTATCTTCAGTTTCTTCGCTAGAGTCCATAAAGATAATGCCTTACGGCAAATTGTGCCATTCCGGTTGGCGTGCGATCCATGCAGAATTCCCCGCTCGAACCGTAAACAGTTCGCGGAAAGACAGGACAAATCCTCCGCAGCAGACAAGGTTCTTCGAGTTGGCTTAATTCTCACGTAGTAAGATCAACCGTCTTGTCAGAAGATCGCAGGCGAGTCGAATTCCCTAATCGAGTGGTTTTGTAGCGCAATGGTAGGGAGATAGGGCACCAGCCATCCAGACGCAGTGGGCGCACCGTGCGTCCCAGTCCGTCCGGAAAGTACGAGCGGCTCGTAGACCGTTCTTGGCAAGCTGCCTAGAATCTGTGGCAACGATCTCTTCACCTGGCACTTGGATTCCACGCACTAGGTCAATCATGTTGCTAGCTGCAATTACCACGGTTCGACGGTCGCCGCGTGCGAGACTGCTGGCACTGGCATTGACGCTACCGTTCGTGTTGCTTGGAAGGGGGCAGGCTGAGGAAGATCCCGAGATCCCTGAGGTTGACCGGTACGAGAAAGGCATCGTGATTCGCTTCGAGGGCATGATCACTCCTCTACTGGAGCAGTTCATCTACCGTCAGCTAACGGTTGCCGAACGACACGGAGCGGATCTGGTCATTGTCGAAATCGACAGTGCCGGAGGACTCGTCGATCCCAGTTTCAACATCGCGCGGGCGCTGCGCGACGTAGACTGGGCGCACACGGTGGCGTTTGTTCCTCGCGAGGCGCTCAGCGGAGCAGCCGTGGTCGCACTCGGTTGCGATCGCATCTATCTGCATCCGGATGCCGCCTTGGGCGACGTCGGCGTGATGACGGTCGGCCGGGATTCGCTGTTCCGGTACGCCGAGGAAAAAATCCGTACGCACGTGGCCACCCAATTGCGCGACTTGGCCGAAGCGGGCGGACGACCACCCGCGTTGGCCGAAGCGATGGTCAACATGGATCTGATCGTGTACGAAGTGACCAACCGAGAAACGGGCGAACGGACGTTCATGTCGGACGCCGAGATTGAGTCGTCCGCCGATCCGGCGGTGTGGGAAAAGGGCAAGCCGGTATTCGAGAGCCGAGAGAAGCATTTTTTGGAAGTCAACGGGCTGCGCGCCGTCGAGTTGCAGTTGGCCGACGGCAACGCCAGGGATCTGTCGGAATTGACCGGCATTCTCGAGTTGACCGGTCAACCTCGCATCCTCCGCCCCACGGGAATCGATACGGCGGTGTTTATCCTCAATCTGCCTTTCGTCACCGGTTTGCTGTTCGTGGTCGGATTGGTGGCGTTGTACGTCGAGTTCAGCGCGCCGGGCATCAGCATCGGTGGCCTGATCGCGTTGTTGTGCTTCGCGCTGTTCTTCTGGAGCCGGTTTTTGGGTGGCACGGCCGAAGTGCTGGAGGTCGTGCTGTTCCTGGCGGGCGTGCTGTTTCTGGCTGTTGAAATCTTTGTCCTGCCCGGCTTCGGCGTCGCGGGCATTACGGGCATGTTGCTGATCGTCGCCGGCCTAGTGATGGCCAGCCAGGATTTCGTCATTCCCCAAACGCCGCGGCAGGTCGAGTCGCTGAGCGTGTCGATGCTGGTTGTGGTTTCGTCGGCAGCCGTGTTTTTGATCGCGGCATCGGTGTTGAGCCGCTACTTTGGATCGTTGCCGATCGTCAACCGCCTCGTGCTGAAACCGGTATCGGACAGTCAGGCCGAGGGTGGCGTGCGTCTCACGGCGGAAGGCAAGCCGCTGCCAAGCATTCCGAGTGGCGTCAGTGTGGGCGACTGGGGCGTCGCCTTGACCCCGTTGCGACCGGCCGGCAAAGCGCGCTTTGGCGACGAGATGCTGGACGTCTTGACCGACGGTACCTTTGTCGCCGCTGGCCGTCCGATTCGTATCGTCGAAATGCTGGGCGCCGAAATTCTGGTCAGCGATGTGGAATCGAGCTGAATCGTCCGCAGCCGCCTTCCGCTTGTCGTGAAACGAGTCAGGCAGACGCAGGGGCTGCCGATTTCGCGACTGTTGTGGCGTACATGAATACGTCAAATGGAACGGCGGACGCGTTGGGGCGTCCGCCGTTTACAGAATTCCATCGTCTGCGTAATCAGCCCAGGATGGTGGCCAAATCTTCTTCCGCCGTTTTGATCGGCATGATGTTGAACTTCTCCACCAGCACGTCCAGCACCGGCGGCGTAACGAAAGCGGGCAAACGCGGCCCTAGGCGGACGTTCTTGATGCCCAGATGCAGCAACGTCAGCAGGACCGCTACCGCCTTCTGTTCGTACCAGCTCACGATCAGCGACAACGGCAGATCGTTCACGCCGCAGTTGAACGCGCTGGCCAGGGCCGACGCGATCTGGATGGCCGAATAGGCATCGTTGCACTGGCCGACGTCCAGCAGACGAGGAATGCCGCCGATGTCGCCGAACTCCAGCTTGTTGAAGCGGAACTTTCCGCAAGCCAGCGTCAAGATCACGCAATCGTCCGGCACGGCCTGGGTGAAGTCGGTATAGTAGTTGCGTCCCAACTCGGCCCCATCACAGCCGCCTACCAGGAAGAAGTGCCGGATTTGCCCCGCCTTGACTGCTTCGATCACCTTGTCGGCGACGCCCAGCACGGCATCGTGCCCGAAGCCGACCAAGATCGTTTTCTCGGGGGCGTCTTCCTCGAATCCGGGAGCGGCCAGGGCGGCCTCGATCACCGGGCTGAAATCCCGCTCGGTACCGATGTGAGCCACGCCCGGCCAGGCGACCATGCCGCTGGTGAAAATCCGACCGATGTAGTCCTCCTTGGGCTTCTGGATGCAATTGGTCGTCATCAGGATGGCGCCGGGGAATTGAGAGAACTCGCGCTTTTGATCCTGCCAAGCGCCGCCATAGTTGCCGACCAAGTGCGGATACTTCTTCAGTTCCGGGTAGGCGTGGCAGGGCAGCATCTCGCCGTGCGTGTAGATGTTGATGCCCTTGCCTTCGGTCTGCCGCAGCAACTCGGCCAAGTCGGCCAGATCGTGCCCGGAAACCAGGATGCACTTGCCTTTGACGGGTGTGACCCGGACCGCGGTCGGCTGCTGCTTGCCAAACGTGCCGGTATTCGCCTCGTAAAGCAGTTCCATCACTTGCAGGTTGAGTTCGCCCACCCGCAACGCCCAGCCTAACAGCTCGTCGACCGACGGATTCGGCTTGGTCAGGAAATCCAGGCATTCGTGAACGCCGGCATACACTTCAGCCCGCTCGCGTCCCAGAACGGCGGCGTGTTCGGCGTAGGCCGCTGCGCCTTTGAGCCCGTACAGAACCAGTTCCTGCAAGCCCACGATGTCTTCCGAAAGCTCGTTCCGGCGAGCGGCGATGGAAACCAGCCGTCCCTGCCCGACCAATCCGGGAATATCGGAAGCGGGCTGCCAAGTCGTCGGGCCATTCAAGCTGGCCGGCGCCGAACCACTGGCCCGGCAAGCATCCTCGTACAACTGGCGGGCCCGGTCACGGATTCTGGCGGCGTCCTGCAGATGAACCTGCAAACGAGCCGGGTCAAAGTCCACGTTCGTGACGGTGGCAAACAGGGCTTCGATTACAAACCGATCGACTTCCGCATCGATCTTGCCGAGATGCCGTGCGCGGTGCGCGAGGATCGAGATCCCTTTGGTGGCGTGAATCAACAGGTCTTGAAGGGCGGCCGTTTCGGGATCCTTGCCGCAAATACCGATGTCGATACAACCAGTGTTGTGGGCGGTCTGCTCGCACTGGTAACAAAACATGTCGAGCGTTTGCATGACGATCTCTCCTTGGGGGTGAAGCGTAACACGGTTCAATCTGCGCTTCGAACGCAGACGTTTTTCGGATGTTGGAGACTCCTTCGCCGGACTAGGGAAAGAGCGGCATGGGATCTTCGCAAAATCTGCTGCCTCGAAGCTGTCTGAGCCAAGTATCGGAGCCAGCGGCTCCACTTGCCTTGACCCAGATCAATTCCGGAGTTTTTTTTCTGGCGTCCGCATCGATTCTCAGGCGACGGTGTCGCACAGCGGCGATGTCGTTTCGGACGGATCGAGCACCTGGGCGACCGTCAACCGCTGAAACGACGCTTCCATCATGGCAAACGCCTTGTCCAACTCGCGATGCAGCGGACAAAGGTCGCTATGGGATTCCAAACCCAGCGGACACATACGGATTCGCTCGATGGACCCGACCGCATTGACCACGTCCAGGATCGAAACGACTTCGGCCGACATCGTCAGTGCATAACCGCCGCCCGGACCGGACTGGGAACAAACCAATCCCGCCTTGACCAAATCCTGGAGCACTTTGTGCAGGTAGCGCCGCGGCACCTGGGTCGCCTTGGCAAGCTGATCGGCCGATTGCCGCTGGTTCGGCGTACGCGCCAAACAGACGACAGCCCGCAACCCATATTCAGTAGTCTTTGCCAGCATTTTCTTCTCCAGCCGAGATTCTACACCTTGACGTAAACGATGCAAGTGGTAAGATCCAGAATCCTGTATAACAGCATGTAGATTAAACTCATGAAGCGAACCGTTTTCACACAACACGGAGGCGAGGCACCGCGTTTGCGTCGCGAACGCCGGACGGTGACCGCCATGCTGCAGATCTATTGTCGCGGCCATCACGGTTCGCGGAAGGGACTGTGCGAGGCTTGCTCGCAATTGCACGCCTACGCCATGCGCCGCCTCGACTGTTGCCCGTTTGGTGCTGACAAACCATCCTGCGCGGCCTGCCCGATCCATTGTTATCGAGCCGACCGCAGACAGGAGATCCGCGAGGTAATGCGGTATGCGGGGCCGCGGATGTTGTGGCGCCACCCGTGGCTGGCGATCCGGCATGTGCTGGACGAAAGACGCCCCGATCCGACGAAGACCGGGCGGGCCGGATGATCCGCCCTGGACGATTCTTGCACCCTTTCCCAAGCTGGAGGACGTCGATGATGAAAGCTCGCTGTGTTGGTCGGATGTTGGTCTGTGCGATGATTGGCTGGACCGCGGGGACGGTTGGATTGGGCGCCGAGCCGAAACCGGCCGACGGCCCGCCCAAGGTCGATCGGGCGCTCGAACGGACCCGCAAGACGGTTCGCATGCTTGACGACATTTACAAATCTGCCGTCGTGCTGATCACCGACAAGTACGTCAACGACGAGAACGACTTCGCCGCAGGCTCCGCAGCGATCGCGTTGTTCAAGGCCGTGAAGGACAAGGACTGGCACGAAGTCAAG
Organism: Pirellulaceae bacterium; assembly: GCA_023382975.1. Classification (GTDB taxonomy): domain Bacteria; phylum Planctomycetota; class Planctomycetia; order Pirellulales; family Pirellulaceae; genus SKKK01. The sequence goes on from JAHDXO010000008.1 coordinate 72,171, forward strand.
TTGCTGGACGTGGCTGGCGAGCCATACAACGACGAGAACGTTGCCAAGGACGAATTCGAGAAAGAGGCTGTGCGGCAGATGAAGGCGGGGCAAGCCTATTTCGACCGGGTCGAAAAGCGCGAAGATGGCCGCTATCTTCGTGCCGCGACCGCCGTGCCCGTCGTCCTGGAGAAGTGCATCATGTGCCACGAGAACTACCGGCAGGCGAAAAAAGGCGAAGCGATCGGCATGTTGTCCTACACCCTGAAGATCGAATAGACCGGCGTCAACGATGAACCGCATCCACATTGTCGGGCGAAGGAATCACGGCAAGACGACGCTGGTCGTCGACCTTGTGCGCGAATTCTGCCGGCGCGGTATCCGCGTCGGCACCATCAAACACTCGAGGCACGCCCACGAGTTGGACTCGCCGGGCAAGGATTCGTATCGTCATCGCGCGGCCGGAGGTCAGCCGGCCGCGGTCATTACGCACGATTCGATCGGCGTCTTCATGAACCGCGACGGCCGCTGCGACTACCAGCGGCTGGAGCCCCTGTTCGCCGATTGTCAGTTGGTGGTGGTGGAAGGACACATCGATGCGCCGGGCATCAAACTGGAAGTCTGGCGGGCCGAAATGAACTCGTCTTCCCTGGCGGCCGAACGCGACGACATCGCCACCGTCATCACTGACGACCACCCCGACGTCTCCGTCCCCATCTGGCCTCGCCGCGACGTGGCCCGGTTGGTAGACCTGATCCTGGAGCGGTATCCGTTCAGCGCGAAGGACTGAAACAGCCGTATTCTCCGCCGGGAGAGCCGCAAGGGATACCTGCCTGAGTCTCCCGCCAGCAACCGTCGCTGATCTCGAATGCTTGGCGGTTGATTTGGGCCACCGCGAACGGCATAATTCTTGGTATACGCGGGAGGGGAAACCACGACGGCTTGGATTTCGGGGATCTGGGCTGCTGGCATCAAGGCATGTTTGCCGGAGACTGGGATGGCAACTGATACTCTGCCGACTGTCGAGCTACCGTTGGTTGTGGCGGACGAGGTTCGTCCGGACGTCGAACATCTGGTGACGGAGGACGATACGCCCGTGGACAACGTCTATTCCGAAAAACAGCAGCGTTTGTTGACCGAGCCGCTCTACAGTTCGCCAGCCTGGGCCGGCGAAGGACGGCGATTCATCGCTTTGGCCAACGTCGGCTTGTTTTACGCCGTGCGGCGACCGCCCTACGTGCCCGACATGCTCTTGAGTCTGGACGTGGAGTTGCCAGCCGACCTGTGGCCGAAAGCGCACCGCTCGTACTTTGTCTGGGAGTACGGCAAGCCGCCGGATGCAATTGTCGAGGTCGTCTCGAACGATGAAGGCGGCGAGGACGACGAAAAGCTGGTTGGCTATGCCAAGATCGGCGTCAGCTACTACGTGATATACGATCCCCAGCAAATGCTCGGCGACCAGACTTTGCGCGGGTTTGGTCTGCACGCCACGGGTTATCGCCCGCTGGACGAACTGCGTTGGTTGCCGGGGATCGAGTTGGGTTTGGACTTGTGGCAAGGCCAGTATGAAGGCCACGAAGACACGTGGCTTCGCTGGATCGATGCCGCTGGCCAACCGATTCTGACGGGTGCCGAGCGTGCTGAGCGGGAACAACAGCGTGCTGAGCGAGAACGACAGCGGGCCGAGCGAGAACGACAGCGGGCCGAGCAGGAAGGACAGCGGGCTGAGCGGGAAGGACAGCGGGCTGAGCGGGAAGGACAGCGGGCCGAACAGGAACGACAGCGGGCCGAACGTTTGGCCGAGCAGTTGCGTCGATTGGGCGAGCAGCCCGAGGCATGATTCCCGAGGATTCCAGTCCGGCCTGGACGGTTCGCGCGGCTCGCGTGTGGTACATCCTGCGTTACCACCGTCCGTCGCAACTGGTTCGGCGACTGAAATCCATCGTGCGGCGCAGGTGGTTGAAAGTCGCGGGTTCGCGCCGCTACGCCCGAGCGGAGACGGAAATCCGGCTGCGAGACGACCGCAGCTTACTCGCGTGGGCGTCGGGCCGATCAACCGGGCGAGGCCCGGAGTGCGAGGCGAATGCCCGCGAGTGTTTCGAGGGACGGTTCCGCTTTCTGAACATCGAGCGGCGGCTGAGCGACCCGATCGACTGGCGGTTGAACGATTGGCCCGAAGCGCCGCATTTGTGGCGATTTCATCTGCACTACCACGATTTCCTCCGCGATTTGACTGCCGAAAGACGGCGGACGGGCAGACTGGAATTGACGGATCGAGCCTGGGACATTGCGGTGCAGTGGATCGACGCCAATTCGATCTGCGACCCGCATGGCTTGCTGGATGCCTGGCATCCGTACTGCATTTCGCGCCGTCTGCCGGTTTGGATCGAACTGTGGCTGATCGCCCCACCCACCCGCGATCGCGACCGCGTGCTGGACAGCATGCACCGACAGGCTCGTTTCCTGGCGGATCATCTGGAGTTCGATCTGGGTGGAAACCACCTGCTGGAGAATCTTCGCGCGCTGATCCTGGCCGGCATGTTCTTCGAAGGCAATGACGGCGATCGATGGTTGCGCCGCGGAGTGTCGTTGTTGACCGACCAGTTGGACGAGCAGATCCTGGCGCACGGCGAGCATTTCGAGCGTTCGCCCATGTATCACGCGCAGATGCTGGACGCGGTGCTGGATATCGCCGAGGCGACCGCAGAGTTGCTGCCCGTGACCGCTCGTCGCTGCGACGAAACCGCCGGACACATGGCTCGTTTTCTTGGCGACATCCTTCATCCGGACGGCGACATTCCGCTGTTGGGAGACTCGGGCTTCGACCCGGCCACCCGGCCCGCGCGCCTGATCGACCGTGCGGCGAAGACCCACTCTGGGACGCCACGCACGGCGAGCGGTCTCGCCCCCGCGTCGGATTCCGCAGCGGACTGGCCCGAGGTCGGTCCTGTGGATCCGCAATCGCGGCGCGTCGGCGATTACTGGATCTACCGGTGCACCGACGATTTCTTGCTGCTGGACGCCGGGCCGGTCTGCCCGGATCATTTGCCCGCACACGGACACGCGGACCTGTTGCAGTTGGAGGCTTCCTGGCACGGCCGCCGATTATTCGTCGACAGCGGAGTCTTCAACTATCAAGACGACTCGATGCGGCGCTATTGCCGGTCCACGGCGGCTCATAACGCGCTGCAGGTCGACGGACTGGACCAATGCGATCTGTGGTCGCGTTTCCGCATGGGCTATCGCGGTTGGCCGAGCGGATTGATCCATGGCCAGACGCAGGGCTTTCACTGGGCGCGGGCGGCTCACAATGCTTATCGGCGGTTGGGGGTGCCTCGCGTCGAACGCTGGCTGGCGTGCCGCCCGGAGGGCCCGTGGCTGTGCATCGACCGGGCGTGCGGACGCGGCGAGCACGAATTGACATCTTGGTTGCATCTGCATCCGGACGTGCGGGCGACGCAGCACGACGAGGCCCGCGTTGACTTGGAACTACACGGTACGCGACTGAAGCTTCGCTACCTGAGTCCCGGCCAAGTATCCGTGGTGAACGGATGGTATTGCCCCGAGTTCGGCAGACGGATCGAAACCCAGGTGCTGCGTTGGTCCTCGCGTATCCGGCTGCCGACATGTTGCGCCTGGACCCTGTCATGGTGCGATGAAGAACCGTACGTGCGACTGGACGGTGCAGAGACGGACGAGCCGGTTCTGAGCTGGCAAGCGGGACCGAGCCAGGCTCGACTGTTGCCGTTCGCCAACCAGTGACCTGCGCTCAAAATCACGCATGGCTGCAAATCCCTTTCTGCGCCCATTGCGGCTTTGCGGCAACTTTCCGCAAGCCGAACTTGACAGAAACCGACTCGTCCGGGTATAGCTCCGGTTTCGTAGAAGGTCTCTTGCGATTGCGCGTTCTAGGCAAGGCAGGCGAAGATGGTCGCGATGGTAGAGCAAGCGATGATCGGTCTTGGCAGATATGGTCGAACGTGGCTAGCACTCTGTTTAACCGTTGCCATCTCATTCTCCGGCGGCTGCGCGTTCTGGGATCGGCCGGCGGCCAGCGAGCCTTTGCCCGAAGAGAACTCAGGAATGTCGTCGCTGCGTCAACCCGGTCCCCGAGGTCAGATCCTTGGTCTGGACGAACGTTCGCGCGAAATCGAACGCAACCTGGGCGTTCGCTGAACGGCTCGCGTGGGCGAGTCTTTCTGAGACCGACGCGGTTTCCTGCCCTCTTCTATGGATGTTTGGTGTCGAATTGGTGGCACGATGTGCAGTTCATCGTGCCGATCGAATCGCGCAGGTTGTCTTTGCCGTGGCATTCGATGCACGAGTGAACTTGGGGACTGAAATCCACGAATTCCGGTTGGCCGTTGGCATCGTCGTTCAGCACTTGGACCACCTTCATCGCTCCCTGGGCGGACAGCCGACGGCAACGCTCACGCCGTTCGATGCCGAAAGGATCACACCCCGCGGCTTTGCACCATGTGCCGCTGGAGACATGGCATAGCACCGAGTTGGAAATGGTGGCGGCGACTTCAAAATCCAGGGCGGGCTTCTCCGGTTGAAAACTCGGAAGGGCTTCCGATTCGTACCACAGACAAATGTTCGCGATCAGTTCTTCTCGCTTCTCTCTCGCGCCTTCGCCGCTGTGGAACAGGCCGATCAATGCCGAACAGCCGTTCACCACGCCGCACACCGATCCCCAGCCGCCGATTCCGGTGGCGCCGAACCGCATCATGTCGATGGGGAACGAGCGGAACGGCTCGCCCACGCCGTCCGCCAACTGCATGACGACGCTGCCGAACACCGAGTACATGCAACTGCCCTGCGGGTAGATGTCGTAGGCAAGCTGGCCAACCGCAGCGGGGTCGAGCGGTCGATAGGCCCAGTCGCAAGACGCGACGGCCGATGGCCGGACCGCCGCATCGACGGGCGATGCCGCCGTGTCTTCGCCAGCAGTGCGCCGGGACTGGCCCACCGACGTTGTCGTAGCGTCTTGGCTGCTGGCACGCGACCGTCCGCAGCCAGCCAACAGGGCGGAGCTTCCCAGGATCCCCAGCGAGGCTAGTACATCACGTCGACTAACGTTCGGCATCACGAATTCTCCTTATTCACTCCACGTCAGCGGTGGCGCGACGTTGATCTGGTCCGGCGGCGTGGGGCGGCGACTGCCGGGCGTCAACACGACCGTCAGGTCGAGTGTACCCGAAGCGGGCGCTACGGCATGGAAGGCGGCCATCACGGTTCCCCGGTTGGGCGAATCCCATTCGTTCTTCGGCTGGGCCGTGTCCACAAGCGTCCAGGCCGATTCGGCCGGCGACAGGATGCGCATGGTGAGCGAAGCGTCACCTTGACGCAGAACCAGCGAGCGTTCACCGGGCTCGGAGGGCTTTCCGGGGGTGACCATGCCCCAACGCACCGAGGTTCCCGGAGCCAAGCCGGTCAGCCGGTCGCGCACCAGCACTTCGCCGCTGGGCAGCAAGGCCACGCCGCGATGCACCTGCTCCGCCTGTCCGGCATAGACCGGACTGAGATCGACCACCGAATGAGGAAACGCCGCATCGTCCGAGAAACGCACGAACTTCGTGTTCCCCGCGGCAACTTGCAGCGAGTCGCCGATCACCAGCGTGTTGTGGCTCAGGCTGCTCTGCCGGAATACCTGCCAGCGATCCGAGTTCTGGGACATGCTCCAGAAGCTCATGCCGCGCGATTCGATCCGATGATAGCTCTCGGCGCCCAGATCGACCGCCCACCGCACGCCGTCGGCGTCCAGCACGAACGAACCCGCGTCCATGTGTCCGTGCGGCCCGGACGGCGAGCCGGCCTTGATCCCCACAAACACGGCTTGCGGATCTTCCCAACTGCTGCGATGCAACGCGATCGGCACTTTGCAGTCGCTGGTCCAATGCAGCGGCATTTGCGGCGCGACGTCGACCGGCGACTCCTGCATCCACAGCAGCAGCAGAGGCAGAAAGCGGTTCGACGACGAGTTTCCATCCGGACGACCCGCCAAGGCGCGTTGATGAGGCTGATGGTCGCCCAACAACCAGTCAGGACGCTCGTACCGCGCCGCGAACCAATGCACGGCCGGTTCGCAGCCGCGGCCGGAACCACCATCGGCGTAGTTGAACGTCAAGCCGGATGGCCCGGTGGTCAGCGCCGGATACTGGCCCGTCTGATCGAAGCCCGGCGCCTGGTCGAGTCCAAAGCTGGTGCCCAGGGCCGATTCGAGCATGGCGATCAGCAGCACGTTGAACGTCGTGCCGTAGGACCAGTACCCGGGCCCCTCGGGATAGCTGCCCTTCGGGTCGTACATCGCCATCGACAGCGTGACGTTTTCCAGCGCACGCTGGACCGTGCGGACGGCCGCATCGCTATCGTGCTCGGCCACCGCCAACGCTCCGGCCACCATGCCGGCATGGCAGACCTGGCCCCAGTTGTTGCGCGCCCGCGTCCAGCCGGTATGCTTCGTGTCGAGCGGCAGGCGGACGCCTTTTTCGAGGATCGCCTGTCGCACCGTTTCGCGCGTCGAAGCGTCCAGTTGCTCGTACAGCCAGTCGTAGCCGATCGCCATCGCAAACGTCATCTCGGCCACGTCCAGATAATGGCTAGGGTTCCAGTCCGAGAATGCGGCGATCGCGAGCATTTCTTCAGCGGCACGGTCGGCATACGCCTGGCGGCCGGTCAATTGGTAGGCCATCCCCAAAGTCACCAGCCGCCGCACGGCCCGCCGCGACTGGCCCAGCAACCGCCGCCCCTCCTGGATCCGTTCGATCGGCTTGGTGGGCAACATGGCATCCGCGTCGCGCAAAACCGCTTGAGCCACCTCACGCATCGCCGGATCGCTCTTGGAACGGTCGCGAAGCGATTGCACGTCGGCCGGTCCCATCAGCAGGCGGGGACGCGTGAGTTCCGCTTTGGCGATGATCTCCCGCAGCATCGGTTCGCTGACCTTCGGCGGATACGCGTCCTGAAGTGGCTCGCGGGCGCCGAACGCGAGTCCACGCGAAGTCTGCTCGCTGACTTTCGGCGGCGACACGCCTTCGTCCGCGTCTGCGCATCTCGAGTCGATCAGAAGCCCCGCGAATAGCGCGGCGGCGAATGTCAGGCCGATTCCGGCAACAAGACAGCGGCAAGGTTTCAGCATGGGAACAGCTCCTCTCGCGGTGTGGGTCCGCATTCGGGTGGGGACATACATGTTTCGGCGGGAGCCGAGCGAAGCAGGCTCGGCGGATTGGATGGCAACATAACACAACTCGATCCAAGAGTCCACCTTTGTCCTCACGCGGCGGCGGATCAGTGGACTCGTGCGTTTGGAGCGATCAGGGCGCCGCGCAGCGCCTGAATGCCGCCTCGCGTGGTGTTCGGACTCGACACGTTCACATCGCGCAAGTGGGGCATGTCAGACAGATGCCTCAGCCCCGCGTCGGTTACCTGGGTATTCCGGGCGGAGATGACTTCGAGCCGTTCCAGACGGCTGATCTTGGCGAACGCTTCATCGTCAAGGTGCTGGCAGGAACTGATGTCCAGCGAACGCAGTTCGGAAAGATTCAGCAGGTGATCGATCCCGGCGTTTGTAATCGAATTGCCCTCGATGTCGAGTGACTGCAAGCCGGTCAAGTCGGCTACGAAGACTAGTTGCTCGTCGCTGAGTCCGCAACTGCGCAGCGTCAGACTCTCCAGGTCCGTGAGCCGTGCCAAGTGGCGGTAGCCCGTTGGCGACATGGCTTGACGCCCGCTCAGGCTCAAATGCTGCAAGTGGCCGATTTGGCCCAGCAATTCCGCCCCGTCGTCGTCGACCGCCACCTTCAGGCTCAATATCCGAAGCTCACTCATTTCCGGCAGACTGCGGATCCGACCAACAGCCAGCGACGGATAGTTGATTTGCAGCGACTGGAGTTGCGGGAAGAATCGCAGATGCTCGGCATCATCAGGCCCGATCGGACCACTCCACGAAACCACTCGTCGTCCACTGAGACCTAGGCGATTGGCGCTCATGTGCAGTTGCGTTGCCTCGCCGCCGAAGTGCCGGGCGATCTGCTCGAACGGGATCTTGGTGCCGTGGAGTACGATCTGCTTGAGCGCGGGATGATCGGCCATGACCGCCAGGCAATCTCCGCGGAGTGAGACATTTTCGACGCGGAGCGAAACGAGTGATGGCCGCTTGGCGACCTGCTCGATGCCGGCGTCGGTCGCCCGAGCGTTCTCCACGACCAGCGATTCCAGGGAGAAACGCTGCGCGAGCTTTCGCAGACTGTCGTCCCCCAAATTCCTGCAAAATAGGGTATCGAGCTGCAGCCTCGGCATGCTGGCCAGTGAGTCGATCCCCGCATCGCCAAGCGTCAGCGTGTGGACCAGGCGGATGAGATTCGGATGGCCGCGGAAATGTTCCAGTCCGGCTTCGGTCACCCTAGTGTTCTTGACGTCGAGTACCTCCAACTCGGTCAGCCCAGCCAAGTGGGCCATTCCATCGTTGGTGACTTGCGTCCGCCAGAGCGAGATCCGCTTGAGCCTCGGGAGCGGCGGCAGGCGGCGCAACCAGTCGTCGGTCACCGGCGTGGCGGCCAAGTACAGCCGTTCAAGATGAGGCAGATCGGCCAGCGGCGCCAAGGCCGCCTCTTTGATGGGCCGCTGTTCGAGCTTGACCATCACCACATTCAGGAAACGTCCGTCGCCCAGCAGATACCGCAGCCAAGCGGGTGCGGCCGGCTGGTAACCGACCAAGGCGCCCGAAGTGACCAGTTTCTCGGCGGCGCGCTGCTGGATCTGGAATGGCTCGACGTACGCTTTGTAATAGCCCAGCCCGATTGCGACCAGCGTCGTCAAGCCCAGCAGCGTCCGCAGACGATAGCGAAACCAACGCGAGGGATTCATATTCGTTCTCTCCGACCACCAGCACGCCAGAGGCAAGTTCCTCGGCGGCGCATCCAGCGACTGCTCCCAGCTTGCGCCAGACAGCCGGCGTGGTCAAGACTGTTCCTGCATGGCACGGGACTGCCGCGGTCCGTCATGCCACCTTTGTCGTGGGCGCGTTCGCCGTTGCGAGCAAGGCAGGCCTTCGTCGGCTCGTCGGCTCGCAAGCTGGCAATCCCGGAGGTTCCGCGGTATGCTAGTACGGTTCGATATCAGCATCCTCGGACAAAACGCAAATCCCACCATCCCCGAAGCTCCCGGAGACACCACGATGAACACTTGTCAACTGAACCGCCGCGATTTCTTGGTCCGATCCAGCGCGATGGCCGCGACCGGCGTCGCCATGCCGTATTTCGTCGCCTCGCGATCCGCGCGGGCCCAGGCTCCCAGCGATCGGCTGAAAGTTGCCGCGATCGGGGTCGGCGGACGCGGCAGCGGGATCGGCCACGATGCGGGCGGCAAGGGCGAGATGCTGGCCTGTGCCGACGTCGACCGCCAGCACGCCGAACGGTTTGCCAGCCGCTACGACGGCCGCTGCAAGATCTACGACGACTACCGCAAGCTGCTCGACGCGGAAAAGCCCGACGTTGTTACGATCGGCACTCCGGACCATTGGCACACGAAGATCGCCATCGAAGCGATGCAAGCCGGGATCGACGTGTATTGCGAAAAGCCGCTGACGCTGACCATCGACGAGGGCAAGCAGATCTGCAAGGTCGTCGAACAGACGGGCCGCATCTTCCAGGTCGGCACCCAGCAGCGCAGCGACACCCGGTTCCTGCAAGCGATCGCGCTGGCTCGCAGCGGACGTTTGGGCAAGACGCTGAAAGCGACGTGCTCGATCGGCGGCGCACCCAGTGGCGGACCGTTCGCCACGTCTGATCCGCCCGAGAACCTGAACTGGGATTTCTGGCTGGGCCAGTGCCCGGTCGTCCCCTACTCGCGCGAACGTTCGCACGGCAGTTTCCGCTGGTGGCTGGAGTACTCGGGCGGCAAGCTGACCGACTGGGGCGCCCACCACGTGGACATCGCCCAGTGGGGTCTGGGGCACGAAGCCAGCGGTCCGGCCGAGATCGAAGGCACGGGCTCGTTCCCCAACATCCCGGAGAACTTCGACGCGGAGGCGTTTTTCGCCGGCCGCCTGGCGATCCCCAACGGCTACAACACGGCCACCCAGTTTCACATCGACTTGCGATTCGCGGACGGCTCGGAAATCCACGTGCAGCACGGACCCGACAACGGCATCTGGTTCGACGGCGACCTGGGGCGGATCTTCGTCAACCGCGGCAAGATCACCGGCAAGCCCATCGAGGAGATGACGGACGCGGATAAGACGTGGCTGAACGGCGAGGTGGACAAACTGTACCGCGGCATGCCTCGGCAAGGGCACATGGCGAACTTCTTCTATTGCGTCAAGGAACGCAAGATGCCTATTTCCGACGTTTTCTCGCACCATCGCGAGTTGTCCAGTTGCCACTTGTGCAATCTGGCGATGCTGCTGGGACGCAAGCTGAGCTGGGATCCGGAGAAGCAGCAGTTCATCGGCGACGACGCAGCCAACGCGCTGCTTAGCCGGCCGCAGCGGAAAGGCTACGAGACGAGCGTGTGACGCGCGAGTCTGCGCGCAGCGTCACGCCGGGGCATGTGCTCCGGCGTGTCGCGTTGCGGTCCGCGGCGCACCGTGCGCGGGAATTCGCGGTCCCCGGCACGCCGGTAAGAGGACGATGCCGGGCTTCTGAACTTTGGATGTGACGGAAATGATGAACGAACGAGAGTTGCACGACGGCCGGTCGGACGGATTGATGCCCTTGGAAAGTTTGGCGTTGAACGACGTTCACTCGTTCGCTGATCTGCTGCACGCGATGTCGCGCACGGCTTTTGGCGGCCGGCAATTGGGCGAAGCCTTCGATATCCTCTTGGAGATGGCGGGCAATCCGAAGTGCCGCACGGTCTTGACCTTGTCGGGCGCGATGACGGTCGCCAAGCAGGGGCGGATCGTCTGCGACATGATCGACCGTGGGTTGGTGGATGCCATCGTCGCCACCGGAGCGTTGATCGCGCACGGGCTGACCGAGTCGATTGGGATGACGCACTATCGGTACGACGCCACCAAATCGGACGTGGTGCTGTTCGAACAGGGCTACAACCGCATCTACGACACGCTGGAGATGGAGTCGAATCTGAACGGCATCGAGCGGCTCGTCCGCTCGGTGCTCGAACAGCATCGTCCGGACGACGGCGTTTGGTCGTCCGCGCGGCTCTGCCGGGCGCTCGGGCAACGGCTGGACGAATTGGGCGAAGGGCCGGGCATCTTGCGCAGCGCCTTCCTGCGCGATGTTCCGGTGTTCATCCCGGCCTTTACGGACAGCGAGATGGGGCTAGACGTATCGACCTGGGCGATGTGGAGGGCGTTTCAGGCCAGCGGCCAGGATCCGGCGTCGCTCAGCGCCGACGAAGTGTATTCCGCGGTGCCCAACTTCAACCCCTTCCTGGATCTGCAGCAGTACGCCCGACTGGCCGCGGCCAGCGACGAAATGGGCATCCTGACGATCGGTGGCGGCGTGCCCCGCAACTGGGCGCAGCAGGTCGGACCGTACTTCGACATCACCAACCACCGACTGGGCACGCGGATGCGGGCCACCCGATTCCGATACGGCGTGCGGATTTGCCCCGAACCGGTTCACTGGGGCGGGCTTTCCGGCTGCACGTACTCGGAGGGCGTCAGTTGGGGCAAGTTCGTTTCGCCTAGCCAAGGCGGCCGCTATGCCGAAGTCTACGCCGACGCTACCGTCGCCTGGCCCCTGTTGATGAAAGCTGTCTTCGAGGAACTCGACCGTCGCGGACAATCGCCCGGCAACGGTTGAACCGCGTGTTGTGCCTCGCGGCGCCGAGGACGGTACATCCCACGAAGACGTTGTTTGTGGCCGAGTCGAGGTTGTGCTACGATCGCTTCTGGCGGTTCGGGCAGGGCAGTCGCCGCGCGGCAGACGCGGCCGGTTCCCGCAACGATCTTGGCTTCTATCGGAGGAGGTGCTTCCATGTCTGAAATCAACCGGCGTCGCTTCCTCGACCGGACGGGAAAGAGCTCGCTCGGCTTCGCCGCCGGAGCGACGATTCTCGCCAACCCGCGATCGGTTCGGGCGACTCCGGCCAACGACCGGCTGGTGCTGGCGATGATCGGCGTCGGGGGAGGGCGAGGCCACTCGCTGGCGATGGGATTCCTGGATCGCGACGATTGCGAGATCGGCACCATTTGCGACGTGAACCGCCAATTGCACGAACCTCGGGCGGAGGCGTACGCGGCGCGTCAGAGGGGCAAGCGGCCCAAGTGCGTTCAGGACTTTCGCGAGATGCTGACCGACGCGGCGGTCGACGCAGTCGTGATCGCCACCCCGCCGCACTGGCACGCCCTGGCGACGATCCTGTGCTGCCGCGCCGGCAAGGACGTCTACTGCGAGAAGCCGCAGAGTCACAATGTCTGGGAGGGGCGCCAGGCCGTCGAGGCCGCTCGCAAGTACGACCGCATCGTCCAGATCGGCACGCAGAACCGCAGTGCCCCCTACAACCACGCGGCGAAACGCTATCTGGAAGAAGGCAAGCTGGGCCGCGTGCATCTGTGCCGCGTGTTCGAGCAGTGCTACGAGGCCGACTTCCAGTGGGGGCCTGACTCCGCCCCGCCCGGCACGCTGGACTGGGAAATGTGGAACGGCCCGGCCCCGGAACGCAAGTACAACCAAGCGATCCATACCCAGTGGCGGCAGCTCTGGGACTATGGCGGCGGCCAGATGGCCTATCAGGGAATCCACCAGCTCGATCTGGCCCGTTGGCTCTGCGGCGTCGACTATCCGAGCAGCGTCTATTGCAGCGGGGGGCGCTTCCATACGCAGGGAGCCGCCGAGACGCCCGACACGCAGTTGGCCGTTTTCGAGTTCCCGCAGATGTTGATGACTTACGAGCAGACGGTTTACACGCCCTACATGCTCCGAAGCGACGACGGGATTCGCAACGGCGACATTTTTCCCTACTGGCCTCAGAACGCCACGCGGATCGAGTTGTTCGGAGACCAGGGGATGATGGTCGTGGGCCGGATGGGCGGCGGGTGGCAGGTCTATGTCCGGCCAAAGAACCGAGAACCGGTGGTCAAAGACCAAATGTACGGTCGCTACCCCGACCCGGACCACAAGGCGAACTTCGTCCAGACGGTCAAGAGCCGCCAGCGCCCCAACGCCGACATCGAAGAAGGCCACCGCAGCATGCTGTTGGTCCACTACGCCAACATCAGTTGCCGGCTGAGCGGTCGGAAACTGCGAATCGACCCGCAGACCGAACAGATCCTGGACGATTCCGAAGCCATGGCTTTGTTCCGGCGCGAATATCGCCAACCGTGGGTGATCGAGGAGACGGTGTAGCGCCATGGAATCCGATCCGCACGATGATGCGACCGCGGCGCGCAGCACGCCCCGCTCCATGCGCGCCATCGGGATTGCTCGCTTTGGTTCGCCCGACGTGCTGGTGGAGACAACACGTCCAGTGCCGATTCCCGGTCCCGGCGAGGTGCTGATCCAAGTCAGCGCGTCGGGCGTCAATCGGCCCGACGTGCTGCAACGCCGGGGCGAATATCCTCCGCCTCCCGGTGCTTCGGATGTGCCTGGACTGGAGTTGGCGGGCGTCCTGGTGGCCGGCGACGCTGCGGAACTGGCCCGGGCGGGCCTGATGTTGGGCGACCAGGTATGCGCCTTGGTGGCAGGCGGCGGCTACGCCCAATGGTGCGCCGTCCCGTTGGGGCAGTGTCTGCCGGTGCCCGCCGGTCTGAGCCTGATCGAGGCATCCGCTCTGCCGGAGACCTTTTTCACCGTCTGGTCCAACGTCTTCGACCGCGCTGGCTTGAAGTCCGGCGAGACGCTGCTGGTGCATGGCGGGTCCAGCGGCATCGGAGTCGCAGCGATCCAACTGGCCAAGTCCTTCGGCGCCACGGTGCTGGTCACGGCCGGCAGCGACGAGAAGTGCGCCGCTTGTCGCGACCTGGGCGCCGACCACGCCGTCAACTACCGCAGCAGCGACTTCGTCGCCGAAGTGCTGCGGTGTACCCGCGGGCGAGGCGCCGACGTGATCCTGGACATGGTGGCGGGAGACTATGTCGCCCGCGAGATCGGTTGCCTGGCGGATGACGGTCGCCTGGCCATCATCGCGGTGCAGGGAGGGGTGAAGGCGGAGTTCCATGCCGGCGAGTTGTTGCGCCGTCGTCTGACGATCACAGGCTCGACGCTACGACCGCGATCCGTGGAGTTCAAGTCCGCCATCGCCCGCGAGTTGCGCGAACGGGTATGGCCGTTGATCGCTTCGGGGCGCATCCGCCCGATCATCGCGCGGGTGTTCCCTGCCAACCAAGCCGCCCAGGCCCATGCCTTGATGGAGTCGAGCCGGCACGTGGGCAAAATCGTGTTGGATTGGACGTCGTGAACGGCGAAGGACAAATGCCAAACCGAGTGCGAGACGCTTCGTCGGAAGACGTCTCCCACCCGTTCCGCGCTACCTGCGACGGTCCTTGCGGCGGTCGGTTTCGCGAAGACGCATCTTGCGCAGACGGATGTTCTTGGGAGTCACCTCGACCAACTCGTCGTCTTCGATGTACTCCAGAGCGGCTTCGAGCGAGAATAGCCGCGGCGGCTTGAGGTAGACGTTCTCGTCGCTGCCCGCGGCGCGGATGTTGGTCAATTTCTTCTCTTTGGCCGGATTGACGGCCAAGTCGTTGTCGCGCGAGTTTTCGCCGACGATCATGCCTTCGTAGATTTCGTCGCCCGGCGCGACGAACAGTTCCGAACGCTCCTGCAAGGCGTTCAGCGTGTACGCTACGGCGCGGCCGCTGACCATCGAGACCAGCACGCCGTTGCTGCGGCGGGGAATATCGCCTTCGACCGGCCGGTAACTGTCGAAGCGGTGGTGCATGATCGCTTCGCCTTGCGTCGCGTTCATCAGTTTGGTTCGCAGCCCGATCAGACCGCGGGCCGGAATCGTGAAGCTCAGCAGATTGTAGTTGCCGCGCGGCTCGATCTTCTTCAAGTCGCCGCGCCGCTGGCCGATCATCTCCATCACGGGCCCGACTTTTTCCACGGGAACCTCGACGGTCAGCGTTTCGAACGGTTCCTCCTTGCGGCCGTTGTTGTCGTGCAGGATCACGTGCGGCTTGCCGATCGACAGCTCGTAGCCCTCGCGGCGCATCGTTTCGATCAGCACGGCCAAATGCAGGACGCCGCGGCCGGAGACGGCGTAGGCGTCGGTGCCTTCCAGCGGCCGGACTTGCAGCGCCACGTTCCGTTCCAGTTCCTTCATCAGCCGCTCGCGCAACTGCCGCGTCGTCACGTACTTGCCGTCGCGCCCGCAGAAGGGCGAATTGTTGATGCTGAACACCATCTCCAGCGTCGGCTCGTCGACGGTCAGCCGCGGCAACGCTCGGCGATGACTCTGCGCGCAGATCGTATCGCCGATCTCGACCGTTTCCAGTCCGACGATGGCGACCACATCGCCCGCGGTCGCTTGCGCGACTTCGCGGCGGCCGAGGTTGTGAAACACGTACAGCATGGCGATTTTGGACGTGGTGACCCGTCCAGCCGCCTGCATCAGGTCGATCGTCTGGCCTTGGCGAATCGTACCCGCCTGGATGCGGCCCACGGCGATGCGCCCGACGTATTCAGACCAGTCCAGCGTGGTGACCAGCATCTGCAAGGGAGCATCCGGCTGGACCTCCGGTCCGGGTACCTTGTCCAGCACCATGTCCAGCAGCGGCTGCATCGAATCGCCGCGGACGTCCGGATCGGCGGTCGCATAGCCGTCGCGGGAACTGGCGAACAGATGGGGAAAATCCTCCAGATGATGTTCCCCGCCCAACTCCATCAGCAGCTCGAAGGTCTCGTCCAACACCTCGTGCGACCGTGCATCGGGCCGGTCGATCTTGTTGACGACGACGATCGGCACCAAGCCGCACTCCAGCGCCTTGCCCAGGACGAAGCGCGTCTGCGGCATCGGGCCTTCGGCGGCGTCGACCAACAACAACGCGCCGTCCGCCATCCGCACGACGCGCTCGACCTCGCCGCCGAAATCCGCGTGCCCCGGCGTGTCGATGACGTTGATCTTCACGCCGCGGTACGGCAAGGCAATGTTCTTGGACAGGATCGTGATGCCCCGCTCGCGTTCCAGATCGTTGGTGTCCAGAATCCGCTCGCCCTGCAACTGGCTATCGCGGAACTGCCCGCTCTGGCGCAGCAGGCAGTCCACCAACGTTGTCTTCCCGTGATCCACGTGGGCGATGATCACGATGTTCCGAAGGTCGTCACGGCGCATACATGCCTGCACTAGCTTCCGAACTTCGGGAACAGCGGGCCGCCGTATTTCGCGGCGGAACCCAGTTCCTCCTCGATCCGCAGCAACTGGTTGTACTTGGCCATGCGGTCGCTGCGCGAAGCCGAACCGGTCTTGATCTGGCCGGTGCTGAGCGCCACGGCCAGGTCGGCGATCGTCGAGTCCTCGGTTTCGCCACTGCGATGGCTGGTCACGCTGGTGTAACCGGCGCGTCCGGCCAGACGGATCGCATCGATCGTCTCGGTCAGCGTGCCGATCTGGTTCACCTTGATCAGGATGCTGTTAGCGATTCCCTGATCGATTCCCCGCTGGAGCCGTTCGGTGTTGGTGACGAAAAGATCGTCGCCGACCAACTGGATCCGGTCGCCGAGTTTCTCGGTCAACAATTTCCAACCATCCCAGTCGTCTTCGCTGCAGCCGTCCTCGATCGAGCAGATGGGATACTTCGCCACCCAGTCGGCAAGGAAGTCGACCATCGCCGCCGAGTCGATCGATTTGCCGTCGATCGTGTAGAGTTTCTTCTCCGCGTCGTAGAATTCCGTGGCCGCCGCGTCCAGCGCGATCCAGACCTGCGTGCCCGCCTCGTAGCCGGCTTTCTCGATCGCTTCCAGGATCAGGTCCAGGGCTTCCACGTTGCTGCCCAGGTCGGGAGCGAAACCGCCCTCGTCGCCCACCGCCGTGTTAAGTTTTCGCGAAGCCAGCACTTTTTTCAGATTGTGGAACACCTCCGCACCACACCGCAGGGCGTCGCTGAAGCATTCGAAGCCCAGCGGCATGACCATGAATTCCTGCACGTCCACCGAGTTGTCCGCATGCTGTCCGCCGTTGACGATGTTCATCATCGGCGCGGGCAGCAGGCAAGCGCCGCATCCACCCAAGTAGCGATACAGAGGCTGGTTGGTGAACTGGGCACCCGCCTTGGCGACGGCCAGCGAAACACCGAGGATCGCGTTGGCGCCCAGATTCTTCTTGTTCGGCGTGCCGTCCAGTTCGATCATCCGTTGATCGACGCCGATTTGGTCCAACGCATCCATGCCTTCCAATTCGCTGGCGATCGTCGTGTTGACGTTGTGTACGGCCTGTTGAACGCCTTTGCCCAAAAAGATACCCTTCTCCCCGTCGCGCAGTTCCCACGCCTCGTGGGCACCGGTGCTCGCTCCGCTGGGAACCGCAGCCCGGCCAAAGGAACCGTCAAGCAACGTGACTTCCACCTCGACGGTGGGATTTCCGCGGCTGTCCAAGATTTGACGGGCGTGGATGTCAGCAATTGTACTCATAATGATGGTCTCTCCCTAAATCCAAGAAACTGTGGAAACGTGAACTTCCCGCCAACGCTGTGGTTTCCGGGCTGGCTGCGAGCAGGCACCGCGAGAATCCCAGGAATCTCGGGGGTCGCGAGAGGCCCATGCCAACTCCTTTTTCACAGCCTCGCCGGGCAAGATAGCCGTCGTCGCCTGAAGAAACGGGTATTGTGACGCAACGACGGCGAGTTGACTAGGGCCGTTCCCCGTTCCCCGCGTTTCGAATCCTGACGAGGCCCGCGCTCGCGCTCGGCGCGGTCTCCGACCCCGCCGATCGCAGTCTCCCGCCGAAACCGGAGACCTGCGGTTGGCCGAGTGGCTCGGTCGGAGACCGGCCACAGTTCGCTAATTCTGCAGCGTCGGAAGTTGTTCCAACCGGCGCTGCAGGTCTCGGACCTGCTGGTCGACGTTGCTGAAGCGTTGGGGCCAGCTTTGTTGTTGGAGTTGGCGGATGGTTTCGGCCGCGGCTTCGCGCTGCTTCAGTTGGATCTGGGCGGCGGCCAGGTTCAACAGGCCGATGGGCTCCAGCGCGCGGATGCGGGCGACCTCGCGCCAATGTCCGACGGCGTCGGACCAGCGGTTTTGCCGCTGGCGGATCTCGGCCAACGCGGCGTGGCCCTCGGATTCGTTCGGTAACGCCTCGACGATCGACGTGAAGGCCCGTTCGGCGTCGACCGCTCGTTCCATCTGCTCGAATCGCTGGCCCAGGTCTTGGAACAACTCGATGTTGCGTCGCGACAACTCCAGCGATTGCAGCAACTGCCCGAGCGCCCCATCCCGGTCGCCAGTCGCGTCGTAACAGGCGATCAGGCGGCGGTGCGTTTCCGTGTCGTTCGGCTCGACCTCGATGGCCAGTTGCAGTTGCGCGATGGCCGCTGCGTGCTGGCCGCGGTCTGCCAAGACCTTGCCCAACGCCTTCCGGACCAGCGCGTTTTGCAAACCCGTTTCGGCTTCCTGCCGGTCCAGTTGCTTGATGTAGGCATCCAGATCGGGCGCGTCGCGCAGCACCTGTTCGAGCGCGCTCAACGCTTCGGCCCGCCCGTCGTGCCGCGGTCCCCAACTAACGACCGCGCCGCACGCCGCGTCCACCGCGGCGACCGTGTCCTTCAAGCCGGCGTGGGCGAGTGCCAGGGAACGGTAGTAGCTTGACAGCGTGCCCTGGCCGATGCCGCGGCCAGGTTGCGTCCGCTGGTGGAGCGCGATCACCTCGACGTAGTAGGCCACCGACTGCTGGAACAATTCGTTCTCCAGGCAACTGGCGGCCAGGGCGGCGATCGCCGCTTCCTGCCAACGGCCGTCGCGATGGAAGTGCTCGTCGGTCTGCTTCAGCAACGCGATCAAGTCGTCTTGACGTCCGGTTCGCCAGTAGGCGTGCATCAGCCACGTGCGGTACTGCATGTTGTCCGGTCGCGTGGTGATCAGCGGTTCGAGCACCGGGATCGAATCCGCGTAGCGTTTGCGTTGATGCAGGAAATCGACCAGTTTCGACTGGCCGTTTTCGTCCAGAATCTCGCGGCGATGAGCGTCCTGCAGCATCTCGATCGCCCGGTCGTGCCGCTCGACGCCCCAGAACATATAGTCCGCAATGTAGGCGACGCCGGATCCGGAGTCTTTCCGCTGCTCGTAAACATCCTCGGCCGCGCGAGCGAATTCGTCTGCCTTTTCGGACCAGAAGTAGCTGCCGTACTGGCGATGATACGTGTCGCGATTGCGGCTCTGGCCGGTCATCAGATCGCGGCGCAGTTCTTCGACGACGATCTTCAGCAGCCGAGGCGTCAGGTCTCCCAACGCATCTCCGGTGCGGTGCCGCCAGTAACTCAATTGATGCGAGTGCTGGCCCCAGCCGTCTTGATTGCTCAACCTTAGCCAACGCGGTTCGTTTTCGATTCGCTCGATCAACAGTTCCAATCCATCGCGTGGTCCGCCGATCTGCTCCAGCGTCTGAGCGACTTGGTTGACGATCGACTGGTAGTAATTGGTCTGCAGCTTCAATACTCCGGGCAATTGGCCAAAGGCGAAGTCCCGCAGATCGGCCAGCACGTTGTCGAACGATTTATGCTTGGCCGAGCGGTAGATCGAGCACAATCGGTTGACCAGTTGATACCGATGGTTGTGATCCGTCGTGTCCAGTTCGTCCCGCAACTGCTTGGTCGCGGCCTGGTACAGAGCCGCGCCTTGGCCCAACGAGACCGCACCATCGCCATCGATGGCCGCCTGGTATAACTGGTACAGCCGCTGGCGGAGCCAGAACATCTGCTGCTGGTTGGCCGGCCGTTCGAGTTGACCGAATAGGAGTTTCTCGCCGCGCGCAAAGTGCTTGCGCGTTTCGAGATATCCGATCAGCCGGTCGAGTGCCGCGTTGGCGTCGGCGGGCAGTACGCCGTTGCAGGCCGTCTGGTGTTCGTTCAAAGCGGATTCGAGCAGATCGATCGCCGCGTCCGGTCGGGAGTAGTTCCAGTGGCTGCGAGCCAGTGCGTGAGCGATATGCAGCCGGTCGATCGAGCCGACATCCGCCTGACGGTGCAATGTCTCCAATTGCCGAACCTGCTCGTCGGCCAACGCGGCCTGCGAAATCGTGCCGAGATCGGCCAGCAGATCGGCCAGCAATCGCGGCTCGCCCGGCGTCCACTCGCGGTCGAACGCTCGCTGCATGGCGGCCAGAGCCCGCTCGACGTGCGGACCGGGTTGGTTCAAGACTTCGCTGCTGCGGCGTTCGACCAACAGTTCCAGCAGATCCAGCGCTCGTGCATCGGTGGTCGTCTGACCTTTCGCACGCGCGGCCGCGATGCGTTCGATCAACGAATCCGCGGTCGCTTCGTCGCGGATCTCCCCCAGCACGCTTGTCATGTTCTGCAGGAACGGATAGACCCGGCCCGCGGTATGGCCGAGCACCGCGTCGGGCAGATCGGCCAACAGCCGGAAATCTCGCGTCGCCTGGTAGAATTCACGGAGCTGCCACAGATGGTCTTGCGGCTGGCTCGATTTGCGGAACAAGGCGGCAAACACGCGCAACACGTCTCGGTCCAACTCGCCGGGCAACTCACCTTCCTGCCGCTGCCAAGGTTGCAGCCGCTGGCTCAGCCAATTCCGAAGTTGCCATTCTTCGGTCGCCAGAAAGATCTGCATCAATGCCCGTTCGTGCTTGTCCGATTGCCCCACGACTTGATGCCAGTTGGCCAGCACGCGGTAATCCGTCGGAGACAGTTCATCGTCCGCCTCGATCTTCTCGAATAATGCGATCGACTCGGCAAACCGGCCCTGTTCGGCTTGCAAGAATCCCAACGCGCGGCGCCAGAAGTTGTCGGCGTCCTCGGGCTTGATCCAGTCGTGCAATGCGGCCTCCAACTCCTGCGGACGGTCCAACGCGACCAGCAACCGGTACTTGAACATCTTCCAGGCGAACGTGGCGTCGTCACCGTTGTCAGTCTGAGCGATCGCCCGGTCCAAGTAGTCAAGCAGCTTCTGGGCATCGTCGCGCTGCGCACTGCGCCGCGCGGCCAGGTTCGCGACCGTCATCAGCAACCGGTGGCGAAATACATGGTCCAACAACGCCCGCACCGGATCTTCGACCGCGATGGGGACCGGCTTGCTGCCCAACCGTTCCCAACAGTCGTCGCGGACGGCGGCCAGATCCTCGCCCAGCTGGACCAGCAGCGCGAGCCGTTCTACGTGGATCCATGGCGCCAATTGCTCCTCGGCCGCGCGCTGCGCCTGAAGCAACCGCTCGGCGGACTCGCGGCGAGCTTGCAGCATTGCCTGTTGTTGGCGGTCGCGCAATTCGGTGCGGGTCAATTGTTCCGGGTGCTCGATCGCGCCGATCAAGCTCTCGTAACGTCCCGCGACCATGCGGTCAGCCAGCTCGTACAACGCCGCGACCTGTTCGAGCAGACTCGAAGATGCATCGCTGGAAGCCGCTTGCTGTGGCAGCAAGTCGAACGCTTCGTTCTCCAATTCCGCAGTCCACGGCTGGGCCAGCAACGCCTGGAACAACTGCTTCGCATGGCCGGTTTGATGGTCCTTCCCCCCTTCCTTGAATTGCCGCCGCAAGAACCGCAGGTGCTCATCCGCCGCCAGCCGCGACGACAGAACCTGAATCAGCGGGGATGCCAATTGCTGGCGCACCGAGGCGTCGGTCTCGGCCGCCCAGCGCCGCTCGATTCCCGCGGCAATCCGCTGCCATTGCGGCGTTTCGACGGCCGGGTCGTTGGCCATGATCCAGCCAACCAAGGAACTCAGCCG
The DNA here is from genome assembly GCA_023382975.1 of Pirellulaceae bacterium. Lineage (GTDB taxonomy): Bacteria > Planctomycetota > Planctomycetia > Pirellulales > Pirellulaceae > SKKK01. The sequence continues at coordinate 93,953 of JAHDXO010000008.1, forward strand.
CGCGGCGGGCACCGTATCGATCTGCTCGATCAGCAGCCGGGCGATCCGCCGCCGCACGTCGCGGCAGGCGTCGGTCGAGGTGAACCGCCAGTCGGTCATGATTCGGTCGGCGACTTGGGCGTGCGACCCGTGAACGGCGAAGAACTCGGCCGTTTCGGCCAGGACCGGCAGCCAGCGCAGTTCGAGACGCTGCGAGTACAGATTGTAGCCCTGGCCCAACATCAGGTTGACGGCGGCTTCGAGCCTCGCCGCGACAGCCGGATCGAGCGGGGCCGGCTTGCGGGCCTCGGCGATCCAGCGGTCCATCAATTCGATCGCGCGGTCTTCGTCGTCCGTGCGGACCAGGGCGCTCAGGAATTGATTGTAAGCATATTGATCGGTCGGATTCTCCGCCGTCCAAGCTTCCAGCCGGGTGGCCAAGTCGGTGTATCGGCCTTGCTGCCAGAGCAATTCCGTATACGTATTCCGCAGCATTTGCTGTTCGTGAGGCAGCCAGCGGGCCTCGGGCTTGGACGCCGCATCCAGCCAAGCGTAGGCCGCGTCGTACTCGCCCGCCGAGGCCAGTGAGCGCGCGTACTGCTGTTGCACGTTGGCATCGTGCGAGTACTGCTCGGCCAAACGGCGTTCGAGCGCCAGGGCACGATCGCTCTGGCCGGTCGACCGCAGATAGATTGCGCGGCGCGACTCGATCGATTTCACCGCTTGTCGATGCGCTGCTTGCCGTTCGTAGACGGGTTGCAGCGCGTCCAGCAGCGCCAGCATCTCGTTGGCTTCGAAGATCCCACCGGCGCGGCCGACCAGATGCTCGGCCAAATACCAACTGCCCTTGTCATCGTCGGCCAGTTTCTTCGCCTCGTTCAGCAGTTCCACTCTCAACGGCTCGCGTTGGCGACTGTTCAGCAGCAGTTCGTAGCGCACCCACCGCATCCCCGATTTCGCGCCCCCGATTTCGGTCGCGCGCTCCAGGTGGCGTGCCACCCGGTCCCAATCCTGGATCGCCGCGGCGTGCAGTGCCAGCGCGATTTGGTCTTCGAACGTTTCACGCTGGTCCGCGACAGATTGTTTCGCATCGGGCACGATCGGCAGCGGTTCCTTCAGCAGTTGCACGCGATCGAGCCCCGCCAGTTGCCGATCCACTCGTTGCTGGAACCGCTCGCGGTCCAGCAGCGTGTACTTCAGCGTCGTCGCCGACGTCCGCCGCAATTGGTCGTCGAACGTTTCGACGCGAGTGGCCCACCACGCGCCGGCGACTTGGGCGAACTCGCTCATCCGAGTCGTGGAGGTCGCCCGGCCGTCCTGACGCTGTTCGATCGACAGCACCACATGCCGCGCGGTGTCGATCAACAATACGACCTGATGCCGCCCGTGAGCCGGTTCTGTCAGGATCAGTTGCACTCGGTCGTCTCCGGCCGGCTCGACGGTGGCGAGGTAGATTCGGTAGCTCTGCTCGATCGACTGCTGGGCAAAGCCGGGCAGGCCTAGCGGCGGTTCGGTCCGGTCGAGCGGCGCCGAAGCGCGGACGCGTCCCAAACCGAATTCCATCGCCCAAACGCCGCGCTGCTGTTCGTCGCACCACTGGAGCATCGTCTGCGATCCGTCGTCCTCGTCGCGCACGAGCCAGCGGTCGGGCGCCACCAGAGCCAACGTCTGCTGCCGTCCGCTCAGGCGGTCCCAACGCGCGTCGAACGATTCGACTTGGCGTTCCAACAGCAGACCGCCGTCGAGTGCCGCGAACCGGTCGGTACGCAGCAGGCTGGCGGCCAGCGTGCGAGCGTCTTCCGGCCAATCGGAAGGAGTTGCAGGCCCGACCGCAGGTGCCGGCAGCTCGGGGAACAGCCGCAGCAACCACGTCGGGTCCGGAGAGTAATAGCCGTAAGGATCGCGTCTTCGATAGCTGCCGTAGAGTCCGCCCGCCTGACGTTTGAGTCCTCGCGTCGACGAGGAGGCCGCCCACGACATCGGCTTGCTCGCCGGCATGTTGTAGGAGAATCCATCGAGGCGAGACTTGAAGTCGTAGGCGGCGGACAACCCGAATTCCTCGAAGCGTTCCATCGGCCCTGACATGTCGACCTCGTTCAACGAGAGCAGCAAGTCGGAATCCAACTCCTTGGACAGCATGTCTTTGGCTCGTTCCGCCTTTTCGCCGGCCATCACTTCCAAGGACTCGGGAAACGCGCCTTCCGAGTCGTATGCCAACCGGTCACCCAGATAGCCGCCGTTGAACGGTTCGCTGAAATACAACTCCGACCCATCGGTTGGAAAGGCGCCCGACGAACGCTGGTCATCGAAACCGAAGGAGCCGCCGCCGAAGCCGCCCATGCCGCTCGCTCTGCCCAATCGTGCATCATGCGCCCAGTAGGTGCCGCTCATCGGCTGAGAAGTGATCGTGGGCGCTGGTCCGCCGGTCGGGTAGGGCATCGCAGCGCGGTCCAGCAGCCCGCGGTCGCGTCCCAAGCCCGACAGTTCGCTCAACACCTGTCGCCGCAGCCCCAGACGCCACGTGCCCGCCAGTCGCATCTGCTGCTGTATCAGTTCGAAATCCGCCTGGTTGCGCCCTTCGGCGAAAAACTTCTCGCCGTCGCGCATCTGGAAGCCGCGTTTCACTTGGAACCGTTCGCGATCCTCGTCGGTCTCTAGCACCAGCAGCGACGTGTACGGCGTGATGATGTGGTACTCTTCGGACAGGGCGATGATCTCGTCCTTGATGGCCGTCGTCGCGCCTTGCTCCAGCAATCGGTCCAAATGCATCCGCGCCCACAGCCGCGGGATGAACGAGTTGCCCTCTTCGGCGTCGCGCAACGAGACGCGACTGCTGAACTGCACCGGTTTCCCGTCGAATCGGCCCGTCACGACCACCTCGCCGTTCTGATCGTCGCCCTCAGGCAAGTACCGGCCGAGCACGATTTGCTGGGTGCCGGCGGGCAGATTCGGCAGCGGTTCGGGATAGACGCGAGCCACGCGCAGACCGCGGAACTCGACTTGTAGATCGCGCAGCGAGGGCTGAGTCAACTCGCTCAACAGTTCGACGGCGACCTGCGACGGCGTCCGCTCGCCCGAGATCGGCCGCATCGAGCCGCCGCCCAGCGAGGCGATCGCGCGCAACACGATTGGCTCGAAGCGGCTGCTGACCGAAACGGCATGCAGGCCGCAATCCGTCCCGGCGAACAGCCGCTGCAGCCGCTGGTTAAACGCCACCGGATCGGCGTCGCCCGTGGTCACGATCCCGTCGCCTACGTAGACGATCTGCGTGCCGGGCTCGCATCGCTCGCGGGCCGCGGCGAACGCCTTGTCCAGATCCGTCCAGCCGAGCGAGATGCGCTCGTCCAACCGCCGCAACGCCAGTGCGGCGTTCTCCGCGGTGGCCGGCACTGAGGCCGGGAAACTCCACTGACAATCCACGTCGACCACGGCCAGATTCAGGCGATCCTCGGGCGTCAGCGAGCCGAACAGGGCGGCCAGGAACTGCCGCTGATTCTCACGGCTCGCCGCGTCCATCGAACCCGACGTGTCGGCCAGCACGAGCAGATGCTGCGGCTGGCCGTCCGGCAACGTCTCGCGCTGCCAGCCGCCGCCCGAGACCGGCGGCGTCAGCAGGCACATGAAATAGCCATCGTCGCCGCGGCGGTGCGGGATCAACACGACGTTCTGCTGACTCGGTTCGAGTTGCACCACCACTTCGAAATCGCGGTCCGGCGAATACTCCTGCGCGGCGAATTCGACGCGCGCCGCATGCGGCGTCCGCTCGATCCGTGCGCTGTGGGTCGGCGAACGGACCTCGGCCAGCGGCAGCAACGAGTTGATCGTGACCTGCAGCGACAGTTCGCGCAGCGGATGCTGTTGCAGCAGTTCGCTCTGCAATGCGTAGCTGTAGCGGAATTGGTTGTGCTGCAACGGCAGCACCTGCGTGTACGTGATCTTGATTCGCTTTTCCGAGTGCGCTTCGATCGGGAACACGCGGGCTTTGAACAGATTGCCGCCGGTCCATTCGAGCAGTCCCGGATCGCGGCGTTCGCGCAGAATCGTCTCGTAGATCTCCCGCGCCCGCTGCTTTTCGACCACGTCCGCCTCGACCAGCTCGTTGCCGATCCACATGCCGAAACCGGAGATCGACGCGTCCTGGGGCAACGGGAAGTGGAACACGCCCTCCAGCCGGCCGTTCGTGTGGTTGACGAACGACTCCTCGATTACCGTGCGGGCGATCTGATCGCGGATGTCGACCGTCACCTTGTGGTAGCCGACCGTCAGCGGTTCGTTCCGCCCGTCGATATTCACCACCAGCGAGCCGACCGCGTCGCGGGTCGTCGTGCCCTCGAAGCCTTGCAGCCACAGCGGCGGCTTGTTCGCAGGAATCGCCACCAGTTGTTCGGTGCGCCCGTCGATCCGGTAGATGGCCGTCCCGGAAATCTGCAACGCCTGGTTCTTCGGCCCGAGCAGTTCCACGGGCGCCCGCTTGTCCGCGACGACCTTCAATTCACCGTAGTGCAGCCGGATCTGCTTGGGTGTCGTCAACTCGATCAGCGAGCCCGGCCCGACGGTCACGCGAGTCTGCTTGGCCAATTGCAGCGACGCGGCGTTGGCTCCGCGAACATCCGTGCGCAGCCAATCGCCCGGCCTGAGCAGCGTCTGCCCGGTGACCGGCGTCCAACGGCGCTGCCCGACCGGTTGCAGGGCCACCAGGCCTTGCCAGTCGTTGAGCTTGCCGATGCGGCCGTCTTCAGTCAGCGTGTCGCCGACAGTGAACAGTTCTTCGTCGACCGGCTGATCGAACGCCACGAAACGCACGCGGGTCAGTCGCTCGCGGCGGCCGTCCCGTTCGGCCACCCCCGTCAACCAGGCTAACCGACCCGTGCGCGGATCGACCAGTATTTCCAAGCAAGACGGCTCGGAGCGGTCGCGAACCAACGGGACTGGCTCCGCGGGCCGGACGACATACAGATCCCAGTCTTGTCCGTCTCGGCTGATTCGCTGCGACTTGGCGTCTGACAACGAGGACCGCCACGCTTTCGGCTGCTCGATGCCGGCCAGCGTCAACACGTCCAGTCTTCCCTCGTCCCCGCCGAAATACACGGCCGGCTGGACGGTGGCCCGATTGGCCCGCTCGTCGATCGACCATTGTTGCTGGTCGCGAACGATGCGGTACGTCCCGTCCGGTTGTTCGATCCGCAGCCGCCCCGGCTGAGCGACCCAGGCTTTGGCAGACTGCCCGTCGCGGTCGATCTCCAGTTGCAGCGAGCGGGCGGTGGAGGCCAGCTCGAACGCCCGCATCAAACCGCCATCCGTTTCGTCGGCTCCTTGGTGCCAGAGATTCGACGTCGTCATCACCGCGCCGATCAACGCGGCGGTAGCCAGCAGACGCATGGTGAGGATCATCATGGGAGAGTTCCTTTTCGCCGTCGGGGCGGCTGGTTGGAAGGAAGACGTGAAGACGGCCGTGGACTGCTCGCGCAGGCGGGCCAGTCGCTCGCGGTCGGGCGGCGGACCTTCGCGCTCGGCCGCCAACAGCAGCGCTGCCAAACGGTCGTCTGGTAATTCGTCGCGTTCAGACATCGTCATGCACTCGCATCTCGTCACTGCACAGTTCTGGAAAGCCACGGCGCAGCACCGTGCGCAGCGCGCGGCGGGCGCGGGCCAACCGCGAGCGAACCGCTTCGGCCGAACACCCATCGGCAGTCGCGATCTGGTCGATCGAGGCCCCGTCCACGTATTTCGTAATCAGCAGAACCTCGTACCCGGCCGGCAGTCGCGTCAGCGCCGCGCGGACCTGTTCGGCCCGCTCCTCGGCCGCCAGTCCGGCCCCCGGATCGCCGGACGGGTCCCGCGAAGGAATTTCACCGAACGGCGGGTCGAGCGACACGTGGTGATCCGCCGGTTGCTGACGCTTGCGACGGCGGAAGAACAGCGCGATCTGGCGGCGCGCGATCCCCGTCAGCCAAGCGGCCAGCGATCCGCGCGCCGGATCGAAACCGCTAGCCGAGCGGGCCGCCGCCAGAAAGATCTCCTGCACGATATCCCCGACTTCGGTCGAACCGCCCCCGACAGCGCGCACCACCAGACACCACACGCGTTCAGCGTGCGCGTCGTACAATCGGCGCCACGCGTCCGGATCCCCGGCGCGCAAACCGCCTGCGATCTGTCCTTCGTCCGTTTCGTCCAACATACCCGCCCGATCGGCGTCACCACGAATCCGCCCCAGACCTGCCATCATTTTGCGCGATTTGCCCCGCCTGTGTCGCGGAATCTTCCGAGAATTTACGAATCGCGTCAGATTGGTCTATCATGTAAGAGATCCGTCCGAACGGCCCAATTTGCAGAGAACGGTCGAATCTTCGGTCCAGACCGACGAACATCGACAGGAGATTTTCCAAATGCGAAGAACCATTGCCGACGAACTGAAGGAAGAAGGCGCCATCTGGAACCGTCGTCAGGTCTTGATTCGCCTGCTGAAACGACGATTCGAAAATGTGCCCGCCGAGGTATCGGCGACGATCCGGGCCACCGACGATCCGGAGCAACTGGACGAATGGTTGGATCGGTTCGCGACAGCCCAAACGCTCGACGACATCGGCATCGGCACGCCCGCGTAGGTCCGGCGCGGAGACCACGGTCCGATTTCGTGCTCCGAATTCTCGGCAATTCGGCCTTGTCCTTCATCCGTGCCCCGGCCTTGCCATCCGTGCTATCAGCAGAAAAACCAAAGCAACATCATTGCCAAGCGTTTCGCAACGGAGAGTTCTCTTGCCCCATCAGGCCTCTGCCCGATGGATTCCTGATTGCCCGGATGGTAGTGTAAGCTGGGTCTCTCCGTCGCGATCGCGCCTTGCGGCGATCGTGTGACGTTTCGCTGCCGTCTTCTCGGGACTGCGGATCATGAACGACCAAGCGACGTTTGACACGCTGTTGTCCCATAACTCCGCGGACAAGCCGGCGGTCGAACAACTGGCGGTGCGGTTGCGGGACGCAGGCGTGTCGGTCTGGTTCGACAAATGGAACCTGAGCCCCGGCGAGCCGTGGCAGGACGCGATCGAACGGGCGCTGGCCGACAGTCGCTCGGTCGCCGTGTTCCTGGGCCCGGACGGGCTGGGGCCGTGGCATCAACTGGAAATGCGGGCGGCGTTGAGCCAGCAAGTCGACGCGCAGCGCGGTTTCCGCGTGATTCCCGTGCTGTTGCCCGGGGCAACGGCCGCGACATCGGCCAATCTGCCGGCGTTCCTCAAGCAACTGACCTGGGTGCAATTCCGCGACACGCTGGACGATGCAGAGGCTTGGCAGCGGTTGCTGGCCGGTATCCGTGGCCAGGCGCCGGGTTACGTGCCCGCAGCCAGCGCAGCGACGTTGGCCGAGGATTCCGGGGAACCGATCGTTCCCCGCGGGCTGCGAGCCTTCGATGAGCGGGATCAGGCGTCTTTCTTGCGATTGTTGCCGGGTGCCCGCGACCGCCTCGGATTGCCGGCCAGTGTCGGTTTCTGGAAAGATGCGTTGGAACAGATCGACGCGGAACGAACCTTCCGCGTGGGACTGATCTACGGGCCCAGCGGCTGTGGAAAATCGTCACTGGTCCGCGCCGGCCTGATTCCAAACTTGGCCGAGTACGTGTTGGCCATCCATCTGGACGCGACGCCGGACGCGACGGAACATCAATTGCTGCAGCGGCTGCGCAAACGTCTGCCCGGGCTGCCGAGCGAATTGGATCTGCCGGGCGCGCTCGCCTATCTGCGCCAGGACGCTGCGCCGCTCGAAGGCCGCAAACTGGTGCTGATCCTCGACCAGTTCGAACAGTGGCTGCACGCGCATCCGGTGCTGGAGGAACAACCGCTGCTGCAAGCCCTGGCGCATTGCGACGGCGGGCGGCTGCAAGCGGTGGTCATGGTGCGCGACGAGTTCTTCCTGGCCATCGACCGCTTCATGGACGCCCTGGACGTGCCGATCCGCAAGGGGATCAACATGGCTCTGGTCGATCTGTTCGCTCCGGACCACGCTCGGCACGTGCTGGCCGAATTCGGTCGCGTCTACGGCGGGATACCGGACCGCGAGGATCAGTACACCCAGGACCAGAAATGGTTCCTGGAGCGGGCCATCGCGCAACTGGCCGATGCGGACGGCCGCGTGGTCTCGGTCCGGATCGCCTTGTTCGCCGACATGGTGCGGGACAAACCGTGGACCACGCAGACGCTGCGCCAGTTGGGCGGCGTGGCCGGGGTCGGCGTCGCTTTCCTGGAAGAGAACTTCGATCGGCCGACCGCCAATCCCGAGCACCGGGCCCATCGTCCGGCCGCGATGGCCGTCTTGAAAGCCCTGCTGCCCGAGGCCGGCACGGATATCAAAGGGGGCCGCCGTGCCCAAGGCGAACTGCTGCGGATCGCCGGCTACGAAAAGCAACCCGCCAAGTTCGAACGGCTGTTGCAGATCCTGGACAGCGATTTGCGGATCATCACCCCGGTCGAGTCGGCCGGAGGGGACGACGAGGCCGCGGGTTCGGAAACCGTCGCCGCCCCAACCGCTTTCCCTGCGCACCAACCGCCGACCGAAGACTTTGAAGTTGCGCGTAGCCGAATTCGTGAGAATTCGGGTGCGCTTCGGGAGGGTCAGCGACCACCGCAGCCTGCGAATTCTCACGAATTCGGCTACTCCCCGTCCAAATGCGCAACTTCGAAGACCGAAGACGACGCTTCTTCTCCTGCGACGCACTCCGGCCGTTTCTACCAGTTGACTCACGACTACCTGGTCGGCCCGCTCCGCCAATGGCTCACGCGGCGGCAGCGAGAGACGTTGCGAGGCCGCGCCCTGTTGCGTCTGGAAGAACGCACCGCGGAATGGATGCCCACTCGTCAGCGACGGTTCCTGCCAAACCCGTGGGAGTATGTCAGCATCCTTTGCTTCGCCCCGCGAACCAACCTGAGCGAGCCTCAGCGGTCGCTGCTCCGCGCCGCCAATCGATTCTATGCGGCGACGACCAGCGCCGTGTTGCTGGTACTGCTGATGCTGACCGCTGGCGCGTGGTGGCAATGGGACACCACGCAGGAACAACGCACCTTGACCGCGGTCAAGTCCTTGCTCTCGACGTCGCCGCTGACCGTCCCGGCAGCCATCAAAGACCTCCGTCCCTTTCAATCTCGCGCGGACAAGCATCTGCGGGAGATCGTCGACCAAGGTACGTGTGAAGGCGACAAGGCCACGCCGCAACAGCAGTTGCACGCCCTGTACGGCTTGGCCGACGCCGGTGATGTCCGCACTTCGTCGCTGATCGATCGCGTTGCGGATGGACCGATTGGCCATGCGGGCAATTTCGTTACGGCCTTGCGCGTCGGTGGTGATACCAGCACCGACGAGCTTCGACGCCGGTTTCAAGCGGCAACGTCTCCCGAGGAACGTGTACGCCATGCGACGGTCGCCCTGCACTTGGGCGAACTGAGTCCGGTTCGCGACATGTTGCCGTTGGGACCGGATCCTACGGATCGCACCGCCTTCGTTCACGGTTTTCCTGCGTGGCACGGCGAACTGGCCGATGTGGCGGCGATTCTGCAGCGATCGGGAGAGGAAGTCGAGTCGGACGATGTGCGCTCGGGGCTGTGCAGCAGCCTCGGCCTGTTGGTGTGGGAGACATTCTCGCAGGACGAGCAAGCCGCGTTGAAAGCGGCGGTCGAAACGCTCTACCGCGACGCGCCCGATGGCGGAACCCACAGCGCCGCCGTGTACGCGCTGAACCGGTGGAACCAACCTCTGCCGGACCTGGATCGGACCAAAACGCCGCCGTCCGATGCTCGTTGGTTCGTCAACAGCCTTGGCATGACCATGATCCGAGTTCCCGCAGGCACGTTCTGGATGGGCAGCGACAGCGGCGAACCTGACGTGAAGCCGCGGCACCCCGTCACGCTGACGCAACCGTTCTACGTCTGCGACCGCGAAGTAACGGTCGCGCTGTTCACTCAGTTTCTGGATGACAATGACTATCCCGGCGAAAAGCCGCAGGATTGGTCGCGAACATTTCTGGAAACCACGAGCCCCACTCCTGATTCCCCCGTAGCCGAAGTCTTTTGGGAGGATGCCGTGTTGTTCTGCAATTGGCTCAGCCAGCGCGAGGATTGCAAGCCATGCTACTGGAAGTCGGAGTCAGGGACATGGGAGTGGGACATCCAGGCGGACGGTTACCGCTTGCCGACCGAAGCCGAATGGGAATACGTTTGCCGGGCGACTAGCGACACCGCGTACTGCTTCGGAGACGATCCGAGCCGACTGGTGGAGTACGGCTACTCCATCGAGAATTCCGGCGGATGCACATGGCCGGCCGGCAGCAAGCTTCCCAATGGCTGGGGGCTGTTCGATATGCACGGAAACGTCTGGGAGTGGTGCTACGACTGGTATGCTCAATATGGGAATGGGCCCCAGGTGAACCCAACTGGCCCTGAAGTGGCCATCCGCCGGGTGGATCGCGGCGGCAGTTGGAACATGACCGCCGGGTACTGCCGTTCGGCGTCCCGCTACAAGTACTCGCCGGACGAATGCTACAGCTTCCTCGGCTTCCGCGTGGCCCGAGTTCAGTCGAGTCGAGAGGCCGGAGGCCAGGAGCAGGAAGCGCGCTAGCGCAGCCTGGAGCGCAGGCTGGAGGGGGCGGAAAAGCGGAGCCCGCCTCCTTCGGCCGTAGCGCAAGGCGGAGCGGTCGCCGACGAGTTGAAGGAGAAAGGCGATTTGATCGCTGCCGATTCGCCTGGATTGTCGACAAAGACTGGCACAAACTGAACGCCGAGTTACATGGTTGACTTGTCCCCCGATGACTCGCGGCGTGGAAAGGAACGAGCATGGGTGAATCGCGGGTTCAGCAGATTGTGCGGCAATTCTCGGAGAATGGCATGAGGCTGTTGCTGGAGAATCCCCACAACGTGTGCGATCTGTTGGGACTGAGCGTGCCGGACATCGTGCAGAAGATCGATTCAAGCCGACTCAAGCCGATCCAAACCACCTTCGTCCAACGCGACTACCGGCACGTGGAATCCGACGTGGTGCTCGTGGCACCGCTGCGGCGCCGGAAGGGAAAACGCTCGGCCCGGCGACTGCTGATCTATATCCTGATCGAACACCAGTCGGAACCGGACCCGCTGATGCCGCTGCGCGTCCTGGACTATGTCGTTCAAATCTTCCGCTACCAAGTGCGCGAGTGGTCCAAGACGCATCGCTCGCTGGCCCGCATCCGCCTGGATCCCGTCCTGCCCGTGGTGTTCTACACGGGCACGCGGCGTTGGGATACCCCAGGACGATTGGTCGACCTGGTGGATCTGGGCGAGCAGTTCGAAGCCATGACGCCAGCCATCGAGCCGTTGTTCATCAATCTGCCTGAAATTCCTGCTGAAACGCTCGAAACGCAAGGTGGCTATTTCGGCTCGGTGCTGCGTTTGGTCCAGCAGCGGAAATCGCGGCCGCGCGAGTTCCAGCAGCTTTTGAACGAAGTCGTCCAGCACCTGGAAACGATGCCGGAACCCGAGCGGCTGCGTTGGCTGGAACTGCTTTCCTACATCGTGGCCTTGGTCTATCATGTAAGAGATCCGTCCGAACAGCCCAATTTGCAGAGAACGGTCGAATCTTCGGTCCAGACCGACGAACATCGACAGGAGATTTTCCAAATGCGAAGAACCATTGCCGACGAACTGAAGGAAGAAGGGGCGATCTGGAACCGCCGTCAAGTCTTGATTCGCCAGTTGAAACGACGATTCGAAAATGTGCCCGCCGAGGTGTCGGCGACGATCCGGGCCACCGACGATCCCGAGCAACTGGACGAATGGTTGGATCTGGTGGTGACCGCCCAGAGCCTGGATGACATCGGCATCGGCGCGCCCGCGTAGGCGGCCGCGCGAGCGTTCGGCGAATTCTGTCGGAAACGCACTGTTTGGCCACTTCCCAGCGGCAATCTGCCGCATTGAACCGGGTGCGACCGCCCGTTATCATGCTGCCCGAGTGAGAACGCCGCTGCCGAAGCGGCACTGCGCCCCTCAATTCTCGAGAGCCGTCCATGTCGCCAAACCGATATCCCGTCTGCCTCTGGGCGCTGGTTGCCGCCCTTGGGTTGTCCATTCTCGAAACGTCTGCTGCCGAGGCGATCATCGAAACCGTGGCCGGCACCGGCCAGCCGGAAATCAACGGCGACCGCGGACCGGCCCTCGCGTTCAATATCGGCGATCCGTTCGGCGTCGAGATCGGACCGGACGGCACCTTGTACGTGACCGAAGTGCGGAACCATCGTGTGCTGCGACTGGATCTGGAAACGGGACAAGTTCGTGCGGTTGCCGGCAATGGAACCAAGGGCTACTCGGGTGACGGCGGCCCGGCCACCGCCGCTCAACTGAACGAGCCATACGAAGTCCGCTTCGACAGCGACGGGAACATGTTCTTCGTCGAGATGCAGAATCACCTGATCCGTCGAGTGGATGCCCACAGCGGCGTGATTTCGACGATCGCCGGGACGGGCCAAGCCGGCTATGGCGGCGATGGAGGCCCCGCGACCGAAGCCCAGTTCCGCCAACCGCACAGCATCGTGCTGGACGGCCGCGGTGGACTGTATGTCGCTGACATCGGCAACCATCGCATCCGCCGCATCGACCTGCGAACCGGCCGGATCGAAAGCGTGGCGGGGACGGGCGACAAGCAATTGCCGACCGACGGACAGATCGCCAAGGACCGCCCGATGCTCGGCCCGCGGGCCCTGTTCATCGACGTGGATCAAATGTGGATCGCGCTGCGCGAGGGGAACAGCGTATGGCGGATGAGTCTGAACGACGGACGCCTGACGCACATCGCCGGCACGGGCCGGAAGGGCTACACGGGAGACGGCGGTCCCGCGCTGGAGGCGACGTTCGACGGTCCCAAAGGCATCGCCGTCGGGCCGAACGGCGACGTCTTCGTCGTGGACACCGAGAACCAAGCGATTCGCAAGATCAACATTTCCGACAGTCCCGCGACAGTTTCCACGATCGCCGGCAGCGGACGGCGCGGCGGCGCGGGCGACGGCGGCCCGGCGACCGAGGCCGAATTGGGGCGTCCGCACGGGATCTGCGTGGATGCTCAAGGCCGCGTGTACATCGGCGATACGCTGAACCATCGCGTTTGCCGGGTGCGTTGAAGGTTTCGGACTCGCGTTCGGCGCCCGCGAGCCACACGGTTTCGGACTCGCGTTCGGCGCCCGCGAGCCACAGGGAACCGACTCGCGTTCGGCGCACGTGAGCAACTTCAGGAGGACGGGCATTGGATTTTCTGCAACTCTCTGGCAAGAACGTCGTGGTGTTCGGCGTCGCGAACCGCAAGAGCGTGGCGTACCACATCGCGGCCAGCCTGAGCGAACTCGGCGCACGGGTGATCTGCGTCGTTCAGAACGAATCGCGGCGCCAGCAGGTGGCCAAGCTGGTCGGCGATGCGCCGCTGCTGGTCTGCGACGTTGAATCCGAAGACCAGATCCGGCAACTGCACGACGACTTGGCTGCCCTCGGTGTGCCTTTGCATGGATTGGTGCATTCGCTCGCGTTTGCCGACTATGCCGATGGAATGAAGCCGTTTCACGAGACAGGGAAGCGGCAGTTCCTGCAAGCGATGGACATCTCGTGCTATTCGCTGATCGCCTTGAGCAATGCGCTCAAGGACTTGCTGGACCCGGACGCTTCGGTCGTGACGATCTCGATCTCGACCACGCGGATGGCCAGTGAGAACTATGGGTACATGGCGCCGATCAAGGCCGCGTTGGATTCCTCGCTGGCCTTTCTGACCAAGTCGTTCAGTTCGTTCTCGCGGATCCGATTCAATGCGGTGGCGCCCGGACTGCTGAAAACCTCGGCTTCGGCCGGCATCCCCGGCTATGTGGATTCGTATCTGTACGCCGAACAGATCATCCCCCGCGGCCAGGCCGTCCAGACCCAGGAGGCCGCCGACGTTGCCGTATTCCTGCTCAGCCCCCGCTCGTCCGGCATCGCTGCCCAATCGATCATTGTCGACGCGGGCATGTCGATCAACTATTTCGACAAGCGGATCGTCGAACGGGCGATGCGGCCGGGTTGACCATTGCCCGCGAACCATGCATGTCTGGTCCGTCTCCCCCTCGCCTGCGAGCCGGGTTACAATGCCGCCTTGCCTCACCAAATTGCAGTGACCGAGATGCATGGTGACGATCATCATCCGTTGACCTCAGGAGATCACTCGACATGAAGGGTTATCCGTCTTGTTGCCTTGCGCTGCTCGCCCTGGCTTGGCTTTTTCCAAGCGATCCGGCCGGAGCGGCCGAGGTGGAAATCGGGCCGCTGATCGAGGCGATTCGCTCGGTCGGACCGGAGGGCAAGAACCATCGCTCGGCCAGCGAAGCCGTGCAGCGACTGGCTCGGGCCGAGGCCGAGCAGATCCCCGCGATTCTGGCAGGTTTCGAGGACGAAAATCCGTTGGCATCGAACTGGCTGCGTTCGGCGGTCGAGACGATCGCCCAGCGCCGATTGGATGCCGGAGGGCGGCTGCCTGCGAGCGAGCTGGAGGCGTTCGTGCAAGACCGCTCTCACGCTCCGCGGGCTCGGCGTCTGGCGTTCGAACTGCTGGTTCGGATCGATCCTCAGGCCGGGCAGCGACTGATTCCCGGCTTCCTGGACGATCCCAGTTTGGAACTGCGCCGCGATGCCGTCGCCGCAGCGCTGGCGCGGGCCGACGGATTGCTGGCCAACAGCCGGTCGGAAGCCGCAACGGCATACCGCGAGGCGCTGAGCGCAGCGCGCGACGCCGACCAAGTGGACCGCGCCGCGGCCAAGTTGCGGGAACTGGGCCAACCGGTCGATCTGACTCAGCATTTCGGCTTCATCACCACCTGGAAGCTGATTGCGCCGTTCGACCATGGGAACATGCGCGGCTTCGATGTCGGCTACGGCCCTGAAGTCAACCTCGACCCGACGGCCGAGTATCCCGGCAAGGAAGGCGTCGTGAGGTGGGTGGAACACGCCACCGCGGATCCCTACGGAACAGTCGATCTCAACCAAGCCTTGGGCCGCATGAAAGGTTCGATCGCGTATGCCTACGCCGAGTTCTTCGCTTCGCAACCGCGCGACGTGGAACTTCGGTTGGGTTGCATCAACGGCAACAAAGTCTGGTTGAACGGCGAACTGCTGACCGCCAACAACGTCTACCACGCCGGCAGTTACATGGACCAGTACGTGGGCCGAGGCCGCTTGAAGGCTGGCAAGAACACCATCCTGCTGAAGATCGCCCAGAACGAACAGACCGAGTCCTGGGCGCAGCGCTGGCAGTTCCAGTTACGAGTCTGCGATCAGTACGGGACCGCGGTGTTGTCGGGCACACAGTAGAACCAGTCGCAGCGGCGCTGGAGTGTACGCTTCAGCGTGCCGATTCAAGGTCGCGTCTGCGCAAGTTGTCGCGGCAATTCCCCAGCCCAACACGCTGAAGCGTGAACGCCAACGAGTACAACTCAGAACATAACTCCCCTTCGATCATCAGGAATCGACCCATGCCTCGAATAAGAATTCACTGGGCCATTCTGGCCTGTCTTCCTTTGACCGCCGGAGCGGACTGGCCCCAGTTCCGCGGACCGGACAACAGCAGCGTCGCGGTGGACACTCGACTGCCGACGACGTGGAACGACAACTTGAATGTGGCGTGGCGAGTCGAGTTGCCGGGCCGCGGGCCGTCCAGCCCCATCGTCGTCGGCGACCGCGTCTACCTGACAGCGACCACGGGAGTGCGGCATGACCGCTTGCACGTGCTGTGTCTGGACGCGAAATCCGGCAGCACCCTGTGGCAGCGGCAGTTCTGGGCGACCGGCCGGACGGCCACTCACGAAAGCATCACGGGCGCAGCCCCGACGCCGGCGAGTGACGGCCGACGGATCTTCGCGTTCTACTCGTCCAACGATTTGATCTGCCTGGATCTGGACGGCAACTTGCAGTGGTATCGCGGCCTGTCGTACGACTATCCCAAGTCGGGCAGCGATGTTGGCATGGCCTCGTCGCCCGCGGTGGTCGATGGAGTGGTCGTCGTCCAGATCGAGAGCCAGGGCGATTCGTTCGCCGCGGGAATCGATGCCGACACGGGCGAGAACCTCTGGAAAGTCGCCAGGACGAACCGCGCCAATTGGTCCTCGCCGATCATCCTGCCCGGCCAGGGCGACCGTCGCACGGCGGTGTTGCTGCAATCGCCGGGCGGCTTGACCGCTCACGACCCGCGCACGGGACAGCCCCTGTGGAGCATGGACGGCAGTTGCGCCGGAATGTGCTCGTCCCTGCTGCACGGAAACCTGCTATTGGTTCCCATGAACGGATTGACCGCGCTGCGGCTGAACGAATCGTCGGACGCGCCGGAGATCCTTTGGGACTCGCGGCGGATGAGTCCCGGTTCGCCGAGCCCGATCGTCTGCGAAGGCCGCGTTTACACGCTGAGCGGAGCGATCGTCAAATGCGGCGATCTCCAGACGGGCGAGCTGGTTTGGCAGTTGCGGCTGGAAGGCACGCACTGGGCGACGCCGGTGATCGCGGACGGGCACATGATCTGCGTCAACTACGATGGCAAAGCGAACGTGATCCGGCTGGGCCGTGAAGAAGGCGAAATCGTCGGCGAAGCGTCGTTCGGCGAATACATCCACGCCTCACCCGCCGTTTCGGGCAACGCGATGTACGCCCGCAGCGACAAGTACCTATGGAAGATCTCGCAGCCGTGAACGCAACCCTGACCATCCAACCGTGCGGGCCCGTGTACGGGTCGATTCGCCCCCCGGGATCCAAGAGCATCACCAACCGCGCGCTGATCTGCGCGGCCTTGGCGGATGGCCGTTCGCTGCTGCGCGGCGCGCTGGATAGCGAAGACACCCGCGTGATGCTCGATTCGCTCCAGCGGTTGGGCGTCGCCGTCGGACTGGACGCCGAGCGCTGCGAGATCGCCGTCGACGGCTGCGGAGGGAGCATTCCAGCGGCCGGCACCGAGTTGTTTCTGGCCAACAGCGGCACCTCGATCCGCTTCCTGACCGCGATGGTCACACTGGGTCGCGGCACGTTCCGGCTGGACGGCGTCCCCCGCATGCAGCAGCGGCCGATCGCCGACCTGCTGGATGCCTTGAGCCAGTTGGGCGCCGACGTCCGTGCGGAACGCGACAACGGCTGCCCGCCGGTGATTGTGCGGGCCGACGGATTGAACGGCGGGCAAGCCAAGGTGCGCGGGGACATCTCCAGCCAGTTTCTCAGCGGTTTGCTGCTGGCCGCCCCCTATGCCCGGCAGGGCGTCGAATTGCTGGTCGACGGCCAATTGGTTTCCCAGCCCTATGTCCACATGACGCTGGCCGTGATGTCGGCGTTCGGCGCGGCGGCCGACGGCTCGGACCTGTCGCGGTTTCGCATCCCTCCCGGTCATCGCTACACGGCGCGCGACTACGCCATCGAGCCCGACGCTTCGGCCGCCAGCTACTTCTGGGCCGCCGCCGCGATCACCGGCGGGCAGGTCACGGTCGAGGGGTTGCATCGCGACGCCTTGCAGGGCGACGTGGGCTTCTGCGACTGCCTGGCCCGCATGGGCTGCCGGGTGGAGGAAGTCGACTCGGGCATGCGAGTCACGGGCGGCGAACTGCGCGGCATCGACGTCGACATGAACGCGATCAGCGACACGGTCCAGACGCTGGCCGCGGTCGCCTTGTATGCCGAGGGCCCGACCACGATGACCGGCGTCGGGCACATCCGGCACAAGGAAACCGACCGCATCGGCGACTTGGCGCGCGAGCTGCGCAAGCTGGGCGGCGAAGTCGACGAACTGCCGGACGGCCTGCGCATCACGCCGCGAACCCTTCGCGGCGCCCGGATCGAAACCTACAACGACCACCGCATGGCCATGAGTCTCGCCCTAGTCGGCCTCCGCACCCCCGGCGTCACGATCATCAACCCGCACTGCACCGAGAAAACCTATCCTTGGTATTTCCAGGATCTGGAAACCCTCTGCGGCCTCCGCCTCGACAGCGAACTCAACGTTCACCGCCAATAAGAGAGCTTACCCGCGCGAAATCATCCGATCAGAGAGAACAACCGGTCCAGGCCAAGGAAATCGTCGGCTTCCCCCTCCGCTCCTGCCGCCGCGGCGGCCAGATCTTCGATGTCTTCAAGCCCGTCCTCTTCGCTGGCGAAGAAGTCGTCCACCTCCTGTTCGTCCAACGTCGGATCGGCCAGATCTCCGGGATCTTCCGTCTCGTCCACGACGCTCTGCAGATCGTCGACGGGCGGATCGGAATCCGTGGTCTCGTCGTTGCTCTGCGCCGACAGCGAGTTCAGGTGCGCGATGACTTCCAGGACGTCGCTGGCGGACAGGATGCCGTCCCCGTTGACGTCGACATAGGGATCCATGGTCCCGTCATGGACGATCTCGACGATCCCGTGCAGGTTGACGGCGTTGATCACGTTCAGCGCGTCGATCGCCGAGACGAATCCGTCGCCGTTGACGTCGCGGTGATCGCCCCAGTCGATGTTCGCCCACGAGAAACCGCCCAGCGGAACCTGGATGTCGTGCGGATCGAAGTTGCCCACGACGGGCATCGAGAAATCGCTGCCGAATTCGCCGAACACATCCGCGCCGAACGGGAAGGGGACGAAGTCCACAATCTGCCCGCCGCCCTGGGGATTGGGGCGAACGCGATCGGTGATCGGCCGTTCGCGCGAGATCAAGACGTACCATTCGCCGACGGAACCGGGCGTGGCTCCGGCATGGCGAGGCACCCACAGTCCCAAGTCGTCGATGCCGTCGCCATCGAAATCGGCGGCGACGGGAATCTCGCGGACGCCGGTAAAGGCGGTGTTCATGGCGAAGCTGAAACGGAAGTTCTCGCTGCCGGTGGGCTTGGTTGGATCGGCTCTCAGACTGCTCAGGTCCAGCGCAAAGAAATCATCTCGCCATGTTCCCAGATCCTCGTAGCCGTCGTCATCGAAATCGCCGACGACCGGGTAGCCGTCCATCGAACCGGGCAGTTTTTCGTTGGCTTCGACCGTTAGATTCCGCGTCCCGCCATTAAACCCGTCCACGTACCACGTCTTGCCGACCTTGAGCACCACTTCGTCGCCGTTGGCCGCATCGCCGTCGAAGTCCCCCGCGGCCGGGTAGCCGTTGGCTTTGAGCGGATTGGTGAGCACCAAATCGGGCACGCCGTCGTTGTTCGTGTCGATCAGCCAGCGGTAGTCCTTGCCGATGCGCCCGTACCCGGCGATCTTGTGGAAACCGTCCGCGACGGTTTCGTCTTCGGGCGTAGCGGGGTCGTCGGTCAGCGCCGCGAAGTTGCCGGCAAACACGTTGTCGGTGCTGAAGCCCATCACGTACGTGACGTCTCGGTTCCACTTGTCGTTGTCCTTGCCTTCCGGATCCCAGACGAAGTTGCCGTTCGAGTCGACGTACACGCTGCCGCCGCTCCACACGCCGATCTCGGCGCGCGTGTCGACCGAAAAGCGGGCTATGAAATCGCCGCCCGGCTGGCCGTCGCCGCTGGGGAAACTCGGGGCTCCCAGCGGCTGGGCGGCGTTGCTCTCCCCGTCCAACGCGTTGCCGGCCGGATCGACCAGCGTGTCGCGGACGATCAGCGTGAACCGGTCGTCCGGCAGCGTCTCGATCCACGCGGTCGCCGGGTTGTCGAAATCCAGGGTGATGTAGCCCTCGGCCGGATTGCCGTCGGACAGGGCCGGGCTGGTAGTGAACGTGACGCTGTAGATCGGAATCATCCCGTTGTGGTCGCCGATCACCTGAAAGTGCCCCGGACTCTCGGCGGGGAGGGAACCCGGCGCCTGCAAGGCGTCGTACAGGAATTCCGTGATCCGGTTCGGCAGATCCCGGACGCTGATCACCAACGAACTGACCGGGGGCGTAGGTCCGTCGGTGGACGGTTTGGGATCGAACAGGTTGTAGGGATTTCCTTGGTCGTTGACCTCGACCGCCGTGATCTGCGGTCCTTGCGTGTCGACGAAGATGTTGAAGGACTGGTCGGCATCGCCCAACTGGTCGGAGACGGCGTTCACGTTGCCGGCCAGATCCTCGGCGGTGACCAGCACCTCGCGCAGCCCGTCGTGCAGGAACCAGTTTGGATCGTTCAGGTCGCGGACGAAGTGGGTGCGCCACTGGCCGTTGGGAAATGCCTCGTCGCCGTCCAGCGGCTCGGCTACCGTCAGGCTGTATTCGCCCGGGTTGGTGATTCCGTCGCCCGGGACGTCGTCGACGTACAACCGCACGATGGAATTCGCTTCGGCTCGGCCCCAGAACCCGGTGCGGGTATCGCTGGTGATGCGGTCGATGAATGTGTCGGGATGCCCCTGGACCCCGGTGTCCGTCTTGGCCGGATCGATCCCGTCGATCGCGTTGCCCGGCAGTCCGATCGACACGGGCGGCGCGACGGTGTCGATCAGGACATCCAGCGTGAAATCGAAGCTGATGTTGCCGGCCCGGTCTTCCGCCTCCAATTTCAGATTGTGGATGCCGTCGGCCAAGGCGGCACCGTTGGGATTGTTCAGGATTTGGCTCAAGCGCCTGGCCAGGAACTCCAATTCCGTCAGGCCATCCACCTTGCCGGCGATCGATGCATCGCCGACCGAGTCGTAGATCAAGACCTCGGTGCCTCCCTCCAGCCGGTCGAACACGCGGAACTGCAGATTCTGTTGGAAAAGATGGGCGAAAACGCCGGGGCGGGCCGTGCGGTCCTCGGTGGTCATCGAAAACTCGGGATTTCGCACCAGAGTGATGTTCGTCACGTTGTCGTCGTTGTGGCGGCCGGTGTCGTCCGCTTCCGCCAAATCCAGCAGGGGCAGGTTGGGAGACAGCGTGTCGATCTCGATCTGCAATGGATCCTGGCTCTCGCCAGGAAACTCGCCGATATTTCCCGCGGCGTCTTCAACTTCGGTCGTAATGTTGTAGACGCCATCCACCAGGGGTTCCACGGTAATCTCCCAGCGGCCGTCGGCGGTTGCCGTGCCTTGGCCCACGATCCGCCCGTTGGCCAGCACGCGGACCCGGGCGTTCGGTTCGGTAGTCCCGCCGAACGCAGGAGACTGGATGTTCGTCACGTTGTCCGTGTCGGAAATCCCGCTGTCGCTCGAGGCCAGCATGTCCGGCGCGGCGGCAATCGGAGCCGTGCTATCGATCCTCACCCAGACCGGCGCGGATAGCTTGGTACGACCCGTGACCGCGGATGTGTGAAGGTCGGTAATCGTGACGGCGGCGGCGACGGAATAGAAATCGTCGGGCAGCGGCGCGGCGGGCGTGGCCGTCCAGAGATTGGTCGAGCCCACGCGCGACGCATTCACGTTCACCACCGTTGCCGTGTTCAGGCCGATCAACTGGAGGGTGACATCCGCCCCGGCCGCGCCATTGGAATCGATCACCCCGGCGGGACTCGGGTTCGGATTCGCGTTGAACATCGTCTCCAGTTCGGTCAGGTCCGCCAGCACGAGGAAACGCGGCTGTTGGTTCGAGGTCACATGATCGGCGTTGGACCACCCCGTATCCGAGGACGGATCGAGATAGACCCCGCTGGGGACCGGCGCGGGAAAGTTCTCGACTTCCAGATCGTATCGGTTGATGTCGTTGACCGTGGCGCCGTACACCTCGATGTAGTACGTTTCCTGGGTGACCACCGGAACGATGATCTGTTCGTTGTCCGTGGTCGATGTCGAGCTGGCGATGACCGCCCCCGTAGCATCGTACAACCGCAAGTGAAGGTCGTTGAAGATCGCGGGGTCCGGAGGATTCGCAGCTCGGGTGCCATCGATGAACAGGGCATTGATGATCAGCTTGCCCGTGTGGGCGGCCGTGATCTGGAAGAAATCGCGGTCGCCTTGGTCGAAGATACTCAAGCCGCGCAGCGTGACCTTATCCAGCGAACCCAGCGCCGTGGCCGTCGCGAGCGTGTTGTTGGACTCCACACGGTCCGGGGCAATGAAGACGCTCAACTGGGACGGAAGCGTGACCTGGTAACCGTAGGCATCGGCCAGAATTTGAGCGTTCAAGTCCGAAATCAACTGCCGGGTCGTGGGCGGCGGGTTCACCGTGCGGCCGGGATTCATCAGGTCGTTCGGATGGGTCGGCGCCCCGGGAAAGCCTGGATCGACCGGCCCTTCGTAGATATGTCTCCCGCCATTGTCGGTCAAGGTGGCGAGAACGCCGTACTGTCCCGCCAGATTCTGAAAAGTGTTCAGGTCGCTGGCGTTGTCGATCTGGTCCGTACCGGCCGTCGTGAGGAACCCGGCAAGTGCCAGCGAGCCGTTGCTGCCAATGCCCATCGCATGGCCGATCTCGTGGACGATCGTCCGGTAGAAGTCGTTCGGGTTGCCCCCCGACTCCGCTTGGAAGGCGTTGACCACCGTCGTGAATTCGTCGTCGTCGTACGGAGTCGGATCGAAGAACCATCCCCCACCACCGCCATCGTCGTCCATCGTGATCGTCGCGGCGGTAGGCAAACCGTTGCCATCGATGTTGGTGGTGTTGGCGACGCCTCGGCTCCCGCCCCCAAGATCCGCGGCGTTGACCGTCAGTTGGTAGATGTTGTCCGTGGCGGGATCGTTGTCCCCGTCGTAGTTGAAGTCCGTGATGACCGCGCTCCAGTCCTGGACGGCCCGGTCCACGATCTGACGCGCGATGGCGGCATTGGCTCCGTAGGTGGCGCCAAAGCTGTCGGTGTCGGTGGCCGCGGTTCCCCGATTGATCCACACAACGGCCAACAGACGCCGATCCTCCAGCATCTCGAATCCAAGCAGGGGACGCCGCCGGGAATTCGACGTGTTTCGGGATCTCCGTCGACGGCTTCGGCAATGCGGTGCTTTTTCGACCATGATACTGCTCCTATGGCTTTCCACCATCCTGACTCAAAGCAGCGCGTCCTCTCCGGAAACGCGCATGAACCAAACGACGCGGAAAAATGGCATCGGGCGAATCGAAGCCGGCGCGGCTTACCGAGAAAGAGCTTTCGGGGGCCTGGTTCTCGAATCTTCGAGACCGCGCCCCCCGAAACTTGCTGAGAGAAGCAGGGGGACAGGCAGGCCGTTCGTAAGATCAGCAAAGACAATCGCGAAGATAGCTCAGAACGAACGACAAGTCAAGAAAATTCTGCCTGGACCACAAGTACCCGAATGCGATGGGCACGGTTCCGCAGATGGTTGTACCACCCTGACAACGCCCCGGATGTTGCGTCGAGGCCGGATGGTGAAGACAGAAAGGGGCGAGTCGCCTCGACTTGCGACTCGGCCCCCGTCTCGTCCGGAGATATGTACCGTTGAGTCTAGAAGCGATATTCGGCCCGCACGTTCAACCCGTCGAACGTCAGCGTGTCGTAGCTCATGGCGTCCGCTTGCCCCGCAAAGCTGTTCTGCTGCACGGATCGGATCCAAGAGGTGGTCGACAACGTGTTGAACCACATGTTGAACATATACCCGCCGGTGAGGCGAAAATGGCCGCAGGGGCTCTGCCATCCGGCGCCCAATTCAAGTTCCCAAATCGGCACGACTCGGCCGGCCTTCCAGCGGGCTTGGACGATTTCGGGATCAATTCCCTCTTCGAACTGCGAGTACGAGGCATCCACCTCGCCCGCAATCAAGTTCAGCACCGAACGTCCGTAGATCAGAACACCTCGGCAGGGATGGTGCCGCTCGCCGTCGATGCCCAACCTCAGGCCACCGCCCTCGAACCGGACACCTGTGATCACATCCTGCAAGGGATCGGGATCGCCGAATTGCGAGCGGAACTCCTGTTCCAACTGAGCAAACCGCGCCCCGATCATCCAGTTGACGACGCTGCGGTCCCCGATCCACCAGATCGTCCGGTAGTCGATGTCGGCGAACTGGAAGTCGATATCCAGTCGTGCCGACGCGAACAGATGATTTCCGCCGGCCGTGTTCGTACCGGGGTGTTCGACCAGGGAGTGCAGGGCCAGCGGCCCCGGAAGCCCCGGATCGATGGTGATTTCGTTGAAGGTGTCACTTTCGAAGAATGTGTAGGTCGCGACCAAGCTTGTGCATTCGTCCAGACAGAACGAACGGCCGACCCGAAAACCGGGCGAATAGTCGGGATCGACGACTCCCAAGTTCCCGAACTGGATGGGAACATTCGGAGGAGCGACCACGGCACCGTCAGTGGGAACCGCGTAGGACACCTCGCCATCGCGCGAACGGAGGTACAAAAACTCGCCGAAAACGCCCGGTCGGTGCGCCCAAAAGGGCGAGCAGGAAGCTTCCTTGCCGAACCCGGCGTCCTTTTGCGTGGTCGATTCGCCGTTCATGCCGGCCGAGGCAACATAATCCACCGGACGAATGGCGTTCAGCGGATCGGTCCAGGGATCGTAGTTGCTGGCCTGCGAACTAGTTGTGGAAGGAACGCTCCACGTGGGATTCTGGTGGTACGGCGGCAAACGCCGTGGTTGCGTCCAAGAGTCGGCGTTCAATGCCGAGCCTGCAGCATCCATTCGCGCCGGAAAGGCCATCTGAGCGTGCGTGGCGAATGTCGCCAGCAGCGATACGGCAAGCGCTGTGCAGACAGTTGAAGTCTTCATGACGGTCCTCGCATCCGAGTCGGAAAAGTGGCCCGCGTACAACCCGCGTGTGGTTCTTATCGGAGAATTCGCCACATTCCTCACGAAAGAAAAACTCAACAACCGACCTATTTCACGTCATCCCCGATTGGTCCGTGCGAGTTGTGACGGATGGACCGAAGGGTCCGACCATTCCGTTGGTGAGGATTATGCCGAGAATGCGGATTACTTGCCTTCCAGCGCGATTTCCAGGTCGGTGCGGAGCGAGCGCATGTAGTTGCGCCATTCGAGTTCAAGGGGGGCGCGGTCTTCACCAAAGGTCTCGTCGAACAGGCCCGTCAGGACCGTGGGATTCAGCATGACGTGCGGCGGCATTTCACCCAGCCGACGGTAGTAGGCCATCAGCTTGTCGAAGTGCCGTTCCATCAGGAAATGGGTCAGCGCCCACGCTTGGCCGTAGCCGTGCAGGGTGTGTTCCAGGTTCGCCGCCGTGTCGAAAATCCGGTCGGTGATGGTGAAGTCGATGCCGGCGCGGCTCGGGCCGCGCTCCAACTCGCGGTACATGTCCAGCCGCTCTTCGTTGACCGCCCCGATGCCGCTCCATGCAGCATCCTTTGGCGCCTCGAAATACGTCGCCAAGCCTTCGTGCGCCCAGGTGGGGATGATGATGTCCCGCGGCAGCAGCCCCGTGTTGCCGGCCATCTGGTGAGCCGCCTCGTGGGTCACGACCGAAATGTCGTTGTTTTCCCGGTCGATCTGCACCAGCAGCGCGAGCGTGTCGGCCATGCGGGCCAGATCCTTCAGCGCGAAGACGCGGTCTTTCAACTTGTAGAACGGTCGCTCGCTTTGCTTCAGTTTCGCACCCTCGGCCTTGAGCTTCTGCAACTCGTCCGAAATCGTTTGCAGCAGCCGGAAGTCCTCGGTCGTGCCGTGATCGAAGAAGAACACGATGTTGGTCGAACTGTCCCAGAATCCCGAGGCGCTTTGCAGCGAGGGGCTGAGCGATTCGGCGAAATGTTGGAAGTCGCGGTGTTCGTTGAACAGTACGACTTTCAACCGTTCCTGCGGAATCTCCAGGTCGACGCCGCTGGCGTAGAATCGCAGCAAGAAGCTCTCGTACACCTGTTCGAGCAGACGCAGCCGCTCTTGGGCTCGCGACATCTTCTGTCCGGGTGGCGGCGTGTCGGGCGTGTCGTGCAGCATGATGAAGTGCGGGCTGGTCTCGATCTTCATCGCCGGATTCCGAACCACCTTGCGCAGCTCCTGTTCCTGCTGGGTCCAGTCGCCCAGCGGGGCGTTGATACGCTGCTTCAGATCGCGGATGTGGTTGGCTTCGGGATGCTGAGGATCGACCTCCAACGCCTTAACGACCGCTTGGTAAAACCGGTCGAGCTGCCCGCGGCCGAGCGCCCAGCGAGCCACCTCGATCAATTGATCGGCATTGCCCTGCGCCGCTTGGAAACGCCGCGAGAAGACGGCCTCCGTGGTCGGGACGGCATGAATCCGAGTGTCCTGCAAATCGAAATACAGCTTGCCGAACCGCGGGTGCGTGTACGTGACCGAACCGCCCTGGTTGACGGTCGTCTTGCCTTCCAAGACCACCACCCGCGAGATCCCCGGGACGCGGTACAAGACGATGTCCGCTGTGGCGAAGGTCGGAAAGAGCCAAACGATGGTCCACAAGGCGAGACGATTCATGAACGTGCCCTCGATGGAACTTGCCTCTGCGACGTGTCCTTATCGACCCAACTCGGCTGTCTCGACCCACGGGGTAAGGTCGATCGTCTCCCCGCCGCGGATCGTACACAATGCTCGGAAGGCGACCGGATCGATCTCGGCCGAGATGAATCGCACCGATCCGTCCGCCATCACCGCCAGGGTTCCGGACGACTGGCGGCCGCGCGACCCGAAACCGCTGAGCGAGTCGAAGTACGGCTGCCGCGCGCCGCGAACCGTGCCTCCGCCGCCGAGCATCCAGGGCGAAGCCAGTTCGCCGCTGCCCAGGATCATCGCGGTGTTGCTGGTCCCGTCGGTGATGTCGCTCGGTCGGGCAACCGCGTCGTAACCGAAAACCCCGGCCCGCGGATCGCTGCGCGGCAACGAGGCGGCCACCACGGTGCGCCGGTCCTCGACGCCCGACACGCCGACGAAATGCGTCAAGGCCATGCCTTTGAACGGATAGCCCTCGTAACGGTCTCGCGTGTCCGCGGGATTCAGGAACTCGGGAACGATCTCCCCGGCGAGTTGCAGGTTCGGTTCCTGCATCCATGGTCGGGAAAAATTGAATTTGTCGTACAAGTCCTGATGGCCCAAGTACGGCAGCAGCCCGCACATCCAGCTATAGTGCGAGGTCGGCATTCCGGCGGTTCCGACGCGACGCACCCCGGCGCGCGGCGTATCCGGTTCGTCGAACCAGCGGACCAGTCCGGACGCCAACGGCGGCAGATCGCTGCGGGATTGAGCGGCGGAGGCTTCCGTCACATCCTCCGGATGCCCGCTGCTGTCGGGATTGCTCGCCAGTGTATCCTCGTCCGGTGTCGCGCCCGGCAGAACGTCGGCCGTCCCGCTTGGCGGCAGCACGGTCAAGGGTTGGCGACCGGCGTCCGACGGCGCCATCGCCGCCGGGGCGTCCGACGTCTCGGCTGGGTCCGCCGCGGCATCGGCAACTTGACGAGTCAGCGCGGAGAATACGAGATATCCGACGACCCACAACCCAATCAAACCCGCTACGGCCCCGCCAGCAATGGCCAAGTTCCTGACCAAGGCCGAATTGTCGTGCTCTCGGGTTCGCGGACGGGCGGGCAGGACGTGTTGCGGACGCGGCGCCGGTTGCATCGCGGCGGCAGCACCCAACGGATCGTCCAGCGGATCCCAAGCCGGCTGCGTCGCGCCGGGGCGCGGCACGTGCAATACGAAACCGCACGCTTTGCAGCGCATGCTCTGGCCCGCAAGGTTCGCGGCCACCTTGTAGGACCGCCCGCATTGGCAATGGACGAGGATCGCGCTGGTCGCCGCGGCTTGAGCCCGATTCGAAGTTCCCGGCCGTCGGATTTGCAGACCGCGTCCGCATGACGGGCACGGCACGGTCTTTCCGACGAGATGGTCCTGGGCCATGAACTTCTGGCCGCACTGGCACGAGACAGGAAAAGGCATAGCAGACAGGCCCCTGTCAACAGAGACTCGTATCCCGGTTCCAACCTACTCCAGCATAGCTGGCTAGAATAATTTGTCGACCGGGATAAAACCGCGCAAGATCAGCGCGCCGCCGATGCGTTGTTGAAAAGCAAGCCCGTTTGTTCCTCGACGTCGGCCTAGTCCACGGAAGGAGTTCCGTTCTGAGGCCTATCGAGCCCGATTGGGCAGAATACGGTCTTCCGTGTGGGCATCGACGGTCCAGGTGGAACCGCGAGGCCACCATTGGGAAACTGCCCGCTCTTGAACCACGGCGAGCGCCAACTCTGGATCTTCGGCATCGACCAACCAGTCGCCCGCTGCTTGCAGACCAGGAAGCTTCGGAGACTGCACAGAAACCAGAAATCGCATTGCACCGACTCCGTTCGAAGTAAGCGAACCGGCACAGAAAATGAAATGACGTTAAGCTGTCCAACAGCGAATTTCGACCAAGTTATTCCTTGTCGATCGGTCTTGTCAATCTGCTTTTCCAAGACTCGGCAAGAAAACATGGAAATTTCACGAAAGAAGCGATAAGATGGCCGCTTCGAAACGAACCCGTGAAACCATATCCGCGGAATATAGATTTTGGAATCGCCCTTATCATCGCCGATTGCGGCCCCCGTCGATGCGATCGTGGTCCCGTCCGACGAGCCGGAGATCCCCGAGACGGAAACCGGCCAAGCGTCGTCGCCGTTCGAGTGGCGCGAGATCGCAGCGCTGGTGGCGCTCGTCGTCGTCGCGGATCTCACGTTGTACCGGGGGCACGGACCGGCGGGAATTGCGCTCTTTCTGGTGGTGGCTCCGGTCCTGTTCCTGCTCGGATCGCCGGCACCGACCATCAGCCGGACGTTGTGCTGTATCGCTGGGATGTTGATCGTTCTGGCTGGGCGTCTGGTCTGGTGCGGGTCGGTTTTGATGTTGCCCATCGGTCTTGCGCTGCTGGTGGCTTTTGCCATGAGCTTGTCCGGGCAGCGGCCTTACGTGCTGGAGGCATTGGTTTTCGCGTCGCAATCGGTCTGGGCGGGCTACCGGGGGTTGGCAGAATTCGGCCGTTCGCTCCTGCGAGTGCGGACGGGTGTTGCGCGGATGACGTGGCTGAGCGTTGTTTTGCCGGCGACGACGGCCCTCGTCTTCAGCACGCTGTTCGTGCTGGCCAATCCGGACTTGATGGAGGCGTTTGGCGAGCACATTTCGCGTGGGTTGACTGCGGTGCGCGAGTGGCTGATTCAAGCGGTCCCCGAACCGCTGGAGGTTTTGTTCTGGCTGGCCGTTTTGTGGATCAGCATGGGTCTGTTGCGTCCGGTCATGGGCGGAAGCGGCTCGGAGGAGAATTTGCGCGGCCGAGCGAAAGTCGACCGTCCGGCCGAACAGCGACCATCGCCGCTCTATCCGGCCTTTCGCAACACGTTGATCGTGGTCATTGCCTTGTTCGCCGCGTATCTGGTCTTCGAGTTCAAGACGTTGTGGTTCCGCGTCTTCCCGGACGGTTTTCACTACTCGGGTTACGCCCACGAGGGAGCGGCTTGGTTGACGGTAGCCTTGGCACTGGCGACCGTCGTGTTGTCGGCCATCTTTCGCGGCGAGGTTCTGCGCGATCCGCGGCTGCCGAAATTGCAGCGGATGGCATGGCTCTGGTCGGTGGAAAATCTCCTGCTGGCGCTGGCGGTCTACAACCGGTTGTTCATCTACATCGGCTTCAACGGAATGACTCGCATGCGGATCATCGGGCTGTTTGGAATCTCGGCCGTCGTCGTCGGTTTCCTGCTGGTGGTTTGGAAGATCGCCCGCCATCGCGATTTCGTGTGGCTGATCCGGCGACACCTGTGGACGCTGGCGATCGCGATTTATCTTTGGGCCATCACGCCGGTCGATATAATCACCGTGCGTTACAACGTCCAGCGGATTTTGACGGGCGACCCAGCGCCCAGCGTACAGATCAGCGTCCATCCGATTAGCGCCGAGGGCATTCCTTGGCTACTGCCGCTGCTGGAATGCGACGACCCGGTGATTCGCGAGGGCGTCCGGGCGATGTTGGCGGAACGTCTGGAACAGGCGGAAAACGCGATCCCGCGGCTCGATCAGCTCGGTTGGACCGCGTTCCAGATCGCCGATCAGGTCGTCCTGGAACGGCTGCGGCCCAAGAGAGCCGAATGGACTCGTTACGAAGACCACTCGGAGCGCGCGGCCAGCCTGGCAAAATTCCACGACTACGCCTACCAGTGGTACTGATGGCGAACTGCCGGGGCCACAGGCTGGCAGCCTGTGCTACGGCTGCTTGCTCCAGCGATAGACGGCCAAGGCGTTCAGTTCGCGGATGACGATTCGATCGCCGACGACGGCCAGATGGGCCCAGGTAGGCGAATCAGCGATCTTGCGGCTATCGAGAACTTGGAATTCCTGGGGATTGGCCTGAATCAGCAGCAGCTCGCCGCGCTCGTCCAATGCGAGAATCCGCTGGCCCTGTCCGACCAGACTCCAGTAGGCCCCGTATGGCTGGCTGATCCACGTGATCTCGCCATCGGACAACCGGATGCAGGCGGCCCGTTGGTTTCGCATGTGCAGATAGGCGTGGCCGTCGATGACCAGTGGCGTGGACATGTAGCCCTGCAAGCGGTTGTCCCACGCTTTCTCGGTCTGCCAGTCGCCGCCGCTTTCCGTCAGCCGGATCAACTGGCTTCGTCCTCCATAGCTGCTGGTGAAGACGGCGGATTCATGGACGGTTGGCGTCAAGATATTCATCCCGCGAAAAGCCTCGATGTCCTGCGACCAGAGCACCCGGCCGTCTTCCGGATCGACGCCCGCCAGTTTCTCCCTGGTCTGAACCAAAAGCTGATTTCGGCCTGCCACCTCGGCCAGATACGGGGACGAGAACGCGCTGCCCCACATCCCGCCCTCGTCCTTCAGAGACTGCCAGACAATCTGTCCGGTACGCTTCTGCAGTTTCACCAGGGATGCGCCGGCTTGAACGTAAAGCGATTCGCCGGAAACAAGCGGCGAGCTGACGAAACCGAACGCCGGCAGCGGCGTCTTCAACTGCTCGACGAAATCAACTCGCCAGATTTCCTTTCCGTCCTCCGCATTCAGACAAACCAACACGTCGCGCATTCCAGCGACGAACAGCCGCCCGTCGTCCAGCGCCGGCGTGGACCGGATCCAACTGCCGTTGGTGGCCGCGAAAAACGGCACGGACATCGAGCCTTCCCACTTCGCTTCCCAAACCTGTTTTCCGGTGGTCAAGTCAAAGGCCCGCACCACTTCAAACTTCTTGTCCAGCGTCTCCGTGGTGTAAACCTTGCCCTGACCGACAATCGGACCCGAGTAGCTGGGGCCAAGTTCGACGCGCCACAACTGTTGCAGAGCGTCGCCCCCGATCCGGTCGGGCCAGGTGTCCGAAGCCACCATGCCGTCGCGCGACGGCCCGCGCCACTGAGGCCACTCGGCCGGAGTATCCTCGGCAAGGGCCGGGACACCGCCAGCGAGCACAAGCAGCCAGGACATGAATAAGCGGGTAAGCGGTTGTTTCAACATCGGTATCTTCCTCTGTCCCTCATTTTTCCGTGGAGTCGTACCTGTGAGAATTCGGATCCAGACCGCCAGGCCCGAAGTCGCTCGACTTCGGCTGCGGAGGCGACGCATCCGTGTCGCCAGACGTTGCGGGAACCGCGGCCAGAGACCTGGCAAATGTCTCCAGATGCCGCAGATTGTCGCAGAAGGACGCGTAGTGGATTCGCCGCCGGAGCCTCTCGTGCAGGGCTTGCCCGCCCACGACAAACGCGGTCTCGGGAGGAGCACTCGCGTACAGTGCCTCGTAGTCCCGGACGAAATCCATCTCGCTTTCGATGTGCGAAACGCTCATCCAAAACAACCGCGGACGATGATGGGCGATCGCCGCCCGTAGCGTAGCGAACGGCAATCCGACCCCCAGGTTGTGAGTGTTCCATCCGCCGCGGCGCAGGATCAGATCGACCATCGCATTGGGGACGTGGTAAGGATCGCACTCGGGAGTCCCCCCGATTGCCAGCGCGGCGGTCGGTTCCGGTTCGGGAATGGCTTGTCGAATTTCGTGCAAAATTCGCAGACTGATCTCGCACGCCCGGCGCTCCTGATAGACGTCCGCGTCTCCACAACTCCACAGATCGCCGATTTCGTTCAGGGACCGAGCCAGCACCTCGTCCAAAATCGCCGCCAAATCGTGATTGGCAACGAAAAGATCCAGAATTATGCCGCGAGCCTGTTGTTCTTCGCCCGCTACCAGCGCATCACGAAACGCCGGCTGCGCTCGATCCAACATCCGCTCGGTCGAACCCGAAGTGACCGGCATCCCGAGCATTTCCGGGCAGGCGACGCGATACTCGCGCTTCTGCAGGAATTCGATGACCGCAGCAATCGCGATTCGGCGATGGCCGCCAGCGGTTCGGACAGTCGCGATCTCCCCCTGATCGCACCAGCGTTTCACCGACGACTCGCTGACTCGGAGTGCCCGAGCCAATTGTTTGGGCGAGACTTGTGCTTTCATGGATGCGGTTTCCGGGCGACGAAAATTTCCACAGGGATAGTGTAGCAAGTCGGGAAGTCCGCATGGCCCCGGTGGCCCTTTCGTCGGTCGGCCGTACCCGGCCCGCCTCGGTTGAGCTGTATAGGCCGACGCACGGGTCCGCTCTCCCGGTTCAGAAACATCCGAATTCTCAAGATTTCAGCCATGGCGCCACAGCGAATAGACGGGCCGCGAGGTTTTCGACTGGACGCTGCGCTAGTCGGCTGGTTAGGATGATGGCCTGCTCGAAACCAGACACACCCTGCGGGGAAGCAAACGCATGTCAACGACCACGACGGCACGCAATAAACAGCATACCTTTCATCTCTCGTCCACCGACGAACAGTACGCCTTTGAAACCAGTGAGAAACCGGACAACGAGCTCGTGGAATCCTACAACAGCCTGTTGTCACCCAATCGGCTGAATTGGACTGTCCATTATCATGTGCTCCGCCATTTGGGCTCCGGGGGCCAGGGCGTTGTTTATCTGACGCAGCAACTGGGCGCCGACGGATTCACCGTTCCGGTGGCGCTGAAGATCTTTGATCCGGGCCGCTACGACGACGCTCGGATGTACGACGAGGCGATGGGCCGCATCGCGCGGGTTTCCGCGCGGGTCGCCCAGATCAACCAAGACAATCTGTTGGACGTCCAGCATTTTGTCGACCGCGACCGCATCCGCATGATGGTCATGGAGTGGATCGACGGTTACGACCTGCGCCAGTTGCTGTGCAACCAGACGTTCAACCGGGTTCGCGACCGAGTCAGCGCGCGGCGCTGGGACTATATCAACAACGTGATTGCCACGCGCGGCCCCGAGCAACCGCGGTTTAAGCCCGGTGTGGCGGTGGCGATTGTGCGCGAGTGCCTGGCGGCGCTGGCCGCGCTGCATCGCGAAAAGATCGTGCATGGCGACATCAAACCTTCGAACGTCATGCTCAAGCGGACCGGGACGGCCAAGATCATCGATATCGGTTCCGCCTTCGACCAGAACGACGCGCCCAAGCAGCAGACCTGTACGCCGACATACGCGGCGCCGGAGGTACTGCAAGGCATCTCGAACACACCGCGCAGCGATCTGGCGTCGTTAGGCTACGTGCTGATCGAGATGCTGTCGGGACGCCAGCCATTCAAGGGCCTGACGGCCTATTCGGACCTGTTGGCGGCCAAGTACAAGCTGCCCAAGCAACTGCACGACATCTTGCCCGAGGATGTGAGTTGCAACGAACTGCTGATGAGCTTCTGCCGCGGACTGATCAGCCCGGACCCGATGCTGCGGTTTCCGGACGCGGAAGCGGCCACGCTGGTCAAGGACGGCGCGGCGGCCTTTCTGCGCCAATTGGTCAAGGGGGACATGTCCAGCGAGTACGAAAACGAGATTCGACTGCTGATCGAAGAGCTGCGGGAATTGGACGGCATCGACCAGGATTCTCACACCCGCTGATTCGACCGGACTGCCGCCGTGAACGAGGAAGACACCATCGCCGCGGTCGCTTCGCCGCCCGGCGGCGCGTTTCGAGGGATCGTGCGCATCAGCGGTCCCGGCACGATGGCCTGCCTGCGGACCTGTTTTCAGGTTCCGGGGGGCGAGTCGTGCGATTGGGACGCGATCCGGCAAGCCCACGTTGTTCCCGGGGCCATGAAACTCGGGCCGCCGCTCGGCGATCTGCCGTGCGATGTGTACTTCTGGCCTGGGCCGCGGAGTTTCACCCGCCAGACCGTGGCCGAGATCCACACGATCGGTTCGCCGCCGCTGCTCGAAGCCGTCCTGCGCACCGTCTGCGCCGCCGGCGCGCGGCTGGCGCGTCCCGGCGAGTTCACGCTGCGCGCCTTCTTGGCCGGACGGATCGATCTGACTCAGGCCGAAGCCGTGCTGGGCGTGATCGACGCCCGCGACCGGCACCAACTGGATTCGGCCCTGCAGCAACTGGCCGGCGGACTCGCCCGACCCCTTGCCCAACTGCGCGACCAATTGCTCGACCTGCTGGCGGATCTCGAAGCGGGTCTGGACTTCGTCGGCGAAGACATTCGCTTTATCACGGACGAAGAACTGGAGGAACGACTGGCTGAGTCGGTCGGACACCTGAGGGCGTTGGAGGGCCAGATGACCCGGCGAGCCGAAACCGGGGAAGTCTTCCGCATCGCGTTGGCCGGCTGGCCCAACGTGGGCAAGAGCAGTCTGTGGAACGCTTTGGTCGGCCAACCGGCGGCGATCGTTTCGGATTCGGCCGGCACCACGCGCGATTATCTCACGCGGCGAGTCACCATCGGCGGCCTAAATTGCTTGCTGATCGACACCGCAGGCATCGACCCCGCCGCGCCGGACGACATCTCCGCCACGGCGCAACAACTGGGGACCGAACAGACTCGGCAAGCTGATTTGCGGCTGTGGTGCATCGACGCCACGCGGCCGCTGAACGACTGGGAACGGGCCAACCTACCCCCGGCGAATAGTCCTCGCCACTTGCGCGTGTTGACCAAGATCGATCAAGGGACCGCGGCGGCGTTGCCCGACGATGCGATCCCGACCAGCAGCCGGACGGGCGCCGGGCTGGACCGGCTGCGGGAAGCGATCTTTGAGGCCCTGTGGGGACAGTCGGACAGTGAATCGAGCGTCGTGACTTGTACCGCCTTGCGATGCCGCGATAGCCTGAGGCGAGCCGCGGACAGCCTGCAACATGCTCGCGAGCAACTGGCCCTCGCGGCCGGGGAGGAAATCGTCGCCGCCGAAATCCGCACCGCCCTGGACGAACTGGGGCAAGTCGTCGGCGCCGTCTATACCGAAGACCTGCTCGATCGCGTGTTCAGCCGCTTCTGCCTCGGAAAGTAACGATTGGAAGTCCCAGATGTCTCGCTCCGAACCCATGCAACAAGCGATCCAGGCCCAGCGTGCCGGGCGCCTCGAACAAGCCGAATCGGCGTACCGCAAGGTGTTGGCCGAACAACCTGACCACGCGGCGGCGCACCACAACTTGGCGCTGCTCCTGCTACATCGGAACCAATTGGAGGCCGCGCTGGAACACATGCAAACGGCTGCGCGGTTGGAGCCCGAGTCGGTCGAGATCCTGAACAACCTGGGCGGCTTGCGCGAACGTTCCGGACAGTTGAGCGAAGCGATCGAGGCCTATCGACAAGCCGCGACAATCGCTTCCGAATCGCCGGTGCCGCACTGCAACCTGGGCGAGGCGCTGTGCAAGGCCGGGCGGATGCACGAAGGGCTTGTCGCGCTGCGCGCGGCAGCCACGCTCGATCCGGATCTGCCCGAAGCCTGGGCGGCGCTGGGAGCGGCGCTGCTGGACGGCGGCCAGCCGACGGCGGCGGCGGCCTCGCTGCAACGGGCCGTTCACTTGCGGCCGGAAGACGACCGGTCCTGGTGCCGGCTCGGCGATGCCCTGCAATCGCTGTCGCGGTTCGAGGAAGCCGCCGCGGCGTACGAGAAGGCGGCGCAGGGGAATCCTCGCGGACTGGAC
Organism: Pirellulaceae bacterium; assembly: GCA_023382975.1. Lineage (GTDB taxonomy): Bacteria > Planctomycetota > Planctomycetia > Pirellulales > Pirellulaceae > SKKK01. The sequence continues at coordinate 129,618 of JAHDXO010000008.1, forward strand.
ACTTGGTACGGCCTGGGCCGGGCACGGATGGAATGCGGCCGGATCGTCCAAGCGGTCGAAGCTTTTCAACGCGTCTTGGCAATCGATCCGCGGTACGGACTGGCCCTGCACGACCTGGGGAAATCCCTGTTCGAACTCGGCTGCCTCGAACAGGCGCTGCCTCTGCTCCGCCAAGCGGTCGATGCCGGACCGGCTGCCGTGCGACAGCACGCCTTGGAAAACATCGCCATCATCGTGCCCGGCAGTCCCGCCGACGACAATGGCTCGATTCTCCAGTCGCGAAGAACCTGGGGCGCACAATGGCCATGTCGTCCGGCGCCGCCCCGCACCCGCGCCGCGGGCGAACCGCTGCGGATCGGCTACGTTTCCTCGTTCTTTCACCGGCCGAATTGGATGAAGCCGGTCCAGGCGGTGCTGCAGCACCATGATCGGCGGCAGTTCGAAATCCATCTGTTCTGCGACGGCCCGACGGATTCGCTGCCAGCGCAGTTCCGACTCCAGGCCCCGGACCGCATCCATGGAATCCAACGGCAGTCGAACGAAGCCGCGGCAGCGACAATCACCGCTCAACAAATCGACATCCTGGTGGACTTGAACGGCTACAGCGCGCCGCCTCGCATGGCGCTCTACCCGCTGCGTCCGGCGCCTGTACAAGTCGGCTGGTTCAACTACTACGCCACCAGCGGGCTCGATTGCTTCGATTATCTGATCGGGGACAAATACGTCGTTCCGGCGGCGGAAGAAGTGTTCTTCACGGAACGCATCTTGCGCGTGCCGCACAGCTACTTGACCTTCGGAGTCGACTACCCCGTGCCCGACGTGGCGCCGCCACCGGTACTGGCGGGCAATCCGCTGACGTTCGGAAGTTTGGCGTCGCAGTACAAGCTGACCGACGCCGTGATCGAGGCTTGGTCCGCGATCCTCAGTGCGTCTCCCACCTCGCGGCTGCTGATCCGCAACAAACGGCTGGACCGCCTCGATCATCAGGAATTCGTGCGAGGCCGGTTCGCCGCGCATGGAATTTCGCCGGATCGGGTGCTGCTCGAAGGTCCGGCGGACCATTTCAAATTCCTGGACACGTACCGCCGCATCGATGTGGCCTTGGACCCGTTCCCCTATAGCGGCGGCACGACCACGATGGAGGCCCTATGGCAGGGCGTCCCTGTTGTGACGTTCGACGGCGACCGCTGGGCCGCGCGCACCAGCGTGTCGCTGTTGCGCTCCGCCGGATTGGACGAGTTCGTCGGGCGCGATCTTCAGGAGTACGTGCAGATCTGCATCCGGCTCGCCAACTCGCCGGATACGCCCGAGCGGCTGGCGACGTTGAGAGCGGGTCTGCGCGATCAACTGCGCTGTTCGCCGGTATGCGACAGCGCTGGATTCACCCGGGCCATGGAAGACTTGTACCGCCAGATCTCGTCGGAATGGCGAGTCGGCATCACTTCAGTTTGAAGTGGATCGTCCCGCCCCGGTCGGAATGGAACGTGCCGTCGACATATAGCTTCTTGTTGACTTCCTCCTCGAGACCTTCGATCGTGTAGACGGTCTTGCCGTCCGCGTCCCATTCGGTACTGCGGTTCAATTTCAGGCCCTTGATCTCGGCCGTCTTGTCCTTGACAACACCCGCGCCCTTGTCGGCGACGAGCTTGCCTTTTTCCTTCACCACGACGTTCTTCACCTTGCGGTCTGGCATCAGAGACTCCTTCGAGAAAAGACTGAGCGACGGGACTAGCGGGGATGCAAGTCCAGAAAGCGTCGCCGCTTCGTTACATAAGAGAAGCGGCATGGATGCTGTATCGTAGAGGATGATGGAAGTCTTGACAACGATCCGGTGAGCCTCATTCCGCTTCGATCGCGTACCAGAGGGTTTGGTGCGACGGGCCGATGGCGAAGCGAGTGGAAGTGGCCGAAGCGCTGAGCTGCACTTCGCCTTGCGGTTGGCCGCGGCCGTCAAGCGGTTGGATGCGGCGGAGACGCCCCGGAAATTCGAACTGGGCCGCCACACCGTTGACCTGCGTTGGCCCCGTGCCCCATTGCTTGCCCACCGACGTGCGCGACTCGTTCCAGATCATGTCGCGGTTCTCCGCCGAGCCGACGGCGGCCAGCAGCATCCGTCGGGAGGATTCCAGCGGCTGGCCGTCCATGCTGGTCAGCACCAACACGGCATAGTTGCGATCGACTTGGCCGACCTGCACGCGGACACCGCCGAGATCGAAATTTCGTCCGCCCACCAAGCCCCACACGGCGCGCGTCGCCGGCGTGTTGACGCTGACATGGGCCTGTCCGCGGTCGCTCGCGTCCCATACTGCGCGGCCGTCCGGAGTGGACAGTCTTCGATCGGTCGGCGGGACGACGGCCGAGGATTCCGTGGCCCGCGGGTCGATGCCGATGCGATAGCCGAGTGCCAACGTGCCGGGCAGCAGCGAATCGATGGTGCTCGCTGCGGTCTCCGATAGCGGCGCCAAATCGCCGCGGCGATACAAATGGGCGCATGCCGTGAACAGCGCCAGCTTGGCCGGCTGGCCGTTGAACGAGAAATAGCGCTGCACGCGGTCCGCGTACCAATCCCCTTCGCCGCTTTGGTACTGGAAGAAGAACACGCCGTCCCAATCCTGCAGCGCGGCAACCAGCGCGGCGAATGGCACGACGCTGGCGGCATAGTCGTTCGGGTCGGGGATGTTCCATTCCGAGATGGTGAACGGGCGGTCGAGCAGCCGCCACGGGGTGCGGCCCAGCAGCGCGTCGGCATCCGGCGACGCTTCCATCGGCGTATTGCCGATCGTCCAGTCCACCGGATCCCACGGCTGGCGTGGAAACCGCGGATGCTGCCAGTAGGCGTGGATGTCGGTATAGTCGCACGTCTCGGCGACGATCTGCGGACTGTGGTAGTTGATCTGGGACGCCGTGATCGGGACGCGCACGCCCAGATCGTTCTTCAGGAAATCGGTGATTTCGCGGATGAAATTCGTTTCGGTGTCGATCATGAACTGGCGGACGTCGGCTTGCGCCAATTCGCTCCAGCCGCTGACCGGGATGTCGACATTGCCAGCCTCCAGCGATTGGCCCTCGGGCAGGACGATCCACTGGCCGCCGCGGCGCAGCGAGAGACCGGCGAGCGCAAAATCGACGTCGCTGCCGCCGAACTTGAAGCAGATCCGCGACTTGCCAGGAATCTTCTCGCTGCTGCGGAACACGCGGTGAATCGGCTTCCACTCGGGCGTCAGTTGCAGCACCTCCTGGAATCCGACGCTGTTCCACAGCGTCGGGCCTTGATTCGAAACGTCCGCGTTCAACGTGCGAGGCGTGTCGGCCCGCACCCAGAACGACAGCGTGTAGACCTGGCCGGGCTCGATCGCGAGATTCGGAAATTGCAGTTCCTGGGCGCTCGACGCCGCGGCCTGCGTGCTGACGTCCAACTTCATGGCCGGCGCGTCTGGCCGCGGGCCGGGCTGGTTGAACTCGACCTGCACCGGATGTTCGGCAGTCTGCCGCAACCGCCACTCACCCAGGCTCTCTTTCCACGCCGACGAGTCGGCCAACGTCGCTCCGAGCGGTTCGTTGCGTCCGGCCCAGGCTTGCTGCAAGGCGGCGGTGCTCGCGTAACGGTCTTTCAGCCAGCGGTTCCACTGCCGTTGAAATTCTGCGCGGTACGGCGCGGGCAGTCCGGCGGCGATGCCCGGCCCGAGTCGGCTGAACGAGTTCTCGTTGGTGATTTCCACCATGGCGATGCCCGGATCTTCGCTGCGTTTCAAGCGGCGGTACGGATAGTAATGGGTCAGGTAATCGCTGCAGAACTGCTTCAACAGCTCGCGTCGCCGAGGCTCGAAATACAGGAGGTACTTGTCGTAGCGCACCGCGTACGGCAGGTCCTTGGCCAGCGCGCCCTCTTGTTCGGTCAGCGCACGGCCCACGTGCAGGTTCAGATTTACGTAGATCCCGCGCCGGTGCAGTTGGTCCAGGAAGTAATCCTGCCTGTCCATCTGCTGCGGATCCAGCGTGCGGCGGCCGTCCACGACTGGCCCCCATACGCCGCGCGGCGCGGGCGCCGTGTCGTGGTGGTGCATGCGGACGCCGTTGACTCCGAGCTTGGCCAGATGCGCCGCGACCTTTTCGGCGTCTTCGCGAGCGGGGAAATTCGCGCCGAAACAAGTATTCACTCCCCAGATCTTCAGCCGAGCCGACTCGGTGGCAAACCGTCCGTCGCGAATCCGAACGAACCCGTCGGCGCCGGCAGGGGCAGGCGACAAATGCGACAAGTCGGTGATCGACGGCGAAGCGTCGTCGCCGGGGATCACAAACGGAAAACGTTCGTCAGCAGCGACTGCCAGGGTCGGCAGCAAGACGATCAACACGGCGAGCCCCAGTCGCGGCTTCATGGCAAGGTTTCCTTTCGCACAAAGCACTTTTTCAGACACTCTTTCGCCCAGCGAACAAACGCCACGAGGCGCTCAGGCGATCGGCGGTAAACGTCGGCAATGACGGCGACGACGATGACGCCGCCGGTGATGATGCGTTTCATCGGCTCGGTGGCGCCGACCTGAGCCAGGCCCGTCTGCAGGACAGCGATGATCAGGACGCCCAGAAAGCTGCTGACCACCGATCCGCGACCGCCCATCAAACTGGTTCCGCCGATCACGACGGCGGCGATGGCGGCCAATTCCAGTCCGATGCCGCCGTTGGGATCGGCCGAACCGAGTCGCGAGGTCTGAAACACGCCCCCGACGGCGGCCAACAATCCGGCGACGGCAAACACGGCGATCTTGGTCGGGCGCGGATCGATCCCCGAGTAACGGACGACCTGTTCGCTGTGCCCGATGGCGGTCATGTAGCGGCCAAACAGCGTGCAGGACAACACCAATTGCCCCGCGACGACGACCGCCACGGCGATCAGGGCCGCCGCGCTGAACCCGATACCCGGCAGCGGGGACGCCAGGATCTCGATGCGCGGCCCGATGTACTTCGTTTCCGACTCGGTCACCAAGTAGGCGCCGCCGCGAGCCATCTCCAGCATCCCGAGCGTGACGATGAACGAAGGGATCTTCCAGGCGACGGTGATCGAGCCGTTGATCGATCCGCAGAGCAGTCCCACCCCCAGGCACGCGGCCACCGCAGCTGGCAGCGGCCATCGGCCATCGACCATCGCCACGCCCAGCACCGCGGCGCTCAAGGCCATCACCGAGCCAACGGACAAATCGATGCCCGCAACGATCAGCACGAAAGTCATCCCGACGGCGATCACGGTCAAATCGGGAATCTGATTGGCGATGATGCGCAGGGTGGCCGGGGTCAGAAAGCGGTTGCTCATCATGCTGAACAACGCGATCAGCAACAGCAGAACGCCCAGCAGACCCAAGTAGTTCACCAGCGCCTGCGGCCGAAACCAGCCCGGACCGGAGACATCGGGCGGCGAATCGTCGGGCGTTGGGGAAAGAGCGTCGTTCATCGGATTCCAGTCGCCCGTCGGCAATGATTCGACTTCCAGGTTGGCAGCATGTCCGAGTCGCGTTCGGCGGCTCGCGACTAAGTGGCCCGCGTCCGCCGGCCGCGGGTCTGAATTGCGGCCCACTTGCAGTCGCGTTCGGCGGCTCGCGACTCACTCATGATTCCTTCAGGTTTTCGGCGGTGACCAGATCGACAGGCGTTTCGCGGTCGGCCGGCGCCGCTTCGCCCTGCAGAATCTGCAACGCGTACTCGATTCCGAACACGGCCAACTGATCGGCATGTTGGTCGGCGGTGGCCAGGACGGCGCCGTCGCGAATCGCTTGGCGAATGGCGGTGATGTTGTCGAAGCCGACGATCGCGATCTCGCCGCTGCGGCCCGCCGCCTTGACGGCCGCCAGCGCCCCCAGGGCCATGCTGTCGTTGGCGCACAGCAGGGCCTTGATTTCCGGGTGTTCGCTGATCATCGCCGCCGCGATCCGGTTGGCCTGGTCCATCTCCCACTGAGCACTCTGCGAGTCGGCGATCTCGATCCCGGCCTCGCTCATCGCATCCTCGAACCCCAGCTTGCGCTGTTGGCCGTTGAACGCGGTGCGAATCCCCTCGAGCACGCCGACCCGGTCGCCCGCCTGCAACCGCGTCGCGAGAAAGACGCCGACCTGCTTCGCGCCGGCCCGGTTGTCCGGCCCGACAAACGGCACCGTCGCGCCGGCTTCGGCCAGCACGCCTTCGTCCAGTTTGTTGTCGATGTTCACCACAACGATGCCCGCCTGCTGGGCTCGTTTCAGGACCGAAACCAACGCCTTGGAATCCGCCGGTGCAATGACGATGGCATCGACTCCGGCGGCGATCATCTCGTCCACCAGCGCCACCTGCCGGTTCAGATCGCGTTCGTCCTTGATGCCGTTGACGATCAGATCGTACTGTCCGGCATGCGCGGCATGGTGCTGTTTCGCACCGTCGGCCATCGTGGCGAAAAACTCGTTCGCCAGCGACTTCATGATCAACGCGATCCGCGGCCGTTCCGGCGCGGCGGAATCGTCCGTCCTGCTGCAACCGCTGGTCGCGACGAAACCGGCCAGCAAGACGAGCGCGAGAAAGGCTGCGGAATTTCCGTGTCGGGCCATGTTCGTAGTCCTTATTCTTCCGTGGTTTTTTCCTCCGTCATTGTGAACGCGACTCGCTCCGACCGCAAGCAGCGTCACTTCTTGACCAGGAAGCTCAGGTGATGGGCGCAATGGATCAGTTGCAGCCGCATCATCGTTTCGCGGTCCACGTCGCCAAACAACGGCGACGGCACAAAGTCGCCTCGATGCGTCTGGAACCGCACCGCGATGCACCTCAACCGATCGACCGCCGCGGCTTGGTCGCTGCCGGACGGCGGCACCGTGCTTTGCAGCGTCGGCCTCCCGCTCGCCATCGATCCGGCAGCCAGCATTTTCCGCAATTCGCGGCGGCCGACGGTCATTCGCATCGCCCAGAGCATGACGCGGATCGGCAACGGCACTCGGGGATATCCGTCCATCGGATACTGCATCCAGTCGGCCAGATGGCCGCAGACCTGCGCCAAGTCCCAGTTGCCAACCTGGTGGTAGCCAGCGGCATCCAGCGCCTCGACATCCCGAATCACCGCGTCCAGATCGTTGAACTCCAGTTCACGGCGTTGCGGTCGTTCGTCCACGACTCCCTCCTTCCTCAGCACTTGTTCCGTCGAATAGGCTGCCAGCCTGTGCGTCCCTATTTCCCAATCAGCGGATTGTCCGCGGCGGCGAGTTCCCGCAGCAGGAACCGTTTGATTTTCCCGGTGGCCGTCTTGGGCAGCCGGTCGACGAACACGATGGCGCGCGGGTACTTGTGCGGCGCCGTCTGCTGTTTGACGAACTGCTGCAGTTCGCGCGCGAGGTCCGCGGTCTTGGCGCGGCCGTCCTTTAGCACGACGTAAGCCACCGTGCGCGTCAGTCCGTCCGCGTCCAACGCGCCGACCACCCCGCTCTCGAGCACGGCCGGGTGCTTCATCAGCACGCCTTCGACATCGGTGGGCCACACGGCCTGGCCGCTGACCTTCATCATGTCGTCCGTCCGTCCCGCGTACCAGAAGTAACCGTCCTCGTCGATCAGGAATTTGTCGCGAGTGTTGATCCAGTGCCCGCAGATCGTCTCCTTGGTCTGCTCGTGCTTGTTCCAGTATTCCGACGCGATGCTGTCGCCCTTGATCCACAGCGTGCCCACCGATCCGCGCGGCAGATCGCAGCCATCCTCGTCGACGATCCGTGCATCGAAGCCGGGCACAATCTGGCCCGTGCTGCCCGGCCGGGCCTGCCCCGGCCGGTTCGAGATGAAGATGTGCAGGATCTCGGTCGAGCCGATGCCGTCCAGGATCTCGACGCCGAACCGGTCCCGCCACGTTTCGAACAAGTGCGCCGGCAGCGTCTCGCCGGCCGACACGCACATGCGGACGCGGCCCAAGCTGGTTCGGCCCGCCTTCTCGGCCTCGTGCAACATCGCCGCGTAGCTGGTCGGCACGCTGTAGAACACCGTCGGCTGATGGCGGTCGATCGTTTCGAACACAGCGTCTGGGGTCGGTCGGCCCGGATGCAGCACCGTCGTGCCGCCGGTTCGCAAGGGAAAGTACAGCCCGTTGCCCAGCCCGTAGGCAAAGAACAACTTGGCGACTGAAAACGAAACGTCCGTTTCTTGCAGTCCGATCGTATCCACCGCGTACAGGTCCGCCGCCACGATCATGTCGTGATGCAGGTGGACGGCCGCCTTCGGCGCGCCGGTCGTGCCCGAACTGTAGAGCCAGAAGGCCATGTCGTCCTTGCTGGTGTCGGCGGCATCCAGCAGCGGCGACGCGGCGCGCGTCAGTTCGTCCAGTGACAAGTGCCCGTGCGCGTCGTCTCCGACGACCAAGATGTGTTGCAGGGACGCCAACTCCGGCCGGATGGATTGGATGTGCTCCAGCAACGAAGGCTCGACGACCAGCACGCGCGCCCGGCTGTCGTTCAGATAGTATAGGTAGTCCGCCGACTTCAGATTCGTATTCAGCGGCACGGCCACCGCGCCGATCTTCATCGCTCCGAAAAACGCCGTCGCCCACTCGGGTGAATCCGGCAGCAACATGGCCACCCGCTCTTCCATCCGGATCCCGAGCGACCGCAGCGCGTTGCCGAACCGGTTGACATCCTCCAGCAACTGCCGGTACGTGATCACCCGGTCGCCGGACAGGATCGCCGCCTTGTCGCTCCGTCCCAGGGACAAGTGAACGTCGACGAATTCCGTCGCCACGTTGAGACGTTCGGGAAGTTCAGCCACGGGCATCCACAAGTCCTCCAACAGCGAGTTCGGGGGGCAGATAGGGACAATGTCAGTGAACAGACTTTTATACCCTGAGAGTCGGAGCGATCCAATGCCCCCGCCTTCAATCTCGGAACCGTTGCTGGTATCTTCCGGAGATTCGTACCAAGTGGAACGTCGGAGGATCGTCATGAACGGTCGATTGATCAACGTCAACATCGTCAATCAGCGGCTCTTGCCGACGCCGCGGGAGATCAAGAACAAGCAACCGCTGAATGCCCAGCGCGAGCAATTCATCGGCAGCAGCCGCGCCGTACTCGAACGCATCCTGGACGGGCAGGACCATCGCCGCTTCGTCGTCGTCGGACCGTGTTCGATCCACGATTTGGACTCGGCCCTGGAGTACGCCGAGCGGCTGCGCGGACTGGCCGACGAAGTCCGCGACACGCTGCTGCTGGTGATGCGAGTGTATTTCTCGAAGCCGCGGACGACCGTCGGCTGGAAGGGTTTCATCAACGATCCGTACTTGGACGATTCGTTCCGCATCGAGGAAGGTTTGGAAAAGGCCCGCGGATTGCTGTTGGCGCTGGCCGACATGCAGTTGCCGACGGGCACCGAGGCCCTGGATCCGATCATCCCGCAGTACCTGGACGATTTGATCTGTTGGAGTGCCATCGGGGCGCGAACCACCGAATCGCAAACGCACCGCGAGATGGCCAGCGGCCTGTCCACACCGGTGGGTTTCAAGAACGGCACGGACGGCAACGTCCTGGTCGCGATCCAGGCCATGCAATCGGCCTCGCGTCCGCATCATTTCCTGGGGATCAACGAAGACGGCCAAGTCACCGTGCTGGAAACCGCCGGCAACCGCTACAGCCACATCGTCTTGCGGGGCGGCGATCGGCCCAATTACGACTCGGTCAGCGTCGCGGTCTGCGAAAAGCGGCTGCGCGAGCATTCGCTGCCGACCAACATCATGATCGACTGCAGCCACGGCAATTCGTTCAAAGACCCCGATCTGCAGCCGCTGGTGTTGGACAACTGCGTCCACCAGATCCTGGACGGCAACCGCTCGATCGTCGGCATGATGCTGGAGAGCCACCTGCACGCCGGCAACCAGAAGATCGGCCCCGACCCCAGCCAACTGGCCTACGGCATTTCGGTCACCGACGCCTGCATCGACTGGGACACCACCCAACGCGCCATCCGCAAAGCCCATCGCAACCTGCAAAATGTCGGAGGCTAACTGGGGAGCGTCTATTAGACGGGAAGAGCGGCGACCTAACCGAATTCCACGAGAGCCTGACGAAGTCGCGTGATGTTCGGCGGGGAAGGTGCAAAGAAAATGTCGATGTCCTTGGTGAACCGCACGTTCCCGTGAAAGGCGACGGCGTACCCGCCGACAATCATCTACTCAACCTGGTGCTCTTCGAATAATCTCAAGAACTCTTCGAAGTCTGGCTGGATACTCATAAAGGAATTTCCCCGCTTCCAGTCGGAGACGTTCGACTTCATCCAGACGCGCCTCGGGCGTCTGCCGGCGCCAGTACGCGCGGTCCGCTTCCGCCTGCTCTTGATGGTTCGTCACCGTTAGAATCTTTTCCATGTTCGCTGATCTTCGTGCGTTTTGAGGGCAGTGCCGCCCCGCCCGATGGACTGCTCAACCGCGTACATTGTAGCCGATCTTGTGGGCGGGCAACAAGCTCGAGATGCACAAGACCGCACACCATCAACGGGACCGGTGGGAAGAGCCTCGTGACGCCTTCCTCTTCGCGGGTACGGTCCATGCGGTGGTTCCTCGCCACGTTCAGCTAGGTCGTTCAAGGCGGGCGGTGACCCACTCCACGAAGTCGTTACGTCTCAATTCGCCGGCAGCCAATTGCAGGATCGTCGTCGCCGCGTCATCGATATTCGCACGAAGTTCGTATCCGTTAAGTACCAGGAAGGTCTCCATGGCGGCATGGCCGACTCGCTTGTTGCCGTCAACAAACGGATGGTTCATTACCAGTGAAAAACACATCGCGCCAGCCTTGTCGGCGATTGTCGGATATAAGTGCCTACCGCCGAAGGTCATTGCAGGTTGCGCAAGAGCCGACTCAACAGCCCCGAGGTCGCGAATCCCTGGGGCGCCGCCGGACTGCGCAAGAACGCGTCGATGAATCTCCAGTACTTCGGCCAGAGTGAGGCAGCGCATCACGCCAGCCGCCGATACAGTTCGCGATTCTTCTCGAGCACATACGTGACCGCTCGTTCAAAGTCATCGGCCGGACGAGAGACAAGATCGTTGATCGCGGCTCGGGCGAGTTCGTTGGCGTCCACCTGCAGCTCGCGCGCCACTCTTTCCAGACGCTGCGATTGCTCGTCGTCGAGTTCCAGCGTAATCGGCATCCGAACTCCTCACGGTATCATTCACGGACTCACGGCGACGAACGACCCAGTTCACGAAGCTGCGGTCGAGAAACGCTCACAACCCGCAACGAGCGGGAACCGTCGCTTTCGTAAGTTCGTTCACTGGATTGTCCCGGATCTATTGGTGCCCGTCAAGCGTGGAACTGGAAACGAGGCAGAGTCGGGGGGCATTGGTAGCCCGGACGATGGCGACGTTCGAACGCCTTGGACCGATGCCGAAATCGTCGCCTGACCACATCGATGCTCAATCCTCGGTCAGGTTCACGTTCTGCCCGCGTTGGCGCGCCCAGCGCATCGTGGCGAGGAATTTCGGCGCATCTGCTGGATCGTCGTCGTAGTGCTGCAGGATGCCCCAGCTTCCCCACTTGCTCCAGCGACCGACTGACGAGAAGTAGCAGAACAGGTCCCCGCCGGCGCGAGTCCAGGCCTCATAGTACCGGTCGTAGATCTGGCCCATGCGCGGATGAGCGTTGGCCTTGAAGAACAAGGCATTCATCGTCTCGTTGTTCTCACCGCCGCCGACGCCGACCATGTGCTGCCCGCCTTCGTAGGCCGTCAGGGTCAGCCCGTACTTGTCGGCGATGGCTTTCGTGGCCTCGATCGCACGGATCGATTTGGGCAACGATTCCTGCTCCATGTAGTCGAGCACGCGTTCGAGGCTCCAGCCGACCACCTCGTCGGCCGTCAACTCCTTGCCCTCTCGCGGCACATTCATCGAGATGTACGGGGCGATCGAGATCGAGTCGGTGTGCCGGTACGCGTCCTCGAAGGGCAACACGATGTTGTCCATCCAGTGGGTGTTGCCGGACTGCCACGCGATGACCCGCACCAACCGCTCAGTGCCGCCGAAGACCTGCTCCCAGATCTGGAAAATCTGCACCGAACGCCGCGCGTAGTACATGCCGCCGCCTTCCCAGGGACGCTCCTGAGGCCCGATCCCGAGTTCCTTGGCTTTCGCCCAACTGTAGCGGGTCTGCGGGAACTGGCTGTTCCAGACCTCGTTCGAGTACTCGATGTACACTTTGAGTTTCGGATCAAGCCTGTCCTTGACCATCTCCGCAAAGCGGCGCGCGTAATCGTCGTCGGCCCGATGAGGCATACAGAACCACGCGTCCGCCTGCTGCCGGTTGCACAGGTCGATCATCCACTCCAGCGCCACGCCCTTCTCCGTAAACGTCGCGCTCTCGGGCGTCGGCCGGTCGGCCCAGGTCTCGATCTCCGAGCCATTGGTGTGCATCCAGTCCATGAACCGGAAACACGCGACGCCCGCCCACCGCTTCAGAAAGACTGGATGGAAGGGCTGGTCCCGATAGATCGTTTCGAAGCCCGGCATGAGGACGCGGATGTTCCGCACAAAGTCGTTCGGATCAGTTTCGTGCAGGCGCAGGAACATGCCGCCGCGGCTCGGATCGACGTCGATCGCCATCCGGCCCGGTTCTTCGGAAACGACTTTCGCGGCGCCCCAGAAGTCGATGCGGCCGCGGCCGTCGTACAGCACGGTATACCGGCCGCCGGGGTAGCGTCCGGAGTCGATCGTACACAGCGGCGACTCGGCCCAGCAATCCGCCTCGAGCCGCTTGACCCAGCCGTGCTCGTCGACCTGCAATTCGGGGCCCTTGCCCCAGGGCTGGCCCTTTCGCTGGCTGATCCAGGTGCGTGACAGCCGGAACACGTCGACGAAGGGCAACTCGGTATTCCAATCGGCCGGTCCGTTCAGGTTCATTCCGAGCTTCGCATTGGCCTGCGGCGACAGATGCTTCCGGACACTGTCGGCGAAGATCTTGTAGCCTTCCTCGTTGAAGTGCAAACGGTCCTGGACGAACAATTCCTCGCGGGGTTTGCCATCGGCATCGAGCGTCGCATCCCAGTTGTCGATGTAGACCAAGTTCTTGCCCTTGGCGATATAGGCTTGGATCAACTCGTTGGCTTTCTGCTCTCGTTCGGCATTAGCCCACCGCGCCGGCGAAGCGTTGATCGTCATGTAGGCGATGCGGACATCGGGCAGCTTGGCACGCACCTTTTGAACGAATGCGTCGAAGTCCGCCGCCACCTGCTCGGGCGTCTTGCCCGCGTGGATGTCGTTGCCGCCGGCCCGCAGCACGATCAGCCGCGGCCGGTACGGGATCACGATTCGGTCCGCGTAGAACGTGCTGTCGGCGATCTGCGAGCCTCCGAATCCGCGGTTGATCACCGTATGTTCCGGGAAATCCTGGGCCAGCGTCTTCCAGCGGACGATCGTGGACGACCCGATGAACAGGATCGCATCCTGCGGCGGGGAAGCCGTCTGGTCGGCCGCTTCGAAAGCCGCGATGGCTTGCGCCCATCGCTCGGGACCAGCCGGCGCCGCGGCCGCTAAGAGTTGGCAGGCCAGCGAGCCGAACAACAGACTCGCAGCAAAGGCTTGAAGCAACGCGGAGCGATGACGGAGCAACTTCATGGTGGTGGTCCTTTCGCGTTAGAACGGTCTGGCATGGTTCGGGAAACATCGGGCAGATTGCAGGGCGGCGGCACGGCCCGTCAGGTTCATCGAGCGTCCGGTTGGTCCAATTCACGCAGCACGGATGCCGTCACCGTCTCGGCCAGAATCTTGTAGGCTTCCGGCTGCCAGTGGAACTGATCGCCCCGGGCGAGTTCGAGCTTCGTTACGAGCAGGGCGTAGAAGTCATTCACGGGCACATTCAGCTCCTGCATCACTTTCGCAGCCATACGGTTGTGCTCGACGATGATCGGATTAATCTCCGGGTCGAGCTCCGTGGGCTGGCCTTTCACCGTCACCGGCGTGCTGCTGGCCCAGATGATCTTCGCGCGGGGCAGCTTGTCCCGAATGACCTCGACATAGGCCCTGGTCAGTGGCTCGAACGTGCCGTCTTTGATGCGACCCTTTTGCCACCCGTGAAGCCCCATGTTGAAATGGACCACATCGTACGGGCCGTTGGCCAGCACTTCAGCCAGCAGTTTGTTGAGATGTTCCGACTGGCAGTACGGGTTGACCCACGCATCCACGTAAGCCTTGCCGTCCAGGGCGGCAATCACCTGCTTTCCGTAGCCATTCAGAATCGAGTCTCCGACCAGCAAGACGCGCGGACGATTCGGGTCGCCAATCGATGCCTTGTCAAGCCGCCAGCCCTTGCCGTCTGCTTGAAGACGGGCATCCGGTTCCGTGGCGGCTGGACGTTCCTTGGGATCTTCGGCATGCAACGCGGGCACCGAAACCAGGAGCAGCATGGCGCCCCATGGCACGCACCAGCGCGAGAGAGCGGGCAATCCGCTCCTTCTCCCGCCCACCTTCCTTCCAGATTCTCGCATGGTCATTCGCTCCCTGATGGTTTCTTGTCGCTTCACTTGCTGGGTTTCACCAATTCCAGCATGGCCTTTCCCATCGCCTCGCCGATCCGATAGTACGTTTCGGCATTGCTGTTCCAGTGATACGCCTGTCCGGATGGCGAAGCCTCCTTGGGACGGTAGAAATCGCGAGTGCCCACAAACGCCACATTGCCCTGGAACTCGGCACGCTGCGCGATCGCCGCCTGGGCCTTCATCAGCGACAACGCCCGCGGATGCGTCTCCTCCCAGCCGCTCATGCCGGTCTCCGCGATGACGAAGGGCAGCTCGGGAGCCCCGAGATCCTTGCGGATATCGCGAATGAAGTTGGCCATGTTCTCCTCGTAGGCGTCGTTGAACGCCTGGTTGACGCGATCGTTCCAACCCTGGTGCCATCCGAAGCCGACCAGTTCCAGCTTGCGGTCGGCGAATTGAGGAAACAGTTTCGCCGCGTCGGTCAGAACCTCTTTGGTCAGCTTGAGCACTTCCTGGTAGTACGGTCCCACCTCGCCGCCGGAACTCGGCGGCCGAAAATCCTTGCCCAGGCTCTTACCGCCCCAGGCGAGCTTGACGAGCAGCACCGGCTCGTCGAACGCCTCGCCCACCACGTGGCCGAATCCCAGTTCGGGCCCGATATATCCCTCCCGGAATCCGAAGCCCGGCCTCAAGTTCCCGGTGCGGCCCAGATACCAGATTTGGACGTCCTCGCGAGCGACCCATTGGCCGTCCGCGGCGACCAGATGTTTGAATGCCGCTGCCGTTTCGGGATTCTTCGCGAGCCATTCCAGCGAGCCCTTGCCTTCGTTCGCGCCCGCCTCGGCGTTGACTTTGCCGTGGCCTTCCATGTTGGACTGCCCGGCCAGGATGAACACCTTGACCGGACCGGCGGCGGCAACGAACGAAGGAACGAACACCGTCAAGGACAGTACCACAAGAAGTCGAGTCATCATCGTCGTGGCTTTCATGGTGTGGTGGCTTTCATGTTAGGATTCCCGGAGGTCGGACCTTGCTACAGGCGATTACGGACCTTTGTAGCCCCCGAGAGCATTCGGCGAAAGCAGGCATCGCTGCCGCAGCGGGAGCGTCATCAAAACCGCACTCGCGGTTTGCGCCCTCCCGCCCGTTGATTCCCCGAACGATGCTACGCCGCCGTGCTCGAACCATAGTACGGCGAGGGCAGTGTGGGGTACACGCGGTACACGTGGCGGAAGACCTCCTCGGCCCGATTCTGCACTTCGTCCTCGTCGTGGTGCTCCAAGGGCAAGCCCGTTTCATCGCTCCACAGAAAATCCCGGATGGCCATCCGTACCGCGTCCCGGGTTGCCTCTTTGTCTCGCCAATGATCGACCCGGAGCCTTTCCGCTTTCAGCGTTTCCAGGAGGTTCACAGCCACGGCCTTGATCCGCTTGATCTCGGCCGGACTCAACTCGGGCTTCTTCAACAGGTCGAACACCGCCAGCGATTCCTCGTCCAGTCCCTCCCGAATCGTCCGCTTGGATTCGTCGTCCAGTGCCCGCGCGAATTTCAAGAACGCCTCGAAGGACTTCTCGATGGTCACCCGGTCTTTTTCCCGGTTGTATTCGGCGACGATGTCTTCGTAGTGGCGTTGGAAATCGGTACGCAACGGGTTTTGCATCAGCAACCGCTGGAGCCGTTGCTCGATCGCCTGCCGCAAGTTCTGAGTTACGGAAAAAGGGGATAAGTACGGAAAAAGGGGATAAGTCCAATTTGCCGGAACGGCCCGGAGGGTGCTTCGCACAAATTGGACTTATCCCCTTTTTCCTCCGGGTGCTCCTCCTCCTTGAAGGCGTCGTCCAGCGCCATGCGCTGCATGTTGCGGAACTGCGGCTTCTGCCGCATGGATTCCGGCAGGTCCATGCCGTCCTTGATCAGCTTCCGGTGCGGCTTGATGTCCAGGCCCCATTTCTGGAACCTCTCGACCTCGCCCTGCTCCTCGCTGACGACCACCGCGGCCCGCGTCTCGCGCATCCAGTTGATCTGCCGCCGAAGGTAGATTTCCTCCTGCTCGTCGGCCGCCTGCGGCAGCTTCGCCTCCAGTTCCTTGATCCGCTCGTCCCAATACTTGGTGATCAGGCCGTGCATCTTCACGCAGGTGACCTTGTCGATGCAGACCAGCATCGCCTTGCCCGTCTCCCAGGCCGTCGAGTAGTGCTGGACAAAATCCTGGGCCACCTGGTCCAGTCGCTTGTCTGCGGTGATGACGTGGTAGTCGCGTTTCAGTTCCCTCTCCAGCCGCTGGGCCACGTCGATGTTGGCCGTGACCTGTGACTCCAATTCGTCCAGCTTCTGGGCGATCCGGTCGTTCAGGTCGCCGATCGCTACGCCCAGTTTTTCGCCCCGGGCGTCGTAATACAGCGGAACCGTGGCCTTGTCCACGACCGCCCGTCACGAAAAAGGTCGCGAAAAAGGGGGGTCGCGAAAAAGGGGATTAGTCCAATTTTCCGGAACGGCCCGGAGGGTGCTTCGCACAAATTGGACTTCAAATTGGACTTATTCCCTTTTTTCAAATCTCCCTCGGTTCAGGAACCACAGCTCGCAGGGGACCGTCCGGGTGTAGAAGAAATTGGACCGGATCGCGATCATCACGTCCACGTCGCCAGTCTCGACCAGCTTCTGCCGCACCTTGGCCTCGTCGCGCCCGGCGCTGGACGCCTGGGACGACATGACAAAGCCGGCCCGCCCCTTCTCGTGCAGGTAGCTGTAGAAGTAGCTGATCCAAACGTGGTTGCCGTTGGACACCTTGTCCTTCTTGTTGACGCCCGGCAGCCCGAACGGCAGCCGCGGGTCGTTCTTCACCTTGTCCGCGTCGATCTCGTCCACGTTGAACGGCGGATTGGCCATCACGTAGTCGGCCTTGCCGTGGGAAGCAAGTGGTGTGCTCACCGCTCTAGCTCCCGAAAACGTAGACGTGGCGAGTCTGCTCGCGAGAATTGAACGTGCCCCGTTCTCGCCCAGGATGTCTATTCGCGATCGGGCGGCACGAAGACGATGGTGGCTTGGAGGGCGTGGGGGCAGGTGCAGCCGGAGCTGGCTTCGGTTTGGACGATCACTCCGCCAGCAGGGATCGTGTTGATCAAGCAGCCGGGACGCATTCCCGTCAAGGTCATCAGCGACCCGCCCGTGTCGGCGTCGACTATCAACGTGTACCCGAGGCGGTAGCAGAGCACGCCGGCGCTGGCGGACATCTGCCCGCAGGCGCCGTTGGCGGCAAGCCTCCAAGGGATCTGGCCTCGGGGTCCGGGACGCATCAAGGGTTCGCCGGTGTGCAGTTGCAGGGCCCCGGGCCGCGCGATTACCCGGTCCAGACTGACGACGGGACGCACGAAGTTGCCGAGCGTCTTGTCCCACAGCGTTGCACCGTCGCGGGCCGATAGCGCCATGGCGCGGCGCTGGCCTTCGTCGCCCTTGGGACGCCCGTACGCGCTGTAGGTGCCGCAAAGCACCAGCACGCCGTCCTTGGCGATCAGGCTCAAACTGCCCGTCCACGTGCCGCAACCGGCCACGTCGACATCCCGCGACCACAGTTCCTTGCCGGTCAGCAGGTCGAGCGCGACGACGGTGCGAAGGCAAGCATCGGCGGCCGGAGACTGCGGCGAAGCATCGTCGGACGTCTCGGCGGAATCAGTGTCGCCTTCCGTCGTCCCCGTAGCCGCGGCAGCCCGTCGCTTCTGGGCCGCCAGCTCGGCTTGGGCGGGCGGATCGAGCACCACGGGGGCGGTCGCTTGGCCACGGTGCTCGACAAAGAACACGCGGTCTCCTTGAATCGCGAGGGTATTGTTGCGGATCACCGAGCCCGGACGGTGCCAACGCATGGTGTCCGTCCGCAGGTCGTAGGCGAAAACGGCGTCGCTGAACTGGTAACCCGACGAGGCGCTGCCGACAAGCGTCGAACCGTCTACCGCCACATAGGCCCACGGCCGATCCGCGCCGTCCGGCCTCGGCGGCACGTCGTGCGCCGTCCGCAGGTTGCCCGTGTGCAGATCCAGCCGACGACACTGCGATGCGACGGCGACGAACAAGCCGTCGCGGCTGCATGCCAGGTTGCCGCAATCGCCCATGATGTAGACCCGGCCGGCGCCTGGCATTTCGCGTTCCCAGTACGGCACGCCGTTGTAGGCGTCGAAGCTCAGCAACAGCGGCATGTTGTCGCTGGCCCGTACTCCCTGAGCATAGATTCGGCCGTCGAGACTCAGCGGCGCCTCGCTGCGACGGTGGCGGTCCTCCGCCTTGTCCGGCCCGGGTTCGCCGTACCACAGCACCTCGGGCTTGCCTCGCACGCGTCGATCGTCGGACGAGCCCGTGTTGCCGGCGTCGGCATACTGATGCGTCCAGTCGCCGGCGCCGGGCAACACGCCGCGGACGAGCTTGGTCCAGGTTCCTTCCCGGGTCAGAGCCGGCCGAGCCACCGTCCCGGCTTGGGTCCAGGCATCGCTAGCTTCCGGCGTTTCGGCGTAGAGCACTCCGCCGCAGGGCTTCAGCACGCGCAACAACTCGGCGGCTGGAATTGGCCCTTGCCCCGAGGCTGGTTCGACGGCCACGATCAGATTGGCGAAGTAGGGCGGATACGGCAAGCCGGACGCATTCTCGGCGGGTATCAGGTCGATCAATATTCGAGCCCCGTAGATACCGGCCGCCGCCAGCGCCTCGCGATCCGCTTCCGCACGAGCCGGGTCGGTCTCGGCGACATGAATCACGAAGTCGGTGCGAGCGGCCAGTTCGACGGCGATGCGGCTGGCATCCCGGCCGACCAACAGCGCGTAGCCGCGATCGACCTTGGCATCCTGTGCGATCGCGTCAGCCAGCGCCGCGGCTCGTTCCAGCCGTTGGTCGGCAGGAAATGGCGTTACGGACGCCGTGGCCGCCGAGTGGCCTCGATCCGCGACCGCCGACCCGAAGCAGTAGATGCGCCCGTTGTCGGTGCTGGCGAACAGACGACCGTTGGCCGCGGCGAGTCCCTTGACCAGCCCTTCGACCGGTGCCTGCCAGACCTCGCGCCCCGTCTCCGAATCCAGCGCGACTACCTCGTCCGTTCCGCCTGCCAGCACGTGCGATCCGGCGAGGATCATCACCTGTAAGCCCGCTCGCGCGTACACCCACTGCACCGCGTCTTTGCCTAGCGCCCCCTGTCCCACAGCTTGCTCGAACGCCGTCCTGTCGACGGCTGTGACGACGTCCGGATCGGGTGTGGTCGCTCGCGGACTCGGCGGCGACTGGCCGCGCAGGATCAGGCAACGGGTGGCCGTGGCCAGCAACTGGCGGGCTCCCTTCACGGCTCCTGCATGAGTGCCCTCGGGCGTGTATCCGTGCAGGACGTTCTGCGAGCCGACATAGTACCGATCCCCGACCAGCACTCCGTAACCGCCACTGACCACTCCCTTGGCACCCACGATGGCGTAGGACTTGTCCATCGCCGCCCGCACCGCCCCGTCGGTCCGCGCATAGGCCAACGGCCCGGCACGGCCGCAGGGCACGAACAGTTGAGTCGCCGAGGCCAGCAGATAACCTTGGGGCGCCAACGGCATGTAACTGCCGCGGGGGGCTTCGGAGGTCCGCCAGAGCAACGTTCCGTCGTGCGCGTCCAGCGCGACCAACGCCGTCCCGCTGGCCGGGAGCAGACCCGCACCGCAGTACGCCACGCCCTGGTCCACAACGACACCGGTCCGCACCGGCCAAAGGGACATCCGCCGGCCCGCGCCCAGGATAGTCGTCTCGCCCGCCAATGGCCGGGCGCGCCAAACCAGACGGCCGTCCGCAACGTCCAGGCAGTAGACCAGCCCGTCGTCCGATCCCGCAAACACTCGCCCGCCCGCCACGGTCGGCGCCAATCGGACCGGGCCCTCCGTGTAGAAGGTCCAGCACCGCTCGCCGGTCTGCGCGTCCAACGCATGGATGCCGTTGTCGACCGGCGATCCGAAACAGACTACGCTTCCGGCCGCCGCGACGTGCGTGGCGCTGTCGAAATCGAGCTTCGGCAGTTCGCCCCACCCCACATGGGGCGACGGCCAAGCCGGCACAGGATCGGCCGGCGGCGCGTAGGTCCATAACGGGGCAAGCGGCAGGTTCAGGCTCTCGCTCGACACCCCGCTCCGCGCCGGATCGTGCATGTACGTCGGCCAGTCCTCGGCATGTCCCGTTGCCAAGGCAGCGGTGAAGGACAGGATCGCTACAGCCAGTGAACTCCAGAGTCGTCGGTGCGTCACGCGCGTTTTCTCCCCCAAATTGTCGCAGTGTACGTCTCAGCAAGTTCTTTCCATTGCTGCACGCTTGGCGAACATTTCCACGGACAAGGATATTCGAAACTGTGCAGGCTGGCAGCCTGTGGTACGGGTTGGCAAAAACAGGGCGTCAGTTCCAGATCGAATCGAGACGGCGGATCCAATTGCCGTGGAAGACGGCAGCAATGTCCGCGGGCGGGTAGCCGCGGCCGGACAGGATCTCGGTCAAGTTCTGCAGATCGGCGATCGAACGAACGTCGCGCGGGCACTGTTCGTAGCCGTAGCCGCCGTCCAGGTCCGAACCGATGGCGCAATGCCGGACCGAGCCGGCCAACTGGCAGATGTGGTCGATGTGTTCCACGATCCGCTCCAACCGCACATCGGCCTGGTCCGGTGTCGTGATTCCCGGCTGCCAGCCGGGATGCATCATCCAGGCGTCCAGGGCGACGCCGATCACCGCGTCCCGCGCGAACAGGGCCCGCAACTGGTCGTCGCTGAATTGGCGCTGACCCGGCACCAGCGCCCGGCAGTTGTTGTGGCTGGCCCACAGCGGGCCATCGTAGCAGTCCAACGCCTCCCAAAAGGCCTCGTCGGTCAGGTGCGTGACGTCGAGCACGATGCCCAGTCGCCGCATCTGCGCCAGCAAGTCGCGGCCGGCCGCGGTCAATCCGCCCTCGGCCCCTGTGCCGGGCGAATAGACGCCCGGACCGTAGTGCGCGGGGCCGATCGCCCGCAGCCCGTAATCGTAGGCCCGTTCCAGGTGCGCCGGCGAGAGGATCGAGTCGGCGCCCTCAAGACTCAGCACATAACCGATCGGCGCATCGGCCGGAGGATCTTGCCAGAGTGCCAAGTGCCGCCGCAGTCCGTCCCGGTCGACGATCTGCACCATCTGCCCGGCCTCCTCCATCGCGCGATACCAGGCCAGTTGAGCTTGCGTGACGGCCCACGCAATCTCTCGGCTGTGCCAACCGCCGATCGCGGTCTCCGGTGCGACGTAGCGGGCGATCTGGGTCGCGATGCAGAGCCCCGCTTGTCCGCGACGCATCTCGGGAAGACAAACCACGTTCCGGCCCCGGCCGCGACGATCCGTCCATCCCGCCTCGCGGCGGCGAATCTCGTCCAGAGGCCGAGTCAAATCGCGGTTCCATTCGATCGCGTTCATCGCCAAGTCCAGGTGCCCGTCGAACAGTAGCATGGCTGAGTTCCTTTCCACTGGATCGCAACGCAAGGGGATGGAATCTATTCTGTCCCGGGGAGGCTTGTACCATCTTGGGACTCGATCGAAGACGACTTCGACAGCACGGCCGCCAGCGTGCCGAGCAGAACGCGAGTTCGGATCGGCTTGGGGACGTAGGCATCCATGCCTGCTTCGAGGCATCGGAGTTGGTCTACGTAGCCCCGGAGCGCGCGTACCAGGAACAAGCGACGATTCAGCAGTCCCTGCCGAATCCGACCTGGCAGCAAATGTCTGGTTCGGATTCCGGCACCCAGCAACATTCTACCGGCTAGAAATCCGGAATCCATCGGGACAACTTGGCAGCGGGACGCCATCCCGAGTCGTACTCGACACAGGTTGACGCTGATGGTCGAACTGGTCGAACTGTCGAACTGTCGGAATGGGAGACGTGCGGACCAGCGATTCCCGGTGAGGGGCAGCAGATCTCGGTTCGATGCCCAATGAACCTCGCGCGACGGGCTGCTAGCATCGGCTGTCTGGACGGACCGGAGGCTTCGAGTTTCGGGGCGCTCCGCTTCAAGTCGGTCGGGTCGCATTGCTCTGCGCGGGGGGATTGGGTACGATCACCGACTCCCCCGCTTGCTGAACCAGTTGGCCCATTTGCTAGCAAGGACGTTGACATGGCCATTCTGCGCCGCAAACCGCAATTCCGCTCGGACGCCCGCCGCAGGAAGACTACATCCGTCGCCGCTCGCCGCCGGCTGTTCTTCGAGATGCTGGAAGACCGTCGCGTGTTGAGCGGCACGCAGGCGACGGTGTACGTCGATGACGGATTCGCCGGCAATTTGAACGACCCGATTCTCGACGCCGACTTGGGCACGACGGGCAACCAAGCGGCAACGTTTGGCGTGAACGCTTTCAATACGATCGGCCAAGCGCTGACGGCGTTGACCACCAATGGCACGGTGATCGTCAACGGCGGCACGTATGCCGAAGCGATTGCGCTGACCGGCACCCAGACGTTGCGAATCACTGGTCCGAACGCGGCGCAAACCGTGGTTATCGGTTCGCTCGCCACCGTCGCCGGCCAGATGGTAAACATCGTGGGCTCGTCGAGCCTCACGATCGGCGACGGCTCGAACACGACAATCGCCGGCACAATCACCGGCTCGGGCAGTTTGACCAAACAAGGCGCCGGCACCGTCACGCTGTCCAGCGGCAGCAGCAGCTACACGGGCGCGACGATAATCCACGGCGGCACGCTGCGACTGGAACATGTCAACGCCACGGGGACGACCAGCGGCGTGACGGTCAACGACACGGGCGTGCTGGAGTTGGTGCGGATCGGAGCCTTCGATTCCAGCGTGTTCTACGCCAGGCCCGTTATCCTCAATCATGGTTCGACGCTGCGCGGCGTCGGCAACGGAGTGAACTATCGGGCGACTGGTTACCCGATGATCGCCAGCGGGGCGACGGTCAACTTTGCGACGGTCAGCGCGAATCCGGCCCTACCCGACATTCTGAGAATCGAAACGGCGGCGACCAACGCTGCCGGCTCGAACAGCACTCCGACGATCAATATCACCGGTCCCGGAACCGTCGCCCTGCAATTGGGAAGCAACGATTTCCGAGGCCACTGGAACCTGAGCGACGGCACCCTGCGGGTGCTCGCGAACAATTCCTTCGGCAATCCGACGGCCTCGGGCGCATTGGCGGGTAGCACATTGACGTTCAGCGGCGGCAACCTGCTGATCCGGTCCGACAACGCACTGTCCTTCAACGGCGGTTCGGCAACAAACATCCCCGTGACGGTATCGGCCGACGCGACGATCACGATGCAGCGCAACTCGGAAACCGGGATCGGCGTCGAGCATGGCTTCGGCGATCTCTCGATCGGATCGTATGCGTTGACCGTCACACGCGACTCGACGTTCACGACCCCAAGCGTGAATACTTCGATTGCTTTCCTGGGAACTACCACCCTGACCGGCAACGCCGTGTTCCGCATGAGCCGAGGACATTCCGGCGGTCCCAACCAGCTACTTCGCCTCAAGGGTGGAATCACCGACGGCGGATCGGCCCGCACCGTCACGTTCGACAACTCAGGCGACTTCGCGGGAGAAGCCGTCGCACTGGTCGAGGGAACTCGGACGCTGCAGGCCGGCACACGACTCGATCTGACCGGCAATCAAAACGTGCGATTGGTTCTGGTCGGAGCGAGTGCCAGCGACAACGCCAGCGTCCGGTATGCCAACACCGCCGTAGGCACCGGAGCGATTCTCGATCTCCGCAGCAACTTGGCTGCGACGTTCAACAATAACCTGATACTGGACGCCGATGGCGAGCTGCGCCAGAGCCGCACGTCCCAGGATAACCCCGTGAACTTGACCTTCGGGAACATCACGGTCAACGGAAACCGGACACTGATCGTCGCCACCGGCAGCGACATCAGCAATCATCGGGACTTCTCGTTCATCGCCGGTGCAGTCTCTCTGAACGGCGATGCAACCTTCCACGTGGCAAACAACGGGAATGGGACTGGAAGACTGAACGTGGCCGGCGCGATCACACAGTCGAGCGGCGCGCGATCCGTGACCAAGGCCGGTCCGGGCACGCTCGTCCTCAGCGGCTCGGCAGCCAACACCTACACCGGTTCGACGTTCGTCAACAGCGGGTATATCCGGCTGGAAAAGACCGCGGGGGTCAATGCTATTCCGGCAGACCTGGTGGTCTCCAACGGAGGCGTCGTCTTCAGTGCCAGCCACCAGATCGCCGATACCGCCACCGTGACGATGAGCAGCGCGCCGAGTGTCTTCAATGGCACGGGCGCAAACGTGGGGGCGGTTACCGTCGCGGAGACCATCGCCAACCTGATCGTCCACGGCGGCATCTTTAACACAGGCCAAGGAAGCAATTGGACGGTGACCGGCGCGGCCAGCTTCACCGGGGGCGAAGGCAACACGATCTTTGTCGGCCACAGCGGGACGACCGTGAGCTTCGGTGGACTCAGCCTGTTGGGGATGACGGCCGAAGCCGGTTCCAACCCGGGCGCCACGAACACTTTCACGCTCTACGGCAACAATACGTCGAGGCAATCCACCATCACCGTCGGCAACGGCGGATTGACGCTCGACGGCAGTCGTCTGAATATCCGCCGCGGCAGTGCCGCCGGTGCGCTCGGAAGCCGCTTGATTCTAAACGGCGGCGTGACCACGACGGGTTCGGCCGCCTCCTTCATTACGGAAGACGCGGCCGGCGGCACCTTCGGCACGATCGCCGTGCAATTGAGCGGTACTTCAGGCGCGGCCACACGGACGATTTCCGTGGGCGGCGGGGCCGACCTGACCATCGGCGTTCCGATCGCCAACGGGGCCGCTACGCCCGGTTCGCTGACCAAGACGGGCGGCGGGACACTGACGTTGACGGCGGCCAACACCTACTCCGGTGCGACAAGTATCGACGCGGGAAGACTTGCGCTGTCTCATGCATCAAACAACAATCTGCCGTCGTCGACATCGCTCGACCTGGCGGCCGGAGCGGAACTGCGCGCCAGCGGCCTGAACGCGAGCCGGCTGAACTTGGCTAGCGGCCAGACGCTGCGCGGCGTCGGAACGGTCACGGGCAGCGTGACCGCCTTGAGCGGCTCGTCCGTGGCGCCCGGCAGCAGCCCCGGCATCCTGACCATCGACGGCAGCCTTGCGCTGAACAGCGGATCGACGCTGGCCGTCGAAATCGGCGGCACCGCGGCAGGCAGCGGCGCCGGGTTCCATGACCGAGTCGACGTGACGGGCGGAGGCACGGTGACGATCGGCAACGCCACGCTCGCGCCCAGTCTGTTCGGCGGGTTCGTCCCCGACTCGTCCACGCTGCAGTCGTTCGTGATCATCGACAACGGCGGAACGAATGCGGTCAGCGGCTCGTTCAGCGGCTTGTCCGAAGGATCTCCTGTCGCGGTCGGCGCATCAACGCTGTACGTTGCTTACACCAACAACCAAGTGGTGCTGAACAGCCAACCGGTGATCAACGGCACGGACGGAGCCGACACGCTGATCCTGCGGCGCAACGCGGCGAATACCGCATTCGAGTACAAGCTGAACGCCTATCCATTTATCGCCATCGGCAATCCGGCCGCGTTCCAATTCCACGGCGGCGAGGGCGACGACCTGCTAATCGCCGACTTCGTATACGGCAATCCGATCCCCGGCAGCGGCGGCGCGGGGGAAGGCATCTTCTACGACGGTGGACAGCACGGAACGCGAGGCGATGTACTGCAAATCAAGGGAAGCGGCACCCAGGCGGCGACGTACTCGCCATCGGCGACGACGGCCGGCGCGGGGACGGTAACGTTCGACGGCCGCACGGTGAACTTCGTCGGCCTCGAACCCGTCGATCTGATCGACTTGGCGCTCGTCAACTTCGTCTTTCCCAACGCTGACGACGAAGTGACAGTAACGGACGGCAAGGACGCGGCGACCGGCTTGCTGGACTCGTTGATCGTCAGCGGCGCCAGTGGCGGAGTTGGGTTCGCGACCACGCACCTTCGCGGCAATGCGGCGGTGGTGATCGATACCGTAACCGGCGGCAGCGACGGCGACGACTCGGTCACCATCCTCGGCGGCGCCGCGGCGCACGGCAACGGCGATCTCACGATCGGCACCGGCGATGGCGACGATTCGGTCGACGTAACGGGTTCGCTGACGGTCGGCGGCGACGTGGCGATCCATAGCCAGAGCATCCAGTTCCTCGGCGGCACCATCGCCGCGGGACCGGGAAAGAACGTCACGTTGAACGCCGGCAGCGGCGCGATCAGCACCAGCGGCAGCGGAGTGGACGTGGCAGCACAAAGCTTGACGGCCAGCGCGACGATCGGCATCGATTTGGACACCGCAGTCGGAAACGTCACGCTCGCCAACCACGGTGCGGGGAACGTGCAAATCGACGCAACGAGCTCGCTCGAACTGCGCGGCTTGTTCGTCCAAGACGGTCACGCAACGATCCAAACGGTCGGCAGCTTGACCAGCGCGCCCAGTACGACGATCAACGTGAGCGGCCAAGCCAGCTTGACCGCCGCCGCGATCGCTTTGGGGCAAGACGAAGACGATACGACCCATTTCGGCAGCCTAGCCTTCAACTCGGGCGGCGCGGTGGCGATCCGCGAAGACAGTTCGACGATCGTCTCTGGAGCGAGCACGGCAGGTGCTGGCTTAACACTGACCAGTTCCGCCGGGATTGCGTTCGATGCGAATGTCGCGGTTACAGGCATCGCGTCGATTGCGTCGAACGGCGACATTTCCCAGCCCGGCGGCAGCGTGCAGGCCACCAGTCTGTTGGTGACGGGCAGCGGAAACACGACGTTGAACCAAGCGGCGAACGACGTTGGCACGCTGGCGGTCGATCGGATCGACGGCACGTTCTCGTTCACCGATGCCGATCATGTCACGGTCGGCACGGTCGGGGCGACCAGCGGCATCGCCACCGGTTCGGGCGCGGTCATTCTGTCAGCGGGCGGCGACATCACGCTGGGCCGCGTGACGACGACGGGCGAAGTCCGACTGACGGCGATCGACGGCGCGATTATCGCAGCCGGGCTTGGCGGAGCCGAAATCGCGGCCGGCAGCGCCGCACTGCGGGCCAAGACCGGGATCGGCGATGACGCCAACGCATTGGATCTGGCAGTTGGCACGCTGGCAGCCAGCACGGACTCGGGCGATATTCATCTGGTCAACCAAGGCGGTCTGACGATCGGGACCGTCGACGGCCTTGGCGGGTTGGCGATCCAAGACACGGGCGATCACAACAGCGGCAGCGACCACATCCGAGTTCGGGCGGACGGTCCCATCACGATCGCCGCGGCGGTGGTCAACCACGCCGGTGGCAACATCGTTCTGGCAGCCGAGGGGACAGCCGACACGGACAATCTGACGGCCGACGCCAACATCTCGGCCACCGGCGGCTCTGGCAGTATCCGACTGTTCGCCGGCAATTCGATCCGCTTGACCGATGCCGTTACGGTCAGCGCAGTGGGCGACGGAGCAGTCTTGCTGAGCGCTTCCACCCATTTCAACAACGGCGCGCTGTTGAACGGATTCAATGCGTCGAGCGGCACGGACGGACGGATTGCGATGGACGACGGCAGTGCGATCCAGTCGGAGTCAGGCGACATCACGCTGCGGGGCGACGGCGATGTGTTGCTGAGTGTGGTCACCAGCGTTTCGGGCGAGCTGACCGTCACCGCGGACTACGACGGTCCCGAGGGCGGTTTGTCCGATGGAGCGGGCGCGATCCTTGACAACACACTGACCGAAGCGGTCAACCTGGCAACCGGCGGCACCGCAACACTTAGCGCCGGCAGCGGCATCGGCTCGGCCGGGGGTGCCGACGACATCGACACCCAGATCAGCACGCTGGTGGCAACCAATTCGACCAGCGGCAACATCTTCGTCGAAGAGTCCAACGGGCTGGTCGTAGGCGGCGCCGGCGTGCGGATGCTGGACGGCAACGGACACATCGGCATCGTGGTGAGTCTCGGCGACCTCACGCTCAACAGCGACGTGTCGGCACACGGCAGCGGGGCGATCAACATGACGGCCGCCGGCGGCAGCATCGCGATGTCCGACGGCACGACGACCAGCAGCGACGCCGGCGATATCACCGTCAGCGCTGCGGCGGATGTGGCAATCAGTCTGCTCGCCAGCCTCACCGGCAACATCTTCGTCACCGCCGGCGCGGGCGATTCGCTGGCCGGCGCAATCATCGAAAATACGAATGCCGAGACGCCGAATTTGGTGACGTCCGGCCGAGTGACGCTGGAGGCGGAAACCGGGATCGGTTCGGCTGGTGGCGCGGCGGACATCGACATATCGGCTGGCGAGTTGGTGGCGACCAACCGCACCGCCGGAAATATCTTCGTCCGGGAGACCGATGGACTGACTATCGTCGGAACCGGCGCGCGGACGCTCGCTGGTAACGGGACCATCGGAATCCGAGTGGACGCGGGAGACTTGACGGTCAGCGGTCCCGTGGCGGCGCACGGCAGCGGCGCGATCGGACTGAACGCGGATGCGGGCAGCATCGCGATGGCCGACGGCACGACCGCGGCCTCGGGCAGCGGAGCGATTACGCTGAATGCCCAAGCCGACATCACGCTTGGCGGTGTCGCGACGGCCGGGGTGGTAGTCGCCACGGCGGCCACCGGCGCGATTCTGGACGGCGGCGATCTGCATCCCGACATCATCGCGGGCTCGATGGCGCTGCGAGCCGCGACGGGAATCGGCAGCAGTGATGCGATCGAGACGTCGGTCAACTCGCTGGCGGCGGTCAATTCGACGTCCGGCAATATCGACATCGTCAACTTGGTGAACGGTCTGCTGACGATCGGCATCGTCGACGGATTGAGCGGCGCGGTGAATGCGGCTGTCGCTGGGACGTTGAGCGTCAGCAGCGCGGGATCGCTGACGGTGACCGACAGCGCCGCGGGAACAACAGCGGAAGTCTCGGCCGAAGGCGCCGTCACGCTGACCGCGATCGACGCTATCGACCGCGAGGACCATCTGACCGTCGTCGCGGGGGCGATCGTCCGCAGCGTCGCCGGTCGCGCCGAGCTTCGCGCGGGAGACAACCTGACGCTGGCAAACGGTTCGATAGTAGCGGCGCTATCGAGCACGATCGTGTTGCGCGGCGATTTTCAGGACGAGGACGGCTCCGGTTCCGTCATGCAGTTGCTCGGGACGCTGATTGCCGCATCCGGCGACTACCAAATCCAAGTCTTCGGAGGTCCGAACGCGGACCAGATCACGCTGAATCCGGGCGGTTCGGATTCTGCCGCTTCGACAGTCATCGACGGCGACGGCGGCAACGACGAGTACTTCATCCACACCGAGCGGCTCGACGGTGGGGCCAACGCGGCGTTGGTCACCGATTCCGGCGGCGGCACCGATCGGGCGACCGTGTACGCCACCGCGGCACCCGAGAACATCGATGTAGACAACAACGTCGCCGATCCGAACGCACAGCAGACCGGCGGGTTCGTTCGCAACATCACGACCGGCCGGATCGTGCGGTATACGGCGACGCTCGAAACTCTGACCGTTCGCAGCGAAGACGGGACGGATACGTTCCTGGTCAAGCCGTCTCGGACGACCGAGATCACGGTCCACGGCGGGACGCCGACCTTTGGCGACTCCGGGATTCCGCCGGGGGACACGCTGACGTTCAACTCGTACGACAACACGTTCCTGATCGTCTGCGGAACGATCCATACCGACCATCCCGACGATCCGGCGTCGCCAGGCCCGAAGGTCTTCCAGCCGGTTCACTACCGCAACATCGAACACATGCCGCTCGACCCGCTGGGCACCACGGTTCCGTTGCGGTTCGACATGGATGCGACACTTGCCGGGACTCAGACGAATTATCTCCGCGTGCTGCCGACGACGTTGTACCAACCCGGTGTGACGACGCACGGTTGGGACGCGCCGGTGAACGGGTTCGATCGCGGGACGGCCGGATTCACGTCGACGTTCGCGGATCTGCTTCGCGATGGGCACTGGAGTTCCGCACCTCGCCGATTTACGGCCGAAGTCGCCGATGGCTGGTACTTGGTTTCGGTCAAGACGGGCGACAAGAGTTTTCGCCGAGACCAGTTTCGGGTGACGCACGGCGATACGGGACAGATCCTGCTGGACGGCGTCGCAACGCCGGCCGGACAGATCGCCGAGCACACGTTCGTGATGTTGGTCCGGGACGGGACGCTGGATCTCACGTTCAGCAACATGGGCGGCGATCCGTACTGGGTGCTCAACGGCATCGAGATCCGACCGGGCAATATCCTGACGTTCGGCTCACCCGAAACCGACGTGCCGTTGATTGCCGACGGCGTGACGCAGACGACCTTCTTCGGGTACAAGGCGACGCCCGGGGCGCTGGTCACGATCGATCCCCAGTTGGACACGCTGGGCGATCATCGGCCGGAGACGACCTTGACGATCGCCTTTCCACCGGATGCGGACCCGGACGTGCTGGGGCACCAGGTTTGGGCGGACGTGCATGGCGAATTCTCGTACACCGTCGTCCATCCCAGCGCGGTGGGGACGATGCGGGCGCGGTACGCCGAGGTGACCGGCGCGCAGGCCAGTTGCTTCTCGGTCGATTTCGTCGCCCCTTCGATCCGGCGGTTCGATTTCAATTCGGACGCATCGCCGACCCAGGCACCGCTGGCCGCCACACCCCCCGGCGATCCGTTCGGATATGTGGGCGTGTTGCCGACGCAGTTGACTTCGCCGGGCGCGGGGTACGGCTGGTTGACGGCGGCGGCGGGATTCGCTCGCGGCGAGTTGGCGGGCACGGATTTCTCGAACCTGCTCCGCGACGGAGCCTGGTCCAGTGGACCCCGGGACTTCCGCATGCAGTTGCAGCCCGGCACATACGACGTCACCGTGACGTTCGGAGACGCCAGTTTCGCGCGCGACCGAATGCAGGTGACGGTCGTCGCGGGCAGCGGCGCCGGCTTGACCAATGTGGCTACGGCGGCGGGGCAGTTCGTCCACGGCTCGTTCACCGCGTCGACGGATGCCCGGGGCGAGTTGGTGTTGCGATTCTCGGACGCCGGCGGCGATCCGTATTGGACGGTGAACGCCGTGGAGGCGCGTCCGAGCCAGACCGCGACGGCTCTGACGGTGGAACGGGTCATCGGACTCGTCGCCCAGAATCCCCAAGAACCGCTGCCTGCGGATGCCACGACGGACACGTTCCGAGTCACCGGCGCGACGATCGGCGATTGGTACACACTGAGCACCGACTGGGGGCAGATCGTACCGTCGCAGGATCAGGACGCTCGATACGCGGGCGTCCAGGTCCGGGCATCGGCGAGCGAGTTCACGTTCACCGTCCGCCGAGGCACGAGCGCCGTCACGGCCAATGTGAGGATCGAGCAAATTGGCGGCACCTCGCGAGGCGCGACGACGCAAGTCTACAGGAACCCCGCCGTCCGCCGTTTTGATTTCAACGGCTCGGGCAACGCCACGCAGGCCGATTTCACGGGCATCCGCGGCAATCACTTGTACACGGCCAGCAACGGCTACGGCTGGACGCAAGCGGTGTCCGAGTTCCAACGCGCTTCGGCGGCCAAGACCAGTGTCGACTTGTACCGCGACGGCCATTGGGGCTCCGCCGCGCAGACGTTTCGAGTCGCGGCGGACAACGCGCTGACGTACGGCATCCGCGTGTATCTCGGCGATCCCAGTTTCGCGCGGAACTTTATCCAGGTATCGACCGATGGATTCGCCAGCCACCAAACGGCCGCGGCGACCGGCGCCAATCAGTTCACGACCGTGGTGTTTACGAATGTCACCCCAACCGACGGGCTGTTGAACATCAGCATCCGCAACGCGGGCGGCGATCCGTACTGGGTGGTCAACGGGATCGACGTCTGGACCGGAACCGATCCCGCCGAAGCGCCGTTACTGGCGGGAGCCCGGTCCGAGCAGATGGTCGGCGGCTGGCTGACCGAAGCGGCGGTGGCCGCGGTGGTGCCGGCGGCTCGCGAATACTGGATCTCGGCGGGGTTGAACGACGTGCAGTTGGCCGAGTTGGATCGCACGCCGATCGCGATCGGCGATCTGTCGTACCGCGGCGCACTGGGCGTAACCCGGCCGGAAGGCGTCTGGCTGGACGCCAGCGGCGCGGGGTTGGGGTGGAATGTCGTCAGTGGTCAGTGGTCAGTTGTCAGTGGTCAGTTGTCCGGGACTGAGTTCTTCCAAATGCCGACTGCCAACGGACAACTGCCGGCGATGGCCTATGACCTGCTGACCGTTCTCACTCACGAGTTGGGCCACGTGCTGGGCTACGAAGATCTGGACGCAGAAGAGAGCGGGTCCATTTTTCCGCGAATGGGGACTGTCCGCTATTCCAGCAGCGACCATATCATGGTGGGCGTGTTGCAGCCGGGAGTGAGCCGCCTTGCGTTGCCAGCGGGCGATTTCGCGCCGACCTGGATTCTCGGCGCGAGTTCCTCGCGGTTGCTGCTCGACCGACCCGCGGCCAGTGGGCGCGGGCTGCTGGACGGGCGCGGATTGGCCGTCGATCGGGTTCTTGAGGATTTGCTGCGCGACGATCGGCGAGGCGTCACGGACGCTCGGCAGGATGCCGAGCAGGACGACTGGAAGCATTTGATCCGCAGTCCGCGCGACAACGGCCGTTTGGAAGTCGATGATTTCTTTGCCCGCCTGGCGGAGAGCATTCCATGTACGAGCAACCTGCCAAGTCTTTGCCTGCCCTAAGCACGATTCTCCTTGGACTGCTGGCCGTCACGGCGATCGCCGCGGATCAGCCGACGCAAGCTGCCGGCAACTCGCCCGTTGCGTCTTGGCGATTCGAGACGATCGAGTCGGGAGTGGTTCGCGACTCTTCCGGCGAACTGGCGGGGAAGATCGCCGGGGCTCCGGAGCTGATTTCCGGCGTCGAGGGACAGGCGCTGAAGCTGGACGGCCAGGGCGACTATGTCACGGTCCCCTCCGCCGACGCGATCGCGTTTGCCGACGGCGACTTCAGCATCAGTGCCTGGGTGAACGTCTACGCGCTGGACCGCGGCCAGCAGATGATCGTGGCCAAGAACGTCTACTCGGCCAATCAGCGGGAGTGGGGACTGATGGTCGATGCCGACAACCGCTGGCGGTTCTATCTCTGGGACCAGGGATGGAAGACCGTCGACTCGCAGACCGCTTCGCAGCCCGGCCATTGGACTCACGTCGCGGTGACGGTCGAACGTGGAACGGGCCGCTTGTATGTGAACGGAAGACCCGAGGGCCAGGCCCGGCTGGCCCCGTCCGTTCCGGCCACCGAGGCGCCGCTGACGATCGGAGCCGTCAACAACGGCGGCCGGTTGATGCAGATGTTCTTGGGGGCGATCGACGAAGTATCGCTGTTCCGCGGCGTACTTACGCCGGCAGAGATCCGAACGATGGCGGACAAAGCGACCTCGCCGCACAAGATCGAGATCCCTGAACTGGTCAAGATCTGGAGTGGCGGCCCGGTTCCGAACAGCGCCGAGATTCCCGTCCTGCCCGGCGTCGAATTTCACGTCATCAAACCGTACGAGTTCTCGAAGGACGGCTACCGCTTTCTGCACGGCGTCGCGTTGGCGTGGCACAAGGGTCGGCTGTACGCTTCGTTCGGTCACAACCGAGGCGGCGAGAACACCGACACCGAAGAAGCCCGTGGTTGTGTCAGCGACGACGGCGGCCGGACGTGGAGCGACGTGTGTACGATCGACTCGGGTCAGCCGGGGCTGGGGGTCAGTCACGGCGTCTTCTTGTCGCATCAGGGAAGTCTGTGGGCGTTCCACGGCGCGTACCGGGGCATCATGGACCAGGTCCACACCCGCGCCTATGTACTGGATGAACCGACCGGGCATTGGCAGGCTCGCGGCGTCGTCGTCGAAGGCGGCTTCTGGCCCATGCAAGAACCGCTGAAGATGGCCGACGGCAACTGGATCATGTCCGGCGCGCGAGTCGGCGACGGGAATCCGGCGGCGGTTGCAATCAGTCGCGGCGACGACTTGACGAAGTGGGATTTGGTCGTGATCCCCAAAGCCCCGTCGCTGCCGATGTGGGGCGAATCGTCGGTGATCCTGGACGGCCAGCGCGTCGTCAACGTGGCTCGCCACGGCAACCAAGCCGTTGCGTTGGTGGCGACCAGCGACGATTTCGGCCGCACCTGGACGCCGTCACGACCCGGCAACCTGCCGATGGTGACCAGCAAGCCGTACACGGGCACGCTGAGCACCGGCCAGCACTATTTGATCGCCACGACCACGGCCGACAGCGGGCGGCGTCGCTCGCCGCTGACCATCGCCGTCAGCCGCCCCGGGCAGCGCGAGCTGTCCCGAGTCTTCGTCATCCGGCACGCTTTGTTTCCCGAGGGGCCGGGCGAATCGCACGAGCGAGCCGCGCTCGCCTACCCGTACGCGGTCGAACACGGCGGCAGACTGTACGTCGGTTATTCCAACAGCGGCGGCGGAGTCGGCCGCACAGGCGAAGGCCGCGAGCGATGGAACAACAACAGCGCCGAATTGGCCATCATCCCTGTCTCGGCCCTGTTGGACGAAGAGACTCAGCAAAACTCGCCATGACCCGCACGCCAAGTCGCCGGCGACTCGGTGCTCAAGTCGCTCCAGCCGATCGGCCCAACCAGCGACCGAGAGGGCAATATCCAGATCGGCCCATTCCGCCGGGCGGCACGGATTCGGCCCCGAATCAACTGCTTGACGGGCAAGGGATGAAAGCGATAATCGTGGAATGGCGGCAGGCGGGATCGCCCGCCTCGCCGGTCGGCCTACTCCCAGGCTGCAGTGCCTGCGACAGGCCGTTCTGGACAATCACAAGTTCGGCCTCATGGCGTGAGAGATGAGCAGCCTTGAAGAATTCCGTCGAGCCAACACGCGGCGCGCTACTGTGCTCACGATCGGCGGGCTCCGTCCCACCCGGAATCCGCTGGCCACGCATTTCGGCCTCGCACCGGTCGCATCATCCGAAGAGTCCTGGCCCTATGTGGGTGACCGCCCGTTGTTCTTCATCTGTCAGTTGAACCTGACCGAAGCCCCGTTCGTCCCTGAACGGCTTCGGGACCTTGCACTACTCACGGTGTTCATGGACATGGAGGCCCGGCGACTTGGGCGGGAGAACGGCGACGGCTGGTTGGTGCGGAGCTATGCTACGCTTGAGGGTCTTCGGCCTCTGGCCATTCCGGCGGGGGCAACCGTGCCACGAGGATTCGAGGTGCGGTACGAGTTGGCCGAAGACCATCCGGTGTATGATGACCCCGAGTTGAAGGTTGTGCCCGGCTTCAATCGGAACGGCGTGCATCTGGAGAACATTCATCGGACGAAGATGGGGGGGTACGCCAGCAACATCCAGTCAGAGCAGTGGTGGTGGTACACCTATACGCCTGAGGAAATGCTGCCGGGCCATCCGAGCGAACCGCGATACTGCTTCCAGATCGCCAGCGAAGACAAGGTTGGTCTGTATTGGGGCGACAACGGCATTTTGTACTTTGCGCGCGGCACGGCCCCAGATTGCGAGACGCAGTGGTTTCTGGATACGCAGTGCTATTGAGTGAAGTCCGGCCGAACCAGACGCTGCACCTGACACCGGCCGCATGCAGGCTTTCTGGGATTGATAGCTCGCTGCGCGGCCGGTGCAGGTGAACTTGTTCGTTACGATCCAAAACCGACCCGCGACGGAACCGACGGACGGCATCATTTGCGGCGCAGAAATGGAAGCACCGCTCACGGGGCCAACGGACGTCGGGATGGATGCCTGAAGGGGCCACTCGCGGCGCAGCGGTCTTTGCTGGAGTTCACACTTCAGTGTGTCCGGGAAGACCACCAACACGCTGAAGCGTGAACTCCAACGGCTCGCAGGGCCACGTTCGGCGGCATGGGATCCGGGATGGTCCGCGGCGGGGCATAGTTGTATGCTGATGGAGACGTAGAGAACCTCTACGCCCGCGGGGTGCCCGTTGGCGGCCTGCTGCCAGATTCCATTCCTCTGGGCAACGGAAGATCGTAACCAAAGGATGCAAGCGAGCGGGGGTAATTTCGGTTGCCAGTAGTTGCGTTTCCCGTCGTCGCCGCCCCGTTCTCCTCGTCGTTCGGGCAGGGCGTCGGTTGCAGTCGCGCTGGCTTCACCGGCATCGCGCGTTGTGGTATCGTGGCTTCGGGGGATGGTTGTCGATGGAGGTTTTCGCCGGATGAGAGAGCATGTTCCGGATTGAATTGACCACTGAGGCTGCGGTGGACTTGCGGTCTTTCCGGAGGTACGACCAGGAGCAGATCGTCGGCGGCATCGAGGCACAACTCCCGCACCAGGCCGCCGAACCATCGCGTAACCGAAAACGCCTGCGTCCGAACCGGCTGGCGGAATGGGAACTGCGAATCGGCGACTTCCGCGTTTTCTATGACGTCGATCTAGACGAATCTCTGGTTAAGATTGAAGCGATTGGCTACAAGGTGGGCAATACGTTGTTCGTGCATGGCGAGGAGTACGAATTATGAAGACCGTTGCCGTGCCGCCGCAGGCGGCCGAGATAAACGAGTTGCTGGACCAAGCACGGGAGGACGAGATTCTGGTGCGGACAGCCGACGGATCGGAATTCCTGCTTTCGGCCGTTGACGAGTTCGACCAGGAAATCGCCCGTACTCGGCAAAACGCCAAGTTGATGGCGTTGCTGGACGAACGCGCTAAGCAGTCCAAGACCATCCCGCTGGACGAGGTGAAGCGACAGCTTGGATTGACTGATTGACCATGTAGCGGAACTAACCCGAATCAAACATTGGACCAGAGCCGCGATCGGGTCGTGGAGAATGGATGCGTTGATTCGTCGCGGCCCGGTCAAAACCGTCGTTCGACAATGTTGGTGGGAGAGAGAGGGGTGGAGCACTGCCGTGTCCAAGTCTGCCGTCAACAAACGCGAGGGTGTGTTTCTGCCTGCCTACGCCCGCGCGGCGGTCTACGGCGTCGTTTGGCTGCCGGTCCTGGGGCTGGTTGCGATCTTCGTTCCCAAGTTCGAGGATCTGTTCAGCACATTGGCGGAGACGGCCGAATTGCCCGCAGTTACGGAGTGGCTGCTTTGGTTTGCCGGGATGGACAAGGCCCTGTTCTTTCTGCCGTCTGCGCTCGTCCTCATCCTGTTGATGTCGGCTGACATCGGCGTGGCCAGCTTATTGCATGGTTCCGGGCGCGGGTGGCTATATTGGATATGGCTCGGAGGCGTTGTCGTCTTGGGCATCGTGGCTGCCGCTTTTGTTACGACCGCTTTGTTACTTCCCGTCCTGAAGATGAGCGCGTCGATATGATGGGCCGTCGAGGCTGGTACATTGATCGCTGGCCGAAGACGCAGACGGCGGGAAGCGCAGGTGGCAGATCCGCTTTCGATTTCCGCCAGGCTGCTCGACGCGCTGAACCGGTGCCCCGCCTGCGGCATCGCCGAAGTTGTGAAGTTGACCCAGTCCTTTCTGCACCCACCGATGGTCTGCATGCTATGAAGCCAAGACTCGCCGTTCTCACCGTGCGGCTGCCGATTCTCGCGGTCGTCGCCTGCTGGATCACGACCTTCGCTCCGTCAGTCGCCGTGGTATCGGCCGACGACAGTCCTGATGCCGCCGGGCGGCGTCGCTCGCCGCTGACCATCGCCGTCAGTCGCCCCGGGCAGCGCGAATTGTCCCGAGTCTTCGTCATCCGGCACGCTTTGTTCCCAGAAGGGTCGGGGGAATCGCACGAGCGAGCCGCGCTCGCCTACCCGTACGCGGTCGAACACGGCGGCAGACTGTACGTCGGTTATTCCAACAGCGGCGGCGGAGTCGGCCGCACAGGCGAAGGCCGCGAGCGATGGAACAACAACAGCGCCGAATTGGCCATCATCCCTGTCTCGGCCCTGTTGGACGAAGAGACTCAGCAAAACTCGCCATGACCCGCACGCCAAGTCGCCGGCGACTCGGTGCTCAAGTCGCTCCAGCCGATCGGCCCAACCAGCGACCGAGAGGGCAATATCCAGATCGGCCCATTCCGCCGAGCGGCACGGATTCGGTCCCGATTCAACTGCTTGACGGGCAAAGGATGAAAGCGATAATCGCGAATTAGCGACAGGCGGCATAGCCCGCCCCGCCAGTCGGCCTAATCCCAGGCTGCACTGCCCGCGGTAGGCCGTTCTGGACAATCGCAAGTTCGCCCCACGACCCAGAGATTCCGAAGATTGCCGCCGAAATCATGGCAATCGGCGTCTTGCCACCGAAGGCTCAAGTCGATGCGCTGCATATCGCCACGGTGGCTCACCATCGTGTACAATATCTCTTGACGTGGAATTGCGGGCACATTGCGAACGCGAAGATCCTGCCCCGTATTCAAGACGTTCTTACGGACTTGGGCATTCCGATCCCAATCATCCGCACGCCTGATGAGTTGCTCGGCGATGATACAGAAGACGCCTGAATCCCCGATTGAAGAAATCCATCGGACTCGCCGCGAGATCTCGGATCGATTCGACGGAGACGTGTTTGCTATCGCGGAAGACGCTGCCCGTCGGCAGGCGGCGTCAAAACGCCCGATATGGAAACCAGAATACAACGAACCAAGCGATACACGCGAGTCAGCGGACGGCCGGGAACTGCAGTCAACGTCACGCTCGCCGACCGCGTGATCGCCATCGTTTGGCGAGAAAGGTCAATGGTATGCCTGTCATCTCGATGTTTTACGGCATCATCGTTTCGCTCTATTTCCAAGACAACAGGCAGCATCATCGTCCCCATATTCACGCGAAGTACCAAGCCGATGAGGCAGTGATTGCGATCCCAGAAGGGGAGCTACTCGATGGATATTTGCCACCGGGAAAATTGAAAATGGTGCTGGCCTGGGTGGAAATACACAGGGACGACCTGATGGCGAATTGGGAACTCGCGGTCAACGGTCAGCAGCCGTTTAAGGTCGAACCACTGAGGTGATTATGAACCCCCGAGTTCGGAACGTCGTGGCCAAGGACGACTATAAGTTGGAGCTCACGTTTTCAAACGGCGAAGTCGGAATCTTCGACTGCGCGCATTTGATCACCTTCGGGGTGTTCCGGGAGTTCAAGGATGTCGGTTACTTTAGGCGGGCGAGAGTTGAACATGGAACCGTCGTGTGGCCCAACGAACAGGACATCTGTCCCGACACGCTCTACCTGGATTCGACGAAGGTTCCGTCGTTGCACGCCGAAACGCCGGATGCAGAATAGCGGAGGTTGCGTCCAACGGTGTAGATGCGTCCTTGCGTGGCCGCCGTCTGATGCGTGTCGTTCGGCGAGGGATTCTGCCGGGGCGGCTGGCATGCTCCTTGACCGTATTAACGCGAAGCGTGGTGACCGGGAGAGGCAATACAGCATTCGGATCAACGATCAGTGGCGCGTCTGTTTCCGTTGGGATGCGGGCGACGCCTACGAAGTTAAAGTCACGGACTATCATTAGGGGACACCCATGCCACGGCGAAGACTCGCACCGATCCATCCAGGGGAAATCCTCATCGAAGAATTCCTGGTTCCGTTGGGGATCAGCCAGTATCGGCTGGCAAAGGACATCAGCGTTCCGCCGCGTCGGATCAACGAGATCGTTCGAGGCCAACGTTCGATTACGGCGGACACCGCGATTCGACTAGCACGTTTCTTTCGAACGACGGAAAGGTTTTGGCTGAACCTTCAGACACGTCACGATCTGGAAGTGGAAAAAGACCGTCTGGGGGACCGACTCGATCGGGAAGTGACAACGATGGAGGTAGCGGACTGACAACTCCGGCGAGGCTCAAAAGGTTGATCGGTGGCGTCGCCGAGCCGTGCAAAGTGGCGTTGGAGTGGATCTACGAACACTTGGCACGCCTGCCATGACGCTCGACCAGATTCAGCCACTGCCCACGGCTTGTTCTTGTCCCTGCCGTTGGTGAGCCTGTGCCAGCAGGACGCGTGACCGCACCAGAGAATGAGGGAGGTAGCCAATGCCGCCAGTAACACGATTGAATCGTCTGGGGATTTGGGAACGCATCGTGTGGGGACTGTTTCTTTTGATCCCGACGTTCGTCCAGGCTGCTGAGGACGGGGCGCCGCGGCCCGTGGTGGGTGCGATTCGCTGGGATGCGTGGGCGGGGGGCGAGGTGACGGTGCAGGTGGAACGGACGCTCGGGCCGCAGAAGTACCACGCGCGGCTGCCGTGGTTCGCCCAGGTGCTGGGCGACGACCGGGTGCGCATCGACGGCGGGCGTCAGGAGGTCATGGACCGGGAAATCGACTTCGCTGTCCAGGCCGGTCTGGACTACTGGGCGTTCTTGCTCTATCCCGAAGCCAATTCGATGAGCCAGTCGCTGGGGCTGTATCTCAGCAGCGCCGCGCGAAGCCGGATCGGCTTCTGCGTGATCCTGCACAACAGCTTTAAGGTGAGCGATGCAGAGTGGCCGCGCGAGTGCCAGCGGGCCGTGATTCTGCTGCGCGAACCGGGCTACCAGACGGTGCTGGGCGGCCGGCCGCTGGTCTTCGCGTTCCAGACCAGGGAGGATCGCATCGCCGAGTTTCTTCAGGCGGCCAAAGCGGCCGGCGTCAATCCGTACTGCGTGCTGATGGGTTGGAATCCGCCGAGCGATTTCCAGCGCGCAGCGCCGCTCGGCTTCGCGGCCGTGTCGGCGTACGCCTGTGGCAGTGCCGACGCCACGTTTGCGCAACTTTGCCGGCGGGTCGAAACGGACTATTGGCAGCGGGCCGCTACGGTCGGCGTGCCCTATGTGCCGCTGGTGACCACGGGCTGGGACAAGTCGCCGCGCAAGGAGAACCCGGTGTCGTGGGAGAAGGATCACGGCTACCACCGCCAGACGGTTTTTCCCGCCGCCGCCACGCCGGCGGAGATCGCGGCTCATCTCGACCGTGCGCGAACGTTCGTCCGCGAACATCCATCGGTCTGCCCCGCCAACGCCGTGATCGTCTATGCCTGGAACGAGCACGACGAAGGCGGCTGGCTGTGCCCCACCTGGACGCCGAACGGCGAGCCCAACACCGAGCGGATTGAGGCGTTCGGGAAGGTGCTTGCTGAGCGGCCGTGATCAGCAGGCGTTTGTCCGACCTTGGTCTCGGGCCTCTACCGACGTCGCGACGGTGCGGGAAGAAAACGGGAACAGGCACCGATCGCCCTGAACGGAGCCGGTCCCTGTTTTCTTCGGGACCGTGGTGGTTTGGATCGCCAGAATCGGCGATGATGAAGGCGTGCGACTTGCGTTTTCGGGCATTCGCATCGTTGGCGGCCGTCGGTAAGAAAGGGGCGGAGTACTTTCATGTGGCAGGTGGGTGATCAGTTCGTTCCCGGGTACAGCCTGGAAAAATTCCTGGGCCGGGGGCAGTTTGGCGAGGTTTGGCGGGCGACGTCGCCGGGCGGGACGGTATGCGCGCTGAAGCTGCTGAATCTGGGCGGCAAACAGGGCTGGAAGGAGTTCCGGTCGATCCAGCGCATCAAGCGGGTGCGGCATCCGCATCTGGCGCCGTTCAATGCGATCTGGTTGCTGGACGAGCAGGGACGGGTGCTGAACGAGGACGCGGTGGCCAGCTTGGGCCGGGACCGGCGGCAGGCCCGAGCGACGCTGGCGCCGGATGCCATCGTCGACGAAGCGCCTCCGCCCGCAACGCTGGTCGTCGCCACGGTGCTGGGCGACAAGACGTTGGGCGACCGGATGCGGGAGTGCCAGAACGACGGTCATGCGGGCATCCCGGTGGACGAACTGCTGGATTACATGGACGAGGCGGCCAAGGGTATCGATTTCCTGAACCGCGGGGCGCGCGATCTGGGCGACACGAGCGGCCCGATGCAGCACTGCGACATCAAGCCGGAAAACATTCTGCTGATCGGCAATTCGGCGCTGATCTGCGATTTCGGGTTGTCTCAGGTGCTGGGCAGCGACGAGGCGACGACGGCCACGGCCACCAGCATGATCGGGTCGCCGGCGTACATGTCGCCGGAGTGCATTCTGCGCAAGCCGAGCGGGGCGTCGGACCAGTATTCGCTGGCGCTGACCTACTTCGAACTTCGGACTGGCCGGTTGCCGTTCGACGAGTTGCAGATCATGCACGTGCTGGACGCCCACCGCAACGGAACCTTGAACTTGTCGCGGCTGTCCGCGGCCGAGCAGCAGGTGATCCGCAAGGCGACGTCGGTCCAGCCGGCAAACCGCTTCGAGTCGGCGTCCGAAATGGTCCAGGCGCTCCGCCGGGCACTGGCCGAGAAGCCGCAGCGCCGGACCAACCGCCGCTGGCTGCCGCTGTGTGCGGCGGCGCTCGTGGCTGTGATCGGCGCGACGATCTGGGTGGTGATGCAATCTGGTGACGGGCCGCCGGTCGAACGCCCGGAGGACGGACCGCAGACGGTCGACATCTCTGATGTGCCACGGACGCAGGAGCCGCCGGATGTGCCGGAAGTGCCCGGCGAATCGGCCGACACGTATGCTCGCCGGGCACTGGCCGCTGTCGAAGCAGTCGGCCTGGACGCCGAGCGGCTGGCGAAGGCCGTCGAGGATTACCGCCGGGCGATCCAACTGGATCCCGCCGGGCCTTACACGATCACACCGCCGCCGTTCGTGCTGCTGCCGCCCGCCAGCGGTGCCGGCGCGAGCGCGCCGTCGCCGTTGCAGTGTCTGGCGGTGGCGGAGGACGGGATGCGCGCGGTCGCCGCGGGCGACGACGGGCGAGTGTGGATGTGGCGACTGGACGACCGGACCGAGGCCCCGGTCCTGCTTGCCGAACATCCGCGGCCGGTCTGGAACGTCGCGATGAAGGGTCCGACCGTGGTTTCGTCGGACATGGATGGCGGGATCTCCGTCGTCGTGCTCGATCCCGATCGGCTAGGGGTCGCATCGCGTGCGGCGGGTCAGAACCAGGGCGGCATGGCCGAGGTCGACTTGAGCGGCGACGGGCAATGGTTGGCCACGGGAGGCGACGACGGGGCGGTACGGCTGTGGCGACTGGCCGACGAGCCGGGCCAATTGTCGGCGACCGACTTGGGCACACACGACGAAGCGGTTTCGGTGGTCGTGTTTTCGCCGGATGAACGCTGGGTCGTGACAGGGGGATTCGACAATACGGTGCGGCAGTGGCCCGTTCCCCCGAACTCGGATCGTGCCGCGGTGGTCGGGGA
Source organism: Pirellulaceae bacterium (assembly GCA_023382975.1). Lineage (GTDB taxonomy): Bacteria > Planctomycetota > Planctomycetia > Pirellulales > Pirellulaceae > SKKK01. The sequence continues at coordinate 173,176 of JAHDXO010000008.1, forward strand.
ACTGTCGGGCGACGTGGCCTGCTTGATCGGCTTGGGCGACAGCGGACGGATCGCTTTTGCCGGCGAAGGGCGGCCGTCGCAGGCCGATTCCGCGGGCTTGGCCGGCGAGAATTTTGTTGCCTTGGCGCGATTGGACGGCCAGCCGCTGGAAACCTTGCAGCCGGGACTGGGCGACATGCTCCACACCCTGGCCAGCGACTCGGCCAATCGCTGGCTGGCCGCCGGAGCCGTAAACGGGGCGATCCAGGTCTGGCGACTCGGCGAGGGGCCGACGCCGCGAGCGTCCGTCTTTCTGCTCGGGCATTCGAGCATCGTCCGTTCGATGGCGTTCTGCCATGTCCCGGGGTGGTTGGTCACCGCGAGCGACGACAGCCACGCCAGTCGGCGAGTGGCCTTGTGGCGGCTATCGCATCCGGAGACGCCGCTGTGGCTGGCGGGCCATCAGGGCCGCATCGCCGCCGTGGCGACGACCCGGCGGTGGATCGTGGCGGCATGCAGCGACGGAGCCCTGCGGCTGTGGAGCGTCGGGGCTTGCCTGCTGGTCAAGCAAGCCTGCGACGAAGCGGATCTCGCGCCGCGGCCTTCGACCGACTCGCCGCTGATCAACGCTCAGCGTCGTCCATCCGCTGGACCACCGCGTTTTGTTCTTGCGGCAAGTAGGTGAATTGGTTCGTCCCCTTGGCTTCGTCCCACCGCAAGTAGCGCCGAATGTAATCCGCCTCGCGGCTGTCCGGCCACACGGCCAGGATCTTAACCAACTGCTGCCTCGCTTTGGATTCGTCCACCCACTGCGCCGGCACGCCCCAGTCGCCGCTGTAGATTCCGCCCAGCATCCAGGTCGCGCGCAGCGACGAAGACAGCGGCGTTTTCGGATCGCCCTGCGCCAATTGCTCGTACAGGCGGATGGCCGCTTCGTAGTCCTTCTTGAACAGCAGGTTGTAATCCGCCTCGATCTCGGTCCGCAGGTAGTCGTACTGGGCATTGTTGCGGAAGCGGTACGCCAGATTCACCGCCTGGCGGCACGCTTGGCTCTTGGCCCGCGCTTCCTCGTCGCGACCGGCGTTCAGTAGCACCTGGGCCTGATTGAACTGGCAGCTTGCCAGCAGGATCTGAGCGAACGGGTTGGAGGGATCTCCGTTGGTTGCCAGCACGCGGTTCAAGCTGGCTTCGCACCGGTCCAGCCAGGGAAGCGACTCAGGATCGCCCGCCGGGCAGGCCAACGCTTGCTCCAGCGCCTCGAAGCCGGCCAGCAGTTCGTCGCGAGCCGCCGGCACGTTGGAAACAGGCGTCAGCAGTGCGTTCTGCAGCGGCGTGTTGTCGGTCGCCGGACGCATGGCCAACGCCAACCGCTGGTCCATGCCCCCGCCCACGGCCCCGCGGATCAGGTTGCTGGCCAGTTGGCCGCCCACCTTCGTCACCGGCAGATCGGCGCCCGTGCGGATCGATTCCTGGACCAACTGGCGTCCACCGAGCCGGTCGTAGATCGCCGAACGGACGAGCACGGACGACGGTTCGCGGTCCAGCGAGCCCCAGACGACATAGTCCACGTCCAGCACTACTGCGAGAGCTTGCAACAGCGCGGTGTCCGCCAGATCGCGGCCGCGCAGAACCGCCAGTTGCCGCTCGACCGTGGCCGGGCTCTTCACCTCGACGCCCGGCAGCAACCGCAGCTTGTGCCGCAGTTCGGCCGACAGTTGCACCTCGGTCCGGTCCGGGTCGAAGGCCATCTTTTCCAGCGGCAGATGTGGCAGGACGGCGAACCGCATCCGCCGGTCCAAAGTCAACGGAGTCTGCTGAGTGGCCAGTTGCTGCTTGAGCAATTCGATCTCCTCGGCGGTGATCTGGCCGATTCGGCGGTAGGCCACCGGTTCGGCCGTCGCCGCCTGCGCGACGGCGCGTTGAATATCGGGGTACGACAGATCGAGCATCAGCCCGCCCGTGTCGGTGGCCATGCGGTTGAGGAACTGCTGCGTCTTGTCCAGCACCTGTTCGTACACGGCCCGGTCTTCCGCGCGGCTCGGACAGAGGATGCAGTGGACCTTGATCCCTTTGCGGCTGGCGATGGCGATCAGACGTTCGGTGTCGAAGCGCCGTCGCGCCCCGGTCTCCTTCTCGTCGAAGCCCGCGTCGTACGGCGGCGCATCGGCGAAGACCATCAACCAGCGTTCCGTCTGCGGGTCGTCCGACCACGGCAACCGCGTCAGCGCCTCGTGAATCCCCAGGTCGATCAGTTCCGGAAAATACGGTTCGCCCGTCTCCGCTCGCAGCTTGGCGACCGCCGCCCGCAGCAGGGCGTCGTCGTTGCTGAAGGCGAAGTCGCGGGTGTTGAGCGGAAATTCGACCTCGCCCGACGGCGCTCCGGTATCGCGATAGACGACGAACTGGAACGAGACATTCGCGCCTTTGTAGCGGCGCAGATCCTCGGCCATTCGCAAGATCGCCTGTTCGATGCCGCCCAAGCTCTCGCTCATGCTGTCCGTGCCGTCGACCACCAAGGCGACTTGCAGTCGCAACGGCGACGTCTCGACCAAGTCGAGGAAACTACGTTGCAGCAGGCCCATCGTCTTGGCCGCCGGCGCGTGGCGCGGACTGAAGATCGATTCCAGGGCCAGTTGCGCCACGGGCCGCCCCGCCGGTTCGGCGGCGACGGACAGGGACGTCGATATTCCAAACAACAGGGCAGGCACACAACATGCCGAGGCTATGGTCCGCATCGCTACGATCCCTTTCCGGTCGAAGGCTGTTCGATCATGCCTGGTTATAAATTGGGCGTTATAAATCGGAGGTTACCCAAGGGGACGATCACGATGCAGTTCCCCAAGGCATGCTGATACCCTCATCCTCCAATTAATAACCCTTAATCTATAACCCTTAAGCTATCACGCCCAAATTCTGATCGCCGGTTTGACGCCTGATTGGTCCGCCGTCGCCGTTCGGTTCCGTCTATGGGGCTGCCGAGCCGTTCGCCCCGTCTTGTCTCGGCTCTTGGCGCTGCGGTTCTGTCCGGCTGCGAATCAAGTAGATTAGGGCCACGAAGTCGTATACTGCATGCGTGGCGACCGGCGTAAGTAGATTATCGGTGATCAGCAGCAAAGCGCCTAGATAGACGCCCATCAAACCGGCCAGCACGGCGTAGCTGGCCGTGATCCAGTGACAGACGCCGAACAGGGCCGAGGCCACCAACAGCGCGAATGCCGCTCCCCAAATTCCCGGCAGCCAATCGGCCAGCGCGGTTTGAAGAAGGCCGCGAAACAACATCTCCTCGCCAAAACCGGCCGCCAGCGAGATCAGCGCCATCTGGCCGACCGTCCAGTGCCGAATCCACGGCAGCAATTGTCGATCCACCGTTTGCTGCAAGTCGCGCCACGGCCCGCAAGGAAAACGGTCGACCAGCAGCAAGCCCACGATCAGCGGACCGGCAGCCAGCACGCCCCAGCCCACGGCCATCGACTGCTCGACCCAGCGGTCGACCGACAGCGAGACGCCCGGCAGCGGCCAGAGCCCCAGCAGCCAACCGATCCCCGCAGCCACTACGGCCAAACCGGTCTCGAAAGCGATTGCCGCACCGGCGTGGAAACGCGGAGGAACGGATGCAACGATCATGTTGGACTATTCCTGCACCGCGGTTTTCGTTGCCACGTTTTCCAGCAGGATCAAGGCCTGAAACAAGTCTCCCACACCGCCCACCGCCTCGTAGATGTGCGAATCGGGGAAACTCTGGAACCAGCCGTTGTCGTACAGCCGCTCGACCGCTTCATCGGCCAGCCGGCGAGCGTCGGCCACCCAGCGATCCTCGTCCATCTGCGATGCCGCGCGAATCAGGAAATGGATGCACTGTCCGTACTGGTCCGCGTACGCACGCGGACGGTCTTCGCGTGGGCTGCGGCTGACGATTTCGGCCCAGCGGCGGACGGCCTCGCGGAACAACGGTTCGTTGGTTCGTTCGTACAAGGTCAAACACGCCTCGGCCATCGCCATCGGGTAATCGTGCGTCGGCCACTGGTCCGCGTTCCAGATGTTCGAGTACTTTCGCGGCCAGTAGCCCACCGCCTCGGGCACAACCGGTTGGCCGTCGGCGACGCTCAACTGTCCGTAGTATTGCCGGGCCGATTCGTCGTAGCCGAATTTCAGGTACGCCACCACCGCGTCGCGGGCCATCTGCTGGAACTCGCCGTTGCCGGTCCAGTCGGCAGCCCGCAACAAGGAATTCGCCCACACCGCGACTTCGGTCGTGCATACCTTGGCGTCCCAGCGCCCCATGTCGGGCTCGTTCCGCACCAGGCCCGTCGAATCGCCACGGTGGCGAAAGCTGTAGCGGGCCACCCGCAAAGCCGTTTCGAGCAACTCCGGATCCCGCGTCTTGCTGTGCAGCCAAGCCAGCGACTCGACGATCACGCCGCCGGCTTCCAGAAAGGCGTGTCCGCGCCGGCCGTCGTCGTGCCGGTTGAACCCACCCGTCTCGGGATCATAGATATGCCGTGCCGCCATGGTCCGCAGGTAGCGTTCGGTGCGCTCGGGGGCCCGTTGCCAGAACAAGTCCCAAGCCGGAGCGTGAGGCCGCAGTTCATGGTAGCCGCCGGAAAACGGCACGAGCTTGTCCTCGTACGCGTCGTAGTAGCAATGATTGCCCCACTGGAACAGTCCGTTCGGCGCGACGCACGCGGCCAGAAAATCGTCGAGGTAGCGGTCCACCGCGCGGGTATAGTCCGGATTGCCCGTGATCTCGCTCAACCGGCACGCGGCGACGATCAGCGGCTGGTCCCAATACAACGCGCTGCCGCGCGGCGCACCGATCAGCCGATACACGCGTTTGGGCGTATGCGGGAATTCGGGATGCCGCCCGGTCCGCGTATCGATCACCGCCATCCATAAGGCCGTATGCTTCGGGCCGTACACGTCCAGCCCGCTGGTGGTCAGCTTGCCGAGATGGCTCTCCATCAGCGGCAGGTACGACCGTGGCTTCACGGCAGCCGGCTCGACAGCCTGAGTGTCGCTCGCCACGGCGAGGACCAGCATGAGAAGGGGAAGAATCGCAAGGCGAAAGCGGTGAAGGGGCATCGTCGGGATCTCGTCGCTGGGTGGTGATCGGATACTCGGGGTCACGTGGTCCAGCCACATTGTCGACCGGCGTCACACGCGAAGCAAGACGGTGCCCGCGCTCACTTGGCGGCTAATCGAACCGTCCCGTGGGAACTGGTAGGATGGCGAGAGACGGATAGAATGTGGCCAGCAGCCTTGACTCGCGTTCGGCGCCCGCGAGCCACTTGGGTTGCGGCCGACGACCGTGTTAAGGAAACGACCATGAAAGATCTACACGACGAACCCGGCAGCGACGAACTGGTGGATGCGGAGTTGGTTGGCCCGAGGGCGACCGACCGCGAGACGTACAACGTGATCAGCGATACCGTGACCGGCGTCAACCTGCGAATTTCGGACAACGTTTTCCAAGCCGTCGCGATCCTCGTCTGCTTGGCGTTGGGGACGGGAATCGGGGCGGCGGTCTTCGAGTATCGAGTTCAAGGCGCCTTGGTCTGTGGATTTCTCGGCTTGTTGGCGGGACTGTTCGGCAGCGGGATCTTCTTGATGATCTATCGCGCCATCCGCCACCTGCGTGGCCGCCACGATTGACGGCAATCCATCTCGCGGCGTGCTACCGAGTCTCCGCCCCGCCCTAAGCGTCTGCGCCGCAGTCAGCAAAGACCTCGCTGACGGGGACCGAAAGCCCGTCCAGCAGCACGGATCGGACGGTGTCGCCTGAAGCATGGCGTCCGGCCTCGACGTAGGCGTTGGCTGCGTGATCGAGCGTCAAGACGACGATGGATTGGTCGCGCGGATCGATGATCCAGTATTCCTGGATTCCGGCCTGCGCGTATTCGCTTCGTTTGGTGACCAGATCGCGGTCGGGATCGTCCTCGCTCACAACCTCCATCACCAAGTCGGCGCCGCGCCAGAAGCGGTTGCCGCGACGGTCGGCGTGCTGGGTCAACATGAAGACAATGTCCGGTTCGCGAAATCTGCCTGCTGCTACCTGAACCCGCATCGGAGCGGTCACGACGATTCCGAGCCGCCGGGAAGTCACAAAATCAAACAACCGACGGTACAAAAAGAGCACGATCAATTGATGCAGCTCGGTAGGCATCGGCAGTACCTCCAGGACTCCGTCCGAGAATTCGATCAGATGGTTGCCGCCGAGCGACAAGTACTCTTCTTCCGCCCAACTGCCCTGGTTGGGAAACAGATGGGCGATCTCCCAGGTCGGGCTACCATGCTGACTGCTTGGTGTCTGGACAGCACTCACTTGAAGCTCCTCGACGTGGTTTGCATTGGGTACGTGGTCCAGCGAGTTCTCTGCGCGCACATCCAACACTTCGTACGAATCGCGCGGATTGTGCGAGAGGATCTGCAAGAACTTTCCCCATTCTAGCAGACGACCACGTATCGGCAGAAGAGCGGGGTTGTGGTACGATATCGGCTCAGGAGGGCTCGAGTGGGAGTGTGCCGGGCTGGATTCCGCGCGGCTCGGGCCGGTATAAGGATCAACCCAAAGAGCGACAATGAGTGTCATCGCCTCGCCCCGCTCGGGCCTGCCCGCGTTCCGGACCAGTCCATCGGCGATCGCCCGATACTTCTTCCACGACTGCGAGCGTTTTCTGCGGTATCTCGCGGCCAGCCGGGAGACTCGCGACGCCGAGGGGTTGCCGACGCCGGATTTCGATCACAGCCCGGTGGTCAAGGCAATCCTGGAAAGCGGCTATGCGTGGGAGCAGACGGTGCTGGAACAATACCTGGTCGGCCGCGTGCAAATCGCCGACGGCTCGGGCGAGATCCACACCCGCCGCTTCGATTGGCGGCAGACGCTCCAGTGGCTGCGCCAGGCGGACCCCGGATCGTATCTCTACCAGCCGACTCTGCGGCTGCCGCGCGCCTTCTACGCCCGGCACGGGTTGGATCCCGATCTGGTGATCATCAGCGACAACCACCCCGACCTGCTGTTGATGGACGACGACGGCCGTGGCGGTCGGACGGTCCGCGTGCTGGACTTGAAACGCGGCGAATCGCTGCAGTTGACGCACCGCGTCCAAGTGCTGTTGTACGCCTTGGAACTGGAGTCGATTTGCTGGGCCGATTCGATCCGCGATTTGCAGGTGGATTTGCAGCGCGGCGATGTCTGGCTCGGCTCGCATCCCGCCCCCACGCCGTTCGACATGGCGGATCTTCGGCCGCACGTCGAGGCGTTCCTGCGCCACGATCTGACGCGGATCTTGCAGACCGCTGCGCAGGACACTTGCTGGCATGTGCAGCCGCGGTGCGAGTGGTGCGAGTTCTTCGCGCACTGCCGCGACCAGATGCAGCGCGATGACGATCTGTCGCGGATGACGCAATTGACCGCGCACGGCAAACAGTATCTGCATCGCGAGGCGAAGGTCCGCACTCTAGCCGAATTGGAACGCTGGCTGCAGCGGGACGAGGCGGACGAGGTGCTGGGCCGCTGCGCGTCACTTGCCGGGCGGCGCCCGCGGTTGGTCCAGCAAGTGGCGGCGCTCCAGTCGGGTCAGGTCCGAACGCACGGTGCGGCTTCCCCGACGCTGTCCAAGGGTGAAAACGTGGGTGTCTTTTTGACCTTGCAGCAGGAGCCGCTATCCCAAGCCGTCTATCTGGCCGGAGTTCACTTGACGATGCGCAAGGATCTGCGCGAGACCGTCTTCTCCGCGGAACTGGTCGAACGGTTCTTCGCGGGCGCCAGCGGTCAGCCGCTGGTGCTGGTCGCCGGCGATCCGGACGATGTGCCGCGGATCCGCCGCGAGTTCGTCCGCACGCTGTACGAGATCGTCACTCAGTTGGATCGCTACAACCTCGAACGGTCGTGGTCGGACCAACTGAGCCTGCAAGCCTACGTGCTGAGCGACGCGGAGCGGGCGCTGCTGGTCCAGTGGCTGCTGGAATCGCTGCAGGACGCCGAGCAGCCGGAATTGGCCGAGCAGGCGGTTACGCTGCTGTTCCATTTCCAATCGCCCGAGCTGATGGTGGCCGACAGCCATCCCGACCGCGAAGTGCCGTTCCCCGTGGTCGTGTTGACCGACGCCATGTCGCACGTGTTGGCCTTGCCGGTCGATGTCAGCTACACACTGCCGGAGGCGTTGCCCGCCTTGGGCAGCCGCTTCTCGTACCGCCGCAACGACTACTACCATTTCCCGTTGGGACACGCTCTGCGGGCCGAGGCGATCCACGCCGCGTGGCGCCGCGGAAAGCCCGAGAAGCTGCCGGAACTCGCCAAACAGGCCGCGTTCCATCTGCGGGCGCTCCGCGAGTTGCTGCAAAGCGTCCGGCAGCAGGCCGGGGACGCGATCTTCGCCTGGGCGGCGAAGTTCACGCTGCCCGCGCGCCAGTCGTACGCGGACCCGCTGCTCTCGCGGTTGGCTTTCTTCAGCCGCTACGAAAGCCTGCTGGATTGTTTGGACAAGCGGCATTGGCGTTGCGAGTCGCACGCGGTCCAACTGCTGCTGGGCCGCGTGATGGAATTGCGCGCGGTCGATGAGACGCAGTTCGAGATCGTCGCCGGCGCAGCGATGCCGGTCGATCCGGGCGGATTTCCCGAATGGCTGCTGGTGGCCGAGGGCGACGAAGGCCGCCGAGCCCAACTCGAGTACCGCGACTACGCCTGCCGCGCCCGGCTGTGGCAAGGCAAGCCGCAGACGCATCTGGCCGTGGTCGGAGTGACCGACCTGCAACGCGACCCGCTGGGCACCCCCTGCCGATTGACCGTCGAGTTCGCCAAGCCGTTCGCCAACGGCAAACCGGTCGCGGGACGCCGGTATCTGCTGTACCCGCGGTTCACCGATTTTACGACTGACGGCATCGTCCAGTTCCTGCAGGACTACAGCAGCACGGTGGAACGCCTGGGCGAGGACGAATTGTTCCTCCGCCTGCTGCGCGACCCGGCCGCCGGCGCGGCACCGTTGCCGTTGCCCACCCTCGTAGCACAGGCTGCCAGCCTGTGCAATTCGACCGCGGACCCGGGTTGGACTCCCAGCCAGGCTGCGGCCTTCCGCGCCATCTGCAACCAGCGGGTCGTGCCCGTCTGGGGACCGCCGGGAACAGGCAAGACGCATTTCCTGACGACCGCGATTCTGGCGTTGGCCGAGGCGCATCGACGGGCGGGCCGGCCGTTCCGCGTTCTGGTCACTGCCTTTACGCACGCGGCGATCGAGAACGTGCTGCGCAAAACGGTCGACCTGATGGCGGATCGAGGCAGAAAAGGGGACGGTCCCCTTTTGCCGGAACGGCCCGAAGGGTGCTGCGCACAAAAGGGGGCTGTCCCCTTTTCCGCCAACGAACTGGAATCGCAGTTGGCAGTCGCCAAAGTCAAGGCTTGGCGAGGCGAGCACAGCGGCCGGGTCCAGGTGGTCGAGCCCAAGGGATTGCCCGCGTGGCTCGAGCAGCAGCCGATCGCGGTGGTCGGCGCGACGGTCCATTCTTTGCTGAAGTGCTACGAGCAGTTGCCCGAGTTCGATCTGGTCGTGATCGACGAAGCATCGCAGGTCCGGGTGCCCGAGGCGGCGGTGCCGATCAGTCTGGCCGGCCGCTCGGGGCGCGTGGTGCTGGCTGGCGACCACTTGCAGTTGCCGCCGATCGTCCAAGGCGTTTATCCGGACCCGCTGCCGGGTCAACCCGTCCTGCATCGCTCGATCTTCGAAGTCGTCGCGGATGCCCGAACCGGCGAAGACACGGGACTGGCTCCGAGTCGCCCTGCGTGTCAATTGACCGAGAACTTCCGCATGAACGACGTGTTGACCAGTTTCGCGGCGGGACTGCTGTACGGCGCGGATTACCGGCCGAACGACGAATCGGTGGGCAAGCGGCGGCTCGACTTGATCCCGCAGAGATGCCTGGACCCGTTTGTCGAAGCGTGTCTGGACCCAGAGTTCCCGCTGACGGTGGTCGTCCTGGACGGAATCTGGGCCGCGCGGGAAAACCCGCTCGAGGCCCGGTTGGTCGCTCAGTTGGTTACCGGGTTGCGCGGCACCATGCGCGACGGCAGCGGACACCTGTTCGACGACGACGGGCGGTTCTTCCACGAGGGTGTGTTCCTGGTCAGCCCGCACCGGGCCCAAATCCGGCTGATCGAAAGCCAGTTGCGCCAACAGCGAATGTGGCAGACGCCGCCGCTGGTCGACACGGTGGACAAGATGCAGGGCCAGGAGGCCGAAGCGGTGATCGTCAGCTACGGAGTATCCGACCCGGAGTTCGCGGCGCAGGAGGCCGAGTTCATCTACGGTCTGAACCGCCTGAACGTCGCCGTGACCCGGGCGCGGTCGAAGTGCGTGGTCTTTTTGCCGCGGACACTGCTCGATGCTTCGCCGCAAATCTTCGACCAGCCGCAGGCCGTGCGCGGGTTGGCCTACATGCGCGACTTGGTGGCAGCCGTCGCTGGCTGCGGATCGCCGCTGACGTTCGAGCTGGAACAGGGATCGCAAGCCGTCGTCTACCGGGCCAACCAATGTTTCCAGCCCGCGGGCGCAGCGGCTGCGGCTGATTTCGAAGACGACGCTCGACAACGCGAATTGATCGACGATTCCGTGGAGGAACGGCCCAAGAAACGTCGCAAGAAGGTAGACGCGGCTTCCAGCAGCGTGGCCGCATCAGTCTCGCCAAGCAACGACGCCGTGTCGCCCGCAACTTCGCCCAAACCGAAACGCGGTCGCCGCAAGACGGTAGCCGCCGAGGTCGAGGCCAGCGAGCAGACGGCCGCGATTGCGGCAGAAGCGACAGTGGACTACGCGACCGGCGGAACAGCGGTTCCTCCCGCGACCAAGCGTGCGGCGGCGGCCGATCCGAACGACGCGGAGCGGACGGGCGTCCAACGAACTGCGCAGGGCGACGGCGAATCGGACGTGGTCCCCGAGTTGTTGGCTCGATTGAACGAACCGCAGCGGGCGGCGGCGATGCATGGGGACGATCCGTTGCTGATCATCGCGGGGGCGGGAACCGGCAAAACGACGACGTTGGTGCATCGCGTCGCGTACATGATCTCGCGCGGCGCCGCGGCGCATCGGATGCTGCTGCTGACGTTCACTCGCCGCGCGGCGGCCGAGATGCTGGACCGCGTCGCCAACGTGCTGCGGCAGCAGGACGTCCGCCGCAACGTGTGGGGAGGGACATTTCATGGAGTCGGAGCCCGACTGCTGCGGATTCACGGCCCCGAGATCGGCATCGACGGGCGCTTCACCATCCACGACCGGGGCGACGCAGAATCGTTGCTGGCGACCGTCTGCCGCGAATTGGACTTGGGCAAGGGCGACAAGAAGTTCCCGAAGAAGGGAACGCTGATGTCGATCCACAGCTACATGGTCAACGCCGGGCTGTCGCTCGACGAGACGCTCGACCGACAGTTCCCCGGTCAGAAGAAATACGCGGAACCGATCGCCCGGCTCTTCGCCGCGTACGCCGAACAGAAGAAGCAACTGCGAATATTCGACTACGACGACCTGCTGGTCAAATGGTGCGAACTGCTCGAGGACGAACGGACCGGCCCCAAGGTGCGCGACCGATTCGACCATGTGTTGGTCGACGAGTACCAGGATACCAACCGGCTGCAATCGCGGCTGCTCAAGGGCCTGTGCCCCGACGGACGCGGTTTGTCGGTGGTGGGCGACGACGCCCAATCGATCTATGCGTTCCGCGCGGCGACGATCCGGAATATCCTGGATTTCCCCAAGGACTTTCCCGGCACGCGCACCATCACGCTCGAACAGAACTACCGAAGCACCTGCCCGATCCTGAACGCGTCGAACCGCATCATCGCCGACGCCAGCGAGCGGTTCACCAAGGATCTCTGGTCGGACCGCGCGGCGGGATCCGCGCCGCAGTTGATCACCTGCGAGGACGAACACGAGCAGGTCGAGTTCGTCGTGGCCCGCATTTTGGACCATCGGCGACAAGGCGTTCCGCTGGCACACCAAGCCGTGCTGTTCCGCTCGGCGCACCACAGCATCCGGTTGGAGGCAGAACTGGCCCGACAGGGACTAGCGTTTGTAAAGTACGGCGGATTGAAGTTCGTCGAAGCGGCGCACGTCAAGGACTTGCTGGCGTTCCTCCGCTTGGCCGAGAACCCGCGGGACCGCGTTTCGGGGCAGCGAGTCTTGAACCTGCTGCCCGGCATCGGACCGAAGAAGGCCGATCAATTGCAGCAGTTGTTGATCGGCGGCGACGCCGGCTTCGAGCCGTGGGCCAAGGCCAAACCGCCCGCGGCGGCTGCCGACGATTGGCCGCAGTTGGTCAGCCTGCTCGGGCATCTGGCCAAGGTGGGCTCGAACGATCCGGCCGGACAGATCCAGAGCGTGCTGGCCTTTTATCAGCCGATTCTGGAGGGCGTCTACGACAACGCATCGTTGCGGATGAAGGATCTGGAGGAATTGCAGCAACTGGCGCGGCGTTACGAGGACCGGGCCGACTTGCTGTCCGAGTTGGCGCTGGATCCGCCCGAGGACGATGACGTGGTCAACGGCGGCGACCACTTGGTCCTGAGCACCATGCATTCGGCCAAGGGCTTGGAGTGGCGCGCGGTGTACGTGCTGCACGCCACCGACGGCAAGATCCCGCACGAACGCAGCTTCATGGACCCCGAGCAACTGGAAGAGGAGCGGCGGATGTTCTACGTGGCCATGACCCGCGCCGCCGACTGGTTGTATGTTTGCCATCCGCGGCGCGAAGCTTCCGGCTACGGCAACTCCTGGATGGGCAATGTGTTCGAAACCACAACGCTCACCCGCTTCATCACCGCCGACGCGAAGCGGAAGTTCCAATGCCAGACCGCCCGCAACTTCCGCCGCCCTGCCGACGACAGCGACGAGCCCCCCGCAGGCAAAAAGCCCAAACGCAAGCCGCGTGTTATCCGATGACGCGGCCTGTGCAGTTCGCGTCACATGGGGCCGAGTTTGGCCACGTCGCCGCGTCTATTGCTCGAATCTCCGACGCATCTCCTGGCTGGAAATCGCCCCTTCCGCCCTGACGCGGGCACGGGAACGGTCGATCAGATCGAGGAACTCACGGTTGGTGCTGAGGGCGACGGTTTCCAGGTCCGCGTTCCCAATGGGCACGAGGGCGGCGACAGGTTGGCCGTGGTTGGTCACCACCAGCGGTCCATTGTCAACGTCCGCAGCGTACTCGGCTAACGACGCGGTGGCGTCTGCGCGTTCGATTACCTTCATAGCTTGATCTCCCTTCCACCAATCAGGACTCGGTTGCCGTCCTTAACACCGACGGCGACGATCGTCACGACTTGCTCCGGGTCTTCCTCAATTTCGTAGTACACGCGAAGGTCGCCGATTCGAAGTTCCCAAGGCGCCAACGGATTGGGACGCATCGGCTTTCGGTTTCTGGTTTCGACGTCCGCCTCGTGTTCCAACTGTTCCTGCACACCGTCAAATACGATCGCGCGCTGCCGAGCGGTCAGTACCCGGAGATGTTGTTCGGTGTCCGGCGAGTAGTCGATTCGGTATGTCAAACCGGGAACTCTCCTCCCGATGCCCTAACGGCCACGACCGTTCGGAATTATCGACGAAATCCCTTGTCTGTCAAGCATTTGCTTCCCCGTGGGTACAGGCGATGTGTCGAAGTGCCGGACGGGATCACGCCTTGCTGGCCACAACACAACTCGTCCTAACCAGTCGGACGATCCCGGAGTGGTTTCGCAGCGGTGCAGAATCCCGGTCCGCGTGGACGCCCCGTTCGACAAGCCGATAAGAATCACCACCGATCATCCGCGGTTAGCACGCCAGTCGCCAGCCGTTCGCCGAGCGTGCTAGCAGCGCCGTCATCGCAGCTTGGTTGGCGCGGCCGGCTCGTCTTGTGCGATTTTGCGTTTCTTCCTACTCTTGGCGCCCGGTTCATCCAGTCTGCATCGCGCCGCTTTCCGATTGCTGCGAAAATGGACTTTCGCAAACTTTCGCTGATGGTACTCATCTGCTCGACGGCCGTCGGTTGTCGACGCGATCCGTACGTGGATGCCTATTTCGACATGCTGAACGCCGAAAAACGCATTCTCGAAGACCGGTTGTACGAAGCGGAATACAACTACGAGAAAACGCTGAAAGAGCTGCAGGCTTGCCGAGCGAAACCTGCGAAGTCGCAGGGCCGGCCTGACGCGAGCGAGCGAGAGATTCCGCCGGCGGAGACCCCCGATCTGCCGGACGTGGAATTGCCGCCCGGCTTCAATCAGCAGACAGGGCATTTCTCCAGCGAGCAGGTCCGCGCCGTGGGGACGGGCGTCTTGGCATCGGCCACCACGCTGCCGGATCAAGCCGAAGCGGTCGTCCGCCAACCAATGGCAGCGCCTCCGCCGTCCCCGCAACCGTTGGACATGAAGGTGGCTGCGATCCATCTAAACTCGCGACGCACCGGCGGGATCGAACTGGACGGAATGCCGGGCGACGATGGAATCGCCGTGTTGATCGAACCCCGAAATACCCAGGGGCAGTTTGTCGCTCGACCCGCGGCACTCAGCCTCGTCCTGCTCGATCCGCTGAAACGCGACGACGAGGCGCGATTCGCCCGCTGGGATTTCGACCGCGAGACGGCCCAGCGGATGCTGAAGCCCGACGGATTGGACCGCGGGTTGTACGTCCGCGTTCCCTGGCCGGAAATCCCTCCGGCGGTCGACCGTCTGCACTTGTTCGTGCGCTACACCACGGACGACGAACGGACCGTCGAAGCCGACCGCGAGATCGTCATCCGTCCACCCGACTTGGTCGCCGACCGCTGGACCCCCCGTGCCGAAGGTTCGGCTGCACGGACCGCGAGTCGGAATGCGTCGCCGCCAGTGCGGCAGAATCAAGAGACCGATTCGCGCGTCGTCCCGGCCGCTCACGAGACGCCTGCCGCTCCGCGGTCCGCGCCGGTCAAACCCGCTGCCTCCCAGGCCGGGCGCCAAGACCTGTGGAGTCCGGTGCGCTGATCGGGCGAGGGTCGCTGAATCTGTGAGTATTCGGCCCCGCCGTTCCTCGCGATCTTGATTCCGGGCACGAGCAGCAACTGGTCAATTGCCGCTTCGAGGCCGGCGTTCTTCGAGCCACGACTGTTGGGGCACTCGCTCGGGATGCTCGCGAGCCCAATCCGGCGCCGGGAACCAACGCAGTGGACTGTAGCGCGGGTACGTCTCCCACACCTCGCCGCCGTCGGGATCAACCACGCGTGGGTCGCCGGTTTCGCGCAGATAGGCCAGTAGCCGCTCCGACAATCGTTGCTTCGCTTCGGCATGCCCCGGATCGTCGGCCAGATTCGTCAGGCAGCCGGGGTCCTTGCGGATGTCGAACAGTTCCTCGGCCGGTCGCCGATCCACCGCCAGGTGCAAAAACTTCACAATCGCCGGATCGTCCCGCCGCTCAACCAGCAACGACAGGGTCGGGCATCCGTCGATGTCGTGATAGCCGCCGTGCTCGCGGCCCAGAGTGCTCTCGACGATCCCGCCTTGCTCGTCGTAGATAACCCGGTCGAACGCCTGCGGCGCGCCGGCGGGCCAGCGTTCGGGCCGGAAGTTGCGGATGTATAGATACTGGTGCGTGCGGATCGAACGCTGCGGATAGCCCAGCGAATTAAATCGCACCGACGAATGGCGTTCGCGACCCGAGAATGCCGCGTCTCGAGCCGGTTGGATGATCCCGTCGGACTTCGACGCCAGCAGACCGAGCAAGCTGCTGCCGGCGATCGGCAGCTCTTGGGGTGGAGCCACGCCGGTGGCCTCGTAGATCGTTGCGGTCAGATCGATCAGGTTGACCAGATCGTCGGAGACTCGTCCGCCGGGCGCTCGCGCTGGCCACGCGACAGCCAACGGCATGTGGATGCCGTACTCGTACAGGTTCGCCTTGGCTCGGGGAAAGGCCATGCCGTTGTCGCTGGTCACGATCACCAGGGTGTTGTCCAATTCGCCAGCTTCCTCCAGCAGATCCAGCATGCGCGCCAGGTGTTGGTCGAACCATTGGATCTCGAAGCAATAGTCCAGCAGATCGTCGCGCACCTCGGGCACGTCCGGCAGAAACGGGGGCACGTCGACCAACTCTGGATCGAGACCGTTCTTGCGGCCGATCCCCTTGGAGAATGCGCGATGCGGTTCCGTCGCGCCGTACCAGAAACTGAACGGTGCGTCCGCGGGCCGAGCGGCCAGGAAGTCGGCGAAATTCGCCGCGTAGTCGTTCCCGCCGATCCCTTGGGGCGAGTCCATCTTCCGCTTGGCATACGCCGGGCCGGCCGGATTTCGCTCGCGACCGCTGACGTTCCAGTTCCCGGGCCCCCAGCCTTTGCCGGTGTAACCAACGTGATACCCGGCCGCTTCCAGCCGATCCTGGTACACCTCGTACTTGGTCGAAAACGAACTGGCGTGAGTCCCCGCATGTTCGATCTGCCAGATGTTGCGGCCGGTCAGCATCGCCGCGCGCATCGGGCTGCAACCGGGCGCCGGCGTGAACGCATTGCGGAACAATACGCCCGCACGGGCCACCCGGTCGAACGCCGGGGTCTGAATCGCTCGATACCCGTAGGCCGAAGCGTGCGGATACGATTGGTCGTCCGAAACGGCGAACAGGATGTTGGGGCGTTTCTCCGCCGCCTTGGCGATCCCGCTCGACAGCACCGCGCACCCAACCGCCAGACATATCGCGGCAACCGAAACGTGTCTCATGGCCCGACTCCTCTCAAATGTTGATTCGCTGCGTTCGACGTTGGTCGTTTCAACGCCATCAACTTACCGTGAATCGAGCGACGGCGAAACCGTCCGAACCGCGGTTGCAAGAGCGATCGGTTGGGGCCATACTTCAACGTTTGTTTCCCGCCGCTGGACCAGCCCGCGGGACGCTGGCATGGAATCCCGTTCCCCGAAAGTACAATGAAAGACATTTACGCCGATCTTGTTTGGCGCGGGCTGATTCATCAGTCGACCGACGCCGCGTTTCTGCCCGGATGGTTGAACTCTGGGACTCGGACCCTATACGCCGGATTCGATCCGACGGCCGAAAGCCTGCATGTGGGGCACTTGGTGCCGCTGTTGATGCTGCGCCGGTTCCAGCACGCCGGGCATCGGCCGATCGCCGTGGTCGGCGGTGCGACGGGCATGATCGGCGACCCCAGCGGCAAGAGCGAGGAACGGAATCTGCTGTCGGTCGAGAAGCTGCGAGCCAACGTCGCAGGCCTGCAGCAGCAGATGCAGAAGTTCCTGGATTTCGATGCCGGTTCGATGTCCGCCGTGCTGGTGAACAACTTCGACTGGATGCAGCCGTTCAGCTTTCTGGACTTCCTGCGCGACGTGGGTAAGAACTTCCCGATCAACGTGATGCTGGCCAAGGATTCCGTCCGCGCCCGGCTGGAACGGACGGACAGCGGCTTGAGCTATACCGAGTTCAGCTACATGTTGCTGCAAGCGTATGACTTCGTGCATTTGAACGAGCACTTCGGCTGCGAACTGCAGATCGGCGGCAGCGACCAGTGGGGCAACATCACGACCGGCATCGACCTGGCGCGGCGGATGCGCGGCGTGCAGTTGTACGGCTTGACTTGTCCGTTGCTGACCAAGGCCGACGGTAGCAAGATGGGCAAGACCGAACAGGGCGCCCTCTGGTTGTCCGCCGAGCGAACCAGCCCCTACGCCTTCTACCAATACTGGATCAACGTGGCCGACGAAGACACGGGTCGCTGTCTGCGGATGTTGACCGAGTTGGAGCACGAGGAGATAGAAGACTTGGACCGCCGCCGCAGTGAAGAGCCGCAGGCCCGCGAGAGCCAGCGGCGGTTGGCCGAGGAACTGACGCGATTGATTCACGGCGACGACGGCCTGGCGACGGCCCGCCGCGCCACCGATGTGTTCTTCGGCGCGGAGATCGACGACTTGAGCGACGACCAATTGGTCGAGATCTTTGCCGACGTGCCCAGCAGCCAACTGCCCCGCGAGCGGCTGGGCGGCGCCGGGCTGCCGTTGATCGAGGCGCTGACCGTATCCGGACTGGCGAAGTCGAACAGCGAAGCGCGCCGCGCCATCCAACAAGGCGGCGCCTATGTCAACAACCGCCGTCGCGACGATCTGGACACGCGTTTGACCGCCGCCGACTTGGCCAGCGAAACCGTCATCGTCCTGCGCACTGGCAAGAAACGTTACGCGCTGCTGCGATTTGTCGAGTGAACCTCATGTTTTGGGGAGACTGTCGATGAGAACCTGTTGCCTGTTCGTGTTGACGTGGACGACTCTTCTGTTCGGCGCGTTATCGGCCGAGACGGCTGAGTTTCGGTTTCGCCACCATTACATCGACCGGGATCTGCCCGGGGGATCGTGGGGCCAGACCGCGGTCGCCGATCTGGACCGCGACGGACGGCTGGACTTCATCACGGGCCGCAGCCGAGGCGAAATCGTGTGGTATCGCAGCGAGGCTCCGGATCGTTGGGCTCAGCATCGGCTCGGCGAGCAGTCGCCATCGGACGTCGGCGGAGCGGCGTTGGATGTCGACGGCGACGGCTGGATCGATCTCGTGACGGGCGGCGCCTGGTATCGCAACACGGGCCGCCCGCGCACTGAACCGTTCGAGCGGATCGTCTTCGATGCCGAGTTGGCCGCCGTACACGACGTCGTGTTGGCCGACGTGGACGGCGACGGACGTGCCGACGTGTTGACCATGTCGGACAAGAACAACCTGCGGTGGTATCGCGTCCCGGCGGACCCGCGACAGCCTTGGCCGCGGTACGATATCGGACCATCGGTGCATGCCGGGATCGGAGTCGGCGACCTGGACGGCGACGGAGACAACGACGTGGTCCGCTCGAATCTTTGGTTCGAGAACGCCGATGGCAAGGGACAACGCTGGTTGGTGCATGAGAACATCCCCTTCGCCAACCCGAATCCGCCGTTCCCGCTGGCGACGCATTGCGCCGTGCTGGACATGGACGGCGACGGCGACAACGATCTGGTGATGACCGAGAACGAGATCAAAGGCGGCCGGATCGGCTGGCTGGAGAACCTGGACGGTCGCGGCGGGTCTTGGCGGCTTCACGAACTGCCCGCTGGGGACAAAGCGGTGCGAGGCGCGTACCACTCGCTGATCGTCGCCGACTTTGACAACGACGGCGACGCCGACGTCTTCACCTGCGAGATGGAATGGATCGCGGGCGAGGGGCCGCCGCGCTGGTTCCTGTGGGAAAACGCGGACGGCAAGGGGCAACGTTTTGTCGAGCACGTTGTGTTGAACGCCAATCTGGGCGGCCACTTGGCCGTCGCAGCGGACTTCGACGGCGACGGTGACCTGGACGTGATCAGCAAGCTCTGGCGACCGCGGAAAGACAACGCCAACGGCGGCCGAAACCACGTCGATTTCATCGAGAACCTGCTACGGCGGCCTGCTGGCGCTGACACCGTCAATCGGCACTGACGCGGTGTGCGGCCGGAGACTCACGGACGTTTATAGACGTTGACCTTTATGTAGGGCCGGTGTTCCTGCCCGTCTCCGGCACTTCTGTCGACTTTGTGTGGATAGGCATTGGATCCGGTTGCTACAGCAAGTTAGCAGAAGGATCGAAAAAAGTCGCAGCCGGACGATTGCAGCGGACGCGCGGGAAGATCACAATTGCGAGTTGCTTCTGCATGGCGAGTTCTTCGTTCCCATCTGTCCGGTCTATTCGCACCGAGGTCGATCATGAGCCGCACCGCAACGTTGCTTCTGATGCTCGTCGTTTTTCTTGGTAAGCCGTCTGCCCGAGCGGATGTCGTTCGCGCCAAGTTCACCACGCCGACACACTATCTGCTGGTCGAAGTCCTGGATGATGATTTGATTCACATCGAGATTGCCCGTGGGCAAGGTGCATCTCTCGACAGGCCGCTGTACGCTTCTCCGATGGTCTTCAAGGCCGACTACGACGGCCCGAACCCGGCGACGTTCTCCAGGCAAGGCAATGTGATCGAGACAAGCGACATCCGCGTCGAGGTGAACCCGGCGAATCTCTGTTGCACATTTCGCGACAAGCGGCAAGCCAATCGCTACTTGACGACCATCTGCCCGGCTGATTTGGAGAAGCCCTTCAAGGGCATCAACCTCGATCCAGGCAACATCGAGCACTTGTACGGGCTGGGGCAGCAATTCGTCCGTCTTGGATCGGCAGACGGCGAGTGGATGCGTCACGGCGTCCGCGAAGGAAAAGACTTGCTGGGCAACGGCTTTGTAGGGTTCCAGGACGCTGCCGTCGGCAACGTCCAGATTCCGGTGTTGTACGCGGTGGGAGCGAGCGATCTCAATTACGCATTGTTCCTGGACAACGTCTACCATCAGAAATGGGATTTCGGCAAGTTCTGGTGGGAGGTCCGCATGTTCGGCGATCAGATCCGATGCTATTTCATGACGGGGCCCGATCTGCCCGACCTTCGGGCGGACTACATGGAGCTTACGGGACGGCCGCCTGTGCCGCCGCGAAAGGCGTTCGGACTTTGGGTTTCGGAGTTCGGCTACGACAACTGGAACCAGATCGACGTGCTTCGTGACGGATTACGGACGCAAGGATTTCCTCTGGACGGTTTCGTCCTGGACCTGAATTGGTTTGGCGGCGTGGCGTTGAACGACCCGTCCAAGAGCCACATGGGTCGGCTGAACTGGGACCAGGAGACGGACGATGGAAACCACTATTTCTTTCCCGAGCCGGGGCGAAGAATTACCGAATACGCCGCCGACCATATCGGCGTGGCCGTTATCGAGGAATCGTACCTTGCCAAGCCGACAAAGACGTTCACCGAGATGCCGCCGGATCTGTCGTCGTACAAGCCGCTGGGGGATGTCTGCGACCATACGAATCAGAATCGTGCCGCGGACGGGATCCAGGGGTTTTGGGGCGAGGGCCGCATGATCGACTGGAGCGATCCCAAGGCAGGTCGCTGGATCCACGAACACCGACGGTTTCCCAATCTCGTGCAACACGGAGTCCACGTGCATTGGACGGACTTGGGCGAGCCGGAGAGCTACGATGGTTCCGCCTGCTACGAAGGTGTCGAAGTCACCGAATCCGGACGGAAGAGCAAACATCCCGACATCCACAACCTGTACAATCTGTTGTGGAACAAGTCGATTTGGGACGGGTACTTCGACAAGCGGGGCACGGCCTCGGGGGCAGCGCTTGTCAATCCGCGGCCCTTTGTGCTCACTCGGTCCGGCGCGGCGGGCACACAGCGGTTCGGCGCCGCCATGTGGTCGGGCGATATCGCCAGCAATCTGAACTCGCTGGCCACTCACTTCAACGCCCAACTCCACATGTCCTTCTCGGGGATCGACTACTACGGCGCCGATGTGGGTGGTTTTCGGCGCGAGGCTCTTCCGCACAACGACAAACAAGGAAGCTACCGCGGCTACGAGGCCGAGATGTACACCCAGTGGTTCGCCAACGCCTGCTGGTTCGATGTGCCGGTACGGCCGCACACTGACAATGAGTTCGTCTCCGTCGTCCCGCCTTACGAGACGGCTCCGGATCGAGTTGGGCACTTGGCGAGCAATCTGGCCAATCTGCGTCAGCGGTACGAGCTGACTCCGTACTATTACGCACTGGCTTACGAAGCTCACCTGCGAGGCCGGCCGGTAATCGCCCCGCTGGTGTTCTATCATCAGAACGATGCCCGGGTGCGGCAGTTGGGGCACGAGAAACTTGTCGGCAGGGACCTGCTTGTCGCTGTCGTTGCCCGGCACGGTGAATACGAGCGGGATGTCTACCTGCCCGAAGGAGACTGGGTGAACTATCACACGCGGGAATGGCACAATGGTGGGCAAACCGTCAGGGACGTGCCCGTCTATCGCGACGGCCGATTCCAGGTGCCCGTGTTCGCGCGAGCCGGGGCGATTCTGCCGATCATGCACGTGGACGAACAAACGAAGGACGTGTTCGGGCACCAACTGGATGGCTCGCCGCCTCCGACGGACATGATGGTCCAAGTGGTGGCGGGCCGATTCCAGACCTCGTTCACATGTTACGAAGACGATGGTGCAACGCTCGACTACGATGGTCATGGTCGCCCCGAGTACCATCACCGCAGGACGGAAATCCGTCAGCTTCGATCCGATCAAGGCGGCACTGCAGTCATCATCGAACGGGCACAAGACGTGGGCGGAACCGAACCGTTCCCAGGAGCCGTTCGTTCGCGAAGCAATATCGTGAAACTCGTCGTCCGCCAAGCTCGCGCAAGTGGCGTGACGCTCAATGGCCAGCCGC
Source organism: Pirellulaceae bacterium (assembly GCA_023382975.1). GTDB lineage: Bacteria > Planctomycetota > Planctomycetia > Pirellulales > Pirellulaceae > SKKK01. Next base: position 195,388 of record JAHDXO010000008.1, read on the forward strand.
TACTCGAACGCAACTCGCTCGCCGCCCTGAATGCAGCCGCAAGCGGTTGGTGCAATGCGGGCGAAAATTTGATCCTGGCCAAGTCGGAGCTGATGGACGTCTACCAAACGTCCAAAGCCTTCCATTTCGCCCTGGAACCGATCCAGCCCACAGCGTCGGTCAACTTCGTTTGCTACAATGGGGTCACAACCCCCGGCACCAGCATTTACGTCGTTGGCAACCTGCCTCAACTCGGTGACAACAACCCCGCTAAGGCGGTGAAGCTCGAGCCGAGCGTCTATTACCAGTACATCGTTGATCGCCGCGGCCATGAAGGAATTCCAGCCGTCCCGGTATGGACCGGTGTGGTGTCGGGTCTGCCGCCGAGCACGTCGTTTCAGTGGCGCTGCCTTCGCAAAAAGGAAGACGGCACGGGCACACCCGAGTTCGAGCCTAGTCCGTCGCGACAACACCGGACCGCCGCCTCCGGTTATTCCGGTCGCGGCTTCGGCTCGTTTTAATAGTACAGCGCAATGAACTACGCTGAACTGCGCAACTTTTGTTTTCGGGTTT
>JAHDXO010000009.1 GCA_023382975.1 Pirellulaceae bacterium
GGGAATCAAAGATACGAAAACTCGGCAAGCTGGAAGCTTACCCCACCTCGGTTCTCGCCAGTATTTCAGCAGGCTCCGAAGGAGACCGCGTGGCGTTTGAGTGACCGCACCAACGCACGGCCGGCGAGGTCTTTCGACGCTTTGCGATCTCCTTCGCGGTCTGTCCGACTACACGTCGATCTCGTAGCCCTTGCGGCTTTCACGAGCGAGAAACGCGTTCGCCTGGGCGTCGCCGACGATCTCTCGCTTGGCGGGATCCCAGTTGACCTCTCGCCCCAGACGCATGGCGATGTTCGCGAGGTGGCAGATTTCGAGCATCCGGTTGTGCGACCAGACGTCCGAGATGGGTTGCTTTCGAGACTTCATGCACTCGACGAAGTTCGCGCTGTGGTTCTCGCTGACCGGTCCGCCAAACACCTCTTCGATCGCTCCTTCCGGGAGCGGATTGTCTTTCAGGGCGTCGACCGGTTTGCCGGAGATGCGTCCGCGGTTGACAAAGAACCGCCCTTCGGTGCCCTCGAACAGAATGCCGTTGTCGCCCGCGCTGGTGATGATCATTTCGACGTTGTTGGGCATGTCGGCCCGGATCGTGAAGCTGGTCGCGACGTTGTACCGGTCGTCGACCACGGGATATCCATCCTTGTATTCGCACGCCAACTCGAATTCCAACGGCGTCACCTTGCTGGGGCCCGTGGCGCTGGCACCGATCGCCCAGCAGGCAATGTCCACATGATGGGCGCCCCAGTCGGTCAGTTTTCCGCCGGAGTACTCGTGCCAGCTTCGGAACGAGTAGTGCCCGTTGCTGTACAGCGGCACGCCGCCGCCGTAGCCGGTTCGCATTTCGGGCAGGGCCCGGTAGGGAACTTTCGGCGCGGGGCCGAGCCAGAATTCCCAGTCGAGTCCCTCGGGAACGGGAACCACCGGGATGACCGGCGATCCGGTCATGCCGTCGATGCCGCACGTCACCTTCTTGACGGTGCCGATGCGTCCGTGCTTCACCAGGGCAACGGCTTGCAGGAAGCGATGGTCACATTCGCTGCGCTGCATGGTGCCGACCTGGAAGACACGCCCGGTTTCCTTGACGACCTTCTCGATCAGCTTTCCCTCGTCGATGGTCAGCGTGAGCGGTTTCTCGCAGTATACGTCCTTTCCCGCATACATCGCTTCGATCACAATCTTCGTGTGCCAGTGGTCGGGCGTGGCGACCATGACCGCGTCGATGTCCTTGCGATCGAGAATCTCCCGATAGTCCTTGTAGGCATCAGGCTTCTTGCCCTGGCTGTTCGCTGTCTTCTCGACGTTCGTGCCCAGCACGTTCGAGTCCACGTCGGCGAGTGCGGCGAAATCGGCGAATTTGAAGGATTTCGAGGTGATGGCCCAGCCTTGATTCCGAAGGCCGATCGTCGCCAAGACAGGTCGCTCGTTGGGCGACTGGTAACCGAAAGCCCGGTTGGCCGACGGGAGCAGGATGCTCGCGGCCCCAGCGGCGGCCACACCCTGAAGAAACTGACGACGCGTTGATTGGCGAGGATCGGACATAGTTTGGTATCCTTGGTGAGGAACAAGAACGAGGAACAAAAAACGGGAGTGGTCCAAAGGCGTGGCACCGGTTCCCGCCGACGAGTCGCATGACCGTGACGGGGCCGAGGTCCGACGCTTGGAACGAAGCTGGGCAAATTATACCAAGCATCGTCCGCTGCTTGCACCTCCCCCCACAGCATTTGGGGGACGGATGGGACCGAACACGCGCTCGGGAGTTTCCAACCGACTGGAGGCTACTGGCCCAGCGAGGCCGCGACGTCGGCGCGATAGGCGGTCAGGGCGGGGAAGATGCCGACGATGACGGCCAACAGCAGCAAGGCCGGGATCAGCAGCAGCTCGGTCGAAACGGGAAACCCGGCGCCGCTTACCGACCCCCAAAGCCAAGCGATGTCCACGCCCGGAGCCAAATCGAAGAAGCCGATCGACACGCCCGTACGAGACTCCAGGTGCGGACTGAGCGCCCAGTTCAGACCATGCCCCAAGACCCAGCCGATCATACCGCCGCCCACGCTCAAAATGGTCGATTCGCACAAGATCACCGTCATTACCGTCTGGCGTTCGGCGCCCAGCGCCCGCATGACGGCGATCTCGTGCCGCCGCTCCGACATGGAATTGTAGATGCTGACCAGGATGCTGACGCCCGAGACGATGCAGATCAGCCCGCTCATCAGCAACAACAGCATCTGCGCGGGCCGCACGAACAGGTCGAACAGTTGATAGATCTCGCGGACAGGCATGACGGCTTGCGCGACGGGGCCTTCGTTGATTTGGTTTGCCAAGCCCGGTCCCACGATGGGACTGACCGTCCGCACGAGAATCGCGGTGACTTCGCGCTGCTCCAAAGGCAACGGCTCCAGGGCCAGTTGCTCCTCGAACGACGTCGGTCTGGATCGCGCGCCGTGGCCGTGGGAATCGGTCGCAGCCTCCATCGGCTTGGCATGGCCTTCCATCAGATAGAAGCCTTCCATGTTGACAAAGACCGCGCGATCCTGCGGAGTTCCGGAGGGGGCCAGGATTCCGACAACCGCGAATTGCTCGCCGTGACCGGCGCCCTCGGGGTCGCCATGCGTGGTGGCGATGCGGTCGCCCAGTTTGACTTTCATCTCGCGGGCTACGGTTCCGCCGACCACCGCTTCGAACAGACCGTGCTCCGGGCTATGCGCCCGGAAATTTCGGCCCGCTACGAACTCGTAGCGGCGGTCTCCGGTCGGACCGAACCGCAGATACTCGAACATCTCCGGAGTCGTTCCGACGACGCGGAACGGACCGTAGTAGTCGCCCAGGCACACGGGAATCGCTAACTCGACGAAGGGCGCATACTTCCCGTCCCGGCTCGTTTCCGGCGGCGACAGGGCGTTCTTGGATTCCTCGTCCCGGCGTTGCGCCGGCAGGAACTCCATGTAGTAGTCGTAGGGCAGGTTCTCAATCGGCTGGCTGAGATAGTAGACGGTGTTCAGCGTCAACTGCAGCTTGCCGCCCTTCGCCCCCAGGATGATGTTGTAGCCCAGGCTGGCATTGGTCTGAAACGATCGCTCGATCACGCCGTGGATCGACAGCACCGATACCAGCAGCATGACCCCCAAGGCCATCGAGAACGCCGTCAACGAAGATGCCAATGCCCGCTGCTGAATGCTGCGCCAAGCGATTCGCCAAAGACTCACGATCCGGCTCCTCTGCCAGGCACGAAGACGCCCGTCGCTCGAACCGCCAGATTGCCCAGTCCGTCGATTCGGGCTTCGCCGCGCAGGACGACGGTCTGCCCCTCGTCCACCTGCAACAGCCTCTTGGCGTGAACCGCCGGGACTTCGCCGGCTGCATCGACAATCTGCACCAGGGCCGTGTTCGCCAACAATTTTTTCTTGTTTGCCCGGCAGAACGGACAGTTGTCGGCGTCGTGTTGCGGGGCTTCGTCTTTCTGCTCGGGTTCGACATAGGTCGTATCGACGACCATGAACGCGGCGCGGTCCGGATCCCAAATCTCGCCGTCGATGCCACCGATGCGAGCGATCAACACGACATTCGCCCAGTCGCCGGGATTCTCGCGGCCCTCGAACTCGGCCTTCGTCTCCATCACTCCTCGTGCGCCCGAGGGTTCTTCCTCCAACAGACTGAATCTCGCCGCCTCGACCGGAAGGTCCGCTTGACGGTCCCTCGGTCCGCCACAGCCCGCCAACACGATCACGCAGATCGCCGGCCACATCGCGGTTCGGCTATGCAGTTTCATGGGTTTGCCTCCGAACATGATCCGCAAGAGCGCAAGAGCCCTTGCGGAATGCGTAGTGCCTGCGCCGACATCTTCACGGCTTCTCCTACGGGCGGACATCGGGTTCGGTTCGCGAATCACTCGCAAATTTGGCCTTGGATCTACTTCCTCGACGCAACCGGGTTGCGTAAGATACCACGAACTTTGGAATTTCGAAAGCCCGCGTCAACTTTGGCCGTCTGTGGAGGGATGCAAAATGAAGAACGTGCGAGTGTTGTATGTCGATCATGTCCTCGGTTGCCTGCTAGGGGGCATGGCCCTGCTGTATCTTTCAGGTTGCGGCCCTAGCCAACCCGCTCAACCCCAGCCCACGGCCCCGCAGACGCACGACCACGACCATGACCATGATCACGACGATGCCCACGACCACGACCACGATCATTCTCATGTCACTCCCGCCGACTTCACCGCAAGCGTCGCCGTACTTCGCGGGCACTTTGAGACCATTCGTGATGCGTTTACGGAAAAGGATCTGGACAAGGCCCATGACCCGATCCACGAAGTTGGGCATGTGCTCGAAGGACTGCCAGAACTGGCCGCCAAGGCGGGCTTGACGGAGCAGGATTTGGCAAAGGCTCAGGCGGCGGTCGCCGCGATGTTCGAAGCCTACGGCAAGATCGACCAAGCGATCCACGAAGGCGAAGAGGCCGACTACGAGGCCGTCCGGGACAAACTGGACCAAGGCATGGCCGACCTGGATGCTGTGGTGCAGGGCACGAAGAAAGAGGACTGACGAGGGCCTGCGCAACCCGCCGTCAACAGCGGGCCTAAGCTGCCATGGCGGAAGCACGGCCATGAATGGCCGTGCGATGCGAACGCGCCAGGGTCCAAGATGCCAGTGAAGATGTCTTCTGCTTCGCGACCGTTGTTATGGTCGCGGAACGGCCGGCTTCTTCGCCTTCTTCGCCGGGGTCGGTTCGGCCGGGAGTTGCAGTCCGTCGTCCGGCTGGTTCCACAGCCGGTAGGGGTCGTTGCACCGCCGCATTTCCTCCAGCAGCAATGCTTCCAGCCGGGCGAGTTGTTGTGCGTAGCGCGGATCGTCGGCCAGGTTGACCTGATGCTTCTCCGGCTGGTTTCCCGTCAAGGCGACCACATCCGGGTGATGGTGTTGCGCAAGCAATTCGTCGCGGTTTTCGGCGAGATGAAATAACTGGGTCTCGCGGACTTGGCCTTCCAGCACATCGAACTTGACCAGCTTCCATTCACCCTGTTTGACGGACCGCATCCCGGGTTTGGTGCCGCCACAGTAGGCGCCGTACATGACATCTCGTACGGTGTCCTGTTTGCCTTCGAGCACGGGGCGGAAACTGCGTCCTTCGTTCGTCTCGGGCGACTCGATCCCGGCAAGATCGCACAGGGTCGCCAGCACGTCGAGCAGGTACACGTTGCCCGCGGCTCGCGAGCCAGCGGCGATCCCGGGGCCCTTGGCCAGGAAGGGCACTCGCCACGTGTGCTGGTACAGATTCTGCTTGCCCTGCAAACCGTGCCGGCCGATCGCCATGCCGTGGTCGGCCGTGTAGAAGATGTAGGTATTGTCGAGTTCCCCCATCTCGTCCAGTTTCTTCAGGACTCGACCGATCTGGATGTCGATGTTTTCGCTGCAAGCGAACTCGCGCCCCAATTCGTTGCGGATCGTGATCTCGTCCCGGCGTTCCCAAACACCGCTCACACTGACCTCGTCGCGGAGATTTGGGTGTCCGTGATGGAATGGATGCGCGGGCAGGTAGTTGATCGGCAGAGACGGTGCTTTCGGATTCGCGGGCGGCAGCGAGTTTCGGTCCGCGTGATTCACGGCTCCGTACTTCGCCAGCAACTCGGGCTTGCCGTCGCGGGTGTCGTGCGGGTGCGAAAAACCGAAGTAGATCAAGAACGGCGCGGCGTCCTGGTTGGTCTGCCGCTCGGCCAGATAGTCCAGCACCTGCTCGGCGTGCCACGCGCTGCCCGTCTCGTCGGTGCCGCCTCGTTTCGTGGCGTCGCGGCGGACGGTGAACAGCTTGTTGGCTGCCTCGTAGCTGTTGCCGACCTTGCAGGTCCGCATCGTGGCGTAGCCGGCGCGGTTGAACACGGCCGGGATCGTGTTCTGCTCCAAATCCGGTGGGCAGAGGTCCCGCTGTTTCGCTCCCGGCGAAATGGGCAGGTGCCACAGCGTGCGCCCGCTCATGATCATGTGCCGGGACGGCGTGCAGACCGCACCGGAAAACGAGCCCATGTGGTAGGCGCCGTCCAGCACCATGCCCTCGGCCGCCAGGCGGTCCAAGACGGGCGTCTCCAGCGGTGACTTCGGATCGTAGACTTTCAGGTCGAACGGCGACTGATCGTCGACCAGGATAAACAGGAAGTTCGGACGGCGAGCCTCTGCCGCCACGGCGGAAGCAGCGAAGCAGCCAAGGGCCAGCGCGGCGAGACGGATCAGGTGCCTGTTCATGACGAAGTCCTTACAAAGTGGTTGAATGGGAATCTAGCATCTCTGGTCGTGGATTGCTCGCATCTCGAGTCGCGTTCGGCGCCCGCGACTCACTTTCACCGGGTTGCCGCGGGCAGCCAGCGTTTCACCTCTTGTCCCTTCCCGTCGAACAGGGTGAACGAAGCCACGCGGATCGTGCCCGGGGCGTTGCCGGGATCGAGCCGCAATGCCGTCAGCCGGTCCGGCGGCAGCTTGATCTCGTAGTCGTGCCATTGGCCGTCCTGTTCGAGGACAAAGCTGACGGATTGCTCCAGGTGGAAAGCGGTGCGCGCCGGGGTGGCGAAGTACACCACCCCCTTGCCGGCCGTTCGCGATTGGAGTCGCAGTCGTACCGTGAACGGACCGCGGGCATCGACCGGCAACGCGCGAGTGGCGATCCACGGATCGTTTCCGGTCGAGGTGATCACCCACTGGTCTTCCGCCTCGCTCCATTGTGTGTCCTTGCTGGTCGTCCAACCGGCGCGGGGCGACGACAGGACCGCCGCAGGGCTCCAGGCCGGATTGGGCGTCGGGACGACGGCCTTGGTATCCTCCAGAAATCCGGCGATCAGACGATCGAGTTCTGCGACCAATTCCGGCTTCTCGGCTGCCAGATTCCTGGTCTCGCCGACATCTTCCGCCAGATTGTACAGATGGTATGCGTGGGCTCCGTTCTCTCCTTCGTGAAACAGACGGATCAGCTTCCAGTCCCCGCGATGGAGACTCACTGCCGGCGGCAGATGGTCCGGCACGCGAGGCTGGTGCGGAAAGAACGTGAACATCGGACCTCGATCGAATGCCTCGCCGCGCAGCGACGGGCCGATGTCCACGCCGTCCAGCGGATGCTCGAGGGTAGGCGGCAGATCGAGCAGGCGGAGGATCGTCGGATAGAAATCGGTACTCTGAATCATCGCCTCGCTGCGCGTGCCCGGACGAGTGACGCCGGGCCACTGAACGATGCAGGGGACGCGCAGCCCGCCCTCGAACATCGTCGCTTTGCCGCCACGCAGCGGAGCGTTGCTGGTCGGCGTCGTGCCGTCCACTTCGTTGTACATGTTGCCGCCGTTGTCCGAAAAGAAGATCACCGCGGTGCGATCGGCCAGACCGAGGCGGTCGAGCGTGTCGAGCAGCGCGCCGACCGCATCATCCAGCGACTCGACCATCGCGGCGTAGGTGGGCGACCGCTGCGGGTCGCTTGGATCCACGCGGGTGCGGTGCTTGGCGATCAATTCCTTCTTCGCGTCGAACGGGGCGTGAACGCTGAATTGCCAGTAGTTCAGGCAAAACGGACGGTCCCGGTGCTGTTCGATGAAAGCCACGGCTTCGGCAGCCATGCGGTCCTCGATGTGCTCGCCCGGCGACCGCTCCTGAAAATTCCTGAACTTCCAAGGCGCGACGAAGCTTCCTGCCGGTCCCGGTCCGGGCCAGTGCGGCACATCGACGTCGAAGCCTTGTTCCAGCGGCGAATAGGGCTCCGGCCCGAGGTGCCACTTGCCGAAATGCCCGGTGGCGTACCCTGCGTCCTTCAGCCGTTCGGCCAGCGTGACGTAGCGGGTGTCCAGACGCGTGGCGCTGTCGCAGATCAACGCCTTGGAACTGGGCGGCGCGCTGGGACGCACGCTCGCGGTCATCCGCGTCTCGGGCAGATGGCAGTTGGGCGCGGTGATCCCAATCCGCGCCGGGCTTTGCCCGGTCAGGATGCTGGCGCGAGTCGGCGAGCAGAGGGGACTAGCGGAATAGGCTCGGTGGAAAATCACCCCGCGCTGAGCCAGTCGCTCGATGTTCGGCGTCTGATAGAACTTCGTCGTTCCGTACAGCGTCGTATCGCTCCAGCCCAGATCGTCCGCCAGGATGAAGATCACGTTGGGCTTCGCGGCCTCGGAGGCACGCGTCTGCGCCGCTGAAGCGACGGAGGCACAGAGAGTCCAAATCAGCAGGTTCCATGTATTCATCGTCATAACTACCGAAGATAAATCAGTTCATTCGAATTCAACAGGGCCCGACAGAAGGCGCGCAGACCGTGCGAGTCGATCAGGGCGACCGCCGCTTCCTGCTCGTCCTCGTCGGCCGGTCTCGCATAGGCTAGGGAAAACGCCCGCTGGACTTGGTCGGCCGCGCGATCGCTTCCCGCCTCGCGTTGCAGACGCTCCGCCAATCGCTCGGCCATATCCAACGAGAACCGGTGGTTCATCATCGTCAACGCCTGCAGCGGCGTGGTCGTCGAAGCTCGCCGCGGCGCGGAGAAGGCGTTGTCCGGGCAATCGAACTCGGTCAGCAAATCGAGCAGCGATGCACGCGCGTTCTGGTGATACACGGCGCGGCGATACGTCTCCGGTCCGTGCTCGTCCAGCGGGATGTAGGTCGCGACGTTATCCTGCAAATAACGGTACAGACGAAAGCCAGGCCCTCCGCCCTGCAAGTTCAACTGGCCCGCAATCATCAACAGCGTGTCGCGGATCTCCTCGGCCGCCAATCGCCGCGGCGGAAAACGCCACAGCAGACGGCTGTCGGCGTCCGCCTGCGCCGCGTCGGGGCGGAAGACGGACGATTGCCGATAGGTCTCCGACAGCACGATCAAGCGATGGAGCGGCTTCCAGCGCCAACCGTGATCATGCACTTGGCTCGCCAACCAGTCGAGCAACTCGGGATGCGTCGGGCGACTGCCCATGTAGCCGAAGTCGCTCGGAGTGTCCACCAACCCGGTGCCGAAGTGGTAGTGCCAGATACGATTGGCCAACACGCGGGGAGTGAGCGGATTGTCGGGATGGACGATCCACTCAGCCAGTTGCAGCCGCCGTTGTCCTTCGGCGGTGTCGTCGGCGAGCTGATAAGGCGGAACGATGGCGTCGAGCGCCGCGAGACTGGCCGGTGACACCTCGGCCCCCAACCGCTGCGGATCGCCGCCCACGAACACGTGCAACTTGCTCGGGGTCGGCTTGAACTCGCCCGCCCACCATACCGGCAGCGGCGGCACGGCGTTGATTTCGCGGTGTACTTCGGCCAGTTGCCGGTTCAGATCGGACTGTTGCCGACGCTGCTCGGAGGTCACGGCTGCCTCGATCAGCCGATGACGGCGGTGCGCCGCGTTGACCGGTTGGCGGTCGTGCGAATCGGCGACAGCGGTCCATTGCTGGCCGTCCAGCGACACCTCGATGCGATACTCGCTGACGAACGACGCCACCGAATGTTCTCCGGCGTCGCCCGGGCGGTCGCTGGAGAACAAGACGCGGTTGATCCGTTCGGACTGGGCCAGCGTGATAGTCAGTTCGGGGCCGGACGCCAGCCATCGCGCGCCGAACTTGCCGTCGATCGTCAGGGAGGCGCTGTAGGCATTGGCGAAGTCGCCGGCCACGCGGTTCTGGCCCGTCGCCTGACTACCCGCTTTGGCCAATGCGACGTTGCGCGGCGGATCGTCGGCGGTCCAGACCTCGAATTCGTCGATGCCGTAGCCACCTCTCGCCGCCGGATTGGACTCGGCGCCCTCGACCACCAATCGTACATACCGGGCCTCGACGGATTCGAACCGTTCTTCGGTGCCGGTGCGCTCGATGCGGGGCCGCGTCCAACGCGGCTCCAGTTCGACCGCGCGCATTTCGGCACTCTGCTCGATCGACTTCTGCAAATCGGCCAGTTGCCGGGCCAGGCGGTCTCGCTGCTCGTTCAGCGGTCGCAACGCTTCGTCGCGCGCGCGGCGTTGTTCGGCGGTGGCGACGGTCCGGTTGCCGTGATAGACACCGGCGAACGTGCCGTACCATCCGTAGTAGTCGCGTTGCATCACCGGATCGAACTTGTGGTCGTGGCAGCGGGCGCAGCCGACCGTCAGCCCCAGAAAGGCTTCGCCCGTGGCGCGAATGATCTCGTCGATCGTGTTCGCGCGGATCTGAGCGGCCTGCGCCGCGTCCTGATTGCCGACATCGTCGTAGGGCCCGGACACCAGAAAGATCGCGCCCGCCTCGACCTCCGGCCGATCGCGGCCGATCACGTCGCCCGCCAAGTGCTCGCGTACCAACGTGTCAAACGGTTTGTCGTCGTTAAACGAACGGATCACATAGTCGCGGAAGGGCCAGGCATTGTCGACAATCTCGTTGCGTTCGAAACCGCGGCTCTCGCCGAACCGGACGACGTCCAGCCAGTGTTGGCCCCAGTGCTCGCCGTAGTGCGGCGACGCGAGCAGGCGATCGACCAGTTTTTCGTACGCATCCGGTGAATCGTCGGCCAGGAAGGCAGCGACTTCGTCCGGCGAAGGCGGCAGACCGATCAGGTCGTAGGTCACTCGCCGCACGAGCGCCCGCTTGTCGGCGGGCGGCGAGGGAGTGAGACCTTGTTCGGCAAGCTTGCGGTAGACGAACCGGTCGATGGGATTAGCCGTCCATCGCGCGGGCAGACCGGCCGCATCGGGCGGTTCCTCCGCTGCCAGCGGTTGCAGCGACCACCAGGTGCTGTCGGCCTTGGACCGCTGGCGGAGCACCAGTCCGTCCGGCCACTTCGCGCCCTCGGCGATCCAGCGCCGCAGCCGACCTTTCTGCTCGGCCGTCAGAGGCTCACCTTCCTTCGGCATCGCCGCCGGCCGACCATCGGCCGCGGTGACGACCTCCAGCAAATAGCTTTCGTCCGGCCGACCAGGCGTCACGTAGGTCTGGGCCTCGAGGTCGCGAAAAGTGTCCAGCGACAGATCGGCTTGCTTGTTTTCCGGATGATGGCAGCGGATGCAGTGTTCTTCGAAGATCGGAGCGATCTCGCGCGCGAAATCGACCGCTTCGCCAGCCGACGTCCCCGCGACGAGCCAAACGGAAAGCCCGACGCCAAGCACAACCTGATATCCAATCGTTTGCCGCACGACTGCTGCTCCGAACTTCGCCAACGAGGAAGCCGCTTGGCCCGCTACGGCCACTTCCCATCCACGTTAGAGCCTCGCCATGCAGCGGTCAACCCATCTGAACTCCGTTCGGTCGTTGTAGACCGAGAGGTACGGAGCAACTACAATCTCTTCGCTCGGCAGACGTAGAGGGTCCGAGTACACCTACCGTTAACACCCAAGGAGCAAGCATGTTGTCAGCAAGCTGCAGGAACGGAACGATGGTACTTCGCTCGAGCGTGTTGATCATCGGGATAGCGTTGGCGAGCGCGGCGTTTGCCACGCCCCCCGCTGTCGAGATCAGCGGCAAGCTGGCGAAATGGAATCCGGTCACATTGACCTTGGCCGGGCCCGAGACCAGCGAGCGGGCGACGCCGAATCCGTTCACCGACTACCGACTGGACGTGACGTTCGTCGGCCCGAGCGGACGGCAGTACGTCGTGCCGGGCTTCTATGCCGCCGACGGAAATGCGGCCATCTCCGGCGCCGAGTCGGGCAACAAGTGGCGAGTCTATTTCGCGGCCGACGAAGCGGGCCGATGGTCGTACCGCGTGCGATTCCTGCAGGGCGGGGGCGTGGCACTGGCCGACGATCCGCAGGGCGTCAGCGGTGGCTTCATGGACGGCTTGGAAGGCACGTTCGAAATCGGTCCGGCCGACGGGCCCGGAAACGGATTCTACAGCAAGGGCCGTCTGCAATATGTCGGCCAACGTTACCAGCGCTTCGCCGAGACCGGAGAGTATTTTCTGAAAGTCGGCGCCGACGCGCCGGAGAACCTGTTCGCCTACGAAGACTTCGACGCGACGCCGAACGTGGGCAAACGCCGCAAGACTTGGGCGCCGCACTTGCAGGATTACGACCGCGAGGCGGATGACCTGCTCTGGGGTCCGGATCGCGACAAGGGCAAGGCGTTGCTCGGCGCCGTCAACTACCTGTCGGGCAAAGGCATGAACGCATTCTCGTTCCTGACGTTCAATGTGGCCGGGGACGACGAGAACGTGTTCATGCACTTGGTGAAGAAGGATCTGGCCGATTACGAAGCCAACCACGGGAAGAACACGCCCGACAAGGCTTGGACGACCAGCATCGAACGGCTGCGCATCGACGTCTCGAAGACGGACCAATGGGACCGCGTCATGCGGTACGCCGACCGCAAGGGCATGTTCCTGCACTTCAAGACCTCGGAAGCCGAGAACTGCAAACTGATGGACGGCGGCGATCTGGGACCGGAACGCCGGCTATACTTCCGCGAATTGGTCGCCCGGTTCGGCTACCACTTGGCACTGAACTGGAACTTCGGCGAGGAGAACACGCAAACCACCGCGCAGCATCAGGCGCAAACCGCCTACGTCAAGCGGATCGATCCGTACAACCACCTCCGCGTGCTGCACACGTACCCCGGCGCGAAGAAAAACGTGTACGGCCCGTTGCTGGGCGACCAATCCGATCTGACGGGGCTGTCTTTGCAGACAAGCAATCCCGCCTTTGTCGAGGTCTACGACGACGTGAAGACCTGGGTGCTGCGATCGGAGGCCGCGGGCAAGCCGTGGGTGGTGGCCTGCGACGAACCGGGCGATGCGACACACGCCTTGATCACCGACGACGAGGATCCGGACCACGACAACGCGCGCATCAACGGCCTGTGGGGCACGTTCCTGGCCGGCGGCTGCGGCACCGAATGGTACTTCGGCTACCAGCATCCGCAGTCGGACCTGACCTGCGAGGACTGGCGCAGCCGCGACAAGTTCTGGGACCAAGGCAAGATCGCGCTGGATTTCTTCCACCGCAACGAGATCCCGTTCTGGAACATGCGGCCCGTGTTGACCAAGTCCGGCGACTGGGCGCTGGCGGGCGACGGCTGCGTCGTGGTGTTCGTCAAACGCGGCGGCAAGACCGTACTGGACCTGCCGAATGCCGAGTTTGCCGTTTCGCAGATCGTTGCCAAGACCGGCGAAGCGAAATCTTGCGGCACGGTTCAGGGCCAAGCGGCGACGGAGCTGACCGTTCCCGTCCAGGCCGACGTCGTGTTCCTGCTGAAGACCGAGCAAAAGGACGTGAAGTTCCAGCTCGGCCCGGTGGATGCGTCCGCCGCTGCCCTCATGCAATCCGCGGTCCCCGCCTTCGCCTTCCACTACGATCCGACGAACGCGAAGAAGGTGCATCGGCAATCCGACGGTATCCTGGTCGTCGAAGCCGAGGACTACGACGCGGTCGACCGGGACGACGTGCGGAAGTGGTATTTGACGACGGTCGACACGACACCGGATGTCCGGCCCGATCCCGATCCGAACCACGCCGAGGGCGCGGTGGGCGGCGCGTATTTGGAACTGTTGCCCGACACCCGGGTGACGCACGCGGATCCGTTGGTCCGCGGCGTCAGCTTCACGGACACACCGGGCCAATGCAGCGTGTTGTACTACCCCGTTGTGTTCACCGAGCCAGGCCGCTATTACGTCTGGGTGCGCACCTGCTGCACCGGTTCGGAAGACAACAGCCTGCACGTCGGGCTCGATGGCCAATGGCCCGCGTCGGGCGCCCGCATCCAATTCACCGGCCAGCACGGCCAGTGGCAATGGGACTCGCGGCAACGGACGAACGACGTCCACACTGGCGTTCTGGGCAAGATCTGGCTGGACGTCGAGCGGCCTGGCTTGCACACCGTCATGTTCTCGATGCGCGAAGACGGCTTCGAGTTCGACCGTTTCCTGTTGACCAAGCAACCCAATGCCATGGAAAGCAAGAACACCAACCCAGGCCCCTCCGCCAGCCCGCGGGTCGAGTAGACCGCGGAGCACCGGTAACGGCGTTCGAAGTCCGCCGTCGAGGCGAATGATTGAGGAGAGAGCCGAAGATGCCGCAAGAAGTGGTCGTGTCGCCCCAACTGCTGGAACAATTGCGACGGGAACGCCCGCTAATCGAGGCTGAGATGGTAGAACTCGCCGAACGGCACGAGCGGATGGTGGAAGCCAAGGCGGAAGAAACATACAGCGGGCATCTGCGCCGAGCGATCCATTGCAGTGGTCGGCTCGTCCGCGACATCGCCTCTGAGGCGGGAGTCTCCGCTCAAACGCTCTGTGAATTTCTGGAAGGCACGCGGACCCTACGGTCAGATGTGCTGGACCGTTTGGCCCAGGCCGTCCATACCAAGATCAGCGTCGAGCCGCGTCGCCCCGTACGCACCACGACCGACAGCGGACCGCTCGAATAGCACGCTGCGAACCGGCGGTCGGCGCGTTCGCCAGCCCGGTACGCATGTATGTCACGGCGCAATGCTGTGCCAAGTGTTCGCGAAAGGGTGGGGCCACGCTAGCCTCATGCGGGCCGGTGTCTGCCGCGAACCGGGCGATTGACAAGGCGGTCGTTTCACCGTTCGACGAGCCAGATGTTGCGGTATTCTACGGGATCCTTGTGGTAGTGCAGGATGATGCGGCCGGTGGGGATTGCGTCGGGGTTGGTCTTGCGGCGTTGTTCGGCCGTGGGGGAATCGGGCAGTTCCGCGTCTTGGTGGATGGGCACGCCGTTGTGCATGACGCTGATCCGGCCCGGCTCGGTCCGCTTGCCGTCGGCGTCGTAGCGCGGCGCGCGGTATTCGATGTCGTAGGTCTGCCAGATCAACGGCGGGCGGCACATGTTGACCGCCGGCGCGCCGACCTTGTAGATGCCGCCGCATTCGTTGTCCAAGCCTTCCAGGCCGTAGCTGTCCAAGACCTGGATCTCGTACCAGTTGGCATCGCCGAACACCAGGCCGCCGTTGGACCGCGCCTGCCCGGTCTTGTCGGCCATCAATGCCAAACGGAACTCGAAGTGCATGCGGAAATCCTGGAACGCCCGCTTCGTAATCAGCGAGTGCCCGGCGCGCGTCTCCCGGTCGATGGGCGCGACCCGCATGAAATCTTCGCACAATTCCCACGCGATCTCCGTCGGCCCACCCTTGGGCCGCTGGGCTTCCCACTGGTCGAACCCGGAACCGTCGAACAGGATCACCGCGCCCTCGGGCGGCTTGGCGCCGACGCTGGGCGATTGACGCACCACCGGCTTCAGCACGAATGACTCGGGTTGCCCGTTTCCGGGCCGGACACACGCCATCTGCTGACCTTCGGCCTGTCCGCTCCAACCGTCCTGATCGAACCGCAGCACTCCGTCGGCTGCTCGGCCCACGACCACCGCCAGCGGCTTGCACTTGACGTCGAATTCCGGCAGGAAGCTGATTTGGTAGTTGCCGCCGCCGCGAGGAATCACCTGGGCCACCACGCCTTCGCCTTGCCAATCTCCCAGAAACGGATCGGAGGCACCTTGGTCGGCATGGCAGACGGCGGCGACAGTCAGCAGCGTGATCATCAGACAGGTCATCGAGCGGC
Source organism: Pirellulaceae bacterium (assembly GCA_023382975.1). GTDB lineage: Bacteria > Planctomycetota > Planctomycetia > Pirellulales > Pirellulaceae > SKKK01. The sequence goes on from JAHDXO010000009.1 coordinate 15,462, forward strand.
GTAGCATGGAGCTTTCCTTTGCGTTGGTGTGAAGGTGTGGTGAGCGGCTGGATGCAGCGTTTTCCGGATGCTCAGCGTTGCGAGAGGACATCGATTTCGTAGCGTTTGATATCGTCCAGCCACGCACGGCCGACGGGCACATTCGAGCGCAGGCAGTAGTTGTCCCAGACGGCACCGTAGGGCAACGTCTTGAATTCCTCTTGCAGTGCCAGGCGGGCGGTGAGATTGCCGGTGGATTCGGCGGTGCGCAGCAGATCGGCCGGTTCGAGCAGGGCCATCAGCAACGCCTTGATCATGCACCGCGTGCCGATCACCCAGGCAGCGACGCGATTGATGCTGGCGTCGAAGAAATCCAGGCCGATGTGGACTCGCTGCAAGTAATCGCCGCGCACCAATTCCTGGGCGATGGCCTGCAGTTCGTCCGTCAACGTGACCACGTGGTCGCTGTCCCACCGCACGCCGCGACTGACGTGCAGCAGCAATTCGTCCAGGTACAGCATGACGGACGAGATCTTGTCGGAGATGACCTCGGTGGGATGGAAATGCCCGGCGTCCAGGCATAGCAGCTTCTTCCGCGTGACGGCGTAGCCGAGATAAAACTCGTGCGAGCCGACGACGTAGCTCTCCGAACCGATCCCGAACAGTTTGGCTTCCACCGCGTCCCGGTTCCACTGCGGATCGACCGCCTCGGCGAAGATCGCGTCCAGCGAAGCGGCCAGCCGCTCGCGCGGACCTTTGCGGTCCGCCGGGGTGTCCTTATAGCCATCGGGAATCCAGACATTGGTGACGCACGGCGTGCCCAGGGCCTGGCCCATCGCCGCGCCGATCTTGCGGCAGGCGATGCCATGCTCGATCCAGAACCGCCGGATGCCGGGATCGGGATGTGACAGCGTCAGGCCGTCGTTGGCTTTTTCGTGGGCGAAGTAGGTAGGATTGAAATCCAAGCCCAGACTCTGCTCTTTCGCCCAGTCGATCCAGCGCTGGAAATGTTCCGGCGCCAGTTCGTTCCGTTCGACCGGTTTCCCTCCCGGCTCGGCATAGCTCGCGTGCAGGTTCAGGCGATGCTTGCCGGGGATCAGCGAAAGTGCCCGCTGCAAATCGCTGCGAAGTTCGTCAGGCGTGCGCGCCTTGCCGGGATAGTTCCCGGTGACGGCCAAGCCGCCGCCGATCTGGTCGACGGCATGTTCGAAGCCGCCGACATCGTCGCCCTGCCAGCAATGCAGCGAGATCGGAATCGAAGTCAACCGCTCGATCGCCGCCTCGGTGTCCACGCCCCAAGCCGCATACCGGGCCTTGGCCAGTTCGTACGCTTGTTCCAGATGGTGCGTTGAATCGGGCATGGTTCTCCTCTCCTTGGCAAACATGACAAACTTCGGATTCGCACAAAGAAGCAGGACGGATGACTCATCCGTCCTGCGCGTGTCCCTGCGCTGGAGTTCACGCTTCAGCGTGTGGGGTAGTTCGTACCTACGGTCCGCACGCTTAAGCGTACACTCCAACGGGCGCCAGCACAGTTCAGGCGTTGGCCAGTTCGGCGGCGATCTTGTCAAAGTACTTGACGCACTCGGCGATCTCGGGCAGCGAGGTGGTCCAGTTGTGCTCGTATTCGATCGAGAAGACCGCCTTGACGCCTTGACGGTGGATCTCGGTCAACATGGCGCGCACATCGCCCGCACCCGTGCCCCACGGCACGTCGTGGGCGCCGCCGCCGAACTTGTTCAGATCTTTGAAGTGGAAGCTGATGATGCGGCCTTCGAGCTTCTTCAACTGCTCGACCGGGTTCAGTTCCGAGCGCATCCAGTGGCCGGTGTCCGCGCACGCGCCGATTCGCGGGCTGCGGTCCTTGGAGACTTCCAGCACCGTATCGGGATTCCAGTATCGCGACGGCTTGGGATGGTTGTGCAATGCCACGTTGATTTGGTACTCGTTGCACAGTTTTTCGATGGTGTCGATCGCGTCGAATCCCGGCTCGGAGACGATCGTCTCGATGCCCATGTCCTTCGCGAAGTCGAACGTTCGGCGGCAACCCGCTTCGTCCGCCGGCAATCCGACCACGCCGTAGTTGACCAGTTGGACTTTCTTGTCCGCCAGACGCTGCTTGATCTGCTTGCGCACGTCGGTCGACAGCGATTCGCCGATCTGGATGTCCGGCTGTTCCTGGCTGAGACGCTGGCCGGGGTAGGCTTCGATCCAGTGCAGACCGAGCGAGGCGACTTTGTCGATCGCCTCGTAGAACGTGAACCGATTGAAGCTGTACGCTTGGCAGCCGAGCCGCCAGCCGAGTTTCTCGGCGTTCGGGGCTCCGTCCGCCAGTTGTTGGGCGAACAAGTCGCGGCTGCCCTGCGGCACGAGGGCCAGTCCGGCGGCGGCCGCGGTAGCGGTTTTCAGAAAATGGCGACGATCCAACATGGAACTCATGACGTTAACTCCTGATGGTTGTGAAATCCAAATCGATCGAATGGCATCGAACTCGCGGACCATTGTAACGCGGGGCAAGTCCGGCGTACACTCCCGCACAACGACCGATCCCCGGGACCGATCGGCGCCGACCCACATCTTTGAAGTTGCGCGTAGCCGAATTTGTGAGAATTCGTTGGTGTTTCGCGGGGGACGGCCACCAACCCAGAGTCCGAATTCTCACGAATTCGGCTACTCCCCGTCGAAAATCGCAACTTCAATGACTCTCACCGCTACCCCAGCCGTTCAGTCGGCCGGCTCGGGGGGAATCAACAGGATCCCGCCGGTCCAATTGCCCTGGGGAACCTCGACTCGGTCGCCCGCCTTGAAGGAGCGCCGCAGAGCTTGCATCGGCGTACGACCGGCGTCGGTATAGTGAAAGACGAGTTGCTCCACCGGTTCCCAACCGCGCGTGTCGATGCCGCGGCGGGAAGCGGCGGTGGCGATCTGCAAGGTCGTGTCGACTTTGGCCGTGACGGCGATCTCGGCAAGTTCGCCGCCCGAGGTTTGCGTGTAGCGCCAACCCCGCAGCGACTCGGGCACCTCGCGCCAAACGTAGTTGCGGTTTCCGAACGCCTTGGCCTCGTTGTCCAGGGTTTCGAGGGTGAAGCCCCGACCTTCGACGAGCATCGCGCCGGTATCGAACTTCGCCGTCGGCACTTCGAGCGATTGGGGATCGACGACGGAATCGGCCATCGTCAATTCGCGGAAATTCCTGAAGCGGTGAAACGTCAGGAAGTTGGCATCGTGCGCGTTGTGCGCGCCGCCCAGTCCGTCGTCGTAGGCCGTGCGGATCGCGGCGATCAAGTCGTTGCCGTCGAACTGCCAATCGGGATACTGGAACCCGTGCTTCGCCACGTCCGGGTGATGCAGCAGGATGCAGCGCATCTCCCACTGCCGCAGATCGCTCGACCGCATCAGCGCCAGCGTGTTGCGGATCGATCCGGCGTTGCGCTGCTGGAGTCGCGATACGGGCATCACTGGATTGACCAGCGACCAGTACGCCTTGGACTCGGGGTCGAAGCGGATCGTGAACTTCTTCGCGCCGCCGGGAAAGTCGATGACCCCGGTCTGTGGATCGAACGTCGCCGTGGCGCCATCGTCGCTGATCCGCACGATCGCGGCCTTGCCGCCCTGGCCTCCGTAGTGCATGCGCAGGACGTTGACCATGCGGCCGTCGGGGGCGGCGACCGCGTTGCCCTCCAGCCAGCCCAGGAACCGGCCGTCCATCCACTGCGGATCGCGGGCGATATGGTTGCTGAACGTCCAGCTCTCGCGCCGCAGCAAGTCCGCATCGACCGGGGCCGACAGCATCATCGCCCGATACCGGCTGCCCCACACCAGACCGCCACCGGCGTCCTCGAAGCCGCGCCACAATCGACCGTGGTGAATCACCATCGGCACCGGCGCGGTATGGAACTGGCCGGTATCGGTCAGCAGACCCGACTCGGCATCCTCGGGCACCGTCCACGTCCGACCGCCGTCGTCGCTGCGCCGGATCACGATCCAACCGTGGTGGCGATTGACGCCCATCAGGTACAACTGGCCGCGATGAACGAACAGATTGGACCAGAAGGCACCGTCGATTTGCGAGACCTGCTTCCAAGTCGCCCCCCGGTCTTCGCTGCGGAACACGGCCGTGATGGCCGACTGGTGCTCGACGGATTTCGGTCCGAAGAAATCGTGCGCCGCGGCGTACGCTCCGTCGGGCAATTCGGCGATCGTGGGCGAACCGATATACAGCCCCGACGAAGCCGGACGGTGATCGATCACGACCCCCGGCACCAGGCTGAAATCCGGCTGCGGACCGCCGTCCGCCGCCGGGAGGACAGCGGCGACAAACCAACAAGAGATTATCGCGAGCGTGGTGCGGGCCAGAGGCATCATGGCTTGTCCTTTCGGTTGTGGGTAGGGCGGCTTGTTCGAGGCGGCTCTACGGTTCGCCAACGAATTCGTGTCGCGTCTCACGCCACGGGGTCGGGAGTCGTTTTCGGACAAAGTGTCTTTCATGTGGTTGGTCGTGTCCCGAAAACGACTCCCGCCCCCCTTCGCGTTGTCTACGGTTCGCAAACGATTCGGAAGCCGACGTTGAATACACCCTGGTAAGGTCGATAGCTTGCGCGAGCGGCACTGGTCGCTTGCGGCGGTCGGTCGCGCCACGATCCGCCGCGGACCACGCGGCGCTCGTCCCCGTCCGCTGCGTTGCGTCCGTCGGCGTCCCGGTACGGATAGGCCCGGTGGGCAGATCGAGTCCACTCGGCCACATTCCCGTGCATGTCGTACAGTCCCCAGACGTTAGGCGGATACCTCCCACCCGGCTCGGACAAGAAGCCGCCGTCGTTGCGACGCGAATCCTTGGGGATCCAATCGTCGTAAGGGCTGGGATTGGCCATCGGCTCGCGGTGCTTCTTGTACGGATGGCAAACGAACTGGCTGAGCATGGCGTCGGCCAGATTGGCGTGCTGCGAGAAATCCGCATCCACAGCGCCGAAGTGGAATCCCGTCTCCGTGCCGGCTCGACAAGCGTATTCCCATTGGGCTTCGGTGGGCAACGAGAACCGCAGGCCGGTGCGGCGGCTGAGCCAGTCGCAGAAGTCCATCGCCCGTTGCCACGAAATCCGCACGACGGGTTGATCCGGGCCGTTGACATAGAAGCCGCGCACGCCGAACTGCATGGCAAACCGGGACTCGACACGGCTATCGTGACCGGGATCGAACGCGCCGAACTGCCGGTTGGTGACTTCGAATCGCCCGATCCAGAACGGCTTGTCGACCTTGATCCGAGCCCTTGGCTGTTCGTCCGGCGCGCCGTCCACCGACCCCATGACGAATTCGCCGGGCGGAACGAGCGTCAAATCCATGCTGACGCCGTCGGCCAATTCGATCGTCCGTTGGTGCGGCCCGAGTTCGCGCTGTCGGCGTTGGGCCTCATCCGCGTCCCAGGGCCAATTGGGACAATCGACCGGCGCCGGATCGCCCGGCGGTTCGGGTTCGGGCAGGATGGGATCGATCCGCGCCCGAGAGACAATGTGATCCTGCAACCACTGTCCGCTGGCGGCCTCGGCTTCCGGCTCGCCGTCCATGCTGGCATACAACCGGAGCAACTCGCGGCGCCGCTGCGCCAACGGCTTGACCCGTTCGTCGCCGGCGATCTCGGTCCAGGTTCCGTGAAACGGCGCGTTCAGATCGATCCAGGTGATCAGCCGGTCCCAAGCTTCGGCATCCAGCCGCACCTGGTGATGGCCTTTGGCCAGCAGTTGGACCAATTGCGTGGTGTTGGCGTGGAATTCCAGCGGCATTAGCAAGTGGTAATCGCTCTCCAGCCCGGGCCGCCGCACGAAGCGATGCAAGGCGGCGTACGAGGTGGAAAAGTGCCCCGCGTCCCGACCGCCGTCGTGATACACGCTCCGGTAGTCCGTGATCCGTTCCAGTCCGCGCAGATCGAACGCCGTCCGGGCCTCGTCGTCCGTCCGGCCGTGGTGGCAGCCGATGCAGTGCCGGTCGAGGACCGGTTGGATTTCGCGCTCGAAACTGAATCCTCGCGGCGGTCCGTACCACGGCTCGATCTCTGCCGGAGCGCCGCGGGCGGCCAGCGTTGGAATCGACGGCGGCGACGTGTTCTGGCTCTCGTGACAACCGACGCACGAGAGCACTTCGCCGGGCATCGCCGTGAACCAACTGCGCATCAACTGCAGGGCTTGGCCTTGTTCATCCAGCGGCTGGACGGCGATCGGCGTGTTGGCCGGGATGCGGAACAGGGCCGATCCATCCTCCCGGACAGGCACCGTGCCCACGATCCGCTTGATGTCCCAGGGCCCCTCGATGCCGACCACACCCTGCGGACCTCCCATGCCCGGATACAGGTAGTGGTAGCTGATCAGCCGCAGTCGCTTGACCGCGCCGCGCGGTACTCCTTTCAGCCCATCGCCGGCGTAGATGTCCGCCAGATAGACCACGCCGTCGCGGCGTCTCAAGTCGACCTTGGCCGGGATCACCGGCGGTCGAGGTGTTTCGCGCAACGGCACCGGCTCGAACAATGCGTAGCCCGGCAGTTCGGCCAACAGCAGTAGGTTGTCGAACACGTCGGCCAAGTAGATGCCCCACAGCGACTGCGCGGTCGGCTGGCACGCAACCAGGAAGTACTTCTCGCTCAACGGATAAGGATGCAGGAACTTGGGCCACGAGTCGTCGACCAGATTGTCCAGGATCATTGTGGCGTCGAATTCCGGATCGGTCATCGAGGGCACCGCACGGCCGCGGCCCGGAATCCGCTGGACCACTCCTTGCGTTTCGCGGCGACCTCGCGCCGTGTCGAACAACACCAATTCGCCCATCCGCCGCACGCCGTGGTGACCGCCCACGATCCCTGCAAACATGCCCGGCCTTCCCGGAACCGGGCGAGCGTAGAACAGCGAGTTGGGCCAGTACGAGTTGCTGCCGTAGAATTCCCGTTGCCCCGTGCCGTCCGGATTCATGCTGAACAGCACGCGGTCGTGGCTGTGCGGCGTGTCCGTGTACTCCCAACGCAAATACAACACTCGACCGTCCTCCAGCACCGTCGGGCACCAGTTGTGCTCCTGATCGAAACATAACTGGCGGATCGAACCGTCGGGATTCAGCCGGTAGAAATTGGCGACGCGCGTGCTGCCATTGACGCACGGCACGGCGGCCATCGAAGCCGTGGACGAGAAGATTATCCCGCCGTCCGGCAGATAACAGGCGTCGTAGTGGTGGACATCGGGCAGCGGCGGAGTCACCTGCCGCAGTCCCGTGCCGTCGGTCCGCAGCTCGAACACGTGCCATTTGTCGTGATCGCCGATCGATGAAAACAGCACCCGATCGCCGTCGAAGTGCAAGTCGACGTCGCCGACGAAGTGCGAGCCGGCGGGCCGGTACAGCGTCGTCAACGATTCGGGCGGCTGACCGAGCGTCAGGACCGCGATCTCGTCGTCGAAGCCTGTGACGGGCAACACGCAGTTGCTTTGCCAGTTCTGCGGCAGACCCAGCGCGGGGCTGCCGATCCCACGTTTGACCAGCAGCAACCGATCGAAGTCGAGCAGCGGATTGCCCCATGCCACCTGACGCTGAAGCCGTAGCCCTTCGAGATAGATTTGGCAGAACCGTTCCCAGTGGGCTTGGTCGTCCATCGCCTCGGCCGCCCAGGCATCGAGCTGTTCGGCAAGCTCGCGACAACGACCGACCTGCCTATCGAGCCATGCCGCGTCGCTTCGTGCCATCGTGCGAAAATCGTCGAGCAAGTGCCGGGTGCGCTGCAACAGTTCCCGCAGCCCGGGTGGCGACAGGTTCAACGCCGCCTGTTGCCGGGAACCGTCCTCGGCGGTCAGGGACAACCGCGCCACCCAGGGCGTGCGCGGCGCCGCGGCGGGCAGCGGTGTCATCAGCAGTTCGTTCGTCGCTGACGTGCCGGCCGATTCGTACTGCTCGCTTCGCAACACCTCGATCGTCAACCCGCGGTCCAGGGCGACCAGCAGCGGCACTTCCGGGATCAGATGCCCCGGATGCGACGGCGGCTTGGGCGGCTGCTGGTTCCGCCTCGCCGCGGCGCGATCGAGCCGCCAGCCGTCCGGAAACGCTACGGGCGACTCGAAACGCAGCGCGCAGATGTGCGGCATGCACGGGCCGGGGCAAAGCAGCTTGACGGTATGCCGTCCCGCGCTGATCAGCACGGCACACTGCGTTTCCCAGCGAGCGGTGCCCGTCTGCCAGCTTCCCGTCGCGGAAGCGAACCCAAGATGGATGCGCTGGCCGTCCAGATGGATCTCGACGGGCCGCGGGTCGCGGGCCGCGTACAAGGCCGCAATCGTGTACCGAGCCGTCACGGGAAATTCGATCTCGTACTCCGCCTGGTTCGGCACGGCACCCGCGTTCCAGATGCAGGCGTACCCGTCGGCGTAAGGTTCCCCCGGCAAACTTACCCGCACGTTCCCGCGATCGAACCAATCGGCGCGAATGGTCAGGCTAGCAACCGCCGGTTCGGCCGACTGCGAATTGGACCAACCGACGAGGAAAAGACCGGCTGCGGCGAAACACGCGAGCAGCAGAGGCTTCATGACAGGCTCCTTTTATCCTCGTCCGAAGAAACTCGCCGAAGCGCTAGCGTTTAACGGCAAGCCGCAGGCGGCTGCTGAAATACTGGCAAGAACCGAGGTGGGGTAAGCTTCCAGCTTGCCGAGTTTTCGTATCTTTGATTCCCGCACTTTCCTAGACGCCCCATTTGGCAAGCTGGAAGCTTACCCCACGACTATTTCAGCAGCCTCCGCAGGCGTCGGCGTACTGCGTGACATCGCGCAAAACCCCGTCGCCTTCCGGCTTGCCGTTAAACGAGGACGTTCTTTCATCCGCGTTGCGATCAAATCGCGAACGCTTCGGGCCCTGAATCATCCGCGTCAGTGCATGGCCAGACCGCCGCTGACGTCGACGGTGGCGCCGGTCATGTAGTCGGCGCGGCGGGAGCACAGGAACACGACCACGCCGGCGATCTCTTCGGTCTTGCCCAAACGCCCCAATGGGACGCGGCGGTTGAAACGCTCCGGATCGGCGTCGACCGCGGGCGCCAGCATCTCGGTGTACATCAAACCTGGCGCGACACAGTTGACGTTGATGCTGTGCGGCGCCATCTCGCGCGCCAGCGAGATCGTGAAGCCAATGATTCCCGTCTTGCTGGCGTCGTAGGCGGTCTTGCCGGATTCCGAGCCGCGGAAGGCGGCCTGGGACGAGATGTTCACGATCTTGCCGGACCGCTTGGCGGCCAGGGAGCGCCGAGCCATCTCGCGGCTGCACAGAAAGGTGCCGGCCAGATTGACTTGCAGCGCCCGGTTGAACTCGTCCAGCGTCAAATCGATCGTTGCTGCCGGGGGGCAGTACGCGGCGTTGTTGACCAGGGCGTCCACCGGGCCGAGCTGCTGTTCGATCTGATCGAACATCCGGGCGACGTCGGCTTCGCACGCGATGTCGCCGGCCACGGCCAACGCGGGAGTACCGAACTGCTGGCGGATCTGCTCGACCAGAGCTCCGGCCTGGTCCGGGCTGTGCCGGTGGTTTACCGCCACGCTTGTGCCCTCCTCGGCCAACATCCAGCAGATCGAACGCCCCAAGCCACGGTAACCGCCGGTCACCAACGCCACTTTGCCGCGAAGTCCCAGATCCATGATTTCCCCTCGGAACGTTCGGCGGTTCCTACTCCGCCCGGTACTGCTTGCCGCATTTCTCGCACACGCTGCCCATGACCGGTCCCTCCTTGCGCCGCCATACATGGTCGCACTGCCCGACCGGTTTTTCCTTGGCGATTCCGCATTTGGGACAGACCCCGGGCGGAAAGCCGCCCAGCGCGCTGTCAAAGGTGTGCTCGCAACCGTTGTCCAACCGCTTCTGTTCTTCCAGGCGTCTCTTCTCCCGCCGCGCCTCGCTCTGCGCTTGGATATCATTCAATTCGCGATACAGTCTCACATCCTGGTACATCGACCAGAAGAACCGGACCAACGAGTACACCAGCGCAATCACCAGTGCTGCGGGTACGACCAGGATGACTCCCAACAAGAACGCATTTTTCATGGATTGACCTCACGCCCTTCTTTATCCTGCTTTTCCCGCTGTCGTTGAAGGGGGCATCGACGGATTCCAGCCGACGGTCAGTTCGGCGACGACTTTTCCCGCGGAGAGCCGTTGCACGAAGATCCGCACTTCGCGGGCCGCGGTTGCCCCGGGGCCGCGGATCGTGCATTCAACTTGTCCCGCCGACGCCGGTTTCCAGGTCGCCGACCAAAGCGGCGGACAGGCCACGCGAAGCGAATCGGCACTCAGATGCTGTCCCTGCAACAGGAACTTGACTTCCGCCTCGCTCGTTGCAACCGGCGCCGCGACCAACGATAGTGCGGGTGGTTCGAGCGTCGGCGCAATTCCCTGCTTCTCGTCCCGATACAGCAGCAGCACCGGTTCGGCGGACAGGGTGAGCGTGATGCCCCCGCCGGTGCTCCGCAACATCGAACTGGAGCCGTCGATGCGGACCACCTGGATGTCTTGATCCGCCGGCAGCGGAACCGAGTGGTCTTGACGCGCGTCGTCCAGCCACAGGACCTGCAGACAGTCTCCCGATGCGTTCCGGAACAGGAACGCCTGGACTCCGCCCGCGTACTGCCGCTCCTCGATGAACTTCTTGTCGCAGATGCCGTTGAGGAGATGATAGTGGGTGATCGCATCCAGCCGCGGATTGTACAGGTTGTACTTGCAGTCGAAGACGCAGTGCGCGTCGCCGAACTGGCCGCGCGCCTTGCCCGCAGGGTCCGGGTACTGGATCGTGAACCAACTGACCGTCGAGCCGCCTTCGGCGAAGAAGACGGTGAACTTCTTGATCATTTCCACGGCCACGGCGAGCCGTGTCTGGCCCTGGCTGTTCAGCCCCAACTCGGTCGAATGAATCGGCTTGACGGCGTTGTACTTGTCCATCAACGCCCGATACTCGCGGATCGTCCGGCGGACGTTCGAGTAGTGTTCGTAGATGTGAAAGTCGTACGAGTCCAAATAGTTCTGGTATCCGGCCCGGAAGTACTCCTCGTTCGGCTCGACCGAGGTGCCGATGACGTGGATGTTCGGATCGAACGCCTTGACCGTCTCGTAGATCGCCCGATAGGCCCGCACGTTGTCCAGCACCTTCTGGCCAGTGCCGTGCGGCTCGTTGCCCATCGCGATCATGGCCATACCGCGGCCGGCGTACTGTTGGAGGAAATTCGCCATGCCCCCGCGCAGGGCTTCTTCGCTGTACTCCGCGAATCCTTGCCGCTCGACGGAACTGGCGGGTGTGCCGGTGATCCATTTCGCCCCCAGCTCCTGACACAGCTCGATCCCCGGACAGTGCGGCTTGTACGGCTCCTTGGGCGACCAGCCGCCCCAGACTCCCAGCAGCCGCAATCCCAGCCGATCGGCCAGCCGGAAGTAGACGGGAACTCGGCTGTCCCAGTTGCGGATGGTGAACGGCACTTGCTCGGGGGCGTACTGCTTCGCCGGAGCCAATGGCAAAACCGCCAGCCCCGAGTATTCTCGCACCGGATCGCCCGCCTCTTGCGGAATCTCCACGTGCAATTCGTAGAACTTGCCCACGGCCAGCGCGTCGTCCGGGATGTCCAGCACGGCGGAGTAGACGAAGCGGTTCTCTTTGCGAGGCGCCTTTTCCAGCGCGACCTCTCCGGGCGAAAACTGCTCGGCGCCCCAGTAGTCGCGCACCGAATACCGCACCACCTGCTGGGCTGGGTCCAGCGGCTCCACGGCCTCGACCGTTACTCGGAACCGCACGGGGTCGCCGGGGAAGAAGAGATTCCCCACGGCATCGGTCGCCAACAACACGCGTTCGACTCGCGGGGCGATCGGTTGGATGCTCAGCGGCGACGCGGACAGATCGTCCAGCCAGAACGACCCGTAGGTCTTGTTCAATTGGACTCGGAACCGGGCCTGCGATGCGCCGTTGGGCAGCGTCGCCGGCACCGACACCGTCTGCCAATCCTGGCTGCCGAACCCGATTCCGACGGGGATCGTTTCCTGTAGCCGGCCTCCGCGGTCGAGCACTTCCAACACGACGCTGCCGTGATACGAGTTGTCCGGCGAATGCAACTGGGATTTCCAAGCGTACTGGACTTGCCACGCGCCCGGGTTCACGGCGAAGGCCGGACCGGTCGTGTGCGTGTCCGTCTGCAACGTGTCCAAGGTGCGTTTCAACACCAGCGATTTCGCCGACTCGGCGTGGCCTTGCTGGTCGATCTGCACCGATCCGGAAGTCTGCCAGCGTTGCGCAAGAGGTTCGTCGGATTCGAAACGTTCGGTGAAGGCAGCCGCCTTGATCCCCGCCGCGACGGTCACGTCGGCCCGCATATCGGTGATCGTCAGGTCCGGTCGCTTGCCGTCGTGGGATTGGACGTTCAGCATCAATTCGATCAGTTGCACGGAGTCGTGCCATTTCCCGTCGTTCGCTCCGCCCCAGTGCTCGCCCCCGGCGATGACGGTGGGAACGATCTCGACATCGTGCCATTGGCCGTCTGCGTTGAACGGCTGATCTTTGCGTTGGTGGCACTGGCCGGTCCCGTCGACCAACCGGATGGCGTACGACTTGGTGGTCGTCGAGCGCATCCGCAACCGGATCACGTTCATCGCTTGGACGTTCAAGTGCGCGAACGATTTCCGGACGCCCACATAGGCGCCGCCGCCGGTGAAATCGGCATGCAGCCGCATGGCATAGAAAAAGGGGATAGGTCCAATTTCTGCGAGGCCTCCTTCGGGCCGCTCCGGCAGAACGAGGCTGTTCCCATCTTCTACGCCGCCGTCAGGCGAGTCACCGACTGGCAACGGCACTAGATCCAGGCCTCCTTTGGCGCCGGCGAACTCCTGTCCGAGGTTGAAGTCCCAGTCGATCTCTCCGTGCTGGAGCATCTTGTCCAGCCGGATCACGGTGTTGATCGCCGCCGCCTCGGCACACGGATGGAACAGCACGTCGCTGATCAGGACGGTCCCTTTGGTGGTCTCCATCGCGCGCGAGGCCAGGATGGCCAAGTTCGGGCTGGGCTGATGATCCTTCTGGTGCTGCTGCCGGTCTTTGGCGCCATCCCAGGCCTCGTAGCCGGTGACGATGTCCAGGGCCGACGACGTTCCCATCCGCTTGAAGAATTCGTCCAGCGGCAGGACGAGGTGCTGCCAGCCGCCTTTCTCGTTCAGCCGTAGGTTCAGTTGGTGGACCCGGTCGTTGGCGTCGATATAGCGGATGGGCAAACGCTTTGAGCCAACGGGAGAATTCACCCAGAACGACAGCGTATCGACCTTCTCCTTGGGCAGCGCAATCCATGCCTGGACGTAATTGCCGCCCTGCGTGAAATCCCCGTGCAGACTCAGCACCGGCTTGCCGCGAAACGGCTCCGCTGCCAATTCAAGGCTTCCCTGGGCGCCGGGAAACTCGCGCCCGTTGTCAAAACGCCAGCCGCCCGCCGTCTGGTTGGCGTCGATCAGCGGTATCGGCTCTTGGTATCGGCCGACTTCCTGACCGACTGCCGCCGGGCCGAGAACGGAAACGACTACGAGAAACGCTGCGAACCTTCGCATGACAATTACCTCCAGGTCATTGAAGACCAATTTATACACGATCAAGTTCTGGCCCGTCCAGCAGCTTGACCGTGATAGCCAACGATGATGGCCTGCGGTATTCTGAAGGTGGTATCGAAAAACGGGACGGGCTCCCGCAGATGCGATGGATTCTTCTGGTCGGATGATCTTGTCATGTTCGAAGTGTTTGAACATACCGCCGATTTGGGGCTGCGGATTCGAGCTGCGGATCGGACGGAACTGTTCGTCGAGGCGGCTCGCGCCCTGTTTTCTGTTTTGGTCGCGAACCTGGAAAGCGTTCAGGGCGTCGAGCAGAGAACCTACGAGATCCAGGGCGACGCGGACGATTATCTGCTGTTCGATTGGCTGAACGAGCTGCTGTACACGTACGACACCGAGCGACTGCTGCTGGCCCAGTTCGATGTCGAACTGAAGGACGACCGCTTGCGGGCCGTCTGCCGCGGCGAGCCGATCGACCGCTCGCGGCACGATTTGGAGCACGAGATCAAAGCGATTACCTATCACGGTCTGCGAGTCGAACGCGACGGAGACGGCTGGTTGGCGGAAGTGATCGTGGATATCTGAGCAGGCTGGGCTGCCAGCAAAACCAACGAGGTACACGATGGGCAAGAGTGGATTCACGGGACCGCTGGAGCAAGTAGACGAGTGCTGTTGGCGGATTCCCAAGGGCTACAAGGAAGGCATGCGCGTCGACGGCTTGATCTACGCCGATGCGGCGATGGTCCAGGACATCCGCGGCGACCAGGCGCCCGAGCAGGTCGCCAACGTGGCATTCCTGCCGGGCATTCAGCACGCCAGCCTGGCGATGCCGGACATCCATTGGGGATACGGGTTCCCGATCGGAGGAGTCTGCGCGACCGATCCGGCTGAGGGCGGTGTGATCTCGCCGGGCGGAGTCGGCTACGACATCAACTGCGGCGTGCGCCTGGTGCGCTCGAACCTGTTCTACCAGGACGTCAAGCCGCATCTGAAACCGCTGATGGACCATTTGTTCGCCAACATCCCGGCGGGCACGGGCCGAGGCGGCAAGTACCGCTTCAAAGGCAAGGAACTGAGCAAGTTGATGGCTGCGGGCGTTGCGTATCTGCGCGACAAGCAACTGGCCACCGACGGCGATCTCGAGCACACCGAAGCGCACGGCTGCTTGGCGGAAGCCGAGCCGGATTTGGTCAGCCCGCGGGCTCTGGAACGCGGTCTGGACCAGTGCGGCACGCTCGGCTCGGGCAACCACTTCCTGGAAGTGCAGGTGGTCGAGGCGATTTTCGACGCCGAGGCGGCTCGCGTCATGGGCCTGGAAAAGGACATGGTCTGCGTGATGATCCATTCCGGCTCGCGAGGGCTGGGCTATCAGGTCTGCGACGACGCGCTGAAGATGCTGCGGGGCGTGCCGGAGAAGTACGGCATCCACCTGCCCGACCGGCAACTGGCCTGCGCGCCGATCGACAGCAAGGAAGGCCGACACTATCTGGGCGCGATGTGCGCCGCCGCGAATTTCGCTTGGTGCAACCGTCAGTTGCTGATGTGGCAGGCGCGCGAGAGCTTTGCCGCCGTCTTCGGCCGACGCTGGGAGCAGTTGCAGATGAACCTGATCTACGACGTCGCGCACAACATCGCCAAGTTCGAGCGGCACACGGTCGGGGGGCGCGAGCGGCGGGTCTGGGTCCATCGCAAGGGCGCCACGCGCGCCTTTCCGGCCGACCATCCCGAAACGCCGTCGGCCTATCGGGGCATCGGCCAGCCGGTGATCATCCCGGGCGACATGGGCCGAGCGAGTTGGGTGTTGGTTGGCCGCGAGGGCAGCATGGAACAGACGTTCGGCACCTGCTGCCACGGCGCCGGCCGCCGCATGAGCCGCACGGCCGCCGTGAAGCACGCCGAGGGCCGCCGCATCGACCACGAACTGGCCGCCAAAGGCATCATCGCCCGCGCCCGCAGTTGGCGCGGCCTGGCCGAAGAGCAGCCGGACGCCTACAAAGACGTCAACCAAGTCGTCGACGTCGTCCACCGCGCCGACCTGGCCGCCAAAGTAGCCCGCATGCGCCCCATCGGCGTCGTCAAAGGCTGATCGCGAAACGGGGACATGCTCAATTCTGTTCGGCACAACAAGTGCAGTGATGGAAGCGACCCGAAGAGTTCGCATCCCACGGCCATTCATGGCCGTTCTTCCGCCATGGGCGGTGTAGGCCCGCCGTTTACGGCAGGTTGCGCAGGCCCGATCGCCGCTGCGATTGCGAGTTGGTTCCGATGCGAAAGAGCGGCGTCTTGCCCGCAGCGGACGTACCGGTAGCGACGAGCAAAGTTGCAGTTTCAGATTTGCTGGTCGTCTGGATCGATATGTTGATGAAACAGAATTGATCGCGACTCTTCAACTAAGCATGTCTCACGAAATCACGGACACACGCATCCGCTTTGACTTGGCCATCGCTTACCGGTCTATTACTGAACTCGACGACATTGTATGTTAGGCAACCAAGTTCGGTTGCGCGCATGTCTGCCGTTCCCGGAAAGCGAGACGCCGACACGGCGGAACGTACCGTGGCCTGCGAAGGCTTGGAGCATTCTTGTGGCACAGTTTGACATCTTCCTTGCTCACAACAGCAAAGATAAGGAGATCGTCCGGGCGTTGAAGCAACGCCTCGAGCAGCGTCAACTCAAGGTTTGGGTAGACGAGGACGAGATTCCGCCTGGCGGGGCTCTGCAGAAGCACATTGAAGATGGCCTTCTCAACTCAACGAGTATCGCAGTGCTTGTGGGCAAGACAGGGTTGGGACCAACGGAAGTGGAGGAGATGGCGGCGGCGATTGCGTTGGCCACGAAAGACAACCGACGGGTCGTGCCAGTACTGCTCCCAGGATACCCCGAAAGTGCACAGCTTCCGCTTTTTCTTAGCAACCGCAGGTGGATCGACCAACGCGCTGGGCTGACCGATCAGGGAATCGACGATCTGGTGTGGGCTGCCAAAGGTGTGAAGCCGAGATTGGAACCAAAAATTGGTTCTGCCCCCGAGCCTTTGGTGCCAGGACGTTCCCAGACCGCAAACACACCGCAAAGTACGGCCGAAATACTGGCTCAACAACTCGCTGGACTCTGGCCGATCACCGGCTTGGACGAGACCAACATCAGCCGTGCTTTCAATCTGTGGCGGCCCAGAGGAATGCCGCTGCTGCCGGCCAGGGGCGACGCCCACAACATGTTTCAGCAGGCCGTGAACCAGTTGGGCCAATCCGTACGGCAGGGCAAAGACGGCTGGTTTCCTTTGGTCGAATTCGTCCGCGAGCTAACGCGTCAATGCGCCGCGGGAACACGAGGTTCTCTCGAGGATTTGTTTCGCGACGCAGTTCAGCAACTCGTTGATGATGCGGCGGAACAGCAACAGCTCTTAGCCAATCCGCCCGAACCACCGCCGGAGCGTCGGCATCCGGCAGACTATGTTTTGGTTCGCTTTGCCGAACAGGTCGCCACGACCTCGGAATGGCTTGTGCAAGCGTGGTCGTTCTACGGCAATTATCCGCAAAAGCTGTTTCCTGAGCCGCGGCCGATTACCCGAAGTGACTTTCCGACGCTGGTACAAGAGTTGTGGGACGTGATTCTTGCACTCGAGCTTGACGAAAAGCAAATCACGGTGGCCTTCATGCTGCCCACTGCCCTGCTCTGCGAACAGCAGTTGGATCAGGAGCAAGTTGCGAACTGGGGACCATTCGGATCAATGGTCAAGCTAGTGCTTCGACCATCGGCTCGTCTCCCCGAATTGCAGGCGAAGAAATTGCTGCAACGGAGATGGCAGGAATGGCGCTCGGACGCCCAGTTCTCGTTGACGATCGATGAGTTTCCCGAGACCGCAACAAAAAAGGTCGCCAGGGCGGTCTGGATCACGGCGCAGGAGGCATCCCGCCGTTTCCTCGTGAAAGATCTCCACGACTGTACTGCCCGCTGTGTCGTCATGCTGTCACCCCCCGTGGCGAAAGATGAATCCTCGCGCCGCAAGCTGCTGGAGGGAGTCTTGGCGGCTGGAGTTCCCGTTGTGCTTTGGCTTCGAGCGCCCGCCGGAAGTGATTCCGAGACGGCTCGTCAGCATTGGGTTGCCGTCCTGAAAGACGTGACGTGTGCCGACCTGCCGGATCAGATCAGGAAGTGGCGCGAGGACGCAGCCCAGGTGTCGGACGAGGAGCAAGCGACTGCCGTCGGCAGTTGCCTGACGTTGATCGTTGACGACGCGGACCATCCGGCACCGGATGCGGATCCCAGACTGCCGGCTGAAGTCCTGCGATGATTGCGGAGTTCCGTCATGTCTTGCGTGATTTGAGGAGCAGATCAATGGAAGATTGGAAGATCTATCATGGTACGGGGCAGCCTGATGCGGAGCGAATCAAGACGCTCCCTCCGCCGCCCCCGTGGCGGGACTTCTCACGCTTTGCGGACGAACGAGCCGACACGTTTCAGGCACCTGGGGAAATCGTGCCGGTCGTCAATGCGGCGTTGTACCTGCGCCGGCCGGTTCTGGTCACCGGCGAACCGGGCACGGGCAAGTCGTCGCTGGCCTACGCCGTTTCCAAGGAACTTGGTTTGGGGCCTGTGCTCGCCTGGCCCATCAATTCGAGGTCCACTCTTGCCGAAGGTCTCTATCATTACGACTCGTTGGCTCGCCTGCGTCAGGCGAGTCTTGACCGGACGAGCGGCCACGCAGGCGACTCCGCAGATATGGAAGATATCGGTCGTTACATCAAATTGGGGCCGCTGGGGACGGCATTCACGACGGCCGAGGATCGTCCGCGAGCACTGCTGATCGACGAAATTGACAAAAGCGACATCGACCTTCCCAACGATCTGCTGCATGTCTTGGAGAATGGGCGATTCGAGATCCCCGAGTTGGTGCGGATCTCCGATCGCGTCCGCGAGGTCAGCGTCGGAATTACGGATCCCGTGCAACCAGGACAGCGATCGACGATCACCGACGGCAGCGTTTCGTGTCGCGTCTTTCCATTTCTGGTGATCACCAGTAACGGAGAGCGAGAACTGCCTCCCGCGTTCCTGCGGCGATGTCTGCGAGTAGACATCAAGAACCCGGTACGTGAGCAATTGGGGGCCATCGTCCGGGCGCACCTGGGCGAACAAGACCGCAAGACCCTAGACGAGTTGTTGGACCAGTTTCTCAGACGCCGAGAAGACGAAGGTGCCGTGTTGGCGACCGATCAGTTGCTGAATGCCGTCTACTTGCTGACACGCGGTTTCGAGATGCCTGTTTCGGAACGAGAGTTGATGGTCAAGGTGATGCTCCGCGAACTTGATGTGCGATGATCGATCGACTAACCACCCTACTGGGCGTCATGGAGCGACAGGGAGCCCAATTGGATGCCGAAAACGCGTTGGATGCGTTGTGGCTGTCGCTGCGCATTGGCGAACGCATGTCGCAGTTCGTGCCTCAGCACTCCACAACGGACGCTCACGCCCAGCAAAACTCCGCAGAACACACCGGGGGCGAGCTAACGAATAGAGCGACCGAGTCGAAACTGATGACTGAAGCGGGATTGGCAGAACAAGGATCGGCAGAACGGGGATCCGCAGAACCGAAGCCTGATAAAGCCCCCCTTGAGGCGCGCCGCGTTTCGACCCGGCGAACCGAAGTGCTGGTCGGTTCGCCGATTCCCCATACCCGCGCGCTGGCTCGTTGCCTGCAGCCGCTACGCCGCCGGTTTCCCTCGCCCGTCCGCAGCGTAATCGACGAACAGGCGACCGTCCGCCGGGCTGCCGAGGAAGATCTTTGGATACCCGTGTTGCGGCCGGCCCCAGAACGATGGCTGGATGTCTCGTTGGTCATCGACCAATCGGTTTCGATGGAAATCTGGACTGATGCGGCCTTCGAACTGAGACGCGTGCTCTGGTGGTCCGGTGCGTTTCGCGATGTGCGACTGTGGTGGCTGGAAACGGAGCACCCATCGCCCGTATTGTATTCTAACCGCAGGAACGCTCTGCGTCGGGACCGTCCCCGATCGAAAGGCGAGGTGGTCGCCGCCGGCAATCGAGGTTTGGTCCTGGTATTGACGGACTGCGTAAGTCGAGGTTGGCGAAACGGCGAAGTCGCGGCCATCCTGCACAGGTGGTCGCACGTAGCGCCGTTGGCCATGCTGCAGGTGCTGCCGGAGCGAATGTGGCCTCGGACTGCGTTGGGCGAGGCAGAATCCGTCCGATTGCGGGCCATCGAACCAGCCACTCGCAACTCGCATCTGATCGAAGACAAACCCGATATCTGGTTGACAATGGACAACTTGGACGAATGTGCGGGGCCATCGTTTGTCGCGCCGCTGGTCCCGTTGGAACGTATCTTACTCGAGCGCTTCGCGCGGATGGTCACGGGGTCGTGCGCCGATTGGACGCCCGGCTTTCGTTTCCGTGTCGCGCCGGTCAGGGAAGCGAGAGAATCTGTGCCGCAGGCGGAAATGGCGGCCGAGCAGCGTGTCGGGCATTTCTGGGCTGTGGCTTCCCCCACCGCTGCTCGGCTTGCCGCCATGACTGCGGTCGCGCCGCTGCCACAACTCAACCTGGGAATACTGCGTTTGCTCCGAGGTTTGTTGCCCGAAGCCGATCTGACCCACGAAGCGGAAGTCTTGTTGGGCGGCCTACTGCGGCTCAGCACGCCGCAAGATGGCCTACCGGCAAGAGCTACCGACTATCAACTTGACTTCATCGAAGGCGTCCGCGAGCAGTTGCTAAACAGCGTTCGTATCGACGACGCGGTTGAGACTTTGCGCCACCTGAACCGTTACATCGCCGAGCGCGGAATCGGCATACGAACGATGCATGCGGAATTGGCTGATCCCGAATCCCATGCCGGCCATATCGATGGAACAAATCCGGAACTCAGACAGACCGTCGAGGTTCTGCAACGCATCGGCGGCGTCCATGCCCGATTGGTCGGAAAGCCACGGAAGGTTGCGACTGAAACTCCGATCCCACGATCGCACGCTGCGGTCGAGATCCCCGTTTTGTCCGCCGAACAGGCAAGCGAAGAGCCCGCAGCCGGCGATCCCATGCCCTACGAGTACGACGTCTTCGTAAGCTACGCCAGGGTGGATGACCAGCCGGTTGATAGCGATTCAGTGGGTTGGGTTAGTGCGCTGGTCAAAAAATTTCGAAACCGTGTCGAACAACTAACTGGTCGTCGGGGTTCGGTTTCCATCTTCATGGATGTGGATAACTTACCCCACGATGTCGATGCGTCACGGGAGTTCACTGCAATTGCCGGACGTTCACGACTGCTGCTGGTCGTCCTCTCCCCAGGGTACATTTATTCGCAGGGATGCCAAGCGGAACTGCAAGCCTACCTGGAGGCTAGTTCGCGACGCGAAGATCTGATTCAGCCGTCCGCTCCCTTCGTCGTCGATCTGGGTGAAGTCGCCCATGAAGACTGGCCACTTTCACTGCAAGGTATGTTGGGATACCGCTTTTGGAGCAAAGACACGATAACCGGCCACACAAGGCGACTTGGCTATCCAATTCCGATGTCAGACGACCGCGAGTACTACAAGGTTCTCGACCGCCTGGCGCGCGAGGTGAGCACTGAGCTCGTGGCGCATCGCAAACGCGAGACGGTTTCTTCGGTCTTGTCTGCGGCGGAAAGCTCGGCCGCATCGGGACATGTGCAAACCGCTGACTCGTTCCAACCACCAGCACTGCCACCTCTGCCGAGCAATGTCGTGTACGTCAGCTATGCGAGTGTTGACGACGAACCATCATTCGCTGGCGACAGTGGTTGGGTCAGCACTCTGGTCAGGTTGCTGAGCAAACGCGTCGCGGAGTTGGCCGGATGGACAGATGCTGTGTCGTTCGTCATGAACAAGACAGTCGCAGGTTCAAGCCCCGCCGACGATGGAATTGCATACGCGGTCAAGAACTCGACCATGATTCTGGTTCTCCTGTCCCCGGCCTATCTCCTGTCCGCTTGGGCTCGGCGCGAACTTGAGCGATTGCACGGCCTGGAAGGTCGCGTGTTCTTGTTGGACCTCGGGAATATTGACCTCGATTTTCTCCCATCCGAACTTCGGGTCAGGTCAGTATTCAGCTTCTGGATGGAGGAGCAGGAGGGGCATCGCCGACAACGGCGTCGCTTGCCTGGGCCAGATGATCCCAAATACCACGGACTGTACTCTGATGCACTGAATGACTTGGCTCTGGAGATCTTCCGAGCCATCCAGAAAGACGAAAGCCCCGAACGGAGTCGCAGTCATGATCCGGAAGTTCATACGCGGGCCGCGATTTCCGTGTTCTTGGCAGATGTCTCGGACGACCTCTACTTCGCGCGAGACGATGTAGCTCGATACTTGTCGCAAGCGGGGTTTCGAGTCCTGCCAGAATCAGAAGGCTTGACCAATTCCATGGTCGAGTTCGACGAGGGTCTGCACCGCGCCTTAGCGGAATCTGACTTCTACATTCAACTGCTCAGCGAACATCGTGGCCAGAGAGCACCAGGTCGGGACGAGACGTTGCCAGCCTATCAGTATCGCATCGCGAAGGAGTTGGGGCTTCCGATGCGCCAATGGCGAGACCCGGATCTGCGAGCGGAGGACGTGGAAGATGAGCACCAGCGAGACTTGCTGTTTGGGCAAGACGTCATTGCTTGTCCGCTGGATGAATTCAGTGCGTTCATGGTCGCTCGCCTCGCGAATCCACTAGGCGCAATACCGCCGCTTTCAGACCCCCTCGTCCACGTGATTTGTGCGAAAGAGGATTCGCGTTGGACAGAAGCTGTCTTGAATGCGCTGAACGAGGCCGGTTGGGGCTGGTCGTACACCCGGACAGACAGCAGCCCGGAGGAGCCTCATGGAGACCTAGCAGAGGTAATTGACGTATGTGATGCGCTCCTCGTCGTCTACGATGCTGGATCGGCCGAATGGCTGCGCCGGCAACTTGTGCAGATCCGCAAACTTGCGATTCATCGCGCTCGTCCCTTGGCCGCGGTTGGCGTGCTCGAACTTCGCCCCGGCCTGCACTCGCCAATCGGCATGAAGCTGCCCAGAATGATTCACATCAGTCTTGACCACAGCCCCACGCTGGAAGACCTCCGGCCGTTCCTCCAGGCAGTTATTTCCCGCCTTGACGCGGACGCGTTTAGTCGTCCCCGACGTCGATGATACTTAGAGGAACCAGCGCAGGGTCGAGCTGAATGCCCAACCGCAGCAGTGTTGTGGCACGACCGATGCTTACTGGGGGGCCCGCTCCTGGACCCTGAAGTCGTCGAAATCGACGTGGCCGCCTGAGGTCTTGGTGGCGAAGTGGAAGAGGGCGAAGCGGTAGCCCATGAAGTGCGGTAGGGTGTAGGCCATTTTCAAGGGGCTGCCGATCGGTGTCCATTGCTCGCCGTCCAGGCTGTAGAAGAACTCGGCCCTGTCGGCGCGGTTGCGGTAGTCGCAGTCGAGTCGGAGATGAACCACGTTCTGCTCCAACGGGACGCTGGCCACTTCCTCGGGACGGTCGGTCTCGGCGCTGACCATCACGATCGACTTGACGCTGCCGACCTTCTTCACGCCAACGAATCCGTACTTCTTCTGAATCGCACCGAGACCGGCGAAGTCGCCGTCCTGCATGTGGCTGACGTCGATGGCGACTGTGGCAGAACATTGCGGACCGAACGTTCTTTGAGTCAACGTGTTCCGGGCGTTCAGGAAATCGGCATCGACTCGCCCCGTAGTCAAACGCAGCAAGCCGGGACGGGCTGTGAGCGACCAGTGCTGATTGTCGGGGTTGTGGTTCCACTGCCACGCCAAGGGCAATTCGCGGTCGTCGGGACGCCGATCGAAGTCGTCGGACGCGACGATGTTGCCCAGCCCTCCTCGGCCGGCTGGGATATCCAACGTCATCGGCACCTTGCCATCGACGCCGAGAACGGGCCAGCCGTCCTCCCAGCGCATGGGCACGATGAAGGGCACGCGGCCCACGGCGCCATGGTCCTGGAACAGGTAGGCGTACCACTTGCCGTCGGGAGTATCGATGATGCTCCCCTGCGCGACGCCCCGGTCGCGCAGGACAACGCGGCCTTCGTAGGGGCCGTCGATCTTGTCGGCCCGGTGGACGATCTGGGTGCGCATGTCGCCGCGTGGCCAGCTAATGTTGAACAGATAGTACTTTCCGTCCACCTTGACCATCTGCGATCCTTCCGCCGACAGGCCGATTCTGCCTCCGGCCACCGCGCCGGCGTTGCGGATAATCACTTGGTCAACTCCTCCTCGTTTGATGCCGGAAACGTCGGCGGTGAGTTCAACGAGCCGGAGGTCGCCGACACCGAAGATCATGTAGACGCGTCCGTCGTCATCGAAGAACAGCGAATGGTCGTGCAGCGACGGCGAGAACGTGGACTCGGTCCACGGGCCGGTCTCGATGTTCTTCGTGGTGTAGACGTGGGTCTTGCGCGTTGTCGAGGAGAAGGTCGAGGCATAGAACACGCCATTGTGGTAGCGCAGACTGCTGGCCCATGAACCCGCGCCATAGGCATTGCGACCGTTCTCCAACCGCAGCGCTTCGTTGTCCCCGAGCGTGTCGTAGGCGTAGCCGACCAATTCCCAATCGACCAGATTCTTCGACTCCATGATGGGCAACCCGGGACTCATGTGCATCGTCGTGCTGCTCATGTAGTAGGTGTCACCGACACGAATCATGGCGATGTCGGGCACGTCGGCCCAGATGACCGGGTTGGTGGCGTTCTCAGCCCGGCAGACATTAACGCCGGCAAGGCTTGCGAGAACGAGCGTCACGAGCAAACGCATCATGGCAACACCTCCACGCGGATGCGAATGAACTGGACGGCCATCGCGGGGATGGTGTGCTGGAATTCGGGCGCGACCGCGATCTCGCCGTGGACCGGCACGACCAGATCGGGACGCTCGAACGTGTTGGTGGCGTCTTTTTCGCCGGACAGCGTGATCAGCTTGGCCCGCGGAGCAACCTGTTTCACGCCATCGAGAACGAAGGAAGTTGCCATCGGTTCGAGGAGCGGGTTGACCAGTTTGACGATGATCTCGTCCGCCGCGCGATCGAACGTCGTGGAAACGCTGATCGAGGCCGGCTTGGCGACATAGTCGAAGACCTTTTCGCCGTTGATGTAACAGCGGATGCGGCTCGAACTGTGTTCGACCTTCAGATCGTACCACTGGCCGCTGCGAATCGAGCCGGGGCGATCGACAACGACGGACCGTCTGTCGCCTCGGATGAATTGTTCGATGGCGTGTCGGGTGTTCTGCCAACCGCCCACGTTCCACCAGTAGCCGCCATTGCCGTCACGATCCGCGCCGAAGCGGACAAGGAAGCCCTCGGCGCCGCCGGTCTTTCGGGCTCGCACGGTGTACGTGACCGTTTCGCCGGTAAAGACCTCCGCTGCCAAGCTCATCGCTGGCGTGACCCTGGCGTCGGTTTGAACATAAACGCCGTCGTTCATGCGGAAAGTGCCGGCGCTCACCCGCCACCCGGCGGGATCGAGCTTGCGTCCGTTCACCGTGATGTCGGACACTTCGATCGCAGTGCTCCAAGATCCAATGCCCACGGTGTTGGAAACAGTGCCTTGCTGCGATTCGTCGATCGTCACGGAACTGGGAACATAGGCGTCCCCCTTGTTCTGCGCGAATAGTTGCTGCACGTAGTAGTTGGTGGTGCGCACAACTTGGCGATTGTCGAAGTAGATCAGGTCGGGCCGCCACTGGCTGTTGTCTTCGCGGCCGAACAACGGCGCGTAACAGGTCATGTCCACCATGTCCGCGTTGCGTTCGACGCCCGTCAGATACGCGGCCTCGGCCACGGCGGAAAACAGGGTGTTGCGACGTCCGGTGTCGTGCGCCGCATATTCGCCGACGAAGATCTTCGGCTTGCTCCGGTCGAAGCTGTCGAAGCGGTGCTGGTTCCGAATGAACCAGTCGGGCGATTCGTAATAGTGTTCGTCGGAGCTGTAGACATCCAACTCGGTCATCAAGTCGTACAGCGGCAGGCCCGGCCCGAGTCCCGACGTGCCGATGATCTTGATCTCCGGATGGGCTTCGCGGATCGCCTTGACAAAGTACGGAAAACGCTCGCGGACGCCGGGCGTGTCATGCTCCTCGTTGCCCAGGCAGATGTACTCCAGGTTGAACGGTTCGGGATGTCCCATCTCGGCTCGGACAGCGCCCCATTTGCTGGACACCGGACCGTTGGCGAACTCGATCAGATCGATCGCATCCTGGATGTGGGGCTGCAACTGGTCGATCGGCACGTATTGGATGCCGCGGAAACCGCAGCTTACGCCGACGGGAATCACCGGCAGCGGGGCCATGCCCAGATCCTTGCAGAGCAGGAAATATTCGAAGTACCCCAGTCCGTAGGTCTGGTGGTAACCCCAGAGATTCCAGTTGGGTTTGCGCTCCGCGACATCCCCGACGCTGTCTTTCCAGCGATAGATGTTGTCGAGTCCCCAGCCATGCGCGACGCAGCCGCCGGGGAAGCGGAGAAACTTCGGATTCAGGTCCTTGAGCGCTTGGGCCAAGTCCTTGCGCAAGCCGTTCTTGCGGCCGTTGAACGTGTCTTGCGGAAAGAGCGAAATCATGTCCAGGTTCAACGTGCCCTGTCCCGCCGTGGTCACCACGAGTCGCCCTTTGTCGGTCGCCTTCGTTGCGGTCAGCACGCCTTCGAGCTTCTTCCAGGTCGCGTCAGCACCCTGGAGAACGACCGAGCCGCAAGAAACGCCGTCCTCGTCCTCGACGGTCACGGTGATCGCGGAGTCGCCGTTCCAATCTTCCGTGCGGGCGTACAGCGAGGCGTCGTAGGCGGCTCCCTGGTCGAGCGTGACGCCGGAATAGCCGCTGTTGCTCATGCCGACCGCGCCCGGTTGCTCGATGCGCAATTGAAGGTAGTTTCGGTTGTTGTCGTTCAAGGGGGCGGTGTTGACCACTTGAGCCGTGACGCGGCCCCCGTTCCGCTCGACCTTGTCCCAAGCGTACAGCGGATGATATCCCGTGCCGCGGTGGGTTCTTTCCAGCGAGTGGTATTCGAACGACCGGTTCCGCACGAGTTCGGCGTACAGGCCGCCGTCCGCGCCGAAATTGATGTCTTCGAAGAACAGCCCGTACAGATGCGGGCTCAGCGGGACGGTCGGTTGTCTGCATTCGATGCGGATCTGGGTGGCGCCCGCTGGATCAGCGATGGCAACGCGGGCAGAGCCGAGCGTGGTGGCGAGGAACAGCACGACCGCACCGATGGCCAGCAGTGTACCAAGCTGTGGACGACGTTGATTTTTCATGATGGTTATCTCCGTTTACGTGAGTCGATACGAACTTGTGACCGTGACAATTGTGGGATTCCGGGGATGATGATCACCATCATCTTTCACCTAATCTGCCCAGCTCGAAGGCAATGGGAGGAGATTAAGTGAAAGATTAAGCGAAAAATTAGCGGTTCCATGCATCATCCACGGAAATACAGGTAGGCGGTGAGGATCGCAGCCAAGACGACGCCCGAAGCAAGAACATCGATCGTGCCCCAACTCTGGCGGCTTGCCTGTCGTTGCTGGTCCGTCGTGGTTCCAAAGGTCAAACCAGAGATCCGGCCGTAGTCCGGCGCGGGCGTGGCATAGCTGACGACCACCATGACGGTGCAGCAGACGGCGAGGATCAACATGCTGTAGTACTGGAAAAACATGTTGTTGACGATCCAAAGAAACGATCCCTCGGCGTAGGCGAAACCGTCGATCAACTTGACGGGTGTATCGATCGCCAAGCGAAACAGGCCCATGACGAAACCGACGATCAGAGCCGCCAGGCAGCCCGGACCGTTGAGCCTTCTCCAGAAGACTCCCAGGAAGAAGACGACGAAGATGGGTGGGGCCAGATAGGCTTGGACTCCTTGCAGGTAATCGTACAAGCCGCGGCCGCCTTGGATCACGGGAATCCAGGCCAGCCCGATCAAGACCATGATCGCCGTGGCGACGCGCCCGATCCACACCAGGCGGTGCTGGGAAACGCCGGAATGCAGCCGGGAGTAGAAGTCCATCGTGAACAGGGTCGCCGAGGCGTTGAAGACGCCCGCCAGAGAACTCATCAGCGCCGCCAGCAATCCCGCGACCACCAGGCCGCGAACCCCGGCTGGCAGGACCGTCGCGACCAGCAGGGGAAACGCTTTCTGCGCTTCGTCGCGGATGACTTTCCCATCCGCACCTATCAATGCCTGCTGGAGGCCTTCCGAGGCGCCTGTCTTGGCCAGCGCGAAACAAATCATGCCGGGGATGATGAAGATGAAGACGGGCAACAGCTTGAGCAACGCGGCGAAAATCGAGCCTCGCCGGGCTTCCGTCTCGTTCGGAGCCCCCAGCGTGCGTTGGACGATGTACTGATCAGTACACCAGTACCAGAGCCCGATGACGGGGGCGCAGAACAGCATGCTGAGCCACGGATAGTTGTCGTTGAAGTACCAGGCCATGCGGCCGGTCTCTTTGACCGGCGCCCACGTGGCCACAACCCCCTCGGGAACCAACGGCTTCCACAGATTGAACATCTCGGAACCGCAAACGGCTCGCAATTCGGACCAGCCTCCGAGCGCCTTCAAGCCGAAGAACGTCACCAGCACCGAGCCCAGCACGAGCACCAGAGTCTGCAGGGCCTCGGTGTAGGCCACCGCCCGCAGACCGCCCAACACGGTGTAGGCTCCGGTGAGCACGATCACCAGGATGGAGCCAATCCAGAAGCTGTCCAACGGCCCGATTCGCATGTCCGGCAACAGAACGGAGAACACGATCCCGCCCGCAAAGATGCCCACGGCGATCTTGGTCACGACGTAAGCAACCAGCGAGATCACGGACAACACCCAGCGGCTGGTGGGATTGAACCGCCGCTCCAGGAACTCGGGCATGGTGAAGACCTGCGACCGCATGTAGAACGGGATCAGCACCCAGCCCAGGACCAGCAGACACCACGCATGCAGTTCGTAATGGGCCATCGCCACACCGTCGGTGGCGCCGGAGCCCGCCAAACCGACCAAATGTTCCGAGCCGATATTCGACGCGAAGATCGAGGCCCCAACTACCCACCAGCCGAGATTTCGGCCGGCTAGGAAGTAGTCGTCGGCCGTGTCCTTGTTCTTGGCGATCACCCACCAGGCGACCCCCAGCAGCAGGCCAAAATATCCGGCGATTACTACCCAGTCCAGTGTTTCCATGGTCGTGTTCTCTCAAACTGTGGGGGAAGCGGGTGGGGACGAAGTTCCAATCGACGAAGCCGAAGTCATCGAAGCTGTTGCTTGAAGCTTCGCAAGGATGTCTGCCCGTCGATGAACAGGCACTCGATGCCCAGCATCTCGGCGAAATCCTCGATATGCTCGGCGGTCGCGGCCTGGCTGAACACCGTGTGGTGCGGACCGCCGGCGTAGATCCACGCGGCCGCCGCCGTTTTCAAGTCGGGACGCGGCGCCCAGAGCGCGCGGGCCACGGGCAGATTCGGCAGGGGTTGCTCCGGGGTGACCGCGTCGATCTCGTTGACCAGCATCCGGAAGCGATCACCCAGGTCGATCATCGCCACGTTCACGGCGGGCCCCGGCGGAGCGGTGAAGACCAGACGCACGGGATCGGCCTTGCCGCCGATGCCCAGCGGATGGATCTCGCACGAGGGTTTCCCGGCCGCGATGGTCGGGCAGATTTCCAGCATGTGCGCGCCGAGCACGAGCGGTCCACCGGGATGCAGGTGGTAGGTGTAGTCTTCCATGAACGACGACCCGCCCGGCAGCCCCGCGGTCATGGTTTTGACCGAGCGCACCAGGGCGGCGGTCTTCCAGTCCCCTTCCGCCCCGAAACCGTAGCCGTCGGCCATCAATCGCTGAATGGCGATGCCCGGCAGTTGATCTAGGCCGTGCAGGTCCTCGAAGGTGTCGGTGAATGCGCCCGCGCCGACGCTTTCCAGGAAGACGCGCAGACCAAGTTCCCCGCGCGCCGCATAACGCAGGGACTGGCGATGCGGGCCGCCGGGCTTCAGCGAGTCGGCCATGGCGTAGCTCGCGTCGTATTCCGCCACCAGACGATCGACGTCGGCATCGCTCACGTCCTGGACGCGCCGGACCAATTCGCCGATGCCGTATCCGTTGACGGCCACACCCATCCGTACTTGGGCTTCCACTTTGTCGCCTTCGGTCACGGCCACCTGACGCATGTTGTCGCCCAACCGGGCGACCTTCAGGTTCCGCAGGTCATGCGCGCCGGCGGCCGCACGCATCCAAGCCGCAAGACGCTCCTGAACGTCCGCTTCCTGCCAGTGGCCCACCACGACCTTGCGCGTCTTGCCCAGCCGCGTACAGATGAAACCAAACTCGCGGTCTCCGTGTGCCGACTGGTTCAAGTTCATGAAGTCCATGTCGATGGTCGCCCACGGCAGATCGCGGCTGAACTGCGTGTGCAGATGGAGCATCGGCTTGTCCAACGCCAACAGCCCCGCGATCCACATCTTGGCCGGCGAAAACGTGTGCATCCAGCATACCAGTCCCACGCAGTTGGCCGAGGCATTCGCCTCGCGGCACAACTGGGCGATCGATTCCGGCGTCGTCACGACGGGCTTGAAGACCACGTGGATCGGCAAGTTCCCGGAGGAGTTCAGCGCGTCGACCACCTGCCGACTGTTCTCGGCCACCTGGGCCAACGCCCGCTCGCCGTACAGATGTTGGCTGCCTGTGACGAACCACACTTCCAAAGATTCAAAGCCCGGCTTTGCACTCATAAATCATGTCTCCCGACCGCGGCCGGCCGCATCACTTCTGACCGTAGTAGGCCGCTGGTCCATGCTTGCGTTGATAATGTTTGTCCAAGACGTAAGATTCCAACAGGGGCGCATCGCGGTCGATCTGAAAAGTCCCCAGCGCCATCTCGGCCACGGCCTCCAAGGCCACCGAATTGTGCAGCGAGCCCCGTGCCGTGGTTCCCCAGGTGAACGGCGCATGGCCGGCCACCAGCACCGCGGGCATCGCCAACGGATTTAGATTCGCGAAACGCTCGACGATCACGCGGCCGGTGTTCCCCTCGTAATCGGCCGCGACTTCTTCTGCGCTCAGCGGGCGCGTGACGGGAACGGGCCCGAAGAAATGGTCGGCATGCGTCGTGCCCAGGCAGGGAATCTCGCGGCGGGCCTGGGCGTACATCGTGGCATAACGGCTGTGCGTGTGCGTCACCCCGCCAATCCCGGTGAAGCAGCGGTAAAGCAAAACGTGCGTCGCGGTGTCGCTGGAGGGGTTCAAGTCGCCCTCGACGCGTTTTCCCTCCAGATCGACGACCACCATGTGCCCCGGTTCCAGCTTCTCGTACGGCACGCCGCTGGGCTTGATGACCACCAAGCCCTGGGCGCGGTCAAAGCCGCTGACGTTGCCCCACGTCAACGTCACGAGTCCGTGAGCCACCAAATCGCGGTTGGCTTGGCAGACCTGGGCCCGCAGTTCCTCCAACATCACTGGCCTCCCTGACGGACCCGATTGCGGATGGCGATCAGATCTTTCATGACGTGGTGCAGTTGGCCTTTGTATCCAGTCGTTCCAAACGCGTCGTGCAATTGCCGGTACAGGCCGTACAGATCGGCGTAGACCGCGGCCGACGCCTTGCGCGGCCGGAAGACGGTGGGCTTGGTGCCCGTCATCTTGCGCTGGGCCGCCGACACGTTGCGGTAGGCGCCGCCCGCCACTGCGCCGAAGATCGCGGCGCCCAGGGCACACGTTTGCGCCGACCGGCTGACTTTCATCGGCCGATTGCAGACATCCGCGTAGATCTGCATGACCAGCGGGTTCTTCTCGGCGATCCCGCCGCAGTTGACGACTTCCTTGACGTGGACACCGTATTCCTCGAAGCGTTTGATGATCGTCAGCGCACCGAACGCCGTGGCTTCGATCAACGCGCGATAGATCTCCGCGGCCGTCGTATGCAGGGTTTGGCCGAGCACCAGGCCCGTCAACAGCGGGTCGACCAGGATGGTCCGGTTGCCGTTGTTCCAGTCCAGCGCCAGCAAGCCGCTGGCGCCGGGTGGAAGCTGTTCCGCTTCCCGCGTCAGTCGGACATGCGGATCCTGGCCATCGGCCGAACCGGAAGAAGCAAGATGCTTGACGAACCAGTTGAAAATGTCGCCCACGGCCGACTGTCCCGCCTCCAGGCCGTACATGCCGGGCAGCACGGACCCGGGCACGATCCCGCACAGACCGGGGATGTCCTCTAGCGGTTGGTCCGCCGGCCAGACCGTGATGTCGCAGGTGCTGGTGCCGATGATCTTCACCAGCGTCCCCGGCTTGACGCCCGCGCCGACGGCGCCCATGTGGGCGTCGAATGCACCGACGGCCACCGGGATCCCGGCGGGAAGTCCGACCTTCTGCGCCATCTCGGCCGTCAGTTCGCCGGCTTTCTGGTCGGAGGTCACGGCGCGGTCCGCATAGTGCTCGGCGACTCGGACCAGTTCCGGATCCAAGCGGCGAAGGAATTCCTTGCGAGGCAGACCGCCCCACGCTTCGTGATACATCGCTTTGTGTCCGGCTGCACAGATGCCACGCGGCAACGTGCCCGGGTCCGTCCGGCCCGTGAGAAAGGCCGGCACAAAGTCGGCCAACTCGACCCAGGAATGCGCCGCCTCGAATACTTCCGGAGCAGTCCGCCGGCAATGCAACAGCTTGGACCAGTACCACTCGCTGGAATAGACCCCGCCACACTTGCTCAAGTATCCGTCTTTCGAACGAGCCGCTTTGGCCGTGATCTCCGCTGCCTCGCTCGCGGAGGTATGGTCCTTCCAAAGCCAAGCATGAGCGGCCA
This sequence comes from Pirellulaceae bacterium, assembly GCA_023382975.1. GTDB lineage: Bacteria > Planctomycetota > Planctomycetia > Pirellulales > Pirellulaceae > SKKK01. Next base: position 47,800 of record JAHDXO010000009.1, read on the forward strand.
GATTCTGCTGAAACTTCGGCTCCAGCGCCAAGGGCTTGCCGACGGCGTCGACCGGGATCGGCGTCGAACCGGTCGTGTCGACACCGATGCCGACCACGTGTTCCGGCTTGAACCCGCGATCTTTCTTCGCCGCCCGCACCGCCGCACCCACGGATTCGACATACCCGGCGATGTAGTCGGCAGGATTCTGCCGCGCCAGGTTGGGATCCTTCGCGTCGAGCAGAATGCCGTGCTCGCCGCTGGGATAATCGTAAACGGAATTCGCGACTTCCGTCCCGTCAGCAAGATCAACCACGACGGCCCGCACACTGTTCGTGCCGTAATCCAGTCCGATTGCGTACCTGGGTTCCATCGATATGCTCCCTTACCGGTTTCTGCGAACGCTACGCCGAATCTCCACAGACTAACGTCGGCGACACCTGTTGACTATCGCAACGTTGCGCAAAAAAATATCAGAATTGCGCAAGTGGACGGAGCAATGCACATGACCGACACACCGAGAGTGGCCTTGCTGATCGAGACCGCCCGAGGCTACGGGCGCCAGATGCTGCGCGGCATCGTGCGCTACGCCCGACTTCACGGTCCGTGGGGGTTCTACATCACTCCCGGCGATTTCGAACAGACGCTGCCCAGAATGCAGTCATGGGGAGGCACGGGCATCATTGCGCGGATCGAAACGCCGCGGATCGCCCAGGCGATTCTCGATTCCGGCTTGCCCACCATCGCACTCGACCTGTCCGAGCAGGAGTTGGCAGCGGAGCATCCGCTCGCTCGCCTGAGCGAAGTGTCATCCGATTCCGCCGGGGCCGCCAGGATGGCCGCCGAGCATCTGCTGGAACGAGGCTTTCGGCATTTCGCGTTTGTGGGGATTGCGGGTCGCATCTGGTCCCAGCGTCGGGAAGCGGGCTTCGTCGAGACGATTCATGCCGCAGGCTTTTCGGTCCAAAGCTACCAACCGCCGCGTTCGGCGGGCCAGCGCGCGTGGGAGCGCGAGCAGCCGGTCTTGGCCGATTGGCTCCGGCGTCTTCCCAAGCCGGTCGGCGTAATGGCCTGCAACGACGACCGCGGGCGGGAAGTCCTGGAGGCGTGCCGCGCGGCGGAACTCCATGTTCCCGAGGAACTGGCCGTGACCGGCGTCGATAACGACGAACTGCTCTGCGAACTGTCCGACCCGCCGCTTTCCAGTGTGGCCCTGAATGCCGAAGGTGTCGGCTACCGCGCCGCCGCCCTGCTGGACCGCATGATGCGAGGCCGGGTGCGAAAGCCGGAACACCTTGTGGCCGAGCCGTTGCACGTGGTCACTCGCCGTTCGACGGACATCATCGCCATGGGCGATCCCGACATCGCCGAGGCCGTCGGTTTCATTCACGACCACGCAGCGGAACTCATCGGCGTCCAGGACGTGGTCGAACATGTCGCCATTTCGCGACGCAATCTCGAGACGCGTTTCCGGAAATCGCTGGGCCGAACGCCGCATGCCGAACTACAGCGAGTCCGGCTGCAACGGGCGATTCGTTTCCTCGTGGAGACCGACCTGCCCATTCCCAAGATCGCGGAAGCCGTGGGCTACGCCACACCCAGCTACTTCATCCAAGTCTTCCGGAAGGAATACGGAACCACCCCGGCCCGTTACCGCCGGCGACTGGACGCGGCCCAAGAGAACGAGCGAGGATTGCGATGATCGCGAAGTCTTCGCGGTAGGCGGCGAAACGCGGAGTTCAGCCGGTTTGTCCAGACTGCTCCGGGGGCTTCATCCATATCATTTGGTGTTCGATCTTGTCGTGCATTTTGTAGCGGCGAACATGCCGTGCGATGGGTTCGCCGATCATTTCGATCTTGTCCAAGTCGGCTTGGCCGAAACCGGCCCGCGCACAGTAGTTCAGATAGCCGACTTTGGCAAAGTCGATCCCCATCAACTCGACCGCCACCCGGTCCGCGGCCAGCCAATCGGTCGCCGCGACGCACACCCGGTGCTCGACCGGCGTGCCGCTGACCGGCCCGTTGCCCTCCATGCCTTGGTAACCGTCGATGACCGACAGATCCGGTCCCAGTCGCTTGGCTAAATCGAACAGGTTGTAGTTGATGCCGTAGATGCCGCTGCCGTGGGCGATGGGTTTCTGGGTGGTCGTTCCCGGTTTGCCGCCGCGGCCCCAGCGGAAGCCGAGATCCTTGACCGGCGCGCCGAACACGATGTTTTTCAAGGCCAGCGTCGCGACGATCCGGTCATGGGTCTTGATCCGCGCGGCCGAGACCACGAAGAACTGGCTGCGGTCGAGCAGCAGCCGCGACATGCGGATCGGGTGCGGCTGGAAGTCCTTCTCGTCAAAGACGAACACCGTCTGCGTTTCCTCTTGGTCCAGGTCGACCAGCTTGACACCGTACTTGGCTGCCAGCTTGTCGTAGCCGTAGTTGGCAAAACCGTCGAACGTTGGCCCCGTCGCGGCGCTCTCGGCGATCACCGTCCCGTCCAGCTTGCCGATCGACTTGAGGAACTCGAGGGTTCCTTCCAGGCACTCGGCGGGCGTGGCCGACAGCGGCACGTCGATCGCGACGTTGTTCGGCTTGAGGATCACTCGGCGGTCCCCGATCGCTTGTGCCACTTGGCGAGCGAACGGCCGCAGCGATTGAAACACGTTGTCCACACGGTCGTCGCCGTGCGTCAGCGCGACGCGGGTGGCCCCGGCCCCGGCCGACTCGTCCGCCTGGGCCCGCGTCCAACGACCGCCGACCGCGGCCAATCCGCCCAACATGGAAGATCGCAGAAACTGACGGCGCGTGGCATCGAACTGCATGGCGTGACTCCCAAGGCTTGACGTCCCAAATAATTCGGGCCGGGATTGTAAACCGTCCCGGCGAATCCTTTTTCGACCCGGGTGTCCATTATCGTTTTCCAACCCCAATCCCGCAATGGCGATCACGGTACGGATCGGCCAGACCTGCGAAGTGAATTTGGACGTCGCAGGATCGGCCCAGCTCTCGCCAAACGGCGTGCCACGCCGCGTACTGCGGCGCACCGCTTTCAACTCCGCTTCCGTCTCAACTTGGTGGACAGATTCCAGCCACAGCGGCCCGAGTCCGAGGGGCCGAGAGGCAAACGTCACGGTCGGGCTCATGTTCACGCGGTACCAGAAGCTGGCATTGCAACGCCACTGCTGCGTCGAAGCCACCAAGTTCGTTTGCAGCGCGTCCCGTTCCGCGTAGCGGCAGATGGCAAAGAATGGCTCGTCTTCCTGAACGGTCCCCGTTTCCACCGTTTCCACGCCGGGTGTGCAGGACTATACTCGCTCCCATGAACACGACGCAGCAACTGTTCAACACGATCCAAGCGAACGGCGACCAGGCGCCTTCGAGACGACCGACATCCGTTTCTGTTCCGTCCCGAAGGGACACAACAAATCAGCCCAGGGCAGAGCGGAGCAGCGATAGCTGCGAAGCGTCGCCCTGGGTACAGAGAGCATCGTCTACCGAAGCCCTGCAAGGGCGACACAAGAGGACCAATCCGCCCTGGCCTGTGTCGCCCTTTCAGGGCTTGGGGAATCCGTGGGATACGATACCCAGGGCGGCGGCCACGCTCGCCGGGCTCGCGTGGCCTTGCCCTGGGCTGATTTGTGTGGGCCCCTTCGGGGCAAAGAAAGACGCGGACAAGACAAGACCGAGAACTGGCGCTGTCCAACCAAACAACTCAACTGAGACCTGACTATGGCACGAGACGAGGCTTATCGCAAAGCGGAACAGGAGATCGAAGCAGCGCTGCGGTCGGGGGCGAAGGCACTCGATCTCAGCGGCATGGGACTCACCGAGTTACCGGAGTGGCTGGGCCAGCTCACGCAGTTGCAGTCGCTGGACCTCTCCGAAAACCGACTGACGGCGCTGCCGGAGTGGCTGGGCCAGCTCACGCAGTTGAAGTCGCTGGACCTCTCCAACAACCAACTGACGGCGCTGCCGGAGTCCCTGGGCCAGCTCACGCAGTTGCAGTTGCTGGACCTCGGCGGCAACCACCTGACGGCGCTGCCGGAGTCCCTGGGCCAGCTCACGCAGTTGCAGACGCTACGCCTCTTTGCCAACCAACTGGCGAAACTGCCAGAAGCGTTGGGGCAACTCATTCGCTTGAATTCGCTTGATCTCTGCAACAACGAGCTGACGAAACTGCCGAGGTCGCTGGGCCAACTTCGATCGTTACAGCAACTCGACGTCTCAATCAATCAATTGGACTCGTTACCGGAATCTCTCCGACATCTCGGCCATCTACGCAGCATAGCGTTTTCGTCGAATCGCCTAGAGTTTTTTCCTGAGGTGATTCTTAATCTCCGCTCCCTGGAAGAAATCTTTGCGATTCAGAATACGATTACGCAAGTACCGGATGCAATCGAAAACCTGCAATCACTTAGAGTTCTGGCTCTCGGGGGTAAACGCATTTCGTACAAGTACAGCTACGAAAACTCGTACGGTAACGCTGTGCAATCGCTTCCGATGACTCTGTTACAGCTCACGCAACTCTCGGATCTCAACCTCGACGACAACCCGCTGGATCCCGAACTCGCTGCTGCATACAAGCAGGGTCTCGACGCGGTCAAAGCGTACCTGCGCGAGAGAGCAAAAGGTACCCGCCAGCGGTACGAGGCCAAGCTATTGATCTTGGGCGACGGGAACGAAGGCAAAACTTGCGTCTCCCGGGCGCTCCGCGGGCTGCCGTTCGAAAAGCAGACGACCACGCGCGGCGTGGATGTCGAACCGTGGACGTTCCCGCATCCAGATCAACCCGATGTCGCGAACTGCAACATTACACTGAACCTCTGGGACTTCGAAGGTCAGGAGATCAATCACCAGACGCATCAGTTCTTCCTGTCGACCGATTCGCTGTACTTACTGGTGTTCAAGTGCCGCGACCTGTTCCTACTGGATCGGGCCGAGTACTGGCTGGACACGATCCGTTCGCGGGCGCCGGGAGCGCAGGTGGCGATCGTTATCACCGAGTGCGAACGTCGCACGCCCTATGTCCCGCAGGACCGTTTGCTGGCCGACTACAAGGATCTGCTGACCGGCGACCGCTGGCTGTTCGCGGTGGGCTGCGAGGATAACTTGGGCATCCCCGCACTGCAACAGGAACTACATCGCCGCGCGGCCGACCTGGCATTCATGGGCCGCGACTGGCCCGAGACGTATGACAATGCGGAGACCCGCATCGACGCGGAGGCGAAGACAACGTCGCACGTCACGCGCGGCGACCTGCGTCAGATTTTCGCGGATAGCGGGATCGACGCTGCCGGATATGAGGAGGCGGCCCGGGCGCTGGCACGGCTGGGCATCATTACGCAGTTCCCAGACTGTCCCGATCTGACCGATTTCATCGTCCTACAGCCGCAATGGCTGACCAAGGCCATCAGCTACGTCATGGAAGACCGACAGCTTGACGCGGACCAAGGGGAAATCATGTTTGTCCGCATGCAGACGATCTGGGGCGGGCACGACCAGGACGCGATGTTCCCAATCTTCCACAACTGCATGAAGGAGTTTGAACTCTGCTATGACCTGGAAGACCACAACGACCGCTGCCTTGTCCCACTGCGCTTCGGGTATCTCAAACCGGAAACCCCGTGGACCGCGGGTGCGCCGTTCAAAACGCGGCGCGTGACGTACCGGTTGAACCTGCGACCGCCTATGGGGCTGATGAGCCGCTTCATCGTCAAGACACACCACATGATCGTCCGGAGGGAAGCGGACGAGGAATCGTCCAACGGGCACCGGGGCGTCTATTGGCACAATGGTGTTTTCCTGCAGTCCGGCGAAGGCCCGCTGCTCAGCCAGGCCCTGTGCGAATTCGAGCCTGAGTCACGAACACTCAGCATCGAGGTCCGGGCTGCGTTTCCGCAGAAGATGCTCGACCAGATCGACGCCTACGTGAGCGCCGTCTTCGCGTTCTTCCAGGGACTGAAGCCGGTGCGTTCATACGGCTGCATCCGGGTAGATGACGACTCGCAGGCCGAGACGCAGTGCCCGCGTTTTCACGACGAGGAGGACATCCTCTTCGCATTGGAGTGTCGTGAGCGCGTCCGCTGTGCCAAAGGACGCCATCACGTCGATCCGATGCGGTTGGTTATGGGCATCGGCAGCTTTCCCTCCGACATCGGGGCGATCATTCGGGAGGAGCATGAACGCACACGGGCCAGCGTTCGTGATGAAGGTGTAAGCATTCGGGAACGATTCGAAGCGACGCCCGAGTGGGCCGAACCTCTCATCCGCAACATCGAGACGCTGTTGGACTGGGCCGATGGACATCAGCAGACGCTGCAACAGTTGCAGGACGAGCACGCGAGTCTCGCTCCGGAGATCCGACAGGAGTTGGAACTCAAGCTGCGCGAGTACATCGGCCACGTGAGCGACATGCTCGACGAGCGACATCAGAAGTCAGCGCCGAGCGTGTTCTCGATCGGCACGCAGGACGGGAGTCCTTGGAACCCGCAGACGTACTTCCGGCAGACGTACGTGCTGACTCCGTGGTGCGAGTGCGAAGGCGGGATGCATCGCCACGATGCGGGGCAGGTTCTGTTTCCCACGAATCGCGAGTGGTGGGACAAGACAGCTCCGTGGATTGCCCGCGGGACGAAACTGCTGGCGACCGGCCTGCAGCTCGCGTTCACCGGCGTGCCGCTGGCTCTCGGTGATGACGTCTTCGGCGTAATCAAAAACGACGTGACGTTCATGAAGGAACTGACGAAACAACTGGAACTCAAGGCGGACCCGGATTCTGGAGACGGCAAGAGACTGCTGCGCCCGAACGGTCCGCGGGCTGTCGAACATATCAAGGACGTGCGAGGGAAGGACAAAGAGACGTCGCTGATGCGAGCCGCTCTGACCCGGTTCCTCGAAGAACTCGCCCCGGACAACTACCGCGCCGGCCAGTGGGGCGAACTGAAACGCACGCGGTTGCCCGACAACTCGTACCGCTGGCTGTGTGAGGCATGTGCGAGATCAGTCAGAAAATGAGCACCAGGAATGGCTGGGTTGAAGCGATGCACCGGATGTGGAACAGGACGCGGCGATCGAGGCGCACGGCGCAGTCTCGAGGCAGATCCAGGCTTGGCTGAAAGAGAAGGACCCGGGCTTCGGCAGCTTGGTCCGGGTGCAGAACAAGCGGCAGGAGTTCCTGTGGGTGCATCCGCAGTTTGAGAGCGAGTATTGAGCGAAAGACGCGGCAACTGCGGTTGGCACGGATTGCGCTTTGGACCGTTCCTTTTGGGTTGGGCACCGTTCACGAGTGCCTCGCGCCACGGCCGGCCGGGAGGAGGCAACGTCGATTCGACAGCGAGGCGTTTCGCCGTTGCTTGCTGCCAGACCGTCTCGTCAAACGGCGGGGTATCCTGCCGGCCTCGGCGGGGCCTGACATCCTGATAACCCCTCGAATCTTCGCGTCCGCCTTCGCCCTCGCCGAGCTTGCTCGGTGGTGCGGTGATTTTGCACTACGGGCACATCTCCACGTTTTCCGCTCCCCGCCGAGCTTGCTCGGTGGAAGCAATGATTGGAGCTTCGCGCGTGCGAGTGACCGAATCATGCGCTCCGCCGAGCAAGCTCGGCGGGGGCGGCGTTTCTCGGGACTCCTCGACTTAGTGCAGAATCGTCGTCCCACCGAGCAAGCTCGGCGGAGACGAAACGCATGCGCTCCGCCGAGCAAGCTCGGCGGGGGTGGAGCTTCTCGGGATTCCTCGACTTGGTGCAGAATCGTCGTCCCACCGAGCAAGCTCGATGGAGACGAAACGCATGCGCTCCGCTGAGCAAGCTCGGCGGAGACGATGCGCAAGTCCAAAGGTACGGGTCGGGGGTAGCATTCTACGTTGTTCACCGAAGGATATGGGGTCGGGGCTGGCGCGTTCGGTTTGTCGCGATCGTTCGCAGGCGTCGAGCCTTAGCATCGTTCGAGAAATAACTGTCCAGTGTTTATTGCTGATCATCACACGGAGTGTGATGGCTACACTGACGAGGCGACAGTTGTTTCTCGAACGATGCTATGTAACTCGCTGGCGAGTAGCGAGGATTCGGCGGGACAGCGTTCGCCGTGGTGAGGATTGCGAGGCGGATTGTAGCGTGGTAGGATCGGCCCAGCGATCTGGAAATTTGGGATCGGCAAAGAAATTGCTGAGCGAAATGGCGTTAGCCATTGGTTCCGGATCGGCGGAAGGGGTCGGGAGTCGTTTTCGGAGAAAACGTTTTCCATGTGGCTCGTCGTTGCCCGAAAACGGCTCCCGACCCCGTTGCCGTTCAACTGTGTTTTGTGCAAGGGGAACTGAGTCGTTCATGGATCTGTCCAAACTGCCCACTTGGGAAGAGCTTCGAAGACTTCCGCTGCGCGCCAGCGTGGCGTATGCGGTGCGGTATGCGCGGCGGGTTCAGCCGCTGTGGCAACCGTGCCGGGCGGACTTCGATTCGCAAGTCGAGACGGTGGAACGAGGCCTGGAGGCGATCGAGGACTTTTGCCGCGCGGAAAAACTCCCGCGCGCCGACTTCGCGGCGGCGGACCGGGCGGCGCGCGAGATGACAGCCGACGCCGCGGATGGTGTTCGCTTCGCAGCCAAGACGGCCGCGTTCGCGCTCCGGTCGGTGGGACATGCGATCGAGGCGGGGAACCAAGCCGCATCGGTCCCTGACGCCGGCTCAGCGGTCGTCGCGAACATCGACGAGGCGTTCGAGGCGACGGAGATCGACCGGGAGACTGCCGAAGCACTCGCGGCGGTGCTTGCGGCGCGCCGCGCCAGCCGAGTGGACGAGGCTCCTTGGGACGCCGACGAGGTCGCTCACCTCGCCCAGCAAGCGGCCGAAGCCGCCTGGGCTGCCGCTGGCAGCGAAGATGCTTTTCACGTCGCAAACGACTTCCAGCGACTGCGGTGCCTCGCCCTGGGGAAGTTCCCCGAATTGGGCCAGCCGATCGATCCCGGCGAATACGGACCGCTCGGAAAATTGTGGTCAGGACCGGCGCCGCGCTGGTTCATCCGGCAACGGACGTTCTGGTGAACACTCCCGCAACCACGAGGAGAAAGAAATGCCTCGCTACTTAGTCAGATCGATCGCTTTCTGCGTTGCGTTGGCCGTCGCGTGGCCGATGGCTTTTGCCTCGGATGCGAGTTCCCAACCGGCGATGCACGGGCCGGCGGAACCGTGCTTGGGTGGGGTCGGCGGTGTGTATCTGCTGGCCGAGCCGGGCGAATTGACGATCGAGGTGTTCAAGCGGGACCGGAATCGGCGCGGCAGTCCGGCTGTGTTGCGTGCCATTCTGGTTGGGCCGGATCGGCGAGTGATCCAAGAGGTGACCATTCCGGACGACGGCCAGACGCGAGGCAGCGGGTGGGGACCAGTCCAGCAGACGCGGATCTCGACGCAGGTCGACCGACCGGGCGTTTACGCTCTGAACATCACCGTGTCCCAGGACCGCTACGGCGACGAGATGGTTTGGGGCTTTGCGACGAACTGCCCGCGGTATCTGATCGAAACGTCGCGGGGACACAAGGACGAGCGGCACCAGGAGCCGATCGTGTTGGCCGGTTCCGATCAGCCGGTCGACGTGTGTTTTGTTCCTCGTCGAGGTCCGCTGACGATCGACGTCGTGGGACTCCCCGTGTCGGCGGGGAAGATCGAACTGTTCAATGGGCTGGGAGAGTCGCTTGCTGAAATCCCGGTGGGCGCCGACGGCACCGCTGCCCACACGGTCGGCGTTGAGGTGCCGCGCGACGGGCAACCTTGGAGACTTTCACTTCCCGTCCGCCAGGCCACGGTCCAGATCGACGGCGTGACGCGTTGGGACAGCGACGATCTGTACCCGGATCTGTCTTGTTGGACGACCGAGCCGTCGGCGCATTTCCCGCTGCTCGAGTACCGTTGGCTGCTGACCCCGTATTCGCGGACGGTCTATGCCAGTCCGGGCGAATCGGGGGAAACCGCGTTTCGAGTCCATAATAATTCCAGCCGCACGAGCACGATTCAATTGGCCTTGGAGTTTCCAGGACAGCCGTGGCCTGCCGAGTTGTCTGTCGAACGAATGGTCGTGAAAGGCAAGCAGAGTGCCGAGGTGACGGTACGGTACGCCGCGCCCGGCGACGGAGGATCGCGAACTTGTCATCTGCGCGCGACGCCCGTCGAGGCAACGGATTTCACGACCTATTCGACGCTCGAGATCCGTGCCGGCGAAGCGCCGGCGCTCAAGCCGCTGACGCTGCCGCTGACACTCAAGCCCTACCAGCACGAGAACGAGCAGTTTGGCTACCTGCCCGATTATCCGCTGGAAAACCAGTTGTATTTCGATTTGAGGAATCGGCCGTTCACCATGACTTCGCGGGGCATTGCCCTGCTGGAAGATGGCCAGTGGATCGACGCTCCGTGGCGGTCCGCGGTTCAGGAATCCGCGAGCGAGCCGAATCGGTCGGCCTACCGGTTGACCGGCACGAAGATCGCCTTCGACCGAAGCGGCGGGGTATACGCGCTGGGGTCGGCTGGTTCCCGCACGGCCCTGCTGCACTCCACCGATGGCGGCAAGACATTCTCGACCTATCCGCTGCCGGATCGCGACAATCCGGCTCGCACGCACGACTTCGAGCAGTTCTCGGGCCACAACCTGCTGGACGGGCCGCCGCCGATCGTGCGGTATGCCTTGACCGGCAGCGATCCGAAGCTGTTCTGGCGACGGCTGAACGACTTGGAACTGCTCGTGCCCAAGGTCGAAGACGGCCGCCTGACGGTGGGCGAGCCAATTCTGATTTCCCGCAAGTGCATCGGGCTGTCCTTGCATTCGGGAATTCCTTCCAGCGTGGTTTCGCGCGGCGACCGAGTCCACGTGATTTGGGCCGAAGCGACGGAGCCGACCGAGAAGGTGCCTGGCGTTCCTACGTATGTCGTCACCTATGACCGGGCGACCAGTACGCTGGGCACGCCGGCGCTGGTCGGCTACGGCGCGCCGCCGAACGATATCCACAATTCGCCCAGCATCACGATGGATAGTCAGGGCTACCTGCACGTGCTGGCCGGCACGCACGGTCGGCCGTTTCAGTACGCCCGATCGCTCGAACCGAACGATGCGTCGAGCGGCTGGACCGAGGCGGAGCCGGTGGGAGAGGACTTGCCGCAGACGTACATCGGCCTCGTGTGCGGGCCGGACGATACCCTACACTTGGCCTACCGGTTGTGGCGTTACGGCCAGCCGCCCCATCCGCACAGCCATCATGCGACGCTGGCGTACCAACGCAAACCGCCCGGGAATCCGTGGGAGGAGCCACGAGTGCTGATCGTCCCGCCGTTCTCGGAATACAGCGTCTATTACCATCGCTTGACGATCGACCGCAAGGGTCGCTTGTTCTTGTCCTACGATCACTGGTCCACGTTCTGGTTCTATCGCAACGACCACTTGGGACGCCGCCGCAGTCTGATCATGAGTGCCGACGGCGGAATCGATTGGCAGTTGGCGACCGACCTCGATCCGTAAATCCAACTGGTTTCTTCCACAAGGGACGCTCATGAATCATACGACCCCTGTCCGCTTTCTTGCCGTAGCCGGATTCGCGAGAATTCGCATTTTTCGAACTGGCAACCGGCGCCGCGACGCTGCGTCTGTCGAACAGACGGTCATCGGCACTCGCTGCCGTTGGCCCATGATGCTACTCTGCCTGGTCTGCGTCGCCGGCGCGATCCCCGCCCCCGCGGCGGACTCGGACGCATCCGCTTCCTACTTCGGTATCCGCGTGGTGGACGAGCAAACCGGGCGGGGCGTGCCGCTGGTCGAACTGGAGACGGTCAATCGTCTGACCTGGGTGACCGACAGCGGCGGATGGGCCGCGATTCACGAACCCGGCTTGATGGGCCAGCAACTGTTCTTCTTCGTCCGCAGCCACGGCTACGAATTTCCGAAGGACGGGTTCGGATACGCGGGCGTCCGCCTGCAGGTGGCGGCGGGGCAGCGAGCTACGATCAAAATGAAAAGGCAGAATCTGGCCGAGCGGTTGTACCGGGTGACCGGCGAAGGGATCTACCGGGACAGCGTCCTGCTGGGCGAATCGACGCCCCTGGCCGAACCGTTGGGCAGCGGCAAGGTGGCGGGGCAAGATTCCGTCTTCGGCGAACTCTACCGGGGCAAGATCTTCTGGTTCTGGGGCGACACCTCGCGGATGAGTTATCCGCTGGGGCACTTCTGGATGGCCGCGGCGGTCTCGGAACTGCCGGGCCAAGGCGGCCTTGAACCGGGCGCGGGCGTCAACCTGCGGTACTTCGTCAACGACGAAGGCTTCAGCCGGCCCGTGGCGCGACTGGGAGTCGAGAAGGGCGTGATCTGGGCGGACGCTTTCCTGACTCTGCCCGACGAGACGGGCCGCGAGCGGCTGGTCTGCCACTATGCCCACATGGAATCGCTATCGAAGATGGTCGGGCACGGGCTGGCCGTCTTCGACGACGAGAAGGAAGAATTCGTCCGGTTGAAGACCTTGGACATGGACGATCGCCACCTGTTTCCCGGCCAGGCCCATCCGATTCGTTACCGCGAACAGGATGTGGACTATCTGTATTTCGGCGAGGTGTTTCCGAACGTTCGAGTCAAAGCGGACTGGCAGAGCTACCAGAATCCGAGTGCCTACGAGGTCTTCACCTGTCTTGAAGAAGACGGATCGGCGCGCGAAGCCAAGGTGCTGTTCGACCAGGACGGCGCGGTGAAGTATCACTGGCGGCCGGGCGGCAGGCCGATCGATGCAGCCACCGAACGGAAACTGATCGCCGCGGGACGTTTGCCGAAGGAGCAAGCCCGCTTTTTGCCGACCGACGTCGACTCGGGCCAGCCGGTGCTCATGCATCGCGGCTCGGTGCGTTGGAATCCGTATCGTCAGCGTTGGATCATGATCGCAGGGCAGCAGGGCGGGACGTCCTATCTGGGCGAGATCTGGTGCGCTGAGGCCCAGGAGCCGACGGGACCTTGGCGCCGCGCCAGGAAGATCGTCACCCACGATCAGTACAGCTTCTACAATCCGGTCCACCATCCGTTCTTCGATCAGCGCGAGGGACGCGAGATCTACTTCGAAGGCACCTACACCCAGACATTCTCCGGCAGTCCCATCGCCACGCCGCGCTACGATTACAACCAGATCATGTACCGACTGGATCTGTCCGACCCGCGGCTGCAAGCGGTGCATGAGTAGCTCGGCGAGGAAACAACGGTCGCGTTTGCCAACTGAGCCGAAACTCGCTGGTGTCGGGTATGGGAGCGGGATCAAAGAACGATCGCTATCCGTATGCCAAGAGGCATCCAAGAACGCCCAAGAAACACCACGCGACAAGCCGAAGAAATCGCCTTGCGACTCAGGACACTCGACGTCGCACGCTAATCTTTTGGGTGCTGTTGCTGACAAACTGGAACGCCTTAGAAACCAGGATCGCCGTTCGTAGCCTCGAAGGGCTGGAAATGCTGGACCAGAGGTTCGACGGGGCGAACACGACAATCGTCGATCGATCCCCCGTTCCGTCGGTTCGTCGCTTCGAGTACTGTTAGGGCGACGAAGCGAAGCCCGGCGGCTTCGGCGATCGGGTCTTTTTCTGGGCAGGAGAATCGACGATGAAAACCTCGGTGCGGAATTGGGCATGGCCGTGTCGGCCTTCCTTTGCGTTATGGCTGATCGTCCTGGGCGCGGTCTCCGCTGCGCACGCTGACGTTCAGTTGCCGGCGGTGTTCAGCGACCGCATGGTGTTGCAGCGCGACTTGGACGTGCCCGTGTGGGGCCGTGCGGCGGCCAACGAACAGATCACGGTGCGGTTCCGCGAACAGACCAAGACAACCACGGCCGACGATCAAGGGCGTTGGCTGCTGCGGCTCGATCCGCTCGAAGCCGGCGGTCCCGACCGCTTGGTGGTCGAGGGCGCCAACACGATCGCGCTGGAAGACGTGCTGGTCGGCGATGTCTGGATCGGTTCAGGACAATCGAACATGGCCGGCGCGGTGGCCGGTTACGCAAAGAGCGATGCAGTATTGGCGGAACTGGCCGCCGAAACCTATCCGGGGTTGCGTTTGTGCCGGGGCAGCGGCGGGGGCTGGCAAGTTGCGGACTCGACGTCGATCCCGCGGTTCTCCGCGCTGTTGTTCGCGTTCGGGCAGAAGCTGCATGCGGGACTGGATGTGCCCGTCGGCCTGATCGTCGGTGCTGTCGGCGGTACGCCCTCGGGCCGCTGGCTGACTCAGGACATGCTGGACGCCGATGAGGCCAGCCAGCGCGTGCTGAAGGAAGCTGCCGAGAATTACTCGCCCGAGCGGCAGCAGGCCCTGTACCAGCGTTCGCTGGCTGCTTGGGAGAAGGCGGTCGCCGCGGCCAAGCAAGCCGGGCAGCGTGAGCCGGCCAAGCCCGCTCCGCCCGTCGAGGTCGGCCGCATCCGTTCGGGAAGCGTCGGCGATTTGTACGAGACGCATATCCAGCCCGTCGTGCCGTTCGGCATCCGCGGCGTGTTGTGGGACCAAGGCGAATCGGGCACGGCGATCGAGGGCCTGGACCAGTTCCACGCGATGGGCGCGCTGATCCAGGGCTGGCGAAGGGCTTGGGGACAAGGCGATTTTCCGTTCCTGTACGTACAGAAGCCCAGCGGCGGCGGCTGTGCTTGGAATCCCTCGGACCCGGTAACGCGCGAAGCCGAGAAGTCCGAGCCGCTCCCGGCGTCGCCATCGCAGGGCAACGAGGGCGGCTATCGCGAACTGCACTCGCACATCATGCTGCATCCGGCGACGGCCATGGTCATCGCTCGCGACTTGGGCTCCGGAGTCCACCCGATCAACAAGTCGGGGTACGGGCGGCGCGCGGCGCAGGTCGCGTTGGGCTTCGAGTATCTGCAGCCGACGCCGATCTACGGACCTTTGTACGAATCGCACGCGGTCGAAGGCGACCGGGTGCGAGTCAAATTCCGCCATGTCGGCAAAGGCTTGGCGTGGAAACACGGCGAACGGTTGCAGGGATTCTCGATCGCCGGAGCGGATCGCGTGTTCCATTGGGCCGATGCCGAGATCGACGGCGATACGGTCGTCGTTCGTTGCGAACAGGTCGCCGAGCCCGTCGCCGTCCGCTACGCTTGGGCCGCCCACAGTCCCTGGGCCAACCTGTTCAACCTGGACGGGTTGCCCGCCTTGACGTTTCGTACGGACACTTGGTGAGCACATGTCCGCAAATCGCTTTCTTCCACCAGACGGGCAGGATGCAGCACATTCCTGCCCGTTTTTCGTCGAGTGCTGCACCTTTGCAGGGGTGGATCAATCGTCGCACAGGACTATAATTTCCCCGGAGATTTGAAATCCAGGATCTGAAATTCAACATCTGGAATCGACTACGGGTATTCATCATGAGCATGGTCCTCGATCGTCCACAAACCTTGGAATTGGCTCCTTACAAATCGCTGGAGAACGACGAATTGTCGCAGCGCATCGCAGCGGTGCGGCGGGAACTCGGTCCGCGGCTTTTGATCCTCGGGCACCATTACCAGCAGGACGAGGTGATCTCACACAGCGACCTGCGCGGCGACAGCTACCAGTTGAGCCAAATGGCGGCGGCGAGCAGCGATTGCCGTTTCATCGCGTTTTGCGGAGTCCACTTCATGGCCGAGACGGCCGACATCCTGGCCAACCGCCCGGACAAACTGGCCGAGCGCGACGGCGTGCGCGTGACGGTCGTCCTACCGGACATGGCGGCCGGCTGTTCGATGGCCGACATGGCGGCGATCGATCAGGTCGAAGCCGCCTGGGAGGACTTGGGCGAGGTGATCGACACCGACGATGTGACGCCGGTCACCTACATCAACTCCGCCGCCAGCCTGAAAGCCTTCTGTGGCCGTCACGGCGGCATCGTCTGCACGTCGAGCAACGCTCGTGCGGTTTTGGAATGGGCGTTTCAGCGGACTAGCCGAGTGCTGTTCTTCCCCGACCAGCACTTGGGCCGCAATACGGCGCTGAAGATGGGCATCACCAACGATCAGATGCCCGTCTGGAATCCCTACGAGCACCTGGGGGGGAACACGGAAGACGACTTGCGCCGCAGTCGCGTCCTGCTGTGGCAGGGGCATTGCAGCGTCCACCAGATGTTCCGCGCCGAACACGTCCGCCGGTTCCGTCAACTCGTTCCAGAGATCAACATCCTGGTCCATCCGGAGTGCATGCAGGAGGTGAACGATCTGGCCGACGTGTCCGGTTCGACAGGCAAGATTATCCAGACCATCGACCAGGCGCCCTCCGGCAGCAAATGGGCCATCGGGACGGAACTGCACCTGGTCAACCGCCTGAAGCACGAGCACCCCGACAAGGAGATACACTTCCTGTCGCCGGTCGTCTGCATGTGTGCCACGATGTACCGGATCGATCTGGCTCATCTCTGCTGGAGCCTGGAGAATCTCGCCGCCGGTCACCCGGTGAACGTGATCCGAGTGGACGACGAAACGGCCCGCTTTTCCTTGATCGCTCTTGAACGGATGCTGCAAGTCAAGTGACCGTAGGACACCGGCCGAGAGAACTCGCCGTCGGACGGCGACGACTTTGCGGGGGGCTCAACTCCCAGCCGCTTGACGGCTCGCTTTTCGGGCTCGCGGCCTGCGCGATCTCGCTCGCGCCCACCTCCGCGCCGAACAATCCCAGCCGCCTGCCAGCCGCCGTTTCCGATCGATATTCCTGACTCTGGAATTGGCACGCAGGTTGCATATATCAAGAAGTGGCTGGCAAGTCTGCCACATCGGCTTGCGGGCCGCAAAGCGAAGACGAGTGATCTTTGTCGAAAACGTTGGTTTTTGGGAAAGAAGGAGGTAGATGCTATGTTGGGTACGCGTTGGCAACCGTGGTTGGAAATGCAGTCCGAAGTGAATCGGCTGCGGGACGAGATGGATCGTGCATTCGGCCGTTGGACGCACCGACGGCTGCCCCTGTTCGGCCAAGCGGCTTTTCCGCTGTTGAATGTGTGGGAGGACGACGACCACTACTTCGTCGAGGCGGAACTGCCAGGCATGCAACTGGAAGACCTCGAAATTCTGGTCAACGGCAGCCAGTTGTCGATCAAGGGCGAACGCAAGGAACCGGCGGGCGAACCGGGCACGTGGCACCGCCGCGAACGAGGTTACGGCAAGTTCGCGCGGATCTTTGAGTTGCCGCACGTCGTCGACGCCGAGCATGTGAGCGCCGAGCTGAAACAGGGCGTGCTGACCGTTTCGTTGCCCAAGGCGCCCGAGAGCCGGCCGCGGCGGATCGAGGTGCGAGCAGACTGAGCGGCGGACGGATCGATCGCTGCCGCTGCCAAGTGGTCGAGGGTTGACATCGAAGGCCAGCCGGCGAACTGCCGGCTACGATATCAAGGAGAACTGAACATGTCCGAGATTGCAAAGCGAGAGAATCCAGCGGATGTCGCGACCGTCGAGCGGACTCAGGAAAGCGTGACCTACACGCCGCGGTTCGACATCTGGGAGAACCAAGAGGAACTGCTGTTGTACGGCGATCTGCCCGGAGTGAACGCGGGGGATCTGGACATCCGTTTCGAGGACAAGCAATTGAGCATCCACGGCCGCGTTGCTCCGCGGCACAGTGGGGGCCAGTATCTGTACGCCGAGTACGGCGTGGGCGATTTCTTCCGTACGTTCGCGATCGGCGAATCGATCGACGCCTCGAAGATCTCTGCCGAATTGAAGAACGGCGTGCTGACGGTGCATCTGCCGAAAACGGAGGCCGTCAAGCCGAAACGGATCGAAGTGCGTCAAAACTGATGCAGGGATGGCAGATTGTCAAGCCGCGACGCGGACACCGCGCCGCGGCTTTTTTGTTGCGCGCCGGCGGGGGTCGCTTCGCACGGATGGCATGGCCGAGGCACGGATGGGAGAGCGGGATGACGGACCCAGGCTCGGTGCATTTCGCTGGCTCGCCCCCTGCCCCGGCTCTGCCATTCGTGCTATCCAATCTCATCCGCGGGCCGTCTTGCAATGTCGGGCTGGGCAATTCACAATGGGAGCCATTCACGATGTGCCTGAAACCGGAATGATCGATGAGTTCTGAAATCGGCGTCAAGCGGACAACTCGATCCAGCCGATTGCTGGAGATCCTCGGGGAGTTCGACAACACCCTGGTGATCACCCATGACAATCCGGACCCGGACGCGATCGCGGCGGGGTGGGCGGTGTTGTGGCTCGTTCGGGCGAAACTGGGCCAGTCGGTCCGACTGGTCGGCGGCGGGGGGATCGTCCGGGCGGAGAACCAGCACATGGTCCGCCTGCTGCAACCGCCGATCGAGTTGATCGACAGCGTCCAGACCACGGGCAATACGGCGGCGATCCTGGTCGATTGCGATCTGGCCGCCAGCAACCATCTGCTGTCCAGTTCGGCGCTTCGTCCGGTCGCCGTGATCGATCATCACACCAGCCACCAGACGCGGCAGCGAGTGCGGTTCCGCGACGTGCGGCCCAAGATGGCCGCCTCGGCCAGCATCGCGGCCAGCTACCTGCGCGAGCAGGACGTCGAGCCCGACCGGAAACTGGCCACGGCCCTGCTGTACGCGATCCGCACCGAAACGCAGGGCGGCGAGACGCATCATACCCGCCTGGACCGGCAGATCGTTACGTGGCTCACCCAGCGCGCCGATCCGAAGACGCTGGCAGAGATCGAGAACGCCCCGCTGGCCGCCGACTATTTCTCGGATCTTGTGCTGGCATTGCAGAACACCTTTGTCTACGACGATGCGGCGCTGTGCTTTTTGCCTCAAGCCCAAGGCGCGGAGATCATCGGCGAAGTGGCCGATCTGCTGATCCGGCACGTGGGTGTCAAACGCGTGCTGTGCGCGGCCGTGATCGGCGAGGACTTGCTGCTGTCGGTGCGCACCGAGCGAGGCTCGGGCGACGCCTCGGAGTTGGTCCGCCAAACGCTGGACAACCTGGGCCAGGGCGGCGGCCACCAGCAGCGAGCCGGGGGAAAGATCATCCGCAACCGGTGTTCCTGCAACGCCGACGAACTGTGCGACGAACTGCGCAACCGCTGGCTGAATGCTTGTCGCGTCGATCGCCAACGAGGAACCCGACTGATCCCCAAGCGGGAGATTGTGCGAAACCTGTGACCGGCCTGCCACACCGATTGCCGAGGCGATGAGAACCGATGGGACTGGCGCCGAGCAAACAACTGGACGAGGTCGGCAGCGCCGCAGACCGCTCGGCGGGGCCTTCGACCATCCGCTGGCCGCAGACCGGCGAGGTGATCGAACACGGGCCCAACCGCTACCTGATCGGCGAGGCGTTGGGCCGCGGCAGCTACGGGGCGACCTACGCCTGTACCGACCAGTGGAGCAATTCCCTGGTCGTCAAGGTCTTGATCCCGAACCAGCAGACGTACGAGCAGGTGCGAGTGAATTGGCAGCGAGAGATCACGTCGCTGCTGACGCTCCGCCATCCGAACATCACGTACGTGTACGACGCCTTCGAGCTGTCGCATACCTTTCACATCGTCATGGAACGCTGCGGCGGCAGCGTGACCGCGCTGTTCTCGCTGCCCGACTACGACGGCGACGATTGGTTGCTGCCGATCGCCCGCTGCTTGCTGCAAGCGATCGGCTACATGCACGACCACGGCTACGTTCACAAGGACATTCATCTGCGGAACCTGTTCTGGACTTACGTGCGGAACGAGTTGATGCCGCACAACAGCCAATCGGTGACGTTCAAGATCGGCGACTTGGGCGTCAGCCGCTTGGAACGGGAGATCCGCAACTACCGCCCGACGGTTCCGTGGATGGTGGCGCCCGAAGTGCTGGACGAAACTCGCTTCGGCCCGGCCGGACGACCGACGGACATCTACCATGCCGGGTTGGTTCTGCTGGCCATCGCGATGGGCATCGAACCGTCGTTCACGGCGGACGAGATCTTGAGGGGCGTACCGCGGGAGACGGCCGAGCAACTGTCGCCGCCCTTCGGACCCGCCATCGGCCAGGCGCTGCGGCGCAAGGTCGACGAGCGCACGCCCACCGCCTTCGAATTCTGGCGGGCCCTGTCGCTGCGGTAAACGAGCAGATACGTAATCTTTCACATAATCTTCCACGTAATCTTCCACGTAATCTTCCACGTAATCTTCCACGTAATCTTTCACGTAATCTTCCACGTAATGTTCCACGTAATGTTCCACGTAATCTCACCGGCCTCAGAGCAGTAGGAAGAGATAAAGAGAAAGATTACGTGAAAGATTAAGTGGAAGATTGAGCGAGCATTGTTCAAGAAGGTTGGTTCGTTGGCTGCTGGTAGGAGAGCGTGTCGTGTCCGAGCGGTTTCCGATGGATCCGTTGCCGGTTGCGTTTTACGACCGGGATGTTGTCCGGGTGGCTCGCGAGCTGCTGGGCACGCTGCTGTGTCGAACGACGCGGCACGGGCTGGCGGCGGGGCGGATCGTCGAGACCGAGGCGTATCTGGCGGCGGACGATACGGCCTGTCACGCGGCGCGCGGAAAGAACCGCAAGAACGCCTCGATGTTCGGACCGCCCGGCCGGGCCTACGTGTATCCGATCCATGCCCGCTGGTGCTTCAACGTGGTGACCGAGCCGCGGCGGGTGGCCAGCGCCGTGTTGATCCGCGCGATCGAGCCGCTGGCGGGGATTCCGCTGATGCAACAGCGCCGGGGCTTGGACCAACGCACCGATCTGGCTCGGGGCCCGGCGCGCTTGTGCGAGGCGTTGGCGATCGACCGCCGTCTGGACGGCTGGAATCTGAGCCGAGGCCGACGCGTGTGGATTGCCGCCGACCAGGACGGGCCGTTTCCTGACGAGCGGATCGGCTGCTCGCCGCGCATCGGCGTCACCTCGGCCGCCGAACTGCACCTGCGCTTCTACGTCCGCGGCAACCCGTACGTCAGCGGCCCCCAACGCTTGCGGGTGTAGAGTTGCGAAAAGTTGGATTGGAGAGCACGGATTTGGTAGCACGGATGGCAGAGCCGGGGCACGGATGAAGAGGGAAGAAGATAGGGGGAGAAGGGCGATGGACCTGGTTCACAGCGAAGAAACCAAGCGGCTCATCAGCGGACTGTTCGCGGTTCAGAACGAAGTGGGGTTAGGACGGCACGAAGAGGCTTACCATCAAGCCTACAAGATTTGGGTGAGCGAACAGGCCCTGCCGGTATCGAGCAAGCCGGCGTTGCCGCTGCTTATCGAAGGACGGGAAGCGATCGTCTTGTACCCAGACTTCGTCGCTTGGGATCAGATCATCTTGGAGCTGAAAGCGCTACCGCGACTTCTGGGAATGTCCGAAGAACTGCAGTTGTTTGATTACCTGCGGGCTCTGGGTGGCCGGCTGGGACTATTGGTCAATATGGGCCTGGATCGCGTCCATGTGGAACGTCGCGTCTACGATCCGCCGGCGACGCAAATCTCGGAGGACTGGTCACACTGGGCAAACGAGATTGCCGGCAAGGATCGTGAGATCGGAATGGCGATCCGCAATTCACTGCACGCGATCTACGAATCGCACCGAACCGGGTACAGCCATGCGGTTACGGAAAGGTTGGTGCTGACGTCACTGGCGGCCAACGGACTGACGGCGTTGGTTCGTCCGTTGGCCAAGGCGATTTTTCATCAGCATGTGGTGCATGACAGCGCACTGGAGTGCTTCGTTATCGAAGATCGATTCGTATTGACATTGACTGCGCAGTTCGACAACAACGCGTTTAATATCAGCAGGGGATTGTCGTACCTCAGGACGCTTGAATTGCCGTGGGGAGTGGCCGTCAATTTCGGCCGCAAGGAATTGCAGGTCAACGCCCTCAAATCTTGCGGCAAATAGCCATTCATTGCAGTGGCTTGTAGCACGGATGGCTGAGCCGGGGCACGGACGACCGTGGAGACGACTTTGAGCCCGGAACGTCCATCGCCACGTCTTCAAATCTCCGCCGTGCTTCTCTTCGCTTCCCCCATCCGTGCCCCGGCTCTGCCATCCGTGCTATTTGAAGTGCGAAGATGCGCCAGTATCCGTCGAGAGATTGCGTTTGCGGCGCGGTTGTCCTAGACTGCGCGAATGGCCTGCGAGGCACCTCGGTTGACTCGCGTTCGGCGCCCGCGAGCCAGGTTGAGGACCGTTTTCACGAGCTGGGAGGACTTGCCGCCATGTTCGCCACGTCGCATGGAACAGTGTCTCGGTCTGGCCGACTGCTCGCTGCAGTGCTCGCCGTGCTGGCCTGCTTCGCGGGTCTCCGGGCGGAGGAGAGCGGCGACGATGCATTCCGCCAGCAGGTCGAGGACGACTGGCTGCTGCAAGCCGAGGCGTGGCGGAAGCTGAAACGCGGCGAGGGCGGGCCGCTGACGACGGCCGCGGATGCATTCGGAGCGGTCGACGGCGTCAAGAACGGCAAGTACGGTTTCCACGTCGGTTGGCAAGCGAATCCCTGGTGGCAAGTCGATCTGGGCACGGTTCAGGCGATCTCCCGCATCGTGGTGTACAACCGGTTAGATTACGCGCCGGGCCTGCATAACGCGGACCGCTTGGTGATTTTGACTTCGGACGATGGCCGCGAGTGGACGCGGCGGTACGACAACGGCGGGCGGCACTTTGGCGGCGTTTCGGGGGCGAAGCCGCTGGATACGAGCTTTGCGATCCGGGCGCGGTGGGTGCGGCTGCAGATCCCCAGTGACCAGCCGCTGTGGTTTCATCTGGACGAAGTCGAGATCTACGGTCCGGACGATCCGGCGAAGAACTTGGCCCTGCATGCGGCGGCGGACCAGAGCAGTCTGAGTCCCTGGTCGGTGTCCAAGCCTCGCGGCCCCGCGGTCGGCGCCGCCGAATTCCCGACGGCCGAGTATCTGCAGCGTGCGCGGCGTTTGGCGGCTCATCTGGCCGACCAGGGCGTCGATACGGGACCGGCGCTGGCCGAGTTGCAGCAACTCGAACAACGATGGTCCGAGCTGCCGACGGACGCGGACGAGACGCAGACGCGAGCCGTGTACTTGCAAGCTCGTTGGGCGATGCGGCGACTGGTCTGGTCGCATCCGCGTTGGGATCTCGACCGACTGCTGATGGTGAAGCGATTTACGCAGGAGACCTACCCCGACGTCTGCCTGAATCACATGCCTTGGGTGTCGCGGCCAGGAGGCGATATCGTCGCGCTGTCGCTAGGCGGTCCGGACCAGCGGCCGGGCGAGCGTGCGGTGCTCGGCGGGCAACTCGGGCCCGGCCATGTTCACGGGATCGATCTGTGGTGGGATGGCGACCGCGTGGTGTTCGGCTATGCCCGCTCGGCCAGCGATCAGCCGCCCGCGGGCTGGCTGGACCGCCGCACGAATTTCGAACTGCGTCGCTCGGTCGAGCCGATCCATCTGTTCGAAGTCGTGATCGACGGCACGGGCTTGAGGCAGATCACCGACGGGCCGTGGAGCGATCTCGATCCGACCTATGCGCCCAACGGGGACATCGTCTTCGTCTCGGAACGCTGCGGAGCGTCGCTGCAGTGCAATGAATACGACAAGGACGAAACGTCGTGCAATCTGTACGTCTGCCGCCCGGATGGTAGCGACATCCGGCACATGAGCGGATCGAAGGACGGCGATTACTTGCCGCATTGCCTGGACGACGGCACCATCGGCTACACGCGGTGGGAGTACCAGGAACGAGGCTGGGCGCACATCCAAAGCCTGTGGTTCATCCGGCCGGACGGGACGGGCGCCGATGCGCTGTTCAAGCAGCACTTGAACGACCCCTGGGCGTTGGAGGACGTGCGCTCGATTCCCGGTTGCGGCTCGAACAAGCTGGCCGCGATCGCGACGGGGCACCACACGCTGGCCGCGGGGCCGGTCGTGGTGATCACGCCGACCGCGGGAATGAACGATCCGCGGGCGATCCGCATCGTGACGCCGGGAGTGCTGCCGCCCGAGGGCGGCATGTCCGGGCGGCCGGTCGAACAGGGCGGGGTGCTCGACTCGGGAGGCTACTACACCACGCCGTGGCCGTTGGCCGAAGATCTGTTCCTGGCCGGGTACTGTTACGGCGAGCAGAACGATCCGACCGGCTACGGTCTCTATCTGATCGACGTGTTCGGAACCAAGGAGCTGATCTACCGCGATCAGGCGATCTCGTGCTTTTCGCCGATCCCGCTGCGGCCTCGACCGCGGCCGCCCGTGCTGCCTGACCAGACGGATCGCGGATCGGACCGCGCGACCTGCTATGTGGCCGACGTGACGCACGGGGTTCCGGGCATCGAGCGGTCGGCGGCTCGCTACCTGCGCATTGCCCATCGACTGCAGTGGCCTTACGACATCGAGCATGGTGGCCATCGATTCACGGAGAAGGCTTGGCCCAACAACTGGACGCCGGTGCGGGTGTTTGGCACCGTGCCGATCGAAGAGGACGGCAGCGCCCATTTCACGGTGCCCGCGGATACGCCCGTGTACTTCCAACTGCTGGACGAAAACCAGCAGGAACTGCGCCGCATGAGGACGTTCATCAGTTTCCAACCCGGCGAGCAGCGGGGCTGCGTCGGCTGTCACGAGACGCGCGGCGAGGCCGTGGTCGACAGCCCGTTCCCGATCGCGATGCTGGGCGAGCCCCGTGTGCCGCAGCCGCCGCCGTGGGGCACGCGGCCGATCAGCTTCCTGCGCGACGTCCAACCGGTTTTCGACCGGCATTGCAGCGATTGCCACAGCGGACTGAGGCCGGCGGGCGGATTGGATTTCGGCGGCGGCCTGACCGCCGGTCCCGAACGCGGCCCCGGATACAGTTCGCCGGTCGCCGGCTACGGACACAATGTGGCGTTCGAGACGATCATCAAGAATCGACTGGTGGCCTGGTCGGATGTGCAAGGCGATGCCAGCATCACCCGGCCGCTAGCGTTCGGCTCGTACCGCAGCCGCCTAGTCCAGACGCTGCGCGACGGTGATTGCGGCCGTCGAACGAAGCTGACCGACGAGGACTGGCTGCGGCTGGTCACCTGGATCGACGCCAACGCGCCGTACCACGACACGTTCGTCAACAAGCGGCCCGAGACACCGGCGTACTGTCTGCCAAGCGACCGCGATCTGATCCAGCGAATCGCGGCCGTCCACACTCGCCGCTGTGCCGGTTGCCATGAAGCGGACCAGGTGACGCGAGCGGATTGGATCGACCTGCACCAGCCCGCACGGAGCCTTTTCCTGTTGGCTCCGCTGGCCCAGGTCGCCGGCGGCAGTGGACGGTGCGGTCAGCCGACCTACTCGGACCGCAGCGATCCCGACTACGCCGCTCTGCTGGAACTGGTCACCGCAGCCGTCGACCAAGCTTGGAAGAACCCCCGCCGCGACCTGCAATCGCTGCGCTGACGCCTGCCGAAAGAACAACCGTCAGAGTTCGGAAGCGATCCAAGTCGGCGCTGTTACGGGGTTGGAGCGGTGTGGCGCGGACCTTGGCTCAGAACGGCCTGCGCGTGGCGCGCGTAGTGTCCTCGAATGTCGTGCGCGTACTGCTCCAGAATCGTCTTGGCGATCTCCTCGTAGTCGCCCAGACGGTACAGGACTCGCGCAAGAGTCAAATCGCGCTGGCCCGACTTGCTGCGGGCTTCCGCGGTCAGTCCCGCGGTGTCGGTCACAGCCATCCCACGGATGTCGAGGCGTTTCATGGTTTCGCCCAGCGGGCGCGCTGCCGCCGGGGCGTCCAGGGCCTCGAAGGCCAACGCCAGCGAGCGGGAATGCGAGACGAGGCTCCCGCTGCCCTCGCCCAGCAGCATCAGCTTGTCCAGCAAGGGCTCCAGAGCACGGGGATCGCGTGTGCGGCCCAGGGCGATGATGTAGCTGTCCAGCCACGTGACCCAGGGAAAGTACACGTCGATTCGCTGCTCGTCGAACTGCTCCGCGCCGCGAACTTTGGCAATCAGCGTTTCGATCCCGGTGGCATCGCCCATCATGCCGAGCACGTGGGCGCAGCGCAGCTTGCCTTCGGCCGAAGTGGCGGGGTCGCGGTACGCTTGCTGCATCAAGGGGATCGACCGATCTTCCGCGGCCATGATCGCGCCCAGGCCCGAGTAGTCCTCGAGTGCCAGCTTGCGCACAGCGGCTTCTACCCGGGCGTCGGGCAGCGGAAACGAATCCGTGTGCTGGAGCACTTCGGGAGTGAGGCAGCCCTTGTCGACCAGATGCTGCTGGAGCTGACGAAGGTCGATGTCGCGCGCGGGAACGTTCGATTGAGCAGCCATCGCAGCGGCCGCGCCGGCCGCGTAGCCAAGGTTCTGCACCTCGGGCTGCATGCGGATCGAGGGGATCGCGTCGACGTGGGCGCTGACCCCAAGGCCGATGACCAGGATGCCTTCCAGTCCCTGGGGCAGCAGGCAGCGGTACGGCATGTACGTCATGCCCCCGTGCCAATTGTTGATCATGTAGAAGGGATGGACCGTGTACCCGTGTTTGTCGAGCCGACCGCCGTTACAGATCCCGACGGCGTCCGGAAAGGTGCGTTGGTTGACGATGTCCAGGGGCGTCAGGACATAGTCGCCCACGATCCGCCGCCGCTCGCGGGTGTCGATCAACTGGCCCAGGTCGTAAGCGCCGCGGTACTTGTCCTTGGCCACGACATAGGCGCTCCAGACGTCGATCATGTCCGACTCGTCGATGAACGTCCAGTCGGTGTTGATGTACGTGGCGCCCGGCTCGCTCTGGGGCAGGCCCGCGCCCTGCAAGGCGATGTGATCGCTGCCGGTGTACATGCACTCCGCTCCCGCGGCGGACGCCACGTCGGCGTGTCCGGTGCCGTCGATGACGGTGTGACAGAGCACTACGCCGCGGCCCTGGGGCGTGGCAAGCACGACTCCGCGAACAACGCCGTTCTCGACAATCGCCCCGCAACCGATGGCGCCGAACCAGATGTCCCCGCCGGCGCTGCGGATCTCGCTGCGCCACCACTCGCGCTTGCCGATCACGTAGGACGGCGAACCGATCTTCGCGATGCCCGCTTCGGTCTCTTCCGTAAATCCCTTGCGGTAGCCCGCGCAGTAGATGCCGATCAGGCCCGTTGTCCCCACTCCGCCGAGGCCGTGCAGGTACTCGACCACCAGCGTCCGTGCGCCCTGCCGCGCCGCGGCGATGCCGGCCGGCGCGCCACCGGTGCCTCCGCCGACTACCACGACGTCGTACTGGCCGATGACCGGGATGGCGCCGGCGTGAGCCGGGATCGTCGGGACGTCGTTTAGCGTCGGACGCAGGCCGGCCAGCGCTTCGCCCAGATCGCCCGGCACAGGCTCGCCGGATGACGCGCCGCCGGGAAGGTGAACACCCTCCAGCAAGGGCAGAGACTTGGCCTCCTGGGCCGCGGCCTGACCGAGGCGACGCCCGAGGCGGATGGACTCCAGAGGTCGAATCAACGCGGACGCGGCTTGACGGGAAACGTCGGCGCAAGGCCCGAGCACCAGCATCCGCGCCACGCCCCGCGGGCGGAAGGCCGCGATGTCCGCCCGAGCCGCGCCCGGCCACGGGCCCGAAAGGCTCGACTCGCCCTGCATCGGATCGGGGGGAATCTGGAAGAGGATCTCCGACTCGTCGACCTGCCGGGGGTGGAACGTCAGGTCGCGCGCCTGCTGCTCGGCTTCAGCCAATGAGGCGAACGAGCCGTCCGGCATGGGAAGGGTCAGTGTGTATTCGATCATCTCGGGATGCGATTCGGTCATGGGGACGTTGTACTTGGTCGCCCAGTTTCCCGTGCCGAACGCGACGGGCTGCTTGCCGCCGATCGGATTGCGCAGGCGGATTCGCCGAGCGACGATGCCATCGCCGCTGCGTTCGGAACCGCCCACCACAATGCGTTGGAACGTCTGCGGACCGGCCGGATAGGGCCTGAAAGCGGCGTCCGTCATGCGAGCGACCCAAGCCCGATCCGTCGCATCGATGATCACCTTCGCCTTGACCGCTTGGCGGCCCGCCCGGTTGGCCATCACGATTCCCGCAACTTCGCCTTGTCCATCGCGGAGCAAGTCGGTCGCGAAGCACGTGTACAGGAACGGTATCTCGGCATCGAGCAATGCCCGGTCGAGTGTGCGTTTCACCTGCATCGGCGTCGTCACACGCAACCCTTGGGACGTGTCGTCCCGAGACGGCCCTTCCACCAGGATCTCGCCGATCAGCATCCGCTCGGCCCGGTCAGTCTTCTTGATGAAGCACTTCAGGTACCGCGCACTGTGGGCCACCTCGCGGGACAGATGAATGGCGGAATCCACGAAGGCTCCCTCGCCGAGCTTGTCGTTTTCGAGCACGCCGAGCGACGTCCACGTTTCGCCGTCGTCGCTGGCCTGTAACGTGATGCGATCGACCTCGTAAGCGCCCGGTCCCTGAAAGAACATGACATGCAGCTTGCGGAATTCCTGCTTCTTGCCCAGATCGATCGAGATCGTCACGTCGTCGTCGTACTGGACACTTTCGGTGAAGGCCGAACCCCAACGGCCGTCAGCAAGCATGCTCGGCGGCTGGCGATCCAGGTGCTTTCCCGAAGACGGTTGATCGGCCTGGTACGTGTACGCGATGCCCGCGAGGGACGGTGGAAGCGTGAACAACGCCTCGGCCAGCGGATCGTCCGGCTGCTCGTCCGCTTCGAGCCACAGCCGGTACGTGGCGCAAAGATCCTCGCCCAGATACGGCCGAGGCGCTGCCAGAAACACCTTCGCGCCCTGTTCGGCCGCAGCGACCGCGGCAGCGACTCCGGCCGCCGACCCGCCGACCACGACCACGTCGACGTCATACGCGATCGGGATGTACCGCGCGGATTGGGCGACGGTTCTCTCGGCAGCAACCAGCGTGTTCCCAAAAACCAGACACAACATGGCGGCCGACCCGACGCCGCACCATGAGCAGCGGATTCGAGGGTGATTCCAGGCGTTGTCGTCAACATGCATGTTCATCTGTCAGTCGCCTCCGTTGAATCGTCATCGTGACTGTGCCCTTCTACCATGCGACCATCATCGTTTAACGGCAAGCCGAAGGCGACTGCTCTTCAGTCGTCCATGACATGCGCGTTGGTGACGGTCACGTTGCGGATGTACTCGGACCCGGAGGCAGCGGTGACGACGTCGCCCTTTGCGCCGTGTCGCACGATGTTGCTGAGGATCGAATCGGATAGCGAGCCGCCGATCAAGACGGTGTGGGTCGACTTGCTCGTGACATGATCGATCATGATCCGGTACGTGTCGCCCAGCGGCGCGATGCCGCCGCCGTAGCCGTGGTCTCCGATCTTCACCGCGGCTCTGCACCGCACATCGTCGGGCGATGTGTCGATCAGGCCGTCCAGCAGGATATCATGCATCCGGACACCCGACGTGTTGAGCAACCGGACGATGTGATGGCCGCCGCGGCAGTAGCCCTTGATATTTCGCAGGATGATGTGCCGGATATCGTCCAGGCCCCCGCCGCGGTCCTGGCTGCCGCTGACCATGGTCGACTCCGTGCCGCCCGCCACGCTGTCAGCACGCGGAATGGCCGTCAAAGCGATCAAGTCGTCGCCGGTGTAGCCCGTGATGTTCTCGATCAGAATGTCGTGGCAACCCATGCGCAGATCGATCCCGTCCTGGTTCAGAATCGTCTGCCGAGTGCCGTCGATGGTCTTGAATCCGCTCGATGCGAAATCGAGATCCCGCAGCGTGCCGTGGGCGCAGCGTTCCAGCGAAATCGCCCAGGCGTGGGAATCGTGCATGGTGATGTTCTCGATGCGAAAGTGTTCGACGAAGGCCAGCAGGATTCCGATATTCCGCCAGTCGCCGGTCTGGCTTTCACCGGCCACTCCAGCATCGGTGCCGTAGGTTCGTACACCGATTGCCTTGCCGCTGTCGCCCGTGGCGCGGGGACGATCGGCGCCTTCGAGCAAGACGCGTCCAACCCCGAGGATCTGGATGTTCGTCATCGGCTTGATCTCGGTGACACCCAGCCCGCAGTTCGCGCTGCGGACGAAATTGTCACGGCATCGGTCGGAGAGTTTGAGCCGGCAATTGTTCAGTTCCAGCGTCGTCTCGCTTGGCAGCAGGATGGCCGAGTCCAGCAGCCAGACGTCGTGCCGCTGGCCGTCGCGCAGGTTGATTCGCGGGACGACCACCCGGCAGCCAGCCTTGGCCGCGGCCTCGATCGCCTGGTTGATCCGTTCCACATCGGTTCCTTCGAATTCGTTGGGAGTGACGAACAACGGCGGCGATGCGGCCCTCGTCGACGAAGGCAGCGTCTCGGCCCCCGTCGCTGCGCCCGGCCAGCAGGCCGCTACGAGCACCAGAACCAGCCTCGATAGATTCTCTTCAACCTTCGCCTTGCTTGTCATCGTTTCCCTTTCGAGTCTTCGCAATTCCTGAGAATCGAGATCCATCGGGCACAAGAGCCCGTAATGCCTCGCGGCAAGCCGAAGGCAATAGCACGCTGCGTATGCCGACGCCTGTGGCTGGCCGGTAAACCCGGTTGTCGCTTCCTGAGCGTTACATCCCTTCGCCAGCGACTGGTGTGCGTTGATCGCGTGAATACCCAATGCTCTGCGACGACCTGCGCTTGCCGAGTCGCTTGAACAACCTAGAATACCGCATCCTATCCCCAGCCACGATTTGAGAAAAGCAGAAAGGACAAGAATACCATGCAACTTGTTTACCCCAAAGCATTCACCGATCCCGAGTGGAAAAAGACCGAGAAGAAGATCAAGGTCTCCGACACGGGAGTCGGCAAAACCCTTCGCGACCTGCAGAAAGTGATCGTCGCGATCAACTCGGAGCTTGGCGGCGGGAAGGATGTCAAGAAGCTCGCCACTCTTCTCAAGACGGCGAAGGCTGCGACGAAGAAGTCGCAAGATGCGATCGGTGATCAGAGCCGAAAAGAGAAGACAGGGTCACCGGCTCAGAAGTATCTGAGCGATTTCGCCTGGAAGATGGGCGCCTACGGAACGGAACTCGGAGACTTTGACCCGGCTGACCACAGGGGATTGGATTGGCCTGTGGACAGGTTCAACGACCGGGTCAAGTCCCGATGCGAATGACGGCAACGATTCACTCAGCCGCCGTCGACGGGCGAGGGCTTGTCGGCGCGGAGATAGTCGATTTGGAATTCGCCGAAGCGGACGCCGTTGCAGGGATCGAGCCGCAGTTGGGTGATCGTTTGGCCTGACCAGTCCGGATGCTGCCGCATTTGAAGTCGGTATTCGTGGTAGCGGCCGTCCGGGATGATCTGGAAACGGACCGACTTGGCCTCGTCGAATTCCGGCGATTGCTCGGTGGTCCAGAACAACTGGCCCACGCTACCGGCGGTGATTCGCATCCGCAGGTTCAGCGTGGCCGCATCGGCGCTCTGGACGTTGACCAGTCGCCGCACCAGGTACGGATCCGGTCCCGAGATCCGGCCCAACAAGCCGCCTTCGCGGGGGAGCATCTCAGAGATGTCGTTGGCGGGCAACCAGCCGTCCAGCGCATCGTCGAATTCGAAGGCCATCTCGTCCACTCGCCAAGGCAAGCGGCGCACCGGTCGATAGTACGGGCCGTCGGCTCGAACTCGAGAGCGGCCGTCCTTGTTTACTCGCACGGCCAGATAGCCATTGCCGGCGTCGTATCGCCAGCCGGGTTCATCCCGTTGTTCGAGGTCGATCCGTTCGCGCAACGCCGATTCGTCTAGGTACACCTCGGAGGGTCGGCTGACGTTCGAGATCAATACGATGCCTTGCTCGCCCGGCGGATACTCCACTTCCATCGACAGCACCGTGCCACGGTGCGTGGCGCGGAGGATTGTTCCGACCGTGCTGACCGGGATTCTGGAATCCTGTCCGACCGCCACCGTCACCGGTTCGGGATCGCGACCGGTCAGCTTCAAGACGGCTTCGATGATCTGGTGAGGCGCGAAGACCCAGTTGCACTTCTCGCCGTCGATCGCGCTGATGTAGTCGGGCCACAAGGCGACGTTCTCCCCGTCCGCATCCTGCTGATGAATCGCGCTGCGGATCAGTCGCTCGGCAATGTCCCGCCAGGGGTAACTGTCGTCGAATTCGGACAGCTTGATCAGCGCCACAGCATAGCGGAGCCCGTTCCATTGGACCGGGCGTCCGAACCAGGAACCGCGGAACCAGGTCGCGCCGAACACGGGGATGCTGCCGCCCTGCAGATAAGGCCGATCCGGGTCGTCCCACAGGTAAACGAATGGCAGTCCGCGCCGGGCCCACGCCACGGCTTCCTGCAACCATCGCGGTTCGCTGCTGAAGCGGTACGCTTCGACGAACGCATCGACGCTGTCGGCAGCGGCCAGCAGATCGGGTGAATGCACGGGGATCTCCCAGACCTGTGCCGCGCGGGGCACGCGGAATTGCCGAAGCCGTTGCAGCGTCGCAACCGTCTGCTCGTACGCATCCCGGTCGCCGGCGATTCGTGCGTAGCGAAGCACTTCGTAGGCTCGTCGAGCGCACGTGCCCGACTCGACCGCTCCGTCGGATCCCAGTTCGCTGTAGTCCTTGCCCACGAACGGTCCGCTCTGCGGTTGTTGCTCCGCGTCGAACCGCCAAGTGCCGTCTTCGTCTCGCGCGGCCAGCAGTTGACTCGCTGCGGCCGGATTGGCAAAGGCCAGATCGGCTCGGTTCGGGAACCGTTGTGCGTCCAGTCGCGGTTCGCCGCCCAATAGCGCGCGGACCTCTTCGGCGCGAGCCATGAAGCGGCGCCGCAAGGCGGGATTCTCAGTGATCAAGGCACCCAGCATCAAGTCGGCGACGAAGCTGCGCG
Organism: Pirellulaceae bacterium; assembly: GCA_023382975.1. Classification (GTDB taxonomy): domain Bacteria; phylum Planctomycetota; class Planctomycetia; order Pirellulales; family Pirellulaceae; genus SKKK01. The sequence goes on from JAHDXO010000009.1 coordinate 80,441, forward strand.
GGCGGCCTTTTGTGGACATCACGGGACTGCCTTTGGTCAGCCACCACTGCTGCGTCGGAGCGTCCCAGAGCGACGTCAAATAGGCCTGCATCGAAAACTCGATCTCGCGCTCGTACGTGCCCCGAGGCAGCGGACGCAGTTCTGGCAGCCCGTACTTCGCGAACCAGCGGTCGATGGCGACCAACGCACTCTCGCCCGCTGTGTCGGCGAACAAGGTGGCTTCCAAACGAACCGTGCTTCGCGACGGCAGGGGGCAAGGCCGCGCGGCGACCCGCTGATTGACGTCGACGAACTCGGGCACCGACGGCGCGAACAGCCCCACCAGATGCGAACGCTGGTTCTCGAACCGGTCGGGCGAGGCGAAAACGACCGACGGCCTATCGCGTTTGCCGTCCCACTGCTGCCGGATGTCCCAGAACATGCCCACGACGCCGTTGGGCGACCGGAATCCGACCGCCGGGATGGTGACCATGTTCGGATGCACGACGTAGCGGATACGGTGCGGATGATCCTCGGCGATGTCCAGCGAATCGGACGACAACTCGTCATCCACCAGCCATTCCAGTCCCGGAAAGACGGATTCATCGCGGTCCAATGCGTACAGCATCGGTCCGTCGAAAGCCATCAGTCGGCCCGCTCGATCGCAGCCGAGTTCGTATCTCGCCGTGATCTCTTTGGACCATTCGGCCAGCTCGAACGTGACCGTGGCGGTCCATGTCGCCCCGTCGTTGTCCTGATGCTGCCAGCGGAAACGAAGCTGAGCAGGATCGGTTGCCTTCACCTCGGGCGCATCGTCCACCAACATCAATCGTTCTTGCGAGTTGCCCGTTTGATCCTGATACACAAGACGGCTGAGACGCGGGAGCCAAGCGACGGTCTGCCAGGCATTGCCGCGGAGCACCGCGAGTTCACCGGGCCCGAAACCGAATTCGTTGCGTCGGAAAGCGAGCCGCACGAAGCGGTTGGCCAGCAGCGCCACCCGATCGTCGCTGATGGCCGACAGTCCGCCGCGGTCCGGCGGCAGACTCAGCGACGATCCGACCACCAGCTCTCCGGCCGCGGTCAACGTCTCGGCGATTCCTGAGGCTCCGACCCGGACCGTCACCGGCACCGTCGGCGATTGCTCGGCCGGCTGGAACTCGGCGCGCACGACCGCGGTCCTACCCGGGGCCAAGGTGGCCAGAGTCTGCGGATTGGATTCGTCGCCCAGCTTGAATTCGCACGCCAGATTGCTCAACACGACCTGACCCGTGTTCTCCAGCACGCATTCGATCGCGATCGGCTTGTCGGCCGCAGCCACCGGCTGGACGGGACCGAAACTGCGGATGGTCAGTCCGGTTCGCAAGTCGAGCGAGCCGCTGGCTTGCTCGTCGCCTGCCTGCACCAGGACGTGCAACTGGGAAGGTTCGCGGCGCGGGCCGTCCAACGTCCAGGCAACACGTTCCGCGCGGCCGGCCGGAAGACGGTCCAGGCGAACTTCCGGTGGTTGAACGTCCGCGGATGCCGAGGGGTTCAGCACGGCCTGCACATCGCGGGCTTCCGTGTCGCCGACGTTCTCGACCCGCGCCCGCACGATCGCCCGCTGGCCGGGCCGCGCGGCGTCTTCCTCGATCTGGATCGCGCCGACCTGCAAAATCACTCCGACTTGCTCGACGTACGCAAAATCATCCAGTATCCATTCGCCTGCCGTCCCGACGATCCGGGGTGCGACTTGCACCCAACGCACTTGCGGATTGTCCGTGAAATCGAATTTCAGCCGCCCCCGATGCCATTGCCCATCGCCGACATGCGCCGCAGGCACGGCGAATTTGGCACGGTTCGAGCCGGTCCCTTCGACGCCTTCAGCATTCATCCCGATCGCATACACACACAGCTCGGCGCTGTCCGACGAGACGGCCTTGTACCAGAATTCGATCCCGCCGCGCCGCGGCTCGAGCATCGCTCCACGCCCGGTCGTCTGCGGACGGTAATCGCGATTCAAGCCGGTTTCGCGGTTTGAAGCGTCGTCCGTGCGAAGCAGTCGCACCGCGCGCTCCCCGGTACGAGCCTCGGAGACCGCTTCGACCGACGAACCGATCGGTTGCCAATCGGCCGGAAAGCCGCCGGAGCCGAGTTGCTCGAAGGAACCGTTCGTCAATGGATCCGCAGCCTGCACCGACGATGCGACTGACAACAGAAGCCAAGCGATACTGACGAGACGTCGCATGAATCCGTTCTCCGACGGAAAGGAAGGAAGCGCCCGGGACGAATCGGTCGTCGCCCCGCGATAAGCCGTAATCCTATTCCGCAGACAACACTTGTCGCAAGCGCAGAATCACGAGGGTGTGTTAAGCAAGCGATGCTGCGCGAATAGGGAAAGCCGGGTAAGAAATGCGGACAGCCGAGTCGGGCGACGTGTCGTTTCATCGCTACGGGCGATCGGGCTTTCGGCGTTTGTCCAGAAAGTCCTTGAACTGCGTCCAACCTGCCATTGCGGCCCGCCTGATATCTTCGGGCTCGATGCCAGCCAAGCGGCCGATTTCTTCGGCAAGTGCCTGGCCGACGGCATTGGTCAATCCAGCGGCTTCCGGCGAGGCGGCGAAGTGGAAGCGTTCACGGTCGACCGCGACTTCGAACTCCAACGCTAACCGATTGGGATGCCGGTTCAGAAACGCTACCGCGGGCGTGGCAAACACCGTTGTGGTTCGCGAGGCGTTGGCCGGAACCTCGGCTCGCACGTCACGCAGAGTGAATTGCCAATGCAGGTCGATCTCTGTCTGTTGGCCGATCTTCCAGCGATCCGTGACTTCGAGATCCAACGCTCCCGATTCAATCCAAAGCAACGGGCCGCCGATGTAGGGGGCCAAGAGTTCCACGGGCAGACCTTGGGCATGCCATTGGGTCTGTCGCCCATCGGCAAGTTCGCGCGTGGCAACCGAAAACGCGTGACCATTGATTCGGCCGGCAGCGTTGCCGCGAAACAAGACGTCGAAGATGGCCCAGTCGCTTCGTAGCGGTTCGACTCTCAGCGAATGGACCTCTACCTGAGCCTGGACCGGCTTGGGACGAGTATGGTCGCGAATTTGGACCGAGGCGTTTGTAACCTCCAAGCGGCCAATCCGGAACGGTCGGCGAGGCTGCAGGCGTTCCGACATTCCTATTCGCTCATACGTGCCGAGTACCTCATGGATCTCGAATTGCTCCAACTTGGCTCGGAGGAACAGCATTTCCCAAACCGCCAGATTGATGCGGACCCGCCGGGCCGACAGGTCGAAATTGCTCAGTGGACTCCCAGCACGCTTGGCCGTGACCTCAAGGAGTACGGCCTCGCCTGTCCAAACGCTTCCGTGCATTGAGCCGAACGCGACAGCGACGCCCGTCTCTCGCTCCGCTCGGACCAATTGCCAGCGCACTAGATCGTCGAGCAACCACCAATTGACCACGGTCAGCGAGAGCAACAGCAGAACGAGCACTCCCGCCGCCCCCGCACCGAGCCAGCGCGCCCCGTTTCGCCATCGGGACCATCGCCATTTGGTGTCGAGGAAGGTGTTCGGGGGCGCGGGAACCGATGGTTTTCGACGGCCCAAGATGCCGGCAAGCGTCAACTCGGCGAGTCGTAGAAACAACTCGATGCTCAGCACGAGCAGATCCAGCGTGATCGTCGCAGCGGCCAACATCGGCAGGGCGAGGAATTCGGCGAGCAGCAGAACCAAGCCTTCCATCTTCACTCCTGATCGATTGGTGTGTCGGTGTCCTGCAAGGTGCTGGCTCCATGACCCAGAGTCTCGTTATAATCGAAGGCCGTAACCGCGGAAAGCGATCACTTTCGCAAACGCAACTTGGATTGTGTCACCGTGTCTCTATTTCCTTCTTGAGAGAATTCATCATGAGTCGATTGACGCGACGCGGGTTTCTGGCGGCGGGGGCAGCATTGGGCGCGGCAAATCTGCCGGGTTTCGGGAGCGAACAGGTTCGGACAGCCGCGCCGATTGCGCCTGGCGCTCCGAACGCCGACCGGCTCGGCTGGCGCGTGGGCTTTGCGACGTACACGTTTCGCGGCTTGACGCTGTTCGAGTCGCTCGATCGCATCGCGGCGGTCGGACTGCGTTACGCCGAGATGTTCGCGTGGCAGAAACTGAGCCCCCAGCATCCGGACGCTCAGCCAGGTCCGGGACTATCGAGAACCCTGCGTCAGGATCTCAAGAACAAGGCGTCGGACTTGGGAATCCGGCTGATCGGTTGTTATACCAACTTGGGCAATGAAGATGCGGCCAAAGCATTTTTCGAGTTCTCGGCCGAGATGGGGTTGGAAGCGATTGTGAGCGAGCCGGCGGAGAGTCTGCTGGACACGATCGAGGAACTGACCGGTCAGTATAAGGTCGATCTGGCGTTGCACAACCATCCGAAGCCGTCCCACTACTGGAATCCGGCGACGGGCGCAGCGGCGCTCGAAGGCCGTTCGCCCCGGATGGGTTTCTGCTGTGACACAGGCCACTGGTGCCGCAGTGGTTTGGAACCGGTCGAGGCGCTGAAGGTAGCTGGCCCGCGAGTCAAGACCTTGCACTTGAAGGATCTCGATGCGTTCGGCGTACCCGCCGCACACGATGTGATCTGGGGGCAGGGGCAAGGCCGCATCGCTGAGATCCTGAAGGAAGTTAAACGGCAGGAGTTAAAACCCTACTTCAGCATCGAATGGGAGCGAACCGCCGATTCCGAGCCGTCGCTGCACGCCCAGTCAGTGGCTTTCTTCGAGAAAACGGCGGGAGAATTGGGCGGGAATTAGGATTACAGCCTAACGATCTCGCGGGCAGGCCTCGATGTTCCGAACTCTCCAGATCCCGCCGCTTGTCGGCGAGAGTCACGGGTGGTGAAGGGGAAGCCGGGACGGTGGTGCAGGTGTCCTGGCAACTTCATCGGCCGGACGGGACTGCGAAAGGCAATTGCGAAGCCGACCCAGTTTCTGCCCGGCTTTTTCAATCTCACTGAAATGGGGGGCCTTGCCGAATCTTCCCATTGACATTTCCGCAACCTGCCCACAAAGAACCAAAGTCGAAGTGGACCCACGTTGAATTTACATTCGCCGCTATCGGGCTTGCAGACGATTCGCCATTTGGTAAACTTACCTCCCCAAAGTCACACGGCCAGCGGTGACAGGTCGATCGGACCTAAACCATCCGACGAAGCAGCACGAGATAGATTTCGCCCCTATAGCTCAATTGGCAGAGCATCTGACTCTTAATCAGAGGGTTTCTGGTTCAAGTCCAGATGGGGGCACTACCGAAGCCGTTGACGTACAACCCCTTACGTCAGCGGCTTTTTTGTTGGTTGAACCGGCGTATTGCCACGACGCAACCATGCCGCAACATCTGCAATCAGAATGAGCCATGCCTGAACGAGTGGAGTAACCGGTTGCCCCAAACGGAAGGGTTGCCTTTAACTGGGATCGACCGGCGTGGCCCGAAGGCTCTCAGCGCCGCGACCTCTTCGGATCGACCCGTGCGTGTACCGCACGCACCTCAGCGCAGCGACTTGACGAATCCTGCAAGACACAAGTGATCTGTCGCGTCGGATACCCCAGTTGAAACAGAACGCTGCTGCGTGGAGGCGCGTCCGTCCACGGATCTCTCTGAACCAGGAGACGCGGTCGATGCAAGCAGGGGCAATAACTGGGAGAGCGGCGGGAAAACTTGGCGCGGCGGAGTTGGCAGACGTAGAATAGCCCGCGCCAGTCGATTCGCAGGATGCGAGCGGGCGCTGGCGTCCGGCGATCTCTTGGCGAGCGTCAAGGTTCCTCCACCAGGCAAACCACAAGGGAGCACGATGATGGTCACGCGGGATCATGCAGAGGACGGGTCGATCCGGTCTTGGCGAGACAGTCTGACTCGGCGGCGTTTTCTTGGCGCTTCGGCAGCCGCCGGCATCCTGCTGGTGACGCCCAGCCAAGTGCGCACCTACGCAGCCAACGAGCAGTTGCAGGTCGGCGTCGTGGGCGTCGGCGGGAGAGGCTCGGGCTTTGTTCCTGACAAGGGCTGGTCGTCGGTGCGCGAGCAGATCGGCGGCCGGATCGCCGCGATGTGCGACGTGAACCGGCAGAAGGCGGCCGAGTCGTTCCAACTCCACCCGGACGTTCCGAAATACGAGGATTTTCGCGTCATGATCGGCGAGATGGCCTCGCGACTGGACGCCGTGGTGGTCGCCACGCCCGACCACGTCCACGCCGCGCCTTCGGCTTGCGCTCTGCGGGCTGGCTTGCACGTGTTTTGCGAGAAGGGCCTGACCCGCACGATCCAGGAGGCCCGCACGCTGGCCGAGTTGACCGTCGAGCGGAAGCGTTCCACGCAAATGGGCAACCAGGCCGGCTACAACGAGCGCGTCGTCGAAAACGTCTGGGCGGGCCGGCTGGGCGAAATCCAGACGATTCACATGTGGGGCGGGGGCGGCGCCGGTCCGCGTCCGAGACCGTCGGGGACACCCGACGTGCCCGATTACCTCAATTGGGATCTGTGGCTAGGGCCAGCCACCGATCGCCCCTACCATCCCGATTGGATGCGGCACGCCATGTGGCGAGATTTTTCCTGCGGGCATCCGGGCTGGTGGGGCGCGCACCTCTGGGCCACGCTCTTCAAGACGATGAAGTTGGAGACTCTCTGGCCGATCGATCAACAACCGCCCGTTGCCGGGGGGAAAACGATCAAGGTCACCGCCGAGTGCTGCGAGGTTTGCGAGGACACGTTTCCCCGATCGAGCATCGTCCACTGGGACATCCCGGCGCGCCGCGACATGCCGCCCATTCGCCTCACCTGGTTTGCCGGCGGGCAGGAAGCCGAGCAGCGCCGCCGCGACGCACTCCGCGAACTGTTCGACAAGCATCCGCAGTGGGGCAGCCCCGACGATCCGCGGTGGAGCAGTTGGGTGGGCAATCTGTGGATCGGCACCGAGGGAGTGATGTACACGTTCGGGCACGGCGACACCACCGTGGCCATGCTCCCGGAAGAGAAGTTCAAGAGCTTGAGTCCGCCGCCGGAATCCCTGCCGCGCCCGCTGCCGGGACGGTTTCTCCGCGGTTGGGCCGAGGGCATGAAGGGAGGGCCGCCCCCCATGGGCTGCTTCAACGCGTTCAGCGGACCGTTCACCGAGTGGTACCTGCTGGCCAACGTGGCCACGCTGTTTCCCGATCAAGCCCTGGAATTCGATCCGGTTGCCTGCCGGATCGTGAACAACGAACAAGCCGACCGGATGATCCGTCCGCCCTATCGCGAGGGTTGGAAACTCTGAAGCGGCCGTGTTGGTGGAGGACGCAATCCGCGTTAGGACGAGTCTAATCGTCCAGCGATCCCGGCGCGACACCACCGGCCGAATGGCTTTCAAGGAACGAGGCGAGGATGATTTGTGCGGCGACTTTGTCCAGCCGCGAGCGGCGTTTCTTCTTGGTGAGTTCCGCACTATCGAGCAGATTCCGCGCCTGGGCCGAGGTGAACCGCTCGTCGTAGAACGTGACGGGGCGCCCCGTGATCTCGTGCAGCCACTGGCCGAAGCGGCGTGCCTCGATGGACTTCTGGCTCTCGTCGCCGCTGCTGTGGACGGGCAGACCGACGACGAACCCCGCGATCTGCTCGTCGTCCGCCAAACGACGGAAGTAGTCCGCGTCGGCCTGGACCGACCGGCGGTTGTAGTTCTCCAGCGGACTGGCCAGGATGCGCGAGGCGTCCGTGACCGCGACGCCGATCCGCACCGTTCCGTAGTCGATGCCGGCCAAGCGGCCTTGGGCGGGAAAACCGGTTGGATTCACGGTCGGAGGTCCGTTGTGAGAGGAAGTGGCTGACGCTGTTCGGGTGACCTGAAGTAGCCGTGCTTCAGAAAACGCACGGTACATTCCTGGGCGGTGGGGTCGCTGATGATCTGGCGGTGAAAGACCGGCAGCACCAGGAAATCGCGGGCGCCGGGCAACCGGGTCTCGTCGACGGCCACGACAAAGTCGTCGTCGCCGTCGAGCAAGCGATTGATCCCTTCGCCATCGCTTTTGCCGCCGGCCAAGATCCCAAACTCGCATCGCGGAGTCGCCAAGGTGCGGCTGACGGTCTCCCACTCCTTGGCCAATTGAGCACTGCTCTTGCCCAGAACGGGCTCCAAGAATCCCGCGTTTCGAAACGCTTCGGCGAATCTTGCTCCGTTGTTTGGCGGCGTGAGCATCACGATGCGCCCCAGCCGCGGATCGGGCCGGCGGCCATTCTGGCCCGTATGGCAGTCGTGCAGATAGCGGCGAATGACAAGATTGCCCAGGCTGTGCGCCACGAAGTGGATCTTGGTCACCTCGGGATCCAAGTTGTCCACAACTCGCCCGAACGCTTCCGCGTGGCCGTCGATCCCGTCGCGCGTGCTGGCGTAGGAGACGTTCATCACCGTCCAGTCGCCCGTCTCGGAAAACGGGACTGGTTCCAGGTTGCCGATGCCCGGTGCCTGTCCTGGTTTCGACGCGTCGCGCAACGCTTCGACCATGGGCGCCATCGAGTGGCGTGACCGGATCAGGCCGTGCAGGACCAGCACGACGGTGCCGCGGATCGGTGGCAGTTCCAGTTGCTGCTTCAGTTCGTTCAGTCTGGCTCGACACTGCTCGAACGTGCCCCAGGCGCGGCGGTGGTTCCGGTCGTCCAAGAGCCGGCAGTGACCGGTGATCGATTGACGCTGGATCCGCCAGTCGCGAAAGACCAATTCGTCGGTCCACGTCTGCATCCCGCCCATTGTCGGCGTCGCGATGTTCCACGGCGCCGAAGTATCGTCTTGCGTTAGTGGTTCCGCCTCGGCCGCCTCGATATGCCGAACACTCCAGAGCAGGCCGGTCGACAGCACAAGCAGCGCCCATGCCATCAACCGAAGCGGCTTCTTCGAAGATGGGGCCGGCTCTGAGTCACGGATGCTCGGCGCCAATCCCGGTTTCGGCGGCTGTCGTCGCCGGTCAGTGCGGTCCACGATTCCCTCCGCGTTTTCTACAGGTACTCTTCCCATCCTTGCTCCCTGATCAACTGGACCACCTGGCGAATCGCTTCCTCGTCGTTCTTGTTCGCGACCAGGGTAGCGTCCTCGGTGTGGACGATGATGCAATCGGTCATGCCCAGCGTCGCTACCAAGTGACGGTCGCTGCTGCGGATGATCGATCCGGTGGTGCGGATGCCCAGGTGGCGGCCGATGACGGTATTTCCCGCTTCGTCCGCGCCGTACAACCGTTCGAGCGACCGCCAGCTTCCCAAATCGTCCCAATCGAACGGCGCCTCGACGACCACGACGTGTTCGTAGCGTTCGAGCACCGCGAAATCGATCGACTTGCCTCGGATCGCCGTGAATTCGCGGTCGAATGTCTCGCCGAATCGGTCGCTGCCGGCCGCCGCAGCAATCGCCGCGATGTGCTGATGCAGGTCGGGCTCGAACCGCCGGATCGCATCCAGAATCGTGGCGGCCCGCCAGACGAAGATCCCCGCATTCCAGTAGAAGTTGCCTGTCTCGATGTAGGTTCGAGCGACATCGGCCGACGGCTTTTCGCGGAACCGGTTGACGCGGAACACGGGCAAGTTCGGCTCGTCGCCATGCGCCTCCGCCAAATCCCTCACCGCCTCGCCTCGCTCGATATAGCCGAACGATTCCGCGGGATAGGTCGGGCGGATTCCAAACGTGACGATCCGTCGATCGTCCTGGCTGACGAGAGCCGCGGCCTGCGAAATGGCTTCCTGAAACCGGTCCTCCTGGCGAATCACATGGTCGGCCGGCATCACGGCCATGACCGCGTCGGGGTCGCTGGAAAGAAGCAACGCCGCGGCCAGCGCGATGCAGGGCGCGGTGTCGCGCTTGCATGGTTCGCCGAGGACCGCATGACGCGGCAACTGAGGCAACTGCGCGGTAACCGCATCGGTCAGACTGCGGTTCGTCACAACGAGCACTCGTTCCGCCGGCACTAACCGGCCCAAGCGGTCGACGGTCTCCTGGATCATGGTCCGGCGTCCTGCCAAGTCCAGCAACTGCTTCGGCAGCGCGGTGCGACTGGCCGGCCAGAAACGCGTGCCGGCGCCGCCGGCCATGATGACTGCATGTAGCATCTTGTTCGACTCCTTTCGCCGCGTTCAAATCGGCAAGGCGCGGATCCATTGCCCGTCGATCACTTGCTCGGCCTGCGCATCGACTAACCGGCCAACCGGCGACTCGCCCGGCAACTCCACCGGCGCGTAGCGGCAGGACGTGCCCACGGCCTGCTGGCTCTGCGGATCCTTGGCGGTTTCGACGAGCACCCGCAATGTCCGGCCCAGCAGACTGTGGAAGTAGCGGTCCCGCAACGTCTGCTCGATCTCGCCCAATCGCCGTCCACGCTCGGCGCGAACCGTCTTCGGAACCTGATCCGGCATCTGGACGGCGGGAGTGCCGCGGCGGGCACTGAACGGGAAGACGTGGATCTTCGAGAATCCCACCTCTTGAACGACCCGGCACGTCTGCTCAAAGTCCGCGTCGGATTCGCCCGGAAACCCGACGATCACGTCCGTGGTGAATGCCGGACGGTCGAGCATCTCGGAAGCAAGGCCGCAGCGGTCCATGAACAGCCGGCTCGACCAACGCCGCCGCATCCTTCGCAAGACGGCATCGGAGCCGCTTTGCAGGCACACGTGCAAATGAGGACAGATCTTCTCGGGATGGGCGGCCATGATGGCCAGCAATTCGCGCGTCACCTCGGTCGCTTCAATGCTCGACAGACGAATGCGAAAGTCGCCGTCGATTTCGGCGATTTGTTGGACCAGATGAGACAGTCGCGTCCAGTCCGCTTTCGGCTTTCCCCAGTTCCAGTCCACGCCGTAGTGGCCCAAATGGACGCCGGTTAGGACAATCTCGCGATAGCCGTTGGCCACCAGGCGTCGGACCTCGTCCAAGATCGACCCGACCGGTCGGCTGGTCAGTTGCGGCCGGACCTTGGGGATGATGCAGTAACTGCAACGCAACATGCAGCCGTCCTGGACCTTGACGTACGCTCGGCTGCGGTCGCCGAACCGCGAGATCCCCTCGGGGATGTCCGTCACGCCGAACCGCCCTAGCAGATCGGGCAGTTCCCGCTTGTCCGTCACCACCTCGACCACGCCGGGCAAAGCCGACACTTCATCGGGCGCCCGCGTGGCGTAACAGCCCATGACGACGATTCGCGTTCCGGGATTGTCCCGAGCCAGCCGGCGAATCACCTGGCGGCTCTTCGAGTCCCCTTCGGACGTCACCGTACAGGTGTTGACGACGCACAGGTCAGCCGACTGGTCGGCTTCGGCGTCCCGAAATCCGATTCCGAGCAGGCCTTCGCGGACGTATTGGGTCTCGTATTGATTCACCTTGCAGCCCAAGGTGACGGTCTTCAATCTCGCAGTCATCTGGCGATTCCGTTTATTGGGTCAGTTGCGGTAACACGCCGCTGAGGAATTTGGCCAATCGATCCGATGCCTGCAAGGCCTGCTGCTGCAATTGCCACCAGTCTTTGACGGTCGAGGGCCGCTTGAGCAAAGCTCCCGTCGCCGCGCCCAACTTTGCCGCCCACGAAGTGTTCGAGATCAGCCGCTCGATGGCGACCGGCATGCGGTCGTCCACCTCGTCCGTAATCACTCGTACCGACAGAAAGCGGACCTTGTGCTGCGCGCACGCCTGAGCCACGGCCAACGTTTCCATGTCCGCCGCCAAGGCATCGAATCGTTCGCCCAACTCTCGTCTGGCATCCGGCGTCCGAATCGGCTGCTGGACCGTCACCAAACGGCCAACGTGCAGATGTCGCGTGGCGGCAACCACCTGCGGATCCATGCGAAATCCCACCGCCAACTGATTCCCCTGCGGATCAGCCACTTGATCGGCCATCACAATATGGCCGCGGCGCAGTTCCGGTCGCAATGCAGCCGCGAACCCGGCGGAGACAAGCCAGGTTGGTTGATGCATGCCGATCAGGTCTTCCGCCGCTCGGCCAGACGCCTGCTGGCCTGGCCCCGTCTCGGCCACAACGACTCCCCGCTCCGCGATCCGCCCGGCATGTTCCACGAACGATACACAACGAGTCGTTACTCGGTCCTGGAGACGGCTGGCAAAATCCTCGGATTCCAGATTTGTCGCAAACAGCAACGCAATCTCGCAGGGCGGCAGAGGCTCGGTCGAGTCACTCTCTCGCACGGTCCCCGCGACCTGTTGGGTTGCCGACGCGACCGCATCGGCTACCCGTTGATAGGCGGCTTGGCGAATCATGTTACTTAACATGTGGCGGAGCAGCATTGTTGGTTCCTCGCCGTTAAATTAGGAGAATCGAGCAGGAATTGCAACGGGACAAAATGCCGCTGACGGGTGATAAGTTCAAGATTGGCAAGGATTTGCTCCGATGGACAGCCTCGGAGTTCTCATTGTTGACTAATTTGGTAATGTAGTGTAAGATTCGAACGCTACAACGCTGACAATCTCACCGTAGCTGATATCGTGAGATTTCAGACGCGAAATCCGACCGAGTACCTCCGAAAGGGAGTTCGAAACAGTGTCCGCAGTTGCCAAGATGCAGTTGCCATCCCAGATATCCCAATCCACCCAGTTGGAGCCGACCGACGAGTTGCTTGACGAATTGCAGCGAAAGAGCGACGAGTTCGAGACGGCCTCGCCCCAGGAGATCCTGCGGTGGGCCGTCGCCCGGTTTGCTCCGCGGTTCACGATGGCGACCGCCTTCGGGCCCGAGGGCATGGTGATTATCCACATGCTCGCCGAGTTCGCTCCGGAGACTCCGATCTTCAACTTGGACACGGGATACCAGTTCCAAGAGACGCTTGATTTACGGGACCGGGTGAAGCAGCGATATGGAATCGATGTCGAATTGAAGCGTCCGGACGTGACAGTCGAGCAGTACGAGGCGTTGCATGGCGGGCCGTTGTACGACCGCGAGCCGCATCAATGCTGCTTCGATCGCAAGATTCGGGTGCTGCAAGCGGCGGCTCGAGGGATGCATGCGTGGGCGAGCGGCATACGCCGCGACCAGAGCCCGGATCGCGCCCGAGCGTCCATTGTCGGATGGGACAAGAAATTCCAGTTGGTCAAAGTCAGTCCGCTGGCCAACTGGACGAAGAAAGACGTTTGGACGTTGATCACGGATCAGGACATCCCGTACAACCCGCTGCACGACCAGGGCTACACGAGCATCGGATGCCGTCCTTGCACTCGCGCCGTGCTGTTTGGTGAGGACGAGCGCGCGGGGCGTTGGAGCGGCTTTGCCAAGACCGAGTGCGGCCTACACACGCTGGACGAGAAGCCGTGAATCTCTCTGCCCGGACCCAATACGCCTGTCACGCCGTTCTGGAGCTGGCGTTGCAATTCGAATCGGGCCAGCCCGTGCAATTGCGGAAAATCGCCGATTCGCACGCGATTCCCTCGCGTTTTCTCGTACAGATCCTCCAGCAACTGAGGGCCGCCGGACTGGTCGCCAGCGTCCGCGGCGCAGCGGGCGGCTACCGCTTGGCCAAACCGCCCTGTGAGACATCGTTAGGCGAAGTGATCGCGCTGGTCGAGGGGGCGAATTCTACGCGGTCGGGCGGCGCGACGGCCGTTAGTCCCGTGGCCCGCGTCCTTCAGGACAAGTGGCGGGAGATCGCGACCACCGAGGCTCGCATGCTGGACTCCACCACCTTCGCCCAACTTGCCGAGCAGGTCCAGGACGCAACGGACCCGATGTATTACATCTAGGCCGAATCCATCAGGTTCGCGACAAGGAGTGACCGCTCAGGCACCGCCCAGGCGGGCCTTCGACTCAACCGCGTCAGACGACCGGACCAGCAGACGAACTCGCTGCCGCCAGCCACGCCTCGACCGTCGCATCATCGCCTCGCGTCCTGACTTGAACCAGCGACTGGTAACGCTGGCCATTGTGCCATTCTCAGTCCCAAAGAATGGCTACCGGATATTTAGCGACTTCTGGATCGTGAGTGACGAATTCAAAGCCGCCGCGTCGTGCCTGCGCAACCAGCAACCGGTCGAATGGATCGCGGTGATGTGCAGGTAATGTGGCCAAGTCGAGAATATCGGGCAACTCGATAGCCAGCAGGCGCAGGTGGTTGATCTGCTGCTGTTCACTAAGGATCGAACCGAGATCGTCGCGAAGCGCCAGTTTTCCAACCTGCAATTTGATTTGCAGTTCCCAAATACTCGCCAGACTCAAGTACAGCTCATTGTCCGGGTCGGTGCATGCCGCACGTGCGTTGGCGGACAGTCGCGCGGGTTCGCCATCGAGCCAGATGAAAGCGTGGGTGTCAAGTAGCAGCTTCACGGGTCGTTGCCCAGCCAGAAGTCCTCCGGCAGCGGTGCATCAAAATCTTCGGCGACCGCCCACGCCCCGGCGTGGAGTCCGAGGACACGCGGCGGAGCGGTCGCGTCAGCCGGCGTGACGCTGTGACGTTGCTGCAGCTCCTGCCGCACGATTCGCTCCAGCACTGCAAGGTCCGGGAGACTCAGCTCGTTGATCGCAGATTCGATTTCCAGTAAAGTGCTCATGGCTGTAGTATGCCCTGCTGCGTCCCATTTGACAACAACGGTGGCAGAATGCTCTTGATTTAACCGGCAGACAAGTCAAGGCCGCCGCTTCCTGGGAATCCTGTTCGAACGTTCGCGATGTTTGGTGTTGCAGACGCAGTCAACAAGATCTATCAGGTGTTCTGCGGCGTGAAGGGCGACGACCTACGTTTGACCGCCCCTGCAAAACCCGCTCAACAAATTGGTTCAACTTGGGGCATGGCGGGTAGAACATATCGTGCTGTCGGCCTAGAATCTGCCATGTGCGAGCCCTCAGAAATTACCCTCCTTGCCGCGTCGGACGCGGTCGGATTTCCTCTCATGACCGAAGGCCGATTTCGGATCGCGCCATGTTTTCTGGACGATGGAGCTAGTTGGTTGTGAATAGACGAAAAACATCGCTGCGGGTTTGGCCGGGGCGACCGTACCCGCTCGGTGCCACTTGGGATGGTCGAGGCGTCAATTTTGCCTTGTTCTCCGAACATGCGAAGCGAGTCGAATTGTGTTTGTTCGATGCGGTGGATTCCACCGAGGAGCGGGTCTGCATTCCGTTGCGCGAGCAGACCGATCTGGTCTGGCACTGCTATCTGCCGGGCATCAAGCCGGGGCAGTTGTACGGATACCGAGTCCACGGGCCTTACGAACCCAAGCGGGGCCACCGCTTCAATGCGAACAAGGTCTTGTTGGATCCGTACGCCAAGCTGCTGGGACGCGACATCCAATGGGCCGACGAGATGTTCGGTTACCGCGTGGGCGATCCCAACAAGGATCTTTCGCGGGACGATCGCGACAATGCTGCCTTTGCGCCGCTGGCGTCGGTCACGGCGCCGGG
The DNA here is from genome assembly GCA_023382975.1 of Pirellulaceae bacterium. Taxonomy (GTDB): domain Bacteria; phylum Planctomycetota; class Planctomycetia; order Pirellulales; family Pirellulaceae; genus SKKK01. The sequence goes on from JAHDXO010000009.1 coordinate 95,787, forward strand.
ATTCCGCTGGCGAGGCGACCGCCCGCCGCGCACTCCCTGGCACAAGACCGTGATCTACGAATTGCATGTCAAGGGATTCACCTGCCAGCATCCGGGAGTGCCGAAGGCGTTGCGCGGAACCTATGCCGGGTTGGCGACTCCGGCGGCGATTTCCCATCTGAAGCGGCTCGGCGTGACGGCGGTCGAATTGATGCCGGTCCATCATCGCGTCGACGATCGGCACTTGACCGAGCGCGGGTTGGTGAACTACTGGGGTTACAACACGCTGTCGTTCTTCGCGCCGGATACTCGGTACGCCTCGTCGTCGTTTCCCAACGCGGTCTGCGAATTCAAGCACATGGTGCGAAAACTGCACCGAGCGGGTCTCGAAGTGATTCTGGACGTGGTCTACAACCACACCGGCGAGGGCAATCATCTGGGGCCGACGCTCTCGCTGCGCGGGTTGGACAACGCGTCGTACTACCGGCTGGTCGGGAACGATCCGCGGTTCTACATGGACTACACGGGCTGCGGCAATACGTTGAACATGATGTGTCCGCGCGTTCTGCAATTGATCATGGACAGCCTGCGGTACTGGGTTCTGGAGATGCACGTCGATGGATTCCGCTTCGATTTGGCGAGCGCCTTGGCGCGCGAGCAGCACGCGGTCGACCGGCTGGGGGCGTTCTTCGACATCATTCACCAGGACCCCGTGCTGTCGCGGGTCAAGTTGATTGCCGAGCCGTGGGACTTGGGCGACGGCGGTTATCAGGTAGGCAATTTCCCGGTGCTGTGGACCGAGTGGAACGGCAAGTACCGAGACACGGTGCGGCGTTTCTGGCGGGGCGATGGCGACGCGCTGAACGAGTTCGCCACTCGGTTGTGCGGCAGCAGCGACCTGTACGAGCACAGCGGCCGCAAGCCCTACGCGAGCATCAACTTCGTCACCTCGCACGACGGATTCAGCATGCGCGATCTGGTCAGCTACAACCACAAGCACAACGAGGCCAACGGCGAGGGCAACCGGGACGGCGACAACCATAACTTGAGTTGGAACTGCGGCGCCGAAGGGCCGACGGACGATTCGCGCATTCAGGCGATGCGGATCCGCCAGATGAAGAACCTCTTGACGACGCTGCTGTTTTCGCAAGGGGTGCCGATGATCCGCAGCGGGGACGAGTTGCAGCAGACGCAGCGCGGCAACAATAACACCTACTGCCAGGACAACGCCCTCAGTTGGCTCGACTGGGAATTGGAACCGGAACAGCGCCGGTTCGTGGACTTCGTCCGTCAGTTGGTCGAGCTTCGCCGGAAGCATCCCGTACTGACTCGCCGCCGATTTTTCCAGGGACGCCATGTCCGCGGCGCGAACATCTCCGACATACTGTGGCTGACTCCGCACGGCCGCGAGATGCAGGAGGCGGATTGGAACCGGCCGAAGGTGCGAGTGCTCGGCGTCCGGTTGAACGGAAAAATGCTCGACGAATTCGACGAATTCGGCCGCCCGATCACCGGCGCAACGCTGCTGGTCTTGTTCAGCGCCGAGGACCATGACATCGAGTTCGTGCTGCCCGAGATCGAACCGGACAGCTACTGGTGTCCCGTGTTGGATACCAGTGATCGGCCGAACCAGCCGAAGCACCTGCCGGGTGGATACCGGTATCCGCTGCACAGCCGCTCGACCGCGGTTCTGGAAAGGAAGCGTTTTCGTCCGACGTTGCTGGGCGGCTACTTCCAGCGGCGCAGCGTGCCAACCGTTCCGGCGCCGACCAAAGTCGACATTTCGTCACCGCCTGGGGTTGACGATGAACCGTCCGAACCGCACAAAGATCCAGACAAGTCCGAATCCTGAGACCGGTCATCGACCGGTCTCGCCAACATGCCCGCAGAATGAAGGAGACCCACGCGATGACACACCAGCCTCGACTCCGCTCGAATCCTGCCGTTCTTCCCGAGTCCGCCTTTCGTGGCGCAGGTTGCCAGCCTGCGGCCCACGTATTCCCATTCCTCCTTCTCCTTTCCCTGTTTTCCGTCCTCGTTGCGCAGGTCCATGCCGCCGACCCCGATTTTTTCGTGGCGACTAATGGCAACGACCAGTGGTCCGGCAAGTTGTCGGTCCCGGCGCCGGATGGCACGGACGGGCCGTTTGCCAGTATTCAGCGGGCACAGCAGGCCGTCCGGCAACTGAAGCAAGCCGAGCCGAATCGCCAGCGGGCGTTGGTCGTCGCCGTTCGCGGCGGCACGTACTGGCTTGATTCGCCGATCTCCTTCAGTGCCGACGATTCCGGCAGCGAGCGGGCGCCGGTCGTTTACCAGGCGCACGGCGAGGAACGCCCGATTTTCTCCGGCGGCCGGCCCATCACGGGTTGGCAGGTGGACGGCGCGGGACGCTGGTTCGTGGACTTGCCCGAAGTCTGGGACGGCCAGTGGTTCTTCTGCCAGTTGTTTGTGGGCGACCAACGGCGGTACCGACCGCAGTTGCCGAAAAAAGGCTACTACAAAATCGCAAAAGCGGGCGATGCCACGCCCGCCGCGGGCGGACGAGGCTTCAACCGGTTCGGCTACGGGGAAGGCGAACTCGATCCAAATTGGGCCAACCTGAACGACGTCGAGGTGATGCCGTTCCACTCTTGGACCGCCTCGCGGTTCCGCGTCGCGTCGCTCGACCCGCAAGCGAAGACGGTCACGGTCGACGGACACACGACCGGCACCAGTTCATGGGCGTCGTTCCACGCGGGCAACCGGTACTTGGTGGTCAATGTCCGCGAGGCGCTGACGGAGCCCGGCGAGTGGTATCTGGATCGGCCGACCGGGCGGCTAACGTATTTGCCTCGGCCTGGTGAAGACCCGCAGCAGACGCCGGTCGTGGCGCCCCGGTTGCGATACTTGGTCTTGTTTGCCGGCGATTTGTCCGAGCGGCGTTGGGTGCAGCACGTGACACTCCGCGGGCTGACGTTCGCCCATTCCAACTGGACCACGCCTGTCGGTGGCCAGGCTTTTCCGCAGGCCGAAGTGAATCTGGGCGCGGCAGTGGCCGCGATGGCAACGCGGCACGTCGCGATCGAGAATTGCGCGGTTCGCCATACGGGCGAGTACGCCATCGCGTTCGGGCCCGGATGCCAACACAATCGAGTCGAGGGCTGCGAATTGATCGATCTGGGAGCAGGCGGCATCAAGATCGGGAACGCTCTGCCGTCCGAGTGGGGCGATACGCTGTCGCCGCCGAAGGACGAAGAGGCGTTGGTTTCGCACCAGACGATCCGCAACTGCCACATCGCGCACGGCGGGCGGCTGCACCCGGCCGCAATCGGCGTTTGGATCGGGCACTCGCCTCACAATCTGGTCCAGCACAACGACGTCTACGATTTCTACTACTCGGCGTTTTCGGTCGGTTGGGTCTGGGGGTACGGGCAGAGCCGAGCCCATCACAACGACATCGGCTTCAACCACGCGCACCACATCGGTCAGGGCGTGTTGAGCGACATGGGGTGCATCTACACGCTGGGCGTCTCGCCGGGCACGGTGATTCACAACAACCACTTCCATGATGTGGTTTCGTTCGACTACGGCGGCTGGGGCTTGTACACCGACGAAGGGTCGACCGGCATCGTGATGAAGAACAATCTGGTGTACCGCTGCTCGCGGGCCGGATTCCATCAGCACTACGGCAAGGAGAACCGCATCGAGAACAACATCCTGGCGTTCAACGGCGAGCAGCAGCTTCAGCGCACTCGGACCGAAGAACACCAATCGTTCTCGTTCGAGCGGAACATCGTCTACTGGGACAACAACAGCCCGCTGCTGGGTTCGAATTGGAGAGACAACAATTTCCGGATGGACCACAATGTCTACTACCACGCGGGTGACAAACCGATCGCGTTTCCAGGCGGATTGACCTTCGAACAATGGCAACAGCAACGCAATCAGGACGAGCATTCCCTGATCGCGGATCCGGGCTTCGTCGATCCGAAAAACGACGATTTTCGCTTGAAACCCGATTCCCCGGCGCTGAAGTTGGGCTTTGAGCCCTTCGATCCCGGCAAAGCCGGCCGCCTGACTCCGGTCACCCTGACCAAGGATCTTCCCCCGGTTCCGCCCGCCTTCGAATGATCCGGCTTGCGGACATGGGGACATACTGCGTTTCTTCAAGCGGCTTCATCCTGACTCGTTCGAGGGCCGGCCGAGGGCGATAGCGTATTCGCGGAATTCGCCGCCATCGTCTGGCCCTTCGACGAGGGCGTTATTTCTTCAACGTTGCGAGCGTTTCGGTCGCCTTGCCCGAACCGAGCCTAGTTCGTATTCTTTCGGCAGCGGAAATCAGGACCAGGAAACGGCCCAGCAAAGCGACACGGAGAGTACCCTTGACAAGAACCACCGTTGCAGTGACCGGTTTCGGCTTGATCAGTCCTCTGGGCAGGGGAGCCGACGCGAATTCGTCCGCCCTGCAAGCCGGGGTTTCAGGCGTCATTTCGCAGCGACCCTACTGGGCCGAGTGCGGATTGCGCTCGCAGATCTCGGGCAAGGTAGATACAGAACCACTCCGCCATCTGTTCGATCGCAAGCAGGAGCGGTTTCTCTGCGAATCGGCGCTGCTCAGTTGCGCCGCGATGCACGACGCAATTCAGATGGCGGGCTTGAGTGACGAACAACTGCAAGATCCGCGAACGGGCGTCATCATCGGGACAGGAGCCGGTTCGAGCGTGGTGGACGCGATCGCGTTGGCCGAGCGTCTGAGGAAACGCGGCGGATCGAAAGTCGGAGCGTACCAAGTGCCGTTGATCATGGGCTCGTCGGCGACAGCGAATGCCGGGGTCCTCTTTCGCGTCCGCGGACATTCCTACGGAATCACCTCGGCGTGCTCCACGTCCGCGCACTCCCTGATGCTGGGGCTCGATCTGATCCGCAGCGGCCGGCAGGACCGAATCTTTGCCGGAGGAGCGGAAGACGTGAACATCTACAGCGCCGCGGCGTTCGACGGGATGAACGCGCTGTCCAGTGCCTACAATGACCAACCCGAGCGAGCGTCGCGGCCGCTGGACAGGAACCGGGACGGGTTCGTGTTCTCGGGCGGCGCGGGGGTGTTGTTGCTCGAAGACATGAAGCTCGCCGTCGCGCGGGGCGCAAAGATCTGGGCGATTCTCGAAGGAGCCGCGGCGACCTCGGACGGCGAAGATATGGTCGTTCCGAACGGGAAAGGGGCCATCGCCGCCATGGAATTGGCTTTGCAGGACGCGGAGGTCGATCGGCGGAGGATCGACTACATCAATCTGCACGGCACGTCCACACCCGTCGGCGACGTCAAGGAAATCGAAGCCATTCGCTCCGTCTTCGGCGATGCGGTCCCACCGTTCTCCTCCACCAAGTCCATGACCGGCCACGCCCTGGGAGCTGCCGGAGCCCTGGAGGCCATTTTCTGCATCCTGATGATGCGAGACAACTTTCTGGCCCCCAACATCAATTTGGACAACCCGGAGCCCGCCGTAGCAGATCTGCCGGTTGTGCGCGAGACGCAGAAGGCGGAAATCGCCTGGGCCATGAGCAATTCCTTCGGATTTGGCGGAACCAACTGCGCCCTCGTCTTCTCGCATCCCGACCGGCGCCAGTGACGCGAACAGCGGTTGGTTGAAGAGAACCTGCAACGATGGTCCAATTCCCGGCAAATGCGTCGTCGGCAAAGAACAGTGGCTAGGGCGCGGGGAGAGGGACGGTTTCGGCGTCGAGTGGTGGGGCGGGCTGGCCGTAGTTGTCGACGTTCGTCAGATCGAGTTGTTCGTGGAACGTCTCGCCGGGCAGTATCCAAATCTCGCCGTGCAGGTCTTCCTGTTCGGTGCGAACGCTGTGATGCCGGACCAGTTCCAGCACGGCCAAAAAGACGCCGATCATGGTGGACTTGTGCATGCCGGACTGGAACATCTCCGAGAACGACGCCCGACCGTTTTGGATCAGCAGGTGGTGGATGCGCTCCATGTGGACGTGGATCGGCGTGTCGTCGTAGATGATGCTGGCCGGCTGCGCCACTTGGCTGTCCCGGACGATGCGTCCAAACGCGCTGACCAAATCCCAGAGTTCGATCTCTTGGATCGGCTGCATGGCAGGTTCGGTGCGCCGGGGCGGCAAGTCGTCTGCCAGACGCGGCATCCGCTGCTGCCAATGGCGACTCCGTTCGTCCAGCATGCTGGCGGCGTCGCGATACTTCTTGTACATCAACAGCCGCTCGACTAGTTCCTCGCGCGGATCCTCGATCTCCTCCGTCTCTTCCCCGCCCCGCGGCAACACCATCCGCGACTTGATCTCCATCAGCGTGCTGGCCATTTCGATGAAGTCGGCCGCCAGATTGACGTCCAATTCCTGAAGAATCTCCAAGTAGTTCAGAAACTGTTCCGCGATCGTCGCGACGGAAATCTGCGTCACCTCCAGCTCGTTCTTGCGAACAAGGTACAGCAGCAGATCCAGCGGGCCGCGGAACATGTCCAAATCGATATGGAAACTCATCCGTTTATTTTCACCTTGTCACTCGCTTGCCGCAGAGCCCATCATCAGCCGGTTGGGCCATCGTACCGCCTGCGCGGGTTTCGAGCGAGAGGAATCTCGCGTTCAACGCTGTCTGCCGTGGCGTGCTGCGGCGTGGCAGTCACGGATTCTCCGCTCCAATTCGGCGACCAACTGCTCGTCGTTCAGCTCCTGCACCAGTTCCGGTGTCATCGGTTCGCCGATCCAGACATGGATCTGCGAAAGCCGAGGATAGCGAGCTTCGCGCGGCCAAGCGTCGAACGCGCCGTCCACGGCCACCGGCAGCAGCGGTGACTTGCCGCGGCGCGCCAACGCGACGAAGCCGGGTTTCAACGGCGCGACTTCACCGTCCCGTGTGCGCGTGCCCTCGGGGAAAATCAGTACCAACTCGCCGCGTTTCAGCCGCTTCAGCGTCTCTTTCAAACCACCCAGTCCACCGCCCTCCCGATCGATGGGGATCGCGTCCAGGAATTCGATGACCCAGCGGAACGCAAAGAAGCGGAACAGCGTCTTCCGCGCCAAATAGTTCAGCCGCCGATTGAAGCCTATCCCAACCAACACGGGGTCGAAGAAGCTCTGATGGTTCGAACAAACCAACACACCGCCTTCGGCCGGAATATTCTCCCGCCCCCGGCAACGGATTGAAAAAAGCAGAATCCCCGACAATTGCGACAGGATTTGCAACAGACGGTAGCCGATTCGCTTGGTGAACGAACGTTGGGACATCGACCGCCTCTTGTGATGGCTTAGGACTGCGGGACGGAAATCGGTGCGGCTTCGCCGTTCGAAACAGCCCTTGCTCGCTCGATGACGATCTGTTTCAACCGGACGGCCACGTCCTCTTGCGACATGCCGTCCGTGACGACTTCGATGGCATCCGCCGCTTTTGCCAACCGGCCGACTTCGCGTTGGCGGTCCTGTTCGTCACGCCGCTGTTGTTGGTGAAGAATGTCCGCCAGCGGAATCGACTGGCCGCGTGCCTGCAGATCGGCCACGCGGCGCCGAGCCCGTTCGTCGGGACTGGCGGTCAAAAAGAACTTGCATTCTGCGTCGGGAAAGGCGAGCGTGCCCTGGTCGCGGCCTTCGGTGACCAGGCTTTGGCCGTGGGCGAACTCGCGCTGCAACCGCACCATCCGCTGGCGGATTTGCGGGTGATCCGCGACGCAGCGAACCGCAACGGTCGTTTCGTTGGTGCGAATGGCCTCGGTCACATCCTGGCCGTCCAGCATCACACGGTCGCCGTCGAAACGGATCTCCACCGCCTGGGCCAACTCGGCCAGTTCCCCGGGATTTTCCCAGTCCACACCGCGGCGAAGTCCCGCCAGCGCCACGGCTCGGTACATGGCGCCGGTGTCCAAGAAACGAAAGCCCAGGCGTGCGGCCAGCAGTTTGGCGACGGTGGTCTTTCCGGCACCTGCCGGCCCATCAATCGTGACGATCATGGTTCAAGGCCGGGGTTTGCAGTACGCGAGAGTCAGCAGAGCATAGCCAGTGACCAAGTTCGGGTCGCCTTCCAGCCAGCGCTCGTTGGCGTTGATCCACGACCCGTCGGGCTGCTGCCGCCGGGCCAATTCGGCCCGGAGTTCCGCCCGCCAGTCGTGGCGATTGCCCGCCTGGTCGACGAATTCGTCGTAGCCCATCGCGTCCAACGCCTTGGCAAAGGTGTGGTAGTAGTAGTACAAACCGGCGTCGCCCATGCCGGGATTCGAAGCCAGGTCGTAGTTCATGCCGATCCATTTGATGGCGGCTTTCACCCGGGGATCTTCGGGGCCGACGCCAGCAAAGATCATGCTCTTCAGGCCCGCGTAGGTCATCGATCCGTAGCTGCGCAAACCGCCGCCGGGCGTCTCCCCGGCCTGGCTGCTGCCGCCCGCGGCGGGCGTGTAGTAAAATCCGCCGTCCGGATTCTTCGCGGCAAACGGCGTCGTGTGGTGTTCGGTCTCCAAGTTCTGGCATCGCGATACAAACAACAAGGCGCGCTGAATCGCTTCGCTGTTCTCGTCATTGCCGACCGCTTTTAGCGCATCGATCAGGAACGACGTGTTGGACAGATCGGGCCGCTTGTGGTTGCCGTACCCCGCTCCGCCGTACGCGAAGTCCGAGGAGTCCTTGCCCTCTTGTTCATCCCACTGCAAACCTTTGACGAATGCATCGGCCTTCTTCAGCAGGTCATCATAGCGCCCGTCCCGATTCGCTTCGACGTAGCACAGCATGGCCAAGCATGTTTCGTAGTTGCGGTAGAGCGTGGACTCTCGATAGATCCCCCCGTCCGGCTGAACGAAATTCTTCAAGTAGGCCAGACTGCGAGCGACCACAGGATCGTCGGGCGTTCGGCCGTGTCGCAGAATGGCCGTCGTCACCAGCGACGTCACACCGGGACCGGCAAAGTCGCTGAAGGAACCGTCGGCCGCCTGGCCCCGAGTGGACAAGTACCCAATCGCCCGCGAGACCGTCTGTTCGTAGGTCGGCAGATTCGTCGTTTCGTCGACGCTGCTCTCGGCAGCCCAGACGCTGGCGCAAGCTACCGTCAAGACCAGCCCCACACTCACCGTTCGTCCCCATCGTGCCATGATTCCCTCAACTTCTTCGAACAACTAAAAGGCGTTCCAACTACTCCAAGACGGCCAAGACCTCTTCTTCTTTCATGATAAGCACTTCCTCCTGATCGACAATGATTTCGACGCCCGCCCAGGGAGAGAACAGAACTCGATCGCCCTCCTGCACCTGATGGCTTACGCGACTTCCGTCTTGCAGCAGTCGTCCGTCTCCGACCGACAGCACGCGCCCCTGCTGCGGCTTTTCCCGCGCCGAGTCGGGAAGAATGATCCCGCCCGCGGTCGTCTCATCGGCTTCCAGTCGCTTCACGGCGACTTTGTCGCCCAGCGGAATAACCTTCATCTCGTCCACTCCTCGTAGGGATACGTCCGGCATTCGCCGCGAAAACCGCCCAGCAGCCCGAATGAGCAAGCCGAGGCAGTGACCAAGGCGCAGATTCTCGCACGACGCCGCGGGGCATTCAAGGGTAAGCCTTTGACACTCAAGTCGAACGTCCGATTGTTCCGATAACAAAAACTGGGGGATTTTTGTCGGTTGTGACGGCTAAGTGCCACTTGCGAGGCCCCATGCCGTTCCAGTTTGGCTCCGCGGGAGACATCCGATCCCCCTGAAGAATGAACTTAGGACTTGATTGTCCAAAATTTATTGATTGATTGTTGCGCAGTCAAATCGAGCTCTCGAATGGAAAATTTCAGCACCGAGAAATCCGGATCGCCCGAATCTCGTCCGCTACCCAATCGAGCGCGAATGTTGAGGTTCGACGCTGCGCATCGCTCGGGATCCGCAGCGAGGGCTTCCGGGGCGGAATTGACGCCGGCTCAGGACGCGATGCCGGGCGAGGATCTCGACACTCATCCCGAGACACCGCAAATCCAGGCTCACGCCGCGCAACTGCACGAGCAACTGAGCGACCGACTGAGGGAACTGGATCGGCGCGAAGCGCTGTTGAATACCCGTGCCGCCGAATCGGAAAACGAGGCCCGGCGAGCTCAGTTGGTCATCTCCGAGCGTGAGGCTGCCGTTCGGACGCTCGATAAGGCCATGCAAGCCCGCTGCGCGGAACTCGACGCCCGCGAAGCCCGGTTGACCGCGGACGAAGCGGCCTGCCGGGAAGCTCGGGAACAGTTCCAACTCAGTGCCAAACGTCAGCAGCATGACTTGGACGAGATCCGCCGCGAATCGGAGCGACTGGACACGGAACGGCGCAGGATGCACGACGAGGCGGCAGCGGCCAGGGCGACGGTCGAAAAACAGCGAGATGAACTGCAGCAGCGCGAGAAAGTGTGCCAACAGCGCGAACGGCTCTTGGACGCCGCGGCCCTGATCGTGGAGCAGCAGTCGGCCGACGTTCGGCGCCAGATCGGGGAGATCCACCAGCAGCGTCAGCAACTGGATGCCCTGGTTTCGCGGCAACAATTGGAATGGGACCGGCGTCAGCGCGAGTGGGAAGAGCGTCTGGATCAGCGGGAGCAGGAACTGGAGCTTCAAGCCCAATCGCTCCAGCAACGGGAAGCGGCGTTGGCAACACTCCAGCACGACGTCGGGCGACTGCACGGAGAATCGCTCGAGATGCGTCTGGTGACGGAGCAAGTGCGGATTCATCTGCTGGATGAAGCGTCCGATGCGGAACTGGCACGGTCGGTCGGCCAGTTGCGAGCCCGGTTGGCTGAAGAGCAACGCCGGGCGGAGGCCAGACTGGACGCCAAGCGGGATGGCATCCAGCAAGCGGCTGCGCGACTGAAGAAATGCCGTCACGATCTGGAAACGCGGCGTGGTCAATTGCAGGACTGGTTCCAGCAACGGCAGGACGATCTCGAAGAGCAGACGCTCGCGCTGGCGGCTCGTGAAGAACAGCTTCAGCAGAAGCACTGGGAGCTATGGCAACAGCGCGAGTCCTGGAACCAGCAACGCCACCGTCTGGAACAGCAGATCTGCGATTTGACCCTGCAACTGCAGCGATCAACCCGTCGCGCGGCGTGAGTCGTCGCCTTCAGAACTCGGCGTTTCCAGGCGTGCGAGGGAAGGGAATGACGTCGCGGATGTTGGCCATGCCGGTGATGAATTGCAGGACGCGTTCCAACCCCAGGCCAAAACCGGCGTGCGGCACCGTGCCGAACCGCCGCAAATCCAAGTACCACCAGTAGTCCTCGGGACGCAACTGTTGCTCGAGCATCCGGGCTTCGAGCACATCGAGGCGTTCTTCACGCTGGCTGCCACCGATGATCTCGCCCACCTTGGGCACCAGGACGTCCATCGCGCGGACGGTGCGCCCGTCATCGTTCACCCGCATGTAAAACGGCTTGATCGTGCGGGGATAGTCGTGCAGGATCACCGGACGCCGGAACTGCTGTTCGGTCAAGAACCGCTCGTGTTCGGACTGCAAATCGCTGCCCCATGACACGGGGAACTCGAAGGTCTGCCCACTGCGTTCAAGGATCTCGATCGCCTCGTTATACGGCAGGCGCACGAAATCGTGTTCCAGGATCGCGTCCAGGGTCGGCAGCACGGTGTTGTCGATCCGGTCGTGGAAGAACTGAATGTCCTCGTCGCATTGCTCGCGCACATCCCGGCACACCTGCTTCAGGAACTGCTCGGCCAAGTCCATGTTGTCGGTCAGTTCGTAAAAGGCCATCTCCGGTTCGATCATCCAGAACTCGGCCAAATGCCGCGAGGTGTTCGAATTCTCTGCGCGGAAAGTTGGCCCGAACGTGTAGACGTTCCCCAGCGCCGTGGCGAAAATCTCCGCCTCCAACTGACCGCTGACCGTCAGGTACGAAGGCCGGTCGAAGAAATCCAGCGTGTGGTCGATCCGACCGTCCTTGCGCGGCAAGTCCTCCAGATTCAGGGTCGTGACACGGAACATCTCGCCCGCTCCCTCGCAGTCGCTGGCCGTGATGATGGGCGTGTGAACGTACAGGAAGCCGCGCTGCTGAAAAAACTGGTGGATCGACCGGCACACGCAGTTGCGGACCCGCGCGACGGCACCGAAGGTGTTCGTGCGGGGGCGCAGATGCGCCCATTCGCGGAGCTTTTCGAACGAGTGCCGTTTCTTCTGCAACGGATAGGTTTCCGGGTCGGCCCAGCCGTGGACCTGCAAACGCTCGGCCAGCAGTTCGGTGGCCTGCCCCTGGCCGCCCGACGACTTGATCTCGCCGTAGGCGCTGACGCTGCAACCGGCGGTCAGCCGTTTGACTTCGGATTCGTAGTTGGGCAGCGAACCGTCGGCGATGATCTGCAGATTCGACATGCACGAGCCATCGTTGACTTCCAGAAAACTGAAGCCCGCTTTCGAGTCGCGTCGAGTTCGTACCCAGCCCTGCACCAGTGCTCGCTGGCCGATGCTTTCTGGCTTCCGTGCCTCCACTACCGATGTTCTGCCCATGTTGTTCCTATCCAATTTCTGAAGCGGTCCCTTGCATGAGGGAAAACAGCCCAAATCGCTCGGCATTGTAACCCGAAATAATCGCGGGCGTTAGCGGCCGAACGGATCCTGGCCGGGCGGGACCGGTACGGCCTGGGGCGCGGCAGGCCCGAACGGATCGGCCGGAACCGGTGGTGCTCGGAACGGGGCAACCGCCGGGGCCGGAGCGGGAACGGCCTGCATGGCGCCCGCCGCTGGCGGCGCTTCAGTCGTCTCGGCTGGCTTCTCGGTTTCGGCATCGTCCGCCGGCGGTTCCGTCTTCTCCGGCGCCGGCTTGTCCGTCAGTGTCATCGTGATGACTTTGGCGGGCAGTCCGATCGTCACCGTTTGTTTCAGCCGATCGGCCGTCACGTCGTAGGTGTAGGTCTGCGCTGGAATATCCCCCCGCTCCATGATCAACCGGCCATCGTTCCGGCCGATGGCCAGCGCCGCGGTGTGCTGCTGCTGGCCGGCCCGATCCGCCTGAGGTCGGTAGTGACGCAGGAACAGCAGCACGGGGCTCTCGCTGGGCTGGTCCGTCGGAAATCCGTAGCGATCCACCTCCGCGGGTTCCCGCCAGGCGCTCTGGCCGCTGCGACGGTCGAAGGCATAGACGCGACCGGTGACCAGCGGCGCGGCCGTGCCGCTGACGATCGAGCGGATGGTGGCGGCGGGCGTGTTCGGTTCGACCTTGGCCGCGCGGTTGGTCACCAGCAGGTACTGGTCCTGCGAACGGAGGACATACAGCGACAGCAGGCCTTCTTCGGCCTTGACCTGGTCCCAGACGGGGACGCCATCGTGCCTCAGCGACCGCACAAAAAAGCGGCCGTCGGATTGCAGCATCGCGACCTCGTCGTCCTCGATCAGCGTTGCCCGCGTGTCGGCCGGAACCTCCTCGCGCCAGATCTCTTCGCCGGTCCAAGCGTCGTACAGCCGAAGCGTCAACGGGTCGGTTGCGCTGGCCTGGGACCAAGCCAGCACGTTGCGTCCCAGCGTGGCCCAGCGGTAGTCGAGTTCGTCGATTTCGCGCGTCCCCAGATCCTGGCCGTCGACGCTCCGAAAGACCTGCGCCTGACGCGAGGATGGGGGCACGACGAAGATCAATTCGTCGTCGCCGAACACGTCCGAGCCAACCGGCATGTTGGTGCGCGACCAGATCGTTTCGCCACTCACCGGATCGGCGCAAATCAGCTCGCGCAGATTCATGTAGAAGAACCCGCGGTGCGTGATCGGGCCCGTCACCCCGACCAGATTCCGGTCCTTGTCCGCAAACACTCGTCGCGAATCGCCCCATGGGTGCTTCAACGCTTGCACGTTGATGTTTGTCTGATAGATCGTGGCTCCGGGAGCGGGACGCACCAACTCCTTTCGCCACCGCACCGGGGCCGATGGATTGCGCGCGGCCTGGATCAAATCGACCGCCAGCAGTTCCATCCCCATCGAGACCAGCATCAGGTGGCCGTGGAACCGGGCATGGGTCAGACTGAAATCGGCGGTGTTCAAACGACGCTGTCCCAGGTTGATCGTTTGGACGGTATTGCCGTACCCATCGCGGATGATCAGCGTGTTGGGGTGCTGGTCGTAGAAGGCTCGCATCCCGGGCGGAGCGGCGAACGAGCGCTGCTGGGTCAGGCAGCTATAGACGCGCCGGTAGCTGGGATAACGATTGACCTGCTCCGCGGCCTCGCCCACTTCCACGTGTCCGCTTGGCCACGGCTCGGTGCGGGCGACCGCCTCCTTGAATTCGGCACGGCGCATCGCTTCCTCGAACAGTTGCCGCCCCGTTTTGCCCTCGCGGCATTCCGCATCTCCCCAGCGATCCGCCAAGGCGCGGAATTGCGTCAACGCATCGTCGTACTGGCGTCCCTTCTCCAGCAGATGCGCCAACAACCCCGTCGCCTCGCGCCGCAGGCTCTCGTCCGTGCGTTGTTCGAGGCTCGACAGGAGCAGTTCGGCCTCGGTGAATTCGCCGGTCTCGACCAGCCGTTCGGCCAACCGCAGGCGAATGCCATCCGCGGAAGGATGGGCGTCGAAATAGCGCAGGAAGCGTCGCAGCGACGCGATATCCCCGGCGCCGAGCGCCGCCTCGCGCCATTGCCCGATCGTGCTTTCTATCGTCGCCCGTTGACTGGCATCGGCGGCGGTCAGCAACTCGCCGAAACGGGCCTGCAGCCACCGTTCGGTGCGGCAGTTCCAGTGACGCTCGATCTCTTCCACTTCCTGCTCGTAGACTTGCGGTTCAACTCGCGATTCGTCCTTCAGGCCGGCCAAGCCGAGATAGGCGTCAAACGCTTTTTGGAAGTCGCCCTGCGCTTGCCAGCCGCTGGCCAGCAACCGCAGCAGACGCACGTTTTGGCTGGGATGTTCGACCAATCTCCGGATCTCGTCGACCGTGTCCAGCCGACCTGGGAAGTCGTCCTGCAACGCGGCCAACAGCGTATCGGCCAGCAGGCTGCGCGCCGTCTCGTTGTTGGGACTCTGGCGGCACACCGTGCGGAGCGTCTCGATCGCTTCGTCGCGTTTGCCCTGCGCCAGCAACAGTTCCCCGTAGCGCGCCAGGGCGTCGAGATCGTCGGGACGCTGGGCCAACGTCGCCTCGACACGCTGCCGTAGCGGCTCGCTCTGATAGAAAGTCGACAGCCAGTCCGGACCGTGCGACAGGATCTCGTCGCGATAGCAGACCAGATTACCCAGCACGATCGAGGTCGTGGATCGCGTCGCGATCTGCCCCGAGTCCAGATCGATCTTCAGCAACTCCGCACCGGCCGTGGGCAGGTAGTAGTAGTGATCGCTGTAGAAGCCGCGTCCGCTGGGCGGGTCCGTCAGCGCCACGGGATTGGCCCAGGCCGGCTGGCCGTCCGACACTCGGATCGCCGTCACCTGCTCGGGGCCGACACAGACGATCTTCCCCTGATGCACGCAGGCGACGTACAATCGCTCGCCGCGCGGCTGAGGTTCCCACACCGGTTTGCCCGTCAGCAAGTCCAGGCAGTGAAAGTCGTCCGTCTCGGCCGGGGTGATCAAGACGCGACTGTCGGCCACGGTCACGGTCGAATCGATCCACCGGGAACCGAGAGGCTGCGGGTTGCGGCGGGCTACTTGGATGATGCCGAATCCTGCGTGCTGCGGCTGTTGCGGCATTTTCAGGTATTGGTAGCCCCACAGCAGCGTGCGGGCCGCCACGTCAACCGCCACCACGGCGCCGGCCGATGTGGGACAGATCAGCACCCCGCCCTCGTGCGAGGGCATCGCGCCGGCCAACCGGCGAGTGCCGTCGATCGCGATGTTCCGGGCATCGACATGCGCCAACTGCTGCTGCCAGATCAGGCGACCGTGTTTCGCGTCCAGGACCACCAACCGGATCTCGCCATTGAATTCGGCCATCACGTACAGATTCCCGCGCAGCGGCAAGGGCGGACCGAGGAAGAAGGCACCGGCCAACTTCGGCTCGTCCTCGCCGCTGTCCCCGCCGACGATCCATTGCGCGGCGCCTTGGCGGGCAAGACTCAGCGACACCAACTGGTTCGTCGTCCGAGCCGCCCCCGGATAACGCATCGCGATGCCGCCTTGAACGACGATCATGCGGTTCGGGGCGTACATCCCGGCGGCGGCGAAACCCAAATCGTGAACCAGGAACGCCGACTGGCCATCGCTGCTGACCTGACCGTGCGCAGCGTCGTCCCAGATTCGCTGATGCACCTCCTGCTCGCGCTGGGCCGAGAGAACCTGTTCGCCCGTTCCGCCGGCCGACCACGGCTCGATGGCGTCGTTCTCCCACGGCGGCCACACCCAGACTCGCTTGCCGCTGGCGAAATCCACGCCCAGCAGCTTGTGCGGCGTCCTCATCAGAATCGTGTCGCCGACGGCCAACGGCTGCAGGGCGGGAACCGCCGCGCGGCCTTCGTCGCGGTACTGCTTCCCGAGCTTCTCGACTAGTTTTTCGTCCGCCCGGTCGATGCACGTCGGAACCCGCCAGCGATAGCTCAGCAGCGGGAGACTGCCCTGGGCGCGGCCGTTGCGCTGTGGATTGCCGCGGTGCAGCACCCATTGCGTCACCTCCGGCGATACCAGCGGCTGGCGCTCTCCGACCAATCCGTCGAACCAGGTCAGCGCTTCCGATTCATTCCGGAACAAGGCGACGGTCTTGTCACCCAACTGGATCGAATCGCCGCCCGCACGTCCTCGCATCGCGACCAACACTTGGCGAGCTTTCTCGGGCATTTCGGCATACAGCCAGCAGGTTGCCAGCAGGAAGGACAGTTCGGGCTCGAATCGGGCGGCTGCCGTAGGCGTGCCCGCCACGCGTCCGAAGTGCAATGCCGCTGCGGTCGGTCGCCCGCACGCCAGTTCGTAGCGGCCCGCCAAAATCGCCGCTTCGTAGCCTGCTTGCGTATGCATGAAACGGCGGATGACGTCGGCCAGCTTGTCCATGTTGCCCTCGGACAACGCTTCGGCCAGTTGCGCGCGGGCCTGCGCCCCGAACTGCAGCTCGTAAGCCTGGCGGCCCTCGGCGGGCAGTTCGGCCAGCATCTGCTGGATGCGGCCCTTCAGACTGAGTTGGCCCGGCGCTTGCTCCGAGTCCGCCTCGACCAGGAAATAGTCCTGCGATTCGGCGAGTTCGGCGTCTTCAATCATCAGCAAGCGGCCCAATTCGTAGGCCGCATCAGCATAGCGTCGCTCGGTGGTCGCCCGTTCCGCCCGCATCAGCAGCTTGCGCACGTCGCTCGGCGCTGTCTGGAAGACGCTCGCCGTTTCGTTGCTGCTCTCCGAGACCACCTGGGCCACTGCCGAAGCCGCGGGCCACACGCCGCTGACAGCCATCAATATCGAGATCAAGCCAATTCCAGCACGCTGACCGTATACCCGATGCCGAAAAGTGCGCGTCAAATGCATCGTTCCACAGCTCCGAACCAAACGGAGAATAAGGTGTCCGCCCGCAAGGCGAACGTAAAGCGAATACTCCTTATAGTATAGGGCCAAACCGGAAGTGGCAAGCGAAGCCGGCTTGCACCGAATTCGGCTACTCCGGTCTCTTTCTCGGCAAAGGACCGACGCGCAGCTCCGCCCAATTCGGTCGAGAAACTCTTACCAAACGCAAAACCCGGCGGTGCGCAATTACTGCACGCCCTACCTCGAAACACTGGAAGCCAACGAAGCGGATGCGGCTGAAGCCACGGGAGAAACGCGGTTTTTCGCCCGCAAGCAAGGTGTCCTTTGCCATTTTCGCCTTGCGGCACGTCACTTGCGTTTCACGACTGGCGACGGAGACCGGCCGAGTGGCCGGCGGACGCAGTCACTACGGAAACACGAGAGGAGTGCGATCATGAGTGCGAAATGGACGATCGGTTTGACAGTGGTTCTTTTGGCAGTTGCTCCTGCCTTTGCGCAGAACCAACAGGGGCGGCCGCAGGGCCAACAGAATCGGCCTCAAGGCCAGCAGGTTCGACAGACGAACCGCAATCAGCCAGCGGTTGTGCAAGAGCCGGCAGCCGCCGTGCCGGCCTGCCCGTTTGGCGGACCGGGGCCCATGGGCGGGCAATTCGGACGCGGTGCCGGCGCGGGATGGGGAGCCGCTGCCGGATGCCCGTTCGCCCAAGCAGGTCTCGGCGGTCCCCAGGCTCGGCAAGGCCAAGGAGCCGGGCTTGGCGCCGGTGTCGGCGGGCCGGGCATGGGCATGGGCATGGGGCGCGGGCCGCAGGCCGGTGTCGGGAATTGCCCCCTCGGACAGTGTCCCCTGCAAGCGGGCGCTGCATTTCAGCCCGGAATCGGCCGTGGCCCGGGAGCAGGAGCCGCGGGCGGCGGAGGCCGTGGACGAGGCCAAGGACGCGGGGCAGGATACGGAGCGGGAGGCGGCGCTGGCCGAGGTCCCGCCAGATAAGCAAGGTGTCACTGACCGCATTCGCGGCCGTGGGCCTTGGCCGTAATCGCGCAGCCGAATTTGCGGGAATCCGAACGACTCACAATGCCGTTCGGCGTCTTGCGACTTCGGCTGCGACGCCAGTGTGCGCTGCGAGTTGCTTGGCTTGCCGCTGCGGCTGTGTCACAATCAGGAAACGTTGCCCTTCGTCGATTTCTTGGCGGTCTGGAACTTCCGCATGCTTGCGAAACGCCTCGCGATAATCGCCGGTTTGATCGCTGCCTGGTCGGCGTTTGCCGCTTGGCAGTACCAGCGATTCTGTTATGAACGCGAGCTGATTGGCGAATCGACCCGACACTCGGCCAATTCGGTAATGGGCGCCTTGATCGGCGGAATCCAATCGCATCGCCGCCTGGGGCGGTTCTTCGAACAGCAACTGGAGGGCGTGCTGGTCGAGGTGACTCGCGGCGGCGAGGTGCTGGCCGCATCGATTCTGAACGAGCGAGGCGAAACGTTGTTGCAGGCAGGTCGGGTCGAGTTGCTGGAAACCGGCGGGCCCGTCGCTGCCGGCGATGGCTGGAGTGACAGCGGTTTTCATTTGGTCCACCGTTTTCAGGTTGAACCGGTTGGCGAAGGAGGGCCCGGTTGGGGATCCGGCGGGGGCGGAGGGCCCGGCTTCGGGGCCGGCCGCGGCGCAGGGCGGCGACAGGATTTGGGTGCCGACGAGGGGCCGTTCGCGTCGGGCGGTATCTTTTTCGCCCGGCTGGTGCTGGACCGCACGAGGCATGACCAACTGGTGAAGCGATCCATCGGGTCGTATGTGTTTATCACCCTGGCCGGCGGACTGATTCTGGGCAGTGTGGCGCTGGCGTGGCGGAGCAGCGTGCGGTTGGTCGAGGCGAAAGGGCGCGAGCGGCTGCTCGAAACCGAATCCCGCCACTGGCAGGAACTA
Organism: Pirellulaceae bacterium; assembly: GCA_023382975.1. GTDB lineage: Bacteria > Planctomycetota > Planctomycetia > Pirellulales > Pirellulaceae > SKKK01. The sequence continues at coordinate 115,041 of JAHDXO010000009.1, forward strand.
AGCCAAGCGGCGGCAGGACTGGCTCACGAGACGCGCAATCCTCTGGGCCTGATCCGCGGCTGGACTCAGCGATTGGCCCAAGGCGACGCCGATCTCCCGACGCAGCGCCAGCATGCCCGGGCCGTCATCGAGGAATGCGACCGCGTCACGGCCCGCATCAATCAGTTCCTGGCGTTCGCGCGGCCCTGCGAACCCAATCTGGAATCGGTGGACGTTCACCGATTGGTCGCCCAGTTGCGCACCATTCTGCAGCCCGACTTGGAAGCCAAGCGTTTGAGCCTGGATTGCGAAACGGAGGCCGGCGTTTCCGCCGTCTTGGCCGACCGCGAGTTGCTGCGGCAAGCGCTGTTCAATCTGGTCCAAAACGCCATTCAGTTCGCGCCCGCGGATTCTGCGGTTACAATCCGCGTGATGCGTCGGCCGACGGGCGGATTCCGCCTGGACGTCGAGGATCGGGGACCGGGGGTGAGCGGCGAGGCGGAAAAGTCACTGTTTGCTCCCTACTTCACGACGCGAGCGGACGGAACCGGACTGGGGCTGGCGATCGTGCGCCGCATCGGCGTTGCGCACGGCTGGACGGTGCATTACACTCCGCGGCCGGGTGGTGGCGCAGTTTTTTCCTTGGACGACATTCATGGCAGTGGACAAACCGACGATTCTGGTCGTAGATGATGAAGCGTTGCAGAGGCAACTGCTGGGCAGCTTCGTCGAAACGCTTGGCTGCCAGGTGCGCGAGGCCGACAGCGGCGAGCAAGCACTGCAGTTGATTCGCGAACGTCTGCCGGCGATGGTTCTGCTGGACGTCCGGTTGCCCGGCATCAGCGGATTGGAGACGCTGGCGGAGATCCGCAAATTCGCCGACCAATTGCCGGTTCTGCTGATCACGGCGTTCGCCGATTTGAGACAGGCGGTGTCCGCGATGAAGTGCGGCGCCGACGACTATCTTTCCAAGCCGGTGGATCTGGACGAGCTGCGCGCGGTCATCCAGGATGCGTTGGGGCTGAGCGGCAGCGACGCCAAGCGACTGCCGCCCGACTTGCCGCCGTTGCCGCCGGGATTGGTGTGCGAGAGTCCGGCGACGCGGCGCATGCTGGAGACGGTGGCCGTGATCGCCCCGTCCGACGTGCCGGTGCTGATCAGCGGCGAGAGCGGAACTGGCAAGGAGTTGGTCGCGGAGTTGATCCATCGCTGGAGCCCCCGCGCCGCCGGTCCGCTGGTGGCTGCCAATTGTGCCAGTCTGCCCGAGACGTTGATCGAGAGCGAATTGTTCGGACACAATAAGGGCGCTTTCACCGGCGCCTCGGAAGCCCGGCAGGGCTTTTTCCGCACAGCTCACCGCGGCACGCTGTTCCTGGACGAGATCGGGGAGTTGCCGCTTGCCCTGCAACCCAAGCTGTTGCGAGCCTTGGAGAGCGGCCAGATCTCGCCGGTCGGCAGCGACCGGATCGTCGAAGTCGACGTGCGACTGGTCGCCGCCACCAACCGGAATCTCGAAGCCGAGATCGCCGAAGGGCGTTTCCGCGACGACTTGTACTACCGCATCAACGTGGTCGAGGTGGCGCTCCTGCCTCTGCGCGACCGGCGCGAGGACATCCCGCCGCTGGCACGGTCCTTTGCCAGCGAATTCGCCGGAGGTCCGGTTCGGCTGTCACCACAGGCCATGGACTGTCTGTTGGTCGCGCCCTGGCCCGGGAACGTGCGCGAGTTGCGCAACGCCATTCAGCGCGCCTGTCTGCTGTGCCGCGGCGACGTCATTCTGCCCGAGCATCTGCCGCCGAAAATCGGCCAGTCCGCGCCGCACGCCGCAGCGTCCGCCGACGAGTCCGGAGGCCGGCTGTCCCAGGTCGAGCGAGCCACGATTCTGTCCACGCTGGAAGAGTGCGGCGGCAACCGCACCCGAGCGGCCAAGAAGCTGGGCATCAGCCGCCGCGCGCTGATCTACAAGCTGCAGGCGATCGAAGCCAGCGACCGCTCCCCGTAGGATTCGCTGCCAGCCTGGACCGGCAATAAAAAAACGCCGCCCGCGGAAGATCCGTCGGGCGGCGCCCGGAGGTGCATGCGTAGCGGCGCTGATCAGTACGTCAGGATCGCATCAATCCCGAAGATCGTCTGGTTTTCATCCTGGCTCGGCACCCACTCGTGGCGAACTTCCGGCCTCATCACGAAATTCGTATGCGGCTTCCAGTTCGCACCGGCGGTCAGGTTGTAGCCCGAGTCGCCTTCCAGCTTCCACCACTCCATTCGAGCTCCGAAGCCCCAGCAGTCGTTCAGCGAGTAGATCAGGTACTGGTTGATCCCGATCGTGTCCACCTCCTCCTCGCCCAGTCTCATCAGATCGCTCTGAATCACATAATTCAGCCGCTCCGTGAGTTCCATGTCCACGACGACGCTGTGCGAGTAGGCTCGCTTGCCAAGCAAACCGAAGTTGCCCGCCGTACACATGTAGATAAAGTCGATCGAGTCGTGAACGGCGTACGAGAAGCCACCCAGGAAACTGCTGCCGTTGTCGAGTTGATTGAAGCCGGTGTCCCAACCCAGCGTCCATCCGCCGTAGGCGGTCAGACGATCATCGACCTGGTACGTCGCCAACACGCCCGTGTGCGTGAATGGCTCGCTGTTGTTCATCGTCCAAGCGTGGCTGTAGAAAAAGTTGTCCGGCGCCGTGACCACTTCGTAACCGATCAACGTGTAGAAATGGCCCGCTTTCACCGACAGATCGCCGTTGGCCACTTCGACGTAGACCTGCGGAATAGCGAAGCCGTATTCACCGTGGGTGAAGGCATCCGAGTAATCGAACTTGCCGAAGGCGTTTCCGAACGACTGAGTATTGTCCGCATCGATGCCGTACATCGCGTCGATCCGGAAGCCCCAGTCCCAGCCACAGGCGCCGTCCGCGGTTCGCTCGGCGTACACCCACTGCTGATGCAACGCGACATGGTCCTTGTACTGGTTGAACAAGTCGGCCAGCGAATTCCTGGTGTGGTAGCCGATCTGCGTCCAGCCGCCGATCTTCACTCCCGAACAGGTCTCCGGGAACAACTCGAAGGGCACAATCTCGCCGTCGCAACACGATTCTGTCGCGATGCCACATCCAGCTTTCTGCCCGCAGTCGCCGGAGCCCACATCAGCCCCTGCGGAATAGGACGCATTGGTCGTAGGGCAGCACACGGCATCGTTGGCGGCGGCGGTGGAGAAACTCAGCGATGCGCCGAGCACACCTGCCAGGGCAAATTTCCAGTCGAATTTCATCAGAATCCCCCTGATCGTCAAATTTTTTTCTCGGGTCATAGCAGTCACCTGCGGCTTGGGTATGGCATCGCAACCGCCGCCTTAGCACTGGATCGCTCCGTTTCGCAGATCCGAGTTGTAACGGTTTTGCCGAACCTAGCAGTTTCAACTATTGTGTCGGCACCGCCGCGCCCGAAAAACCAAGAAATGACGGACGATCGCAAGAGCCCGCCTGATCGGTAAATCTTGCCCTGCTTCGCCATGTTTTCATCGTCTTCGTTTCCGGGGCGGGAGAGGAGCACGGGCGAAGTGTCTGGATGTTGAGCGTCTTCCGAGGGATCACCGACCGGACTTGCATTGGGACGCGAAAGTGTTTCCATTGCTGGTGGCCGCGGGAGTCGCGTCTGGCGATTCTTGCTGACACGCCGAGTTTGAGGAGACGATGCGAATGGCTGATCGAACGCCGACAGAGACCCGCGATGGACGAGAGGTGCTGCTGGAATCCAAGCACTTGCGCTTCGTCCGTTCCGGAACCTGGGAATACGTCGAACGGCGGAATGTCTGCGGGATCGTGGCCATCGTGCCCGTGACGGGAAACGGCGAATTCGTCCTCGTCGAACAGTACCGTATCCCCGTCGATGCGCGGGTAATCGAAATACCGGCGGGATTGGCCGATGTCGTCGATGGCCGCAACGAGCCGCTGGAAGAGGCGGCGCGGCGCGAACTGCGCGAAGAAACCGGCTACCATGCCCCGCGACTGCAGTACCTGTTCACCGGGCCGCCGTCCGCTGGACTCAGCAGTGAAGTCGTCACGTTTTTCCTGGCGAGCAATGTCCTGCGAGTCGGAGCAGGCGGCGGCGATGCCAACGAGAACATCCAAGTCCACACGGTTCCGTTGGCCACCGTCGACGACTGGCTGGACCAGCAAGCACGCAGCGGCAAGCTGATCGATCCCAAGGTGTACACGGGACTTTATGCAATTCGACGCGGCGCATGGACAGACGAACATTTGAATGGAAGACGTGAGGTGGTGACTCCATGATCTGCATCCCTTGCCTGCGCGTGTCGGTTGTCGCAACGGCCGCCTGCTGCAGTTTCGCGGTAGTATCCGGCGAGTCTGCTGAGCGGCGGACGCTCGACGAGATATTTGCTCCCGTGGTCGTGGGCGTGCCACCGGTAAACGCCTTTAACGGACTGTTCCGCTGCGCGGACGGGGAGATCCGACACTACGGCGACGACGGCTTCCTGTTCAGCCGGGATCACGGCCTGACATGGTTATCTCGCCGGTTTGGCGAGGCGGATGATTCCGGCAAGGCGGCTGGCGGAGGGCGTCCGCTGGGCATGGATCCCAAAACGGGCACTTGCTTGAGGCTGATCGGCCGGAAAGACGGCATGTTCGTGTACCGGTCGTCGGACGGGCCGGATGGCTCGTACGCGGTTCAGAAGGTGGACGACCGCCAATTGATCATGGTGCGCCCACCGTATTTTCTCCAGTCTCGCCAGCGAGTGCTGTTCGCGGCCCACGGGGAACGGCCGGCACGGATCACCGTTTTCCGATCCGACGACGACGGGCGGACCTGGGCCAAGACAACCCTTTTGCCTGGGCCTGCATTTGTGGTCGAGCCGCCGCACCAAGGTCCGCGGTGGGAGAATTGGTGTGTCGAGCCGACGATTCTGGAGCTGAACGACGGCCGGCTGTGGATGCTCGCCCGCACCTCGCGCGACAACCACCACGAGTGTTTCTCCGATGATGCGGGGGAAACGTGGTCCACCTGGCAGCCTTCGCGATTCTACGGCACGCTGACCATGCCGACTCTGTTTCGGCTGTCCGATGGCCGAGTGCTTCTGCTGTGGTGCAACACGACGCCGCTGCCGGAGATTGACCGGGCGAACGAACCGATTCCCGAAACCGCGAAGAACGGGCATTGGGAGGACGTGTTTACCAACCGAGACGTTTGCCACGCAGCCATCTCCGAGGACGACGGACGGACCTGGATCGGTTTCCGGGAACTGCGGCTCAACCCTTGGCGCAACGCGGGTGACTTCGGCCAGCGTGCCGACTACGATTTCAGCGTTCACCAGCCGCAGGCCCTGGAACTGCCCGGCGGCAAGGTGCTCGTCGCCCTCGGGCAGGACGAGGATGTCCGTGTTCTGGTGATCTTCGACCCGAAGTGGCTCTACGAACCGCGCCGCCGCTCGGCGTTCGAAAACGATCTGTCGGACTGGTCCACGCACAAGTACCACCAAGGGATCGTCGGTCACTGCGCGTATAACCGCGTGCCGGGAGCGCGGCTGGTGCCCCATGCCGGCAAGCCCGGCGTCAAGGTTCTGCAGATCCGCCACCCAGTCGATCCCAGGCTGGTTTTCGACAAGGATGGCGCGGTGTGGAATTTCCCGGCGGCCGGGAGAGGATCATTCCGCACCCGCGTTCAACTTCTGCCCGGCGGTGGCGGTGGGCGGATCTGCCTGCTGGATCGCTGGTTCAATCCGACCGATCCGGTCGTTCAGGACTACGCGATGTATGTCCTGACCATCCCCGGCGACGGCCGCCTGAGCGATGACGTGCGTCTTGAGCCCGGCCGCTGGCACGATCTGCGTTTCGACTGGAGCAGCGCGCAAGCCGCAAGCTGTCAGCTCACCATCGACGGCACGCCCACGTCGCTGACGCTGCCGCTGGTGCGACCGAGTGTCGATGGAGTCAGCTACGTCCACTTCCAGGCCCTATCCGACGAGGAGGACCTGCAGGGGTTTCTGATTGAGACGGTCGAGGGCGGCAGGTAATTCTGCTTCGGGGGTCTCCGATTTCGAACGTCCGCCGGGAAAACCGTTCCGTGGGCTCTCATGGCTTCGAACCGTCCCGCCTCTTGTCGCCGATGCACCAGAGGTGCCTGTCGGTGCGAAGGAACAGTTGGCCATCGCTGGCGGCGGGCGAGGCATTGGAGGGTTCGCCGAGGGAATTGACGGCGACAAGTTCGAACTGCGGGCCGGCCCGAAAGACAAAGCAATCGCCGCCTTGGGTCATCGTGTAACACAGGCCGTCGGCAATCATCACCGACGACCAGTTCGTGCTTCGCGACTTCTCCCCCGTCATCCGCTGTTCCCAGACGAGCTGGCCGGTCCGCAGGTCGAAACATTCGGCAATTCCCGGGTCGTTGTGGACAAAGACCAAGCCGTTGTGAATCGCGCCCGAGCCGATGCGCTGCTTGGTGCGCGGGTGCCTCCAGAGTCGATTTTCCGTCGTCACGTCGCCGCTGCCGCCTGCTTTCACGGCCACGCTCATGCCACCGTAGCCGCCCATCGCCACCACGATGCCATCGGCAACGATGGGGGACGTGTAGATCAACGGATTGATGCCGCTGCAGGTCCACCTCTGCCGGCCGGTGGTTGCATCGAACGAGCAGACGCGGAACGGGAAACTGATGATCAGCTCGCTTCGGCCGTCCAGATCGCATATCAACGGCGTGCTCCACGATCCGTAGTAGTCGGCGTTGGAAAACTTCGCCTCCGAAGTGCCTTGCCGGTTGATCGGTTCGTCGTGCTGCCAGATGGTTTCGCCGGTCCTCTTGTCGACGGCGATCAGAAACGAACGCTCGCCGGGACCGAAGTTCAAAAAGCACAAGTCACCATGCAGGACGGGCGACGATCCGTAACCCCAGACATGTCGCTGCACGCCGAGGTCTCGTTTCCACAGCAGCGTGCCTTGCAGATCGTAGCAGAACAGGCCGGCCGAGCCGAACCACGCCACGACTCGTTCGCCGTCCGTGACCGGCGACGCGGAGCAGGCCGGATTGGTGCCGTGCGTCGGTTCCTTCTCAGGCCAGGCGGTTCCTTCCTGCCACAGCAAGCGGCCGTCTTGGCGGTCGAAGCATATCAGTGTGCGCCGGCCCTCTCGCTCCAACGTTTGCGTGATGAATACGCGGTCGTTCCAGACGATGGGCGTCGAGTTGCCTCGTTCGGGCAAAGCCACCTTCCACGCAACGTTTTCGGTTCTGCTCCAGGTCGTGGGAAGCCCTTGTTCCGAGCAGGTTCCGTCCCCGCGGGGGCCTCTCCACGCGGGCCAGTTCTCAGCACTCGTGACTCCGCCGAAGGCCATGAGCGTCAGTAGCAAAGACCAGCGGAAATACGGAACGGTCATGTGGAAACCTCGATCGCAAGCCAGATGAGCAGGGTTCGGAACGCTGCCGCAATATACCGATCAACGACCCGCTCGGCAATCTTCAGTCACGCCCGCCTCGATGAACAGCGACGGCTTGGACGACCGACAAGTTGCCTGGACTGTCGCGATATGATCTCTTGCAGCAGGGTACTTTCGAGTGCGTTCTGTGGTATTGTATAGCTCGTGCGGCGCAGGAGCTTTGGTTGTCAAGGCTCACGGAAACTCTCGCTTCAAGGGAAACTGCAATGAGCAAAACGGGCAAGACGGGAACAAGCACGACACGTCGTCAGTTCATGGCCACTGCGGCCGCAGCCACGGCCTTCACAATCGTGCCGCGACACGTGCTGGCCGGGTCGGGCCAGCAGGCGCCCAACGACAAACTGAACATCGGCAGCGTCGGCGTCGGCGGCATGCAGGGCGCCAACGACGTCAGGAACGTCAGCCGCGAGAACATCTACGCGCTCTGTGATGTGGACGAGAACTTCTTGAACAAGACCGCGGCGAATTACCCGAACGCCAAGCTTTACCGCGATTTCCGCGAGATGCTGGACAAGGAGCAGAAGAATCTGGACGCTGTCACGGTCACCGTGCCCGACCACATGCACGCCACCGTGTCCGTGTGGGCCATGGAACGCGGCCTGGCCGTGCATTGCCAGAAGCCGTTGACTCAGAGCGTGTGGGAAGCTCGCCTGTTGACCAACGCAGCGACCAAGTACGGCGTGGCCACGCAGATGGGCAATCAAGGGTATTCTTCGGAAGCGACGCGGATCGCCTGCGAAATCATCTGGAATGGCGACATTGGCGAGGTGACCGAAGTCCACTCGATGAGCGGCGGCGGTTTCTCGCGCGGCGTGACGCAGTGGCCGCCCGTCGAAGAGGTTCCCTCGACGCTTAACTGGGATCTCTGGACGGGGCGAGCGGCCCAGCGGCCCTACAGTTCGAAGATCCATCCGATCCACTGGCGCGGGTTCCTGGACTACGGCACACAGATGATCGGCGACTGGGGCATCCACATGTTGGGACCGGCCAACTGGGCCCTGCAACTGGGCAGCCCGACGAGCGTCGAGTGTACCGCGGTCGAGGGCGTCAATCCGGTCACGTATCCCAACTATGTGTGCAAGTTCGAATTCCCCGAGCGTCCCAACAAGTACGTGCCGTCCGGAAGAATGCGCCCGGTGAGCCTGTACTGGTACGAAGGCAGCATGGTCCGGGAGTTCGCGGTGCCCGAGGGCCTGACCCGCGACGACGTCAAACCGTTCAACGAGATCTTCATCGGAACCAAGGGCCATCTGGGCACCAGTGGCCGTGGCGAGAGCGTTCGCCTGATTCCGGAGGCGAAGATGCAGGACTTTGTGAAACCACCGCAGGTGCTGAAGCGTTCGCCGGGCCACTTCAACGATTGGATCGAAGCCTGCAAGGGCGGTGAGCCGGCCTGCTCGAACTTCAGCATCGCCGGACCCTATACCGAATGGATGCTGCTCGGCGCGATCAGTTGGCGTTTCCCCAACGAGAAACTGCTGTGGGACGGCAAGAACCTGCGGTTCACCAACAACGAGAAAGCCAACGAGTTTGTCAAACCGGAATTCCGCAAGGGCTGGGAACTGAAAGACATCTCGGTGTGATCCGCGTCCCGATGCTGACGCAGTGTGGCCTCGCAAACGAGCGGAAAGGAGCGAACCGCCCGTGCAGATTTTCAGTTTGATCTTGTTGGGGACGTTCTGCGTCGGCGAAGCCGGCCCGGGGCCGATGCCGGAGACCGCGCGACTGGTGGTCGACGAAGATTGGTCCAGCGGCCGGATCGATCCGGCAAGGTGGTACGTGTTGCGAAAACATTGGGGTGCCGGCAATCACGGAGTCGTGCCGGAGAACGTGCGGATTGATCGAGACATCGTGCAGGGCCACAATCGAAACGTGTTGGTCTGTACGGCGCACGGAGATCGGTACACCGGGCCGGTCAAGGGGCTCGGTGGTAACACGTCGCGGGTCGGCGGCGTTCTCGTGTCGAAGCCGTTCCTGGCTTCGGGACGCTACGAGGTCGTGATGCGAATCGGCCCGCCGCAGACGCGCGACGACGGCCCTCCGGCTCTGCCGCATCCATCCGGCGCAGTCCCCGCGATCTGGACGTACGGGTATCGCTTTGTCCAGGTGGATCCGGCGCTGCAAGATCGGTTCGTGCCGGACGCCCCGCTTTACAACCCGCACATGAAGGCCTACGGCACGGGCGCCAACGAGTACTGGTCCGAATTGGACTTTCCCGAATTCGGCAAGGAGGGCGATTTCTCCCGCGGACTGTATAACACGTTTTGCCAGAATCGGCACGAATCGCGCACCTTCGACGTCTCGTCAGCCACCGACGGTCGATATCATACGCTGACGACCGAGTGGCGTACCCGATTGCAGCCGCTGGCCGGCATCACCGACGCCCAGGTCGTCGAGTCGTTGGGCTACTGGTGGATTTGCGACGCGACCGTGCCGTTCGAACGTTATCTGGGCAATCCGTTGAAGCGTTTGGGTCGGGACTCCTACGTCTTGTACAGCGGCCAGGAAGCCGTTCACTGGATCGACGGGCGCAAGATCGGGGAGAACCGGCGCTACGTACCCGCCATGGCCGCCCAATTGAATCTGGGTGTCTGGCTGCCGCAGTGGGCCGGTCCCGCTCCGTGGGAAACGGCTGAGGTGCGATTCGCCTCGGTTCGCGTGTGGCAGTACGATGACCCGGGCGACGTCCGCGGAGTCCTGGTTGACGACATCACGGACAACTTTACCCCCGACGGCCATCGACTGCCCTGACTCGCGGCTCGCGCGTTCTTGCCGATGCCGTCGTCACGAACAAGACGAGCGGCACAGATCGGATCGAACCTCTTGGAAAAAGGCGAATCGACGAGGCGCACGCGAAGGAGCTAAGTCCCGAGATCGTTCGGACTTCGAGGGGGCGGTCGTCAACAGCCTTCGCTTCTATTTGCCCGGTGGTGTTTCTTGCGTCTGGGTTGCGTTGCCTGTTCTTATCGACGCCAATTCTTGGCGCGCGAACGCCTGCCACTGCTGGTCGAGCGTCTGGGCGTCTGGCACATCGGAATGAACCCACAATCCGTACCGCAAACGCAGAGGGTTGTCCGGCGTGATCGTGATCGGACGGTCCAGCGTCAGGCAGATGCCCATCCAGCCGTTATTGCGAACGTGAAATGGCGTGGGATGGCCTGGGTTGACTGGATGATCCATCAGCGCGATGCCGGCGGTGTGCTGGTTAGTGATCGGACCGCTGTAGTCGAGCCAGCGGGCGGGCTGGCGAAACGCCTCGGACTCGTTGCGGTGGCCCGAACTGTTGAGTATCCGGCCGCCCCCGTCGGTGACGCCGATCGTCTTGGCCATGCGCACGCCGATGGGTCCGAAGGGGGTCTTGCCGAGCGTCACCACGCTCCCTTCCGGTGCCTCGAATTGCAGATCGATCGTCAGCCACCACGAGTCGCCCTCGCCCGGCGAGACCGTGGCCCGGCGGCATTCGATCATCAAGGTCTTCCCTTGCGGATCGTTCCAGTGGTTGAGCGAACGCAGCGAGGCGTCCGCGGGACCGTCCTCGTATTGCAGTCCCGCGCGGCGCGTCTGATGGACGATCTGACCCGCGATCGGCCCGCCGTCGCGCCAGAAGTCGATGCCGTTGACGTCCTTGTGCGAGATCCAAACCGACGTCTGATGACTATGGCCAAGCGGATCCTCGGGCTGATTCGGATTCTCGGGTTGAATGGCCTGAGTCATCGACCGTCCCGGATCGCCTGGCATGTTCATCCGCGTCAGCGACCGGCCCGCCGGACCGATGATTGGATACCAAAACGGCCGCCGCAACTGCGCGCCGAAGTGATAGCGGGTTAGTTCCCGTCCAACGTGTTCGAATGCCGCCTGATCGTACGGCAGCGGCAACACCTGCATGTCGGGAACCAGTTTGGCGCCAGGCAGCGGCGTCTCGGCGGCAGCAACGGAAACAGAAACGACCGCAGCCACCGCGATCGCACCCAGCACGGTCAAAATCCTGTCACATGGCATGCTGCCCTCCGATTTCCAAAAAGGCAAGATAATGATTGACAAAGGCAGGGTTTCCATTGCCTGCCCGCAAGTCGACATGTGCTCGTGGGATCGAATCAAACTCGCTCCGGTAGCACAAACGGGGTGCGGTAGGGCCGGGTGAGCAGTTGGTCGGCGTCGGGATCGCCGACGAAACGTTCGGTTTGGGCGTCGAAGTGCAGCAGGCGACCGAGCCGGCACTTGGTGTCGGTCAATGTCAAACTCGCGGCGTCCGCCAGATGCTGCTTCATGTCCTCGAAAGATTCGTAGGCCCGTTTGTCGTCGCCAAAGGCCTGCGTGCGCGCGTCGAAGGGAACTTCATCGCCGAGCCGGTACGAGATGTTGCCCAAGTGGGCCAGCAGCGCCGACCGATGGCCTTCGAGAATCTCGCCGTTCAGATCTTCCCGCCTTCGGCTGCGGATGCAGTCGATGAAGTTCCGGAAATGGGGCCGTCCCAGGTCGGCAAACCCGCCGGCCGGCGCGCCGTCGATCGGCTCGCCCTCGTGTTGTCCCTTCGGAAAGAACTTCCCCTCTCGCACCAAGCCGTCGGTTGTGTGGAAGTCGACGGTCACTCGGACCGCGTCTCGGGTGACCAACCCGCGCTGCTCGCAGATCAACTTGACCTCCCCGCAGTCGAAGACGGTCAATTGGGTGTTGGGCGTCTGTCCCTGATCCTCGTAGCCGAAACGTCCGCCCAGGCTGAGGACGCTCTTCGGCGCCGCGTCGGACGGCATGGCCCACCGCGCAACGTCCAGTTGATGCGTACCGAGATTTCCGATCTCGCCGTTGCCGAAGTCCCACATCCAATGCCAGTCGTAATGCACGAGATTGGTGCGGAACGGATGGGTCGGCGCCGGGCCAGTCCACAGATGGAAGTCAAGCTCCTTGGGCGGTTCCTGCGGACTGCGAATGCCGATGCTCTCGCGCGGGCGGTAGGTGTAGACGTAGGCGAGCAGCAGCTTGCCGAACTTCCCGTTGCGAATGTCGGTCGTCAGCCGGATGAACTTCGGATCGGACCGCCGTTGCGTGCCGTGCTGGACGATGCGATCGTATTTCCGCGCGGCCTCGACCAACTTGCGGCCTTCGGCGATACTGTGGCTGCACGGCTTTTCCACATGCACGTCTTTGCCCGCCTGACAGGCCCAGATGGCCAACAGTGCGTGCCAATGGTTGGGCGTGACGATCGAGACCGCGTCGAGCGTCTGGTCGTCGAGCACGCGGCGGAAGTCCTGGACGCACTGCGGCGTGTTGCCGGCCAGCCTCTGCACTTCGGCGCTTCGGGACGCGAACAAACGGCTGTCCGGATCGACCAGGTACGCGATCTCGACGTCTCGCATCTCACCGTAGGCCGTGATGTGCGCCTGACCGCGGCCGTTGATGCCGGCTACGGCGATCCGCACCCGGTCGTTGGCTCCCAGCACGCGGCCCGAGGATCTCGTGCCCGAGATGGCGAAGGTCGCGGCGATGCCGCTCGCAGCGGCTTGCTTCAGAAAACTGCGGCGACTGTGCTGAAGCATCGAGGGGCTCCCTGGGGAAAAATCCAACGGGGTCGGGCGTCACGGCGCATCTTGACGGATGCAATACACTCGGGCCGAAGTGCGCAGCAGCAGTCGGTCTCCCACGATCGCCGGTGTCGCCATGCACATGTCGTCCTCGGCCAGCTTGTTGGTGTGCAACAGTTCGAATTCGTCACCGGAACGAAAAACAAACGTCACGCCGTCCTCGTCCAGGCAAAAGACCTTGCCGTCGTAGGCCCAGGGCGACACGGTGAAGTGGCGGCCCTGCGGGATTCGCTCGCGTTCGAACACCGGCTCGCCCGTCAACGCCCGAAAGCAGGCGAACATGCTGCGGTCGTACAGCACGTACACGCGCCCGTCGTACAGCAGCGTCGTCGGGTTGTACGGTGCGGCAGTCGGCTGGCACCAAGCGACGAACCGATTGCTGGTCTGGCCGGGTTCGAGGGAAATATCGCCCGACGCACCCGCGCGAATCGCGTACAGGGGTCGCAGCTTGTCGTTGACATAACCCGAACTGACGTACAACAGGCCGTTGTCCGCGTACGGCGTCGCGATCGTGATGCTCGACATGCCCGTGAACCACCACAGCAAGTTCCCGTCCAGATCGTAGGAGCGAACCTTGCCGGTGCCCGCGGTGACGATTTCCGTGCGCCGATCGTTCTGCCAAACCAGCGGCGTGGACCAGTTGCTTGCTTTGTCGCGATCGACGCGCCAGACCTGCTCGCCCGTACGCTTGTCCAGGCACATCAGATACGATTGCTCGTCGTTGTCGTTCAGAATGTACAAGCGGTCGCCATGCAGCACCGGCGACGCCGCCGTGCCCCAGCCGTTCCGAGTGGCCCGCGGTTCGAATCGCTTGGACCACACCAAGCTACCTTCGAGGTCCAGGCAGTACAGCCCCAGGTTGCCGAAGTAGGCGTAAACCCGCTCGCCATCCGTGACCGGCGTTTCCGAAGCGTAGCTGTTCTTCAGGTGGATCGGGCTGTCCGGCCGCCCCAGTTGGACGGTCTGCTCCCAACGCGTCTTGCCGGAGTCGAGATCCAAGCAGATCGCCTTGTACTCCAGTTGCACGTCCGGCGGCTCCGGCCGGTTGCCGCCGAAGTACAGTCCCTTGATCGGTTGTTCCAACTCGCCGCTGTTCACCGCCGTCGTCAAGAATACCTGCTGCCCCCAGACGATCGGCGACGACCACCCGCGTCCCGGCACATCCGTCTTCCAGGCGATGTTCTCGTCGACGGACCAACGGTCGGGCAGGTTCCGGCCGCTCGCGACGCCCCGAGCCTCCGGTCCTCGGAACTGCGGCCAGTACACTCGCGTCTGTCCGAGCAGCACGGGCTGCGAACACAGCAAGAGAACAACGGCAAGTAGCGGAGACGCGGTCTCCGCCGCGTGGCTGGTTCTGGTCATCGATTTTCTCCTCGCAAGAAGCCTCTTGCGGCAAGAGTAAGGTTATTCCGGCGGGTATCCGCTGGCCGCCAGCAGGACTTCCTGCACCATCCGATCATGCCCCGGCGGATAAGGATTCGCCATGTCCCCCCGTACAATACGGGCCAATTCGATCAGTTGGTCGTCGTACCGTCCAGGCATCGGTGGCAGCGCGACTTCCTGATAGCCTGATTGGAACGAATCGCGGGGTCGAGACAAGGCGAGCCGTAATTGCGGCGGTTCCAGGGGCTGGATTTCGATGGTTCCCTCGGTGCCGCAGACCACGAATTGCCGTCGCTTGTATCCCTCGACTTCGATCACCGAAGTTCGCACGGTGGCCGTCGCCCGCGGGTATTCGAGCACGGCCAGTCCGTTGTCGTGCAGGCCAGCGGGCTCTGGCAGCGTCTGACGCTGGAACGGAGTGACCGTCTCGGGCTTGCCCATCATGGCCACCAACAGATCGATCAGATGGCAGCCGAAAATATACATGGCTCCGCCGCGGAACTGCGACAGCCAGCGGCGATAGGGCGCGCCGTCCAAACGGCTCATGGCGCTATGCACTTCGAAGACATCGCCGAGCCAGCCCTGGCGGACCGCGTTCAGACAGAATTGTACTGCCGGGTTGTTGCGGTACATGTAGCCCATCTGCACCGTCAGCGATTTTCGTTCTGCAGTGTCGAGCACTTTCTCAAACGCCTCGAGTGATTCGCCGCCCGGCTTGTCCAAGTGCAGATGCATCCCGGCGTCGAGACAGCGTGCGGCGGTAGACACCAGATCGCAGACATCGGTTTCCACCGCCACGACCGCGAGACCCTTGGTGTTCAGCAACTGCTCCTCGGTCATCCACGTCAGGTCGCGGTACGCGGGATCGTTACCTCGCTTCTTGAGCCACTCGGGATCCGGTTCGACGACGCCGACCACCTCGTATTGGTCCTTCAACTTGCGGAAGGTGGCCATTTTGGCCGAGGCATGATTGTGGCCGATGCCGATCTGGCCCACCTTGATTCGCTCGTTGGGCAACGTGGCCGCTCGTCCGGGCGAACCGAGCCACTGCGTGGCCGCAGCCGCCGCGCCAACCGCACCGGTCAAGAAACACCGCCGATTGTAGTTGCTCATCTTGACTGCCCGTATGTGTGGAGCCCCGCCGGAAACGCCCGGGCTGGACATCGCGGATCGCGATCTCATTGCTCGCCGCATTGCGATTCTGGATGATCCGGGGCTCATGATCAAGGCGCCCACGTGAAACTCGAGACGCAGACCGCTCGGCCCGAACGTGTTGCGCGCAGCGAGGCGGAGAAGAAATTGGAAGCGACT
This sequence comes from Pirellulaceae bacterium, assembly GCA_023382975.1. Lineage (GTDB taxonomy): Bacteria > Planctomycetota > Planctomycetia > Pirellulales > Pirellulaceae > SKKK01. The sequence continues at coordinate 130,737 of JAHDXO010000009.1, forward strand.
TTCTGGCACCCCTGCCCCTTGCATCGCTCGAGAGGATACAATTTCGGTGCCGCCGTTGGCAGGCGACGGGGAAGAGATGTGTCAACTAGTTCAATCTCTTGACAGTCCTGGCCGTTGGAGTCGAAGTCCCCGCAGATGAAGTGGTCGCGTCTACTCGTGCCACTGATCCATGCGAGACTACGACGAAACGTGAACGAAGACGCTTGCTCGACGGTAGGACTGTGGCTTGGGGGAGCTTTCGATGATGGGCGAAACGGAATTGCGAGGTCTACTGGCTGACCTCGAGTCGGACCGGGTGGAACGTACTGTTTCGACCGACGACACGGACAAGTTCTGCGAAGCCATCTGCGCCTTCGCCAACGACATGCCGGGCAATAATCTGCCGGGATACCTGATACTGGGAGTTCGCGACAAGGACGGCGCTATCGTCGGCGTCCATGTTACTGACGATCTCCTCAAGAAACTGTCCAACTACGCCGATTCGGGGCAGATCGTTCCCTTGCCGTCAATCACGGTGCAGAAGCAGTCACTTCCGGAAGGTGATCTGGTAGTCGTTGAAGTGACACCATCTGACCTACCTCCGCTTCGCTACAGGGGACGAGTGTGGATTCGTCGCGGCCCCCGGAAGGCAATTGCCAATGAACAGGAAGAGCGGATTCTGACCGAGAAACGTACGCATCACGCTCGAACGTTCGACTTGCGGCCATGCCGAGGCTGCGGTCAAGACGACTTGGCCATGGAACTGTTCCAACTGACGTACCGAAACGCGGCAGTGGCACCCGACTTGATCGCGGAGAACGGCCGCGACATGATGCTTCAGATGGCGTCCCTGGGCTTCTGGTGCGTAAGGGAGCAATGTGCCACGAATGCGGGTGCAATCCTATTTGCGGAAAACCCATTGATTTGGTTCCCTGGAGCAGCAATCCAGTACGTCCGATTCGCCGGGGACGGCTTGGATAGCGAACCAGTCGATGAGCGACGATTTGCGGGCGACCTGATCACTACGTTACGCGAACTCGATGCATTCTTGAAGACGGTTTTTCACGCTCGGCCTGAACCAGTAACACCGCTACAGGAGGCCCTGCGGGTTCCCTATCCGGCTCCGGCAGTTCGGGAATTGCTCATGAACGCGGTGATGCATCGCGATTACGAGTCGAATGCGCCGATACGTTTCTATTGGTTCAGGGACCGCGTCGAGATCCAGAACCCCGGGGGGCTTTACGGCGCCGTTACGCCGGAGACTTTTCCGGACCAGAATGACTACCGTAATCCAAAACTGGCCGAGGCGATGAAGACGCTGGGCTATGTGAATACGTTCGGTCGCGGAATTGCTCGTACGCAACGCGCGCTGGCAGAGAACGGGAACCCGCCAGCGGAATTTGATGTGAGCCAACGCACGTTTTTCCTCGCCGTAGTGCGGGAGGCGCAGTAATGAAGACAATTGCCTTTTTCAACAACAAAGGCGGCGTCGGAAAGACGACTTTGGTCTACCATGTTGCCTGGATGTGTCACGAGCTTGGCCACAGAGTGCTGGCGGTCGACCTCGATCCCCAGGCGAATCTCACAACGATGTTTATCGACGAGGAAAAGTTGGAGACCCTCTGGCCGGAAGAAGGCAAGAACCGCAGCATCCTGTCCTGCATTTCGCCCATCCTTGATGGACTCGGCGACATCTCGGATGCTCCCATCCAGAATATCCGAGCGGGCCTGCACGTGATCCCAGGTGACCTTGGATTGTCGCAGTTCGAGGACAAACTATCAGACAGTTGGCCCCGATGCTTGGATGGCGACAAGGCGGCATTCCGGGTTCTCACGGCGTTCTACCGGATTGTCCGTCGCGCCGCGGAGTCGGTGAACGCCGAGGTCGTGTTGATGGACGTGGGCCCGAATCTGGGCGCGATCAACCGCGCGGTTCTGATCGCCTCCGAGCACGTGGTGATGCCGTTGGCCCCAGGCTTGTTCTCCTTGCAGGGCTTACGGAACCTCGGACCGACGCTGCACGCTTGGCGAGAAAGCTGGAACCAGCGATTGAAGGCCAAGCCGCCGGACTTGGATATTGCCATGCCTACCGGGGCAATGCGGCCAACTGGCTACGTCGTCATGCAGCACGTCGAGCGCAAGAGCCGGCCGGTCAAGGCGTACCAGCGCTGGGTTGCGAAGATCCCTGAGATCTATGAACGATACGTTCTGCGGCACGCAACCTGCGTCGAAGACGCGGAAACGGATTCGAACCGCATCGGGTTCATCAAGAACTACCAAAGTCTGATGCCACTGGCCGAAGACGCTCGCAAACCCGTTTTCAAGCTCACGCCGGCGGACGGGGCCATTGGGGCGCACGCGGCCGCGGTCTCCAAGTGCTACCTGGATTTCGAGTATCTCACTTCCGCGATTCTCACGAGGACTGGCGGAACGCCATAGGCAGGCCGTGTTTCGCAATGGCTTACGGCAGCAGACGCGGGGTTGGAGCTCACGGCTTAGCGTCTATGGGCTACGGGGACGTCAGCCGCCTCAAAAACGCTGGAGCGGCGTGAGGAGATTTCGAGGGTCTGCTGGTCCAGGATCTGTCCGCCTCGCAGCTCGCGCGCATCCAGCCGAACGACGTGGTCGGAATCGTTCAGCCCCTACCACGTAGGAGCGACCAGCGGCTTGTCGGCCGAGGCGTGCGAGAGGAAGCTCTTCATGGGCATCCCAGGATCGGAGACAACGAGCGAATCGAATCGTTCAACGTCGCCGTCCGCGATGCAAGCACCCGACCGATTCACCGGGCGTTTCTTGTGGCTGCCCCATTTGCGAACTCGCCACGCTTCCAGTTGCCGGTCTCTTCACCCTCGAGCCCCCTTTCATCGCGTGAAAGAGGACTATGTTGGTGCCTTGTAATCGACCGAATACGAACGGTTTCGAGAAGCCGCGTAGGCGTTGTTAGCCCGGTGATGGCTGCAATTGGTCGAGTAGTTGTTTGGCCTTGGCGGCCCGTTCGCCGGGCGATGCCTTCAGCAGATCTTGGAAGCCTTGATCCAGAACACCGGCTCGGTCTGCATCGACTTTCCGCACGGCCTCGACCAGCATCGGAAACGACTCGGCTTCGCTGCCCAGCGGTTGTCCTTCGGCGTAACGCTGGAGAATCGAGCGGGGTTCGAACAGCGGATCGTTCGCGGCCTGAACCTCGATCTGTTGCTCCTTCACGGCACCGCCGCACCCTGCGAACCAAGACAATAGCCCCAGGGCGACAATGCATGAAATCCTTGGCGACATGTTCGTTTCCTTCGCTCAGAAATTGCCAATCGGATGACGATCTCGACGGTTCCCCAGGCGTTGAAAGAGGAGTACGTCGATGGAATTGTTGATGAACCGCACCGAGGCGTCTCCCATCGCCGCGTTGACTCCGCCAGGATGCAAGCTGCGCGGCGGGATAATCCCGTAGCCCCAGTCGTGCGCCCCGCCCGGGCAGCAGTCACCGCCCGCACTCGGATAGGCCCAGTTCGGCGGCGCGGCGGTGGTCAAGGTACATTGAGCGGCAGAATACCACGCCCACAAGGTTCCATTGTTCGACCGCACTCCGGACGGACTGGTCTGTGCCTGGCTCCCGATCGCCACCAGTTCTGCTTCCGTCGGAAAATCCTGGTTGACGACGGACGTGAACAGTCCGTTGTTGGTATAGAAAATGTCGTACGGATACAAACCCGTCGTGCCGGACATCCCGGAGCCCGAGAGGAACTCGGACAACATGAGCGTGTTGGAGAGTCCGTCGATCACATCGGCCATTGCCCGATCGTGTTGATAAGCGAACATCCCGTTGAAGTTATTCCCCGCCCAAACTGTCTGAACCGAACTGCCTGTCGACCATCCGTAGTTGGTTCCTGGCCCAGTCCATCCGTTCGGGTGCGTGGTGGGAGCTGGAAGAGCTGACGGACAGCGAAATCCTTTGATCGGGGTGTTCATCAGCGTGTTTCGGAACCAGTTCCAGTCCGTGGGGCGAGATTCTCCTTCGTCGAACAGCGAGGCTTGTTCGATGAAGGGCAACAGATGGTAGTTGGCCCCGATTGCCTCCCAGGCGTTGCCGCCGACCTGTCGGTAATTGCGAGGGAACTTCTTGTGCGCATCGTGGAAGTTGTGCATGGCCACCGCCAGTTGTTTGACATTGTTCGAGCACTGGCTGCGGCGCGCGGCCTCGCGGGCGGCCTGGATGGCAGGCAGCAACAAGGCCACCAGAATGCCAATAATGGCGATGACGACCAACAATTCGACCAGGGTGAAACCCCGCAAACCCATTCGACGTACGTTCATTGCAGGAACTCCAAAACCAAGGATGACGAAGAGGAAATCGCTATTTTTGCATGGCGCAAACCATTCAGGGCGTGGACAAATCGATCAGTACGCCGGTTGGAAGCTCGCGCACGTTCATCGTGCGTGAAGTACGGCTCGCGCGGGAAGGAAGATCGTAGAGGAATCGCTGGCGGGTGTGCTTCTCTGCTTCCGAGGGCAAATTACCTACCCCCCATGTTACACGCGACTTTCCCGATTTGCAAGCTTCAAATTTCGACCGATTCACGCCAGTACGATTGCCGTTGAGCCACGGAGCGCGTTAGACTCCCGCCCTGCTGCTGTGGGTGCGTGACACGTTCGTCCCATCGAGAAACGAGGCCCGTATGAGCCTGACGGATTGGCTGAAGAGTTTGTTTACGACTCGGGGAAAATCGCTTTCTCTATATCGAAGCGGAATGGCCAAGGCGAACCGTCGCGACTACAACGGGGCGATCGCAGATTATTCGGAAGCGATCCAGTCGCCACACGTTCCACCGGATGTCAGGGCCATGGCGATCTACAATCGGGCACTCGCCTACTCGGCGATTCATGAAGACGAGCACGCGGCCGAGGATCTCGCCGCCGTGCTGGCCACGCCGGACTTGCCCGACAACATCCGATTGGCGGCCCAGCAGCGTCGGGAGCGGATTCGACGGCGAGGCGAGGACGACAAGGACGCTTGATCCAACGGTTCGATGCATCGGCCGCATATCGCGAATCCCTGCCAGCCGCGCGGCCCTTGGCTGCGTCTGCAAAACGGCAATTCGGGTTGCTCACGCCTCGGCGTGGGGGTAGACTGGCATAGGTCTCTTTGAGTTTCCACGTCGGCCCGTCCGCAGTAGAACGATTTCATCAATGGCGGGACCGCGGCCCCGGAGCACTCGGATGAAAAGCATCGGCACTAGATTCTGCTTCTACGTCGGCTTGTTCGCCTTGATCTTCGCGGGCATCGTCCTGGCGCGGACCTGGACCTCGACGCAGCGATCACTCGAACATCTGACGGACAAGCAAGCCCGCTTGGCGCTGGCCTTCGATCTGGCGATCCGCGACTATGTGGCGGAACACATACGTCCGGCGATGGAAGCGAGGATCGGAGAAGACGAGTTCGTTATCGAGGCGATGTCGACCTCGTACGTGGCGCGAAACGTCTTCGATCGCGTCAACGAGCAATTCCCGGAATACATCATCAAGTTCTCGTCCGACAACCCGCGCAACGCTCGCAACCTGGCCGGGCCGTTGGAAAGCAAGGTATTGCAGTTCTTCCGCGAAAATCCCAACGAAACGACCTGGGCCGGCGTGCTCCCGTTGAACGACCAAGATCACTACGTGCGCAGCCATGTGATGCGGATCGAGCAAGCGTGTTTGCGATGTCACGGCGTGCCGGAAGAAGCGCCCGTGGCGATGATCGAGCGATACCCGACGATGCAAGGCTACGGTTATCAGGTCGGCGACGTGGCCGGGATGGATCTGGTGGGAATCCCCGTCTCGACGGTGCAAGAGAGGTTGCACGGCGACGTGGCCAGCAATCTGGCAGCCATGCTGGCGTGTGTCACCGTGATGTTCGGAGCGATTGTGGTGGCATTCCGCGGAGTGGTCGGCAGGCGGTTGTCGAAGATCACTTCGCACTTCCGGTCCGCCGTCCAGGCGGAGAATGTGCCGCTGCACCCGGTGCCGGAGAGCGGTGGCGACGAGATCAGCGTGCTGGCGTCCAGTTTCAATACGCTGGCCGGCCGCCTGCGGCAAGTGCATGCGTCGCTCGAAGAGCGAGTCCAGCAGCGCACGGCGGAGTTGGAACAGGCCAATCGGGAATTGCAGCGGGCCATCCAGGCGTCCGAAGTGGCGAGTCGCGCAAAAGGCGACTTCCTGGCGAACATGAGCCACGAAATCCGCACCCCGATGAACGCGATCATCGGCATGACGGATCTCGTGCTGGATACCGACTTGACCGAATCCCAGCGGGACTATCTGCGGATGGTCCAGGATTCCGGGCAGGCGCTGCTTCGTTTGCTGAACGACATCCTGGATTTCTCGAAGATCGAAGCCGGCAAGCTGGACTTCGACGAGGTTGGATTCAGCCTGCGCGAACGGATTGGGAACGTGATGCGTTCCTTCGCGCTGCAAGCACACCAGAAGAATCTCGAATTGGCTTGCCGGATTCACGCGGAGGTTCCGGACGGAGTCGTCGGTGACCCAACACGCATGGACCAAATCCTGGTCAATCTGGTCAGCAACGCCGTCAAGTTTACGGAGAAGGGCGAGATCGTTGTCCGGGTGGATTGCGAGGGCTGCACGGATGGCAAGGCGACCCTGCACCTCTCCGTCCAGGACACGGGGATCGGGATTTCCGCGGACAAGCGGGACTTGATTTTCGGAACCTTCACCCAGGCGGACACCTCGACCACTCGGCGATTCGGCGGCTCGGGACTTGGCCTCGCCATCACGCGGCGTTTGGTCGAATTGATGGACGGGCGGATCTGGGTGGAAAGCGAAGTCGGGCGCGGCAGCGCGTTTCACGTTGTCCTGACGCTGCCGTTGCTCGCTGGGCGGTTGCCCGCGCCGCGCAAGTTCACCCCGGCCGAGTTCGCGGGGACGCCGGTGTTGATCGTGGACGACAATGCCACCAACCGCTTGATCCTGGAGGAGATGATTGGCAACTGGGGCATGGCGACCACATCGGCGAGCGGTCCCGACGAGGCTTTTCGCATGCTTCAGCAAGCCGCGGCGAAGGGGCGACCGTTCCGCATCGCCGTGCTGGACGTCCACATGCCGGAGGTGGATGGTTTGACGCTGGCCGATTGGATCCGCAACGACCCGCAGTTGGCCGATATCGTGTTGATCGTGCTGACGTCCGGGTCGCATGCGGGGGATCTCGCCCGTTGCCGGCGGCTGAAGATCGCGAGTCATCTGTTGAAGCCCGTGAAACAATCCGAGTTGTTCGATGCCTTCGCCGCTTCGCTGGGAGTGGAAATGCCCGAGGAAGACGAGCGACCGGTCCCGACCGAACCCCCGCCGCCGCTGCTTCCGCTGGACATCTTGCTGGTCGAAGACAGTCTGGTCAATCAGAAACTGGCGACCCTACTGCTGAAAAAACAGGGGCACCGTGTCACGGTGGCCAACAACGGGCGCGAGGCGCTGCTGCAACTGACGGAAAAGCGATTCGATGTGGTCTTGATGGATGTGGAAATGCCGGAGATGGACGGTCTGGAAGCGACGGCCGTAACCCGCGCCAAAGAACGCCAGACCGGAGACCATGTGCCCATCATCGCCATGACGGCGCACGCCTTGAAGGGCGACCGCGAGCGGTTCCTCGCGGCCGGAATGGACGAATACGTCAGCAAGCCGATACGCGCCGCGATTCTGTTCCAAACCATCCAGCAGGTTTTGCAGCGACAAGCCATGCGAAACGCGGCGCCCTAACGCGGCCTCGCTGCGCTCGGCCGCAACCGAAGCGGCATGGCTATCCGAACTCTGCCGGGTTGAATTGCACGGCTCGGAGAGCCATGCTTCCAAGATGCTCGCACCGTGCGCGCATCATGCACCGTCCGATGGAGACAGACCATGAATCGGAAGCTTGCCTGGTATCTTGGCTCGATGTGCCTGGTTGCCTGCTGCGGGGCTCCCGTCGTCGCAGCGGATTCGGCCACGCCGGCATGGCTGCCGGGCACGAAGGTGCTCGACTGGCCGGACGAGGATCTTTCCTCGCGGATGATGGACGGATCGCACCAGTTTGTGGAACGCAAGATCGCCGAAGCGGAGCGAGGGCGCGACCGGTACTGGAGGATCGACGCGACGTCGCGCGGGGCTTACGAAGCGTCGATCGCCGAGAACCGCCAGGCATTGCGAGAAATCCTCGGCGCGGTCGATCCAAGATCCGCACCGCGGATGGAACGTTACGGCGACGACAATTCGATGGCGATGGTCGCGGAGACTTCCGGATACCGGGTTCTGCAGGTGCGGTGGGACGTGCTGCCAGGAGTCACCGCAGAGGGGCTGTTGGTACAGCCCAAGCAACCCGCCGTTGCCTGCGTGGTGGCCCTGGCTGACGCCGACCAGACCCCGGAGCAACTGCTCGGGCTGGCGCCGGGAATCGATGCCGCCAACCAGTTCGCGCGGCGACTGGCCGAACAAGGCTGCGAAGTGCTCGTCCCGGTCCTGGTGCAACGCACGTTGCTCGACACAACCGACAAGCAGATTCAGAGCACGCGGCAGACTTGCCGCGAGTGGATCTACCGCCAGGCATTTCACATGGGACGGCACGTGATTGGCTACGAGGTGCAGAAGGTGCTCGCCGCCGTTGACTGGTTCCGTCAGCAGCATGGCGATTCAATGCCGACCGGCGTCGTCGGTCACGCGGAGGGCGGCTTGCTCGCTCTCTATTCGGCGGCTCTCGATCCTCGCATCGATGCGGTGTTGGTCAGCGGTTACTTCGAATCCCGCCAGCGGGTTTGGGCGGAACCGATCTATCGCAACATCTGGAGCCTCTTGCGGCGATTCGGCGACGCGGAGATCGCGTCCTTGGTGCTGCCGCGCCATTTGGTGATCGAACACAGTCCCGTGGTCACCATCGCGGACCACAAGGGCGACTGGAAGACGCCGGAAGCCGAGTCCGTACAGAGCGAATTTCGGCGGATTCCCAAGTTGGCCGGGTTTCCTCGGCCGTCCCTGATCATCGGCGACGGCGGCCAGGCGGTCGGACCCGGTTCGGAGGGCGCGCTGCGCGAGTTCCTCCAGCGTCTCGGCGCCGCGTGGAACGCAAACCCCGTGCGGGACGTACCGGTCGATCTCCGGCGCGACATCGAGCCGACGGAACGGCATCGTCAGACGGTGCGGCAACTCGAACAGCACGTGCAATCGCTGGTACGCGAGTCGGAACGGATCCGGGACCAGTTCTTCCTGTACGCCGCGATGCCTGAATTGGCGGATCTGCGCTGGAGTACGCGGAAGGAGCACCCGGTGCATCCCGCCGAGCGTTTTGCCGACGCAGCCCGCGCATTCCGAGAACGTTTTCAGACGGAGGCGATGGGACACTTCGACGAGCCGTACCAGCCGCCTAGTCCTCGGACCCGCAAGGTCGCGGAAACGGAGCGGTGGACCGCGTACGATGTGGTCCTGGATGTTTGGCCCGAAGTCTTCGCGTGGGGCGTGCTGGTTGTGCCGAAGGACTTGAAGCCCGGCGAGCGGCGCCCCGTCGTGGTCTGTCAGCACGGCCGCAACGGCTTGCCCCGCGACACGCTCGACCGGGACCTGCCGGCCTACAACAACTTCGCCTCGCGACTTGCGGAACGAGGCTTCATCACCTTCGCTCCGCACAATCTGTACCGCGGCGAAGACCGCTACCGCTGGCTCAGCCGCAAAGCCAATACGATCCAGGCGACCTTGTTCTCGTTCATCATCGCGCAGCATGATCAGATCTTGCGCTGGCTGGACACACTGCCCTTCGTCGATGGCCAGCGGATCGCGTTCTACGGCTTGAGCTACGGCGGCGAAACAGCGATGCGGGTGCCGCCTGTCCTGGAGAAATACTGTCTGTCGATCTGTTCGGGCGACTTCAACCAGTGGACCACGAAAGTCGCCTCGACGGATCAGCCCTTCAGCTTCATGCGGACGATCGAGTGGGAAATGCCGTACTGGAATCTGGGCCAGACGTTTGATTACGCGGAGATGGCCTATCTGATGGTTCCGCGGCCCTTCATGGTCGAACGCGGTCACCTGGACCTAGTGGGCCGCGACGCCTGGGTGGCTCACGAGTACGCGAAAGTGCGCTGGCTGTACGCCCAACTGGGTTTGGCCGATCGCACGGAGATCGAATACTTTCAGGGCGGACACAGCATCCACGGCGAAGGAACGTTCGACTTTCTTCACAGGCATCTCGATTGGCCCGCCCCCTGACGCCTCGCCAACGATGGGAATCCGTGAGCTCGAATTTCCGCTATTCGGGTAGAAATCCAAAGACATCGGGCAACGACGACGACGGTGGCGGCGTCTGAATTGTCTCGTGCATGTTTCCGGGCACGACAGCCAATGCGGTAAGCATTCGAGAAAGGGCCGTGGTGAGATGCTCATGGTACGGCCAGGCTCGACATTTTCTGTACTCCTTTCCTATCAATGAGTTCGGGCACGGGCGAGCAGCAAGTGGTCGCTCTGGCACGTGGTTCGCTTCTCGAATTGTTGGTCGAACGGAACTGCACGGCACAACGCAGTCTTCGCACGGACCACCGTTTTCGAGTATTCCTTGGACAGAGAGAGGCGAATCCGATGATGGTACTGAATGCAGCTCGTGCAGCGGTGCTGTTTTTCTACGGCACGCTGCCGATGGAGGATGTTGTTGTCGAGTCGGTGGACTTGATCGAGGTCAACCATTGCTACGATGAAGAGGGAAAGCACGTCTTCGATCAGGTCTTGTTCTACGACTGGTCGGCTCAAGACCGTCAATACCACGTGCGTGCTTGGCGCATGCTGAAGCATCCTTCTCAGATCCCATACCGCGACACCGTCAGCGGTCGGTACGAGGCGACATGGCACGACGGCTGGGTGATGCGCAGCGTCCAGGCAACGACCTTTCGCGAAACCTGGACGCAGCACGACCCAGAAGTTGCGGCCCGTTCGCATCTGCCGAAAGAACTGCGCCGCGAACTGATCCGCCCCGTATCGATGTCGCGACCGATTCAGTAACTGCGCGGAGCGATCCAGACCGCGGTGGAAAGGGACGTGTCTCGTACAATCGCACGAGTCAGACCAGGGCCGCGAGGACTTGACCGGCAAACTCTCGAAGCCGCTGCATGACTGCCTCGGGCGTCGCCGCGGCGGCTCGCACCGTGAGCACCGGTTGTCCGACTTCGATTTGCGCCCCGGCGGTTGGCACATCGGCCAGCGGCGACCAGGACGAGCCATCGTTGATCCGAGCGATCAAGTCCTCGAATCGGCTGCCTACGCGGGTTGGCTGGCGGGCAAAGAGAATCGCCTTGCCGCAGCAGAGCTGCGGATTCGCCGTCGTGGGCGAGGTCAGGAAGCCTTGGCGGCACGCATCGACGTGCATTTGAATTGAGTGGACTTGGCCGCCCCACGCGTGCTCGAGAACCTCGACCGAAGCGGTGTACCGCGGATTGACTTCGAGCACAAAGGCACGATGCCCCTGGAGCACCAGATCGACGCCGAACAGGCCGGACAGCCGAAAACATGCCGCCAAGCAGTCGCCGATTCTCGACAAGACCAGCGCACTGCGGGAATCGATCGCAGCCGGCCAAAGCGAACCGCAGTAGGTGAAAGGCTCGGCGCCTGTCCAGGCTTCGCCCACGAGTTGACGAGTGACCCCGAGCATCGCTGCTTTGCCGCCTGCCGCGACGAACACAGCGCTGTAACTGAGTCCGTCGACAAATGCCTGGTGATAGCAGGCTTCGTTCCTGAGCGTAGCGGTCGGCGGATGCGGATTCGTGGAAAGCCGTTCGATCTCGCGACCCCCGCTGGACCGCAATGGCTTGCGCAGCCAACGGGCGCGGTGTTCTCCGCTCGGCGGCTCCAGCGAGACGTCCGGGGCATCCAGACCGTTCTTGCGAAGACACTCGGCCAAGCGAAACGGATCGCGGACTGCCCGAAGAATGTCGCCCGGATTGCCGAGCAGCGGTCGCACGGCGGCGATCCGGTCGATCAGCTCCGGATGGTTCTCCAGTCCACCGGTGTAAATCCAGGGTCCGGCCGGCAAAGACATGGCGGCATCGTACGCACCCTGCGGATAATCCTGGATGGCTGTCCATTTAGCGGCTTTGGTGAGGTCGCGGTCGCCGAATATATCCGCCGCGGCCGGCTGATACCCGGCACGGTTCGCGGAGTCGGCTGCCGCTCGGGCGCTGGCGCCGACGACAACCAAGGTCTTGTCGGTTGAGGGCCAAGGGTCCTTGCAAATGGCAGCCGGTTTGGTAACCTCTGCCCCAGGGTTCGATCCCGAATCGTGGTTTCCTGTCATGTAGAATTCTGTGGGTTTTCAGTACGGAGAAAGTTCATGTCCATGTACATCGGTGAAGCGTTGGCTGGCGGCGGTAACGAGATTGCTCACATTGACTTGCTGATTGGCAGCAAGGACGGACCGGTCGGCGTCGCGTTTGCGAACGCCCTGGCTCGCCAAAGCGAAGGACATACGAATCTGCTGGCCGTTCTGACACCCAACCTTGCCGTCAAGCCGGCGACGGTAATGATTACGAAGGTGACAATCAAGGGGATGAAGCAAGCCGTGCAGATGTTCGGCCCCGCCCAGGCCGCGGTGGCCAAGGCGGTGGCGGACTGTGTCGCCGAGGGCGTCATTCCGGCCGATCAGTGTGAAGACCTGGTCATCGTGTGCGGCGTCTTCATTCATCCGGCCGCCGAGGACGACAAGAAGATCTACGAGTACAACCATGAGGCGACGAAGATGGCCATCGTCAACGCGATGGCAGGCAAGCCGACTGCCCAGGAGATGGTCGCGGGCAAAGATTCGGCCCAGCATCCCTTCAAAGGGTTCTGATGAGCAAGCCAAAGATTCTGATCCAAATCGATCCGGACGCTCACTGCAGCGTGTTTGATGCGGTGGTTGCCGTCGATTCCGGCGTGGACCATTTGCTGCAATACGCCAATGTCCAGCCGGATCAGGTGCGGGATCTTGTGCATGGTGCCATGTTCACCCGCGGCCCGGACGACCTGCACCAAACGGCAGTGTTCGTCGGTGGCACGGATGTTGCCGCGGGCGAACGGCTGCTCGATCGCGTCAAGGAATCGTTCTTCGGACGCATGAGGGTTTCGGTCTTGCTGGATGCCAGCGGCGCCAACACGACGGCCGCCGCTGCGGTTCTGGCGGCTCGCCGTCACGTGCCGCTGGCCAACGCTTCGGCGTTGGTTCTGGCGGCGACCGGGCCGGTCGGGCAGCGAGCCGTCCGGCTGTTGGCCCGCGAGGGGGCCGACGTCCGCGTCGCTTCGCGTAATCTGGCTCGTGCCGAATTGGTCTGCCAGCGGGTGGCAGAACGGGTCGAGGAAGCGTGCCTGCATCCGGTCGAGGCGGGCGACGAGAATTCGATTCGCCAAGCACTTCAAGGCGTGTCGATCGTGATCGCTGCGGGCGCCGCCGGAATCGAGTTGATGCCTGGGGAACTGGTCGAGCAAGCGAATAGCCTGCGAGTAGCCATCGACCTGAACGCCGTTCCCCCGTTGGGGATCGGCGGAGTGCGTGCCGGGGACTCGGGCCGGCTACACTCCAACGTATACTGCTACGGAGCGATCGGGGTGGGCGGCACCAAGATGCAGATCCACAAGGCCGCGATCGCTCAGTTGTTTGCTCGAAACGACCAAGTCCTGGATGCCGAGGAGATTTACGCGATCGGACGCAATCTCCAATTGGAATAAGTCGGCCGCGGGCCGTGGCTGAGGAGGACGCAGAGATGACCGCAATGATCCAAGTTGTTGGAACCCAGCCGAATTTGGCCAGGACGGGACAAGCGGCCCTGGCGGCGGTTTTTGCCGTCTGCTTGGCTTCCTGCTCGCCTTCGGTTGCCGAGAACCCTGTTCGAATCAAGGAGCACGCAAGCATGGTGACCGATGCTCTGGCAGCCGCCGAAAGTCCTGACAACCAGCCGCTGGCACCCGATGGCGAAGACAAGGCGCAGCCATTGCAACTGGCCACCTTCGGCGCCGGCTGCTTCTGGTGCGTCGAGGCGGTGTTTCAACAACTTGACGGCGTCGTCTCGGTGAAGTCCGGATACAGCGGCGGAAGCGTCGACAATCCCACCTACGAACAAGTGTGTCGAGGGAACACGGGCCACGCGGAGGTCTGCCAGATCCAGTTTGACCCGGCCAAGGTTTCGTTCGACGATTTGTTGGAGGTGTTTTGGAAGACTCACGATCCGACGACGCTGAACCGGCAAGGCGCCGATGTAGGAACCCAGTACCGGTCGGTCATCTTCTATCATGACGACCAACAAAAGGCGATGGCCGAAAAACGCAAGCAGCAGTTGGACAAAGCTGGCCTGTGGCCCAGACCGATCGTCACGGAGATCAGCCCCGCCAAGAAATTCTACGTGGCGGAGGACTATCATCAGAACTACTTCAAGAACAATCCTTTCAACGGTTACTGCCAAGCGGTTGTCCGGCCCAAGGTGGACAAATTTCGCGCGGTCTTTCGGGATAAACTGAAAACCGAATGAACCGCCTGAAGAGTCGCCGAGAAAGCTTGGTTCCGCTGCCATGCTGATCGACACCCACGCTCATCTGGACGAAGACCAAATCGCTCCGATCCTGGCGGATGTCGTGCAGCGGGCGAGTCAGGCTGGGGTAACCAGCATCGTCACGGTGGGCACCACGGCGGACTCTAGCGCTCGATGCGTCGAATTGTCCCACGCCTACGAAGCCGTGTTCGCGGCGGTCGGAATCCAGCCCAACTATTGCGGCCAGGCCTCGGCGACCGATTGGGACTCGATTGTGCGGCTGGCCTCCGGTGGTCAGGCGGTGGCGCTCGGGGAAACGGGCCTCGACCGCCACTGGGACTTCACCGCGTTCGACGTGCAGCAGGACTATTTCGAGCGGCATTTGAGGCTGTCGCACCAGTTGGATCTGCCGTTCATCGTCCACATGCGGGACTGCGACGAAGATGTCCTGGCGATGCTCGAACAAGCCCGCCGCCGCAATCCGCTGCGCGGGGTCATGCATTCGTTCACCGGAAGTATCGACACGGCTCGCCGCTGCTTGGAGTTAGGGTTGCACATCAGCTTTGCCGGCATGGTGACGTACAGGAAATCGGAGATGCTTAGGGAAATTGCCCGCGCGATTCCGGACGACCGGATTTTGATCGAGACGGATTCGCCCTACCTGTCCCCGCATCCGCACCGCGGTCAGCGTCCCAACGAACCGGCTCTGATCGTTCACACCGCCGCGTGTTTGGCCGAAGTACGTAGAGTGGACTTGGCGACATTCTCTCAGCAAACCAGCGAAAATGCACGGAAACTGTTCCGCATCCCTGACTCGAAGCCGGACGGCATCGACTAGTTCGTTTCGCCGCTGTCCTGCTTGTCTGGACCGACTGGCAAATCGTCCAGCAACCGTCGCAACGATTCGCGTTCCGGTGCATGCCGCAGCCCTTCCTCCGCCAATTCCCGAGCCAATTGTGGATCGCCAAGGTCAAGTTGGGTACGGGCCAACAGTTCGTAGCGAGCTGCCAGCGTGTCGGCAACGGCCTGCTCGAAAGCGACTGCTTCTCCCGCCTGGCTTGCAAGAGAAAAGACGTCGGGAATCAAGACGTAGTGCCCTTGCTCGGCCAGACGATCAACGGCAGCCCAGAGAGTCTTGGCAAGATGCGGGTTCTTTGCGGACCAAGTTTGCCAGAGTGAATTCTCGTCCGCATCTCGGGCATCCAAATAGGCGCACAGAATTCCTGCATCGCCCTGATGGGGCGACTGTGTGCCTTGGCGGGCCCAAACCAGATTCCAGCGTGGCTGGACCGCCGTATTCTTCACAAGCTTTTGGCTCGACAAGTAGCGTTCGAGATCGTTGGTTGTATCCTCGCGGGAGATCGGCGTGATCTGAAATCCGATCAGCGGGATCTCGTAGTACTGGAATTGGCGACGTTGGAACAAGTCCGGCGAAAACTCCTCGCCCGAAACCCATCCGAAAAACCGTGTGGAAACGTAAACGGCCGCGATGAGCCCCGCCAATGCCGCCAGCACCAACCAGGACCGGGAATTCCGGTTGGGAACGGAAGATGGCCGTGTCGTGGTGCTCGGTGCGTCGCTCATCGTGGTCATGGGATGCTGGAGGCTGAAGGCTCAACGTTCCGCGATTTTCCCATCCGGTTCATCGCTCGGCAAGCGGCGCGACGACTTTCCGCCTGGGCGGATGGACGCTAAGATCGGGCGTTTTCGGTGGGGCAGCTTTCTGTTAATGTGAAATTCGTTGCGATTCAGGTTTTTGACTGCGGAAATTCCGCCCGACATCTATGTACGACCAGGGACTCAGAAGACGTGTCGCATCCGCTGTCGATCGACGCTGTCAGCGTTGCGGACGGATTGGTTGCGCCCCTGCTGGCCAAGTGTCCGTATCCAGGCAGAATCTGCGCCGCTTCCTGGCGATCACGGCTGGCGAAACAACCGCCGAGGACAAATCGAGCGGACGAGCCAGCGACCATCGGCTACAACGGTTGGAGTCTGTGCTGTTTTTGTCCAGAGAACCGTTGACGACTCGGAAGTTAAGTCAATATGCTAACCTTGCCGACGGAACAGAAGCGCGTACACTGATAGGTCGTTTGAACGAACTGTACGATGCAAGTGGTCGAAGTTTCCGGGTTGAGCGGGTTGCGGGCGGGTATCAGTTGTTGACGCGTCCCCATTTTGCTGCCTGGGTACGCCGACTGGAGCACGTTCCGCACGAAACGCGGCTGTCGGCGCCGGCGCTTGAAACGTTGTCGGTGATCGCCTACCGACAGCCGGTCTTGCGAGCGGAGATCGAGGCGATTCGCGGAGTAAATTGCGGTGAAATTCTGCGGCAATTGATGGAGCGGGATTTGGTGCGCATCGGTGGCCGGAGCGAGGATCTCGGACGGCCGTACCTTTACACCACCACAAGGCGATTTCTGTTGATGTTCGGACTGGATAGCTTGGAGTGTCTGCCTCGCGTCGAGGCCATGAAACGGGACGGAAGCGAGGTAATCGGGTCGCGGCAAGATGACGGGACCGGTTATTCTCGTTCGTCCAAGGCCGGAGAAATGGGAATTACTCAGAAAGGGGAGGATTTTACAATGCCAATGGGGACTTTGTCTGGCTTGGACCGGGAAGAAACGCTGCATGCGATGCTCGAACCGCAGCGAGTCGCGCCGCTCGTGACGGCCTTCGACGAAGAGGATGACGACTACGACGAATTCTACGACAAGGATGACGACCTCGACGACGACGAAGAAGATGACGTCGACGAGGATGTCGATGACGAGATCGAGGAAGATTTCGTCGAGGAAGAAGAGGAAGACTTCGAAGAACTCGACGAGGAAGACGACGACGAAGAAGAAGAAGACGAGGACTTCGAGGAAGAGGACGAGTGGGAAGAAGTCGACGATGAAGAGGACGACGATTGGGACGACGAGGACGACGACTGGGACGACGAACTCGACGACGACGAGGAAGAGGAAGAGGACGAAGATTGGGAGTGAGTTCGCGTCCGAATTGTTGATCGACACGTAGCACAGGCGGCCAGCCTGTGCGATCAACGCGTAGGCACAGGTTGCGGGATTTTATCCCCGCGCCCACGCATCTTGCCTGCCATTTTCCAACGGCAATCGTCGTCGAAGCCGCGAGGTTTCGGTTTTTCGCTTTCCAGAGCGAAGTCTTGTTCCCTGCGAAATCGGCTGCGGCGACCGGTCTTACGGTCTTTCCGTCACTGGCAGAATGCGCAATCCAAGTTCCTCCAGTTGCCGTCGGTCCACCTCGCCGGGTGCCTCGGTCATCAGGTCGGTCGCGCGCTGCGTTTTCGGAAATGCGATGCAATCACGAATGCTGTCCAATCCGCCAAACAGCATCACGACTCGGTCAATCCCCAATGCGATTCCACCGTGTGGCGGGGCTCCGTACTGAAGTGCTTCGAGCAAGAACCCGAACCGGTCCCGCGCGGTGTCGGCATCGATCCCCAGCAGATCGAACACGCGCTGTTGCAGTTGACTGTCGTGGATTCGAATGGTGCCGCCGCCC
Source organism: Pirellulaceae bacterium (assembly GCA_023382975.1). Taxonomy (GTDB): domain Bacteria; phylum Planctomycetota; class Planctomycetia; order Pirellulales; family Pirellulaceae; genus SKKK01. The sequence continues at coordinate 148,724 of JAHDXO010000009.1, forward strand.
GCTTCCGAGCCGTTGATCACCAAATCGTAGGCCTGCGCTCTGGCGCGGGCCGGGTCGGTGTCCAGCAGTGCGGCGTCCTGGGGGCGAGGCGATGTGAACGGATGGTGCATGGCAGCCCAACGCTGCTCGTCGGCATCCCAATCGAACATCGGGAACTCGACAACCCAGGAAAAATGCATGGCGCCCGGTTGGTACAGTTTCAGTTCGCTGCCCAGACGTTTGCGCAAGCCATTCAGCGCCTTGCAGGTAACACCCCAACTGTCCGCCACGAAGAACAACAAATCGCCGGGCTCCGCGCCCATCTGCTGCGCGAGTTGAGCGAGCCAGTCGTCGCTGAAATTTTTGGCGATGGGCGACCACAGTTTGCCGTCGTTTTCGACACGGAACCAAGCCAGTCCCTTGGCCCCGAAATCCTGCTTGACGAAGTCGGTTAACTCGTCGATCCGTTTCCGCGAAAATTGGGCTGCCGCCGATTTCGCATTCAAACCGCGAACACGTCCACCCGACTCAACCGTCTCGCGGAACACGCGGAAGTCACTTTGACCGGCCAGCGCGGTGCAATCGACCAGTTCCATGCCGAAACGAAGATCGGGCGCATCGTGTCCGTAACGCTCCATCGCTTCATCGTAGGTCATTCTCGGCAGCGGCAGCGGGACATCCAGATCGAGCAACTCCTTGGCCAGGCGAGCGACCAGCCCGTCGACGATGCCCATCACGTCCTCGGCGTCCACGAAGGACATCTCCAAGTCCAATTGGGTGAATTCCGGTTGCCGATCGGCCCGCAGATCCTCGTCCCGGAAACAGCGTGCGACCTGCACATAGCGGTCGAAACCGGCCACCATCAGAATCTGCTTGTACAACTGCGGAGACTGTGGCAACGCAAAAAAGCGGCCGGGAAAGACGCGGCTGGGCACGAGATAATCACGGGCTCCCTCGGGCGTGCTGCGTCCCAGGACCGGCGTCTCGACGTCGATGAATTGGTTCTCCGCAAAGTAGTCCCGCATCGTCTTGATGATCTTACTCCGCAGGATCATCGTCTGCTGCATCTGAGGACGCCGCAGATCCAAGTACCGATGCCGAAGCCGCAGATCCTCGCCGGGCAAATCGGCCAAGCCGGGCGTAAAGGGCGGCGTCTTGCACTTGTTGAGAATCTCCAGTCGGCTGATGCGGACTTCGATCTGCCCGGTAGACAGCTTCGGATTCTCGGTACCGGCCGGGCGGGCCGCCACCTTGCCCGTGACTCGGACCACGTCTTCCGACCGCAAACGACTGGCTTCCTGCACCAAGTCCTGACCACTTTCCGGACTGGCGACAACCTGCGTCTTGCCGTACCGGTCCCGCAAATCCAGAAAGACCGCCCCGCCATGGTCGCGAGCACTGTCGACCCACCCACAGATGGTAACTTCGGTCTGGATATGTTCGGAACGCAACTCGCCGCAGGTATGAGTTCGCAACAAGGCAGGGTTTCCCGTGAATGGAAGGTTCGGAATCAACCAACAAATCGAAAGGCAGCATTGTAAACGGAGAGAACCGGCGCGCAAAGGTTCTGTCTGCGGGACTTTGGCAGCAAGGAATGCGACGCCTCTAGCCGGGCCTCGCCACCTGCTCGTATCGTCCGAAGATCATCCGTCCAGCACTGGTCTGCAAGACGCTGGTCACCGTCAATAAGACCAACTGGCCCACATGGTCGCGGCCGCCTTCGACGACGATCATCGTGCCGTCATCCAAGTAGCCTACGCCCTGTCCCGGTTCTTCGCCCACCTTGACGATCTTTACTTCGACTTTTTCCCCCGGCAAGAACACCGGCTTAAGCGAATTTGCCACGTCATTCAGGTTCACGACCGGGACGTTGTGAAGACGAGCAACCTTGTTCAGGTTGTAGTCGCCGGTCACGACCTTGCCCTCCAGTGCCTTGGCCAGCAGAACGAGTTTCATGTCCACCGGCTGATCCGCCATGTCGGGATGGTCGCGGTCGTAGATCTTCAATTCGACGCCTTTGTTGGACCGGAGTCGCTGCAGAATGTCCAAGCCCCGCCGCCCTCGCGAACGACGCATCTTGTCTCCGCTGTCCGCAATCGCCTGCAATTCAGCCAAAACAAAACGCGGCATGATCAACGGATTGTCCAGAATGCTCGTTTCGACCAGATCGGCAATTCTGCCGTCGATCACAACACTGGTATCCAGGATATAAGGCTTCAGCCCCTTGACCTCTTTGGCGAATTCGATGTACGGGATGATGAAGCGAAAATCGTCCTTGGTCTGCATCAACAGACTGATGCATGAATAGCAGACGATCATCCCGAGAACCAATTGGATCTTCTCGCGGTACGGATTGGCTTGCAGTAGCGGCGTCAGAGCTACGCCGATGACGTAGGTCAGAAACAAACCAACCAAAATCCCGAAATAAACGGCAGAAATGATGTCCAAACGCTTCCGCGGCATGGCGATGTCGATGGTCAGCGCAAACGCTGCGATCACCATGACCCCGATGAAATCGGCCCAGGGATAATTGGACAAGAAGTGCTTGTCGGTAATAAACAGCGTGCCGAGTCCGGCAGCAACCATGAGAAAGACGCAACGGAGAATGATGAGTGCCACGGCGGTTACCTCGAAGTAGTTTCTTGCCGCCCAAAAACGGAAGGCATGTCAAACAGACCGATCGATTCTCGCGATCGGCGTCATCGGTCCTTGATCGTCTGGAACGCAAAACGGTCCCAACGAGTTGGAACAACGGAGGGATGATGCAAAATAATGAGCCCTAAGTATAGGCTCGCCTCCAGGTGTAGTCTACTCCACCCGTTCTTGCGATGCCAGTTTCGTGCAAATTCGGTAGGAAGGCACGAGGGGCAGCCCGCTAGTACCGAAACACGGAGCGCAGCAAGATCGTATCCGGCGGCTTGAAGTCCGGGCTACCAGAGCGATACTCCAAATGGCGGCTGAACACGTAGCCGATCTCGAAGATTCGGTCGTGCCCTTCGCCGGGCCCCTGAACTCCCAACAGCAGGCGGAAGTCGCGGTAGGTGAAGACGTCTTCAGCACCCCAAACTCGCTCGATGTCCCACGTTCCACCGCCCATCTCGGACGCTAAGTACGTCCAGCGACGACCACCAAAACGGTAGGCGATCAAAGGCTTCGGAAATACCGCCTCGATTCGCCAGTCTTCGCTCGGAGTCCACAGAGCGCCGAAGACCGGCAGCAGCGCTACATCGTCTCGGTCCAGGTATTCGAGGCCCAGCGCCCATTGCCACCAGTCGCTTGTTCGGCGATAGACGACCGCGTGCGAGGGGAATCGAATTCCCTCGCGAGCACTGCCTTCAAAGTCGCTGTACCAACCCATCCGGAACGTCAGGTCGTAACTCCAGGCATCCCCGATCACGCCGTGATACGGAAATCCGACGGAAAAATCGTAGACTCGCGGCGGCAGATCCGTCTGAACGGGGCCGCTGATAAAATGCACGGCGGCACCAAATTCGTATTTCAGTGGCCCCAGTTTGTGCTGCGAGCCATTGAAGAACGTCAAACTGAAAATGCCCAACCGATCACCATTGCCGATTAACCAACCCGGTGGAGCATTCCCGACGGGGCGATAGAAGTAATCGCCGAACGGATCGACGGCGACAGGTACATCGCTCATCATTTCGTCCAGATCCACAGGTGTCGCCTCGTCCCAGTTGATGTCACGCATTTGGACGGGTTGCGGCAACTGCAAGCTTTGCTGCCAGACGTCGTTTGGCATCTCGGCCGGGAGATACTCCGCGGGTAAAGCGTATTCGACATAGTCTTCGACGGCGGACGCTGTCCCTGCGCACGAAGCCAGCGCGCACAGGGTCCAGAGCACGGTCTGTAGAGCGTTCGATCTGGCGCGATCTTGACCTAACGCATTCGGCATGGCGAACTCCCACGTTGGAGACAGACGCGGGAGTATTGCAACTTCAACGCAGAACGCCTAGCTCGATTTCCGAAAAGGGGCATTCGAATTTTCGAGGGAAATCAGTATCCCGCTAGTCAGAAAGCGGAGTGTTCGGTGCGAGTGATGATCTCGTCCTGAAGTTCGCGGGAAAGGTCGCAGAAATAGTCGCTGTAGCCGGCGACTCGAACGATCAGGTCACGGTGCGCGGCCGGGGCGTCCTGAGCCCGCCGAAGCGTATCGGCGGTAACGACGTTGAACTGGACGTGGTGCCCGTCCAATTTGAAGTAACTGCGAACCAAGTGAGCGAGCATGTCGATCCCGTGATCGTCGGCTAGCAGCGACGGCGAAAACTTCATATTCAGCAACGTACCGCCCGTTTTCAAATGATCCATTTTCGACGCCGACTTGATCACCGCGGTTGGACCGTTCCGGTCGGCGCCTTGGGCCGGCGAGATGCCTTCGGAAAGCGGCGCTCCGGAGCGTCGTCCATCAGGCGTTGCGCCGGTCACCGACCCGAAGTAGACGTGACACGTCGTGGGCAGCATCTCGATTTGATAGCGGCCGCCTTTTGTGTTCCGACGGCCGTCCACCTCGTCAAAGACGGCTTGAAAGGCCCGTCGCATCCAGCGGTCGGCCGCCTCTTCGTCGTTTCCGTATTTGGCGGTGCGGTTCTGCATCCGGGCGTGCAGCGCGTCGTGGCCGATGAAATCGGCGTCCAATGCGGCGACCAGGCCCGGCAGGTCGACGGTTCGAGAGTTGAGAATCGATTGGTCGCGAATCGGCCCCGCGTTCGGCGCCCGCGGGCCACTTGATGCCGGACCCGCGTTCGGCGCCCGCGGGCCACTTGGGCCATCGAAGGCCAACTGGCCGATCGACGAAAGACTATCCGCCAGAGTGCCGATGCCGACGAATTGGATGAACGTATGGTTGTACCGGGCGCCGCCCGCGTTGTAATCCAGTCCTTTGTCGATGCAGTCATCGGTAATGACCGACAGGAACGGCGCCGGCATTTCGATGGCGTACATTCGTTCGATGATTTGGTTGCCGCGGATCTTGATCTCGATGAAGTGCCTCAGTTGCTGGCGGAACGCGGCAAACAGATCGTCGGCATTTGCCATGTCTTCGATGGCTGCGGTACGCGGTCCCAGTTGTTTGCCCGACCGAGGATCGACGCCGCGGTGCAACGCCAGCTCGAGCATCTTCGGGAGATTGAAATAGCCGGTCAAGATGTAGGCTTCCTTGCCGAATGCGCCGGTTTCCACACAGCCGCTACAGCCTCCGGCGCGGGCGTCCTCCAGCGACTTGCCCTGACGCAATTGCTGCTCGATCACCCCGTCCGCGTTGAAGATCGACGGAAATCCGTACCCTTGGCGGATGACCCGCAAAGCGTGTTTCAAAACCGACTCCGGTGTCTTGCGGGACAACTGCAGATTGCTGCTGGGTTGCAGCAAATGCATGTCATCGATGATCTCCAGCAACAGGTGAGTCACGTCGTTCGAGCCGTCGGAGCCATCGGTCAGTAGACCGGCAAGATTGATGTTGGCGAAATCGGTGTACGTCCCGCTCTCCGCCGCCGTCACTCCGACCTTGGGTGGTGCCGGATGGTTGTTGAATTTGATGAAGAAACACTCGAGCAATTCGCGAGCATGCTCTGCCGTCAGGCTGCCGTCTGCCAGGCCCCGCTGATAGAACGGCCACAGGTGCTGATCCAGATGGCCGGGACTGAACGAATCCCAGCCGTTTAACTCGGTGATCACCGCCAGGTGGCAGAACCAGTAGGCTTGCAGCGCCTCGTGGAAATCGCGAGGCGGATATGCCGGTACGTGGCGGCAGACGTCGGCGATTTTCTTCAATTCGGCTCGTCGAACCGAATCCGGTTCGACGGCCGCCCGTTCGTCCGCCAGACATGCATGACGCTCGGCGAAGCGGATCACCGCGTCACACGCGATGTCCATCGCCGTCAGTTGCTGGCGTTTGTCGTAGGCCAGCGGGTCCCCTTGATAATCCAGCGCTTCGACGGCCGAGGCGATTCTCCGTTTGCGTTCGACCATGCCTTCACGGTAGATCTTGTCGTCCAACACCGTATGGCCCGGGGCCCGCTGCTCCATGAACTCGGTAAACACCCCGGCTTCGTAGGCATCGATCCAGTCCTCGGACATCGCGCGGAAAATCTTGTCCCGCATCGCTCGGCCGCGCCAGTAGGGGATGATTTCTTCCCGGTAGGCCTTCAGGCACGATGGCGAAACCGCGTATTGCGTTTTCGGCCGCGAATTCAGAATCTCCAAATCCTCGATACTGTGGCAAGTCAGTTCGGGATAGGTCGGCACCATCTTGGGCTGCGGGCCGCGTTCGCCGACGATCAGTTCGTCTTCGTCCAGATAGATCGTCTTGTGTTCGCACAAGTGTGCGAACGATCGCGCTCGGGTAACGGGCACCGAATCTCGACTCTCGTGGGCCTTATAGAAACGGGTCAGCAGGCAGGCACGCTCCTCGGAAATCGAAGGCGGGGCATCCAGACTGGCTTGTCGCAAGCGGGCAGTTCGTTCGTTCATCGCGTCAACCACCGATTTGTACGTTGAGACCAAAGGAAAGGAAAATGCCCGCCGCTTCCGAAAGCGTGGCGGGCGAAGGAATGCCGCCGGCAAACATGCCGGCTCCGGGAAAATTGGGACAGGCACCGAGTCGATCGAGATATTCACTCTTGTGCATCCCCAGTTCATGGTAGGGCAGTAGATGCACCTGCGATATCCCGGGCAGCGAAGCCGCCAGTTGTGCCGTGGCGGTCAGATTCTGTGCGGAATCGTTGAAGCCGGCGATCAACGGGATGCGGAGCCAGATCTCTGAATGAATAGCAGCCAAGGCCCGGAGATTCTCCAAGATGACAGCGTTCGAGACTCCCGTGTGGCACAAGTGCCGAGCGTCGTCCAGTGTCTTGACATCGTACAGGAAGACGTCGGTCACCGGGGCGAGAGCGAGCAGGTCTCCCGGGTCGCCGTAACCGCAGGTATCAACCGCCGTCGAAACACCCGCATCGCGGCATGACTCCAGCAGTTGCCGTACGAACGCAGCCTGCATCAGCGGCTCGCCGCCCGATACCGTCACGCCACCGCCGGAATCATCGAAAAAGATGCGGTCCTTCAACACTTCGTCCATCGTCTGATCCACCGTCATCGTCCGTCCGACCAGTCGCCGCGCATCGTTGACACAAACCGAGGCGCATTGGCCGCAGCGAATACAGCGGACTCGATCGAACAACGGGCCCGTCCGCGTTGGAGCGTCCTGCGGTTGCGGACAGGCATCCCAGCAGGCTCCGCAACTGGTGCAACGCTGCGGATGGATCATCAGTTCCGGCTGCGATGACCGGCTCTCCGGGTTATGGCACCACGCGCACCGCAACGGACAACCTTTCAGGAATACCGTGGTGCGGATTCCCGGCCCGTCGTGAATCGAGTATCTTTGGATGTTGAAGATCAAACCGTTGAGCATGGTTGTGATTGTATACCAAAGACGATTAATCAAGGAGGTTCCCACGTGAAACTGACATTCGTTTTGCCCGCGTTGGGCATTTTCTTCCTAGGCTTGATGATCGGCTGCTCCGGTCAGCCAACCGGTTCGGCTCCGGCGCCAACCCCGGATTCCGTTGCGGACGGGCGTTCGGCCGAGCCGTCGGAAACGCCGGGCGAAGCCGAGGTGGCCAGCAACCCGTCGGGCGCAGCATCGATGGAAAGCGGCGAAGCACCGTCCATCGAGCCACCCGCTTCGGTTCCGGCCGATCCACGGCCTACTGCACCGCCGAGCGGAGCCGTCACTCGGACCCCGGACGGCCCGTACTGGCCGAGATTCCACGGTCCCCGCGGCGACAATCTTTCGTCCGACACCGGTTTGCTAAAGGTCTGGCCCGAGGAAGGTCCACCACTCGATTGGACCGCCGAAGGGATCGGCAATGGCTATGCGAGCGTGACGCTGGCGAACGGACTGATCTACACGGTCGGCAACCTGGACGGCAAGACGGTGATATCGGCACTTGACCAGGACGGCCAATTGCGCTGGCAAGTCGAAAATGGCGAAGCTTGGACCAAGGATTTTCCCGGCACGCGAGGAACGCCGACAATCGACGGGGATCGACTGTACCACCTGAGTCCGCTGGGTGACTTGATCTGCATCGCCGCCGAGACGGGCGAGCCGATTTGGGCTATGAATACCCTGGAGGCGTTTGAAGCGGAGAACATCCAGTGGGCGCTGGCGGAATCGCTGCTGATCGACGGCGATCATGTCATCTGCTGTCCGGGCGGAAAGCAGGCGAGTGTGGCGGCCCTGAACAAGACAAGCGGCGAGATCGCGTGGATTACCGAGAGCATCGGGGATCACGCGGGCTACGGTTCGCCCGTCCTGGTGGAACACGGTGGACTGCGGATCATCTTGACAATGACGGCCAAGGCGGTGATCGGCATCGACGCCGACACGGGACGCTTGCTGTTCCGCGATCCCTACGAAACGGAATACGATGTGAACGTGATGATGCCCTTGTTCCACGACGGGCAGGTATTCGTTAGCACCGGGTACGGCGGCACGGGCGCGCGCCTGTTGAAACTGGACGTGCAGGACGGCCAAGTTAACGTCGAGCATGTTTGGGAATCCGACCAACTGGACAACCAGCATGGCGGAGTCCTGCTGGTGGACGGCTATCTGTACGGCGCGGCGGATCGCTTCAACAACGCCAAGTGGATCTGCCTGGATTGGAAGACAGGAGAAATGAAATGGAGCGACCGAACGATCGGCAAGGGTTCGTTGACTTGGGCCGACGGCTTGTTCTACCTGTTCAGCGAACGACGGCAGGTCGCCTTGGCCAAGCTGACGCCGGACGCTTTCGAGCTGATCAGCGAATTCCGCTTGCCGCCCGGGGGCAGCGGTCAGAGTTGGGCTCATCCCGTCGTCTGCGGCGGACGCCTGTATCTGCGCTTCGACGACCGCCTGTTCGCCTATCGCGTGCGAGCCGACGAGTGACAGCGATCGAATACGGGACGGGCTGCAAGCGCGGTTGCTCGGTGCCCGTCCCGGCTGCGGACACGAATTCACCAAAGGGCATTCGATGACCGGCACGATGACTTCGCGGCAGCGCGTGTTGCGGGCGATCCGGCGGGAACCGACGGATTGCATTCCGGCCGCGCCGTTCATGTACGATCTGGCGGCCGAGGCGACCGGAATGCCGATCATCGAATACTGTACCGAGGCCGATTCGCTCGCGCGTGCCCAATTGGCGTTGCACGAAATCCTGGGACAGGACGTTATTTCCATCGGCTCGGACAACTACTACATCGCCGAAGGCTTTGGGTGCCGGACGGCCCGCAGCGAGGACGAATTGCCGACGCTCCAGACGCCAGCCGTCGAATCGTTGGAGGACGTCTACCGTCTGCGCGTGCCCGATCCGCTGACTCAGGGACGGATGCCGATAATGATCGAAGCGATCCGGCAAGTCCGGCAAGCCGTGGGCGACCGCGTGGCCATTCGCTGCCCCGGCACGGGACCGTTCGCCCTGGCTTCGTATTTCATCGGTACGCAGCAGTGGTTGCTCGAAGTCGGATTGGCCGACGCCGGCTTCGAGGACGAACGCTTGCCGGCGATCCATCACGCGCTGGATCTGGCATCGGACGCCTTGATTGCGTTCGGCTTGGCTTGCTGGCAAGCCGGTGCGGACATCATTCAGTGCGGCGATTCGCTCTCGTCCTGCGATGTGATTTCGCCGCACGCCTACCAGCGCTTCGCGATGCCCTATCAGCACAAGATCTTTCGGGCTTGGCGGCGAAGCGGAATCACGGGTTCGCTGCTTCACATCTGCGGCAACAGCACCCGCGTCCTCCCGAACTACCGAGATACGGAACCCGATCTGATCGAGATCGACAACATGGTCGATCTGGGTTTTGCCAGGCAAGCCATCGGCGACGATGTGGCGCTGGTCGGCAACGTTCACACGGTCACCGAGCTGCTACAGGGTACGCCCGAAACGGTGCGAGCCGCCGCCGAACGCTGCATCGAACAGGCCGGCGACACGGGATTCCTGCTTGGTTCCGGTTGCCTCGTGCCGCGCCGGACTCCGTTGGAGAACGTGCGGGCGCTGGTCGCCGCCGCGCACGAGCATCGCTGCGGGTGAACGTTGTCAGTTGTCAGCGGCTGCCACGGCGATTGAAGATGAAGGGGCGGCCGGTCGTGCCCATCTGCAAACGGTTCGGCGTCAGCAACTTGCCCTGCATCGTTCGACCGTCCTCGGTCAGCGTGATTTTGACTTCGCCCAGCCCCGACGAATACGTGTACGTGCCGGTCATCGTGGCGGCTTTGGGATCGCGGATCGTGACACGGCCCTGAGCGTCAAAAACCATCGACCGGCCGCTCGGATCCCCCCACGCGCCCACCACCCCGGACGAAGACGAGCCACAGGCGGCAAAGCATACCAAGCAGCCGACGATCAGCAATCGACGATGCCATCCAGCGGTGCCCCGATGTTTTCCAGTTCCGGTCATGGCCTCTTCGGACCTCGTGGAGAGGTTGGAATTTCGAGAATCATTGGAAATGTAGAACAGATTGCCGGTCTGTCCGCCGTCGACGCACGGATTGGCCATCCGCCGTACTTCCGGGCGCCCGGTCGTGCGGATCGTGACGGCCGGGGCGATTGGCTGCCGGATCAGTCGATGATCTTGTTGATCGGATACTCGACGATGCCACGGGCGCCGGCGGCTTTGAGTTGCGGGACGATCGAGCGAACCACGGTCTCGTCGACGATCGTACTGACATCGACCCAGGCGGGATTGCTGAGTGCCGACACCGTCGGATTCTGCAGGGCCGGCAGGACGGTCAGCACCTCCTGCAATCGATCCTTCGGGACATTCATCATCAACCCGACCTTTCCCTCGGCGCTCAGGCACGACTGCAGCATCAGAGCGATGTTGTCCAGTTTCGCCCGTTTCCATGGATCGGCGCAGGCGTCGCGGTTGGCGATGAATCGCGTCGTGCTCTGCAACACCTCGGCGATAATCCGCAAATTGTTGGCGCGCAGCGAACTGCCCGTCTCGGTCACTTCGACAATCGCGTCCGCCAACCTCGGCGGTTTGACTTCGGTCGCTCCCCACGAGAATTCGACCTGGGCCTGGACGCCGTGCTCGGCCAAGAAGACCTGGGTCAATCCGACGGCCTCGGTGGCAATCCGCTTACCCTGCAGATCTTGAACCGACTGCACGGGCGAGTTTTCCGGCACACAGAGCACCCAGCGGACCGGGCGGCGACTGACCTTGGAAAAGACCAATTCGCAGATCTCGACCACTTGGGCGCCCGTCTCGAGAACCCAGTCGTGGCCCGTGATACCCGCGTCCAGAATGCCTTGCTCGACATACCGAGCCATCTCTTGGGCGCGGATCAGCAGGCACTCGATCTCGTCGTCGTCGATCGACGGGTAATAGGATCGGGAGGAAAACGTGATATGGTATCCGGCGCGGCGGAACAGTTGCGCCGTGGCTTCTTGCAGACTGCCGGCCGGGATGCCCAATTTCAGAACTTGTTCGGACATGGTGTCTTCTTCCACTTTCGGTCTGGGGTCAGGATTTCTTGTAGACTTCCGCGGGATCGAAGACCCGGTCCCCTTCAATCTGGACGGCGCCGGTTTGTGGGTCGATGCGGCGGAAGAAGCAACTGCGGTAGCCCTCGTGGCAAGCGGCGCCGCCGATCTGTTCGACCTTGACCAGCAGCGTGTCGGCGTCGCAATCAAAGTACACGCTCTTCAACCGCTGAACGTTCCCGCTCTCCTCGCCCTTCCGCCACAACTTTCGCCGGCTGCGGCTCCAGTAGCAAACCTGCCCGGTGCGCAGCGTCTCGTCGTACGCCTCGCGATTCATATACGCCAGCATCAACACATCGCCCGTCTGCTCGTCCTGGGCGATCACAGGAATCAACTCATGTTTCGCAAAATCCGGTCCGTTCACGTCGGCTCCTCGCAATCCACACATCCAAAATCACCACGTAAGTCGCAGGACAGAGTATCCCAAATCGGCCCAGCGATGCAAGGGGCACTGCGACCTACCAGCGATTCCGATCGCCCCGAAAAACCGTGGCGATCGTGTCGCGGGGCCGAGTTTTTATGCGCGCCAATGGGCCAAAATGGCCGACGATTGCGTTGGTTGCGGGGCACTACCCTCGCTCGACCAACCAGCGGTCGAGGTTTCGGGTCTCGGGGTCGAAGGCGGCGCCGACAAGGAGCAGTTCGCGGCTGTCGGCAGTGTACTTCTCGTGGTAGCGGCGCTGGTGGATTTGCTGGAGCGCGTCCTCCGCCGTCCCTTGCAGCTTGAACTCGAACACGAAGATCCGTTCGGCCGTCTTGACCACGGCGTCGATCCGGCCCACTTCGGTACGCACTTCGCAGGCGACGTCCAGGGCCAGCAATCGCAACAGGACGAAGAAGATCGTCTGGTAATATCTTTCGTTGCTCAATTGGATGTCGTACGGAATGTCGGCGAAGAAGATGCGCAGCGTCTGCATGGCCCGGTCCACGTCGCCCGACTCCAAGGCCGCGAGCAATCGGCGCAGGTAGGCGGGCACGATGCTCTTCTCGACGTTCGTGTACGACTCGACCAGATACTGACTGAACGCCTCGCGCACTTCCATGTTCGGGTAGTCGAGCCGGTACAGCGGCTGGCGCGACGTGGGTATCACGTCGCGGATGGTCAGGTAGCCGGTCTGGAACAGCAGCGGCAGCGCCGAAATCCGGTCGATCTCGTAGGCCGAAAAAGCCAACTCGTCCAACGGCTCGCGAGAGATCTCCGGGATGCTCAGCCGGCCCGACTTCAGCAGCTTGATCAGGAAGCTGGGCGTGCCTGTCTCGAACCAGTAGTTGGATAGCTTGCCCGTGTCGAGGAAGCGGCCCACGGAAACCGGGTTGTATACCCAGGTTTCCGCCTCCGAGAATCGGTAGCCGTTGTACCACTGGCGCATCTGGTCGAGCAACTCACCGTTTGTGCAGCCCCGCTGGACGCCTACGTGCTCGATATGCGGGGCGAAGTTCCGCTCCAACTCGTCCTGCGTATAGCCCAGCATGTCGGCGTACCGAACATCCATCGTCAGATCGACTAGGTTGTTCAGGTCGGAGAAGAGCGAGACGCGACTGAACTTGCTCACGCCGGTCAAGAGCGCGAAGCGGATCTGCGCGTCGCACGTCTTGACGACCGAGTAGAACGCCTTCAACAACTGGAGGATCTCGCCGACAGCCGGATTCTCGATGTTATCCAGGATGGGCTTGTCGTACTCGTCGATCAGGATGACCACCTTCCGGTTGCGGCCGAGCGTCGTGACCAACTCGTTGAACATCAAATTGCACGAGGTCTGCTTCAGCCGAATGTCATGTCGTTCGGCGTTCTGTTCGACGGCATACGCCAATGCATTCGTCAGTTGTTCAGGGCTACGTGCCTGCTTGTCGCCCAGGTCGAAACGGATGACCGGGTACGGCTTCCAGTCGTAGTCGGCCGCATCGATGGCCAGACCTTGGAACAAGTCCCGCCGGCCTTGAAAGATGGCTTCCAAGGTCGAGATGGTCAGCGACTTGCCGAACCGCCGCGGACGCGAGAGGAAGTACACGCCGTAGGGCGGCCCGACCAGATCGTACAGCCGAGCGGTCTTGTCGACATAGACGTAGCCAGCCTCGACGAGTTTTTCGAACGTAAAAATGCTGGTGGTGATCGGCTTCATTCGATCCAGCGTAACACGCTGGCGACGGCAAGACAATCTGCGCGATGGGCGCACCGATCTGCAAGTGCGGACAATCGTTCGGCAGTGGGCACCGCCGTCTCGAAGGAACGCAATGCTAGTGCGAAGCCTTGCTTCCCTTGGCTCGGCGGCTGACTCGCAGTCGTCCGCGGGCTTGAGCGATCAGACGGTCGCGGATTTCGAGAAGTTCCGGGGTGTGGGCGTCGCGTTTGCGAGCGGCTTGCAATGCCTTGGCCGCGGCGGCGGCATCGACTTGGTCGGCGGGAACGGCATGATTGGTCAGCACGGTGACGGTATTCCCGGCCACCTGGACGAAGCCGCCGTCGACGTAGTACCGCTGCTCCGATTCGCCGCGCCGCAGACGCAGTTCGCCGAAGCCCAGTCGCCCGACCAGCGGCGCACGGCGCGGGGCGATGCCGATCTCGCCGTCGTCCAGCGACAGGGCGACGAAATCGGCCGGTTGATCCAAGGCGGTCGCTTCCGGCGTGACGATGATACACTGCAATTGAGCCATCTTGGGTTCTCGCCTTTACTTGCCCATCGCCATCTTCTTGGCTTGCTCTTCCGCCTGCTCGATGGCGCCGACGTACATGAACGCCGCCTCGGGCAGATGGTCCCATTTGCCGTCGCAGATCTGCTCGAAACTGCGGATGGTGTCTTCCAGGCTAGTGATCTCCCCGGGCTTGCCCGTAAACACTTCGGCGACCAGGAACGGCTGCGACAGGAAGCGTTCGATGCGGCGGGCCCGGTGGACGATCAGCCGATCCTCTTCGCTCAACTCCTCGACGCCCAGAATGGCGATGATGTCTTGCAGTTCGCGGTAGCGCTGCAGGATGGTCTGGACGCGGCGAGCGATTTGGTAATGCCGCTGACCGACGTGCTGCGGGTCGAGGATGCGGCTGGACGAGGCCAGCGGATCGAGCGCCGGGTAGATGCCTTTTTCGGAGATCGACCGTTCCAGGTAAATGAACGCGTCAAGCTGGCCGAACGCCGTGGCCGGCGCGGGATCGGTCGGGTCGTCGGCGGGTACGTAGACCGCTTGCACCGAGGTGATGGCGCCTTTGTTCGTCGAAGCGATCCGTTCCTGCAACGCGCCCATCTCGGTGGCCAGCGTGGGCTGGTATCCCACCGCCGAAGGCATGCGGCCCAGCAGCGCCGACACCTCGCTGCCCGCCTGCGAAAAACGGAAGATGTTGTCGATGAACAGCAGCGTATCGGCGCCGGTCATGTCGCGGAAGTATTCGGCCATCGTCAGCGCGGTCAAGGCGACTCGCAAACGCGCCCCCGGCGGCTCGTTCATCTGGCCGAAGACCATGCATGTCTGATCGATGACGTGCCGCCCCGTGTCGCCGATCTTGGCCTCCTGCATTTCGAGCCACAGGTCGGTGCCCTCGCGGGTCCGCTCGCCGACGCCGGCGAACACCGAGTAGCCGCCGTGAGCGCTGGCGATGCGGGCGATCAACTCGGTCAGAATCACCGTCTTGCCCAACCCGGCTCCGCCGAACAGTCCGGCCTTGCCGCCGCGGACGAACGGCGTCAGCAAGTCGATGACTTTGATGCCGGTTTCGAACAGTTCGGTGCTGGTGGACAGTTCGCTCAGGTCCGGCGCGCCGCGATGGATCGGCCAGTGGTCGGTGGCCTTCACCGGGCCTCGACCGTCGACCGGCTGGCCCAAGACGTTGAACACCCGGCCCAGCGTCCCTTCGCCCACGGGCACTGAAACAGGCTTGCCCAGGTCGATGCATTCCTGGCCGCGGATCAGTCCGTCGGTGCTTCCCAGGGCCACGCAGCGCACCCGGCCGCCGCCCAGTTGCTGCTGCACTTCGCCGGTCAGATCCAACCGGATGCCCTTCCAATCCGACTGGATCTTCACCGCGTTGTAGATCCCCGGCAGTTGGTCTTCCGGAAATTCCACGTCGAACGTCGAGCCGATCACCTGAGTGACCCGGCCAACGCCCTTGGTTGCTGTTGCTGTGGTCGTCACGTTTCTCTCTCTTCTTTGAGGTGAATCGGGGTCAGCCCAAGGCTTCGACGCCGCCGATAATATCCATGATCTCCGTAGTGATCTGCGACTGGCGAGCCCGGTTGTAGGTCATCGAAAGCTGCTTGATGATGTCCGAGGCGTTGTCCGTCGCGCCCTTCATCGCCACCATCCGCGCGACCTGCTCGCTGACGGCGGCATCCAGGAAGCACTTGTACAGGCGGACCTTGAAGCTGGCCGGGACGATCTCCTTCAGAATGCTTTCCGCCGACGGCAGAAATTCGTAACCGGCACCCCGCGGCACCGTCTCCGCGGCGTCGTGGTCGACCAGCGAACCCAGAGGCAGCAGCGTCTCGGTCACGGGCTGCTGACGCGAACGGCTTACAAACTGCGTGTACACGACATCCAGTCGGTCCAAGCGGCCCAGCGTGTAATCCTCCAGATACCGGTCGGCGATCTTTTCGACGTCGGCGAACAACGGCTGATCGTCAAAGTGGGTGAACGCCTCGTGCAGCGGAATCTTGCGGAAGCGGAACGCGGAGATCCCGCGTTTGCCCGATACTTCCAGACGCAATTTGCACTCCTGGTCGAACCACTCCATGTAACGCAGCAGTCCCATGCGAACCACGCTGGCGTTGTAGCCGCCGCACAGGCCGCGATTGGCGGTCAACACCAGCAACGTCGTGGACGCGGTCTTCGGCCTCGGTTCGAGCAGCGGATGGCTGACTTGCAGACCGGCGCCGGCCAGATCCGAAACGATCCGCGTGATCCGTTCCGTGTAAGCGGTGGCGGCAGTCGCCCGGTCCATCGCGCGCTTGAATCGCGCAGTCGCGATCAACTCCATCGTCCGCGTGATCTTGCGGATGTTGCGAATGGATTTCCGGCGTTTGTCCAGAGCTCGGGCGTTGGCCATGCTAGTTGATCAATCGAAAGGTGTAGGGATACCGGTACGTGTTTCCTTTGTTTGCCTCGATCCCGGCGATCACTCCGTAAACGATCCCGCCGACGATGACCACCAGCGCCAACGGCGCCAGCAGGCAGGTGGCTGCGGTCACCAGCGAGGCGATCAGGCAACTGAGCTGAAAATTCAACGCTTCCTTCGCTTGGTCGTCCACAAAGGCGGATTGATCCTTCTTCACCAGCCAGATCACCAACGGTCCCAGGATGGTTGTCACACCGATCAGAATCGAAAGGTGGGCGAACACGGCCCACAGTCGCTCGTCGTCCGTCACCGGAATCCGAATCGGCGGCTGGTCGTCTATCGCGGACTTATCCGGAAATCCGTTCATTTCTGGCTTCTGAATTCTTCGATGGCTGCCACGAGTTCCGCTTCCAGGTCGCGAGGCAAGTCCTGGGTGTCGCGGATCCGGTTCCACAACTCCAACCGTTCGTTGTGGATGAACGACAGGAAGGACTGTTCCCAGTCCCGGACTTTGGATACCGGCACGTCGTCCAGATAGCCCCGCGTCCCAGCGTAGATGCTCAGCACCTGGTCCACCACGTGCATCGGTTGATACTGCGGCTGTTTCAGCAACTCGACCATGCGGTAGCCCCGGTCCAGCCGGGACTGGGTGGCCGCGTCCAGTTCGGTGCCCAGTTGGGCGAACGCTTCCAGCTCGCGGAAGGCGGCCAAGTCCAAACGCAGACCGCCGGCCACCTTTTTCATGGCTTTGATCTGGGCGGCTCCGCCGACCCGCGAGACCGAGATCCCGGCGTTCATCGCCGGACGCTGACCGGCGAAGAACAAGTCGGGCTGCAAGTAGATCTGGCCGTCGGTGATCGAGATCACATTGGTCGGAATGTACGCGGACACTTCGCCTTCGAGCGTCTCGATGATCGGCAGCGACGTCAGCGACCCGCCTCCTTGCGCAGCGGACAGTTTGGACGACCGCTCGAGCAATCGGCTGTGACAGTAGAAAACGTCGCCCGGGTACGCCTCGCGACCCGGCGGACGCCGCATCAGCAACGACAGCTCGCGGTAGGCCTGCGCTTGCTTGGACAAGTCGTCGTAGACGATCAGCGCGTGCTGGCCCTGGAACATGAAGTGCTCGGCCATCGCCGTCCCGGCATAGGGCGCCACGTACTGCAGCGGCGCCGGGCTGCTGGCTCCGGACACGATTACCGTCGTGTACGCCATGGCGCCGTGCTTCTCCAGTTCCGCGACGACCGCCGCCACGGCCGAGTCCTTCTGGCCGATCGCGACGTAGAAGCACTTGACGCCGGAATCCCGCTGATTGATGATCGCGTCGATGGCGATCGCCGTCTTGCCCGTCTTGCGGTCGCCGATGATCAATTCCCGCTGCCCGCGGCCGATCGGCGTGATCGCATCGACGGCTTTGACCCCCGTCTGCAAGGGCTCGCCGACGGGTTGGCGGTCCGCCACGCCCGGCGCCAGCAGTTCGACCGGCCGTCGCACGGTTCCGCCGACCGGTCCTTTGCCGTCCAGCGGATTGCCCAGTGGGTCCAGCACGCGGCCGATCACCGCATCGCCGGCCGGCACGGACAGCAGCCGGCCCAGCGCCTTGACCTCGTCGCCCTCGTTGATCTGCAGGAAATCGCCCAGGATGATGATCCCGACGCTGCTCTCCTCCAGATTGAAGGCCAGCCCGTACACGCCGCTGGGGAACTCGACCATCTCCCCGGCCATCACGTTCGACAGGCCGTAGACGCGGGCGATGCCGTCGCCCACCTCGATCACCGTGCCGATCTCGCGGACATCCACCTGGCTGTCGAATTGCTCGATCTCTTGCTGCAAGACCGCAGCAATCTCTGCCGTATTGAATTTCATGACTGTCCTCTACGTCGTTTCAAATCGTCCGGACGAATCGCGGATCGACTGCGTGATTCGCTGGTGGGCCGTTTGGCGCCACTGCTCCAGCCGGCCAATCAAACTGCCGTCGTACACGGTGTCCCCGACCCGCACGACCAGTCCGCCGAGCACCCGCGGGTCCGTCCGGACGTTCAAGTTGATGCGGCGACCGAGCATCGATTCGAGCCGATCCGCGATCGACATCTCGACCTCGCCGGTCAATTCGCTGGCCGTGGTAACCCATACGTCCACGCAACCGCACCGCTCGTTGTACTGCGCCATCGCGGCGGCAAGCATCGCCCTCAGACAATCGCCTCGCCGGTGCCGGACGACCACTTTCAGAAAGTTCAGGAAGGTCTCGGAAACGCGGCCTTGCAGCGCCCGGTCCAGCAGGGCCGTCTTCGTTTCGACGGCAACCCGCGGCGAAGCGAGCAGCCCGTCGAGACCGGGCACGGCGTCGAGCAGATCGGCTTGAAAAGCCTGGAATTCGTCCAGCACTTGTTCGACCAAGCCGGCCCTCTCGGCAGCACCGAGCAAGGCCTTGGCATACACCTTGCCCAGATGCTGCTGTGCCGAATCGAGTACCGTCGAGTGTTGCGCCGCTTCCGCCATCGTCGAAGTCCAAACTCAGTTCTTGCTGGGAAAACGCTCCAGGGCCTCGCGGATCAAGCCGGCGTGGTCGTCCGCTCGCAACTCGCGATGGAGAATCCGTCCCGCCAAGCCGACCGCCAGTTCCGCACCGCTCCGCGCCACCTCGCGCAAGGCCTCGTCCTTCGCGGCCTGGATCTCGACGACCGCCCGATCGCGTTCCCGCCGAGCGTCCTGCTGCGCCTGATCCAAAATGCGAGCCGCCTGAGCTTCGGCACTCTGGCGGGCTCGGGCGATGATCGACCGCGCTTCGTCGGACGCCGCCGCCAGTTGGGCTTCGTGCTGCCGCAACTGCTCGGCTGCCGCGGCCGCACTGGCTTCGGCCTCGGCGATCCGGTTGGCGATCGTCGCCTCGCGGTGATCCAACCCCGTTCGGATCGGCCCCCAGGCGAAACGGGTGAGCACCGTCAGCAACACGAGAAAGACGGCGAACGACGCCACGGCCATATCGAACCGCAGTTCGATGGGATTCTCCAACTCGTGGCTGGCATCCCCATGGCTCAGGTCGTACCGATCGTGGTGCCCGTGTCCGTCATGCCCGGCGTCCGCGTGACCCGCTTCGTGCGACCCGGTGGCAGGCTCGGGGTGGTGGTCGCTCGATGGCTCGCTGGAATCCGCGACGGTTGGCGGCGAGGCGTTCGTTACCGGCTCGTCGCCGACCGCTCCAATGGGCAGTGCGACGGCCAGCAGCACGGTGATCGCAATCGCCGCGGCCCGTATTTCCGGCCTGTGCAAGTGATTTCTGGCTAACACGTCAACCCTCTTCGGCTTTTGCGATTCTGTTGCTCGCCTAGAACAACATGCAGATCAGCAATGCAAAAAACGTGAAGCCCTCGATCAGCGCCGCGGCGATGATCATGGCGGTCTGGATGTTGCCGGCCACCTCGGGTTGGCGGGACATCCCTTCGTAGGCGCTGCTGGCCAACCGCCCGATGCCGTAGGCCGCTCCGATCACCGTCAGGCCGACACCGAAATATTTGGTGAAAACCCAGGGATTGGCTGCTTCGCTACCGGCTGCGCCGGTGTCCTGAGCCAAGGCTGGTGCTGCCGAAATGAGCGTCAAGACCGCCGCCAGAAGCACAAACTTCACTAATCGATTCACGGGAACTTTCTCCTTCATCCAAAAGACTTGCTTCAGTATCTCACTCGATCCGCGCCGGCAATCAATGGTGATGGATTGCCGCCCCGATGAACAACGCTGACAGGAACGTAAAAATGTAAGCCTGCAGGAAAGCCACGAATAACTCCAAGCAACTGAACAACGCCGACGCGACGACCGACACCACCGCCGTTCCGCCCCACAACCAAGTCGGCTGGCCATCGAACAACAACGCGCCGCTGGCCCCGAACGACAGTCCCAGGATGCCCAACAGCACCATGTGCCCTGCAACCATGTTGGCCAGAAGACGCAAGGCCAACACCGCGTGCTTGATGCAGTATCCAACCAATTCCAGGACCAGCAGCAGCGGCTTGATAAAGACCGCCATCACCAGTGGCAGACTCATCGACGGCACCTGGTTCAGGAAAAAACCGGCGATGCCGAAACGCCGCATCCCGAACAGGGTGCCTGTCAAGAAAGTGACTCCCGCCAGACCGGCGGTCACCCCGAACGAACCGGTGGGCGTCCCGAACCAAGGGACCAAACCGCACAAGTTGCAGAACAAGACGAACATGAAAACGGTCCACAGCAAGGGCACGAAATGGTCCCCGTCATGCGAGCCGATCGCAGGTCGGGCCACGTGATCTCGCAGGTAGACCAGGATCACCTCCAGCAGATTCCACAGACGCCCCTTCGGCGGCCCGCCCGCAGCCATTTTCCGGCCCAGCCAAGAGAAGACGATCAACATCACCAGCGCGACGAGCAGTTGGAGAACCAGAAACTTCGAGACAGAGAACAGCGTTTCCGACTCGTACAGATTCCGCAATTCCACGCCGGGCGGCTGCGGGATCAGAACCTTGCCGCTCAACCGGTCGTTGTAGGCCGCGATCTTGTCACTCGACCACTCGGCCCCGCTCTGCTTGTATTCGGCCACGTCGCCCGCCATCGACCGCATCTCGCGCCATTGCGCTGCGGAACCCTCCTTCGCTAGCCAGGAAGCAAACCAAGCGTGCGAATCTTGGTCTTCCTCCAGCATCCGATGCAGCGGCTTCGCAAAGTTCCCGGGATCTTCACGCCAGACGAGATACGCTTTTTCCAATTCGGGCCAAGCCGGAGTCTCGGCGACCGCCGACAGCCGATCGTGCATTTGCTTGCCCTGCCACACTTGAAATTCCGGGTCCAGCCTGACCCAGACGTCCGGAAACTCCGCCACGCTTCGAAAGTTCGCCCGCCAGAGTCCGCGAGGCACTTCGAAGTAGTATGCGTCCTTGATGTGCAAAACGGGCGACGCCATTTCTCAGGAAACCCTCGATACCGATCCAGTGCCCGACGGCTCGCTTGGGCAACGCACCAGCAACCAAGTGTCAGCAACTAGCATGACGAAATAATTAAGCAGGATCATGAACAGAATGCCCGCGTCGATCAATAGGCTTCCTCGTCTCGCAAGTACCATACAAGCCGCCAGAGGAAACCCCATGCGAACGGGGATACCGAGCAAGACACCGTGCACCGCGAGCGAAGTCGCCCGGAAGATGCCCGCCAACGCCAAGCTCAAGACGGCACCCACCCAGCACACCGCAGCGGCCAGAAAGGCAGCTAAGATACCCGTCCAACCGCTGTGCGCATAGCCGACACCCGCAGTCAGTACCCCAACCGCCACGCTGGTCGCCGTTAGTAGCAGAGCCGACGTTCGTAGGTCCGCCAAGCCGGATGTAGAAAGTGGATTCACGGGTTCGGAATTGCCGCTCACGACTGCTGATCTTTATCGATGTCCCGTTTCGTCTTGCGGTCGCCCACCACACCGGTCAGCGCCAGTAAGTGCCAGAATCCCAAGGGGGGACCAATCAAGGCCCCGATTAAGGTCAGGTAGGACGTTCCCCAACGC
This sequence comes from Pirellulaceae bacterium, assembly GCA_023382975.1. Lineage (GTDB taxonomy): Bacteria > Planctomycetota > Planctomycetia > Pirellulales > Pirellulaceae > SKKK01. The sequence continues at coordinate 170,797 of JAHDXO010000009.1, forward strand.
TGATCAAGCCATCGCCCCACCACAACGGGTAGAACAATCTCCAAGGCAACGGTTGTGATCTGGGAAACCCATTGCACAGCCGCCGCGATTTCGTTCCGATCGTCGTTCGGTGCGTTCACGCCAGGAAAGCCGACTTTGATCCGTTGGACTGCCACCTAGCTCCGGAAGGAAAACTCTAGCCGACGGGCGATATGCGGTCAACCGACTGGCCTGGAGAAAACAGGTTTATTTCGCAGTTTGCGCAAGATGGGTGGATGTGTCAGCCGTGTCTGCGAATCAAGGGACGGTTCCCGTTTGTCGTGCGCGCCAATTGGACGTGTCCCATCTTCGTCCCTTACAAAACCGACCTCGCAGTCTAGAATTGGTCCGCTCATGCGCTGCGTGGTTTGACGGGGCATCCTGATGAAGCAAGATACCGCACAGGGTTCGTTCGTGGTTGTCGTCATCGTCGCGTGCGCGGCTTGGGACGTCGGCGCGGTGGAGCTACCGAGCGACCAACTGCTCCGGGACTTGGAAACGTTGCGGCGCAATGAGGCGATTGCTTCCGCGGATTACTGGTCGGAGAACGCCGTTGCGGGCCGACAATGCGACGGCGCGCGTGTCGCCGAGTTGCTGGTCGGTATTGCCCGGACGTTCGAGCCCGTAGCGACGCGGGACCAGACGCTGGACGTCCTGAAGCGGCACCGCATCATCTGGAACGACTACTGGGCCCATCACGCGCTGCCGGGGCGAATGTGCAAGGGCGAGTACGTGGCGAACTTGCTGCGCGCGGCGGCGGCCGCCGTGGAAGAACGGGAGTTGGTGAACCGATACGGAGTTGCTCCGGGCCTGGTCGCCACCCCGGAACCGATCGCATTCACATTGGCTCATGCCCGCGCCGAGCCGGCCAAGTTCAACTACGTGCTCGGCACGCAAACGTTTGCTCCCGCCTATCAGTTCACCGACAAGCCGCGATTGGTCGAGACCGCCGAGGCGATCCTCGATCTGGGCGCAACGGTCATCAAGTTCGAGTTGTCGCCTCGCTACGCGCAGGGGCGCGGCAACGTCCCCCAGCCTCTGCCCTCGGTTCGTTCGCTGACCGATCTGGCGCGCGACGAGCCGTCGCACCGCCAGGTGCTCGAGATGCCCTTTGCGCATTTCGTGCTGTGGGCGCACACGTTCTACGGCGGCGAAGGCAAATGGCGGCAGGGTTTTTCGCCGGAGTCCCGAGTCGCCGAGTATCGCGAAGTGTACGACTTGACGGCCTACCTGCTGCGAACGTACAGCGGCAGCGACAAGACGTTTTACCTGGGCCACTGGGAGGGCGATGGCTGGCTGCGCGGCAGCGTGGCGCCGGAAAACGACGCCGAGGTCACGCCGGCAGCGGTCCAAGGCATGGCCGACTGGCTGAACGCTCGCCAACGCGCCGTGGACGATGCCAAACGCGATACGCCGCACCAGCGCGTCCAGGTCTGGCACTACACCGAGGTCAATCACGTGAAACTGGCGATGCAAGGCCGGCCGGCGCTGGTCAATCAGGTACTGCCCAAGACGACGGTGGATCTGGTGTCCTATTCTGCCTACGACACCGGCAAGAATCCGGAACTGCTCAAGGCAGCCCTCGGTTTCATCGAAGCGAACCTGCCGCCGAAATCCGCGATCGCCGGTCGGCGCGTGTTCATCGGCGAGTACGGATTCCCGGCCGTCTATCACACTCCGGCGGAGACCGATCGCTTGTCTCGACAGGTGATTCGCGCCGGCCTCGAGTGGGGTTGTCCGCTGGTGCTGTACTGGGAGTTGTACAACAACGAAGTCGACGCCGATGGAAAGCAGCGCGGGTTCTGGATGATCGATGACCGAGGGATCAAGCAACCCATCTTCAAAACGCATCGCCACCTGTACGAGGATGCCCGCCGCTTCGTCGAAAAAGAGATCGCCCGCGCCGGTCGGCCACCCGGCGACGCTGCTTATCGGATCGCGGCGTTCGAGTTTCTGGCAAATCCGTGAAACGGCATCCTCCGCGGGTTCGCGGCGTTTCAGTCGTCCAGGTAGGAATACGAACGGCGTCGTCGGTAGGATCTTCTCAGGCGGGGACGCGGATGCTCCCCCTCGACGAACCAGTATCCCGCCAACAGGCGGTAGAAGAACAGGATAATGAAGGCTCCGGCCGTACCGATCGCGAATCCCGTGGGGCTGATCGGAGTGATGGCATGTCCCTCGAAGAAGAAAGAGACGATCCCGCAGCCGATCACGGTGCCGACGACGCCCATGGCCATCGTGGCAATGGCTCCGCCGGGATCGCGGCCTGGCATGATAGCCTTGGCCAGCAGGCCGACCACCGTTCCGAACCCGATCCAGACGAAGAACAGGTTCGCTGCGTACTGAAGGTTTTCCATCAGTTCGGGATCAACATCCACCGCACGGTTCTCCGTGGAAGGGTTAAACTCCTGACTTCGGTATCGGCACGGAAAGCCGTCCTGGTTCGACGATTATCGTTGTTCTTTCCGGTCGGCGCATAAAAAAGCTCCCGGCAGCGACGGTATCCCAGGGGGGCAAAGGATTCCGCGATTGCTCCGGGAGCGATTGGACGTTTTCCCACCGACGCATCCTGCGGGTGGTGGTTGGTCCTGTTTCCGCGAGCCGTCCTTTCGGTCGAAGTTTCGCGTCGGCATCCGTGCCGACATTCCGCTTCGGGGTCCGCAGAGACGCATACGGGATGCGCTCCAGATGCAGGACTCCTCCAGGCGACTGCCAAGGTCATGCGACGGTCAGCACGCGGGAAGCAGGAAAGGATGATTCAGGTTCTCGCCTTCGCTGCTGCGAGTTGCTCGTCTCATTGAGGCGGGAAGATATGCCAATCATCCGGGACGGTCAAGAGCGTTTTTCGACTTCTGCGATTTTGTTGTGCAAGCATTGAAGTCATGGTCGTTCAGCCGAGCTCGGATCGGCGGCCGAAGCGTGCCAGGCGAACGATCTTGGCCGTTCGCCCGCGACCGATCACGATGCGTTTCCAATTGGCGGTCAACGGCAGGTCGGCATCGGCAAACTCGCGGATATACTGGCCGCGCGTCGTTGCGGGCGTGTTCGGAGGCGGGGTCCGCATGGCGCGCTCGATGTCGGCCGGATCGAGCAACGTGCCCACCGTCCCGGTTCGCGTCAACACCTGGAAATATCCCTCGTCGGACAATTCGTGATAGCGGATATCGATCTTTTTCCGCGCGGCCCAGTCCGCATCGCGGCCGGCCTGGTCCAGCAGGAACTGTTTGGTTACCCAGTCCAATGTACCGACCAATTCCTGCGGATCGCCATCCAACGCGTCCAGGGCGTCCTGCCAGCGCTGCAGCACCTCCCAGGCTTCGTTCGGCGCCTGCGGATGCTCGGCGACGAACTGGCCGCAGGCCTCCAGGTAGATCCTCTGCAGTTCGACCGCTGTCACGTGACGCCCGTCGGTCAAAGGAACTCGTTCCTGCAATTGCCAGTCGCGGCAGATGCGGTGCAACCAGCGTATGGGCCGCCGGAGTCGAGGGGCCTTGGCCAGGTATCCGGCCTCGATCGCGTCCAGAACCAGCAGCGTGGTCCCGACCCGCAGATACTCGGCCACCTCGCTCATGTTCGAATCGCCCAGCCCGATTTGCAGACGCTGGCAAGGATGGAACAAGGCGGCGTAGTCACCGGGCGCAAGGAACGATTCCAGCGAAAGCGACTTGAAGAAATGACCGAAGTTGAAGATCGGCCGGTCCCACAGGTAGCCACCGAATCCGACGGTGCAATTCACCGAGGGCGCCTTGTCCGCCAACTGGAAATGGCCCGCGCGGTCGACCATGCCGGCACCGCTCAACACCGTCCGACTGACAAGAAAGCCCAGACTTTGCCGGCGTATCTGCCGAAAAGCGATCAGCCGCGCGAGCACAAGCAGGGCGATCGCCAGCGGCGCACCCGCCAGGCGAGCCGCCCAGATCACGAACCCTTCCAGCCATCCCGGCAGCGGAGAACCTGTTTCACGCCCCTCGACCAGATCGCGGCCGAACATGGCCAAGGCGATCCGGTCATGCGGCAACGGCAGAAAACGGAGCACGAGGTAGACGACCCCCGCCAGCGCCAAATAGACCAACATGCCGAGGATCACCATCAGCAGACAGAGCCAGGTGAGAACCACCAGCGGCACCATCAAGACCAGCCCGATCCGCCACGCCAGCAGCCCCGCCGGGCCAGCCAGCGTGGCCTCGTAGTTCTCCTGAGCCCCGTAGACATTGTCGCGGCTGTCCCGGCAGTTCTTGATCAGCCGGAATTGGCCGGCCACGTCGGCGTCCCGGGCGGACTCGGCGACCAAGCGATCCTGAGCGCGCTGATACGCTAGCACTTGGCGAGGCCCCCGGCACTCGGGCGTCGCCCCTTCGATCAGTCCGCCATCGGAGGCGACCCGCTCGGTTTCGAACCACAGTGCGCCGCCCGTGGCCGTGAAGACACCCTCCTTGAAATGGCCCGCCCGGACCAGCGGCACGCGACTGCGCAATGCCTGGACCAAGTGCCGATAGAGCAGAAATCTCGGGGGCCGCGGCGCAAAAAAAGTGGTCGGCTGAAAACGGATGGCGTACTCCGTCTCGAGACCGACCAATCGATCGAAGATTTCCCTCAATCCAGCCTCTATTCACCACCAAATGGAACTACAGTCTCTTCAAGGAAGGCCTCCGGATCCTGCCGGCTATCATCGCGGATTTGCTGGATCGCTTCGTCCATTGGCAAAGTCTGCGGCCGGACTGGAACGGGAACGGTCTGTTGTCGGTCCAAAACCAAATTGTCTGCCATAGCTATCTACTCCTGAATTGAAATCGTTCCGGACGAGGGGCCATCGAATCAACTCCCATATCTTAACGAACAGATTTCCACAAGCAAGATCCTTCCCGAATCGACCTGCCCGCATTCCGTCATAGTTCCCAGCCGGAGCGGTAGGTGCGGGTGACGAACTGGTTGATCTCGGGGATGTTCGTGCAATTCATCTGCTTCACGTCCCATTCGACTTTCTTGCCCGCTCCGGCAAACATCGCCAGCAGACCGGTCAGTACGAACGACGTCAGTGGCCCAGCGGACGTGACGAAGTCGGAGCAGGGCGTGATTCCGTTCTTCATCGAGTGGAACAGGTCGCCCACCGGACCGCCGTGAGCGCGCGGCAGGGTCTTCTCCGGTTCGGGGATATCTTTCACTCGATCGGCTGGCAGCAGTTGCCAACCGCCGGCGGTGCCGCGAGTCTGCATCAGACCGTCACGGCCCACGAACAGCGTACATTCGCCGAACTTCGTTTCGTGCTTCTTCTCCACTTCGCGCATGATCTCCGGCATCAGGCTGCCGTGGTCGTAGACGTTGACGACGACCGGCGGCAGTTCGCCTCGGGCAGGAATCTCCCAACGCAGGACGTTGTCCTGCGGGTACATCTCGTCGCTGCCGCCGCTCTGCGAAACGCACTCGACCGTGAACTTGGGCGCGTCGGCGATCTTCAGGGCCCAGAACAGCACGTCCATGTTGTGGCACGCCATGTCGCCGATGGTGCCCGTGCCGAACTCGCGCCACGAGCGCCAACTGAACGGATGCAGTCCGTCATGGTAGTCGCGGAAGGGCGCGGGGCCGAGCCACTGGTCCCAATGCAACCCTTCGGGAACCGGCTTGCTGGCCGGCCGCCCTCCGCTGCCGCCGAAATTGCGTCCCAAGATCGTATGCGTTTCGGTGACGTGCCCGATGGCGCCCGCCCAGATATACTCGCACGCGCGCCGGATCGCTTCGCCGAAATGGCCCTGGTTGCCCATCTGCGTAGCGACCTTCTTCTCCTCGGCGACCTTGGCCAGGGCGTAGCATTCGGCGATGTTGTGCGCCATGGGTTTCTGGACAAAGGCGGCGATCCCCTGCTTGATCGCCCGCATCGCCGCCGGAGCGTGGTGATGGTCTGGTGTGGCGATCAGCACCACGTCCAAGTCCCGCGAGCACTCGTCGTACATCTTGCGATAGTCGTGGTAGAGGCGGACATTCGGCGCGCGGTCCTTGATCCGCTCGGCCGCTTTGCCCAACGTGTTTTCGTCGCAGTCGACCAGCGCGACGGCGCGTTCGCCAGCCGCCGAACCGGGGTTCCCACCGCCCGCTCCGCCGCACCCGATCACGGCGACGGCCAACTGGGAATTCGGGCTGCGCTGAGCCAGAATCGAGGGAACTCCGATCAGACTCGTTCCGGCGGCGATTCCGGCGGTCGCGGCCGTTCGCTTCAAGAAACTTCGGCGGTGCAGACGTTGATTCATGGCAGGCTCCTTGTCAGAGGTAGGGGATGGTTTCCACTGAGTCTAGCGCCGCGCAGCGTGAGCTGCAACCACGGTCGCCGCCATTCGACGACGACTTGGTCGATCCGCGTGAGCAGCTATACTGAACCGCGCGGACGAAATTGTCCTACGCCTTCCACCCCTTCACAGCAACTCGAAACGCAAGCGGAGAGATTCCAGAGCGGCCATGAACAAGCAAATGTTCTACGCAGGTTTGGCAGACGAATTGGCAACGCTGCTGACGGACGAGCGCGACTGGATCGCCAACGCGGCCAACACCGCGGCGCTGTTGTATCTGCGAATGGCCGACGTCAACTGGGCCGGGTTCTACTTCCGACAAGGCGCCGAGTTGGTGCTGGGGCCGTTTCAAGGCAAACCCGCCTGTGTACGGATCGCGATCGGCCGAGGCGTGTGCGGCACCGCCGCCCGGCGCCGCGAAACGATCGTCGTTCCCGATGTCCACCTCTTCCCGGGCCATATCGCGTGCGACTCCGCTTCGAACTCCGAGGTTGTCGTCCCGATCCTGATCGACGGGTGCGTGGTCGGCGTGCTCGACATCGACAGTCCGTTGCGAGGACGGTTCGACGCAGACGATGGCAAGGGCCTGGAACGTATTGTCGCCGTGTTCTGCGCGGCAACCGATCTGAATACCGGATCGACCGAAGGCGCGTGATCGCGTGCTGGTCAGCCGCGCATCTTGTCGCTGGTCACAAGATCTGCACCGGCCGCCCGCATCGCTTCGAAGGCTCGCTGATCATCGCCTTCCTTCAGATTGACGGCGCGACAACCGTCGGTAACAACGGACACGCGGAAACCCGCTGCGACGGCGTCCAGCACCGTGAATTTGACGCAATAATCGGTGGCCAAGCCCATGATGTACAAGTTTCCGACACCCTGCTCGCGAAGATATTCGGCCAACCCGGTCGATCGCCGGTGCGAGTTGTCGTAGAAACCGCTGTAGCTGTCGATCCGCGGGTCGGTGCCTTTATGGAACACCGCGCGGATGCGATCCCGCTGCAGATCCGGCGAGAAGTCGGCCCCCGCGGTGCCCTGAACGCAATGGTCCGGCCAGAGCATCTGTTCCAAGCCGTCCAGTTGAATGATGTCGCCCACCCGACGCCCCGGGTGTTGGCTGGCGAAGCTGCCGTGGTTGGCCGGATGCCAGTCTTGGGTCGCGACCACCAGATCGAAACGCGGCATCAGGCGATTGGCAACCGGGATTGTCTGGTCGCCTCCCGGAACGGCCAGCGCGCCGCCGGGGAGAAAGTCGTTTTGCAAATCGATCAGCAGCAGAGTTTCCACCGTCGCCTCGCCAAGATCTCGTTTCTTGAAACTGCTTTCGCGGTCATCCCAAACGCGGCCCCGCTCGTTCCCTGTCGCCCGACCATGATACCACGTCGCTACTGCCCACTGACAACTGACAACTGACAACTGCCCACCCGTCATTGCTGCAACGCAAACAGAATGATATTCGTTCCCAACGCGGCCGCGTCCTCGGTGATGTACCCTTTGCAGTCCAGCGAAGCATGGTTTTCCAGCGCGCAACTGATGTCGTAGGGCGACAGCACCACGGCCAGCCGCCCATCGATTTCGACGGCTTCCAGCAAGGGGCGGATCTTGGTCAATTTGGCCTTCAGCGGATCGTTTCCGGCTCGCAATTGAGGATCGCGGAGCGTGACGGTCGGCAGATCCTTGCCGCCAAAATCGCGGCGCAACAGCGGATGATCGAACGGAACGCGGACGAATTCGGCTTCGGGCACGGCCAACTTGATCTCGCGACGCAACGCGGCGGCGAATTCCGGACTGGCGCAGATCGCGTCGCCGAATAGAAATCCGCCGCGTCGCAGATACATCGCCAGTGCGTTGCGCTGCGGCGCCGTGAGCCGGAAATCCCGGCGTCCGTGGAAGAAGACGATCGGATAGTCGAACAAACGCGGGTCGCTGGGGTCGATCTGTGGCGGCTGGGTCTCCAGTCGCAGATCGGCTTCAGATTCCACCACCCGCAACAGATTGGGCAGCGAGTTGGCCGCGTCCTCGCTGCCCCCGGTATGCCGCAGATTGGGAATCACCAGCGTGCCGCGCGCCGGCGATTGCCCGGAACCGCCGGGGCCGAGAATTCGAGGTCGAGTCAGCTTGTCCTTCAACTGCCGGTTCGTGGCGTAGGCCAACACGTTGGCGCCGATGGCCAGGAACGAGTCGATCTCCTGCTGGACGGCCACGGGGTATTTGGCCGTTCGCGGGCCCCGGTCCAATTCCCATCGGCAGGACAGATCCTGCGGGCAGTACACGACGCTGGTGCGGCAGCAGGCGTCGATCCCGTACAGCGGCGGCATGAACTTAGGATTGACCTCGCGCTCAGCGAACCAAATCGGATGCTCCGGCGGCAGCAGGCGCAGCGTGGTTTCGGGGAACAGTTCCTTCATCAAGTCCCGGAAGGCCCGATCGAACGCTTGGCTGCCGCAACTGGCTTCCGCGAAAATGAACCCTCCCTGGTTGATGTAGCCCTTCAGATTCAATTTCTGCTCGGCGGTGAACTGCAACGCTTCGCTGCCGCTGAGGAACAGCACGGGCGTTTCCAGCAGATCTTCGAGCGTGGCGGCCTGGGCGTCGATCGTCTGCCAGCTCAGTTTCTGTTGCCACCGCCGCTCGACGTCGCGCGTCAAGTGGTGAACGCCGCTGCGGTGATGGTCCCAGTCGTTTCCGTACCCGTGTTTCAGCTTGGCGATCACCACCGGACGGCGGCCCTTGGACAGGAACAGCAGCGCAAGCGAGGTGGCGATCAGTTCATCGTCTTCCGCGTGCCCCGCGCCTTTCCAGTAACCACTGAGCCTGTCCTGGGCCTGGACGAGGCTCTCCGCGCCTTCGCGATACCAGTCGTGGCGCCCGATGAAGCGGCGGCCCGTCAAACGCCCGACTCGTTCCATGCCGTACAAATAGTAGAACAGCCCGGATCGACGGAAGTCCAATTGGCCGGCACTGGCCATGCCGGGATTGACTTGGACGGAGAACCGCGAAGCCAGCCATTGAATGCCCCGTTCCAGCGGGCTCTGGTCCTGTTGCGGCCCGCAGCACTGGATGGTCTCGCCGACCACGCGGGCGTCGCCTTCGTGCAATTGCCCCGAGGCGATGACCAACGCCCCGATGCCCGCGCAGGTCATGCTGCCCGTCGATGGTGCCCTGGACTCACCCTCGACCGGCTTGTAGTAGCTCCACGATCCGTCCTCGTGTTGGCAACTGAGCCAGTACTCCAGCGCGCGTTGCCAGACGCGGGGGTCGATTTCGACACCCGCCTGCTCGGCCTCGAACAAGCCCAGCAACGCGAACTGGGAATTCGAATTGTCCCCGCGAGTTCGCTCGCCGACCTGCCCGTAGTAGGTCCACGACCCGGTGCGCTCGCCGCCGACAATTTGCGCCTTCGCGAGCCATTCGGCATGCCGGCGAATCTGCAGGAGATCCTTCTTCGGATCGGCCGCGGAGAACACCATGATCTGCAACGCGGAGGTGTAAGTCGTCGACGGCTCGCCCAGTCCGCGCAAGTAGGCCAGAGCGCGTTCGATGGCGGGAGAGTCGGGACGCTCGCCCGATTCCAGCAACGCGAGCGTGCAAAGGGCCGAGACGCCGCCAGGTTGGCCGGGCCGTTCGCGCCAGCCGCCTCGGGCTGCGCTCTGTTGACTCTTCAGATAGTTCGCGCCCCGCTGAATCGCGTCGCGCACCTGGTCCGGCGTAATCTCCGCCCGCGTCCGGGTCGCCAATGCTAGCAGCAGAGTGATCGCCAACCCGATCGGCAGGTATCGCAGTCTCATGACGGTTTCCTTGGGCCTTCCGCAGCGGATTTTGCCTGTTTCTCAGTGCGGTCGGCTGGAGCGGGTCGAACCACATGCCCAACTGACGGCGTTCAATATAAGCATCGTAGAATCAACAGCTTAAGTCGGCAACCGAAGTTGTTCCGCGTTGCTGCTTGGCGTGGATACCGCTAGAATCCCGGAGTCCGAGCAAGGAAGTAGCCGAGTTTGTCAGTATGCGGACGATTCGCGTTTTCGTCCGAAGTTCCGCGGCATCGGCTACCGTAAGTCAGATGACAGAAGGGATCTCGGTGACCACGAAACAACGCAGCATCGGTGAAATCCTCCAGGAATTCAGCCAGCATCGTCAGGTCCTGCAACAGGAATTGCAGAAGGTGATCGTGGGCCAGGACGAAGTGATCGAACAGTTGCTGGCTGCCATTTTCACTCGCGGCCATTGCCTGCTGGAGGGGGTTCCCGGTCTGGCCAAGACGCTGATGGTCAGCACATTGGCCCGCATCCTGGACGTGGAATTCAAACGGGTCCAGTTCACGCCCGACCTGATGCCCTCGGACATCACCGGCACGAACGTCTTGGAGGAAGAAGCCACAGGTCGCCGCGAGTTCCGCTTTGTCGAAGGACCGGTGTTCACGAACATCCTGCTGGCCGACGAGATCAATCGAACGCCGCCCAAGACCCAGGCGGCGCTGCTCCAGGCGATGCAGGAACGCGAAGTCAGCGTCGGACGCACGACCTACCCGCTGCCCGATCCGTTCTTCACGATCGCCACGCAGAATCCGATCGAACAGGAAGGCACGTATCCGTTGCCCGAAGCGCAGTTGGACCGGTTCATGTTCAACATTAAGGTCGACTACCCGTCGGCCGACGAGGAAGAGCGAATCCTGGCGGCGACCACGCGAAACGAACGGGTCGAAACGCGCAAGGTCATGTCGGGCAAGGTGATCATCAATGCCCAGAAGCTGGTCAGTTCCGTGGCGGTCAGCGAGTACATCATCAAGTATGTGGCTCGATTGGTGCGGGCCACTCGGCCTCGCGACGTCACGGCGCCGAAGTTCATTCGCGAGCTGGTCGATTGGGGCGCCGGACCGCGCGCGGGCCAGTTCCTGATCAACGGCGGCAAGGCGCTGGCGGCGATGGACGGGCGGTTTTCCGTCTCGGTTGCCGACGTCCGCAAGCTGGCCATCCCCGTGCTGCGGCACCGTATCAGCACGAATTTCCAGGCGCAAGCCGAAGGCAAGACGACCGACGACGTCATCCGCGATCTGCTGGCCGCCGTCGCCGAACCCGACGTGCCGAAGTTCGCCGCTCCGGGTTCGCAACGTGCCCCGACACCACCGCCGCCACCCCCGGTCGCAAGGACGTAAGGACTGGCCAATGAGCTACTGTCACGAGTTGCGAAACGATTTGCGGAACGGGGTCGGGAGTCGCGTTCAGCGCTCGCGACCCACTGTGGCCCGCGTCCGCCGGCCGCGGGTCTGGATCAGAAGAACTCTGGAGTCGCGTTCGGCGCCCACGACCCACTGGGCGCCCGCGACCCACTTAAACTATGACTGTTGAAAAATACCTGAAACCCGAAGTCATCAATCAGATCAAGCGACTGGATCTGCGCGCCCAGTTCGTGGCCAAGGGGTTCTTGCAGGGCTTGCACGCCAGCCCGTTTCACGGGTTCTCGGTCGAGTTCAGCGAGCACCGCCGGTACGCGGCGGGCGACGATCCGAACGACATCGACTGGTTGGTCTACGCCAAGACCGACAAATACTACGTCAAGAAGTTCGAAGCCGAGACGAACATCACGGGCTATCTGGTGATGGACTTGAGCCGGTCGATGGGCTACACGTACCGCCAGGAACTGACCAAGTTCGACTATGCCGTGTGCTTGGCCGCGGCGCTGTGCTATTTGATGATCTATCAGCAGGATCCGGTCGGGTTGATCACGTTCGACCGGCGGTTGCGGGACAGCCTGACGCCGAAATCCAAGCGGACCCAGTTGGGCAACCTGCTCTCGCTGCTGGCCCGTTTGAAACCCGAAGGGGAAACGGACATCGCGCAGAGCTTGATCCAAATCGCCGCGATGCTGCGGCATCGCAGCCTGGTGATGCTGTTCTCCGATCTGCTGACCGATCCGGAACCGGTCATTCACTCGCTGCGCGTCCTGCGGCATGGCGGTCACGATGTGATTCTGTTCCACATCCTGGACGAAGCCGAAGTGCGTTTCCCGTTCGACGGCGTGGTGGAGTTCGAGGAACCCGAGACGGCCGAGAAAGTCCAGGTCGACGCGACGCATTCCCGGGAGAGTTACCTTGCGGACCTGGAAGCGTTCCGCGAGACGTATCGCAAGGAATGCTTCCAGAGCCGTATCGATTACGTCGAACTGGATACCAGCACCCAATTCGACAAAGCCCTGATGGAGTACTTGGTCAGCCGGAAGAACCGGTTTTGAGCAACTGGGGTCAGTCCTTCAAGATTCATTGTTCATGGCGTTTGTCAATTTCTCGTTGCTGTTTGGCGCTTCGCTGCTGGCGATTCCCATCGTCTTGCACTTGGTCATGCGCCAGCAACCGAAGCAGTTGATCTTCCCCGCGGTTCGGTTCTTGAAACAGCGAAAGGAGACGAATCGGCGGCAGTTGCAATTGCGGCACTGGCTGCTGTTGTTGCTGCGTTGCCTGGCGATCGTCCTGTTTGCCGCCGCTCTGGCGCGGCCCAGTGTGCATTCGCTGCAACTGGGCAATTGGATGATGGCCGGCGTGTTGGGTCTGCTGTTGCTGATCGCTGGCCTGTTGACCGCGCTGTCGTTGATCCAGCGTCGCGGACACCTGGTGAGCGGCGGGTTGCTGTTGGCCACGCTGCTGTTGGCCGGAACGACGGCCTGGATTGTCCGTTCGACCTTGGCTGACGATCGACAGGTGGCGATCGGGAATCAACAGGCGCCGGTCGCTGCGGTGCTGGTCTTCGACACGTCGCCTCGAATGCAGTATTCGTGGCAGGGCCGGACGCGACTTGAAGAGGCCCAAGATCTGGCGGCCTGGCTGATCCGCCAACTTCCACCGGACAGCGAAGTCGCCGTGGTCGACTCGCGCACCGGCGGCGCCGTGTTTGCCGTCGACCTGTCGGCGGCGTTGCGGTCGATCGAGCGGCTGGAGACGGCGGGCATGCCGCTGCCGCTGACCGGCGTGCTGGATCAAGCGATCGAGTTGGCGGCGGCCAGTCGCAAGGCGCGTCGCGAAGTCTACGTGTTCAGCGACTTGACCGATGCGGCTTGGACCGCCGAATCGTCGGCGGCATTGCAGCGCCGCTTGGCCGAAGCCAGCGACGTGCTGCTGTACGTGCTGGACGTGGGGCGGGACGATCCGCAGAACACGTTCCTGGGGGAACTGCAACTGTCGGACGAGATCCTGCCGCAGAGCAGCGATTTGACGATCCAAGGCGACATCGAATGCGTCGGCGATGGAGGGACGCGCACCGTCGAATTGTATTTGGAGCAGACCGATCCTCAATTGCCCTTGATCCAGGACGGCAAGACCATACTGCCCGAGCCGCAATTGCGCGACAAGCAGTTGATCCAACTGGAGGCGGGCAGCGGACAGACGTTCCGCTTTCAGCTCCGCGGCCTCGGTCTGGGCACGCACCAAGGATGGGTCAAGGTCGCCAACCAGGACGCGCTGGCCTGGGACAACACGCGGCACTTCACGGTCGAAGTCCAGGAGGCTTCGCCGGTGCTGGTGCTCGCGCCGCCCGGCGTCAACACCAGGTTCTTCACCGAAGCGGTGGCGCCCTACGAATTTCGCCAAACCGGCCGGGCGCCGTATGCCTGTTCGGTCTTCGAACAAGCTCAGTTGCAGAACCTGGTTCTGGACGACTACTCGGCCGTCTGCCTACTGGATCCACTGCCGTTGACGCCGCCCGACTGGGACAAACTGGGCGGCTACATGCGGCGAGGCGGCGGCTTGGGCATCTTTCTGGGGCACAATGCCGATCCGGCCGCGTTCAACGCGGCAGCGGCTCGTCCCGTGCTGGGCGGACGACTGCTCCGCCAATGGCGTTCGGCCGGCGACGTGTTTCTGGCTCCGCGCGACTTGAACCATCCGGTGACCGCCGCGTTCCGCGAGATCGCCACCGCGGTTCCCTGGCAACAATTTCCCGTGCATCGCCACTGGGTCATGGACGATTTCGCCGATCAGACGCGGTTGGTGATCCCCTACAGCAACAACCAGCCAGCGGTCATCGAGACGTCACTGGACCGGGGGCGGGGTTTGACAATGACCACGCCGATCTCCGATCCCTTGCAACTGCAGGGTCGCCAACCGTGGAACGAACTGCCGACGGGCAGCGATGCTTGGCCGTATCTGGTGCTGGTCAACGAGATGTTGCGGTATCTGGTCGACACGGCGGGCATCCAACTGAACTACTTGGTGGGCGAAACCGCGATGTTGCCCAACCATCCCGATCGGCATCCCGACCGCTACCAGTTGTTCACGCCGTTCGGACAGCCGCTGGAAGCGGTGTCGGCCGAAGGGCGCATCGTCGTCCGCTACACCGAGTACCCGGGCGCGTACCGCTTGAAAGGTAACCGCGGCGGACCGGTCGTGCGCGGTTTCTGTGTCAACTTTCCCAAGTCGGCGAGCCGTCTGGAACGGATTGGTCGCGAACGGTTGAACGAACTGCTTGGTCCGGATCGCTACCACTTTGCTCGCAGCCGCGACGAGATCGTCCTGGGGATCGGTGAAGCCCGCATGGGTTTCGAATTCTACCCTTGGCTGGTCTGTCTGGTCGCCCTGGTGCTGGCGATGGAGCAATTGCTGTCCAACCGGTTCTACCGTAGGACGGAGTGAATCCGCTCACGATTTCCGCCCAGGTCGACGCACCGAGCCCGTTGTCGTCCGACTTGCCGTCGCGCCGCAGCTACCTCGGAAACTCAAACCGCAGATCGTCGGTCGCCTTGGTGATTTCGATATTCAGTGACTGACCGGTACGACTGTGGAACTTGACGATTTCGACCACCGCCGGCGAAGGGCGATCGCCTTCTCGCTGGTCGGCCCACGAGAACGTGACTCGATGCAATCCCGTTTGGGCGCCCGCCTCGTGGATCGTGTAGTTCAGCACAAAGCGACCGTTCTGATCGGTTCGCGCTTGACTGGGACGTCCTGCTTCGGGCTGGAATTCGACGATCAATCCCTCCACCGGCTCGCCCCGAAAGGTGACCGTCCCGCTGACCGGCACGACCGGCCACGGACGATCTGACTTGCCGCACCCGGCGGTCAAGACGCAGACCAACAGCACGCTCCATGGGACGCCACCTGCTCGATGCCACATCGCACGCCCCCTTCTGTCATGGAGTTCCGGCGGTGACGGCTTCGCCGCTGGCCACGGTAAACGTGCTGCCGTAGACGTTGAAGTCGATGTTCTCGTCCAGGAAGCGTACATTGGCATCGGCGAAAGCTACTTGGAATCCGCCGGGATGCATACTCCGAGCGCCGCGAGTTGGACGGCAAGTGATGCTGTTGGGCGGAAAGTTGCAGGCTTCGACGTACACGGCGTAACCTTGTGTCGCGTGATTCACCCAGAAAAATGGATTGGCCCCGTACGTGTACCACGCCCCGGTATCGTGCTTCCACAAGTGCGAAAGCTCCAGGATCATGAACGTGTTGCTGGTTCCATCCTGGATAACGTTCATGGCCGTGGCGCTGTTCACGAAGAAGATTCCGTTGGTCCGGTTCCGATCAGGCAGTCCGCTGCCGCCGTTAACCGCGTAGTCTTTGTGATTCCTCGAATCCCTGGCGTTGCCGGGAACCGCGGGACAGCGAAAAAGCTGCGGCATGTTTTCCGCGACGTATTGGTTGGCTGGATCGCCGAACGGAGCGTTCGTGGCATTGCCCTCGTGGTACGAGTGCTCGCCCGGCTCCCGTGCCCAAGCCTGCCGGGTGAAATCCAACCGGGTGTAGAGCGCCTCCTGCTCGACGAACGGAAGAATCAAGGCCGGCCAGCCAATGGACCCGCAGCACACGGCGTTGTGTCGGTGACAAGCAGCGGGCCATGCTCCCGTGTTCTGAACCAAGTTGCCCGAAGGAAAAAGCCGGTGAGTGTCGTGATAGTTGTGCAGCGCCACCGCGATTTGCTTGATCTGGTTGCCGCATTGCGTGCGACGCGCGGCCTCCCGGGCTGCCTGAATCGCCGGCAGCAGCAACGCGACAAGGATGCCAATGATGGCGATCACGACCAGTAGTTCGACCAGCGTGAACGCGCGGGAGCGAAGTGACGTTCGAGACATGCTGCTCTTCCTTATAGGCTGGTGGTGCCGGCGAGGTGAACACTTGATTCCAGAACAGACCCCCCTTATCTGCCTGTATAAACCAGCGGTGGGCAGCAGTCAATGCAATTATTGGACTTGCTCTTGGCATTGTTGGTACGGAATCGGATCGGGGATTCCGTTTTCCGCAAAGCCGCGAAGCCGCAGCAGGCAGGCATCGCATCGGCCGCAGGCGATGCCGTCGGGCGACGGATCGTAACAACTGAAGGTCAAACCGTAATCCACGCCCAGCTCCAGGCCTCGTCGGATGATCGCCGCTTTGCTCCACGAGATCAGCGGCGTGTGAATCCGGACGGGACGAGTTCCTTCGACGGCCGCCTTGGTCGCCAAATTCGCCATCCGTTCGAAGGCCGCGATGTACTCGGGGCGGCAATCCGGATAACCGCTGTAGTCCAAAGCGTTGACGCCGATGAAGATGTCGCCGATGTCCAGCGTCTCGGCCCAGGCCAGCGCCAGCGACAGGAAAACCGTATTGCGAGCCGGGACATACGTAACCGGTATATCGCCGCCGATCTCCTCGACGTGGCGCTTCTTCGGCACATCGCAGTGGCCGGTCAGCGCCGAGCCGCCAAACTGAGCCAAGTCGATGTCCACGATCACATGTCGCTTGACGTGCATTGCCTGGGCCAGACGAATCGCAGCGGCAATCTCCGCCGCGTGGCGTTGACCGTAGCGGAAGCTGATTCCATAGACATCGAAGCCCAGATCCCTGGCGATCGCTGCGCAGGTGCTTGAATCGAGGCCGCCACTGAGGAGGACAACAGAACGAGGCGCGGAAGCGTCAGTATTGTTCATGGTGAAGTCAAAATCGCTGCATGAAGACATGGGACTCGTCAGACCTGCATATCGAAATAGCGGGCAATCAAAAAAAATTTTTGAAATGTTTCGTTTCGAGGTTTCCAATGATTGACAACCGCATGATAGCACTATACCATCATCCAGTGTTGATGCGTTCTGAAGTGAATCCTGGAATGCGACTGCCGCCGGCGTTCCAGTGACTTCGAGCAGGTTTCTCTCCTATGAGCCCGCCGATTCACACCGAAAATTATTCCGCTTCCGCCGGTTTGGCAGAAGTGGGCCTTACATACGCTCTCACCCTGTTCGCCGTGAAAAGTCGCCGGAGTGGTCGCTCCGGCGGAATCCGCTTCACCAGATGGAGATTGAAGAGATGAAGTGTCGTGGCAATTCGATTAGTCGACGTGGCTTTTTGACCGTGGGCGCCGTAGGAAGTCTGGGCCTGAATCTGGCCACGTTCCTGCAGGTCCGCGACGCGCGTGCGCAGCAAAAGCATTACGATTTCATTCCCGCCAAGGCGGATAGCGTGATCCACGTCTTCCTGCCGGGCGGCATCGCGCATCAGGAGTCGTTCGATCCCAAGCCGTTCTCGCCGATCGAGTACCGCGGCGAAATGGGGACGATCAAGACCAACACCGGCGAGGTCGTCAGCGAGACGATTCCGCAGTTGGCCAAGATGGCGGACAAGTTCGCGATCATCCGGTCGATGACGCATGGCGAAGCGGCGCACGAGCGGGGAACGCACAACATGTTCACCGGCTACAAGCCGAGTCCCGCCTTGCAGTATCCCAGCTTCGGCAGCGTGGTCAGCCACGAATTCGGGCCTCGCGAGAACCTGCCGCCCTACGTGTGCATTCCCAATCAGCCGAACATCTACGCGGGCAACGGATATCTGAGTTCGTCCTTCGCGCCGTTCAGCCTGGGCGCCGATCCTGCCAGCGGGGGCTTCAAGGTCCGCGACCTGAGTCTGCCCAGCGGCGTGGATGACGAACGATTCGCCCGTCGCCGATCGGCCTTGGATGCGGTCAACTACTATTTCTCGCAGAAGGATCGGTCCGACAACGTGCAGGCGATGAACACGTTCTACGAACGCGCCTACAACCTGGTCAGTTCGGAGAAGGCTCGCGACGCCTTCGACCTGGACAAGGAAGACAACGCGTTGCGCGACCGCTACGGCCGGAATCAGGCCGGTCAGCGGATGCTGATGGCTCGGCGACTGGTCGAAGCCGGCGTCCGTATGGTTTCCTTGACCTATGGCGGCTGGGACATGCACAACAACGTCACGTCGGGCATGAAGAACCAGATGCCAGCGCTGGATCAGGCTTTGGCCGCCTTGATTTCGGATCTGGATAGCCGCGGTTTGCTCGAACGCACGTTGGTGATGGTTTCCAGCGAGTTTGGCCGTACGCCGAAGATCAACCAGACCGCCGGTCGCGACCACTGGCCCAAGGTGTTCAGCGTGATGCTGGCGGGCGGCGGGATTCGCGGCGGCACGGTCTACGGCATGTCGAACGCGACGGCTTCCGAGCCGGAGATCGACCCGGTCGGCCCGGAGGACCTGGCCACGACGATGTATCATTTGCTGGGCATCGTGGCGGACAAGGAGTTGATGGCTCCTGGCGACCGTCCGATCGAGATCGTCGACAACGGCCAAGTGATCAAGCCGCTGATCGTCTGATCGTCGCGCCGCAGTCCACGAACCAAGATCGTCCAGCGGCGCGCGGCGGGTTCTGCCCGCCCCGGCCGCGACCTGAACGTTTCGAGAATTCCGATTGGCGCGAGGCGAACCTGCAATCCGCCAAGCGACCCTGCCGCAAGTCGCCCCCTCCGCCGAAGTCCACGCAGCGGTATCTTCCTTCCGATGGAGAGGTTGCTATGAACCGCATCCGTTTCTTTGTGTTGCCCTGGCTTGTTGTTGGCGCTGGTTTCGCCGTGTCTGCCGAGGCCTCCGACCCGTCCGTGACGGCGCTCAGTCCTTCGGGATTTCAGCGCGGCACCGAGGTCGAGGTCAGTTTCTCAGGCGCGCGCCTTGACGACGCGCAGGAATTGATGTTCTACTCGCCCGGCATTCAAGTCACCGAGTTGACTGCCGAGAAGGACAATCTGGTCAAGGCGAAGCTGGCGATTGCTCCGGAATGCCGCCTGGGCATCCATGCCGTGCGGCTTCGCGCCGCCTCGGGCGTCAGCAATCTGCGGACGTTTACCGTAGGTGCGCTTCCGGAGGTTGCCGAGCAGGAACCGAACAACGAGTTCGCGGCTCCGCAGGCGATTCCGATGAACAGTACGGTCAGCGGCATCGTCCAGAACGAGGATGTCGACTTCTTTGCGGTCGAGGCCAAGAAGGGCGATCGGATCACGGCGGAGTTGGAGGGCATCCGGCTCGGGTACACGTTCTTCGACCCCTATTTGGCGATCCTGAACGAAGAGCGATTCGAGCTGGTTCGCAGCGACGACGCATCCCTGTTGCATCAAGACTGTTTGTGCTCGCTGATCGCTCCTGAAGACGGCAAGTACATTGTCCAGGTCCGCGAGAGCGCTTACGGCGGAGGCGCGACCAGCCTGTACCGCCTGCACGTCGGTAGTTTCCCCCGCCCCACGGCCGTTTACCCGGCCGGTGGACGCCCCGGCGAAACTGTCTCCGTTCGCTGGATCGGAGACCCGGCCGGTGAATGGACGGAAGAACTCACGCTGCCCAGCCTGCCGGACCCCGAGTATCAATTGTTCGCTCGTGACGACCGCGGTGTCGCTCCGTCGCCGAACGTGATTCGGGTGGTCGACCTGGCCAACACCCTGGAGGCGGAACCGAACGACGATCGCGAACAAGCGACGGCCGCCACCGCGCCCGGCGCGTTGAACGGGATCATTGAAAAGCCGGGGGATGTCGATTTCTTCAAGTTCACCGCCACGCGTGGCCAGGTTTTCGACATCCGCGTCCACGCCCGCAACCCGCTGCGGTCGCCGCTCGATTCGGTGCTGACCGTGTTGCGCAGCAACGGTTCGGCGGTCGGCAGCAACGACGACACGGGCGGGCCGGACAGCTATCTGCGGTTTACCGCGCCGGAGGAGGGCGAGTTCTACGTACGGGTGAGCGATCACCTGGGCGGCGGTGGCCCGAATTTCGTCTACCGCGTCGAGATCGCGCCGGTCGAGCGTTCCTTGACCATGTCGCTGCCCGAGCGAACGCAGTACATTCCCACGACCTTGACGGTCGCCCAAGGCAACCGCATGGCGCTGATGTTCAACGCCACGCGTTCAAACTGGGGCGGTGACTTGAACGTGTTGTTTGAAAACCTGCCCGCCGGCATCACGGCTCAAGCCGTCCCGATGACCGCCAACTTGACGGGCATTCCCGTGCTGTTCACCGCGGCGAGCGATGCACCGCTGAACGGCGCCTTGGCGGACGTCATCGGCCGAGCGACCGACGAAAGCCTGAAGATCGAGGGTCGGCTGAGCCAGCGGACTCAACTGGTCCGCGGCCAGAACAACCAGGAGGTTTGGGGCCATAGCGCCGACCGCATGGCCGCCGTCGTCTCGGCCGCGTTGCCTTTCGAACTGGAGATCGTCCAGCCTCAGTCGCCGATCGTGCGCGGCGGCTCGAAGGGGCTGAAGGTGATCGCCAAGCGGCAGGAGGGCTTCAACCAGCCCATCGCCATCCAGATGCTCTACAACCCTCCCGGAATCGGATCGTCCGGTTCCATCTCGATCGCGGCGGACAAGAACGAAGCGGAGATCCCGCTCACCGCCAACGGCACTGCCGCGATCGGCAGTTGGCCGATCGTCGTCACCGGACGGTCCACCGTGGGCAACGGACCGGTCGAGGCAGCGACGCAGATGGCTCAACTCGAAATTGCCGAGACCTTCATGACGTTCGCCTTCGAGAAGACGGCCGGGGAACAGGGGCAGCAAACCGAGCTGCTGGTCAACGTCGAGAACAAGGCCGAGTTCGCCGGCGAGGCGATCGTCGAGTTGCTGGGTTTGCCGGCAAACACCTCGACCGACGCCGAACCGAAGAAGATTACGAGCGACACGGAACAGATCGTGTTCCCGATCACCGTCGCCAAGGAAGCCAAGGCCGGAACGTACAAATCGCTGGTGTGCCGCGCGACCGTCACGATCAACGGCGAGCCGGTGTCCTACACGCAAGGCACGGGCGAACTGCGGGTCGACGAACCGTTGCCGCCCAAGGTGGCCGCGCCCGCGGCGCCGGCAGCGACGCCCGCGCCGTCCCAGCCGCAACCCCAGGCCGAAGCGCCCCGGCGCCTCAGCCGACTGGAACAATTGCGGCTGCAGAAACTACAAGAAGAGCAGCAGTAAGCTAACAAGGAGAAGAACAAGGTGAAAACGCGAATTGCTTGGATCACGGGCTTGATCGTGGCGTGGGCGACGGTCCTTCCGGCCGCCGAAGTGACGCGCATCGACATCTATCCGCCGGACGTCCACTTGAACTCTCAGCGGGACTACCAGCGGGTGTTGGTCGTGGCCAGCCGCGACGACGGGGTGACGCAGGACATCACCCGCGACGCGGTCGTCCGCTTGAGTGCGGAGGGCGTTGCCCGGCTGGACAACGCCACCTTGTACCCCGTGGCCGACGGCGCGGCGAAGCTTGTTGCCGAGTACCAAGGCCATCAGGCCGAGGCGACGATCGCCGTCGTCGATGCCGCCGCCGACCGGCCGATCAGTTTCCATCTGGACATCATGCCGATCTTCATGCGGGCCGGTTGCAATACGGGCAGTTGCCACGGCGCCGCGCGCGGCAAGGACGGCTTCGGCCTGTCGCTGTTCGGCTTCGATCCGGCCACCGACCACTACCGCATCACGCGGGAAGAAGGGGCACGGCGCATCAATCTGGCTCGGCCCGAGGCGAGTCTGCTGGTCGAGAAGGCGATCGGTGCGGTTCCGCACACGGGCGGCAAGCTGTTCGACGCCGACAGCCAGTACTACCGCACCCTGGTCCGCTGGATCGAAGCGGGTGCGCCGCTGGACCAGGGACAACCGCCACATGTCACCGAGTTGGATTTCTATCCGCCCAAGGCGGTGATCGAAGGGGCCGACAACACGCAGCAGTTCATCGCCCGCGCCCGATACAGTGACGGGACGGACCGCGATGTCACCGATCTGACCGTCTTCATGACCAGCAACGACAACTCCGCCCCAATCACTCCCGACGGTCTGGTGACCGCCGCGGCGCGAGGCGAAGCGTTCGTCATGGGCCGGTTCGAGACCAAGACGGTCGGCAGCCAAACACTCGTGCTGCCGCTGGACATGCCCTACATCGCCCCGCCGGTCACCGGCAACTACATCGATCATCTGGTCGGCGAAAAGCTCAAGCGGCTGCGCATCCTGCCCAGCGAGATCTGCACCGACGAGGAGTTTCTCCGCCGCGTCACGATCGACGTGACCGGCACCCTGCCGACCGAAGAAGAGTACCGTGCCTTTCTAGCCGACACCGATCCGGCCAAGCGATCCACCCTGATCGACCGGCTGCTCGAGCGTAAGGAATTCGCCGAAATCTGGGCGATGAAATGGTCGGAACTGCTGATGGTCAAATCGAGCAACCAGGTCAGCTACAAGGCGATGTTCCTGTACAGCAATTGGCTGACCGACAAGATCGCCAGCGAAGTGCCGTTGGACCAGATGGTGCGTGAACTGCTCAGCGCCTCGGGCGGAACGTTCGACAAGCCCGCGACGAACTTCTACCAGATCGAACGCGACACGCTGAAGACCGCCGAGAACGTGGCCCAGGTCTTCATGGGCTTCCGCACCCAGTGCGCCCAGTGCCACAATCATCCGTTCGACCGCTGGACGATGGACGACTACTACAGCTTCGCCGCCTTCTTCTGCCAGATCGGCCGCAAGAACGGCGAGGACTACCGCGAGACGATCGTCTTCAACACGGGCAGCGGGTCGGTCCGCAATCCGCTGGGCAACCGGCAGATGGAACCGAAGTTCCTGGGCGGCGAGCAGCCGGAAGTGGCCGGCAAGGACCGCCGCGCGGTGTTGGCCGAATGGCTCACCGCCGCGGACAACCCGTACTTCGCGACGAACGTCGCCAACCGCGTGTGGGCGCACTTCTTCGGCCGGGGAATTGTCGAGCCGGTGGACGACGTCCGCGTCAGCAATCCGCCCAGCAATCCCGAGTTGTTCGAGGAACTTGGCAGACGGTTGGTCGAATACAAGTTTGATTTCAAGCAGTTGGTGCGCGACATCTGCAATTCGGAAGCGTACCAGCGCAGCTTCGTCCGCAACGAGAGCAACCAGCACGACGAGCGGAATTTCGCGCACGCCGGCATGCGGCGGATTCCGGCCGAGCAGTTGCTCGATTGCTTGAACCAAGTGACCGAAACCCAGGAGAAGTTCCGCGGCCTGCCGCTGGGCTCGCGTGCCGTGCAAATCGCCGACGGCACGACGAGCACTTACTTCCTGACCTCGTTCGGGCGAGCCCCGCGCGAGACGGTTTGTGCCTGTGAAGCCACGACCGATCCGTCGCTCTCCCAAGCTTTGCACTTGCTGAACGGCGACGCCGTGCATGGCAAGGTCCAACGAGGCGGCGTCGTGAAGAAATTGCTGGACGCGGGCCAGACGCCTGCCCAAGTCGTCGAGACGCTGTACATCCGCTGCCTGGCTCGCAAACCGACGCCCGAGGAGGTCGAACAATTGACTACGATCGTGGGTCAGGCGGCCAATCCGCAATTGGGTCTCGAGGACGTGATGTGGGCCATCCTGAACTCCCGCGAGTTCCTGTTCAACCATTGAGACATTGCCGAACGCGGCCTCGCTGCGCTCGGTCGCAACCAAATCGTGTAACGGCAAGCCGAAGGAGGCTGCTGAAAAAGTCGTGGGGTAAGCTTCCAGCTTG